>JACKIB010000001.1 GCA_020638695.1 Planctomycetota bacterium
TGCTGCAGCGCCAGCACTCCGGCGAGCACGGCCACCGTCGCACCGGTGCTGATCACGGTGAGCAGGGTGGTGGTGCGGCGCACGAACAGACTGCGCAGGTTGTAGCGGACCGGCACCAGCGCCATCAGATGCCCTCCCGCAGTGCGGCGACCGGGGTCAGGCCACGCGCCCGCCAGCCGGGACCAAGCCCAGCCAAGGTCCCGATGACCAACGCTGCCCCGAGGCCGACTCCCACCGTGGCCGCATCGATGGCGAACCCGGGGAATTGCGCGGACATGACGCGCTGCAACCCAGCCTCGACCAACTTGGCGAGTCCGGCGCCGGCGCCGCCACCGAGCAGGCACAGCAGCAGCGACTCGCCCAGCAAGCTACGGAACACCACCGCGTCGGTGAATCCGAGCGCCTTCATCACACCGATGTCCCGAGTGCGCTCGCGCCCGGCCATCAACATCGTGTTCAGCATTGCGAAGAAGATCGCGAACAGCACCGCACCGCCGATCGATTGGAGCAACAACGGGACGTTGCCCATCATCGACACGAACTGGCGGCTGAACTCGGCCTCGGTCGTCGTCTGGACCCGTTGCGGCCCCCGGTCGAACAGCAGGTCGATCGCAGCAGCGACCCGGGTCGGGTCGGCACCCGGCCGCAACTTGACCAGGAACACGCCGATGCCCACGTCGCCCCATGCGCTCCCCCCTTCGATGCTCTCGCGCAAGTAGTCGAACGGGAAGTACAGCGTGCCCTGGTCGATGGCCGCGCTGGTGGTGCGGTACACCGCCTTGACCTCGAACTCCCACGGCGAACCGTCCTTGCGCGGGAAGATCTTGCCGACGATGGGCACGCGGTCGCCGACCTTGAAGCCGTACCGCCGCTGCAAGTCGAGACCGATCATGCAGCCGGTGCGCGACTTGGCGAACTCCTCGTAGCTGCCCGAGACGATCTCCATCTCCGGGTAGCTCTTCAGCATGGTCTCCGGGTCGACGCCGAACTGCGCAAAGAAGTTCGACTCCTCCTTGTAGTAGCCGCCGAACCACTGCCACTTGCAGACCCACTCGATCCCGTCGACCTGCTTGATCTTGCTCTCGTAGGCGAGCGGCAGGTCGACCAGCAGGCTCACCGCCGACTGTACCCAGAGCCGTTGCGTCGACGCCTGTTCGACCGAGCTGGTCAGCGCGGTGACCGTGGCGCGGAGGAAGCACAGCAGGAACACCGCCAGCAGCACCGAGCCGCCGGTGAGCACGGTGCGCACCGGGTGGGCCAGCAGGTTGCGGAACATCAGCTTGAGGATCACGCCGGGCGCCCTGCCGTCGGACGGCGCTCCGGGTTGTCCTCGATGCGGCCGAGCCGCCCCTTGTCGAGGTGCACCAGGCGGTGGGCGAACGACGCCGCCAAGGGATCGTGCGTGACCATGAGGATGGTCTTGCCCAGCTCCTCGTTGAGCCGCGCCAACAGCTCGAGCACCGCGTCGGCCGAGCTGCGGTCGAGATCGCCGGTCGGTTCGTCAGCGAGGATCAGCGTCGGGTCCGTGGCAATGGCGCGCGCGATTGCGACCCGCTGCTCCTGGCCACCCGACAACTCCCGCGGCTTGTGGTGCATGCGGTCGCCGAGGCCCACCAGCGCGAGTGCCCGCTCGGCCTGCTCGTGGCGCGCGCGGCGCGACAGCGGAGTGAGCTGCAGTGGCAGCAGCACGTTGTCGAGCGCCGACAGGACCGGCAACAGGTTGAAGCCTTGGAACACGAACCCGACGTGATCGGCTCGCCAGCGCGACAGCGCCGATCCGCCGAGGTGCGCCAGATCGGTCCCGTCGACCAGCACTTCGCCGGAGTCGGGACGATCGAGTCCGCCGATCAAGTTGAGCAGGGTGGTCTTGCCCGACCCCGAGGGCCCCATCAGGGCATAGAAGCTGCCTGCGTCCATCTGCAGGTCGAGACCGTCGAGCACCGAGACGGTCTCGCCGCCGCGCTGGTAGGCGCGGGTGACGCCGCGCAGATCGATGAGGTGGTCCATGGGTGTTGCCTACTTGTCCGCAACCAAGACGCGGGTGCCGTCGCGCAGGTCGGCGGGCGGCGCGACGACGATGCGCTGCCCCGGCCCGAGCCCTTCGAGAACCGCGACCTGGCCGGCCCGGCGTTCGCCGAGTCGGAGTGCCTGGTAGCGCACCGTATCACGCTCCAGCACGAACACGCCCATCGTGCTCGCCGACTCGACCAGCGCCCGTTCGTCGATCAGGATCTGTTTTCGCTGCTGCTGCGGCGCGGCGACGGCGGCGCCTGCCCGCGGCTCATTGCGGAACACCACCCGCACGCCCATGTTGGGTCGTAGGTCCTCGTCGCGTTGCTCGAAGGCGATCCGCACTTCGATGCTGGCCTTCTGCCGGTCGGCGGTCGGCCAGATCCGAGCCACCCTGCCGCGGTAGAGCTTGCCGGGATAGGCGTCGAGGAAGATGTCGGCGGGTGCGTCGACCCGCACCGAGGCAATGCTGGTCTCCGGCACGTCCGCCTGCACCTCCAACGACGCGAAGTCGACCATGGTGCACACCGAACCCCGCGCGCTGCCGCCGCTCTGCGAGTTGGGTGAGACCACCTCGCCGACTTCGGCATCCTTCAACACCACGATGCCGTCGAACGGTGCCCGCACGTCGGTCTTGGTCAGCGTGGCCTTGGCCTGCTGCGCGCGCGCCTCGGCGACGGTGACCCGCGCCTGCGCAGCTGCGCTCGCCGCGGTGGCGACGGCCAGCTGCTGGCTGGCGTCTTCGACCTCGGCCTCGGCAGCCTTGGCCAGCGCATCGGCGGACGCCACGCGCGCCAGTCGGCTGGTGTGCTCGGCCTCTGCCGCATCGAACTCGGCGGCGGCCAACAGCTGATCCCGGAACAGCCGCCGGGCGCGCTCCAGCCGCGTTCGCGCCAGTTCGGCCTGCGCGCTTGCTTCGTCGCGACCGGCTCCCGCTGCCGCCTGGGTGCGCTGGCGGCGCAGCACTTCGATGCGTGCAGACGCCACACCTGCGGTGGCGCGCGCCGCATCGGCCCGCGCCGCCACTACATCCGCGTCGGCCAGCGCTACGGCGGCCGCGTATTCGTCCGCGTACAGGCGCGCCACCACCTCGCCCTTCTTGACCTTGGATCCCTCGGTCACGTTGAGTTCGACGATTCGCCCCGGAGTGTCCGCAGACAACGCCGCACGCCGCGCGGCGACGATGTAACCATTGGCCGCGGTGCCCTGCACCGCACCGACCTCTGCCGGGTGGCTGAGCGCGACTACCGCGACCGCGACCTTCGGCAGCCGGAGGCGGTCGACGAATCCCATCACCGGCCGGTGGAACAGGTAGCCCAGCGCAGCCAGCACCAGCAACACCACGATGCGCAGCGGCCAGGCACCGTGGGGCTTGCGGCCGCGCGACGCCGGTGCGGCGGTCGGCTTGCGGTCGATTTTCAGCGCGGAAAGGTCGGACACGGGGGGGGCTCCGGCGAGCCGCGGAGCGTCGCCGACCGCGTTGCGCGGTGCAACCCCCGGCCCGGACATCCCGCGCCTACTCGAGCAGATTGACGGGTGCCGCGTTGGTCGCCAACCGAACCTTGTTGTCGTACACCACCGCGGCGTGGAACAGAGTTGTTCCCACCAGCGATGCCGGCATTCCCGTGGGTAGCTGGAGTCGCGCGGTGCCGCGCCCGAGTGCGTCCAGCGTCCCGGGGCTGCCGAGCAGCAGCGACGAGTTCAGGTTGGTCGTCGTGTACTGCGTGTAGTTGTCGAAGCGCAGCGGAACCTCGACGCCTTGGAGCTTGAAGCCCGGCGCCGTTCCGCTCGCCGAGCCGAGCAGCAGGAACGAACGCCCGGCGTGCTCCGGGCCGACGTCGATCGACAGCACCTGCGTGCCGCCGGTGGCCACCGAGATCGTCAGCACGTTCGCGGTGAGCGCTCGCGCGGCGAACGAAAAGACCCGCGCGCACCCGGCATCGCGGCCACCGAGATCGCTGTACACCGCGCCCGCCGCGAACTCACCGTAGCCGTCCCCGTCGAGGTCGCCGAGCAGCGCGACCGACACGCCGAGGCGATCGTCGACGTTCTCCCCGTGTTGCACGACCAGCTGCTTGCCATTGTGGCCGGAGAACGCGTAGACGCTTCCCGCACCCGACAGCGCGACACTGCCGCGGTAGGCACCGACCACCACGTCGGGGCGGCGGTCGCCATCGAGGTCGGCACCACCCGCGACCGCCACACCGAACTCGTCGCCGGGCAGGGCGCCGACCCAGTGGAACAGCACCTTTCCGGTGCGCCCCGAGAACGCGGTCGCGCTGCCGGAGTCCGGTCCCCCGTCGTCGGCGCCACTCGCCCCCACCACGATGTCGTCGTGGCCGTCGCGGTCGAGGTCTCCCGCGCATGCCACCGCCACGCCGAACCAATCGCTCTGGGCCGAGCCGGCGAAGGTGTGCAGCACCGCACCGCTCCGTCCCGAGTACACCCGGGCGCTGCCGGTGTTGACGAAGCCCAGGTCCTCGTAGCAGGCACCTACGATCAGGTCGGCCGCGCCGTCGCGATCGACATCGCCCGCCCCGTTCACGGCGTAGCCGAACCAGTCGTGCGGGGCAGCGCCGTGGAAGCGCCACAGCTCACCACCGGTGCGGCCGGAGTACACCACCGCGCACCCGGAGTCCTCGCCCGCGGCGTCGTCCAACGGCGCGCCGACGATCCAGTCGGGCACCCCGTCGCGATCGACGTCCCCGGCGGCGCCGACGCTGAGGCCGAACGAGCTGCCTGCAGCCCCGCTGCCGCGCCACAGCGGCAACCCGGTGCGCCCGGAGAACAGGGTCGCGCGGTCCACCATGTAGGAACCCACCAGCACGTCGGCGTGCCCGTCGCGGTCGATGTCGCCGACCCCCGCGACCGCGCAGCCGAACCGCTCGCCGGCTTCGCTGCCCCGCAGCGTGAGCAGCAGGAGCCCGGTGCGGCCGGACAGCACCTTCACCATGCCGGTGCTCCCTTGGGCCTCGTATGCGCCCACCGCGAAATCGGGAGTGCCGTCGCCGTCGACGTCCCCCACTCCGGCGGTGGCGATCCCGAGGAGGTCGTGCGGGGCATCACCCTGCACGGTGTACACAGTGTGCGACTGCGCGCCGAGTAGCGACGCGAGCCCGAACAGCCATCCCATGGGGATGGCCCGGCGCGTGAAGGGTGTCATGGTTCGATCCGGCCTGCCGGCTTCGGTATCGGCTGCATGGAGACACTCCCGGAGCAGCCACTCACGGTTTGCCCCGTGACGAGACTTGCCCGGTGACAACGCGCGGACGAGAGTCCCCGGCACGCCGTGTCGCGCCGAGGTGGGCACCTGGCGATCACCGTGGGTGGCGTGGCGGGCGAATGTCGCCCACCACGTATCTCACAGCAGCTTCTGCGCCTTCGCTCCGGCTGCACCCCACTTCTCGATCGCGCTGCGCGCGGCAGCGGCGACCTCGCGATCGGGGTCCGACAGACACAGCACGAGCAGGGCGAGCAGGTCGTCCCCCCAGGCGGAGAGCGAACCGGCGGCGCGGATCACCCGACTGCGAACCTTGGCATCCGCGTTGGCCAGCAGCCATGCGACCGACTCCACTTGATCGTTCGACGGCTTCAACTCCGGCATCACGCCCAAGAACCCCACCATCCCCCACCGGCGCTCTCCCGCGTTCTTCGAACGCATCATGGTGCGGAGCGCGCGCGCCGCCCGCGGACTGCGGGACTGCACCGCAACCAGAGCGCGCGCCGCGGCGATGCGGGTCGGCATGTGCGAGGAACTCAGCGCGCCGATCAGCAGTGGCTCGACCCGATCCTTCGCGATCCCGAGCATCTCCAGGGCGACGACACCCTTGGGGCCGTAGCGGGGGAGCGACTGCAAGAGCGCGCGCTGCCGCGCTTCCAGCTGCTTCACCTCCCGGGGGTCATCGAGCCGCTTGCGCTGGACCTCCGCAGCGCGGTAGAGCGTGACCAGGGCCGGCACGAACTCGGCGCCGCGGATTCCGAGCTGCTGGGTGCTGCTCAGCAGGTCCCAGGCGTGTTCGGGCGCATTCGCCAGGCGGGCGCGCAACACCGGAACCGCGGCACGACCCTGCCGCGCCAGCAAGCGGAACGCCGCGGTCTTCACGCGGTGCCCGGGGTCGTCGAGGTGCGCTACCGCGGCCTCCGCCATCCAGGGCTCCACCGGTTCGGCAGCCGCGATGCCCTCCAGAAGCGCGGCGAGGTGTGCCGGTCCGAGCTGCTTGCGGCGTGCCCACAGCAGGGCCGGCTGCTTGGCCGCCATGGTGCGGATCACCTGGCTCGCCGCCCACGCGTTCGGACCGTCGAGCGTCGACAGCAGGGCGTCCACACCGTGGGCACCCAAGGCGGCGAGCGCCTGGATGTTGCGGAACGAGCGCGAGGAGCGCCGCGGAAGCTCACTCAACACGTGCGTGACGAGCTGCTTGGCGCGTTCCGCGTCGCAGAATGGCGCGAGTTGCACGAGAGCCTCGGGAAGCCACGTCGCGTTGCGGTCCTTGCGCGCCGCGAAGACCACGTCGAACAGTTCCATGCAGCGCGGGCCGAGCGCCCCGAGCATCATGGCAACCGCCGGCTTGGCCGAGTTCGCCGACCTGTCGGTGCGCTCCAGCAGCCCCTTCATCTGCGGCAGCAACACCTCCGCGGGCGCGCCGAGCTTCACCAGGAGCTCGATGCGCTTGCTCTCGGAGGAGTACCCCGAAACCAGGTCCTGCAGCACGGGCACCACCGCGGAGACCGCGAACGACCCGGACTTGCCGAGCGCTTGGAGGCCGGCGTAGGTCCGCGTGGCAAGCATTCCATCGGAGCGTTCGCTCAGCAGGCTCAGGCACTTCAGGAACACCTCCCGGATCGCTGCGAATGCGGGGTCGTCCGTGGCGACACCCAAACTGCCGAGCGCGTGGGTCGCGTACGCCCGACCCTGCGGCGACTCCGAGCGCGCCGCCTCGAGCAGCAGTGGCAACAGCGGGCGGGCGGCGGCACCGAGCTGGTGCACGTTCGCCAGCAACATCATGCTGCTCCGCCGGCGGGAGTGCAGACCGGCGAGTTCGGCGCGCAGGCGCTTGGTCAGCAGGGGAAGTGCCTCCGCGCCGATCTTGAGCAGCAGCAAGTCGACATTGGAGGTGACGCTGGGGTCCTCCACGATCCGCGCCAGCGCGGGGAGTGCGGACGCGGCGGCGGTGGGGTGGCGGCTGAGGACGTGGAGCGCCTGGTAGCGCACGGCCGGCACCCGGTCCTCGAGTAGGGCGCCGACCCGCTGCGCCCAGAAAGCTTCGTCGATGATCTCCTCGCCTGCGTCGAGCGCGGCCAGCCGCATCCCCGGCGCGGGATCCTCGAGCCCGCGCAGGATGGCACCCATCGGCACCGATCCGACGCCACGAACCCAGCGCTGCCGCAACGCCTCGCGGATCCGGGAGCGCGGATCCGCTGCGAACCTCTGCTCGCCGGCCGGCGGGAGTGGCACGCGGCGCCGGCTGCGTGCAATGGCCCGCAGCGCCTCCATCGCCGCGACCGAGACCTCTTGGTCGCTGGTGGTCAATACCTCGAGCCGCGGCACCGCGGCTACCTGCTGGGCCATCGGGAGCTTCCGGACCAACCGGATCGCCAGACCGACCAGCTCGGGGTCGTCGGAGCCCAGTGCGGCCATCGCATCCGCCTCGTCCAGACGCTGTCGCCCGGGCGCACTCCCCCCCGCCCGCGAGGGGCGGATCTCCAACCGACGCAGGCGCCACTTCAGCACCACGGTGCGGGCGCGCATCGGCACCGCGGTACCCTCCTTCGGTGCCGGCACGGCCTCGATCGCCGCGCGCAACGGCCCCACCAGCCCCGACTGCGCCTCGGGAAGGAGCGCCTCGAGAACCGGTCGCACCGGTGCCGCGCCGGCGCGCAGATCGACCAAGACCTGCAGCTTGGGCGGGTCCTGCGAGACGTTGTTGGTGAGGCTGCGCACCAACTCGACGATGCCTTCGTCGCCGCGGGCCGCCACCATGCGCAACAGCGGTGCCCGCGACACGAGCCACGTGCTGCGCAGCACTGCGGGCAACAACGCCGGGTCGTCCTGCACTCGCGCACAGACGTGGTCGGTGGCCGCATCGGCGAGCTCCGACCCGAAGACGCGGAAGCACGTGGCCACGAACTCGTGGTGAGCCGCGGTGCCGCGCTGGGCAGGCCCGAACGCGTGCCGCAGCGCCATCATCCGCACCAGATCCGGATCGCTCCGCGCCGCCGTGCGGATCGCCTGTGCGACGAACTCGGGATCGGCCGCTTGCTTGCGCAGTGCGGCCAACTTGGCGCGCACCTTCGCATCCTGAGCGTCGTCGTCCTTCAGGGTCTCCGGCCAAGCCGCGCCGCGGCACAGCAACGCCAACTCTGCGGCATCCTGCACCGCGCCCACCCGGTCGTCGAGCCGCCCGCGCACCAGGGCGCGGACCGCCACACCGCAGTCCTCGACCAGCGCCGCGGACAGCACTGCATCCCGACGGACGGTCGCATCCGGGTGGCCGAGCCCCGCACTCAGGATCGCATCGACCTCGCCGCCCGGTTTGCCGCAGCGCCGCGCACCGCGCAGCGCCAGGCGCGCCATGATCGGGTCGGGGTCGGCCGCCACCGCGACGAGCTTTGGCAGCACCGCCGCGGCCTGTGGTCCGACGTCGACCAGCGCTTCCAGCTGCCCGCGAAGCAGCGGTGCCGGAATCCGCGCGTCCAGTTTGGCCAGGAGCACCGGAATCAGGGGCGTCACCGCGTCGCCCAGGCCGCGCAGCGCCTCGCGTTGTAGGTAGAACCCCGGCGATTCGTCGAGCAGGCTCGCGATCGCCGACACGAGTTCCTTGCGGCGCGGGTTGCGCAGCACGTCGGGCAACACGCGCATCATGTCGTACCGGCGCACCCGCGCCCCGCGCTGCAGCATGTCGAGTACGGTGTCGAATGCGTCGCGGTCGGTCGCGGCGAACGAACCGAGCAGGTCCAGCAGGGCGTAGCGCGTGATGCTGTCGGCCTTGGGCAACATCCGGCGCACCATCCCGAGGCCTTCCGCAGGGGTGACCCCGAGGTCGCGTGCCAGCACCAGGCAGCTGCGCCGCACCGTGCGGTCCTCGGTCTGCTCCACCAGCCGCAGCAACTCGGGAATCGCCGGCACCGCACGTCCGGCGAGTGCCAGCAGCGTCATCCGCGCCGAGGGAGCGAGTCTTGGCTCCGCCAACACGCGGACCACCGCGGACAGCAGCGCCGCGGAAGGCTTCTCGACCTCGGCCAGCTTGCCGAGCACGCGGGTCCGTGTGCGATCGTCCGCGGTCTTCAGGTCGGCGATCCAGTCCTCCTCCGACTCGGTTTCCGCGAGCGCGGCGAGCACCAGGTGGGCGGCCCCACGCACCGGCCCCGCCTCGCGCAGGCACCGGCTGAGTTCCGCCACCGCCGGCCGCGCCGACCCGCCCAGGCGGATCAGCGCGCCGACCGCCGCGCTGCGTTCCGCTTGCGGCCCGGCGCGAAGGAACCGGAGCAGCGCCGGCAGCAGCGGCGCGGCCTCGTCCCCCAGCCCCCCGGCCCGTTCGATAGCGGTGATCCGAATCCGGGAATCCGCGTCACGCAGCCCCTCCTGGATGGTCTTCAGCTCCGCCTGGGCGGGAACCGCGACGAGCAGCGTGAGCGCCGCGGCGGTGCGCGCCGCCGAGCTGCGGATCCAGCATCTGCATGGGTGGTTCATGGGGCGGCCAACGTCGGTATGTTGGTTCTGGTTCGCCGTGGTACGGGCCGCACGACTGCGGACCGCTGTCGCGCACCATACGGACTCCGGAAGATGCTCGAAACCTGCGTCCTGGCGCTCGTCCTCACCCCGCAAGACCCAGCCCCTTCGCCAGGCGCGTTGCTGGAGGACCTCCTGGCGGGCAAGCGCGCGGCCGCGCGCGCGCTCGGCGCCGACCCGTTCGGGCGCCGGCTGCTGGTCGGTCTGCTGCGCAACCCACCTTCGGGCTTCTCCCTGCCACTGCGCGATGGCCTGGTGCGCCTCGATGCAGCCGATTCCTGGGCCGCTGCACCGCTCGCCGAGCACCTGGGGAACAGCCGCCGCAGCTCGTTCGAAGCGACGCAGGCGTTGCTGCGGCTGGGGCCGGTCGGCTGGATGGCGCTGCCGCGGCTGGAGCAGCAAGCGCGGGGCGCGCCGACCATGAACCACGCCCTGCGCAGCGCAATCCTGCAGCTCCAGCGCACGAAGTTGCGGAGCAACGAGGTGGAAGCGCACTCGACGCCGGCTTCGACCGCCGCCACGGATCCACGTTCCGCCGAGCAGCTGGCTGCGGCGGTGCGCGGCGGCGGCGCGGAGCGCTTCCCGGCACTGCGCGTGCTGCTGCAGCGCAAGCCGGAGGAGGTCCTGCCACTGGTCGAGCAGCTGGTGGAACTGCGATGCAACGCCGATCCGGCGCGCCGCGCCGACGCCGAGCAGGTGCTCCGCGTCATCGGCTGCGCCCATGACGCCACCGCGATCCACTCGCCCAAGCTCCTGCGGTTGCTGCCACAGGAGGATCGACGACGCGAAGCCCTCGCCGCGGCGCTCGGCGGGGCCGGCGACAGCAAGCGCGATCTATTCGCCTGGATGCTGCGTCATCCGGATGCGAAGCTGCGGGGCTATGCGGCGCTCGCCTACGGCTTCCCCCAGCGTTCGCGCGTCGAACCGGCGTGGCAGGAAAGCGACCCCACGCTAGCCGAACAGCTCGCCGCCGCAGTGCGCACCGACGACCCTGAGGCGAAACGCCGGGTGGAGCTCGCCCGCCGCGTGTGCGCATTCGAGCTGCGCGGCGCGCTGGACAGACTGCTTCCGCGGCTGCGGGCCGACCTGGCTTCGGGAGTGATGAGTCGCGTGGTCCCCGCAACCCACCGCATCCGGCGCATGGGAGCCCCGGCCGCCGAAGCGACGCCGGAACTGGTCCGACTGCTCGACAACCTGCGGTTCGCCAACGCCGCCGAGAGCGCCTTGCGCAGTTTCGGCGCGGCCCTCGTGCCGAAGTTACCCAAGCTCGACACGCTGAAGCCGGTGCAGCGCCGGCGCCTGCTGGCGATCCTGGCAGCCGGTGCATCCGCGTCGACAACGCCACTGCTGCTCGAACTACTCGACCCGAATGCCCCGCTCGACGACCTCGGCCGCGCGCTCGGCGGCGTCGACGGCGCGGTGGCTCAGGCAGTGGTCGAAGCACTGACCGACGCCAAGCTGCGAACGGCCGCGCTGGCGGCCGTCGCCGCGTGCACCCACCACCCGGCGTGGAGCACCGCGCTCCCACGGGCGATCCCCCATGTGGTCGCCGCGATCCGCGCCGACCCATCCCGCGTGGAGCGGCTGTTTCCGGTGCTCCTGGCCGCGCCGCGCGAAAGTGCTGCAGCGCGCATCGGGCTGCTCGACCATGCGGCGAAGGAAGTGCGGCGCCACACTGCGATGAGTCTCCTACCCCACCCACACCCGGATGCGGTGCCGAAGCTGCGCGCGGGTCTCGCCGATCCCGACCTGGGAGTCGCCGCCGCCTGCCTCGACGCTCTCGGCGCGTGCGGGCACGGCGATGCGCAGATTGCCAAGGAGATCCTCGCGACCGTGTCGCGCTTTCCCGCCGAGCAACACGGGATGGTGCTTCGCGCCGCGGCACGGGTCGGGGTCGCCGAACCGAAGTTGGTGGCGCTGCTCGAGCAGGAGTTCCTCGCCGACGACCGGACCCGCCGCGCCGCGGTGATTTCCATGGTGCCGGTCGCCGGGCCGCTCGCCACGGCGCTGGTGCCCAAGTTGGTCGGGGCCTTGGATGACAAGGATCCCCGCGTGGTGCGCATGGCGATCCGTCAGCTCGGCCGGATGGGGCCCGTCGCGACGCCGGCACTCGACGCGCTGCAGAAGCTGGCCAGCCCGCCGGGCAAACGCGGTCCGCATGTCACCGCCGCGGGATGGGCGATCCGGCAGATCCGCGATTCACGGCGCTAGGAGTCTGCGCCACAGAAGGGTGACTCAGGAGGTTCGTGGATTTCGGCGCAGGTCGCCGCCCGAAAACACAGCCGAATTGGTGGATTCGGCGAGGCTTTCGGGGGGTGACAGGTGCTGGAAGGCGCGGATCTCATGGGTTGTCATTCTGTGGCGCAGACTCCTAGCCGTGTCGTCGCAGCGCCTTGACGCAGCCACATTTGCTGCGAACTCCGGACGAGGGGCACTTGAAGCAGCCGGCGTATTCCGGTCGGCCCCTTGGTCTTGGGCCCTGGGCCCGATTCGTTGTTGCAGGCCGCAAGGCACTGCGTGATCGGGGAACCGGTCTTCTCATCCCATCTGCGTTTTCGGCGCCGACTCCTCGATGCAGCGTCAGTCCAAGGTCCGGCGACAACCAGCCGCCGACCCGGCGCAGAGCGATCTCCGGTCCGAAGTCACGACACTCCACGGTCGAGTCCGAGCGCACCGAGCAGCTCGAGTAGGTCTCCGGGGACGGGGCTGCACAGCGACGTAGGTTGGCGTCCGTCGGCGAACCGCAGCTGCCAGGCGTGCAGCGCCTGGCGCGGGTGCACGTCGCAGCGCGGCGTCCGGTACCACTTCTCGCCGACCAACGGATGGCCAATCTGCTCCGCGTGCACTCGGATCTGGTGGGTGCGGCCGGTGTGGATCTCGACCTTCACCAGCGAGTAGTGCCGCGTGCAGCACAGCGGGGTGAAGCGGGACAGAGCAGGTTTTCCGGCCACGTCCGTGGCGACTTCCCGGGTGGCGAACGCGATCTCGCCGTGCACCACCGCGAGGTAGATCTTCCGCCCTGTCGGCGCGCGCATTCGCTGCTGCCAGACCGGCACCACGGCCTTGCGAAGGGCGAACACGTTCACCCCGGAGGTGTCAGCGTCGAGCTGGTGCACCGCCCAGGTCATGGTCCGCTCGCTGTGGATCACGGCCCACTGCACGCTGTCGGTGTCGTCCAACGACAAACCTGTCGTCGGGATGCCCCACGGCTTGTCGACCACAAGCACGTCCGCGTCGCGATACAGGATCCGCGTCGCGAGCTCGGATTCGCTGAGGAACGCCATGCCGGTGTGCAGCCTAGGAGTCTGCGCCACAGAAGGGTGACTCAGGAGGTTCGTGGATTTCGGCGCAGGTCGCCGCCCGAAAACACAGCCGAATTGGTGGATTCGGCGAGGATTTCGGGGGGTGACAGGTGCTGGAAGGCGCGGATCTCATGGGTTGTCATTCTGTGGCGCAGACTCCTAGCCCGGACGATTCATGGCCGTGCTGCTGCGATCGCGCAAGTTCGCTGCTGGCTTCGTCGAACGTACCTGCTCCGCTGGGGACGTACCCCGCCTCCGGGCAGACCCTGCTGTTCTCCTCGACAACAACCACCTTGCGCGATCTCGCAACGCCGCGCATGCAGGGTCGTCGCCGGCGCGCGGGCCCGATGGAGACACGTCACGCGCAGCGAACCGCTTCCCCAACGACAAGCGAAGGCTTCCGCGCGCGAGTTGGCTCAGAACGAGTCCGTGGTGGTGAACCCGCCGCTGTCGCCGCCGGAGAAGCCCCCACCTCCGCCGGAGGAACCGCCGAACCCTCCCCAGTCGAAGCCTCCTCCGCTGGGGGGCGAACCGCCGAAGCTCCCGCTCGAGTTACCCAGCGCCGAGGCGGCGGTCGACAGCAGCCCGCCGAGCACGTTCAGTGCGATCTCGGCTCCGTTGCTCGGGGCTCGTTGGTGCAGCCGGCGGAACCGCTGGCTGCGGTTGACGATCGACCAGGCGTCGCCGAACATCAGCGCGCCGCGCGCCAGACCTCCGAGTGCGCCGAGGATCCCGTCGTCGGCGTCGAACACCGAGTTGTTGGCGTCGAAGCCACTCTGCCGGAACCGTTGCCGCAGCCGCTGCACTTCGCGCAACGCCTGCAGTGCACGGTCCTGATCGCCGCGGGCCGTCTCCAAGCGCTGGTCGAGGTCCGTCTGGCGCCTGCGCAGGTCGAGGACCGCGGCTGCTACCACGTCGTCTTCGGGGGATCCGGTGCGCGCCGCATCCGACCGCAGCGTGGCCACGTCCTCGCTCTCGATCTGCCGCTGCAACACCGCCCGGGCTTGCCGGCTGAACGGGTCCTCGCCGGCGACGAACTGCGCGCGCTGTTCGACCAATTCCTGGTTCGAGCGCTCCTGCGCCGCGACCCGCTCTTCCACTTCGCCGAGTTCTCGGGCCGCGGCTTTCGCCGCCTCGGCGAGCTCTTGCGAACCATCGCCGGCCAACGCGTCGCGTTCCAGCGCAGCCAGCGCGTCGGCCTCGGTGGTTGCCTCGGCAAGCAGGCGGTCGGCGTGCACCCGCAGTCTCTCGGGAATCGCCAGCAGCATGCCGTAGTCGCGGTGTGCGCGGTCGTAGCCGCACAGCCGCGCGACCC
The DNA here is from genome assembly GCA_020638695.1 of Planctomycetota bacterium. Classification (GTDB taxonomy): domain Bacteria; phylum Planctomycetota; class UBA1135; order UBA1135; family UBA2386; genus JACKIB01. The sequence goes on from JACKIB010000001.1 coordinate 14,357, forward strand.
AACCGTCGGCCGCGCGGAACACCGGCAGCGCGCGGTACTCGGGGAATCGATAGCGTCGCTTCCACAGGTAGTGGAACAGCTTGTCGCGCTCGTAGGGTTTCCGCTTGTTGTCGCGGTCCGCTTCCGCCAGCTTCGCCTTGTCGGAGGCGTGCGCCGCCTGGCTGGTGGTCCGCTCCACCCGTGCGAGTTGCGCCTCGTAGCGCTCGGTGGTCGCAAGCTGTTGCAGAGTGCGTTCCACTCGCGCGGCATGGGCGGCAACCGCCCCATCCTGCGCGTGCCGGGTACGCTCCCTCTGTTGCGTCAGCTCGTCGAGTTCGCGTTCCGCCGCGGCGATCCGCTGATCGAGTTCGCCGAGCGCGCGCTTGCGCTGTTCGAGCACCGCCAGTGCGTCACGGTCGGCCTGGTCGAGGCCGCCGGCGATCCGATCGGCCGCGAGCTCGGCGCAACGGATACGCGCCAGCTCGCCGAGCAGCCGCGCTTCTTCGGTGCGCGTCGCCTCGCGCTGTTCGCGCAGGCGGCCGATCTCTTCGCCGACCGAATCGAGCTGCGCCTGCGCCTGCCGAACACTGCGGTCGATGTCGCGGTAGACTTCGCTGCCCGTTTTCATGTCACCACCCCCTGGTGATGTTGCCGCCGGCGGTAGGGAAGCGGTACGTCGGCGCGCGAGCGCCGCGCACCTTGGTGCCGAACAGGTTGTCGTCGACGATGCCGTTGTCCCGCTTGTCCGCCCGAACGGAATCGTAGACCGACTTCGGAACGCGAATGCCGAAGGTGCTGGTGCGGGTGCTCCGCTGGTCTTCCTCACTGGTGATGTCGAGCGTCACCGGGCGGCCATTCGCACCACGCGCCTCGACCACGACGTAGTAGTTCTGCGCGGCATCGCGGCGGTCCTGCACGCGCCGAGTGACACCGCTCTTGCGTCCCGGAGCGCTGACGATCCGCAGCTCGTAGCTCTGATCGAGCAAACCCACCAGAGCGCCGAGCCGCTCGAGCGCGGTGGTCGCGATGGCGGGGTCGTCGCCGGCCACCGCCGCGCGGGCCGCTCGCTCGAGCTGGTCGAGATCGCGGGAAGTCGCGCTGTCGAGCTCGAGCCCCGCAAGCTGCGCCCGCAATCGCTCCAGTTTCGCGGTGTTCCGCTGCCGCGCGTGTCGTGCTGCAGCGAGCGCCTCGATCCGCGCGCGCAGACTCTGCAATCCGCTCATCGCGCTCGGCAAGTCGCCAGCCGCGATCGCCGCCGAAAGTGAGCGGTGCAACGCGCGGATCTCCGTGCGGATGCCCTCCGGCACATCGGTCGGGTCGAAGGTCCGCAGCAGCTGGGTCGCCTCCTGATTGACGCCGCGCAGCGCGTCGCTGTCGCGGAGGTCCCGCGCGACCTCGTCGAGTGCGCCACCGAGTCGGGCGGCGGTGTTGCGGTGCCGCACCACCAGTTCGTTGAGCTCGCGCTTGCGTTCCGGGTAGAGCCCGGCGGACGGCAACGCCCCGAGGTCCTTCTGCAGCCTCCCGATTTCGCCCAGATCGGCGTGCAGGGCGCGTTCGGCGCGCTGCAGAGCCAGTTTGGTCGCCTCGGGTCCGGGTCCCGCGCGCGCAGCATCGATGTCGCGCTGAAGGCCCTGCGCTCGGCCCGTCAACTGCTCGGCCTGCCGCTGCAGCGCCGTGACGCTGTTGCCGAACGACTCGATCAGTGCCTGGCGGCGGAAGTAGGCCGGCAGCGCGATCGCGAGCCACAGCACGCCCACCACCGCCGCAGCGAGCAGCGCCCGCCACGCCCAACGACCGCGTTCCACGTAGACCTCGGCCACTCGCACCGCGAACCCGCGCTCGGGTGGCGTGTAGCGGAACCGGTCTTCGACCAGCGCCTCGACCCCTTGGGCGATCACCGCGTCGTCCACCTCGATCCCCTGCGCGGCGTAGATCGACTTGATGCGCGCCGTCAGCTGCCGCTCGCGCTGCTCGCCGCCGAGCTCGGCCTCGATCTGCTCCTGTTGGTGGCGGAGCGTGTCCACCACGTCCATCGCCAGCATCACCTCGTCGAGGGGCACGTGCACCTCGGGCGTCGCGGCACGCGCAGTCGGTGGAGACTCGGTCATGGCAAGATCGGGGTTTCGACTCACGCGGTGGTGGTCGGCAGCGGCGCTGCCGCCGCTCGACCCTGCAGCGCAGCGAACCGGCGCTTGCCGTCCTCGACCGCGGAACTGAGTTCCACCTCGTTCTTGGCGCTGTGCACCCGCATCTCGTTGACGATCTCGTAGCTGCGCTCCTGGAACCCGACCACCGCCTCGACCAGCTTGCGCACCGACTCGGCGCGCACCGTGGGACCGTAGCCGGCCCGCAGCGCGGCCTCCTGGATCTTGGTGCCCACCTCACCGAGGCTCTCCAGACTCTTGTTGATGCCGTCCTTCATCGCTTCGAGCGTGGCGGTGGCTTCGTGCAGCCCGTGCATCCCGGTGAACGACGCCGACAAGGCGGTGAACACCGTCTCGTTGGTGCCGAAGAACGTCACGGCCTGGGCGTACACCCGTTCCTTGCAGTCGGTGATCTGCGCCAACCGCGCCATCACCACCTCGGTGGTGCCGTAGGCGATCGACAGGTTCTCGGCCAGGTCCTTGGCGATCTGGTAACGCTTGTCCTCGTCCTGCAGAGCGAGCAGCTTCAAGTCGCGCGCCATCTCGCCCCGCGCGCGGGCCTCGGCATCCGCGCCCTCGCCGATTCGTTGCAGCGCGTCACTGGCGACCTCGAGCTCCTGCTTGTGCTGCGCGAGCTGCTGTTCGGCGATCTTCAGGATCTGGAAGCCGGTCACCTGAGCTTCCTTCAAGGCTACGCGGAAGTCCTTGTAGGCGTCGAGAATGGTCTGCTCGCGCTGGATCTGGTCGCGGCTGTCGGCAGCCACCTCGAGGTAGGTCTGCTTGATCTTGGCGAAGCGCGCCGGAATGTCGCCGCGGGTCACCTTCATCCAGATGTTGGACAGCCGCTCGAAGGTGTCGATCCGCCCGTCGTCGACTTGGTCGACCATGCGCTTGGCGTCGTCGCGGATCGAGTCGAACGCCTTGGTGATCGCCTGGTAGCGGTTGCCGATCGCCATCGCGTCGATCTGTTCGCGCACCACCTCGTTGAACAGGGAAGCTTGCGCCAACGTGCGTGCCACCGCAGCCGCCTTGTCCGGGTCGTAGCCGGAGATCCGCTCGATCAACGCCACCACCGGGGCCGGCGCCGGATCGGACTTGATGAGGCCGAGGTTGCGCAGCGCGCCGAGGGCCTTGTCGAGGTACTTCAATGGGGTGGCGGTCTGGTCGTTCATGTGTGGACGGGGCAGGATGCCGGGTGGAGATGCGAGAGGGCCACCGCGGCGTCGGGTGGCGCGTCAGCGTAGCGGGGCGTCCGCCGCGGGTCGCGGCTCAATCAGCCCCCAGGGCGATCGACAGGCGCGCGGCATCGCGCCGCCCGGGGATCACCACCGTGCAGCGCGCATCGGGCGCAGCGAGCAAGGCCCCGAGTTCGACCGGGACCGCGAGGAGCACATCGCCCGACCGGCGATGCAGGCGAACGAACAGGCGCCCGCCATCGCACACCGCGCGGCGTACCGCGCGTTCCGTGAGCGTGCGCGAGGCGGCGAGCAGTCGGTCGCGGTCGGTGGGTCGCTGCGGGAAGTCCAGCCCGCGCGCCAAGGTGACCCGATAGCTGCCCCACGAGCGTTCGACGGCGACGGACAGCACACCCTCGAGTCCCGGATGCTCGAGCGCGAGCTGATCGGCGGGCGGTGCGAGCGCGCGGTCGACGAGGCCCACTTCCCAGGCGAGCAAGAGCGCCGCCAGCGCGGTGAGCACGGTGATCCACAGTCGTCGGGGGCGCGCACTGGGCGCGTGCGGCGGCGCAATCGCGTGCCGGAGGTCGGCTGCGGTGGTCGGTCGCGTGCGCCGGACCGCGCGAAGTTGCCGGCCCGCCGTGGCGAACGCGGTCTCCGTTGTCTGCCTCGCGTGGACCTCGGTGGCGCGCAGCGTCGATTCGAGCGGAACGTCGACGCAGTCCGCGATCTTCTGGAGGGCGGCGAGCAGACCGTCCTGCCAGTCGCGATCCGGCTGCGCTTTGGAGTCCGCGCGTCGCTCGATCAGCACGGCGAAGCGAGCTTCGTCCAACTCGACCTCGGCGTGGCACCAGGCGTCGAGGTACTCCACCAGCGAACGCAGTGGCATGTCGACCACCGGCGAGTGCGGCCCGGCGACGACGCCTTCGAGCCAGGTAGCGCGCGGGGTCACGGGGGATCGAGAACTCGCCTCAGGCATCCGAACTCCACCCTTCCCGGCGTGCCTGTACGTCGCGCAGCGCGGCGAGCTCATCGCAATCCCCCAGCTGTTGCCACTCCGACATTCCCTTGCGCCACACCAGGGTGTCGTCGTCGACCACGCCGTGTTCGAGCAACCGCCGCAGCGTGGTCGTGTCCACCGGGCCAGCAGGTTGGCGGCCCACGGCGTAGTGCCACCGCACCACGCCACTGCCCGGCGGGGTGGGAACGGGTGGCGGGGCCTGGGTCGGGAAATCCGCAGTCGTGTCGATCCCGAGCGCCCGATCGTGTGCGGCCAGGCGCATCTCGGTGGCCGCGAACCGCTGGTCGGCGACCTGTCGGTCGTGACGCCGTCGCTGCTCCCCGCGCGCATGGCTCCGCTCGAGTCGCGCATCCTGCTGGGCCTGGGCGGCGCGGTCCTCCAGCACCAGCACCAGGATCAACCCCAACAGCGGGAACAGCAGCCCGATGAAGAACCAAGCCACGGGCGACCGTCCCCGCGACGACGCCAGTACCGCACAGAGCAACGCGAGCGACAGCGAGACGAGGATTCCCATGATTGCGCAGTGGCCGAGCCGCGCCGGCTAACTGCGGTGCCTGTGGAAGATTCTCATGAAGAAATCCCGGCGTCCCGAGGCTGCACGGCCGACGACGAATCGTCCGCCGACCCGCCATCCTCTCGGTGGCCGGTCCGAGCTGCCGCGACACTGCTCGTTCATGACCGAGCTGCTGCGACGTCAGGACCTGCTCCTCGACGGGGAGGCACCCCGCCTCCGGGCAGAACCTGCCGTTCCCCCTGCCAGCAAGAACCTCGCACGACCTTGCGACACTGCTCATGAATTGTCTGGGCTAGAATCCCGACCCCATGACCTCTCGCCTTCCGGGCTGCTCCCTGCTGTTGTGCGCCGCTCTGTCCGCCCTGTCGCCACTGGAATCGGTGACCGCACAGGCCCCGTCGGGTTGGCGCAAGCTGGCGATCACCGGAACGGTCGTGCCGGCGAACTTCCTGCAACGCGGCAAGATCCTCGCCTACCGCGACGGCACCGCGCTGCGCGTGTACTCGGCGCTCACCCGCAGCTTCGCCGTGACCACCGCGAGCGCCGCGGCGACCATCCGCTACGCCAACGACGTGCTGGTGGTCGTGGATGGCACGCGGTTCAGCGCGTTCGCCTCGTACACCGGCCAGTTCGCGACCCTCAACCTCGGCGCCAACGCCCAGTTGGTCAACCCGCCGTCGCAGGGCAACGACTCGATCTTCCTCGCTCTGGACGGGACCGACCTCTGGTCGTTCAGCGGCTTCTTCGGCACGTGGCAGCGGATCACGGTCGCTGCGTCGGCGCAGATCGCGGTGCAGCGTCACGTCGCGGTGGTTGCCGACGGCACACGCGCACTCGGGCTGAGCGCGTTCCACGACACCTGGCAACAGCTCACGCTCACGAGCGCGGCAACGATGGTGGCGGCCGACGGCACGGTTGGGGTCCTCGCCAGTAGCGGCCAGGTGCACGGCTTCTCGGCGTTGCGCAACGGTTGGAGCTCGAACGTGGCCCCTTCCGCGGCGGCGCTGCTGACCACCAACGACGATCTGGCGGTTTGGTCGGACGGCACGGTGCACCTCGGGTTCTCGGGGTTGCGCGGCACCTTCGCTTCGCAGGTGCTCGCCGGGGCGCAAGCAACCCAGAGTTCCGAGCAGGTGGCCTTCGTGCAGGCGACGAACGGCATCGCGTTCTACTCGCCGGTGACCGCCAGCTGGACGACGTTGCCGCTGACCGGCACCGCGAGCGTGACCACCGCGGGCAGTCTGGCGATGGTGGTCGAAGCGGGACGGGTCTCCGGGTTCAGTGCACTGCGGGGTGCCGTGGTGTCCCGTGCGTTCGTGTCCACCAGAACCGGAAACTCCGGGATCGTCGGCTTGGCGCTCGACAACCTCAACCGCGGCGCGCTGTTCAGCGCCCAAACCGGAACCTGGACCGATCTGCCGAGCAACCAGACCGGCGCCCCGCAGATCGCCACCAACGGCGCGCTGGTGCCGGTAGCGGGCGGGGTTGCCGCGTACTCGGCGCGCGACGGCAAGTTCCACCCGATCACCACCGGGACCGCGCCGATCCTGCACGCACAGGACGGCAGTGCGATCCTCGCCGTGGAGGACACCGGCTCGCTGCGGGTGTTCGAGCCGCGCCGCGCCGCTTGGCTCGAGGTGAAGACCAGCGGCCAGCCGTTGCAGGTCACCTGGTGGCGCACCGCGATGGTCGCGATCGACGGGATGACCGCCTTCGGTTACGGCGCGTTCCACGGCCGTATCGAGGCGTTGGCGCTCGGAGCGGCGCCGATCGACGTGAACTGTGGATCCGAGTCGGGGCGCGTCGCGACCGCCAACACGATCGCCGCGTTCACCGCGCTACCGATCTTGTCCACGCCGTGGCAGACGCCCGAGTTTCGCCGCACCTTTGCAGCCGGCGCGGATCTCGACCTGCACCTGGGCGTGGTGCCTTCGACGGCACAGGTCTACATGGCGGTCGCAGTGACGCCGAGCGGGGCGAACATCCCGGGACTCGGCGAGGTGTTCCTCGATGGCCCCTACGTGCTGCCGCTGGTGCTGTCGATCGATGCCCGCACCGCGGTCGGCCACACGCGCCTGCCGATCCCCGAGGTCCCCGGATTCCCGGGCGCCGAGTTGTTCCTCCAGGCGCTGGTGTTGCCGGTGTCGGGTCAGCCGTTCGTCACCGAGCTGGCCAGCGTCTACGTACGCTGAGCTGCAGAGACCGGCGGGAGAATCGTCCGGTACCTTCCAAGACACCTGGGCGACTGTTTCCCAGCGGGCAGCGGCCGCGGATGCTCCAGCGAGCAAAGCGGCCGAAGCCTCATGGCGGCACGCAGCGCCGCGCTCACCCAAGGACTTGGGTGTGGCCTTGGCCGCGACAGCTGCAGGAGCCCGACCCTGCTACCTGCCGTCGATCGACAGCGTGAACAAGCGATCGGTGCCGGCCGCGTGAGTTCGAACCCGCACGGCGTGGTCGCCGACGGCCAGGGCCCCGATCGGCACACGCACTTCGCCGTTTCCCGTCTGCCCGGCGACCGCGAGATCGATCTCCAGGACGTTGCCGGCTGAACGCGCGACCCGTTCGACCGCGACCCTGCGTCCGCTGAGCGGCGACTCCTGCCCCCGCAGGACCAGCGTGAAGCACGTCGGCGTCGACGCATCGGGTTCGATCGCCAATACCTCGAGCCCGGCCGATGGCGTGCCGCGAAGTCGAGCGGTGTGGGCAAATCCGTACAGACCACCGAGGTCCAGCCGCTCCACGCCGGTGATGGTCACCTCGCGGCGCACCAGTCGCGCCAGCAACTCCGGTTCCACCACCCCGCTCAGCTGTAGCACGCCGCCGACGAACACCGCGGCAACGCGCTCCGGGAGTCCGAGCACGCGGCGCGCCCGGCGCACCACGAGATCGGAATGCAGGGCATGGTACGGTTCCCAGCTGCCGTCCACCGAGTCCGGGTCGACCCCTGCGTCGCGCACGACCTGCGCCGCCGGCCGCGCGTCCGGGTCGCGCAATCCGACCAACCGATACCGCCCGTGGTGCCGCTCTGCTCGCGCCAGGACGAAGCCCGGCTCGGCTTCCACCCGAGCGACCAGGGCGGCGAAACGGCGCGACGCCTGCTGGCTCGCATAGGCCCACCAACCGATGCCGGCGAGCACCGAGAGCAGCCCGGCCACGAGGCCGGCCTTGACCAACCACGAGACCCCGGCGGGGGCAGCTTCGTTCTGGGCGATGCGCTGCTCGACCAGGCATTCGTCGAGCAGCGGCAGGGCGGCGTCGAACGGGGCGCAATCGCCGCGGAACGCTTCGAGATCGCGGTCGAACGCCAGCTCGATCCGCTCCAGCTGCCGCTTCAGATCGTCCCGCACCGCCCGGCCGGGCTGCCCGCGGATCACCGCGGCGAGCACGGCGTGTGTGGCGTTCTCCACCCAGACGGTGAGCTCCCCCACCTCGAAAGCACCGAGCCGGTCACCCTTGCGCGCGTCCAGTGCATCGCCGACGAAGTCCTGGATCGCCGTCAGCATCGCCGACACGAGCTCCGGGTCGCGATGCCGCGCGTCGGGACGGTAGGCGTGCTGCAACAGTAGCCCGGATTCACCGTGGATCAGGAACACGTGCTCGACGCGGAACGCCAGCGTCTTGAGGAACACCACCTGGGCGAACGACACCCCGGTGCGCCAGGCCTCGAGGCGCCAGCGCCAAGCGCGCGGCGACAGACTGTGGTCGAGCGTGCGTTCGAACGTCTCGACCAAGTTGCGGAACATCTGCAGGACCGCCTGGCGGATCGCCGGCCCCATCGCCGGGGCCAGCGCCTTGCCGAACGCCGAAGCGTCCCGGTGTACGGTCTCGTGCACCCCCGCGGCGATGATCGGCGCCAGTGCGCGCGACAACTCGGGTCCGCGCCGCGCACTGTTGCGCACCGCGTCATCGAGCGCCCCGCCCAGCAACTCGACCAAGCGTCGGCGGTCGTCGACCTGCTGCAACGTGGCAGCCAGGCGCTCGCGATCCACACCGACCAACAGGCGACACAACTCGGCGAGCTGCTCGTCTGCCAGCGTCGAACGATCGACCGCCGCCGGCTCAGCCATCCTTCGGCCGACCGCGGGCGCCATTCTTCGGCGGCTCCCCGGCCGCGCCGAGTTCGCTGCCGAGGCGCGCGAGCAGACCCGCGAGCTGACCGCGGCTGACGCTGCTGCCGCGCAGGTCCGCGAGCTCGCCGGTCAACTGCTGGTGCTGGCGCTCCGCAGCCGCGTGCTGGATGCGGCCCTGAGAATCGAGCTCGGTGCGCAGCGCACCCAGCTCGTCGCGAGCCTGGGACAGCTCGCCGCGCAGCTCGTCGATCTCGTGCTGCATGGCACGGAGCTGCTCACCGAACAGGAGATCGCGAAGCTTGGTGAGGTCGTCAGTCGAGGGCATCGGAACCGGTTGGGGGGTGCGAGAGCTGGCCCGGACCATGTGCGACCGGTCTCACGCGGTTGCGCGCGGCGCGCGGTCCGGCCGGTCCGGAACCCGGCATTATGACGCACAACCCGGGCGTACGGCAACCGTGACCCCGATCCTCGTCGGGCCGCGCGGGTATCCGGTCAAGACCCGTTGCCACCGCTCGTCATGCGCCTCGCCAGGTCGGCGAACGCCTGCTCGACCCCATCGCCGGTCTTGGCGCTGGTGCGTTGCACCGGCCAACCCCCGGCCTCGAGCTCGGCGATCGCCCGGGGATCGATCTCCCACTGGCTCTCGAGGTCCACCTTGTTCAGCAGCAGGGTGAACGGGACCGAACCGATGTTGCGCTGCGCCAAGTCCTGCAGCCGCCGAGCGACGTCCAGGGTTGCTCCCCGCGTTCCGTCGGCTACCAGGAAGTAGCCCGCGCTGCCGCGCAGCTGCGCCGGCTGTACTGCTTGGAAGTCATCGTCACCGTGCAGGTCCCAGAGCACGAGCGTCACCGCATTGCCGTCGACCACCAACTCCTTCTTGTCGATGCGGACGCCGATCGTGGTCAGGTACCGATCGGAGAAGATCCCCGAGACGAAACGTCGCACCAGGCTCGTCTTGCCGACCGAGAACGATCCCAGCATGACGACCTTCTTGCGGATCATCGGTAGGTGCGGCAGGGCGGTGTCAGCGCGGCGTCGTCGGCCCGAGCTTCTGCGCCAGCTCACCCACCAGGCTGGCGAGGGTCGAACGCTCGAGTACCGCGGCGCGCAGCGCTTCGAGCTCTTCCTTGAGTTCCTCTCCCCAGGCCGCCGTCTCGGCCAACATCTCGTCGCGCAGCGTCACCTGACCCTGCTGCAGCCGCTGGCGAAGCGGAGTGAGCTTCTTGTCGACAGCACGCGACAGCGTGGTGATGCGCTTGCCGAGCGCCACGTCGCTGCGACGCCGCGCCTCGCGCTCTTCGAGGATCATCGCGTGGACCTGCTGCAGCCGCGTTTCGGTCTGCTGCTCGAGCGCCTTGACGCGCTTCTCCAGGTCTCCCCGCAGCGCGTCGCTGTCCTTGGCGAGCCGGCGCTCGAGAGTGTTCGCGCGCTTCTCTTGTCGACGGTGCTCGGAGCCGAACAGGATCTCCCGCAGCTTGTCGAGGTGTTCTGCCCCGCTGGACTTGCGCTTGTTCTGTTTGGACTCTGCCATGGTGATTGCCCCGCCCATCCTATCCACGGATTCAGGTGGACGTGTGCGCGAAAACCACGTCCGGCAACGGGCCGCACCCATGGGCAGCCGGGGACAGACCCTCGTGACCCCAAGCAACCTAGGAGTCTGCGCCACAGAATGACAACCCTTGAGATCCGCGCCTTCCAACACCCGTCACCCCCCGAAAGCCTCGCCGAATCCACCAATTCGCCTGTGTTTTCGGGCGGCGACCTGCGCCGAAATCCACGCACCTCCTGAGTCGCCCTTCTGTGGCGCAGACTCCTAGCCCGGACTATTCATGAGCAGCGTCGCGAGATCGTGCAAGGTTGTTGCTGGCAAGGAGAACGGCAGGTTCTGCCCGGAGGCGGGGTGCCTCCCCGTCGAGGAGCAGGTTCTGACGTTCGACGAAGCTAGCAGCGACATTGCGCGATCGCAGCAGCTCGGTCATGAATAGTCCGGGCCAGGAAGGCACCCCCCGTGCGCTGGCGTGAGCCGCCTGCGACCGCGCAAGACTCGGTCCCCGTGAGGGGTAGCGGGCCGCAGGCACGCAGCGGGGGGTGCGGATGTGCCGTGCATCTGAGTCGCTCGGGAGAACCCCGGCCATCGGGTAGAACCCGGATTCGCGGCCAGGGAACGACCGAGGTCAGCGAGGAAGGCCGCGGTCAGGGATCGAGCGAAGTGAGTCCCTCGCGGATCGCGAACTTGGTCAGCTGCGCGATGCTGTGGATCTCGAGGCGCTTCATGATGTTCTGCCGGTGCGTCTCGATGGTCTTGACGCTGACGAACAGCCGGGCGGCGATTTCCTTGGTGCTGTAGCCCTCGGCGATCAACTGCAGCACCTCGCGCTCCTTCGGGGTGAGCAGCGACGCCTTGCCTTGATCCGTCTCGCTGTTCAGCTTGCGCACGTAGTCGTCGACCAGCACACCGGTGATGCCACGACCGAGGAACACGCGGTTGTTGCGAACTTCGGTGATGGCGACGGCGAGTTCTTCGAACGCGCTCTCCTTGAGTAGATAGGCGGACGCACCGGCCTTGAGCATGCGGCCGACGTAGCTCGCATCGGAGTGCATCGACAGTGCGATGACGCGGGTGCTCGGGTGCTCGCGGCGGATCTGCAGCGTCGCCTCGACGCCATTCAGATCCGGCATCCCGATGTCCATGATCACCAGCTCGGGCTGGAGCTTCTTGACCAGTTTGACCGCGGTGCGTCCGTCGGTGGCTTCGCCTACGACCTCGCAGTCGCCGCTCGCTTCGAGCAGGCTGCGCAGGCCATCGCGGATGATCTGATGGTCGTCGGCGAGGAGGATCGAGGTCTTCATGGTTGGTCGGTCTCGGCCCGCGTCATCGCCACGGGTACCGTCAGGCACACTCGGGTCCCGGAACCCGGCGCGGAGTGGATTTGGAGCGTGCCGCCGAGGTGGTCGAGGCGTTCACGGATGTGGAACAATCCGAAGCCACCGGTCTCGCGCACGCGAAACTCGGTCGCGGCGGCGTCGAAGCCGTGGCCGTCGTCGACGATCTCGATCTGCACCTGTTCCGCGGTACGCCGCGCGGTGACACCTACACGACGGGCGGCGGCGTGCTTGACCACGTTGTGCAGCAGCTCGCGAACCGAGTGGTACAGCACCACACCGACGCGGTGCTCGAGTACGTCTGCGCGAGGGTCGCCGCGGAACTCGGCGGGGATCCCCGCCTCGTCGGTGAACTTCTCGGCCAGCGACTCCAACGCCGCGCACAAGCCCAGGTCGTAGAGCACCGGTGTTCCCATTTCGAAGGTCACCCGGCGGGTGTCCTGGATCAACCGATCGACCACTGCGCCGAGCGCCGCCACACGTTCGCGTCCGAACTCGCCGCCGAGGATGCCCAGGCTGATCTTGACGTGCGCCAACCCCTGACCGATCTGATCGTGCAGGAACGCCGCGATGCGCCGTCGCTCGGTCTCCTCGGCCATCGCCAGCTGGTCGGCGAGCGACCGCAGCCGCTGCCGGTGGTCGAGCAATTCCCGGTTGCTGCGAGTCAGCTCTGCAGTGCGCGCCGCCACGCGCTCCTCGAGCAACCGCCGCGCCGCGTCGACCTCCTCCAGAGCCTGCCGCCGTTGCTCCGCCACTGCGCGGAGTCGCGCCTCGAGTCGAGCCAACTCCTCCAGCGCCAGGTTCTGCTCGCGCGCCGACTGCAGGACGCCGCGCAGTTGCTCGCGGCCGAGCATTTGCAGCAGCAGCACCCCGGAGCCCTCGCGCACCGCCAAGGCGCGGAGTTCGACGGTCCCGCCAGCGGCGTCCTCTTGGGTCCAGGAAGCCGAAGCCAACGGCCCCGGGTCGGTGCCCTCCCAAAACCGCTCAGCCTCGCCGAGGAACGCATCGAGTAGCGCGAAGTCCTCGGCCAGGGTGAGTTGCTCGGCACGGAGTGCCGGGAACCGTGTCGCGAGTTCCGCCGAGACCTCGCCCAGGACCCGGTACCGACCGGCCTCGACGCGAGTGAAAGCCACCACGTCGAGCGCTTGCAGCAGGTTCAGGCGGTCGCTCATCGCTGGGGCGTGGGTCATCGGATGTTAGGACAAGAGCGAGCGTTGCGCCTCTGTCGCGTCTGCAGAGTACGGATCGCTGCAGACGGCGCGCATCAGGGGGCCCCCGAATCGGCGCGCGGCAATCCCCTAGGAGTCTGCGCCACAGAGGGGCGACTCAGGAGGTTCGTGGATTTCGGCGCAGTTCGCCGCCCGGAAACACAGGCGAATTGGTGGATTCGGCGAGGCTTTCGGGGGGTGACAGGTGCTGGAAGGCTCGGATCTCATGGGTTGTCATTCTGTGGCGCAGACTCCTAGCCCGGACTATTCATGAGCAGCGTCGCGAGATCGTGCAAGGTTGTTGCTGGCAAGGAGAACGGCAGGTTCTGCCCGGAGGCGGGGTGCCTCCCCGTCGAGGAGCAGGTTCTGACGTGCGACGAAGCCAGCAGCGATCTTGTGCGATCGCAGCAGCTCGGTCATGGATAGCCCGAGCTAGTGGGGTGTGTCCGAAGTTGGTCACATAAGTCGCCGGCCCTACGGCCCGCTCGCGGCGTCGCAGCTCCTCAGCTTGTCCACCAACAAGCCGTGTCGTCGCAGCTCCTTGCGAGCGAACCGCATGACTCGACGACTTATGCAACGAACTTCGGACACACCCCACTAGCCCAGACCATTCGTGAGCGAGTCTCCGCGTGCCGGCACGATCCGCGGCCTCTGCAGCTCAGGGGAAACCCCCGCGCGTTTCGGGGCTTCCCTCGATTTCGCCCAATGCGCGTGCTGACGACCATTCCCCAGCCCGATCCGCACGCGCATTCGCGTGGGTGGTTCGGGGCGTCGGGCTCGGAGCACCCGGCGCACGTACATGGAGTTCCCTTCTGTCTCCGGTCAGCATCGGCGTGTGGGGCGAGAGTTGCGGCCCTGCACCGGCGATTCGTTCGCCAGCCGGTGCTGGCCTCTTCTCCCCGACCCCCACCCCGCGTCGTGACGACCTATCCCTTGGACGAGTTGGACGCCATCACACCGCCGGCGTTGGCACGGCTGAATGCGGCCGGGATCCGTACCAGCCGTGAGATCCTGGAGCGGTGTGCCCGCCCGGAGGGCCGCGCGCAAGTCAGCGAGACGACCGGGATTTGCTGCATCGATCTGTTGTCCTGGGTGCACCGCGCGGACCTGCTGCGGGTGGCGGGGATCGGCCGCCAGTCCGCCGAGATCCTGCGTCACGCCGGCGTGGACAGCATCCGGGACCTGCGCCGGCGCAACCCCGATCGGTTGGTGGCGGCGGTGCGATCGGTGAACGAGGTGCGGCGACTGGCCAAGACCACCCCGTCGGAGTCCCAGGTGCGGCGCTGGATCGATGCTGCGAAGGTGACGCGCGCCTTGGTTCGCTACTGAGCCACGCGCGGTTCCGGACCCGGCTCCGGCTACGCTCGCGCCATGAGACGACACCTCACGCGCTGCTTGGTCGCCGGCGTGGTCGCCCTGCTGCCCATCGGCGGCACCGTGCTCACCTTCCTGTACATCGAACACGAACTCGCCGCGTCGTGGTTGCGTGAGCAGAAGTACTACTTCCCCGGGATGGGTGTCCTGCTCGTCCTGGTGCTCCTGTATCTGGTCGGGTTGCTGGTGACCACGTTCCTGGGCCGGTGGATGTGGCGGTTGGTCGACCGTGGGCTGGACCGCCTGCCGCTGCTCGGGGCGATCTACCGCACACTCAAGCAGATCCTCGGCTACGACTCGGGCGGGGACGCCCTGTTCCACGGCGTCGCGTTGGTACCGAGCACCGATACGGGCGGGGTGCAGATCGGCCTGGTCACGCGGCGCGATGCCGACCGCTGGACGGTGTTCCTGCCAGGAGCGCCGAACCCGAGCAACGGTCGACTGGTGATGCTCGAGCCGAGCCAGGTGACGATGGTCGACAGCGAGGTGGCGGATGCGCTGAAGGCGCTGGTGTCGGTCGGGAAGGCTGATCTGCGCGGCGAGCCGGACAGCTGAGCGCTGCAGCCGCCACTCACACGGGAGCGGATTCGCGCTTCGTCGCGGTGTTCCCGACCGTGCGCTGCAACAAGTCGGCGACCGAGTCGAGCCGGGTCGCCTCGACCAACAGCTGATAGGCGAATACCGACGGCCAGATGCGCGCCGCGAAATAGCCCAGGCGATCGAGTCCGCGCAGCCACCACGAGTCGCCGACCATGTCGCGGATCGGCGGCCCGAAACCGCGCAGCCGTGTGATTCGGAACCCCTCGCCTTCCAGCAGGCGGCGGAACGAACGCACCGTGAACAGCCGCACGTGCGTCAGATCGAGAATGCCCTTCTTGCCGTAGTTGAACTGGCCGAACAGCATCATCAGCCGGAGCGGCAGGAACGCGATGTTGCCGGTGCTCGCCACCAGGGTGCCCCCGCTGCGCAGCGCGTCGTGGATCTCGCGCACCCGGGTCTCCGGATCGCGCAGGTGCTCGATCACGTCCAGGGCCAACAGGATGTCGGCGCGGTCACCCAGGGTCTCGCGGGTCAACGCCGCAAATCCGCCCTCGAGGTCGACTTGGCGGAACGGGAACGGCAGTTCGCCGGACGGCCGCGCCTGGTCGAGCGCCAGCACCTCGAGCCCCCGGTCGTGCAGCGAATGGCTGACGTGTCCCGACCCTGCGCCGAGTTCGACCACCCGGGCCCCGGTCGGGTACGCGCGCGACAGCACGTGCTGATGCAACGACGTCGGCGCGGCCTTGAACGTGTAGTCGGCCGGTCCCGCGCGCAGGTCGTACTTCGGGTGGTAGACCAAGTGCACTCGATTCAACAGCGAGCGCAGGATGGTCGTCATGCAGCTCCAGGCGTAGCCGATCCCGTTGACGTGGCAGATCTCGTCGCCGTAGTAGGTCGGGATCGGCACCTCGACGATCTTCATCCGGCTGCCGAGAAGCTGGACGATGATCTCGGTGTCGAAATGGAAGTCACTGGTGTTGTAGCGGAACGGCAGTTCGTTCAGCCGCGCGACCCGGTACGCGCGGTAGCCGGAGTGGAACTCCGATAGCCGGGCACCGAGCAGGGAGTTCTCCAGGAAGGTCAACACTGCGTTGCCGACGCGCTTGTACAGCGGCATCCCACCGCGCTTGGCAGCACCCTTCACCATCATCCGCGAGCCGAACACCGCGGCCGTGTCGGGATCGGCGAATGGTGCCAGGATGCGCGGCATCACCTCGGGTGCGTACTGCCCGTCGCCGTGCAACAAGACCACGACGTCGAAGCCTCGCTCGATCGCGTAGGCGTAGCCGAGCTTCTGGTTGCCGCCGTAGCCCTGGTTGACCGGGGTGCGATAGACCCGCAGCTTGGGGATCTCCGCACTCAGCTCCTCGGCCCGCGCACGAGTCGAGTCTCGACTCTCGTCGTCGATCACGTAGATCTCGGTGAGGTGGTCGCGGATCTCCGCGGGGATCCGCCGCAGCGTCTGCTGGATGTGCGCCTCGGCGTTGTAGGCGACCACGAACACCGCCACCTTGAGGGTCCGCACCACTTCGACCCCGCGTGCACGCTCGTCCGGGGTCAGATCGGCGCCATGGTCGCGCGGCTCGGTGGTGGAACTCACGTGCGGAAGATAGCCGGGCGATTCGGTCCGGGCCAGCCCGCCGTGGGCCACCCATGGTCCGCTTTCGGCTACCGCGCCGTGCGGTGGTGGCTGACGGCGTCGCACGCACTCGAGGTTTTGGGCGCGGCGCGGCCGCGGTATCGCGGAGCACGGGCTACCCTGTCGGCCACGCAGGATGAATCACGCCTCCCCCGATTCCCGGCCGCACCGAGCCCCGACCGAGCGCTGGCTCACCTGGATTGCCCTCACCGCGGTGTTCGTGCTCGGCTGTGTGCTGCGCGTCCGCGGGGTAGCCGCCGCGTGGCTCAACCCGGACGAGGGCATCTACTACTCGATGGTGAAGTGGACCGACTGGTCCGCGTTCTGGGCCGAGTACCTCGGCAACGCCCACCCACCGCTCTTCTACCTGCTGCTGCGGGTGATCGGGGAGTGCACGGACCAGTACCTCGGGTTGCGCATGCTGCCGCTGGTCGCCGGTTGCGCCGGCGTACCAGCGATGTACTTGTTGGCACGGGAATGCGCAGGAAGCGGCCGGCCCGCGGTGGTCGCCGGTTTGCTCGGCGCCCTGATGCTCGCGCTCTCGGAGGGCGCGGTGACGATGTCCCAGATCGTCCGGCCGTACACCCTGCAGATCACCCTGCTGACGCTGGCCCTGTACTACCTGGTGCGCTTCGTGCAGCGCGGGGGCGGGCGCTGCATGCCGCTGTACACCGCGTGCATGGGCGCGGCGATCCTGACCCACTACAGCTCGTTCCTGGTGTTCGGCGCGGTGCTCGGCACGCTGACCGGAATGGCGGTGTTCCGCCAGTTTCCGCGCGATCGGCTGCGCAGCTTGATCTTGTGGAATGCGCCGATCCTGGTCGCCGTGCTGCTGCTGCAGTTCCTGCACATCCAGTCGCGACTCGAGGGTAGCGCACTGCAGGAACAGGCAGTCACCGGCTGGCTGCGGCCGTACATGCTGCACGACGCCGCGCACGTCTGGTCGGCACTGCTCGGCGCACTCGCCCTGGTGTTCGACCAGGCGTGGGAAGGGCCGGCGCTGTTGGCGCTGCTCGCCGGGCTGGTCACCGCGGCGGTGTGGCGCCGTCCGGTGCTGCTGTGGTTCCCACTGACGCTGTTGGCGATCACGATCGTCGCCGCGGCAGCCAAGAAGTACCCGTTCGGCTGCACGCGGCACTCGCTCTACCTGGTGCTCGCGTTCTTGCCCCCGATCGCGATGGCGCTGGCCAAGGCGCTCACCAAACCCGTCGGCCTGATACTGGGCGCCGTGCTGCTGCTCTGTCTTGTCCTGCCCACGACCAGACCCTGGCTGACCACCCGCGTGTCGACGACGCTGGCCGGCCCGGACCAGAAGAACGTCAGCGTGCCGGAACGCATCATCGCCGCGGCGGACGTCGCGAAGTACCTGCCCGCGGTGCAGGAGCTGCAGCAGAACCCGGTGACGGTCCTGACGTCGCTACAGGGCTACTACACGCTGATCCCGTTGTACGTGCGGGAGCGCGAGCGGATGCAGTGGAGCAAGAACCGCGGCTTCTTCCACTTCCGCTGGGGCAAGTGCACGGTGGTGGTGTTCCAGTTCTGGGAGTTCACCATCGACGACCGGGCGTACGGCACGCCCGAGCACCTGTACTCGTGTGTGAAGGCGGTCGATGCCGAACTGCCGGCGCTCCGGTTCGGGCAGGATCCGTCGGTGGTGATGGTGTTCGGCGGTTGGTCGTCCGAGATGCCGGTCCGGCTGTCGACACTCCGCTGGCACTTCTTTCCCGATCGGAAACCAGTCCGTTCCTACCTCGGTGACCGGGGTCTTCTGTTGATGCGATTCGACATGGCGACCTACAAAGCGGAGGTCGAACGCATCCTGTCGCAGGGGCGGCGGCAGAACAAGTGAACCGGCCGGCGGCGCGGTGCCGCCGCGGACCCGTGTCGCGCGGATCGGGACTGCGGTCCGTGGCCCGCGCAGATCACGCCCACGCAGCAACTCGTCGCGGGGCGTCGGGCTCTTGCCGCGCCCGGACCCCTGGCTCGCCGCCTCTCGGATCCGACGTTGGGACGAGGATCTACACCCCCCACGGCACCGGGATAATCCGCCCAAGGACCCGGGATTTCGCGCCTGGCGTGAGCCCTGCGTCCCGCTACGCTGCCGCGCATGAAGAACCCACTCTCGCTTCTCGGAATCTCCCTCACCCTGGCCCTCAGCCTGTCGCTCGGCTCCTGCGAGTCGATGAGCGGCATGACCGGCGGCTCGATCGACGGCACGCTGAAGAGCATCGCTTCGCTCACCACCTCGATCAGCGACTGG
The DNA here is from genome assembly GCA_020638695.1 of Planctomycetota bacterium. Taxonomy (GTDB): domain Bacteria; phylum Planctomycetota; class UBA1135; order UBA1135; family UBA2386; genus JACKIB01. Next base: position 33,164 of record JACKIB010000001.1, read on the forward strand.
AAGGCCAAGCTCAGCGGCGGCAACCTGACCGAGACCGCGCTGAAGCAGCTCGGCAGCCTGACCGGCAAGGCCGGAGGTCTGGGCACCACGCTGAAGGGGCTGCTGGGCAAGGCACCGGCAGAGCAGAAGGACAAGCTGCAGCCGGTGCAGGCCGGGTTGTCGAACCTGGCGAGCTTCGACCTGTCGCGGGTACTCGGGCTCGACGAGGCCGGTCGCAAGGCAGAAGTCGACTCCGTCACCAACGCCGCCAGCTCGCTGGGCGACCTCGTCAAGGGAATGCTGAAGTAGCGACGGTCCGCCAGCGCGACCAAACCGGTCATTCGCGCTGGTAGCGAACCACGCCGCCGACCACCGTGATGTCCACCCGCGCCTGCGGGATCTGCGACTCCGCACACCGCAGGATGTCCTTGGACAGCACCACCATGTCGGCCACGCGCCCCGGCGCCAGGGTCCCCTTGGAACCTTCCTCGAACGCTGCGAAGGCGCCGTCGGCGGTGTAGCTGCGCAACGCCTCCATCCGGGTCAGGCACTGGTCCGGGAAGAACACCGAACCGTCCGCCAGGCGCCGCGACACCGTCGCGTAGAACGACGCCAGCGGGTCGACCGATTCGACCGGCGCATCGGTGCCGTTGGTCACGCGCGCACCACTGCGCAGCAAGGATCGCCACACGTAGGCACCCTTGAGAGCGCGTTCCCGACCCAGCCGCGCGAGCACGTACGGCGCGTCCGAGGTGCAGTGGATGCCCTGCATCGAGGCGATCACCCCGAGCGCCGCGAACCGCGGAATGTCGTCCGGGTGCAAGTGCTGCGCGTGCTCGATCCGCCAGCGCCGATCCACACCGGGATGGCGCGTGAATACCCGTTCGAACAAGTTCAAGGTTTCGCGGTTGGCACGGTCGCCAATCGCGTGGACGCACAGCTGGTAACCGTGGCGGATCGCCAGCTCGGCGGTTTCGCGCAGGCTCTCCGTGGTGGCGGTGGCGAGCCCCCGACTTCCCGGCTGATCGGAGTAATCCTCCAGCAACCACGCGCCGCGCGAGCCGAGCGCGCCGTCGATGCTGCGCTTGATCGCCCGCACGGTGAATCGCTGGTCCGGGCGATCGACGGTGCGCAGGCGGGCCAGGTTGGCCGCCAGCTTGGCGTTGCTGTCGCGCACCATCACGTACAGCCGCGTGCGGATCTCCCCGGCCTCGACCATCGCGCGCAACAGCTCGACCTCGGCGACCGACGACCCCGCGTCCTGGAAGCTGGTGACGCCGTGCCGCATGCACTCTCGGTCGGCGAGCAGGATGCTGCGGCGCAGCGCAGCGCGCCGCGCTGCCGGACTCCGGCGCAGGGTGCTGGCGGTGTGGACCCGTGCAACCAGACCCGCAGCGTGCTCGCGGAACACCCCGGTCGCGGCCCCGGTCGCGTCGCGCAGGATCTCGCCGCCGGGCGGGTTCGCCGTCCCGCGGCCGACTCCGGCCAGCGCCATGGCTCGCTGGTTGAAGAATGTCGCGTGCCCGCTGGCGTGCACCAACATCACCGGGTTGTCCGGCGACACCGCACTGACCGAATCATGGGTGGGAAAGCCCTCCACTGCACCCGAGGGCGCCCGGTCCCACTTCTCCTGGTGCCACCCGCGCCCGACGATCCACTCGCCCGGCGTCGCACGGGATGCCGCGCCGGCCACCATGTCGACGACCTCGTCCCAGCTGCGCACCGAGGTGAGATCCAGACGCTGCTTGGCGTCGCCGAGCGCGATGAAGTGACCGTGCCCTTCGATGAATCCGGGGACGACCAGTCTGCCGTCGAGCGACAGGACTCGGGTTTGCGGCCCGATCCGCGCGCGCGCCGCGACGGCGGTTCCCGCGAACACCACCCGTCCTTCGTGCGCAGCGAGCGCCTCGACTTCCCCGAGGACCGGGTCCAGCGTCACGATGCGCCCCCCCAACAGAACCAGGTCCACGGGTCCCGCGCCGGCGGGCTCCGCGCGGACCGGAGCGCCCTCGGCCGGGTGTTCCGTGGGGCCACGGCAGGCGTGCAGCAGGCCGAGGGCGAGTGCGGTGGCGAGCAACAAGGTGGCACGAGGTGCGGACCGGCGGTCCGCGCGGCGGCATCGCATCATGGTAGTTCGGACCGTCGCGGTCGCGCCCCATGATCCCCGACCCGGGTGGCACTAGCCCGGACTATTCATGCCCGAGCTGCTGCGATCGCGCAAAGTCGCTGCTGGCTTCGTCGAACGTCAGAACCTACTCCTCGACGGGGATGCACCCCGCCTCCGGGCAGAACCTGCCGTTCTCCTTGCCAGCAACGACCTCGCACGATCTCGCGACGCTGCTCACGAGTAGTCCGGGCGCAAGGCGCTGCAACGACACTGCTCGTTGGTGGACAAGCTGAGGAGCAGCAACGCAGCGAGCGGATCGAATGGCCGGGCACATGTGCTGCGAACTCCGGGCGCGGAGCACTAGCGTGGGTCCAGTTCGGATTCCCGGGTCCGGTACGCGACCGCACCCGCACGCGTGCGGGGCAGTCTGTGTCGTGAGTGCCGTTCAGCTGGCGAGGAAGCGTCGATAGCCGCCGCCAACACCTGGGCCGTCATGCGTGGAAGGGGCGCCGCGCCGGTGCTGCTCGCAGGCGAGGTATCCCCCACCGACCCCCGGGCCGTCGTGGGCTCGTGCCAGGTAGCCGCCACCGGCACCCGGGCCGTCGTGGGCTCGCGCCAGGTAGCCGCCGCCGGCACCCGGGCCGTCGTGGACTACCGAAGCAGGGAGGATCAAGAGCGAGGCGAGGAGGATCGAGAAGGACGAGATCTTGAGAACGGTCTTCATGGTGGTCACAGGTGATGCTTCGGAGACCTGTCGTGCGTCCGCGGCGCGCGACGCGGGCCACGGTGTGGGCAAAAAAAGCCGCGGGGCCGGCGCCGCGCGGGATTCACGGTGGGCCAACCGTCGATCGGCGGGCACAATCCCGCGTATGCAGCGGCCGCAGAGCAGTGGAGGGTGTAGGTGACCCAGGCGACCCCTCGCAGCGGATGGGTGCTGGTGTTCGGGTTCGGCCTGGCGGTGGTTGCCGGGGCATTCTGGTTGCGGAACTCGCCCTACTGGCGGCGGTCGACTCCCCCGACCCCACCCGGCGGCGGCAGAACCTCGGACCCGACCACCGACGTGAAGGTCGTCGATGCGGCGACCGGGCAACCGATCCGCGGGGCCATTGTGGTGTTCCTCAGCTCCATGGCGAGCTCGCTTGGGCAGGCAGAGTCCGGGTCGGACGGGGTCGCGCACGTGCCGATCGGCAAGGGCCACCGCGCTGCGGTCGGCGCTTGGCATCCGGACTACTCCCTGTGCTGCGAGGAGAGTGACCCCACCCCCCAGGAGTTGCGCCTCGCCGTCGTGCCGAGATTCCAGGTCTCGGTGTCTCGCGACCCGGATCTCTCGCGCACATGGCACCGGGAATTCGACGAATCGGTCGGCCTGGCCATCGAACAGCAGGGCAATCCGGTGCGCGGCGGCAAGGCGTTTCTCGCGACGCGACTGTACCGCCTGCTCGGCCTGCAGCAGCGCCGGACACCACTGCAGGAGGGAGCCACCGCGGTACCCCGCTATCTGGAGCTGCATGGGACGGTGCAGGTGTTCGGTGTGCCCAAGCACCAGAACCGGCTCGATGACACCTCGATGCGGCGGGTCGCGTTGCCGGCCACCCCACCCAAACCCGTTCTGCTCGGCGAATGTCCCCTGCGACCGACCGACCGCGCCGTCGAAGTCAAGCCCCGACCGCAGCTGCCGAACGCGCTGATCGTTCGTTACCATCGGCGTGCACAGGACCGAGGTGAAGCGATGCTACACCTGTCCTACGTCCAGGATCGAAGCACCTCGCCCAGCCTGGGATCGCCGGCCTCGTTCGTCACCGAACTCACGAACTTCCGCGAGCTGGATGGAGAGCTGGAGTTCTCGGTGTTCGACCTTCCCGAGCGGAGCTACACGCCGACGCTCTTGTGGCTGCGGGACGGCAAGGTCGAACACCTGCCGTGCCGCACCATCGCGGTCCGCGGGGTGTCTCGGGTCGACCTGGTGCCGGCGCACTGAGCCGCCGGCGCCATCGCGGACTCACAGGCGAATCCGCCGCACCGGCTTGACGAGGCCGCAAACCCTCAGGACTATTCCTGGGTCTGGCTCCCTGCCCACCCCGCCAGTCGTACTCTGTCTCGAGTTCCTCGGTGCGCCGCACGCCGTCGCACCCGAACGTGCGTTCCCCTTTCATGCCCATGCGCTACTCCCTGTTGCTCGCCGCGCTGTGCGTCGGCGCGTTCCTGCCCGCACAGAATCAGAACTTCACCCTCGTGCGCAATTGGAAGCGCAGCGCGGGTCTGACCTACAACGACGTCTGGGGCTACACCGCGCCCGACGGCCGTGAATTCGCGATCGTCGGCGAAACCGCCGGAATCTGGATCGTCGAGACCACCGACCCCAACAACCTCCAGCAGATCGCGTGGTACAGCGCGCCGTCGAGCACCTGGCGCGACATGCACAACTGGAAGAACTACATCTACGTCAGCACCGAGAACCGCACCCAACGCGGCTTCCGGGTGATCGACATGGCGAACCCGAGTTCGCCCGTGGACCACGGCTACGTGCAGACCAGCACGTTCATCAACGCGCACAACACCAGCATCGACCAGGATCGCGGCATCATCTACTTCAGCGGGAGCAACCAGGGCGTGGCGATCTACGACGCCGCAGCCAACCCGACGAATCCGCCGCTGATCAACAACTGGTCGACGCTCTACACGCACGACATCTGCATCCGGCGGGGTCGCGCCTACTTCGCCCTCGGTTACAGCTACCAGGTGCGGATCTTCGACGTGCGCAACCCACTCAGCCTGGTCCAGCTCGGCACGTGCAACACGCCCGGCGGGTACGCACACAACTCGTGGGTGTCCGACGACGACCAGATCCTGTGCTGCACCGACGAGATCGCGCGGGGCAGCAACACGCCGCACATGACGGTGTGGGACATCAGCAACCCCGCGTCGCCGGTCCAGAAGGGCGACTATGACCTCGGTTCGTCGTACATCGTCCACAACGTGTTCATGATCGGCCGCACCGCCTACATGTCGCACTACGTCGACGGCGTGCACATGGTGGACATCGCCAACCCGACCACCCCGACGCGGGTTGGCCGCTACGACACCTCCACGGTGGCCAGCGGCTACGCCGGATGCTGGGGCATCTATCCGTTCTCGGAGTCCGGCCTGGTCTACGCCAGCGACATGCAGAACGGGTTGTTCGTGTTCCGCGTCGAGTGCGGCCACCTCAACCGCTACGAGGTCGGCACCAAGGGCAGCAACAACCTGGTGCCGCGAGCCCGATTCGACGGTGCCACGCCGAAGGTGAACGCCTCCGGCCTGCAGCTCGTGGTCGAGAACCTCAAGCCCAACGCGCGCTGCTTCCTGCTGCTCGGCGCGCGGTCGGCCAAGCTCAACCTGTTGGGTGTGCAGGTCAACGTCGACCTGAACGGCTCGTTCTTGTTCGAGGTCCGCGCGGACGCGAACGGCGTCGTGCGCATGCCGACCCCGGTCCCGAACAACCCGACGCTCGGCAACTCGAAGATCTACCTGCAGGTGTTCGGCGAGGACACCGGCATGCCGCAGGGCCTCTCGGCCTCGCGGGGCATGTGGGTCGGAATCTGCCAGTAGTCCAACCCCGACCGTCTCACCTCGCCCCGCGACGCGACAACGGGGCGCATTCCGTTCTCTGTCCCTGCCCGATTCTCTCCACCCTCAAACTCCACAGAACCACCTGATGAAAACACTCTCGACCTTCAGCCTGGCCCTGGTCCTACCGGCCGTGGCAACCGCGCAACAGCAGGACCCCCAGGCAGCCTGGGCGGCCTTCACCGCCAAGAACGGCACCGACTGGCAAGTCGTTTGGAACCCCGCCACCGGCACGCCGAAGGCGATCTTCGGCCCCGGCCTGAAGCTCGCCGGAGCGGTGCAGAGCCTCGACGCTGCGCGCACCGAGGCGACGCGTCTGCTGGACACCTACGCCGCCGTGCTCGGCCGCGGTGATTCGCGCTTCGTCGAGATCATCGGCGAGAAGACCAACATGGTCTACACGCTGGTGTACGACCAGGAGTACAAGGGACTGCCGGTGATCAGCGGTCGCGCCGACGTGCGGATCAACGAGATCGGCGTGGTCGCGCTGTTCGGCTCTTCCGCGGTGCAGATCCCGCAGGGCTTCAGCATCCTGCCGAAGCTCGGTGCCGACGCCGCCCGCACGGTCGCCGAGGAGTTGGTACTGGGCGCCGCCTCGCAGGTCGCCGACCACGCCGCGCCGCGGCTGGTCGTGTGGGCCGATGCCGAGGGCAAGACGCCGACCACGGCGACGCTGGCTTGGGAAGTGCAGGTCGACGAGCGCCCCGCTGCGGTGAAGGTCGGCAAGGCCTACATCGACGCACTCACCGGCGCACTGCTGCAGTTCAAGAACGAAGTCTACACGTGCAACATGTGCACCAGCGTGCACGTCGCCGCGAGCGCGGGGAAGAGCCGCCTGGCGAAGGCGATGGAGCACCGCAACGAGCTGGCCGCCGCGGTCGCGCCGAAGGCGCAGCCCGGCATGCCGAAGTTCGCGTACGTCGGCAAGGTTCAGGCCTGGTTGATCGCCGGGCACAACCCGAACGACCCCCTGGTTCTCACGCCGCTGAAGCACGTGCTGGTGACCAGCACCGCGGGTAACGCGTACACCGATGACCTCGGCAACTTCACCATCGCCAGCTCCTCGACGGCGAGCATCGTGGTGAGCGCGACCCTGACCGGTCAGTACACCAAGCGGATCCGCGTCGCGCAGGGCACCCAGATGAGCGTGTCGGCGACCTTCGCCCCGAACACCAGCAACACCCTGACGTTCGGCACCTCTTCGTCCCCCGCGTTCGACCGCTCGCAGACCACCGTCTACTACTTCGTCGACGACCTGCACAACTGGTTCCGTAGCTTGCTGCCCGCGTCGGCCGCGCTGACGAACCTGGCGAACATGGACCCGCGGGTCAACATCGCCTCGACGTGCAACGCCTACTACACCGGCTACACGATCAACTTCTACGCCGCCGGTGGCAGCTGCAACCACACCGCCTACGAGACGGTCGTGCAGCACGAGTGGGGTCACGGCGCCGACGACGCCTACGGCGGAATCAGCCAGGTCGACGGCCTCTCCGAGGGCTGGGGTGACATTCTGTGCACCCTGCGTTCGCGCCAGCCGCTGGTCGGCCCGAACTTCTACACGTCGGGTGCGTCGGTCCGCACCGCGCTGAACACCCTGACCTACCCGGCCGGTGGTGGTGTCCACCAGCAGGGCCAGACCTGGATGGGCTTCTCCTGGGACCTGCGCACCAACCTGATGACGACGCTCGGCGCCGCCGCGGGTGAGGCGCGCTGCATCAACATCGTCATCAAGTCGATCGTCGCGGACGCCACCAACCAGGCCGACGCGGTTCGCGAAGTGTTCATCCAGGACGACGACGACGGCAACCTGAACAACGGCACGCCGAACTACCTCGACCTGGAGAAGGCCGCGCTGAAGCGCAAGCTGCCCTACCCGATCCGGACCAACCCGAACGCCGGCTCCTACACCGTGTTCGGCAAGGGCTGCCCGGGCTCCGGCAAGACCAGCGCCAGCTGCGCCACGTCGAACTCCGCCGGCGGCACCCTGCTGTCGACCCAGAACACCAACATCTTTGCATTGGGTGTTCCCGCGTCGACCTCGCAGTCGATCGTCACCGGCTTCGAGATCTACACCCAGGCCACCGGCAGCCCGGTGACCATCAACACGCAGCTGTACCTGGCTTCGGGCGTGGCACCGACCGGCTCGCCGGTCGCGACCGGCACGATGACCATCGGCTCGACCGCCGGCTGGTACAAGACCACCTTCGCCTCGCCGGTGACCATCCCGGCGAACCAGAAGTTCTTCATCTCGTACACCTCGGTCACCAGCATGATGTTCCCGTTCGTGTCGAGCGGGACCCTGTCCGAGCACTACTGGCACCCGCCGACGGGTACCACCTGGAACGGACCGTTCTCGACCCAGCGCTGGGCGTGGAAGGTCAACTGCCAGGGCGGCAACGGCGGCGCCATCCCGATTCTGACGAACGTCGGCGTGCCGGAGATCGGCAGCAGCTTCCAGGTGAACCTGTCGGATGCGAAGGTCAGCACCGGTGGTCTGTTGTTGGTCGGCGCCTCGGACAAGGTGTGGGGCAGCCTCCCGCTGCCGCTCAACCTCGCGGTGGTGAACGCTCCGCTGTGCACGCTGTACTGCTCGGGTGAGATCCTGGTCGGGATCAACACCTCCAGCACCGGCACGTACGTGCAGAACTTCTCGATTCCGAACAACGCGGCGTTGTTCGGCGCGGTGTTCTTCAACCAGTACGCACTGACCGACTCGGCCAACGGCTTCGGCGTCGTGTTCAGCAACGCGGGCGCCGGCAAGGTCGGCAAGCCCTGACGTAGAGGGGAGGCTGCCCAAGGGTGACGGCACCCGCGGGTAGCCTCCTCTGGCCGAGCCGGCGAACGGGTTCCCGCCGCCGGCGGCCGCGAGTCAGAGCGCGATGGCAGACTCTGGCTCTCCGGGTGTGGCGCTCCGCGCCAGCCCGGCGATCGCATCGGTCGATCGTCCGGGCAGCACTCCGACTCCCGCCAACCCGGCCACCAGACAGCTGGCAATCGGTGCGGCGCGGATGATCCACACCGCGGTGCCTTCCCCATCCCGGGGCGGTTCGACCGCATGATCTCCGTGGACGCCCGCCAGGGCGACGTGCGCCAAGTCGTCGTGCAGCCGGGCGCGCTGCCCCGCGTCCGACACCAACCGTTCCACCACCAGGGCAGCGAACTCGACGTCCAGGTCGACCTCTCCACTGCCGTGCAGCATGTGCCGGTGGAAGCGGTCGAGGTCGCGGCGCAGCTCCGCGGGGGTCAACGCCCCCGCCTCGAACAAGTCCCAACGCAGGGCATGGTCCGCAGCCACGCAGTCGACCATCCGCGCCGGACTCGCGCCGAGGTGTCGTCGGAGGTTCCCGGGCAGGAGGTGACGCAACCCTCGCGGCCGCCCCGTGCGGGTGTGGCCGGGCGCGGGGTAGCGACAGCGTGACGCGTAGCACAGGTTGCGCAGGACGCGCAGCTCGAGGTCGGCGCGGTCGCTGACTCCGGCGGCCAGCATCTGGTCCAGGACGACAATCTCGAGGCGAGGATGGGGGCGTGGGCGTGACGTTGCGGGCATCGGCGAACGCGGGAAGTGGGTGGCTGACGCCGCACAAGGCGCGCCGCCGGGCGCGGACCTGACGCACGATCTCGGATCTGCGGCCACTGGCAGGAGAACCGGAAGTCACTCGCAGGATGCCGCGGCGACGCAACGGGTCCCCCGAAGGGCCGGGGGAACCGCGACGCCGGGGCCGGGCCGGCAGCTTGTTTCGAGATTCGACGTCAGGTCGCCGGCGCCGCAGACGCTGCACGGGACATGCAGTCCGCAACCAATCCCGCCCGCCCCATACCCGAAGACCGCGCACCTGTGCATGGCGTCACTCCGCTCCTCGACCGCGTCCACCGAAGACTCAGCTCCGGGGAAGTCGGCACCGGTATGCGCGACCTGTTCACCGGGCTGCTGGACGCCCGCCAGTGCGCCACGGGCGAATCCTGGCGTCGGTTGGCCCGTCAGGTGGCGATCGAGCACCCGCTGCGCCGACTGATCCATCAAGACCCGATGTGCCGGCGCAGCTACGACAAGCCGCGCGGCTACGCCGGGGACGCAGTGCTGCTCGACTACATCTACCGGATCCTCGACCCGGCGGACGCCAGCTCGATCGGCCGCGCGATCTACGACTACAACACCGGGCGTCCGGCTGCGCGCGCCGTGCGCCACCGCCGTGAGTGGATCGCGTTCACCATCGACCGCGTCGCCGAGCAGGCCCCCGTTCCCGCCCGGGTGTTGTCGATCGCTTGTGGTCACTTGCGCGAGGCGGAGCTGTCGGCAGCGATGCGCAATGCTTGGCTCGAAGAAGTGGTCGCGCTGGACTCCGATCCGGACAGCCTGCGGGTCGCTGCCGCTCACGCCCCCGGACCGATCTCCACGGTGGAGATGTCCGTCGGCCGACTGATGGCGCGCCCCGACCCGCTCGGCCGCTTCGATCTCGTCTACTCGGCCGGACTGTTCGACTACCTCGACCTGCGGGTCGCTACGCGCCTGGTCGAGACCATGTTCGCGATGCTCCGCCCGGGCGGCCGCTTGCTGTTCAGCAACTTCCTGCCCACGGTTCCCGATGCCGGCTACATGGAGTCGTACATGGGCTGGGATCTGATCTACCGCGACCACGAACAGCTGGCCGAGACGTTCGCCACGCTGCCGCGCGACGACATCGCCGAGTCCCGCGTCTACTCGGATCCGTATGCCTCGATCGGCTATGTCGAGGTCGTGCGGCGCTGACTCGCATGGATCGTCTCGACACCCGAGCGGCGCCTCGGCCGCGGCATCCCGGAAGGGAGTGGCCTGGGCCCCGACCGCACGCCGGCGCGAGCCACCGCGCTCTCCCGGCGAAACGCCAGCAGCCACGACGCCCACCAGGTGTTCTGGCCTGCTGCATCGACTACATTCCCCATGTGAGTTCGCCGAAGCATGACGGGGCATTCGAGGGCTCGATCACGGCGCTGTTCGCGCGCCTGCGAGAAGGCGACGAAGTGGCTCGCGAGGAGCTGTTCCGCGTCACGCACGACGAACTCCACCGTCTGGCCCGGCAGAGCATGCGTGGCGAAGCGATGGGCCACACCCTGCAACCGACCGCGCTGGTGCACGAAGTCTATCTACGGCTCGGCCCGCGGCTCGGCGAGTGGCAGGACCGAAGCCACTTCCTGCGCGCCGCCGCTCGGGCGATGCGTCGGATCCTGGTGGACCACGCGCGACGCAAGCGGACTCACAAGCGCAGCGCGCAGCGACTCGACATCGATCTCGACGCCCTGGTCGGCCGCTACGACGAACGTGCGATCGACCTGCTGCAGCTCGACAGCGCACTCGACCAGCTCGCAGAACGCGATCCCGGCAGCGCCGAACTGATCGACCTGCACTTCTTCGGAGGCCAGACGATGGCCGACTGTGCCCAGCTGCTGGGTGTCTCGGAGCGGCAGGCCTACCGCCGTTGGCAGGTGGCGCGAGGGTTCCTCCACCGCGCTCTGACGCGAGGGTCGTGAGGTGCCCGACCCCCGTTGGGAGCGGATTCGCGAGTTGGTCGAGGCGGCGCTCGACCTCGCTCCGGGAGATCGTCCCGCCTTCCTCGACGCCTCGTGCGGCGGCGACGCTGCGCTGCGCGCGGAGGTCGAGGATCTGCTGCGCCACGCGAGCGAGGCGCCTACCGACTTCGTCGCTCCGCCCAGCGACCTCTCCACCACCGCGCCACCCGCAGGCATGCAGCTCGGCGAGTTCACCTTGGTGGAAGAGCTCGGGCGCGGCGGAATGGGCGTGGTGTATCGCGCCCGTCAGGCCTCGCTGCAGCGCGATGTGGCGGTCAAGGTGTTGGTTCGGAACCTCGCCACCGGCACCTCGGATCTCGAGCGCTTTCACCGCGAGGCGCGCGCCGCGGCCAAGCTCGACCACCCGCACATCACCCAGATCTACCAGGACGGCGTCGCCGGGGACGTGCACTGGTACGCGATGGAGCTGGTCGCCGGGCACAGCCTGCAACGCGAGTTGCAATTGCAGCGCAGCGCCGAGCCGGGTTCGGATGTCCTACTGCCGTTGCGCAACCGCCCAGGGCACATCGCCGCCGTGGCGGGCCTCGTAGCCGACGTAGCCGAGGCACTCGCCCACGCCCACCAGCACGGTGTGGTGCACCGCGACGTGAAGCCCGCCAACCTGCTGCTCGACCGGACCGGTCGGGTGAAGATCGTCGACTTCGGCATCGCCCGCGATCAGTCCCTGGGCGCCCTGACGCACAGCGACCAAGTCCTCGGCTCGGTCCACTACATGAGCCCGGAACAGGCCCGGCAGATCACCGTCTCGGTGGACCACCGCACCGACGTGTATTCGCTCGGCGTGGTGCTGTACGAGCTGCTGACCTCGGAGCCACCCTACCAGGGCAGCACCCGCGACGAGGTGATCCGCAAGATCCGGGTCGGTGAGCCGCGTCCGGTGCGCACGCGAAACCGCACGGTGCCGCGCGATCTGGCGACCATCTGCGGCGTGGCGATGAGCAAGCAACCCGGCGACCGCTACCCGAGCGCCGGCGCGCTCGCCGACGACCTTCGCCGCTTCCTCGCCCACGAGTCGATCCAAGCCCAGCCGCCCCACCTGCTGCGCCGCGTGGCGCGGTTCGCTCGTCGCCACCGCGTGGCGCTGACAGTGACCGCGACCGCGGCAGTTGCATGGAGCATCGGACTCACTGTCGCGCGCCGTGCTGCGCGGGATGCGACGCGGGAACTCGCGCTGGTCGAACTGCGCGACTTGCCAGCGCACGAAGCGCTCGACCGACTGCCGACCGATCGCCTCATGGGCGTGCGCCGCACGATTGCCCGCTTGAACGCCGATCCGGAGCTCGACACCGCCGGACGCACTGTCGTCTCAACCACCGAAGCAGCCTTGCAAGTGATGCACCGGCGCCGGCGTGTCGCGGCGCAATCGCGTCTCGAAGTCGGTCTCAGAGTCACAGCGGGTGGCGGCGACGGCTACGCCGAGGTTCTCGCCGCGGTGCAGGAGCTGCAGCGGCTGGCCGTGTTGTTCCCGGAGGACCCCTCGGCAGTGGGGACCGACGCACTTGCCCCCCGGGTCTCGATCACGGCGCGCACCGCACGGGGCCGAGCCGCCGGCGTGGCGCAGTACCGCCTACTCGACCCGGTCACCGGTCAGCCCGGACCCGTCCAGTCGCTCGGTCCGCTACCCGTGCACGAAGCGCGCCTGCCGCTCGGTCACCTCCGCCTCGGAATCCGCGTCGAGGGCTTCGGCCTGCGCGAGTTCTCCAGGGTCCTCTCCCCCGCGGCTCGGCTGGGACTCGACTTGGTGTTGCGCGGCGAGACCCGTGACATCACCGGGATGCGACGAATCGGCGCCGGCACGCTCCGTCTGCGCGACCCTGAACCTGACTCGCGCCTCGACCCACTGAACGCGCGCGTACTGCCCGTGGAGGAGTTCTGGCTGGACGAGTGCGAAGTCAGCAACGCGGCGTACCGGCAGTTCCTCGCCGCCGAACCCGCGCGGCGCGCACCGCCGTACTGGCCCCGCATCCGCCCCGGATCGCGCGAAGATTCGTTGCCGGTCACCGGCATCAGTTGGCTCGACGCGCAGGCGTTCGCCGAGTGGGTCGGCAAGCGGTTGCCCAGCCACGCCGAGTGGATGTTCGCCGCCCGTGGCACGGCCGCCGCGCTACTGCCCTGGCCCGATGCGGTCGCCGGGCAGTACCGCGGCAACACCCGGGGGGAACGAATCGCCTACAGCGCGCCGCGCAGTGCCAAGGTGGCGCTCTATCTCCGCTCCGCCGCTCCGGTGCGCAGCCATCCGGATGCGCGCACCGGAGATGGCATCTACCATCTGCTCGGCAACGTCGCCGAGTGGACCGAGACGCACCTGGCGGAGCGAGTGGGCGAATCGTTCGTTCCCAACTATCAGAACCGGATCTTCGCCGGGGGGTCGTGGAACGTCGGGACGCTCGGCCAGGATCTCCGCGGATTCGGGCAGTTCGGCATCGGCGCGAACTACGCCTGGGTCGAAATCGGCTTCCGCTGCGCGCGCAGCATCCCACGCCCTTGAGTCTTCTCGCCATGACCATCCAGATCGAACTCGTACCCATGAAGTCGCTGCTCGACGGCGACGCAACGCAGATCACGTTGCCGCAGGCGGCACGCCTCAGCGCCCTGCTCACGCGCATGCAGGAACTCGCCACAACGTTGCAGACCCAGGGGTTGCTCACCGCGCCATCGGGTCCCAACCACCTGCAGAACGAGCAGTTCAAGGAGATCGGCTCGGCGCTGTTCGCCCTGGCGAAGGCCGCGCCCGTGCTCGATCCCGTGGCGATGACCAGCGACGATGATCTCGAGTGGGGTGTCGACCCGGAAACCGGCCTGCCGTCGGTGCGGGTTCCCGGCGAGCTGGAGTGGACCTACCCGGCGCCCGGGTTCTCGATGCCGATATTCCTGGACGACGCCGCGCGCGCTGTCGCGGGAGGCGACGGATCGGCCTACGAGCTGTTCCTGTCGATCCACGGGGAGATCCCCCAACCCCCGAACCAGCACACCTGCACGTACTGCCTGCGCAATGGATCTGGGGCCACCGTCGAAGGGGTTGCGCTCATCTTCGCGCACACCCGCACACAGGTGCTTTCCATCGTGCCGCAGGGCAATGCCGCACATCGACACAACCTGCCTGCGGATTCCGAGACCGCGCGCTTCTTCGGCTTCGAGGCGAAGGTGCCGCCGAACCAGACCGTTTGCTTCGCGATCACCTTCACCGGGGATCCACCACACATCCGCGGCGCCGTCTGGCTCGATCACGGCGAGGCGCCGCAGGTCGCTGGACAAGATGTGAGTCCGTTCGGTCCCCTGCCGCGGATCTACCCCTACGACCACGCCGAGGACCTGCTGAAGTACGCGCCCTCGTTCACCGACGAGATGGACTTCGTCCACGCCTCGATCGAGGCTCGGCCCGAGGGCGAGACCAAGGACTTCCGGCGGTTCTTCTTCCACCTCGACCGGGCGACCATGCCCAACAACGCCGCGATGGAACCGGCGCTCAAGAAAGCGGTCATCGGGCTCGGTGCTTACCTGCACCAGCGCTTCTACCTGCGCGGTCAGGCGTTCGCCTCCGACATCCCGTTCGCCACGCCGGTAGGCGAACTCGACAGCTGGCACGTCCACGTGGAACGCGTCGCACGCGAGTTCTCCGAGGTGCTGCACGGTGGCTTCTTCGGCGACCCACTCGACCTGCATCGGATCTACGCCGCATTCCACGCGTTCGCCGCCGGCGACCTGATCGAGTTCGCGACCCACGGAGCGCCGAACGGCGTGAACTACTTCGCCTTCGCCGAGTTCGCCCTACTGCTGCTGGACGTTCAGAAACGGGCCCAGCAAACCCAACGGGCGTTCGCCGTCGACGCGCAGCTGTGGAAGGATCTCGTACCGGTGTTCTGCGGCTCGGCAGAAGTGTTCGTGCGCACCTTCCACCGCCGCCGCGGCGCCCGGCAGATGTGCGAATACCGCGTGGACCGGGGCGGATCCGGGCGGCCGGCGCCGCCCGTGCGCGACATCCAGAAGCGCTGGAGCGGCGACTTCGCAGGGAAGTTCGGCCAACTGATCGCGACGGCACTCGCGGATGAGATGAACCCACAACCCGATCTCGCGCGGCGGTTCGATCTGTCCTGAGCTGAGAGGGCAGCGGATCGTGCCAGCACGCGAGGATTCTCCGGCACGGTCCAAGACACCTGGGCGACTGTTTCTCCAGTGGGCAGCGGCCCCAAAGCTCCATCAAGCAAGCGGCCGAGGCGGCATGTAGCGACGCGCTCACCCACGGCCTTGGGCGCGGCCTAGGCCGCGATAGCACCTGCCACGGGCGGCATGCCTGGTCATCTCCGGACCGGCGTTCCGACCGACCCTTGTCCCGGACGCCGAGCCGGTCGATAGTGCAGAACGATGGCCGCGGATTCGAGCAAGGACGCCAACGACCCGCCTGGGCCGCTGCGCAGCTTCAAGGACCTGCTGCGAGCGCGCGGCGGCGAGCCCGAGCCGGCCCCCGACGAAGGGCGCGGCTGGACGCTCGAGAACACCTACGGCGAAGCCGTGGCAGACGCGGAAGACCGCGGCATCGAATCGTCGCGCGAGCGGATCACCCGCCGCCCGATGGCGTTCGGCGAAATGGAGCACGGTCCGGCGGCCTACCGCGATCTCGAGTCCGAGGAGATGCGAATCCTCGGGTCGTTCCGCATCCGCACCGTGTTCCCGGACGACGTGCGCGCGGAGGCGGACGCGCTGCCGCGCGATCCCACTGAAGCGGATTTCGCCGGGCGCGTCGACCTGCGCGGCGCGACGATCTTCACCATCGACGGCGAGGACGCCAAGGACTACGACGACGCGATCGGCATCCGCGAACTGGCCGATGGACACCTCGAGGTCGGGGTCCACATCGCCGACGTCGGACACTACGTGCGCCCCGGTACCGCACTCGACGCGGAGGCTCTGGCCCGCGCGACCAGCGTCTATCTCGCCGACCAGGTCGTGCCGATGCTGCCGGAGAAGCTGTCGAACCACCTGTGCTCGCTGGTGCCCCACCGCGACCGGCTGGCCTACTCGGTGTTCATGGAATTCGACGCCAAGGGCAAGCGGGTGGCCAGCCGCGTGCACAAGAGCGTGATCCGCAGCGTCCAACGCAACACCTACCGAGTGGTCCAGGATCTGCTCGACGGCGCGCACACCCCCGAGGTGGACGAGATCGAGCACCTGCGGGGGCCGCTGGAGCTGTTCCGCCAGTGGACGCAGACGCAGCAGAAGCTGCGCGACGCCAAGGGTTCGCTGCGCACCCAGTCCAGCGAGCGCAAGTTCGTGTTCGACGCCGCACACGAGGTGAAGGCGGTGGTGAGCGCACCGAAGTTCTTCTCGATGGCGCTGATCGAAGAGACTGCCCTCGCTGCCAACCAGGCGGTGGGCGATCTGTTCCGCAAGCGCGGGCTACCGACCATCTACCGGGTCCACCCGCCGAAGGACCTCGAGGAGATCGAGTCGATCAGCAAGATGCTCGCCGAGCACGGTATCCGGGTACCCAACAAGGAGAACCTGTCCGGCCGCGACGTCGGTCAGCTGATCCGTGTGGCGCGCAATCGCCCCAACGCCGAGGCGTTGATCCAGCGCATCATGGGATTGGTGGAGCGCGCCAGTTACGCGGTGAAAGACCACGAAGACGTGGCCAAGCACTGGGGGCTGGCACGCGAAGCGTACCTGCACTTCACCTCGCCGATCCGCCGCTATCCGGACCTGTTCGTCCACCGCTGGTTGCACGCCATCGAGTCGCGCGGCGGAGAGGCCGAGACCGAGCTGCGCGCGCAGGATCTCCTCGCCGACATGAACGACATGGCGAACCACGCATCCCTGCAGGCCGGCGTCGCGGAGATGGCCGAGCAGGCGATTGGCGACCTCAAGGTCTGCCAGTTCATGGCCCCGCACGTCGGCGAGCGGCATCGGGCGACGGTGATGCGGGTGTCGCGCTTCGGCATCGAGGTACACCTTCCCGAGTTCAACGTCGGCGGATTCTTGCCCTCGCGCACCATCGGCGAGCAGCCCGAGATCAAGGGGCCGACGCTGCAGCTGCGTGCCGGTCGGCGGTTGTTCTCGTTCACCGAGGGCTATGGCATCGACGTGAAGATCCAGAACGTCGACTTCATCCGTCTACAGGTGCTGCTGGAACTCGCCTGAGGCGACGACAGGGGAACGCGGGTGGGGTGCCGAATCGAGGACTGTTCGGAGCGAGCATCCCCCGCCAGCCGACGGTCAGCTGCTTCCGCCAACCGGCGAACACCAAGACCGAGGGAGAGCCGTCGATCTCCCACGCCAACCGCACACCGTCCCAAGTCCGGGCTAGCCCGGACCATTCATGAGCAGCGTCGCGAGATCGTGCAAGGTTGTTGCTGGAGAGGAGAACGGCAGGTTCTGCCCGGAGGCGGGGTGCATCCCCGTCGAGGAGCTGGTCCTGACGTTCGACTAAGCCAGCAGCGAAATTGCGCGATCGCAGCAGCTCGGTCATGAGTGGTCCGGGCCAGAGCCCCGCGTCCGGAGTTCGCAGCACATGTGCCCGGCCATTCGATCCGCTCGCTGCGTTGCTGCTCCTCAGCTTGTCCACCAACATGCCGTGTCGTCGCAGCGCCTTGCGCGCGGATCGACTGACGCAGCCACATTCGCTGCGAATCTCAGACGAGGGGCACTAGCGCCAGCAGGCGAACGCGCGCCGTCGCCGCGCGGTCACCCTCGCCGGCTCATCTGCCACCTACTTCGACGGCCGCGATTCGGTCGTCGCACCCTTCTTCGCCGGTCGCGTCGCGGCCGCCGGCTTCGGCTTGTCTTTGGGAGCCTTCGGGTTGGCCTTGGGCTGAGGCTGAACCACCACCTGCGCGGGAACCGCGTTCCGCACCATGGAAGTGAGCATCCAAGCGATCGACCCGCCGCCGCCCAGCACGGTGATGAGGTCGTCGCGCGGCAAGGTGACCTGAATCTGGAGATCGACTCCAGAGCGCTTCCAGACCACTCGTTCGAACATCTGCTTGATGGTGCGCCCGAAAGGCTGGTTCGCCAGCTGCTGCTCGGTCACCTTCATCCGGTTCTTGCACTTCGACTCCAGCAGCTCCGGTCCCTGCTTGCCGTTGGTGAACCGCGCCATCCCGATCAGTCGGACCTCTTCGGTCTTCGGATCGATCTCCAGCCGCAGCAAGACATGCCGCAACGGGTCTTCCTCGGTGAGCCAGTTCGCTTCGAGGGGAATGTCCCGGGCGTAGCGCGGATCGTCGGGCTTGGGCAGTGACATCGCGAGATACGCCAAGGGTTGGCGACGGGCGACCAGCGGGAGCAAATCGCCACGGATCACGCCGCCCCGCCGCCGCCCTTGCAGCACGTCTTCGATCCACGGCTTGGGTGCCACGACCAAGCACCCGGGGCGGGCCAGGAGATATGCCCGGTCGACATCGACGCCCTCTTCCAGCACCACGGGTCGCCCGGCGATCTGCGCCGCCCGACAGCCGTCCTGCTTGGCGTCCGGCAATCCGATGGTGGCACCCCCTTGCAGGGTCGTCACCCAGACCATCCGACCTTCGTCCTGCGCGTTGTCCCGCACCACCGCGGTCACCGACCGCACGCGACGCACGTCCTGGAGGCGAAACCCGAACGCCTTGCGGAACTGCACGAACAGCACCCCGGAGAACACCGAGCGCTCCAACGAATCCCACAGGCGCGTGTCCTGCAGCGCATCCAGGTCCAGGTAGTACTCGCCGGTGTACTCCGGTGGATCGAACGTCCGTGGCCCGAGGGTCGCGGGGCCGGCCGGCACCTGCGCCGAAAGCGCCGCCCCGGTGGTACAGAGCAGCGCGAGGATGCCAGCGAGGCGAAACGGGAGCTTGACCATGGCACCCGCACAGTAGCCGAACCGCCGGACGACCTGTCCGCTTTCCCGCACCGGACCGACCCGCCGGCTTCCGACCAGGTCACGTGACCTGCTACGCTCCCGCCACCCCACGCCCGTTGGGCCCACCCCCTCAAGTCAGCAACGAAACCCATGTCCAACAGCGCCCACGACGAAGTCGAGGCCTTCATGCAGGGAATCCGCGCGCGGAACCCGGGTGAACCCGAGTTCCACCAGGCGGTTCAGGAAGTGATCGAGTCGGTGATGCCGTTCGTGCTCGACCACAAGCAGTATCGCGATGCGGCGATTCTGGAGCGGATCACCGAGCCCGACCGCATCATCACGTTCCGCGTCTGCTGGGAGGCCGACGACGGCACCGTGCAGACCAACCGCGCCTGGCGCGTGCAGTTCAACAACTCGATCGGCCCGTACAAGGGTGGGATGCGCTTCCACCCGACCGTCACGCAGAGCGTGTTGAAGTTCCTCGGCTTCGAACAGACCTTCAAGAACAGCCTGACGACCTTGCCGATGGGCGGTGGCAAGGGAGGCTCGAACTTCGACCCCAAGGGCAGGTCCGATCGTGAAGTGATGCGCTTCTGCCAAGCGCTGATGGTCGAACTGTCGCGGCACATCGGCGAGAGCACCGACGTGCCGGCCGGCGACATCGGCGTCGGCGCGCGCGAAGTCAGCTACATGTTCGGCTACTACAAGAAGCTGGTGAACCGCTGGACCGGCGCCATCACCGGCAAGGGCTTGGCCTACGGCGGCAGCTTGATGCGCAAGGAGGCCACCGGCTACGGGACCGTCTACTTCGCCAACAACATGCTGCAGAGCCGCGGCGACTCGATCCGCGGCAAGACCTGCGTCGTGTCGGGCTCCGGGAACGTGGCGCTGTACGCGATCGAGAAGTGCCTGCAGTTCGAGGCGAAGGTGGTCACCGCGTCCGACTCCGAGGGCTTCGTCCACGACCCCGCAGGAATCGATCTGGAGAAGCTGGCGTACCTCAAGGATCTCAAGGAGGTTCGCCGCGGTCGGATTCGCGAGTACGCCGAGCGCTACGGCTGCGAGTTCGTCGCCGGCCAGCGGCCGTGGAGTGTCCCGTGCGATGTCGCGCTACCGTGTGCGACGCAGAACGAGTTGCGCGGTCCCGACGCGGCGCTGTTGCTGCGCAACGGCGTCGTCGCGGTGTCCGAAGGCGCCAACATGCCCTCGGACATCGACGCGGTGAACGCGTTCCTCGGCGCCAAGGTGCTGTACGCCCCCGGCAAGGCGGCGAACGCCGGCGGGGTGGCGGTGTCGGGCTTGGAACAGAGCCAGAACGCCCTGCGCCTCAGTTGGACCAGCGAGGAGGTCGACCTGCGGTTGCAGGGGATCATGCAGAAGATCCATGCCACCTGTGTCCACTACGGCAGCGAGCCCGATGGCACGGTGAACTACGTGCGCGGCGCCAACCTCGGCGGATTCGTCAAGGTGGCGGATGCGATGCTGGCGTACGGCATCGACTGAACGAGGCGGCGGGCAGGCCGTGGCGCCGTGGCCGTGCCGGATGCACTGCCACGCGCGATCACACCAATGCAGCGCGGCTGACGATCTCGGCTGCGGTGTGCATCGGGCAGCCGATGGCCTGCGCGAGATCGCGCCGGATCTCCGGGGTGATCACCCCGGCTTGCTCTGCGGCCTGGAGTGACTTGGTCTCCGTCTTGGCGCTCGGCGATTCCAGCGACGAACCGCCGAACAGGGTCCAGCGGGAGATCTCCTGACTCCCTGCGGAGCTCCCCATCAGGTCTTCGAGCAGCGCGCGACACTCGTCGCGTGGCACCACGCCGGACTGCACTAGGTTGCGCAACGCCGCGTACTCCTCGACCAGGGTCGGAGCGATCAGCCCGGTGCCGCCGAACAGCGTCACCACGATCCCCTGGTCACGGCCGAGCCAGCGGTCCCATCGCGACGGTTCCACGGTTCGTTGACGCCGCCGGTGGACGATCCGCTCGGCCAGCGTCGGCAGCCGGATCTCCGCTCCACCGAACAGCGTCAGGGCGGTGAACCCGCCGGGGGGAACGCGCGTCTGGGTGGCGCCGAAAGCGGTGAAGTGGAACATGCGGGGACGGGCGTGGGTTGACGGGCGAGCCGGCTGCGCCGACTGCTCCAGGATATTCGGGATTGCCGTGCAGCGTCCCCCCGCGGCCGCCAGGCCGGTCTCCGTCGCGATGCCAGGCCCCCGCTGCCAGTTCGCGGGACCATGGCCGTGACGCGTGATCACACCCGCCACCGCCAACCGCGGCGATACAGCGGCAGAAGCAACGCGAAGAAGCCCACCACGAACGCCGCGGCGAACGCCAGGGAGGCGAGCTCCGGCGGTTGGATCCACCCGAATGTGTTCCGAAACACCGCGCTCTTGAGGGTGGTCACCTGGCCGCCGTCCCGCCAGCGCACGGCCGTCAACAGCCGGCCCAGCATCCCGCTGAGCACGAACACCAGCAACGCGTTCTGCCCGTACACCGCGAACGGTCGCAACACAGCAGCGCCGCGGCGCTGCTCGCACCAGATGCAAGCGGCCAGACCACTGGCCGACAGGCCCGCCGTCCACAGGGCGTACGACCCGGTCCACAGCGGCTTGTTGAACGGCATCCACACCGACCAGACGTAGCCACCGAGGGCCCAGACGATGCCCCAACCAAACATGCGTCGCGCCACGGCCTCCGGTCGCGCGTCGCGCAGCCACAGATCACCGACCCACGTGCCCAGCAGGGTCGTGCCGAGCGCCGGAACGGTGCTGAGCAACCCTTCAGGGTCCCAGGTGCCGCGCCAAAGGCGCACACCGAACACCGCGCGATCCACCACGGCGACCAGGTTGCGTTGCGGATCCGAGAGATCCGACACGCCACCACCCGCCAGCGGATACCAGCCGAGCAGGGCTTGGTACCCGAGCAACAGAGCAACGGCGAGAACCAAGCGCAGCCGACCGGAGAGGCCGAGGTACAGCGGGGCCGCAACCGAGTAGCACAGCGCGATGCGTTGCAGCACGCCGGGGATCCGCAGCCGCCCGAAGTCCTTCCACTTCCAGTCGGCAAAGTCCTCGACTCCAGGAAACACCGCGAGCCACAGCCCGAGCGCGAACAACAACACCCCGCGCCGCAGGATGCGCCAGGTCAGGGCACCCCACGGGTCGCGTCGCTCCACGCGGCGGCGCAGGGCCACGGAGATCGATACGCCGACCACGAACAGGAACGATGGGAAGACCAGGTCCGCGAGCGTGCAGCCGTGCCACGCGGCGTGGCGAAGCGGGCCGAACACAGCACCCCAGTCGCCGGGGTTGTTCACCAGGATCATCCCCGCGATGGTCAGGCCGCGGAACGCATCGAGCGCGAGCCGGCGGTGGGACGCAGTGGGATTCCGCATGACGCCCCCAGTCTGCGGATCGAAGCTCCCCAAGGCATCCCCGATGCCGCAAACTCCCCCACCCATGCGACCGATCGATCGGGGCGAGCTGTTGCGCGGCTGTCGGATGGTGCTGCACGCCGCCTGCGGCTCCGGTGCGTTCCTCGAGCAGCTGCGCACCCTCGGGGTGCCCGCGGTCGGGCTCGAGCGCGAACCAGCGGTGGCCGCCACGGCCCGGGCCCGCGGCCTGCGGGTGTTCGCCGGCGGCTGCGAGGTCCTGCGGCACCACCGCCGCAAGTTCGACGGCATCGTGGTATCGGAAGAGCTCTCCGAGCAGGAGGTGGACGCGACGGCGTCGGCCCTCTTGCCGGGTGGCATACTGCTGTTCGAACGGGGTTCACCGGCGCGGCAGCCAGAAGGACTGCGGACCCGGGACGACGGCGTCTGGCAGCGGCTGCCGGACCGCGAACCACCCCGTGCCTGCGGCGTGTTGGTCGGCCCCTACGCGGATGCCTTGGTCGACTGCGGACGGGTCCTGGAACTCGGTTGTGGCACTGGGCACTTCCTCGACGCGCTGGTGCTCCGTGGCTGCGCGCCGCACGGGATCGATGGTCGTCCCGATTCGGTCGCCGCCTGCCGCGCACGGGGCCTCGACGTGACCTCCGGGGACCTGCGTAGCGCTGTCGCACACCACCGTGACTGCGACGCGGTGTACCTCGGCAACTTGCTCGACGGATTGCCGGCCGCCCACCACCGCACGGTCCTCCACGCCTGCCACACCGTCCTGCGCGACGGGGGACGGCTGCTGCTGCGCATCGCACCGGATGCGGTCGACCCCAGAGCGTTGCTCGCGCAGCTGCACGAGCTCGGCTTCACCGATCTACAGAGCGGCGTGGTAGCGCGCGAGCAGGGGCACGCATTCGTGTTCGCCAGCCGATCCGGCTGTGTCCCGCCGCTCGATCTCGCGCTGGCCGACGGCATACCGCTCACGCCGTCCGACCGCGCCATCGATGCGCCCCGGCGCGACCTGTACGACCTCGAGCGGTTCGAGCGCCGCGTCCTCAGCCAGACCGGCGAAGACGGAGTACTCGCGGCGATCTTCGCCGAGGTCGGAACCACCGACTGCAGCTACGTCGAGTTCGGCTGTGGCGACGGCGTGCAGTGCAACACCGCGGCCCTGCGCCGCGCCGGTTGGAGCGGATTGCTCATGGATGGCATGGCCGAACCGGCGGCTCAGGACGCGGTGATCCACCGCGAGTGGATCGATGCCGACAACATCGACGCGCTGCTGTGCCGGCACGGCGTGCCGCGGGAGTTCGACCTGCTGTCGATCGATCTCGACGGCAACGACTACTGGGTCTGGCAGGCGATCCGACACCGACCGCGGGTCGTGGTGATCGAGTACAACGCCAACCTCGCGGTCGACCAGAGCCTCACGATCCCGTACGACCCGGCGCACCGGTGGGACGGCAGCGACTTCTACGGCGCGAGCCTGCGGGCCCTCGCCGAACTCGGCACGTCACTCGGCTACCGGCTGGTGTACTGCAGCCAGTCGGGGGTCAACGCGTTCTTCGTCGCCGAAGAGCTGGTTGGTGCCTTGCCGCGGCAGCGGGTCGAGGACATCTACCGGCCGCCGAACTACTGGTACCGCGGCGCACGGCAGCTGCCCGACCTCGGTCGCTGCATGGTCGAGCCGTGACCCCGGCATTCGACGGTACAGCGCCTCGAGATCGTCGACGTATGCCGCGAACCCGCGCGGCGGGCGGATCGCCAACTGCATCCGACCCAGCAGACCCGGGGTGTCACACAGCGCGCCGATTCGTTCGGCCAAAGCGGACGCGTCGCCGGGCGGCACCAGGAAGCCATCCACGCCATCGTCGATGAAGTCCGGGATCCCACCGATCCGGCTGCCGATCACCGGCACCCGGGCGGCGAGTGCCTCGGCGACGACCAGCGGGGCACAGTCCTCCCACACCGACGGAACCACCACGACATCGGCCTCGGCGAGGTGCACCGGCAGTTGTTCGGTGGCATAGGGTCCGGTGAACGTCACCATGCCGCGACGGTCGAGCCGCTGCAGCGCGCGCGCATAGTCCGCGGAGCCTCCCCCGTGCAGCACGCCGCGCACCCGCGCCGGATCGAGCATCTGCAGCGCTTCCACCAACACGTGCACACCCTTGTGCGGCAGGAGCGAGCCGACGAAGGCAACTGTCAACACGCCGGCCGGCATGCTCGCAATACGCCGCTGGCTGCCCGTTCGATGCCACACCAAGTCGGCGCTCTCCGGCTGCTGCTGCAGCACGGTGATTCGGGCCGGATCCGCCCCTTGGGCGACGAACAGCTGCCGCGCGCGTTCCGAGACGGCGAGGTGCACGTCCACTCCGTCCAGCAGCGCCCGTCCGGCCGCGGCACGTGCCGCGAACGCCGCAGTGCTCGCCGGACTTCCGGTGCACGGCCCGCACCGTTCCCCACCACCGGCGCCGCGGCACGGCTGCAGCCGATCGTCGAACAGGTAGAGACGCGGGCAAATGGGCCAGTAGTTGTTGGTCGACAGCACCGTCGGCACCCCAGCGTCCCGGCATACTTCGCGCAGTGACATCCCGAGGTTGTGCAAGTTGAAGAAGTGCACGACGTCCGGCGCGGCATCGAGCAACGTCTCGCGGAACAGACCGCGGATCTTCGGGTCGTCGACCTCGCGCAGCGGACTCCCGACGTCGAGGAACTCGCTCGGCCGCTGGAACACACCGACGCACCGGACGCCGTCGACCTCGGTTCGTTCGACCGCGTACGGCGCCGACCCGGGTCGCGCCCCGACTCCCGCGTGGAACGCGGTTACCGCGCAACCGCGCGCCGCCAACTCTCGCGCCACCTGCCGCGGCAGCATGGTGCCGCCTCCGGAATCGTCCCAGCCGTACATCACCAGCATCACCCGCGGTGACCGGTCGCCACGGCGCGGAGCGCAACGTTTGGCCGCGGCGAGTTCCTCGGCACCCACCGCGACGCCATCCGGTCCGTGGAACACATCCCACGGCGCAACCTCGCGCCAGCGCGACCAGACGAGCGATCCGTCGCTGCGGAGTTCCAACCCGCGCGTCGTGCGGCTCGCCTGCACCACGGGGTGGCGCAGCTCGGCGAAGTGCAGAGCTCGGGGCTGCAGCAATTCCGCGCGCGCTGCGGCGTTGCCGATCGCGACGCGGTTGCGCCGCGCGCCGGCAGCAAAAGCGCGATCTCCGGCAGCATCGAGCGCGCGCAACGACGCCTCGAACTGCCCAGCACACGCCAGCACCGCCGCCGAGTTGTGCGCGAACACCGCCTGCACGACAACCGCCAGCGGCCCCTCGACCCGCTCCTCCACGGCCTGGGCGAAGCAGCGCAGGGCCATGCGAAAATCGTTGTAGGGTCCCCGTGCACACAGGTTGCCCAGCTCGATCCAGCAGGCGGCCCGCGCCAGGCGGTCGACCGGCTGCTCCGCCAACCGCGGGAACACCACCTCGAGCGGCAGCGCATTGCGGTAGTGCTGCATCACCTCGACCACGTCCTGCACCACGGCGCCTCGGTGGTTCGCGCCGCTGACGCTGTCCGCCCGCTGCAGGAACAGCCCCAGGGTCTCTCGCACGTGCACCGCGCCGAACCGCGCCGCGATGCGCAGGAACATGTCCTGGTCGTTGGCGATCACGCGCTGCGGATCGAACCACCCCACCGCGTCGTGCACGGCCCTCCGCCACACTGGCTGGGGCCCGAACAGGCAGCACGACAGCGCAGCGGTGTGGGTGTAGTCGGGCCAGTCGTAGCGGCGTGCCGCCCGACTGTCGTCGAAGCGCTCGTTGGGCCGCTCTGTCTGCAGTGCGTCGGCGTAGGCGAGACCGAACTCAGGATGTTGGTCGAGCGCGCGTGCCAGCACCTCGAGCGCGTCCGGCCGGTGCCGGTCGTCGGTGTTGGCGGTCGTCACGTAGCGGCCGCGCGCCATCGCGATGGCGCGGTTGAACGCTACGCTGGTGCCCTCGCGCTGCGCGGTCCGTAGGTAGCGGATGTTCGGATACCGGCGCTGCATCGCGCGCACGATCTCACCTTCGCCCTCCGGCGATGCGCTGTCGACCACCAGGATCTCCAGCCGTTCCCCCAGCGTCTGCTCGACCAGGTCCTCGAGGCAGCCGCGCATGAACCGTTCGGCGCGGTACGTCGAGACGATCGCGGTGACCCACGGCTCGCTCATGCGCCGATCAGCCGATGTGGACCACGGGCCGTCCGAGCACTGCCTCGAGCTCCGCGGCGATCGTCTCGGGAGTCGGGTAGTAGGCGCGCTCCAGCACTCCGCTGGACGGCATTCCGCGGTCCGGGAAGGTGATCCGCTGCGGCGCCGCGCGCAGCCGATCGTGCAGCTCCTCCGCGACTCGCGCCACCACCTCGGCGGCAAAGCCGCCGAACGGGAAGTCGTAGTCGATGACCACCAAACGCCCGGTGCGCGCCACGGACTCCAGGATGCAGTCCATGTCCAGCGGTTTGATGGTGCGCGGGTCGATCAGGTCCACGTCCAGTTCGCACTTCCGGCACGCCTCCAGCGTGTGAACCGCCGCCAGCGATGCGGCGACCACCGTCGCGCCTTCGCCTCGGTGCAGCAACTGGGCCCGGCCCAGTGGGATGGTGTACATCTCTTCCGGCACCGCGCCGGTGTTCTTGTACAACCAGCGATGTTCGAACATCAGCACCGGACTGTCGTCGCGCACGGCTTCGAGCAGCAGCCCTTTGGCGTCGTACGGATTCGATGGCATCACGACCTTGAGGCCGGGAACCTGAGCGAACAATCCCTGCAAGGTCTGCGAGTGCTGCGCGCCGCAGCCCCAACCACGCCCGATCACCGACCGGATCACCAGCGGAACCCGCACCTGGCCGCCGAACATGTCGTGCCACTTGGCCACGTAGTTGGCGATCTGGTCCATCGCCACCAACAGGAAGTCGTTGCGCAGGTGCACGTGGATCGGCCGCATGCCGCACAGCGCAGCGCCCAACGCGACGCCCGTCATCGCGTTCTCCGCAATCGGGGTACCGAGCACCCGCTCGGGATGCGTCAGGTCGCGCAACGAGCCGAACATCGCGAACTTGTCGTCGGCGTCGAGACCGAGCACGAACACCCGTGGATCGAGGCACATCGCCTGGTCGATCGCCTCGCGGACCGCGTCGACATAGGCGAGCACACGACCACCCGGGGGCGCCATGGCGCTGGCGGAGAAGCGGCTCCAGGGCATTTCAGTACACCTCGCTGGGTTGCGGGAACGGCGACCGCACGGCAAACGCGATCGCCTCGTCGATCTCGGTCTCGATCTCCCGGGCGATCGCCCGGATCTGGCTCGGGGTGATCATCGCGCCGTGCAGCATGAACAGCTCGAGCTTGCGGATCGGGCAGTCGCGCTGGCGATCGATCGGGTAGTCCGGCAGCGGCTCCGCCAAGTGACCCTGGTGGTTCATCCACCGCTTGGTGCGGCAGTGCAGGAGTTGCGGGCCATCCCCCGCACGCAGGGCGCAAAGCGCGGTCCCGGCGACGCCGAACACCGAGAGCGCATCTGTGCCGTCGGCGCGGTGCACCGGCATGAACTGCGCGGCCACACCGCCGATCTCTGCCGCGGAGTGTTGGCGCAGCGGCATGACGTTCGACAGGCCATTGTCCTCGCAGAGGAACAGCACTGGCAGGCGGCGCAGCGCGGCGAAGTTCAAGCTCTCGTAGTAGACCCCCGCGTTGGTCGCGGCATCGCCGAAGTACGCGACCGACACGTAGTCGGCGCCGGAGAGTTTGGCCGACAGGGCGCCGCCGACCGCCAACGCGATGCTGCCGCCGACGATCGCCGACGAACCGGGAATCCCGTGCTCCAGATCCAACACGTGCATCGATCCGCCGTGGCCACGGGAGCAGCCGGTGGTCCGTCCGTACAGTTCCGCGACCAGCTTGTGCAACGGCAACCCCTTCGCGAGCGCCGGACCGTGCGTTCGATGGCCGAGGAACAGCTTGTCCTGCGCAGTAAGGTGTGCGCACAGGCCCGCGGAAACCGCCTCCTGACCGATGCACAGGTGCACCGGCGTCTCCATCACGTCGGTCGGATACAGCGCGGCGATCCGCTCCGATAGCTGCCGCACCCGCCGCATCGTGCGCAGCATCCAGCGACACTGTTCCGGCTTGATCCCCATTCCCCTGTCCGTCATCGGTTGCTCGTCTCGGTTTTCGGTTGCTCGACTGCGGGCGACTCGGTGTGGACCGGCTCGGCCGAATCGCGTTCCGGATACGGGATCGGACAGCCCCGCCAGGGCAGGTCCGCGAGCTCGCGGAACGCGCCCACCGGTCGCCCATCACGCGCTGCTTCCACCGCGGAGAAGTCTTCCTCCGGGTCGAAGAAGATGATCTGGCTGCCGGACGACTCGAAGCGGAACGGCACGTGGACCAGCTCCGCGAGTTCGGCGGCGACGTCGGCTTGGCGTTCCGGAGGGACGAACAGCAGCAGGAACCCGCCACCGCCCGCGCCGGTCAACTTGCCACCGAGCGCCCCGGCCGCTTTGGCCCGGCGGTAGTAGGAGTCGACCTCCGGCGTCGACACTCCGGCGCCCAAGCTCCGCTTGACGTGCCACGCCTCGTCCAGCAACTCGCCGAAGTCTCGCACGTCGCCACCGCCGACCAACAGCTCGATGCTCTCGTCGACCAGGTCGCGCAGGATGCGCAGCTGCCGGCGCTTGGCGTGCAGATCGCCGAGGTAGGACTCCGCGACCTGCGCCGCGGTGCGCAGGATCCCGGTGTAGAACAGCATCAGGTGGCCATCCAGCTGCTCGGTGCGGCCGGGCGGCAGCAGGATCGGGGTGACGCCGATCTGACCGCTTGGCGCGAAGGTGAGCTTGTTGAAGCCACCGACCGCCGCCGACACCTGATCCTGGGATCCCACCGCCTCGCACAGCAGGTTCTGCTCGACGTGGATCGCTTCCCGCATCAAGTGGTCCTTGCTGACCATCCGCCCCTGCAGGGCGTGCAACCCGTGCAACAGCCCGACCGTGAACGCGGAACTCG
Source organism: Planctomycetota bacterium (assembly GCA_020638695.1). GTDB lineage: Bacteria > Planctomycetota > UBA1135 > UBA1135 > UBA2386 > JACKIB01. Next base: position 62,672 of record JACKIB010000001.1, read on the forward strand.
ACCCCATGCCACTGCGCGCCGGCAGATCACCGACGTGGTGCACTTCGACCCCGCGCTCGATCCCGAGATGCCCCAACAGGCAGCGCACGACCGGGTGCTCGATCTCGGCCGCGTCCCGCCGGTTCTCCAGCTGCGACCATACGACGCGATACTTGTAGTCGAAGAACGGCGGCAAATAGCGACAGGTGAGGTAGCAGTACTTGTCGATGGTGGTCGCCAGCACCGCGCCACCGTGTTCGCGATACCAACTGGGGTAGTCGGTCCCGCCGCCGAAGAACGAGATCCGAAACGGGGTGCGACTGATGATCACGCGGGGTCCTCCACCGGGAAGAGCGAGCGGGGAGCCAGTTCCTGTAGGCCATCGATCACACGGTCGGGCCGGCAGGACCCGGACCGCTCGGCCGTGCTTCCGTGTCCGGTGCGCACCAGAGCGGTCCGTGCGCCGATCCGCTGCCCGAGCTCGATGTCACACACGTTGTCGCCGACCACCAGCAGGTCCGGGCCCAGCGGGCCGAACTCGCCACGCAGTGCCTCAACCATCCCGGGCAGCGGCTTGCGGCATGCACAGTGGTCCTCGGGTCGATGCGGGCAGTGCCACACGCCGTCGACCTCGGCGCCTTCTGCCGCGAGTAGCTCGAGCATGCGCTGGTTGACCGCAGCCACGTCGTCCTCGCCGTAATGACCGCGGCCAACACCTGCCTGGTTGGTCAGCACCGCGATTCGGTAGCCCCGAGCGCGGAACGCGCGGATCGCCGCAGCGGCGCCCGGCAGCAGCTTCACCGACTCGGGTCGTCCCAGGTCGGCGCGCTCCGCGATCAGGGTGCCGTCCCGGTCGAGGATCAGCAGACCGACCTGCTCCGGAGTCTCGGCCCGGGCCGTGGCATAGGCCTCGGGTGTGCCGATGTCATGGAACGCGGCGGTGACGCACCGGGCGTGCAGCCCGCGCGCGATCCAGCCGGGAAGCACGTCGTGCTCGAGGGAGAACGGAACGCCCTCGGGGAGCTCGGCGAGACGATCGCGCGCGAACAAGTAGACGCCGGCGTTGATCCAGCACGGCCCGTCCGTCGAGCCCTTCTCGTCGAACCCCTCGATGCGGTTGTCGGCACCGACCCGCAATTGCCCGAACCGGGATCCGTCTGCCACGCGAACGGCCAGCAGGCTCGCGTCAGGCCACGGGCCCGGTCCGAACGCGTCGTCGAGCGCGACGTCGACCTCCGAGTCGCCGTTCAACACCAGCGCGTGCTCGGTGCTGACGAACGGCAGCGCGGCGCGCAGGGCTCCGGCGGTGCCCAGCGGAGCGCGCTCCCGCGCGTAGTGAAGGTCCAACCCGCGGTATCGCTCGCCGAATGCTTGTTCGATCTGCTCGCCGCGCCACCCGGTGCACAGCACCACGCGCGGCACCGCGGCGGCAACCAGCCGATCGAGCAAGCGCGCGAGGAACGGCCGGCCGCCGATCTCGGCGAGCGCCTTCGGCCGATCGGGTACTCGGCTCCGCAGGCGTGTCCCCAGGCCACCGCACAGGATCATCCCCGTGCAGTCACGCAAACGCCGCGGGGACCCCGCGGGCATTCCCTTGCCTCTCATCGACTTCGACTTCCCGGGTGGGGCGCACTCCCCACCCGGTCGAGCTATCGGAGGCCGTGCAGTGGCAGCTTGAGTCGCGCCGGGACGGGGCCCGGATCGGCCCCGGAACTCTCTTGGCCTGGCTGCCCCGGTCGTGCCCGCCGCAGCTGGCGTCGCCGACTCCCAACCGCATCTCCGGGCCGGTCGTCAGTCGTCGGCGTCGCGCGGCGCGAGTCAGCGGCAGACCAGTTTGTCGCCGAGAATCGTCAGGAAAGCGCGCTTGAGCGTGTCGAACGACGGGCTGCTGACGAATGTCCGGTTGGCCGCGTCGCTGAGGTCGCGCAAGCTCGTGCTGCCACTGCCGCCGACGAACACGCAGAACACCGCGTTGATGTCGTCGCAAGTCGCCGGGTTCTGGATCGCCGCCACTGCGTTGGCGAACGACGCCCGCGACGCGTTCTCCTCGCCATCGGTGAACAATACGATCACCGTCTGGTTGTCCGGGGTGGTCTTCTTCTCCGCCGCAGTCAGGTTGGCACCGCTGACCACGGCATCGTAGAGCGCGGTCGACCCGTTGCTGCTCAACCGTCCGATTGCGTTGCGCACCGCGTCTTGCGTGTCGGAGAAGCCCACGACCGTGTGCACACCGCTGGCGAACGCCACCAAGGCGACCCGCGCCTTCGACTCCGGTCCCTGCCGGATGTTGTCGAGCAGACCCAGCGCCGCGGCTTTCGCCTGGTTGAGTTCGGCGGTGCTGATGCTCCCACTGGTGTCGAACACGAACAGCAGGGAGACGTCGGTCGGCGACGACTGCACGCGCGATGCACACCCCTCGGTCTTGCCGATCAAGCCGCGGTACGACACCACGGTGCGCAAGTCCTTGCGCGCGCCCTGTCGGGCCTCGTCGTAGCGCACCCGCACACTCACGGATTGGCTGGGCAAGAGCTTCCCGGCCGTACCGACGAAGCTCTTGTCCGTGAGCTCGACCAAGGTCTCCTGGTTGTCGTCGAGCTCCATGAAGAAGCGCAGCGCGGCTGCGTCGGCCAGCGTGAGCTGCTCTGCGGTCGCACCGGGTGCGGCCGACACATTGGTCACCTTGTAGGTCACGAAGGTGCCCGACTGGTCGCGTTCGATCTTCTCGAAGTCCAACTCGAGCCGCCCCCGGAAGAAGTGATCGAGAACGCGCGCACACACGCTCGCCGCGCGTGGATAGAGATGGGACGCGTTGTCTTCCACCACCGCGGTGTCGAGCTTCATCACCGAGTTCGCCACCAACGCCTGCGGAGTACACGGCAGGTTCACACAGAAGTGTGGCGTGCAGAACAAACGGCTGCTCACCCGGCCCACACGCGTGTTCGCGTTGAGGCCGTCGTTCACCGCATACTGGCAATCCGGGTCGATCATCACCACGCTGCCCGGGAGGTTGCCGCGGGTGAAGGTGTCGTCGCTGAAGAACTCGGTAGCGGAGAACTTCGCGACTCGATCGAAGTAGCCCAGCAGCGTCTCCTGGTAGGGCTCGCCCGCCTGGAGGCCCATCAGCGCCTTGGCGGAGCCCATCGCGTGGTCGTTGCCCCACCGTTCCAGCTCGGAGCAGCCGGTGATTCCGCCGTACCATCGGTGATCGCAGATGTGAGCGTCACCGCGCGTGTGGCTCGGCTGCGACATGTCCTGCACCAGGTGCAGCACGTGGCCGACATCGACCAGCATCCGGGCCGTGGCCGCCAGACGCTGGTTGCGTGTCGCGGCGATCCCGGCGTCGTGGTAGCGCTGGATCGCATCGGTCCAGTGGAATCCGCCGCTCTGCTTGGAGTTGGCCCAGTCGTACGCGTTGTCGTAGAAGACCGAGATCGACTTGTTGCCGTGTTGGTATTCGCGGAAGTGGTTGGCGGGCCAGTTGCCGTCGTCCTCACCGACCGCGCCGACCACCACCAGATCCGCCGGGCGCTCGTCGAACGAGAACCCCTTGCCGAGCTCGCGCAGCAGCTCGCCACTGATGTGGGTGCGACTGAAGTCGGTCGGGAACTTGACCCGCCCGCTGTCGAACGCGTCGCTGCCGAGCTTGTGATCACTGAGGAAGGCACGGAACCCGCTGGAGCCCTGCACCGCGACCTTGGTCAACAAGGCATGGATGTTGACCGGGTGCGGCAGTGCGGTGTGGCCAGCGGGTTGCGCTGTTGCGGCGATCGCCGCGGCGAGGGTGATCAGGAATCCGGGAACGCTGAGCACGGGGAACCTCCTGGGGCGTTGCGCGGGTGCTTCAGTAGGAGAGCAGGTACCAGCGTCCACTCGGCCACCGCCGGTCGAGACGCAGAATCAGGTCCGTGGTCGTCGGGCCCGACTGGCGGCGGACCGTGACTTCGGCAGTGTCGGCGCCGAGGAAACGCGGGCTGACGTCGAGCATCCCGGCGGCGGCGGCTTGGCGGGTCGCCGCATCCAGCGCCTCGAACTCGACGCGCGCCGCGTCCTGAGCCTCGGGCACGAAGTGCTCCAGGTAGGTGTCGAGCGCGCCCGCGGAGTAGGCAGCAATCATCGCCTTCACGCGGTCAACCGGTGTGCCGCCGTCGGGATCGGCGTGAAGCCGCAGCAGGAACAGCTTGCTCGCCCCCGCGATCAGCAGCAGATCCCCTCCGGGATCGGCGAACAAGACCGCGTCGCGCGCCGGTTGCCCATCCGGCGTGACGACGGTTCGGCGGAGATCGCCCAGGGTCCCGAACAGCAGCACTTCCGATCCTCCCGAAACGCAGACGACCACCACATTGCGCTGGGGAGCGACCGAGGCCGCCCCGACACCCGCGATGCGGGGCACGGCGAAGCGCGACGCCGGCAACTGCTGCAGGTCGCGACCACGGAACTCCACGACGACGCCTCCTGCGCAGCAGAGGCCGAACTCGCCATGGTCCAGACTCGTCGCGGCGACATCGAGCGATGAGGTCCGCAGGTGGTTGCCGCCGGCGTTCAGGAGCTGGATGCGGCTGTTTCCCGCGTCCGCCACGTAGATCGGCCCCTGGTCCTCGGTGCCCAGACTCCGGTCAGTGGCCACGTCTGCCGGCGCCATGAATTCGCCATCCCCACTGCCCTGCTGACCGACGGTTCCGGTGACGTGGAATGCGGTGTCGAGCTGCCCGCTGCTCAACAGGCGAAGCACGCGGTGCTGCCCGGTATCGGCGACGACCATTCGCCCGCGACCGTCGATGCAGAATCCGCGCGCGTCACTGCCAGCCGGCAAGGAAAGTCGCCGCCCAAGGGCCAGCGTGTTCCGATCGATCGCCACCAGTGCCGTCCCACCAGCCAGCGCCCATAGCCCACCCTGTGCATCGAACTCGAGGTCGCGCACATCGTCGAGCGCGGCTTCGGTGACGAGCGAGGGCTCTGGGACGACCGAGACACGGTTCGCGCCCACCAAGGCCCCTCGCTGCCGCGGACCGTGGAGCCCGGAAAGGTAGCGGCCGTCGGTGGTCCGCACCGTGACGATCGGCTGGTAGTGACCCGTTGCGGGGTACGTGTGCTGGAAGCTCGCCCCTGTGCCGCGCTCGTCGTAGGCCCCGTCGCCATCCCAATCGACGAAGTACGTCGATGCGGGATCACGGGAACGCACCGACAACCGGACGGTGAGCGGCGCGGGCCCGTTGGGCGGGTCGAACACCAACTCCACCGGCACGTGCTCCGCGGTGCTCTCGACGGTGGCGACGGATTCAACAAGCGGAGCCCCGTTCGCTTCCGCGACCACAAGGAAGCGATTGGTGCCGGCCTGCAACACGACGTTCACGATGAAGAACGAACGGTCGGGCTGGATCGCCGCGACGTACGCGGTCTGCTGCAGCAGGCGGCGCTGCTCGACGGTCAGGTTCGCAGTGCTGGTCGTCTCGAGCTTGGCCGCCCATACCCGCGTCGCTCCGCTTGGAGCCGTTCCGTGGATGGTGAATACGGTGCTGGTGTAGCGGGCTCGCGAGATCCCCAGATCGACGAACGAGTCGTCGCGCACGCGGGCAGGGCAAGAAACCAGCAACAGCGTGGCCGGCAGTGCAACCAGGGCTGTGAATGCGCCATGGGAGCGTGACGCGATAGCGGATTCCATGGGGGCTCCTCCGGTGAGACGGCTGAAGGACCCCCGAGTGTACGGAGTGATCGCCACCCCGCAAGGCGCGGCGGCAGGGAGAGCCGAGCGGATCTACTGCACCAGGTTCAGTGGCACCGCGTTGCTCGCCAGGTACAGCGCCCCCTGGTCATCGTGCACCACGAAGGCGTGGAACAGCGTCAAGCCGACGGCGGCCGGCGCGGTGGTCTTGGGAAACACCAGTCGAGCTTGTGCTTGCCCTTCCGCTCCCAGGCTGCCGCGCATCGCCTGGAAGCCCTGGACACCGGGCATCTGCAGCGACACGCGGAACCAGGCATCCGGGTTCAGGGGAACGAGCACACCGCCGGCCGGAAAGCCGGGCGAGGTGCTGAGCGATCCGGCGATCCAGTAGCGCCGCTGCGCGCCGATCGCACCCGCCGCGAGGCTGAACAACAGCGGGCCGCCATTGCTCACCGACATCTCGTGGCGGTCCGCGGTCAGCTCGAGTCGCCGACCGGAGAACACCACGACCTGCTTGCTCCCTGCGCACACGAAGTCGGCGACACCATCGCCGTTGCCGTCACCCGCGCCCGTCACGGCGAGTCCGAAGTGCGCGCCGGCCCCGGCGCCGACGAATCGATCGATACCGACCCCATCTCGGCCGGAGAACACCCGCACATGGCCGATCGGTTCGGGCGCCCGCAGATCGCCGGGCTCGCCCACCGCGAAGTCCGGGTAGCCGTCGCGGTTGACGTCGCCGACCCCGGCCACCGCCGTACCGTGTCGTCCGCCCTCCTGCTCGCCGGTGGTCGTGAACAGCAGCCGGCGGGTCGCGCCGGAGAACACCCTCGCCTCTCCCGCGGAACGCTGCGCATCCGGCGCTCCAGCGATCACGTCCGGTACGCCGTCCCGGTCGATGTCCCCCGCCGCGGCGAGGGCTGCGCCGAGACGCGCGCCCACCAGTGTGCCGACGATTCGATCGAGCCGAGCGCCCGTGCGACCGGAGAACAGGTACAGCGCGCCGACCGCGGACGCGGCGCCGTCTTCGTCGGGGGCACCGACCCACAGGTCGCCGAAACCGTCGCGGTCGACGTCGCCCGCGGCCGCCACGGCGGCACCGAACGAGGCTCCGTTGGCGCCATCGCTCAGCACGCGCAGCTCAGTTCCGGTCTTGCCGGAGTACACCCGCACGCTGCCGAACGGACTCGTCGCTTGCGGAATGCCAACGGCCACATCCCCGACACCGTCGCGGTCGAAGTCGCCGCAGAGGCACACCGCGATCCCTTGCACTGCGCCACTGACTTGCCCGCCCCATTCGTACAGCAACCCACCGGCTCGTCCGGAATACAGCCGCACCTTCCAGTCCGCACCGTTCACCAGCGCGACCGCGAAGTCGCCGCGGCTGTCCTGGTCGAGGTCGGAACCCCCTGCGACCGCGGTGCCGAGTGCGGTCCCGGTGGCTCCGTCGATCGCGTAGAGCAGCCGCCCCGTGCGCCCAGAACGCACTTCGACCTGCCCAGCCCCGCCGTTGCGCGTGCCGTCACCCAGCAACAAGTCGGCGTAGCCATCGCCGTCGAGGTCGCTGGTCGACGCCAGCGCAGCCGCGGCAGGGAGCTGGAACAGCACCCGCTGGGTTGGATCCGTCGTGCTGGTCCCGTGCTCGTCGTCGAGGAGATACACCAGGGTGGTCGAGTTACGGATGGCCGCGCCCTGGACGTTGAAGAAGTCGACCCGCAGCTGTTCGACTCCCTCGACGAACGCGTCGTCGAGGATCTCGACTGTCACCGTCTTGGGCGCCTGGTCGCCGCCGGCCCAACTCAGCGTGCCCTCGACCGCCACGTAGTCCTGCCCGGCCAGCGCCGAGCCGTCGGCCGTGGCGTAGCGCACCTCCACCCGCGCGTTGTTGCCGTTCTCCCGGGCCACCGTGATCTGCAGCTTGACACCCTTGCCCTCCGTCACGGTGACCACCGCCGCCGGGACGATCGAATTGGGTATCGGCGGGGTGTCGCTGGAGCTTCCCCCGCTCGAACTCTTGCACTGCACCAAGGTGAGCAGCGCACACAGGAGGACGGCGAGGCGAGGCAGATTCGGAGTGGCAGGCATGCGTTGGGATAGCGACACGGCCAGCCGAGAATAACCGTGGATCCGCGCCACGGCGCCCACGGAGGCGGGTGGCGCGGGATCGGACGGGCCGAGCCACGGTCAGCCCGAACCTCAGGGCGCGGTGCGACCGGGTCTGCGGTTGCGCCGCGGCGGGTGGGTGGCTGCGATCGTACGGCGGAAGCCCGCTCCCCGCGGCGTTGCCCCCCGTCTGGGAGTCTGCGCCACGGAAGGGCGATTCAGCAGCTGCGTGGAATTCGGCACGCAACCGAATTGGTGGACTCGGCGAGGCTTTCGGCGGGTGACGGTTGCGCCCGCCGGAACTGCACGATGCGGCCAGTTCCCGGTGCGACGGAGGCGCTCGCCGGAGACAATCGCGGCGTGCCCCGCATTCTCGATCTCGTCTGGTTCGTGCTGCTCGTCTCCCCGGTGCTCGCGCAGTCCGACGCCGCCATCAAGCTGCCCGCGGGCTTCCGCGCCAAGCAGGTATACAGCGTCGGCAAGGGCCAGGGCTCTTGGGTGTGCCTGACCGTCGACGAACGCGGTCGCTTGATTGCGAGCGACCAGCGCGGCGGTCTGTACCGCGTCACGCTCGACAGCGACAAAGCACAGGTCGAACGGCTACGCACCACGGTCGGCGGTGCGCAGGGGTTGCTGTGCGCGTTCGGCAGCCTCTACGTGATGGGTCGCGACGGCAAGCGTTCCGGGCTGTTCCGCCTGACCGACACCGACCACGACGACCAGCCCGACCGCGTCGAACTCCTGTTCGAGGTGCCCGTCGGACCGGAGCACGGTGGCCACGCCGTCGTGCTCGCCCCCGATGGCAAGTCGCTGTACGTGTGTTGCGGCAACCAAACCGGGGTTCCCAAGCCCGGGTTCACCGGCTCGCGCGTCCCCAGGGTGGAGGCCGGGGACCACCTCGTCCCACGGATGCCGGATGCCGGCGGCCACAACACCGGCGCGCCACCGCTCGGCGGCTGGGTGGCCCAGGTCGCGCCCGATGGCAGCTCTCGGGTGTTGGTCGCCAGCGGGTTTCGCAACCACTACGCGTTGGCGTTCGACCGCGACGGCGAGCTGTTCACCTACGACTCCGACATGGAGTGGGACATCGGCACGCCGTGGTACCGTCCGACCCGCATCTGCCACGTGGTCAGCGGCGCGGAGTTCGGTTGGCGCTACGGCACGGGCAAGTGGCCGACCTGCAATCCCGACAGCCTGCCGCCGGTGCACGACGTCGGGCCTGGATCGCCGACCGGCGTGTTGTTCGGTACCGGCGCGCGGTTCCCGGAACGCTATCAGAGGGCCCTGTTCGCCGCGGATTGGAGCTACGGAGTGATCTACGCGGTGCACCTCGAGCCGCAGGGCGCTTCGTTCACCGCAACCAAGGAGGCGTTCGCCACCGCCGTGCCGTTCGCCGTCACCGCCGCGGTGGTTCGACCGCAGGATGGCGCGCTGTACGTCACCACCGGCGGTCGCGGGACCCGTTCCGGGCTCTACCGCATCGCCTACACCGGCGACGAGAAGAGCACCGCGTTGCCACCGACTCCACGTGCCCGAGCGGACCTGCGCGAGCTGCGGCAGCAGATCGAGGAGATGCATCATCCCGGCGCGTCCGGTGCGGTGTCGATGGCGTGGCGCTACCTCGGCCACGCCGACCGTCACATCCGCTTCGCCGCACGTATCGCGATCGAGCACCAACCGGTCGCCACCTGGCGACCCCGCGTCCTCGCCGAGAAGGACCCACGGACCCTGATGCACGCGGCGATCGCACTGGCCCGGCACGGCAATGCCGACGACCGCGCACCGCTGTTCGCACGGCTACTGGAACTCGATTTCAGAGCGCTGGAGCGCGACCGGAAGCTGGAGTGGTTGCGCGCCGTGGGGTTGGTGTCGGTGCGGCTCGGTGCGCCCGACCAGACGGGGCGCGGCAAGCTGATCGGCGAGTTGCTGCGCGCCTTCCCGGCGACCGACCCGCAACTCGACCGCGAGCTGTGCCGCCTGCTGGCCCACCTCGATGCGGATGGTCTGGTCGCCAAGGCACTCGCCGCGCAACGCGCGGCAACCACCCAAGAGCAGCAGATGCACGTCGCGTACTGCCTGCGGGTGGTCAACGCCGGATGGACGCTGGACCATCGCCGCGAGTACTTCGCGTGGTTCGATCGCGCGGCGGAGCTGCGCGGCGGATCGTCCTTCCGCGGCTTCTGCAGGAACATCCGCGCGGATGCCATCGCGCGACTACCGGCCGCGGACCGCACCGCCCTCGCCGCGGTGCTGGCCCGCGAGCCCGCACGCGCCGAGGTGCGCTCGGCGCCCGCGCGGCCATTCGTGCGCAACTGGTCCGTTGCCGAACTGGTGCCCGAGTTGACCGGCAAGCGCAACGGACACGACTTCGCCCGCGGGCAGCGACTCTACGGCGAGGCGCTGTGCGCGCGCTGCCACCGCTTCGCCGGTGAGGGCGGCGCGGTCGGGCCGGACCTCACCGCGCTCGGCCGGCGATTCGGCGTGCGCGAGATCCTCGAAGCGATCATCGAGCCCAGCAAGGTGATCTCCGACCAGTATCAACCGACAGTGTTCGAGTTGAAGGACGGCGAGTTCGTGATCGGCTACGTCGCGAACCTCAACGGCGACCGACTGAAGATCGCGCAGAACATGCTGGAGCCGGGCAAGCTCACCGACGTGCGCGTCGGGCAGATCAAGTCGCGCCGACCGTCCACAGTCTCGATGATGCCACCCGGTCTGTTGTCGACCCTCACGCTCGCGGAGGTCCAGGACCTGGTCGCCTACCTGCGCAGTGGCGGTGCCCGCGATCACGCCCTGTTCGGCAAACCCGATCCGCGCAAGGTTCGCTGAGGTCGGGCGCGCCTCGGACTGCGCCGCGGAGCGCCCACCACGCTACACTCGGGGCAGCATGCCTGGCCCCATCGCGTTCCTGATCGCGGTTGCGCTCGCCTGCTCGGGCAGCCTGACCTTGGTGGTCTTGGTGCAGCTCGGGTTGGTTCGCGTGTCGCATCCCGAGGTGTCGTTCATCACGCCACATCTGGCGTGGATCTGTGCCCTGGTGTGCGCCGCGTTCGCCGCCCTGCGGCTGCGCGGCCGGCTTCGCTCGTACGCCGTTCCCGTGCTCGCCGGACTCGCCGTGGTCGAGGTAGCTGCGCTGGTGGTGTTGCCGCCGTTCGGGGTGCGGGTGCTGCCGCACGTCGAGGAGGTCGCGCGCGTCCATGCGGGACCTGGGGACTTGGTCGGCTTGCGAGTCGAGTCGCCGCGCGACGGACGCCAACACATCGCGCTGTGCGTCGAACACGCGCTCGTTCCGGGGATCGCCTGGCTCCGCGTTCTCGACCGTTGCGGCCCCGCCGCCGGAGTGGCGTTCTCGCGCGTGGGCCGCAATCGCTACCTCTGCTCGTTCGCACCGAGCGGGCGGAGCCGCCTGAAGCCTCGGATCGTCAACCTGCCGTCGGGCAGCACCACGGCGCGGGGCTCGCGCCGATCGCGCCGCTGAGTTGCCTCGCGAAGTGGGCGTTATATTGGGGGTTGGTTCCATGATCGCCGACCGACGACCCCTGCCGCCGCACCGAATGCCCCACCCGACACGGCATTCCCCGCGTCCACCTGCCATGCACTCAGGGCGCGGTTGATGGCATCCGATCGGATCCTGCAGCGCCTGCGCGCGATGGTGGTCGGGCTGCCCGATGCACCGGATGACGACGAATCCGTGCTGCTGCCAGGTGACGGGGACACCACCATCGACACCGGGCTGCGCTCGGCACTCGCCGCGCTCGACGCCGACCAGACCAAGACCATGACGCTCTGGCTGTCGCGCGTGTGCGCCGGGGAGAACGAGCCCGCGGCGCGGCGCGCCCGCAAGGCGCTCGGCCTGCTCGAGCAACAGACCGGGTCGGGTCGTTGGACCGATCGGCGCGAACAACCGGAGTTCATCGGCCCGTACAAGATCCTCGGTCCACTCGGCGAGGGCGGGATGGGCGTGGTCTACCTAGCCAAGCAGTCGACCCCGGTCGAACGCGAAGTCGCGCTGAAGGTGATCCGCCTCGGCATGGACTCCCGCGAAGTCCTGGCGCGCTTCGAGGCGGAGCGTCAGGCGCTGGCCATGATGAACCACCCGGCGATCGCGCAAGTGTTCGACGCGGGCGTCACCGAGCGCGGGCAACCGTACTTCGTGATGGAAGTGGCGGAGGGGATCCCGCTCAACGAGTTCTGCGACCTCTACAAGCTGTCCGTGAAGGGTCGGATCCAGGTGTTCCTGCAGATCTGCATGGGTGTGCAGCACGCCCACCAGAAGGCGGTGCTGCACCGTGACCTCAAGCCGGCGAACATCCTGGTCTCCCTGCGCAATGGCCAGCCGGTGGTCAAGATCATCGACTTCGGTCTGGCCCGCGCGACCGACCAGCACTTGCTGGAGCACAGCGTCTACACGCAACAGGGTCGCATACTCGGCACGCCCGCCTACATGTCGCCGGAGCAGGCGCGCGGCCGGGCCGCGGAGATCGACACCCGCACCGACATCTACTCGCTCGGCGTGATCCTGTACGAGCTGCTGACCGGCGAGCGGCCGTTCCGCAACCTCGATCCGAACCGCATCGGACTTCTCGAGATGTATCGGATCATCCGCGACGAGGACCCCGAGCGGCCGAGTTCGCGGATCCTCGGCGCACCGAGCGCTGGCCGGATCGCCAAGCTGCGCGGCGCGACCCGCAGTGGCCTGCGCAAGACGCTGCAGGGCGAACTCGACTGGATCGTGATGAAGGCGCTCGCCAAGGAGCCCGATCGCCGCTACGCGTCCGCGACCGCTCTGGCTCACGACCTGCGCAGCTACCTACAGGGCGATCCGGTCGACGCGGTGCCCGACAGCGCGGTGTACCGGCTCGGCAAGCTCTTGCGGAAGTACCGCCTGCAGTTGGCAGGCAGCGTGATCGTGCTGGCGATCGGGGTGGCGTGCGCGGTCCTGGTCTGGAAGTTCGCGCTCGACTACGCCCGCGAGTCATCGCGGCTCGACGATGAACTGCGCAACGTGGTCACCTGGCAGGGCGAAGCCCGGCGCTTCCAGCGGGAGGCCGAGGACGCGCGACAGCGTGCCGCCAGTAGCACCGCCGCGCTAGCCGAGGCGCGCGCCGCTCGAACGACGGCCGAGCGCGAACGCGCGGCGGTTCGCGCGGAGTTGGCGACGTTGCGCGCGCGGATGGAGGCTCTCGCGGGGGCGGACCCCGGATCCGACCCGGAATCGCTCGATCGAGCACGCGCCCAGGCCGAGTTGCGGGTGAGCCTGCTGCACCACCGCACCGCGGCGGAGCTGCGGGCAATCGAGGTGGGCGGCCCTGGCTTGCTGCGCGCCGCCCCCGCCGACCGCGAACCGCTGCGTTCGATGGTTGCACGCGGCCGAACCGTCGCGCGGGCTCGCGATTCGCTGCGGTTGACGCTGCGCTCGATGGAGTCGGGAGCGACCACGAGCGATCCCGTGTTGCGGCGAGCACGTTCCCTGCGGCTCGCCTCCGAAGTGCGTGCCGGACACCTGCGGCCGCCGGAGTTGGTACTGCCGTCATCCACCGGCGACGATCTCGGCGGGATGCTCGATCGCGCCTGGCCGATGGTCGACCCGCAGCGTGCGGTGGAGGCCTACGGCCGCGAGTTGCTGGGTCTGGCGCTGTCTCGCCGGGCCCTGGCCCGACTTTCCGCCGGCGACGAGCCGCACGCCGCGCTCACCGCGCGCGCGTGGCGAGTCTCGGCGTGGGCGCTCCTCGCCTGCGGCTTGGATGCCGAGGCGTTGCGCGCCGCCGACCAGGCGTGCGCCGCGGCTGGCGACAGCGAGCGGGCGGAGTTCGAACAGGACCGGGCGCTGCTGCGCCGCGCCGCGGCCGATGCCGAGTCGACCTGTGGCGCAGCGCTGCGCGAGGTTGCCGCGCGCCCGACATCGAGCGCGACTTCCGTCGCCGCCGCCGACCGCTCCGACTACCTGCTGCTGCGGGACCTCGACAGCCACCTCGCGGCATTCACCGGCCCGCGCGGTCTGCTGCACGCACTGGCCCGGTCGCTCGACTTCGTCGAACGACTCCCTGCCCTCACAGCGCGCCACCCGCGCGCGCGGATCGATTGGACACAGGCGCGACGCGGGCTTCGCAGCGCGGACGGACGACCGGTGCCGGGGCCCTACGTCGCACAGCCGATCGATCTGCTGCCGCAGTCGGGCCTGGTGCCCCTCGGTCGCAATCCGGCGACCGGGCTGTGGGAGTTCTACCACCTGCGTTCGGCGTTCGACCCGTGGGGCGACGTCGACCCCGGGGCACTACCCATCCCGGCGCACCGGACTCGCGACGAACCTGCCGGGCCGCGCGGCACCGTGGCGGTCGAAGGTGCGACCGGGGTGGTATTCGTGTTGCTGCCGGGCGGCACCTACAAGTTGGAATCCGGTGGCGATCGGGTGTCGCTGGCGCCGTTCTTCCTGGGCCGCCACGAGCTGACGGAAGGCCAATGGAATCGCTTGGCCGCCCGCACCCTTCAGCAACGCGACCAAACGAGCGACAACCGCCCCGCGCGCGCGGTGAGCCATGCCGAGTGCACCGCGGTCGCCACGGCGCACGACTTGTTCCTGCCCACCGAGCAGCAATGGGAGTACGCCTGCCGGGCCGGAACCGTAACCCCGTGGTCGGCGGGACCGACCGCGCGCAGTCTGGACAAGCACGCCAACCTACTCGACCTCGCGAGCAAGGAACTGCACCCGGAGCTGGTTCATGGCTCCACCGCGCCGTTCCGCGACCCCCATCCGGGTGTCGCGCCGGTGGGTTCGTACCTGCCGAACCCGTTCGGACTGCACGACATGCACGGCAACGTCGCCGAGTGGTGTCGCGACGGGTTCGGCTCGGTGTTCACACCCGCGGCGCCAGGCGATGGTGTACGACCGGTGCCGTCTGGCGCTGCCCCGCGGGTGGTGCGCGGCGGCAGCTACGCCGACGCGGCGGGTCGCGCGCGTACCGGCTTCCGCAGCCACCGCGCCCCGTCACATCGCGACCCATCGCTCGGGGTCCGTTTGGCGCGCCCGCTGCACCTGCCGCATTGATCCGGACGGTTGCTGACAGCGGCGCGGGACCGCGGGAGGCTCTGGCAAGGATTGGGGCGGCTTCTGCGCTGAGGCGGCGTGCGGCGCCGAGGACGCCGGCGGCGACCGTGCGCGATCCCAGCAGTTCGGTCACGCGTAGTCCGCGCTGGCAAAGCCGCGCGCCGCGGGCTCGTCACACGACTCGGAGTTCACCCGTGCTCGTGGAAGGGCAACAGCAGCTCGAACCGCTCTGCGCCGACCACTTCGGTCAGCCCTGCGGACACCGGTTGCAATCCGAGTGCCCCACCGATCCGCACCAAGCGCACGCGACCGCAATAGACCACACCATCGCCGGCCGCGGTGCCGATGCGACGTTCGTGCAACCGGCGACCCGGACGGATGTCGCACAACCGCAGCTCCGCGCCGCCGCGTTCTGCGGTGCTGTCCGGACCGAGCGTCACCGCGACTTCCAGAGGGAACCAGGGTCCGGAGCCGAGCCCCTGCTGCGGCGTCCGCACCGCGCCCTCGGTGTACCGCAGCAACGCCACCGAGCCGCGCCGCTGCCCGTGCGCGCGGCAGTGTGCGGTGAACTGTGCCAGGTGGGTCGGGAACCGCTCGGCGCGGCCGAGCTGCTCCTGCCACGCATTCGCGATCGGCGCGAGCCGGGCGTAGAGTTCGCGGCGCAGCTGCTTCACCGGGTCGGGAAGCGGGTCGGCGAAGAAGCGCGCCGCCGGCTCCAGTCCACCACGATCCGCGGTCTCGTGGTCGAAACGACCGGCATGGCCCCACAGGTCGATCAACGCCGCGCGCTCGTCCCGATCCAGCAAGCCGCGCAGCGGGGCCAGCCCACGCTCCGCCAGCTGCACGCCGACCGCCTCCCAGTCGTAGTCCTCGGTCCGCCGCAGCGCCGGTTGACCGACTGCGTGCACGGGTGCCGACTCGACGGCGTGCTCCTCGGCCCCTTCCGGCAACTGGCCCCGGAGTTCCTCGAGCCGAACGAGCGCCTGCGGGTCGTTCGGCCGCAGCTCGATCACCCGCTGCTGCAGGCGCACTGCGGCCGCCAGCTTGCCGCGCTCGGCTTGCATTCCGGCCAACTCGGCGAACGCCTCGGCGTGGTTGGGCGCCAGCGCGATGGCCTGCCGCACGGCTTCGGTCGCTTCGTCGCGCCGACCACAACCCCACAGGATGCGCCCGTGCTCGAGCCACAGCCGCGCGTTCACCCGTCCGGCACTCACCGCTCGCCGGCTCAGCTTCTCGGCCAGCACCGGGTTGCCGGCTTCGAACGCGACCCACGCCTCGTCCATCGCCCGCTCCGCATGCCTTCGGGCGCGGCGCCGGTGGCGCGGCGAACTCACCGCTCGCGGCGGTGTCCCACCGCCCGGGGAGCGCCATGCCGTCGACCCACGATCGGTCAGCGCAGCAGCTTGAAGGTCGGTCTGCGGCGCCCGGTGCTCAGCGTGACGACGTCGGTCAGGGTGAAGTCGAGCGACGTCGCGGTCGCGCCGTTGCCATCCGCGAACAACACCACCGGGGAGTCTTCGGCCGGCCACAGGCCGAACAACTCGCCGTCGTCGCCGAGAATGTCGTCGCCGTCACGGTCGGTGCCCGCGGCCAACAGGAAGGATCCCTTCTTGATCCCGGTGAACACGAACTTGTAGTTCTGCAGCCCGGTGGTCTCGACTTGGTAGAGCGTCTCGAGGGTGTCGGCGTCGACCAGCAGCACGTACACCGTCTCGTTGCCGGCCTGCTTGGCGCCGACGCGCAGGTTCACCGGAACCTCGGTTTGCACCTCGTCCTTGCCGTCGGTGAAGGTCAACAGCACCTTCGCCTGGTAGTCCCCGTCGCCAAGTCCGGTGCGGTCGATGTCGAACGCGAGCTTGCTGTACTCGAGGTTGGCGACCGGCGCCGAGAGGACCGGGTTCTTCAGCCACTGCACACCGCTCTGCGCGTAACTGATGCCCGATTTGCCGGCGACGTACGTCAGGTTGCCGGTGCCGCGGTTCTCCAGCGCGAGGCTGCCGGCGGTGTCGTTCGGTCCGAGGTTGAGGCTGCTCGGGGTCGCGACCAGGGTGGCCATCGACGGCGGCGTCCCCTTGGCGTCGAGCAGCGCCTTGTGCGCATCCATCAGCACGCCGCCATTGGGCAGGTTCTGCCCGGCTTGGGAGCTGGTGGTCAGGATCCCCTTCAGCACGCTCAGTGGGATGCCCGGGCGCACCGACAGGATCAATGCCGTCACCCCGGCGACGTGCGGGCAGGCCATCGAAGTGCCCTGGAGGAACCCGTAGCCCGCCTGCCGCTGGCTCCCGAAACCCGTAGCCACGGTGGACAGCACACCATCCCCGTAGCCATCGGCATCGCGGTCCTGCGTCGAGTCGCCGCCGGGCGCCCAGATGTCGATGTTCGAGGCGAAGTTCGAATACGGCGCGCGCGCCCGCACCGCGTCGGTGGAACCGACCGACAGCACGCTGCTGTAGCCCGCCGGGTAGTTGACGGTCGACGTGTTGTCGTTGCCGGCCGCGGCGATCAGCAGCACACCGGCCGCATTGGCATCGGCGCACGCGCTCTCCATCACCTGCGATGCGCCCGGGCCGCCCAGGCTCATGTTGAGCACGTCACACCGCTTGGCCGGCACCGTACCCGACGAATTCTGCAACCCGGCGGCGAACAGGATGCCGTTGGCAATGTCGTCGAGCGTGCCGCGGCCGCCCTTGCCCAGGGCGCGCAGCGGCATCAGCTTGCAGTTCCAGTCGATCCCCGCCACCCCGTCGCCGTTGTCGCTCTTTGCACCGATCGTGCCCGCCACGTGGGTGCCGTGGAACGAGCTCGGCTGCACGCCACCACCCGACCCCGGATCGTCTGGGTTCGGGTCACGACCGTCTCCGTCCAGCGCGATGTCCGGATCGGAGATCAGGTCGTAGCCGTCGATCAACCGACCGGCGAGGTCGGGATGCCCGAGCACCACGCCGGTGTCCAACACGCCGACGATCACGTCCGGTGATCCAGTGGTGATGTCCCACGCCTGCGGCAGCTTGATCTGACGGTAGTGCCACTGGTGCTTGTAGTGGGTGTCGTTTGGCTCGGCGAATGCGTGGTAGACGTAGTTCGGCGACGCCGCGCGCACGCCCGGCATCGCAGCGATCCGGCGCGCCAGCAGCGCGGTCTGCAACTCGAGACTCTGTTCCAGCTCGGCACCCTGGGCGCGCGTCGCCAGCGGCGCGGTGGGGACCAGTCGGTAGACCGCGATCGGCCCCCCGCCAGGCCGCACCTCGACCGCGCCGGGCACGTCGAGCGCCACCGGAGCCACCGCGGCGGCGCGCAACACCACCACTTCCCCCGGCCGCATCTCGTGGTGCGCGCCGAGATAGCGCGCTTGCGGAGCGCTGTTCGGCGTGCTGACCAGCCCGGCGATCGGGAGCGCACGCGGCGCGCCGATCGCCGGCGCCTCGGCGGTCAGGTGCACCGTGTACCGGGTGGCCCGCTGGCCGGCCGCGACCACCACGTCGAACGCCGCAACCGCCACGTCGAACGAACTCGACTCCCCGGGGGCGAGACACAGGAGTTCCCGGCCACTCTCGATCTCGAACACCCGGCAACTCGCCCGTTCCCCGGCATCCAGCGCGATCGACACGTGCAGTTTGCCGGTGACCCGCACCCGGAGCACATCCTGCGGATCGACGCTCGGCGTCACCTGACCGCGCAGTCGCCGCACATCGCCGAGCGCCAGCGCACCGGCATCCTCGGCGTGGAACGCCTCGTCGTTCCACCGGTGCTCGAGGTACTCGACGCCCCCCGCCGCGAGGCTGGGGATCGTGATCTGCCCGCCGAGCGTGTCGCCCCGCGGCGGGGTGACGCCCGAGCCACCACCACCGCCGCACGCGGCGAGCAAAGTCAGGCAAGCGAGGACGGGAAGGCGGGAGGAGCGGGGCGAGCGCGGGTTCATGGTGAGTTCGGGATGCAGGTTGGGGACCACTCTAGCCCGGACTACTCGTGAGCAGCGTCGCGAGATCGTGCAAGGTTGTTGCTGGCAAGGAGAACGGCAGGTTCTGCCCGGAGGCGGGGTGCCTCCCCGTCGAGGAGCAGGTTCTGACGTTCGACGAAGCCAGCAGCGAACTTGCGCGATCGCAGCAGCTCGGTCACGAATAGTCCGGGCTATGGCGTGTGTCCGAAGTTCGTACATGTGCCGTCGAGTCATGCGGTTCGCTCGCAAGGAGCTGCGATGACACGGCTCGTTGGTGGACAGGCTGAGGAGCTGCGACACCGTGGGCGGGCCGTAGGGCCGGCGACATATGCGACGGACTTCGGGGACACCCCAGTCCGCATTCCCCCATCACTCGACGGCTGCACGGCCACATCCCCGCGCGGGCTGTTTCGGGACCCTGACTCGCCGCACGACCGGCACGCAGTCCGACCGCACCGACGCAACGAACAGAGCGCCACGGAGTCACCGTTGACGCGGTATGCGGGTTACGCCGCGGCGCGGACCCGCGGAACGTGCGTGGCTACAGGTGCCCGGTCCCGCTGCGACGCCGGCCCAGCATCTGCCGCAGCAGCGCTCGTTGCAACGCGGCCTCTGCCTTGGGCAGGTTGATGTCGATGCGGTTGCGTTCGGCGATCCGCTCTCGGGCGCGCTTCTCCGCCTCGGCCGCGCGCTCGAGATCGATCTCCTGGGCCAACTCACCCGCCTCGCAGATCAACGACAACACGTTGTCGCGCATCTCGGCGAAGCCGTCGGTGACCAGCATCTCCTCGGTGCGGCCGTCGAGCTCGTGGATGGTGACGATGCCCGGTTTGGTCGCGGTGAGCAGGGGTGCGTGATTCGGCAGGATCCCGTAGCTGCCGTCGACCCCCATGAACTGCACCGACGCGACCTTGCGGTCGACGACGGTCTTCTGTGGCGTGACGACGCGGAAGTGCAGTTCGCTGGCCATCGGTTGCTCCTAGCCGCGCATCTTGGCGGCCTTGGCCACCGCTTCCTCGATCGCGCCGACCATGTAGAACGCCTGTTCCGGCAGGTCGTCGTGCTTGCCCTCGAGGATCTCCTTGAACGAGCGGACGGTGTCCTCACGCTTGCAGAAGATGCCCGGGGTGCCGGTGAACGTCTCGGCCACGAAGAACGGCTGGGCGAGGAAGCGCTGGATTCGACGCGCGCGGTTCACCACCTGCTTGTCCTCGTCGCTCAGCTCCTCCATTCCGAGGATCGCGATGATGTCGCGCAGGTCCTGGTAGCGCTGCAGGGTCTTCTGCACGTCGCGGGCCACCTGGTAGTGCTCCTCACCCACGGTATCGGGCGACAACATCTTGGAGGTCGACTTCAACGGATCGACCGCCGGGTAGATGCCGAGCTCGGCGATCTGCCGCTCCAGAATGATGGTCGAGTCGAGGTGGGCGAAGGTCGCCACCGGTGCCGGGTCGGTGATGTCGTCTGCCGGCACGTAGACCGCCTGCATCGACGTGACCGAGCCGCGCTTGGTCGAGGTGATCCGCTCCTGCAAGGCACCCATCTCGGACGCCATGGTCGGCTGGTATCCCACCGCGGACGGCAGACGGCCGAGCAGTGCCGACACCTCGGAGCCCGCCTGCACGAAGCGGAACACATTGTCGACGAACAGCAGCACGTCCTTGCCCTCGACGTCGCGGAAGTACTCCGCCATCGTCAGGCCGGTCAGGCCCACTCGCAGGCGCGCGCCCGGCGGCTCGTTCATCTGGCCGAACACCAGCACCGCGTTGTCGAGCACCGACTGCTTCTCGCCGGATGGTGCGGTGTACTCCGACTCCGCCATCTCCAGCCACAGGTCGTTGCCCTCGCGGGTACGCTCACCCACGCCGCAGAACACCGAGAAGCCGCCCTTCTCCACCGCGGTGACTCGGATGAGCTCCTGGATGAGCACGGTCTTGCCGACGCCGGCACCGCCGAACAGGCCGATCTTGCCGCCCTTGGCGAACGGGCACAGCAGGTCGATGACCTTGATGCCCGTCTCGAACACCACGTCGATCGTCTCCTGGTCCTCGAACTTCGGCGCTTCGCGGTGGATTGGGTGGTAGTCGGTCGCCTTGACCGCGCCGATCACGTCGCCGGTGCGCGGGTGCTTCACGCCGGCGTCCAGCGGTCGCCCGAGCGTGTCGAACAGGCGCCCCATGGTGCCCGGGCCGACCGGCACCTTGATCGGGCCACCGGTGTCGGTCGCCGGCATGCCGCGGCGGACGCCGTCGGTCGACGACATCGCGACGGTGCGCACCGTCGAGTTGCCGAGCTGCTGCGCCACCTCGAGCACGAGGTCGATGCCGCTCTTGTCGTCCTTCAGGGTGATGGCGTTGTAGATCGCCGGCAGGTGGCCCTCGGGGAACTCGACGTCCACCACGGGGCCGAACACCTGGAGAATCTTGCCTTGCATGGTCGCGGTGGCGCTCACGATCGGATGTCCTCGGTCTGCAGTAGCTCTGCGCTGTGAAGTAGTTCTGTTGCTCGCGCGGTCACACCGCGCTGGCGCCACCGACGATGTCGAGCAGCTCCTTGGTGATGCCCTCTTGGCGGGCGCGGTTGTAGACCTTCTTCAGGTCCTTGCCCATTCGCTTCGCGGCGTCCGATGCGGCCTTCATCGCCATCCGGCGCGAGGCGTGCTCGGATGCCTGCGACTCGAGGATCGCGTCGTAGACGACCGTCTCGAGGTAGCGCGGAATGAGCCGCTGGAAGATCGTGTCCGGGTCTGGCTCGAGCATGTAGTCCTGCTTCTGCCCACTCGGCGTCACGTCCCCCCCGGTGGCGATGTCGCCGATCGGCAGGAACTGGGTCGGGGTGGCGACGAACTTCGCGACCGACACGAACTCGGTGAACAGCACCACGACCTCGTCGACTTCGCGCCGCTCGAACGCGTCGACCAGCACGTTCGACACCATCTTCGCGGCCGCGAAGTCGGCCTTGTCGAGCGGCGGCTCGACGAAGAACTTCTCGATCTGGTAGCCGCGCTTGTAGAGGTAGTGGTAGCCCTTCTTGCCGTAGCAGTAGAGCTTGAAGCGGTGGCCCGGGTTCTGCGCGAGCTTCGCCCGCTCGAACTCGTGGAAGGTCGCGAGCAGGTTCGAGTTGTAGGCGCCGCACAGCCCGCGGTCCGAGGAGATCACCAACACGCCGGTGGTCTTCACCTCGCGCCGATCGAACAGCGGCAGCGAGGCGTCGTTGCCGACGAACTCCGCCAGGTGGTCGATGAGGTTGCGGATCTCCGCGGTGTACGGGCGCAGCGACTGCGCGGCGGCCTGGGCCTTGCGCAGCTTCATGGACGCCACCATCTCCATCGCGCCGGTGATCTTGGCGATCCCGGCGACCGACTTGATGCGGATCCGCAGCTCCTTGACGTTGGCCATAGTGTGCGCTCAGGGCGGCACGCCGCGAGGCGTGCTAGTCGACGAACTCCTTGACCTGGTTGGCGAGCACCGCGTCGAACTCCTTGGCGAGTTCGTCGGTCCACTTCTTGTCCACGCGGATCTTCTCGAGCAGCTGCGGGTGACTGCTGCGCAGGTTGGCCAGGAACGCGTCCTCGAACTCCTTGATGCGCGCCACCGGCACCCTGTCGAGCGCGCCCGACGTCGCAGCGTAGATGATCGCCACCTGCTCCTCGACCGGTACCGGCACGTACTGCCCCTGCTTGAGCACCTCGACCATGCGCGCGCCGCGCGTCAGGGAGTCCTGGGTGGCCTTGTCGAGGTCGCTGCCGAACTGGGCGAAAGCGGCGAGCTCGCGATACTGCGCGAGACCGATGCGCAGACCGCCGGCGACCTTCTTCATCGCCGGGATCTGCGCCGCACCACCGACGCGGGACACCGAGATACCGGCGTTCACCGCGGGGCGCTGACCGGCGTTGAACAGACTCGACTCCAGGAAGATCTGTCCGTCGGTGATCGAGATCACGTTGGTCGGGATGTAGGCCGACACGTCACCTTCCTGCGTCTCGACCACCGGCAGCGCGGTCATCGATCCACCGCCCCGCGCGTCCGACAACTTGGCGGCGCGCTCGAGCAGGCGGGAGTGCAGGTTGAACACGTCGCCCGGGAACGCCTCACGGCCCGGCGGGCGGCGCAGTAGCAGGAGCACCTCGCGATAGGCCATCGCCTGCTTGTAGAGGTCGTCGTAGATGATCAGAACGTGACGACCGTCGTCGCGCATCCGCTCACCCATCGACGCGCCGGCGTAGCAGGACATGTACTGCATGGCCGCTTCCGACGACGCCGGAGCCGAGACGACGATGGTGTAGGCCATCGCGCCGGCATCCTCGAGCTTCTGCACTACGCCCTTCACGGTCGACTGCTTCTGGCCGACCGCGACGTAGATGCACAGCACCTGGTTCTTGTCGTGCGGGTCGCCGCCACCGGTACCGCGCTGGTTGATGATCGCGTCGATGCACAACGCGGTCTTGCCGGTCTGGCGGTCGCCGATCACCAGCTCGCGCTGTCCGCGGCCGATCGGGATCATCGAGTCGATCGCCTTGATGCCGGTCTGCATCGGCTCCTTCACCGGCTGCCGCTCCGGCACCGACGGGGCGCGGCCCTCGATGGTGCGGAAGTCCGACTCGGCGACCTGGATCGGGCCCTTGCCGTCCACCGCGTTGCCGAGCGCGTCGACCACGCGCCCGAACAGCTGGATGCCGGTCGGAACCGAGATGATGCGCCCGGTGGTCTTGACCGTGTCACCCTCCTTCACCAGCGTACTGGAGCCGAGCAACACCGCGCCGACGTTGTCCTCTTCGAGGTTGAGTGCCACGCCGCGGACCCCATTCGGGAACTCCAGCAGCTCGTTCATCATGCACTCGTCGAGTCCGTGGATGCGGGCCACCCCGTCACCCACCGACAGCACGGAGCCGACGTTCGATTTCTTCATCTCGCCGCCGAACGCGGCGATCTCCTGTTTCAGGACAGTCGTGACTTCGGATGCTTTGAGGTCCATCGGGGGAGTCGTATGCGTGAGTCGGTTCGGAGCGACGGATCAGATCGCCGCTTCGCGGAGGCGACGCTCCAAGTCTTCGAGGGCGGTGGCGACCGAGCCGTCGTACAGGGTGTTGCCGATACGGATCCGGACGCCGCCGATCAGTTCGGGATGCACGGCCACGTCGAGCGCGACCTCAGGGGAGCTACCCGGGCGGGCGGCCAGCGACCGCGCGCGCAATTCGACCGCGGCGCGTGACGCGTCGTCCAGCGGCTTGGCAGTCTCGACCGCCACCAGCACGATGCCGCGCGCGGCGCGAACCAGAGGAGCGAACGCGCCGGCGAGTTCCGGCAGGACCGCGACCCGGTGGCGCTCCAGTACGACGCCGATCAGGTTCTTGGTCAGCGCGTGGCCGTCGCCCAACGCCTTGTCGAGCAGGCTGCGGCGCTGCGCCGAAGGGGTGTCCGGACTCAGCACCGCATTCGCGACCACCTCGTCCGCGAACACCGCGTGGAGTCGCTCGAGGTCCTGGGCGACCGCGTCCACCGCGCCGGCATCCGACGCGACCTCGAACAGGGCCTTTGCGTAGCGTTGTGCGAGCAGACTCATCGTCGATTCAGCGGGCCAGGAACTCGTTGACCAGCTTGCGGTGCGCGTCGTCGTCGACGTCGCGCTGCAGCAGCTTGCCGGTCGAGGCGATGGTCAGGTCGACCACCTCCTGCCGGATCTCCATCAGGGCACGTCGCTTCGCCGCTTCGATGTCCTGCCGCGCCTTGGCGATCTGCCGATCGGCCTCGGCCTTGGCTGCAGCGACGGCCTCCTGGGCCTGAGCCTCCGCTCGCGCCTGGGCGTCCTGCACCATCTTGCGCGCCTCGGCTCGAGCTTCCTCGCGTTCGGCCTGGGCCTGGGCGACCGCGGCCTCGGCGGCCTTGCGCGCCTCCTCGGCGGCCACCGCGGCCTGCTCGACCTTCTTGTCGCGTTCGTCGAGCGCCCGAACGATCGGGCCGAACACGAACTTGATCATCAGCGGCAACGACAGCCCGAAGATGAGCAGAGTCCAGAAGATGACTCCTGGCTTCCACTCGAACAGGTTGAAGCCGCCGCCTTCGGCGAGGTGCAGCGCAGCGAGCACGCCCATGGTGACCTCGGCTGCCGCCTACTTGAAGGACAGCAGCAGCGCGATCACTGCCGCGAACAGCGCAACACCCTCGACGAGGGCCGCCATCAGCAGGGCGTTGCCCTTGATGGTGTCGGCCGCCTCGGGTTGCCGAGCGATACCCGCGCCGGCCTGACCACCGATCTGGCCGATGCCGATGCCCGCGCCGATCGCCGCGCCGCCGGCCGCCAGGCCGACGCCGAAGCCGGGGCCGAGGTTGCCGGACATGGCGAGCTTGTTCGCCGCTTCGGCTGCCTTCTCGGCAGCGTCCTGGGGAATCACCGCGGCGAGGGTGTCCAGCGCCAGCGGGGCCATCTCGAGAATCGTGGAGAGCATTTTCAGTCCTTCGTTCGGGAAGAGTCTTGGAGGAGGTTCAGACGGTCCGGCGTCAGTGCGCCGGGTGCATGGCCTGGTGGATGAAGATGACGCTCAGGTAGGTGAACACGTACGCCTGCAGCAGGGCGACGAAGCCCTCGATGATCATGATGAACACGCTCATGCCCACCGCAGGGACCGCGGTCATCGACGCGAGCATTGCGCTGCCCCCCACCATCTTGGCGAACAAGAACAGCATGCCGATGAAGGCGTACACCACCATGTGGCCGCCGAGCATGTTGGCGAACAATCGCACCATCAAGGCGAACGGCTTGATGAACAGGCCGATCAGCTCGATCGGCGCCATCAGCAGGATGAGTGGGATCGGCAATCCGTGCGGCAGCAGATTCTTGAAGAACCCGACCACGCCCTGTTGCTTGAAGCCGAACAGCAGCATGCACAGGAAGGTCACCACGGCCAGCGTGCCAGTGACGTAGAACGTCGCAGTCGCCGTCACCCCGATCACCGGCAGCAGGCCGAGCAGGTTCATGAAGGCGATGAAGAAGAACAGATACATGAAGAACGGCGCCCACTTGCGCCCCTCTTCCGGCCCCATCACCGCGTAGACCAATTCGTCGCGCAGCCAGTGGCACCAGCCGCGGAACACGCGCACGAAGCCGCTCGGTCTGCTGTCGAAGCTGCCCTTCACCAGCGCGAACACCAGCAGGATCAACACCACCGCGAACAGCTGGAACAGGTTGGTGTTGTAGAACGTCGCCAGCCCCTCTTCGCCGCGTGCCCCGACGCCGAACATGGCGTGTGGCAGCAGGTGCACGAAGTTGCGCAGGAAGAAGTCCTTGTCCGGGGTCTGCAGGAGCGGCGGATAGTCCTCGCTGCCGTGACCGCCGTGTGATGCGGAGTGCGGTGCACCGCCGTGCGACGGCTCGCCGTGCGCCTGTGCCGACAGAGCGGGCGCTGCGACCCACAACAGGGCCAGCGCCGCGACGAATACGAGCAGCCTGCGAAGCATCGGGTTCGACCGGTTGGGCGTTGTGAGGCTCACGGCGCAGTTGGGGACGACGAGGGTGCGGGACAAGCGGAAGTTCGATCCGGCACCGCGGCCTGGCCCCGCGCACGGGCGTCGAGGGCACGCGCCATGAGCACGGTCCCGGCGCCGCGGAAGAGCACCGCGGCACCTGCCAGGGCCAGTCCAAATGCCGCTAGCTCGCTGAATTTCACCCCGACAGCAAACAATCCGACGACCCCCAGGACGACCGCGGCGAACTGCAGCGCGACGTCGAGCACCAGCCCGCGGAGGAACGCGGTCCCGCCATGTGGACCGACGCGGGCGAACGCACCCCGCGCCAGGATGAAGTTGCCGAGCATCCCGGCGACCGCGCCGGCGGCGGCGCCCCACACCAGGTAGATGCGCGCCGACCCCGGCAACCGCGACTCGGGCAACGCGGTCAGCGCGAGCACGAGCGCGACCAACACGCACGACGATCCCACGGCAGCGGCGCGCAGCACCACGCGGGTACCCTCGGCGTGCGGATTCGGATGCAAGGTGGGCGGGGGCAAGAGGGGCGAACGAGACAGGAGAAGGCGAGAGGGCCGGCGCGCCGGACGCTCAGTCCGGGGCACCGACATGCGGTGGTTTGCCGCCGCTACCGGGGTCCTCGCCGCGCGGTCCGCCGGACCGACGATCGCGGCCGAACGGCAGCATCTCCGGTGCCACCACGTGCACCAGGTGGATCATTCCACCGACGAAGCCGAGCGCCACGCCGATCAGGAGGAACAACGGACGCAACCCGGTGCGTTCGTCGAGCCAATTCCCTCCGTAGGCGAACAAGCCGACGACCACCGCCAGGGTCAGCCCGGCACCGATGTGCCGGGGGTTCTGGATGGGGGGCGGCATGCTTTTGAGAGAGCGACGCGAGGTGATCTGATCCCCGCGCATGGTGTGACCCGAACGGGCCAACGAAGGCCGCGGACTATAGGTAAGCCGGATCCCCGATCAACCGCGCGTTGCGCGGATTTTGTGTCCGAATGCTCCCGCCTGCTTCCCAAGAGCCGCGCGGCGGACTCACCGCCGCGGCCGGGCGCGCGCCCGGATCCCAACCGACCGGCCCCGCCCGACGCGGGCCATCCGCCGCAGGAGCAACCCTCATGCAGATCCTCGACCCCAAACTCGTCGCGTTCGCCGCGCTCTCGAGCTTCCTCCCCGCGCAGTCGATCGTGTCCCCAGCGGACCGCGCGACGCTGGAGGGCAGCTCGTCCACCAGCTACCCGCTCGGCCGCCACGACGCACGCCACCAGCAGCTCCACGCCGACCTCGGTGCAGCCCGGACGTTGCGCGGACACGCGTACCGCCGCGACGCGTTGGGCGGCCGTGGCGACATCGCCGCGTTCAAGATCTGGGCAGAGGTGCAACTCTCCACCACCCAGCTACTTCCCGAGAAGATCGACCGCACGTTCAGCGCGAACGTCGGTGGCAGCCCGACCACGGTGCTGCCCAAGGTGTGGCTCGATCTCCCCAAGACGTCCGCGCCGACGTCGATCCCCGGCACGTTCGCCTACCGGATCCCCTACGCCACGACCTACGCGTGGGGTGGATCCGGCACCCTGTGCGTCGACATGACGATGCACGGCAACGACACGGCCTCCGGCAAGAACGTCAACTTCGTGCCGAGCCTCGACGCGCAAACGCTGTACGCCAGCGGCCGCAACCTCCAGCCTGGCTACCCGTTCGGACAGGGTTGCACGGCCGGCGGCAAGTCGGTGGCCGCGAACGCGGTGTTCGAGGTGCGGCACCTCGGGGCACGGCTCGACCTCGACATCGACAGCCGCAACGGTGTGTCGTCGACCACCGCCGCAGCGGCCCAGAGCGTGCTCCTGCTCGGTCCAGGGACGACCAACCCGCCGCAGATCCCCTGGCCTCCCGCCTCCGGGTGCACGCTGTACGGCAACCCGACTTCGGTCGTGTTCCTCAAGGGCGCCAACACCCAGACCGGGGCGTGGGCGGGAACGATCGACATCGGCCTGGCTGCCCCACCGCTGTTCGAGATGATCGGTCAGATCCTGAGCAACGCGCCGGTGACCGGTGAGGTGGTGCTCAGCGATGCCAGCCGTCTGCTTTGCCCACCCGCGGGCAAGGGCGTGGTCAGCGCTCGGGTGATCAGCGCCAGCGACCGCACCGCGGCGACCGGCAGCACCTCCTTCTCGGTCGCGGTGACCGAGTTCTTCTGACCGGGACCGCACGCGTGCCGTACGGCGAAGTCGTGCACGGCCAGCCGCCGCGGCGACCTCGCGAGATCGCCGCAGCTCGCTCGGTCACCCGACCCGACACCCGGCGCGGGCCGGCTCGGGGGTGGAGGCGGCCGGCGCGCTGGTATCGTGCCCGCGTGAACACTTCCCAGACTCCGCGCGAGATCCTCGAGCTCCTCGATCAGTACGTCGTCGGCCAGCAACGCGCCAAACGCGCCGTTGCGGTGGCGATGCGCAACCGCTGGCGGCGGCGGCAGCTCGACCCTGCACTGGCGCAGGACGTCTACCCGAAGAACATCCTGTTGATCGGTCCGACCGGGGTCGGCAAGACCGAGATCGCCCGCCGCCTCGCCGCATTGGCAAGAGCGCCGTTCGTCAAGGTCGAAGCCAGCAAGTACAGCGAGGTCGGCTACCACGGGCGCGACGTGGAATCGATGGTCCGCGACCTGATGGAAGCTGCGGTGGCGTTGGTGCGGCAGGAGCATGCCGAGCGCGTGCGCGAGCAGGCGCGCACCGCCGCGGACGAGCGGTTGCTGGCGAATCTCGCCGCCGCACGCGGGCTGGACGACATCTGGGAGACATCGATCACCGACGAGGAGATCTGGCGCCCGCGACCCGGCAGCTTGCTCGGGGTCGAAGAGGAATCGCAGCCGGAGGGCGGCGATGAGGACGACGACGAACAGGCGGAGCTCCACGCACAGCGTGAGGAACTCCGCCAGCAGCTCGCCGCTGGGGAACTGGACGACGAGGAAATCGAAATCGAGCTGCTCGACCGAGGTCTTTCGGCCCTGACGATCATGGGTCCGCAGGGCACCGAAGCGATGGGGATCGACACTTCGGCGCTGCAGGAGGCCTGGGGCCGCTCCCCGATGGTGCGGACCAAACTGCGCAAACTGACGGTCGCCGCCGCCCGCGACCTCCTGGTCAGCGAAGAGGCCGACAAGCTGGTCGACAACGATGCGATCGCGCAGGACGCGCGCGATCGTGCCGAGAACGACGGCATCGTGTTTCTCGACGAGATCGACAAGGTGATCGGCGCCGGCAAGACCGACGGCCCCGACGTGTCGCGCGAGGGAGTGCAGCGCGACCTGTTGCCGATCGTCGAGGGTTGCGCGGTGTACACCAAGTACGGACACGTCCGCACCGACCACATCCTGTTCATCGCCGCAGGAGCCTTCCACTTCCACAAGCCGAGCGAGCTGATCCCGGAGCTGCAGGGCCGGTTCCCGGTGCGTGTCGCGCTGCAACCACTCACCGAAGCCGATTTCGTCCGCATCCTCACCGAGCCGCGCAACAGCCTGGTGCGGCAGTACCAGGCGCTGTTCGCCACCGAAGGCGTGACCCTGGAGTTCAGCGTGGACGGCATCGAGCGGCTCGCCGCGATTGCGTTCCGCGCCAACAAGGTGACGCAGAACATCGGCGCGCGGCGGCTGATGACGATCCTGGAGAAGTGCCTCGAGGATCTGTCCTTCAGCGCATCGGAACAGGCGGGTGCCAAGGTGCTGGTCGACGCTGCGCTGGTGGAGCGCAACCTCGGCGAAACCGCCGACGACGCCGACCTCATCCCCTACGACATGTAGGCGGATCCGGGCGAACCAGGCACTTGGCTCGACCCGCGGCACCCCGGATTCGCGGAAACCGTGCTGCAGGCATCGGTCCCGCCCGGGACGCGGTATCCTGCTGCGGTGCACCGGCAGTGCTCCGAAGTGCCCGACTGTCCGAGTATCCCGTGCGGGCGCGATCCGGCGCATCGTCGCCGGGCGACCAACGCACCGGGCAGGTTTGTCGGAACCGAGCCGGTTCTGGATCGCATCACCGTGGCCCTCTCCCGCTCGCCGTGATCGAGATCGACCTGCAGACCATCCGTGACGCCCAGCACGGCGACGAAAGCGCGTGCCGGCAGATCATCGCCGACCTGCACCGGCCGATCCTCGCGACCATCTTCCGCTTCCTCGGGCCGCGTTACCGCGGGGACTACGAGGACATCGCCCAGGACGTGTTTCTCAAGCTGTTTCGTTCGATCGAGCGCTTCGACCCTGCCCGCGGGGTCAAGTTCACGACGTGGGCGTTCACCTTCGTGCGCAACCACTGTTTCGACATCCTCAAGCGCCGCAGGCTCCCCACCGCCTCGCTGACGACGGCCGACGACGATCGCCCATGGGAACTACAAGATCCATCGACACCGGGGCCCGGGGCCTCGGTCGAGAACACGGAGCTGGGCAGCAAGATCGGCGAGGCGATCGCCGGCTTGGGAGAGGACCAACGACTGGCGTTCATCTTGCGCGAATACGAGGGTCTCGAGTACGCGAGCATCGCGGAGGTGATGGGCGTTTCCGAGGGCACCATCAAGTCCCGCATCCACCGGGCCAAGGAAGCGCTTCGCCTCCGGCTCGCCCCCTACCTCCGCGCTGGTGCGTGAGCTGACGACCGACTCTGCCTCATGGTTGACGACCGCAGACCCCGACCGAACCAGCCACCCGACGAGCCGGACTGGACCGAGGAGAGCTACCCGTTGTGCGACGCCGACTTCGTGGGCGAGACCCTGGACCGCGTGATGCAGGACCAGTCGCGGATCTCCGCCGAGGCGGCACGGGTCGACGACCACCCGATGGAGCCGGAACTGCTGAACCACCTGCGCGCGCCGGAGCCGAGCCCCGACTTCGTCGACCGAACCCTGGCCCGTGTGCTGGCGCAGCGCAGCGACGTTCCGGAGTTCGACTCGGATCTCTCGGAGCTCTGCCAGCACCACCACGTGCCCACGCCGAGTCCGGAGTTCGTCGATCGCACGCTCGCCCGGGTGCTCGCTGCACCCAGGCCACGGCGGGTGTTCGGGCCGCGGTTCGCGATGTTCGCGGCGGCGGCGGCGATCCTGCTGTGCGGAGTCGTCTTGCTGTGGCCGCGGGGTGACGCCCCTGCAACCGGTCCGATCGCCTTGCCGATCCTGCCGGTGTCGTTCGGCAGCCTGGTCGATGAAGCGGATCCGGAACCCCGGGCACCGCTTCCCCTGCGGCTCCCCACACCGATGGAAACCCTCCTGCGCGGCAGCGACCCCGTGCCGGGTCGCGACAAGTGAAGCGCGTCCGAACAACCCGTCGCTCGCTCCTGCGCGGACTCGTGGCCGTGGTCGCGGCGCTGCCCGCGCCCGCGCAGGCGCCGACCGAAGCCGATGCAACCACACTGGTGCAAGAGCTCGATCGCGCGTTCAACGCCCGCAACCTCGGTGCCCTGTTGGCGCACTACGTCCCGGACCGCCAGACGCACTTCTTCGCGGCGATGCGGGCGCGACTGCACGCGCTGTTCCGGCGCGACGGCCTGTCCGCCTGCTCGCGCGTGTTGCGCTTCTTCCACCGCGGGCACACCGGGATCGCGTTGGTCGCCACCGAGCTGACCGCCCCGTCGCAGCGCGCGTCGCTCCACACCTTCACCGCACTGCGCCGCCAGGCGGGCCGAGTCGTCGCGTTGTTCTCGATCGACGTCGATCCGCGGGCGGCGATCGAGCATGCCCACGGGTCGAGCTTCTCCTGTCCCGCCTGCAACTACCGAATCCGCTTCGACGACCGGTGGCTGGCCGTCCCGCGTGCACAATCGGAGGGCGGTTGCACCGAGGCGCTTTGGTTGGTGTCGCTCGAGCGCGACGTGTTCCTCGACATCGGGGTGACCCACTGCAGCGCGGCGACCGACGCGCGGCACGCGCTCGACCGGATCCTCCAGGCGAAGCGGACCGCTCGACTGTTGGCTGAGGACGACTCGGCCACACCGAGCGCGTGGCTGCCGCGCGGGATACCACGACGCGATACGGCCGACCTCGGAGTGGCCGTGTCCGGAGCCCGCTATCAGGGTAGCTGCCGCGGCG
Organism: Planctomycetota bacterium; assembly: GCA_020638695.1. Lineage (GTDB taxonomy): Bacteria > Planctomycetota > UBA1135 > UBA1135 > UBA2386 > JACKIB01. The sequence continues at coordinate 94,933 of JACKIB010000001.1, forward strand.
GACTCGCGGTCGACATGCACGTCCTGGCAGCCGGCCGGATGGTGTTCCTGCTCGCCGCTCGAGGGAACCCGAGCGCCCTCTGCGCGGCACGCGCCGAGGTCGATGCGGTGCTCGACAGCTTCGAGCTGGTCGACCCGAAGCTCACCGCCGCGCAGATGGCGGAACGCGCGTTGCGGCTCCACACCGGAGGCGGCACCTTCGACGGCCCGTGCGGCAACCGCTACCGGAACCCCACCCACCGGGTGGCGATCACCGGCCCCACGGGATGGGACCATCAGCTGCGCGCAGGGGCATTCCTGTTCCACCTGACGTTCCGCAACCCCACCAGCGGCTCGAGCTTGGAGCTCTACGCGCTCCCGCCGCGCGACCGGCCGTTCTGCCCGAACAGCATCGAGCGGCTGGTGACCACGCAGTGTCCTCCCGGCTCAGGTGCGAAGTCGACCGACTGGCAGACCACCGGATGCGGTCTCACGTGGCGGCAGGTCGAGCTGGCCGACGATTCCGTGCTTCGGGTCGCGTTCCGGCCCGACCTCCTGCTGGTCCTGCGCGGCCGGGCGACCGGCCAGGAGCGCGCCTTGGTGCGCAAGGCGATGGACTCGCTCCGCTCGCTGCCTGGGGGTAACGGCGCGCCGGCCAAGGCGAAGGCCGAGGCGAAATAGGCGGCGCCCGCCCGGACGGAACCGGGGTCCAACGGCGATGTCCTGGCCACGCCAACACGCAGGAGGCATCGCCCCCGCGATCCACCATCGTCGCTTGCCCGGCACGTTCTCGAAGCGCCGCACGCGAATCGCTCGGGTCGGTTGCTCTGCCCGGCGTCGCTCCTACAATCCGCCGCCCTTTTGCCCCTACTGCCCGCCACCACCATGGAAAGAACCCTCATCCTGCTCAAACCCGACGCGGTCCAGCGCGCCCTGTGCGGCCGCGTCCTCACCCGCTTCGAAGAGAAGGGCCTCAAGATCGTCGGCATGAAGCTCATGCACATCAGCGACGAGTTGGCCGCTCGCCACTACGCGCAGCACAAAGAGCGGCCGTTCTACGCCGGCTTGGTGCGCTTCATGACCAGCAGCCCGGTTGTCGCCCTGGCTCTGCAGGGCAACGGCGCGATCGCGATGTGCCGCAAGATGATGGGAGCGACCTTCGGCGCCGACGCCGAGCCCGGGACGATTCGCGGCGACTTCGGCTCCAGCCGCTCCTTCAACCTGGTGCACGGCTCCGACAGCCCCGAGGCAGCGGCCCGCGAACTGGCGCTGTTCTTCCCCGAGGGCCTGGTCGAATGGGACTACCAGTCGACCTGGATCTACGACGCCAGCGAAGAGCTGTGAACGGGCGCCCCCGGCGCACAGCCACGTGACTGCCTCCGGGGCAGGCGGGCTGACGGCCACTGAGCTGGCGTTGGTGGTCGCCGAACTCGGCCCGCGGATCGCGGGGACCACGGTGCGCGACGTGGCGCGACCGCGCGGAGTGGACGACCTTCTGCTGTTCCTCGACCCCCCTTCGCCCGATGCACCTCGCGTCCGGCTCGCTCTGCACATCGCTCCCGGCGGGCCGCGCGCACGGGTGACGCTCACGGCGCGGCGCTTTGCCCGCAGCGGCTTGCAGAGCGGCCCGCTGCTGGAGTCGCTGCGCCAACAACTGCTGGGGGCGACCCTCGGCACCCCCGAACAAGTGCCCGGGGAACGCCGCCTGTCCCTGCCGCTCCGTCGCCCCGACGGCAGTGCGGCAACGCTCCATGTCGAGCTGTTCGGCGCGCGCGGACTGTGGTGCCTGGCCGACGGCTCGGACACGGTGCTCGAGATGTCGAGGTTGCCGACCGGTGGCGGGCGCACGTTGCGACGCGGTGCCGTCTACCGCCCACCGGAGGGGCGTCCGCCGGCGAGCGACCCGCCGGTGCGGTTCGCCGCTCCGGTGCTCGAACACATCGATGCCTGGTTCACCGCCACCGACCAACAAGGCGAGGTCGAGCAACTCCGCGGCACACTCGAGCAGGGGCTGGAACGGGCTGCGCGCAAACTCGAGCACAAGCTCGAGGGCTTCGCCCGGCAACGCACCGAGCTCGAACGGATCCCGGAGCTGCGGCGGCACGCCGACCTGCTGCTGGCCTACGGCTTCCGCGCACCGGCCAAGGCCACCGAGCTACGGGTGCCCGACCCGGACGACCCCGAACGCGAAGTGACCCTGCCCTTGCAACCCGGCATCCCGATCCAGGTGCAGGCCGAACGCGTCTACCAGCGCGCCCGCAAGCTGCAGGACGGGGCCGAGGTCGCGGCGGCACGCAACGCTTCGGCGGCCGCCGAACTTCAGGAGCTGCAGCAGTTGCTCGCCGAGGTCCGCGCCTCCCCCGCACTCGAACGACTCCAACTGCTCCACGAGCAACTGTGCCAACGGGGAATCATCCGTCGGCAGAATTCGGCCGAGTCCCCACCGCCCCCACGAAAGCCGCAGCACGGCAAGCGTGACAAGCTGGTCGCCGGGCTCCAAGTGCGCATGTTCACTTCTGCCGAGGGCTACCCAATCCTGGTGGGTCGCACCAATCAGCAGAACGACCGACTCTCCTTGTCGGTCGCGCGTGGTAACGACCTCTGGCTCCACGTCGGTCGTGGTCACGCCGGCAGCCACGTCGTGGTGCGGCTACCCAAGGGCAAGACCGCCAGCCTGCAGACCATGCTCGACGCCGGCACACTGGCGATCCACTTCAGCAAGGCGCGCAACGCCGGGCGCTGCGAGGTGATCTACACCCAGGCGAAGAACGTCCGCAAGCCGAAGGGCCTGCCGCCGGGGATGGTGACGACGACGCACACCAAGACCTTGCAGGTCGATGTCGAGCCGGATCGGCTGCGCCGCCTGCTGGACTCCGCCCCTGACTCTGGATGACCCTTGCGCCTCGCGGTTCGCGCAGGCGCGGTGGTACCTGGGCCGCGGGGTCCTCGGTTTCGGCGCTGCACGGGCCGTCATGTCTCTCCCACATCACCGCACGACCCGAGCCGACGGCCGGACCGGTCGGGATCGCCGATTCCCTGGCCCGACGCGACGGCCACGTCCGCCCAGGAGGACACCCTCGAGGGGTGCTGACGGTTTGACGAAAGACCCGGGCACGACCACGGCGCACCGAACTCGAGCCTCCGCCGCGCACAACGTGGCATGCACCTACCACCGCAGTCCCCACCCGCCTGGCCCGGAGTATTCGTGAGCAGCGTCGCGAGATCGTGCAAGGTTGTTGCTGGCAAGGAGAACGGCAGGTTCTGCCCGGAGGCGGGGTGCCTCCCCGTCGAGGAGCAGGTTCTGACGTTCGACGAAGCCGGCAGCGAACTTGCGCGATCGCAGCAGCTCGGTCATGAATAGTCCGGCCTAGGCCGCCACTCGGATGGGGACAGCAGTCCGGGCTGGCAATGCACGCAACGGTCCGCGATCGTATGGGGGCAGCTTCGAGACGACACCGATGATCAGCACCAGCCTGCGTGGCATCCACGAGGCCAACCGCGCCTCTTGGAACGCCGCGGTCATCGCCCACAACAGTCACAAGGGCGACCAGATCCGCTTCTTCCGCGGCGGCGGGAGCACCCTGTTCGCAGAGGAACGCGACCTGCTCGGCGGGCTCGACGGACTCAGGTTGCTGCACTTGCAGTGCAACTGCGGACAGGATTCGCTGAGCTTGGCGCAACTCGGCGCGGCAGTGACCGGCGTCGACATCGCCGACCAGGCGATCGACTTCGCCCGCAACTTGGCAGTGCGGACCGGTATCCCGGCGGAGTTCCACCGCGCCGACGTGTACGACTGGCTCACCGAGCACCAACGCCCCACCGAGGGTTTCGACGTCGTGTTCAGCTCCTACGGCGCAATCCGCTACCTCTCGTCGCTGGGACTATGGGCCCGCCTGGTGCGCGGCGTGCTCGCCCCGGGCGGCAAGCTGGTGCTGGTCGAGTTCCACCCGTTCCTCGAGATGTTCGACGACGCCGGCAACCTCTGCAATCCGTACTCGGAACCCGGCCAACCGCGTTTCTGCCCGCACGGTGTCGCCGACTACGTCGGCCGCGCTGGACCCGAACTGGCGGCGGGTGATTTCCACGAGGGGATCCGCGGGTTCGCCAACCCGTACCCGCACCACACCTTCCACTGGGGGCTCGGAGAGATCACCGACGCGGTGTTGGCCGCCGGAATGCGTATCGAGGTGCTGCGCGAGTATCCGTACGCCAACGGCCGCCGCCACCTGAGTTCGGCGCGCACCATCGAGGGTCGCCGGGTGCTGCCGCCGCCGGGGCTTCCCACGCTGCCGATGATGTTCGGGATGCGGGCCATTCGCTGACACCGCGCACCGCGCGCGGTCCGTCTGCCGCGATTCGGCTCCGCCACCGAACGAGCAGCGATCCGACGAGGGGTCTGCTGGCGAATTCCGAAGTCGGCGCGCCACCTCGCCGCTCCGAATGTGACGATGGAACGCGGCACCAATCACCTCGGTCAACGAACGAGGAACGCCGGTATCGACGTGGAACCATCGCGGCAGCTCGGACAAGGGTTCGGACCGGACACGTCGCCCCTGAGCTGCCCCAACTTCGGCACGTGTGGCGGCTGCGTGTCGCTGACCACGCCGTACGCCACGCAGCGCGAGGCGTTGCGCCAGCGTGTCGAGGAACAGCTCGGACCGTGGTTGCCGCGCGACGGCCCGCCGGTGTCATTCACCGATCGACCGGCCGCACCGCCGCGACACGATCGAACGCGCATCCTCTACCCGGTCCAACCCCATCCGCAGCTCGGGCTCACCATGGGGCTGTTCCGTCGCGGCACCCACACACCGGTAGAGATCGATGCGTGCGAGCTCCAGCATCCGGCGCTCACTGAGCTGGGCGCGCGCGCCCTGCCGGTGCTGCGCCGCAGCGGACTGCGACCGTACGACGAAACCCGGCACACCGGCCAAGTCCGCGCCTTCAGCGCGCGCCTCGCACCTTCCACCGGGGAGCTGTTGCTGGGCATCGTCACCGCCGAACCGCGGCTCGACGGCGCGGAGGCGCTCGCGACCGCCCTGCTCGCTGCTGCGTCCGGTCTGCCCGACGCCGGTGGCCCCGCAATCGTCCCAGTCGGTCTGGTGCACAACATCCAGACGCGCCGCGGCAACGCGTTGGTCGGCGCCGAGTCCCATGCGCTGTCGGGACGCATGACGTTGCAAGCGTGCAGCGACGGGTTGCTGCTGCGGATCGGCTTCGCGAGCTTCTACCAACTCCACCGCGCGGTCGACCGTTTGCTGTACGACCCGGCGATGCAGATGCTCGGCGACCTGCAGGGTGCGAGGGTGATCGACGGCTACGGCGGCGTCGGGTGCTTCGCGTTGCGCGCGGCGCGCGCCGGCGCCGCGCGCGTGATGTTGGTCGAAGCGAGCCGCTCTGCGTGCGACGACGCGCGGCACAACGCGGCACACAACGAATTGTCGGTGGACGTGGTCGAGGGTGCGTTCTCGGCAGACACCTGCAGTGAGTTGGCGGCGGACGTACTGGTCGTCGACCCGAGTCGCGCCGGGCTCGGGGAGGTCGGGTGCAGTGCAGTCCGCAGTGTGGCGGCGCCCCGCGTTCTGTACGCGTCGTGCGGGCTCCCGGCGCTGCGCCGTGACCTCGAGCGGCTTCCCGAGTACGGTGTCGCCGAAGTCCGGCTGGCGGACCTGTTCCCCCACACAGGGCACGTGGAGACCCTGGTGCTGCTGCACCGCCGAAGCGGCGGTTTCCCACCATGCTGACCAAGCTGTGCGTCAGGTTCTGGGCCCTGCTCACCGTGTTGACGGCTCCGGTGCGTTGGCTGTTGCGCCCGTACACGCGTTGGTTGCACACTCGCTGGCCCGCCGGTCGGGTCGAGAAGCTCCCCGAGGTGCAGCCCAATGGCACCACCAACGTCGCCGGCCTTTACGTGACCGGCGACCTGACCGGGATTCCACTGCTGAAGTTCGCCGCCGACTCGGGCGCCCGCGCCGTGCAGCACATCGTCGCCGACCGGGCGTTCGCCAAGGAACGTGCGCAGAAGAGCGACGGAGTGCTCGACCTGCTGATCGTCGGCGCAGGTGTCAGCGGCATGGCCGCGGCGCTCGAGGCGCGGGCGCAGGGACTCGACTTTCAGCTGGTGGAAGGCGCCGAGCCGTTCTCGACCCTGGTCAATTTTCCGCGCGGCAAACCGATCTACACCTACCCGACCGGGATGCGTCCGGCCGGGGCCCTGCAGTTGACGGCGACCGTCAAGGAACCGCTGCTCGACGAACTCCGTGCCCAAACACTCGACGCCGGCATCACGCCAACGCCCCGGCTGGTCGAGAAGGTGGTCCGCCGCGGCGCCTGCCTCGAGGCGGTGGTCCGCGGCCAGGATTCCATCCTCGCCCGCCGGGTCATCGTGGCGATCGGTCGGTCCGGAAACTTCCGTCGCCTCGGCGTGCCCGGCGAGGACCTCGAGCACGTCGGCAACCGGCTGTTCGACCCCAAGGACTACCGCGGCAAGAAGGTGCTGGTGGTCGGCGGTGGCGACAGCGCGGTCGAGTCGGCGATCGCCATCGCCGAGTGCGGCGGCGAGGTAGCGCTGTCGTACCGCAAGGGCGAGCTGTCGCGGCCCAAGCCGGAGAACCTCGCCTCGATCGAGCGGCTGCAACGCGACCCGATGGCCCGGCTGCCCGACACCAACCCCGAGTCCGATCGGGTCACCGTGCCGACCGGCAGCTACCTCGCGGAGCACCGCGCTCCCGGGACGATCGAGCTACTGCTGGGCACCACCGTGGCGCGGATCACCCCGGACTCGGTGACCCTGCGCGGCAAGCAGGACGAGCAAACGCGACCGGTCGATGCGGTGCTGACCATGATCGGGCGCGAGCCGCCGCTGGATTTCTTCCGCCGCAGCGGGGTGAAGATCCGCGGCGAGACGCGCGGGTTCGAGTGGGCCGGGCTGGCGGTGTTCTTCCTGTTGATCTGGTTCGTCTACGACTGGAAGAACCACGGAGAGCTGACCGAACGGCTGCTCCGCGGCGCGACGTCGTTCCCGGAACGCATGCCCGACTGGATCGCCGGACTCGGCAGCTGGTGGAAGGAACAGGTCGCGGACCGAAAGACCGTGATCGGCACCGTCGCCGTGTCGATGAAATCGCGCTCGTTCTACTACACACTGGTCTACACGCTGCTGATCGGCTGGTTCGGCCTGCGCCGCGTGCTGCGGCGTCGCACCCCCTACGTGACCGTGCAGACGCTGGTGCTGTTCCTGGTCCAGCTCCTCCCACTGTTCCTGCTGCCGGAGATCATCCTGCCGTACCTCGGCTACAACGGCGCGTTCGACAGCGGCATCGGGAAGCGCATCTCGGAGGAGTTCTTCGCGCTGTACTCCGGTGTCGCCCCGGACGCCTGGCCCGAGTGGGGACACCCACGCGCCTACTGGCGCGCCTACGGGCTCGTACTCGCATTCCCGCTGTTCGTCTACAACGCGATCGAGTCCCAGCCATTGATGGGCTGGCTGATCCTCAGCGCGGTGCAGACCTTCGTGCTGATCCCACTGCTGGTGTTCAAGTGGGGCAAGGGGGCCTACTGCGGGTGGATCTGCTCGTGCGGCGGACTGGCTGAGACTATGGGCGACGCCCACCGCCACAAGATGTTCCACGGGGTCGTGAGCAACCGCGCCAACATGGTCGGCCAAGTGGTGATGGTGCTCGCGTTCGGTCTGCTCGCCGGCCGCATCTGGACTTGGACCTACCCCGACGGCGTGCTGGCCCGGCACTTCGACGCGATGTTCTGGCGCGACGGTAGTCGCTACAGCTACAAGTGGATCGTCGACGTGGTCATGGGCGGGGTGCTGGGGGTCGGCTTCTACTTCAAGTACTCCGGCCGCATCTGGTGCCGCTTCGCCTGCCCGCTGGCCGCGTTGATGCACATCTACGCGCGCTTCTCGCGGTTCCGCATCGTGCCCGAGAAGAGCAAGTGCATCTCGTGCAACGTGTGCACCGCGAGCTGCCACATGGGCATCGACGTGATGAACTTCGCCAACAAGGGAATGCCGATGGCCGACCCGGAATGCGTCCGCTGCAGCGCCTGCGTGCAGAGCTGCCCCACCGGCACCCTGCAGTTCGGCGAGGTGTCCAGAGGTGAGGTCCGAAAGGTGGGCTGGCTCGCCGCATCACCGGTGCTGCGGGCAGAACACCAGGCTCCGGAGCCCCCCCGCACTTGACCACACGCTTCCGGTCTCCTGCAATGGCGGTCTGGCGCGACCCCCGACCCACCCCCCGATCCCCATGAAGCACGCACTGATCTTGCTCGCGGTGCCCGGCCTCACCGCATGCTCCTTGTTCGGCAGCCTGTCCGAGGAGGAACAGCGCCAGGTCGACACGCACCGCAGCGGCGCCGGCCTCTACTTCAACGCCCGACAATACGAGAAGGCCATCGACCAGGCGGAGAAGGGTCTCCGCATCAAGCCGAACGACTACGACCTGCGGCAGCGGCTGGGCTGGGCCTACATCGAGTTGGCCGCGCAGAAGAAGGCGAACAACCACCAACACCTGCGGATCGCCGAGCAGCTGTTCGCCAAGTTGGTCGACACCCGGCGGGTGGAGGACCACGACCCCCGCACCATCTACGGCTACGCCAAGACCCTGTGGATGCAGGCGCGGGTCCGCGGCGACATCGCCGAGCAGTTGCGCCGCGAGGCCAAGCAACCGGACGCGAATGCCGGCGCCCTGCGCGCGCAAGCCGACGAGCACGAGCGACGCAGCAAGGCCTACCTCGCCGACGCCGAGCGCTGGTTCACCACCTTGGCCAAGGGCGATGCCTCCGGCCGCGGCAATCGGCGGGACGCCTACAAGTACCTGATGTTGATCAAGTACTGCCAAGGCGATGTGAAAACGGCGCTGCGGAACGGCGAGCAAGCGCTGGCGATCAACGCCGAGGAGACCAAGAACTGGAAGGCCAAGTACGAGCGCACCCAGGTGGTCGACTACGAACGACTGGTGCGCAACGAGCTGGCCCAGCTGGAGCGGGAGGAGGTGGCGATCCGCCGCAAGCTCGCGGCTTACCTGACCGAGACCAAGGAATGGAAGAAGGCGGTCGAGCAGCTGGACGCCATCCTCACCATGAAGCCCAACAGCTTCGGTGACTACTACGAGCGCGGTGTCTGCCACCGGGCACTCAACGACCACGTCGCCGCGACGCGCGACTTCCGCAAGTTCCTCCAGCTCGGCAACCTGTCGCAGGACAGTCCATACGTCAAGGATGCCTACCGCTACCTCAACGACGGCGGAAAGTGAGCCGCACGGCTACGGGCTGCCGGGCAGCGCCCGCGTGCGCCGGAACCGCGAGTTCTCGCGGATCTACTCCCGCGGAACGCGCGCCAGCGGTCCGCTCTTGACCGTGGTCGCACTGCGCCGGCGCGATGCCGGACACCGGGTCGGCCTGTCGGTCGCGAAGATCCACGGCGCGGCGGTGCGGCGCAACAAGATCAAGCGACTGCTGCGCGAGGCGTTTCGACTGGAACGCCCCACCCTGCCCGGTCAGTTCGACTTGGTGCTGATCCCCAAGCAGCGCCCCGGCAAGTTCGCCCTCGCGGCGTTGCGTGCCGAGCTGCGCAGTCTGGTCGAGCGGGTGGCGCACGGCGGTGGCCGGCCGCGCCGCCCGCGCCGCAAGTCCGAATGAAGCAGCTGCTGCGAACCTGCGCGCTGGCGCCGATCCACTTCTACCAGCGGTGGATCTCGCGGTTCACGCCGTCGGTCTGTCGCTATCAACCCACTTGCTCGAACTACGCGATCCAAGCGATCGAACGGTTCGGCCTGCTGCGCGGCGGCTGGCTCGCAGTGCGCCGGATCGCCCGCTGCCACCCGTTCGCCGGGCATGGCGACGATCCGGTGCCCGAGCGGTGAAATCGAAACTCACTCAGCTGCTACCGGCTGACGAGGACAGGAACGTGACGATGAACGGGTGACCCAGCACCCGCGGTTCGTCGGACGTCAGTCGTTCAGGTGGTAGATCAGCACCACCATGTCCTTGGGTCCGGTCCAGTTCGGCAGCCGGCGAACCTGTAGGAAGTTCTGTCGGATGAACACATCGAGCCGGCTGTGTCGGTCCTTCTCGTCGAGCTCCGGTTCGGTCAGGACCACCCAAAGGTCCTGCTTGTTCTTGCGCGCGGTTGCGACGATACCCGCGAGGTAGTCGATGCGTCCCTCGAGCACGTTCCAGTCCTCGATGGTGCGGACATACGTGGTGCGCTGGTCGCGGCGGTCGAGGTAACGCCCCGGGTCGAGGTAGTAGCGGATGCTCGGACCGTTGGTGGTGATCACCACCAACTCGCGCCGCGGCCATGCGCGGCGATGCTGCTCCTTCACGTAGCGCACCGCCTCGCCCCAGCGCGGCCGCCAACCGTACTGCTTCTCGAAGTACAGGTAGTCCTCGCCGGCCATGTGGCCGAGGATCATCACCAGGGGCACCAGCCGCAGCACCAGCGCGCGGACCCCGATGTCGCGGAACGCCTGGAGCAGCGTGATCAGCAGCACCGCGGCGAGCAGGTAGACCGCCGGCAGACTGGCGAACGCGTACTGCGCGGTCAACCGCTGGAAGCCGCCGAACGACAGCACCACCAGCGCCAGCAACGGCAGCAGGGCCATGCAGGCGAGGAACAACCCAGCCCGGCCCGGTCGGCCGAACAGATGCACGGCACCACCGAGCGCCGCCACCAGGACCGGGACGCCGACGAAGAACACCAGCGTCTGGATCAGGTGGAACAGCGAGAACACCGGGCGCTTCACCTCCCACAGCCGCTGCAGAATCGGCAAGCTCATCACCACCAGCAGCGCCACCAGCAGCACGACGATCAACGGCACCCAGTTGCCGCGGCGGGTCGTCGCGCGCCGGCTGAAGCTCGCCAGCAGGGTGTAGGCCAACGCCGCGCCGGCCGGCAGGTAGGCCGAAGGGTGGCTGTAGCCGCCCAGGAAGAACAGGCACGCCGACGAGAGCACCAGCCACCAATTGCGGCGCTCCAGCCCGTGGTACAGCGCCCCCATCGCGGCCAGGCAGAAGAACATCACGATCGAGTAGAACCGCGCGTTCTGGCTCCAATAGATGTGCCACGGCGACATCGCCAGCAGCAGCCCGGCGAGCAACGCCGCCCGCCGCCCGACGATCCCGCGGGACACCACCGCGATGAGCGGCACCGAAGCGATGCCGAAGAACACCGCCGGGAGCCGCAGGACCCCTTCACTGAGGTCGGTGGCCGCCAGCCCGAACCAGTGCACCGCCCCGCGCAGCAGCGCAAACGACAGGGGATACTTGCTGACGCCGGACTGCCAGAACACGTCCGACGGCGCGATCACGTCGCGGAACGTGTGCGCCTCGTCGATCCACAACGACCACTGATCCAGGCGGTACAGCCGCAGGGTGGCCGCCAGCACCGTCATGGCGAGCAGATAGACCACGTGCCGCCGGGTGAAGGCCCAGTGGTCGAGCCACTCACCGTGCTTCGCCTTCGGAGCCGTCATCCGCGCTGAGTGGCCCCCTGCGCCACCGGGGGATCTATCGGCTGGCGCCGAGCGGGCGAGGGGCGAATGGGTCATCGCGGACCGGAAAGTATAGACTCCGGAGTGCCGAGCACCGCCGGCGCGATTCCACCGCCACCTTGCCACCGACGGAATCCGGTCAGCTCGCACCGACCGGTTGCATCCGGCCAATCGGCGGTCGGGTCCCGCCGGAGGGTTCGGTGGAGACCGAGCCAAGGGCGGCATGGTGCTCGCCGGGGCTCGTTCCCGATCGGTCAAGGCCAGGACGTCGGCCCGCCGCCGCCCACCGTCCGGGGGTAGGATCCGCCACACGTGGCCGACCACACCCCGACCCTCCGCCAGCAGTTGCTCGCCCTCCTGGTCGCGGGCGTGTGCGCAGTCGGTTTCCTGCGCAGCGGACTGCGTCTCGACCACGCGCTTCTGCCGTATCCCCCGGAGGTCCTGGAGCCGTGGAACAGCGCGGCCAAGACTTCAGGGATGGATCCCGCCGAGATCTACCGCGGCAATCTGACCATGGGCGACAAATACAACCAGTCGCTCACCTGGGATCGGATCACCCACGACCGGATGCACCGCGCGCAGATCCCGCTATGGACCCGGGACATCGCCGGCGGGGTGCCGTTCGTGCCGCAGATGGGCCAGGTCTACCACCCGTTCAACTTGCTGCTGCTGGTGGTGCCGTCGACCGGGGTGTACGGCGTCTGGTACTTCCTGCACCTACTGCTGTTGGGGTGGACGGCGTACCGGTTCCTGCGCCAGGTCGGGGTGCACCACGGACCGGCACTGTTCGGCGTGGTGGCGGTGACCCTGGGGTTGTGGACGCAGGCGCGGTTGCACCACAACGTGATGCTGTCCGCAGTGCTGCCGGTGTTCGTGATGCTGGCGGCTACCCACCGGCTGTTCCTGGGGAATGGGCGGCTCGGTACGCTGGCCGTGCTCGCCACCTGCACCGGACTGTCGTGGATCTGTGGCTTCGCCCCGGCCAGCCTGATGTGCACCTACCTGGTGGGCGGATACGCGTTGCTGCTCTGGTGGACCGCTCCGGGCGGGCGACGGGCCCGACCGTTGCTGCAGTTCGGCGCGGCCATCGGACTCGGGCTGTTGGCGTCGAGTGCCCACCTGCTCCCCGTGCTGTGGGCCGCCCGCGATAGCTCCCGCTTGCCGGCGACCCAGGAGCTGTTGGCGAACAAGGCGCTCGAGCCGGCGCACCTGCTCACCGCGGTGTGGCCGAGCCTGTTCTCGTGGCCGAGTGACCACTTCTACCTTCCGGCGGGCAAGCTGCACAACACGTGGCCGGCGCTGGCGCTGCTCGACCGCGAGCTGCAGCAGTCGGCATTCAACTACCCGGAGACGGCGTTCTACCCGGGCATCGCGCCACTGCTGCTCGCGGTGTACGGCTGTCGCGGACGGCTCGGGTGGTTCCTGTTCGGCGCCGCGCTGTTCGGGCTGGCGATGGCCCTGGGCCTGCTACTGCCGGTTTCGCGGTTCCTCCCCGGTGCGCACAGCGGCGACCTCAAGCGCTTCCTGCTGCTGTTCGGCATCACCGTACCCCTGCTCGCAGCACTCGGGTTGCAGCGGGTACTGGTCACCGGCCGCCGCAGGTTGCTGATCGGCATCGGCCTGTGCCTCGCAGTGTTCAGTCTCGAGCTGTTCCTGCTGCACCTGTACCCGCACACCGCGCTGCGCGAGATCTACGGAGATCTGGCCCGCCCGCGCCTCGAGCGGGTGTTCCACGTCACGCTCCCCGAGGATGCGATGGCACAGTGGGTGCGCGACTATCCGGGGGAAGGCGATGTGAACCGCGCGCGCCTGTTGCTGGGGTTCGGTGCCGCCGCGCTGTGTGCCGCACTGACGGTGTTGATCTTGTGGTGGCGCAGTCGCTTCAGCGTCGGGTTGCTGTGTGCGATGACCGGTGTGGAATTGGTCTGGGCGGGCATCGGTCCGGTGGTCGCGGTACCGCGCGACCGCCTGACCACGCTCCCGCCGATCCTCGCCCCGGTCCGCGCCGCGGAACGACCAAATGGCGTGCGCCCTCGGCTGCAGCGGCTGCTCGGCCCGCACGACGGCAACCTCGGGTGTCCGGTGCCGCCGAACCTCGGCGCCTTCTACGGGGTCGAGGACCTCGGTGCCTACAACCCGCTGCCCAAGCGACGGATGGAGGAGTTGTTCCTCGCGCTGGAGCCGGATTTCGAACGCGACCCCGGTTCGACCGGGCAGCGCCGGCGCGACAAGGCGAGCGTGGTGCTGGGCGGCGCCGGAGTCAGCGCGCTGCGCGACTCCGCGTCGCTGACCCACCCGCTCGCCGACTTGCTCGGGCTCGAGTTCGTGCTCACCCGGAGCAGCTTGGAGCTACCGGGCCTGGTCGACCGCACGCCCGCCGATGCTGCACCGGGATTCCACCTCTACCAGCGGACCACGTGTCTGCCCCGCGCGACGCTGGTGCGCGAGGCCGTCGTGGTGACCGAACCCCAGGAACGCCTTCGGCGGCTCGGCGACCGCGCCCACGACCCCCGCCACACCGTGCTGCTCGAGGACCCCACCGCCAGCATCCCCACCCCCGGCCCCACCACCGGTAGCGAAGTCGAGATCCTCCACCACGGCGATCAGAAGGTGTTCCTCCGCACCCGCGCGGAGTTCAGTGCCTACCTGCGGCTGGCCGATCCCTACGACGCGGGCTGGACCGCCACGGTCGACGATCGACCGGCCGAGGTCCTGGTCGCCGACCACTATTTCCGCGCCGTGTATCTGCCCGCTGGCGAGCACCGGATCGCGTTCCGCTACAACGGCCCTTCGGTGCGAGTCCCGCAGTGGATCTCGCTGGCTGCCGCTCTGCTGATCGCTGCCCTCGCCGCCAGCTCGCTGCGCCAGAGCGGCCGACGACGCAACTCCGAATCCACCCACGACCTGAGCACTCGCGATTGAAGCCCTCCCTGCAGCACGCGCTGGCCCTGTTGGCCCTGCTCGCCCTGCCGCTGGTCCTGCTGTGGCCGTGCCTGATCGGTTCGCGTGTCTACGTGCCGTGGGACATCGCGCAGTTCCCGCCGGCGCGGACCTTGATGGACGACGCCGAGTACGCCGAGACGATCCGCAACAACAACACGATCGTCACCGAGATCCCGGCGATGTTCGTCCCCGAACTGCGGTTCATCAAGGGCGAGCTCGACCGCGGTGAGTTCCCCCAGTGGAACCCGTACGCCCGCTCGGGCACCACCGTGTGGTCGTCGTCGATCCTCGGTGTGTGGTACCCGATCAACTGGATGATGTTCGCCGGGGGGGATCCCCAGAGCTACCTGGCGTTCGGCGCATTCCTGTCGATTGCGATCGCTTCGCTGCTGATGTACGGGTTCTTGTGCAGCCTCGGACTGTCGGTGCCCGCTGCGTTGTTCGGCGCACTGGCGTTCGGCATGAGCGGCACGCTGACCGTCAACCTGCACTTCTACCAGCGGATCAACGCGCTGATCTGGTTGCCCGGCATGCTGTGGGCGATCCACGCCATGGCGCAGCGGTCCGGAAGGCGCCGGGTCCCCGGCATGCTCGGTCTCGCCGGGTCACTGTTCATGGCCCACACCGCGGGCTTCCCGCCGTTCGCGCTCGCCACCACCCTGCTCGCCGCGGCGTTCACGGTGCAGCAGATGGGCGGCGTGCTGCGGCGCGGCGGCGGCCGCGAGACGCTCACGTTCGCCGGAACCACCGCGGGCGGTGCGCTGCTCGGCGTGCTGCTCGCGGCCGTCCAGACCCTGCCGAGCTTCGGCTTCTTTCCGGAATCGAATCGCACCATGGACGCCAAGGGCAACCTGCTGGCCTCTGGCGGATTCGATCCGGCGGGGCTGTTGGGCTACCTCTGTCCGACGATCTTCAACCACCCGCACATCAACAACACCGGACAGCTGGTCGACCTGTACTCGCCGCTGATGTGGTTCCTGTTCACCCGTCGGTCGTGGTTGCCGCACGAGCAGATCCCGCCGGGAACGGTGTTCGACCCGAACCTGAACTTCTGCGAGTACACGGTGTTCGTCGGCACGATGCCGCTGTTCTTCGCCCTGGCCGGGTTGCTGCGCCGTCGCACTCCGCTGCGCTGGTTCCTCGGTGGCACACTGCTGTTCCTGTTCGCCCTGGCGAGCGCCGAGCGACTGATCGGACCGCTGCTCGAGGCCGCGCCGTTCCGCTGGATCCCGCCGACGCGCTACACCGGACCGACCTGCCTGCTGGTCGCCGCACTCGCCGCCGCCGGCTGCCACGACCTGCGCGGCCTGTCGCACGGGCTGCGCCGCGTGTTGGCGATCGGCGGCTTGCTGCTCGCTCTCGTGCTGTCCTGCTGCGGGATGTGGGTGTTCCTCCACACCCCGGCGGAGCTGCTCGAGTCGATGGCTCCGACCATCCTCCACAAGTACACGGCCCGCTACCCCAACGTCCCGTCCGCCGAGCTCCCGACGCAGCTCGGCCAGTACCTCGGCCCCAACATGCCGATGGCCCGCGAGATGATGGTGTGGAACCTGTTCCGCGCCGCGGGGGCGACCGCGGTCTGCGGGCTGTGGTTCCTCGGGCTGCCGTGGTTGCTGCGGCTGCGCCGCGGCGCTTGGCTCGCCGGTGGCCTCGCCGCGACGCTCACCGTCGTCGAGCTGCTCGGCTTCGGCATCCCACTCAACACCGGCAGACACCTGAAGCGCCGGCCGCTGAACGACACGCCGATCCACGCGTTCCTGCGCCAACAGCGCGAGACCTGGCGGTCGAGCGGGGGTTTCGCGGTGGTCCGGGCGCACGCCAAGCAGCGCGGTGAGGTACCGCTACCGTCACAGCTGCCGCCCGACACGCTGCTTCGCGAGCACATCCGCGACGTGCAGGCCTACACGTTCGTCGACAAGCGCTCGCACCTGCCGATCCTCGAGATGTACGGACCGCAACAGATGGCACGCGACACCTGGCCGTTGTCGCTGGCGGACGACGAGCGCTTGGAACGCCCGTTCTGGGACATGCTCGGGGTTCGCTTCGTGCTGTCCGAGGACCGACTGGAGCACGCCGGCAAGCAAGTCGGTCCGGTGCTCGCCGGACCGGAGAACGCGAAGGTCAAGACACGATTCTTCTACGTCTACGAGCGGCCGCACCCGCTACCGCGTGCCTGGGTGGTGCACCGCTACCGCACGTTGCCGACCGAGCAAGAGGTGGTGAAGGCGCTCGCCGCGGCAGATTTCGCCCCGACGGTGGAGGCGGTGGTCGACCACGAGACCGCGGCTCGACTGGGGCCGCAGCCCGCGGCACCGGCGGCCGGCCAGGCGCGCTCGGTGACCTTCCCGATCCCCGACCAGACCAACGCGCTGACGATCGACGTCGGCGCGGGCGCACCGGGGTTCCTGGTGGTCAACGACACGCTGATGCGCGGCTGGACGGTGACGGTCGGCGGTCAGCCGGCGACAGTGCACCGCGCCAACCTGTTCCAGCGCTTGGTGGTGCTACCTGCGGCGGCGACCCGCATCGAGTTCCACTACCGGACCCCGGGGTTCGTCGCCGGCGCGGCGCTTTCGCTCACGGCCCTGCTGATTTGCCTGGGCCTGTGGGTCTGGTCGCGCCGCCGACCTCGTCGCACGGAACTCCAGCCCACCGACCCGACCAGCCCCGCGTGACGGTGAGCCGGGTCGGCTCGAGCGGTTCGGTGCGCCTCCGCCCGCACGGGCGGAAGCCCGGCGATCAGTTGAACTTCGTCGCTGCCGTGCTGGTGAACGAGTCCGGCACCGTGGCGTCGACCGGGTTGGCGACGCCCTGGAAGTAGAGCGTCAGGCCCTTGAGCGACACATCGGTCGCCGGGAAGCTCGCCCGAGCGACGTCGTCCTTGGTGGTGCTGCTCAGCACCACCGGCACCAGGAACAGCAGCGGGGTCGGCGTCAGCGCAAAGCCACCTTCGATGCCTCCGAGGGTGATCGGCGCGTTCACACCGAGGGCCACCGCGAAGGTCGTGGACACCACCGACGGCGTGCCGCTCTGCGCCCCGACTTGCACCGTGAGCTGCGCGGATGGCCCCACCGCGATCTCGGTGTTGGTCGCCATGTAGAAGCCCTGGCCCTCGACCAGCGCCGAGTAGTTGGTGCTGTCGGCCGCCAGGAATCGGCCACCCGCCACACCACCATTGTTCAACCAGTTGATGTTGTCCCACACCTTGACGATCGACTTCTGGTTCGACTCGATGTTGGACGCGAAGTACATGTCGCTGTCGTTGCTCACCCGCGCGGCGAACCACAACGCGATGGCGTTGCCCTGGCCGTCGAACACGGGGGTCGGGGAGTGGCAGATCTCCCCGGAGATCGCCGCGGCGGTCTTCACCGAGCCGACCGAGGCCGCGGTCAGCTTGCCCGCGGTGAGCGTGGTGGACAGCGGCGCGTAGACGATGGTGCCCGCGGCGTCGGCCCAGAACAGCACCAGCTTGCCGTCCAGGTGCCCCACTGCCGGATCGACCCAGGGCCCGGTGACCCCCGCGACCGGCACCGGTGCATCGAAGTCGACCGTGCTGTTGGCGCGGTAACCGAGGTACACGCCGGTGCTCCAGTCGAGCGCCGCCCACTGACCGAGCGTGTCACCCGAGATCATCAGGCCGAAGCAGTCGCCCGACGGGTTGCACAGGTTCTTGGCCATGGTGTTGGGGGTGAACACCGGCTGGCCGCTGTTCCAGGTCACCTTGCCCATGATCACCTGCTGACCGACCTGGGTGCTGCCAGTCGGCATGTAGCCGCTGTTCAGGTTGTAGGTGGTCATGCACATGTGGTACTCGCCGGCACCCAGACCGAGGATGCCGGTCTTGCCGAGGCTGACCTGGACGATGTTCTTGCTCGCGGCGCTGGCCGACCAGATGGGGAACGGCGTGGTGATCGCGCCGAGGGTTCCGGCACCCCCGCCAGTGAAGTACGTGCTGACTTTGTAGGGTTGGACCCCGGGCGTCGTCGGGTCCTGATCGATGAAGGTGGGGCCCGCTTGGGCACTGACGAACGAGGCCAGAGCTGCCGCGCAGAGCAGCGTGGTGTTCAGGGACTGCATGGTGTGGGATTCCTCGAAAGGAGCATGAAAGAGCGGGTGCCGCGGGACGCAGGGACGTCGATCGAGACACCCGGATCGGCCGAGTAGCCGAGTCACACCCGTTTGTAGCACGGCACGAGCGCACGTAAAGGCAGCCCAGTCGCACCATTTTTTTAAGTGCCCCTTCCCGACCGACCGGGTGACCCCAGGGGCCGGCGCGCGTCAGCGACCGCGTCCGCTACGCAGTACCGACCACAACAGGCCGAGCCCCAGCAGTGCGGACGACAGGAAGCCGAGCAGGCCGATCGCGGGTAGCCCCCACAGCGTCGGTCCCCCGTCGATCGTCATCGCGATCGACGTTCCGACGATGAGCGCCGCGGTCACCATGCCGAAGGTGATCCGGTTGGCGCTGCGATCGAGCTGTCTGCCGAAATGGTCCAGCCGCTCGAGGTCGAGCTCCAGCTTCATGCCCCCGCGCCGCGCCCGTGCGACCAGGCTCTTGATGTCGTGCGGCAACCCCGCCAGCACGCGGGCACTGTCACGGATCCCCCTGCGCAGCAACACCCACGGTGAATGCAGGCGACGGATCATGATCCGAGCCAGCGGCTCGAGGTGCGCCGACATGTCGAACTCCGGATCGAGTCGCCGGCCCAGGTCCTCCAAGGACACGAACACCTTGATCAGCATCGACACATCGGCGGGGAACGCGAGGTTGTTCTCCCGCACGATCTCGGCGATGTCGGCCAACAACGCCGTGACGTCGAGATCGCGCAGCACGACCCCTTGGAAGCGATCGAGCAGCGCCTGGGCGTCCTGTGTCAACTGCTCGACATCGACCTGGCCGCCGTCGGACCAGTCGAGCAACACATCGGTCACCGCCTCCTCGTCGCGCTCGGCTATGGCGATCATCAGCGCGGCGAACTCACGCCGTCGGGTGTCGCTGAGTCGCCCGACCATGCCGAAATCGACCAGCCCGACCCGCGCACCGGACAACACGAGCACGTTCCCCGGGTGCGGATCGGCGTGGTAGAGCCCGTCCACCAGGACCATCTTCAACACCGCATCTGCGCCGATCCGCGCCACGGAACGCGTCGCCGGTCCGGGACGCGCCTGGTGCTGCAACCACGCCTCGACGTGCTCGCCCTCGAGCAGCGTCATCACCAGCAACCGCTCCCGGGTGAACCGCGGCACCACCTCGGGCAAGACGATTTCGTCGTTGTCGGACAGGTTGTGGGCCACCGCCTGCAGGTTCTTCGCCTCGATCAGCAGGTCCAACTCGGCGCGCATCGTGCGGGCGAAGTGGCGCACTACCTTCCGCGGCCGGAACCGCCGTAGGTCGCTGACCTCCGACTCCAACAGGTCGGCGAGCCGCTGCAGGAGGCGCAGGTCGGCGATCACCTTGGCGCGGATCTCCGGCCGTCTGACCTTGACCGCCACCGCGACGCCCGACATCAGTCGAGCGCGGTGCACCTGGGCGATCGAGCCGGCTGCCAGCGGTTGCTCGACGAATTCGGTGAACGCCTCGCTGACGCGCATTCCGAGGTCCTCTTCCAGCTGCGAGCGGATCTCGGCAAACGGCACCGCGGTGACGTGGGTGTGCAGCTTGCGGAACTCCTCGATCCACTCCGGTGGCAGCATGTCGGGACGGCTCGCCAGCACCTGACCCAGCTTGACGAAGGTCGGCCCGAGCTGCTCGAGCATGCTGCGCGCACGTTCCGCCGGTGGCACGGTGCGCAGCTCGGCCGCGGCCTCCCAGTGCAGCGCCCGCCCTGCCCGCTTGAGCAAAGTCACCAGCCCGATCCGCCCCACCAACTCGCCGAATCCGTGACGGATCACGATGCCGGCGATCTCCTGGAGCCGCCCGAGATCACTGGCGGCGATCAGAGCCTCGTGCAGCATGTCGAGAGCGTAGGCGGGCCAACGAGCGCGATCCACGGGCGATTGGCGTGTCGCCGAGGTTCATGGCGCATCGCGCAGCCAGTGCTGGGCTACGCGGCCGGCCCCACGACGAAAGCGTTGCAGCAACTTCCCCGATCCCCGACAACCCCCGGCACCGAACGACGTGTCCTTGCTCGTCGCGCGCATCGGTTCCAGCGGCGCCGCGCGATCGCGCCGGGTCGACTCGCGTACGGGACAGACCAACTTCGGCTCCGGCCCCGACTGCCCCGATGTTCCGACTCCCTCTCTTCCCCGTCGCCCTCGCCCTCCTGCTCGCCGCCTGCCGTGGCCCGGACGCCGCACTGGTGTTCATCGGCACGTTCACCGAAGGACGCGGCAATGATGGCGAGGGGATCTACGCGTGCCGCTTCGACGAAGCCTCCGGTCGATTGACGAAGATCGGGCTCGCCGCGGCAACCCCCAACCCGTCGTTCCTCGCGTTCCACCCCAAGCTGCCGGTGCTGTACAGCGTGAATGCGATTCAGCGCTTCCAGGGCAAGGTCACCGGCTCGGTCAGCGCGTTCGCCGTCGATCCGCAACGTGGCACCCTGCGGCTGCTCGGCAAGGCGAGTTCGGCCGGGCTCGGGCCCTGCGACCTCATCGTGGATCACCGCGGGCGACACCTGCTGGTCGCCAACTACGGAGCGGGCAACGTCGCCGTGCTCCGGCTGCGGCCGGATGGGCACCCAGGAGCGGTGCTGTCGGTCTTGGCGCACCGGGGCAAGGGGGCGGATCCGCGTCGGCAGGCGGCGCCGCACTGCCACTCCGTGCTGCTCGACCCGGCCAGCCGCTTCGCGATCGTCTGCGACCTGGGCATCGACCGCGTACTCACCCACCGCTTCGACCCTGAGACCGGGCAGCTGACCGCCGACACTTCCGTGCAGCTGCGGCCGGGCTCCGGCCCGCGCCGGCTCGCTTTCCACCCCGCGGGACACCTGGCGTACGGGATCCACGAGCTCGATACCACCCTGACCCGCTACCGCTACCAGCCAGGGATCGGCCGGTTGGAGCCGGTGCAGACGGTGCGCACGGTGCCCCAGGGGGCACCACCGAGCACCGGCGCAGAGGTGGCGGTGCACCCCTCGGGACGGTTCGTCTACGCCTCGAACCGCGGGCACGATTCGATTGCGGTGTTCGCCGCGGCACCGCATACCGGAGAACTCACGCTGGTCGCCCACACGGCGGTCGGTGGGCGGACCCCCCGGCACTTCACCATCGACCCGAGCGGCCGGTATCTGTTGGCTGCGGCGCAAGGATCGCACCGCGTCGTGGTGTTCCGAATCCACCAGGAGTCCGGCGTGCTGCTCCCCACCGGCAACAGTGTCGTGGTGCCGTCACCGGTGTGCGTGCGGTTCGCCCCGAGCTTCCAGGAGTCGGCGCCACAGAAGCGCGATCCATGAGATCCGCGCCGCAGCACCCGTACTATTCATGAGCAGCGTCGCGAGATCGCGCAAGGTTGTTGCTGGCAAGGAGAATGGCAGGTTCTGCCCGGAGGCGGGGTGCCGCCCCGTCGAGGAGCAGGTTCCGACGTTCGACGAAGCCAGCAGCGAACTTGCGCGATCGCAGCAGCTCGGTCACGAATAGTCCGGGCTAGGATGCGCGGTGGATGCGCAGTCTCTTCGACCTGGCAGTTGCGACCCTGACCCTCGTGGCCGTGACGGGGTGCGGCACCCCGGCGACCCGCGGCTCGGCACCCCCTCGCCCCAACCGGGTCGAGAAGATCCGCGGCACCGACGTGACGTTCGAACTGGTCTGGGTGCCCGAGGGACGTTTCTGGATCGGGCGCACGGAGGTCACCTGGGACGAGTACCTCCAGTACTGCGACTTCGACAAGGCCGGGCGCGCCCCTCCCGGAGTCGACGCGATCAGCAAGCCGTCGCGACCGCTCGACGACGTCGCGCCGTTCGACCGCGACTGGGGCGTCGGCAGGCGGCCGGCGGTCGGGATGAGCTGGAACGCCGCGAAGCAGTACTGCGCGTGGCTGTCGCGGAACACCGGACGGCATTTCCGGCTGCCAACAGAGACCGAGTGGTTGCTGGCCTGCGGCGTCCGGCCTCGCGACATGACCGAGGTCGCCTGGTGTGCGGCCAACAGCGGCAAGATGACCCAGCCGGTAGCGAGCAAACGAGCCAACGCGCTCGGCATCCACGACATGTTCGGCAATCTCTGGGAGTACTGCGCCGACCCGTTCGACCCCCGCCAGCCGGACCGCGCTGCGCTGCGCGGTGGCTGCTGGGAAGACCCTCCGGAGCGCATCGACCCGCGGAACCGACTCCGCTTCGACCCGACCTGGGTCCTCGACGACCCGAACGTCCCGCCGGGGCGCTGGTGGGTTCCGGAGGGCAACCACCTCGGCTTCCGCGTCTTGTGCGAAGATTCGTGAGCCCGATCTCGACCACCCCCGCTCGACCATGACCGACTCGAACCACGCGTCATCCCGCACCCGCCGCGACTTCTTCGAAGACTCGCTGCTGCTCGCCGCAGCGCTGCCGATCGCCGGGTGTGCGGCCGGTCCCGAGCCGACCCCACCGCGCCCCGACAGCGATCCGTTGCGCGTCGCGGTGATCGGCGTGCGCTCGCGTGGACGCGGGCACGTGAACGCGTTCCAGAAGTCGCCGAACGCCAAGGTCGTCGCGATCTGCGATACCGACAGCGCCGTGGTCGAGATGGCGATGAAGGCCGCGCCCGGGGCAACCTACCACCAGGACCTGCGCCGGATGCTCGACGACAAGGCGATCGATGCCGTGTCGATCGCCACGCCGAACCACTGGCATTCGCTGGCGACCATCTGGGCGCTGCAGGCCGGCAAGCACGTCTACGTCGAGAAACCGATCAGCCACAACGTGCACGAGGGTCGCGCGGTGGTGCGCGCCGCCGCGGCCGCGGGCAAGTTGGTGCAGCACGGCACGCAGGCGCGTTCGCACCAGGCGACCCGCGAGGCGATCGCCTACCTGCACAGCGGCGCGCTCGGCGCGTGCCACTTCGCCCGCGCGCTGTGCTTCAAGCGCCGCAAGAGCATCGGCAAGGTGAACGGGGACCAGCGGCCCCCGGCGACACTGGACTACGACCTGTGGACCGGTCCGGCCGACCTGCGGCCGCTGCACCGCAAGGACCTGCACTACGATTGGCACTGGGACTTCAACACCGGCAACGGCGACATCGGCAACCAGGGCGTGCACCAGATGGACATCGCCCGTTGGGGACTCGGGCTGGACCGACTGCCGGATGCCGCGCTCAGCCTCGGCGGCCGTCTCGGCTACGAAGACGACGGCAACACCCCGAACAGCCAGCTGACGCTGCTCGAGTTCGGCGACAAGCAACTCTTGTTCGAGGTCCGCGGCCTGCAGACCGGCGGTTGGCACAACGACGTGCTGCGCCAAGTTCCGGTCGCCCAGGGCCAGGAGCAGGGCTACCGCAACACCCACATCGGGGTGATCTTCCGCTGCGAGAAGGGCTACCTGGTGATCGCCAGCTACAGCCGCTGCCTGGCGTTCGACCTCGATGGCACGCTGCGCAAGGTGTTCCGCGGCGGCGGCAACCACTTCCAGGGGTTCGTCGACGCGGTGCGCAGCGGCGACGCCTCCCGCCTCACCGCTGGCCCGCTCGAGGGGCACCTGTCGGCAGCCTTGTGCCACCTCGGCAACGTGTCCTATCGACTTGGACACGCCCATGCACTCAGCTCGATCCGCGACCCGTTCGGCAGCCATGCGTTGGCGAACGACACGTTCACGGCGTTCTCGAAGCACCTGACGCGCAACCGGATCGCCCCCACGGCCGAGGTGTTGGTCGGCCCGCGCCTGACCTTCGATGGCACCCGCGAGCACTTCACCGGTGAGCACGCGACGGAGGCCAATGCGCTGCTGACCCGGCCCTACCGCGACGCGTTCCGCGTGGTCTGACCCCCGCACCAGATGAGCCGCGTCCCGCGCACGGCAGCCGGACCATGAAGCGACGGATGCTGAGACACCTCGAGGGGCACGCACGCACCGTGCTGCCGGCGGTTCGCGCTCGCGTGTTCGGCGTGCCCCAGGGCGCGTTCCTGCCCTGGTCGACCACCGTCGACGACCCTGACGTCGGGCCGGTGCGGTTGACCGGCGAGCTGCGTGACCTGCCCGGCGCCGATTCCGTCGTGGTGTTGGTGCACGGCCTCGGTGGCAGCCCGGACAGCGCGTACTGCCGCCTGGCCGCGGCCCGACTGGAGGAGCTCGGCTACGCGACGCTGAGTCTTGCGCTGCGCGGCGCCGACCTGAGCGGCGAGGACTTCTACAACGTCGGGCAGACCGCAGATCTGCACGCCGCGATCGGCTCGCGGCACCTCGCGATGTACGCGCACGTGTTCGTGCTCGGCTTCTCGATGGGCGGACACACCGCGCTGCACCTCGCCGCGTCGGCGGCCGATCCACGGGTGCGCGGCGTGGTCGCGGTGTGTACACCCCTGCACCTGCACAGCGTGCAGCGCTACATCGATTCGCCGGCGCGCGGGCTGTACCGCAAGCACGTGCTGGACGGGTTGAAGGCGATCTACGCGGCGGTCGGTGCGCGGCGAGAGGTCGCGACCCCGGTGGACGAGATTCGCCGGGTGCGGCGCATCCTCGACTGGGACCGCCTGGCGATCGCTCCCCGTTACGGGTTCACCAGCGCCGAGCACAGCTACGAAGTACTTTCGGTCGCACCGCGGCTCGGCGATCTGCGGATGCCGAGCCTTCTGCTGGTCGCCGAAGACGACCCCATGGTGGCCGCCGAGCTGGTACGGCAGCACCTACCCCGGCGCGCCCCCGGACTCGAAGTGCACTTCTGCGAGCACGCCGGACACCTCGCGTTCCCGCGCGACCTCGACCTGGGTCTGTCGCCGCGCCGCGGGCTCCTGGGCCAGATCGACGGCTGGTTCCGCAGCTTGGTCTGAGGCGGCGCCGTCCGACTCGGGGTGTTCGACCACGCGGAACCCTACGGTGCCCGACTCCACGACCACGACGCACGGAGTCCCGACCGGTGGCAGCGCCTCACCCTGTAACGCCGCGGCGACGATCGCCAGTGGATCGCCGTGGAACTCGATCCGGAACGGACCGCACTCGCCGGACGCCAAACGCAACCGGCATGCCTCGAGTCGGGCGAGCGCCGGCAGATGCGGGGCCGACTCGATCTCCGGCTGGACGATCAGAAACTCCAGGAAGCGCCGCGCTTCGACGAAGAAGAACATCGTGTGCGCGGCGACCGTGTCCAGGTAGCGCGCCGCGATGCGGTCGTAGAGCGGTTCTGGTGCGGCCAGGTGGGTCAGCGGCGTGGCGGCGACCAAGCGCTGCTGGCGCCACCACCGCTGGATCGCACAGGTCACGCGCAACCCGTCGCTGCCGACCAGGTCGCGCAACCACGGATCCTCGCTCGGCAGCCGCTCCGGCACACCCCCGGCGGCGCCGGCCACCACCAACTCCGCCAGGTCGGTCTGCCACTCAGCCAGCGACACGACACCCTCCGCCGCGCAGCATGGCGCGCAGTTCACGCAGTTCGTTCCGGTGTCCGTCGACGCCCATCAACCCAGCGGATTCTTCGAGCAATTCGAACACCACCCCGCGCACCCGCGGGGCGCGTGCCAGCACGCACTCCAGCAGATCCTTCAGACCCGCCGTGGAGACCTGGCTGTGCACGTCGACCGCGAAGCCCTCGAAGTCCGGACCGCCGGCCATGTGCACCTCCACCACGTGCTCCAGCTCGAGCGCGTCCAGCCAGTCCCGTGCGGCGAACCCGTGGTTCACCGCGTTGCAGTGCAGGTTGAACAGGTCGAGCAACAGTCCAGCGCCGGATCGGTGGCACAGCCGGTTCAGGAACTCCGGCTCGGCGATTCCGCCGAGGCGATCGATCCCCGACAGGTACCAAGCCACGTTCTCCAGCAGGAACGGCACCCCGTAGCGCCGCACCACCGCCGCGGCCCGCGCCGCGATCAACTGCAGCGCTTCGACATCGCAGGGTATCGGCAGCGGAACCCCGGCATTGCACACCCGGCCGTCGTGGTCGCGGTAGAGCAGGTATCCGAGGTGCTCACTGTGCCACGCGAAGCGACGCTTGGCGGCGAAGGCGTCCAGCATGTCCAGGTAGCCCTCGTTCCAACCCGCAGCCGAGCCGATCGACAGCCCGAGGCCGTGGACCACCACCTCCGTGTCGGTCGCGGCACGGCAGGCGCGGTCCAACAATTCGGGGTCCAGGACCAGCCCGGTGGTGCCGCGCAGCGGACAGCGCCGCTCCCGACACAGTACGTCCGGACTGATCTCCAAGAAGTCGAGCAGGTCGCCGTTCTGCTCGACCATCGGGCCGAGCAGCGGCGACCATGTCGTGCCCAAGGCGATGCGGGGCATCGGACCGCTCAGTACCCGGCGTAACGGCCCGCGTCGACGACCCGGGCGTCCAGGATGTTCTCCGACGCGAGCACGTCGCGCAGGTTGAAGCGGGCACCGAACCGGATGTCGATGCCGTTGAAGCCGCAGTTCGGGCAGCCGGCCAGCTCGAAGATGCGTTCCATGGCGGCGAACACTTCCTTGGCAGTCACCGCCGGACGGAAGTCGACCACCACCTGCTTGGTGGTCAACGGGGAGAAGGACTCACGGATCTTGATGTCACTCATGGCGAACTCGCGTGGGGACTCGGACCGCGGCGGCGGGTGCGGGCGGCACTGCGCCGCTCGCTCGGCCCGCTGACCGCCGTGCACGTCGTGTGCACGCGTGGTCAAGCGCCTTGCGACGCGGTGACCTGACCCGAAAACCCGACGATTCTTCGCCACCGAGGCCGGCTCTCTACGGAACCCGACCAACCCCCCGCTGGCGCCGTACCACGGCCCCCCCGCGCGCCGAAAGGTTCGTCTGCGGCCGCCGCGGGCCCGGCCCGGGGGTGCAGCCGGACGCCTGTGACCTGGCGCGCATCAGCGGGAGAACGTGATCTCGATCTCGTTGGCGATGTTGTCGACCCCTTCCGGGCGCGTCGCATCCAACGTCACCGCGGTCGCGAACACCGTGAAGCCGATCAGCGACTCGACGTTGGGAATCACCAGCCCTGGCTTGGCCTTCCCCGATGCATCGGTGTCGCCCTGTAGCCCGAGCACCGAGCCGTGTGCGAGGCTGAGCTCGAAGAACGCGTCGCGCGCCACCGGAATGCGCCGCGACCCGAACGCAAAGCCCTGGTTGCTGGCGCTCAACACGATCCGCCACGGCGTCGCCCGCCGCGCCGTCGTCGTCAGCTCCATCGGGTAGGTGGTGCCGATCCGCGGCACCGCGTTGTCGGCGCCGCGCAGCACGGAGTCGTGGTACTCGAAGTTGTCGAGTTCCGAGAGACCCCAGATGCACACGCCGATCAGGCCGGCCGTCAACGTCGACTGGATGGTGGTGGTCAGCGTCTGTTCGAATCGACCGTTCTTGTCCTCGTCGACCTGCATCCACATGCGGTTGCCGACCACCATGAAGCGCAGGATCGCCGAGTTCGGCACCTTGGTGTTCAGCTCTCGCCACAGCGTCGTGGTGCCGCTCGGCGTGCGCTCCAGCAAGAACCCGCGGTCGAAGTCCGCCGTCGCGGTGTTGTTCTCCTGGATCTTGCCCATCAAGGTGTCCTTGTCCTGGGCGAAACGCGCGACCGCCCCGACGAACTGCACGCTGGCGTTCGGGATCCCGTAGTAGCCCGCCTCGACGTCGATCACGCAGTTGGTCGGCTTGTAGCCGTCCTTGGTCAGGTACGACCAGACCGGCGCGCCGTCGGTGATCAGCTTGCCGCCGAGCACCTCGAACTTGCCGGAGTGCGCGGTCCAACCGGTCGGCGCGCCCTTGCCGTTGGTCGGGAACGTCTCGGTGAACTCCTGCGCGGGGAGGATTGCGGCGAGCAGGACCGGGAATGCGAGCGCGCGGCGTGTCATCCCTCGGATTCTCGCGCGCGTGTGCGAAGAACCCGCGAAGACTGCGCGAAGATCCCCGACCTCACCTCCGGGCGGCGACGCGCCAACCCGCGCCGGTCAGTGCCCGGGAGCGGCGGGAATGCCGGGGGCCGCCGCGGCACGCGCCGACTGCCAGGCGTCGACCCGCGCGGTGGCGGCGGCGAGCTGGGCCGGGCTCAGGGTGCCGCGCAGGCGCATCATCGCACCCGCGGCGCTGGCGTCGCCTCCCGTGCTCGCGAGGCAGTACCAGGTGTAGGCCAACCCCGGATCGGCGGTGACCCCGGTGCCGTGTTCCAGCAGCTGCGCCAGCTTGTGCTGCGCCGGGGCGAGACCGCGGTCGGCGGCCAGGCCGATCCACCGCGCCGCGTCCTTGGCGTCCCGCGCCACCCCACGCCCGGAGAGCTTCATCAAGCCGAGGCAAAGCTGCGCGCCCGGCTGGCCCTGTTCCGCCGCGCGCCGGTACCAGCCCGCCGCCGCCGCGGGGTCGGCCTCCACACCATCGCCACGCGAGAGCTGGTAGCCGAGCGCCACCTGAGCGTCGACCGAACCCTGTTGCGCTGCCGCGGTCAGCCAGCGGAACGCGCGGGCGCCATCGCGTGCCACACCCTCACCGCGCAACAGCATCAGCCCCAATTGAGTCTGAGCTGAAACGAGTCCCTGCTCGGCAGCCAACTGATACCAACGAGCCGCTTCCTGCGGATCTGCATCGACCCCGATCCCGCCCCGGTACACCACCCCGAGCAGTCGCTGTGCCTTGGCGTCACCCCGCTCCGCCGCGGCGCGCAGCAGCGTCCGCCCCCGGTCGAGGTCGCGTTCGGTGCCGATCCCCAGCGCGTAGAGCACGGCGAGGTTGGTGTACGCCATGGCGTACCCCTGCTCGCTGGCGCGCCGGAACCACTCCATCGCGCGCTCCGGCGAGCGCGCCACGCCGCGACCGCTCAGGTACAGCAGACCCAGGTTGTTCTGCGCCGCGAGGTGCCCCTGGCTCGCGGCGCGCTCGTACCAGCGGGCCGCGCACGCCGGATCGCTGGCCACACCTTGGCC
Source organism: Planctomycetota bacterium (assembly GCA_020638695.1). GTDB lineage: Bacteria > Planctomycetota > UBA1135 > UBA1135 > UBA2386 > JACKIB01. The sequence goes on from JACKIB010000001.1 coordinate 124,299, forward strand.
CTCGTCGTACAGCAAGCCGACCAGATACTGCGCACGGGTGTCACCCTGCTCCGCGGCCGGTGTCCAACATTGCAGCGCGCCCGGGTAGTCCCCGTGGTCGTACTTCTGCCAACCGTCCTCGAACAGGGTGGAGCACCCGGCCATGACGGCCACGACACACAGCAGGGTCGGACGAAGACGACGAAGTTCCCGAAGCATGGGAGAGTCCTTCGTCCATCCCCGCACGCCGGCGTGAGGGGTTTCGCCGTCGAGGCGAGTTCTACTTCGCCTTGGTCTTGGCGAACCGCTCGACGCTCTCCAGGTACTTCTTCACGTGCTCGCGATCCTGGATCTCCTGGGCGCGGCGCAGCAACGGAATCGCCTCGGCGTAGTTTCGCTCGCTGACCAAGACCTCGGCATGCCGCACCTTGGCGTCCGCTTCGAACTCGGGGAGTCCAGCGGCGCGTTGGAAGTAGGTGATCGCTTCCACCTTCTTGCCCTTGCGGGCGAAGTACCGCCCGAGCGACAGCAACGCCGCACCGTCGAGCGGCTGTACTTCGAGGATCTTCTGCAGCGCCTTCGCTTGCTCGTCATCCGCCCCGTTCAACGCGGCCAGGCGGGCCTTGGCGTGCAGCAACTCGAGCTTGCTCTTCTCCGGTAGACCGGTGCTGCAGCTCGCCTCGATGAACTCGATGAGCTTGCCGGCCGCGGCCCGGGCATCCACCGACATCAGCACGCGCGCCGCCTGGATGTGCCCCGATTGGTCGGCGCTAGGCTTGCGTGCGATGGCGCGCGAGTAGGCATCGACCGCCAGGTCGTGCATCCCGAGGTTCGCGTACAGGGCACCCAGGTTGTCGAGGTGCTTGGGGGAAGCGCCACCGAGCCGATCGACCATCTCGAGGTTCTGGACCGCCCGCTGCAGCTGGTTCATCTTCACCAGCACTTCGGCCTGCGCCATCCACATCTCGATCTTGTTCGGCTGCTCGGCGATCAAGCTGTCGAGCACCGCGACCGACTCGGCCAGCCGCCCCTGCTTCTGGAAGCTGTCCGCCAACCCCATCTTCCACTCTCGGCCGTGCTCCGGGTCGAGCATGGCCGCGTTGCGGAACGCGCCCTCGGCAGCCAGATGGTTGTTCAGACGACTGTGGCAGACGCCGAGGAGCCCGTACACCGCCCCCTTGCGCTCGCCCAGCTCGATGGATTTGACGAACGCGTTCGCCGCGCCGCGGAAGTGCTCGGTGGTGGGCTTCTCCTGTGCTGCGACGAAGTGCGCCTGGGCCAGCGCGGTCCACGCCCGACGGAAGTTCGGCGCATCCTTGACCGCCTTCTCGAACGCGGTGATGGCCTCGGAGCGCTTGTTCTGGATGACCAGGATCGAGCCCTTCAAGAAGTGGAACTGCGGGCTGGCGCTCTGCCCGGCACACGCCGCGGACACCACCTGCAACACCTTGTCGTAGTCCGGCTTCGCGGCACCCAACAAGTCCTGCGCCTGGATGTACTGCTCGCGCTCGTCCTCGCGAACCCGCGGCTCCACGTCGGTGGCCGCGATCAAGTAGTTCTCCGCCACCTGCTTCTGGTAGGCGTCCGATTGCTGGACCTGCTTGACCCACTTCGGAGCCGGCTGCGGACCGCTACTCGTCGGCGCGCCCTGGTCCTGCGCTGCGGCGGTTCCCTGTTGCGCCGGCCCGGGCGCAGCGACCTCTTTGGACTCCGCCGTCGCGGGAGTCCCGGACTTGGCAACGGGCGTCGGTCCGGTGGCGCAGCAACCGAGCAGCGGCAGCGAGAGAACGAGGAGATTGCGTCGGGCTTTCATCGGGGCGTACGCTTGGAGTCTGCACGACCGTTCGGCGTGGCAGGAGATTCGCGAGTTTCGATCGAGGAGGCCGCGCGAAGACGCAGGCGAATCGGTGGATTCGGTAGGGCTCTGACGTGGTTCGATCGGCTGGAAGGCGTTGATCTCATGCTTTGCTGAACCGTGACGCACTTCCTAGCTGCGCGGGAAGCGGATCTTCTGGCGGACTGCCGAGCTCACCGGCTTGCCTTTGTGGCGTGCTGGCTGGAACCGCCACTTGCGGATGGCAGCCAGCGCCGGCTCGTCGAACACCGGGTCGGTCGAGGACTCGACCCGCGGCCGAACCACGCGGCCTTGCGCATCGACGCGGAACAGCAGCGACACTTCGCCCGGGGCACGTTTGCGCGCCGCAGCGGTGATCACCGGCGCCGCCTGGAAGGTCGCGCGCGCCTTCTGGTCGAAGCTGCCGTCGAGCATGGCGCCCACTCCGCCGTCTTTGGCGAAGCTGTCGAGCACCTTGCGCAGGTCGCCCAGCGATCCGCTGCCCGGACCCTCCGAGCCACCGAAATCGAAGCTCAACGTCTCGACCTGCTCCGGCGCCTCCTGCAGGTCCAGCGGCTTGTCCTCGGGCGGCTTCTCCTCGGGCTTCTCGGGCTCCTCGATCGGGTCGGGCTCCTTCACCCGTCCCGTGTCGACTGGACGCAACAGGGTGTCCGGCGCCCGTGGCGCACCGATCGCCTGCAACACGGGGAGCAACAGGAACACCAGCGTCGCCATCACGAACCCGCCGACGAGCACCCGGCCGAAGTGCCAGGCGTTCCGCCAGAGCGATTCGCTGTTGCTCGCCATCGGACCTTCCTCAGCTGCCCGGATTGCGGCTGGCGACGCTGACCTTGCGTGCTCCGGCGAGGCGCGCCTGGTCGACGATCTGCACCAACTTGCCGCTCGCCGCCTTCTCGTCCGCCTGGATGATCACCGGCAGGGTGCTGTCGGTGGCGAGCATCCGCTTGACGACCGATTGGACGCCGGCGAGGCCGATGTCGCTCTTGCCGTAGACCACGTCGCCCCGCTCGGTCAACGCGATCAGGATGCTGTTCTTCTCCAGCTGGACCGCCGACGCAGCCTGCGGCCGGTCGACATCCACCCCGGTCTCCTCGACGAACACCGTGGTGACGATGAAGAAGATCAGCAGGATGAACACGCAGTCGATGAGCGGCGACATGTCGATGCCGGTCTCGCTCTCGTCCTCGGAAGAATCGCGAAATCGTCCCATGATCAGTTCGCTTGGAGCACCTGGTCCTGGTGGAAGCTCTCCGTCCCCACCGCCTCACACACCCGCGCCGCGAGTCGTGCTGCGGCGACACGGCGCAGCTCGAGCCGCTGCTCACGCAGCGAGCGGCGGTAGACGACCTGCGTGCAGACCGTCTCGACGTGCGCCAAGAAGGCGGTGTACTGCTCGAAACGGCGACGTAGGGCGTATTGGAAGAACAGCCCGAACAACGCCACCACCAATCCGGTCTCGGTGGTGATCAGCGCCTCGGAGATGCCCTCTGCGATCTTGCCCATGGTCTGCTGTCCACCGGTGCCTGACGAGATCGCGTTGAACGTGGTCAGCATGCCGGTGACGGTGCCCAGAAGGCCGACCAACGGTGCCGCGCTCACGCAGACCTTCATCAGTTTGAGATCTCGGTCGAACGGACCGGTCTCGCCCATCTGCACTCCTTCGAACAACCGCACGGTCTCCTGCACAGTCGCGCCCCGGGTCACCGTGTCCAGCAGCTCGCCGATCGGCCCACGACGCTCCAGCGGGTGGTCGATCCAACGCCGCCACTCGTCCTCGGCAACCGAGCTGAAGCGCTTCTCGCGGAGTCGCATCCACGTGTTGATTCCGAGCGCGAAGAGTACCAGAGCGATGGCGAAGATCGCCCACATCGCCCAACCCCCGGACTTCCAGATGGCCGTCGCGTCGTGCCACAGCACACTGCTGCGCTGCAGCAGATCTTGGACGTCGAATTCGTTCAGCGCCGTCATGCTGCTACCTCCCTACACGGCCTTGGGTTGTTCACCCTTGCCATTGCCGTTCCCGCCCGCAAGCGGGCGCAGGATCTCGCTCAAGATGTCCTCGACCTGCGCGCGGATCAGCCCCGGGTCTGCGGCACCACCACTTACCACCTGTGCCCGCTCGACCACCGGCGTGCTCCGGTGGCCCGTGCGGATCGGCAAGCGATTCAGGAGCGACACCGCGGTGGTTTCCATCTGCCCCACCACCGCGCGCACACGACGCGACAGGTAGGCGTGCAGGAGTAGCGACGGGATGGCGACGATCAGCCCGAACTCGGTAGTGATCAGCGCAGCCGAGATGCCGCCGGAGAGACTCTTCACGTCGCTCGCGCCGTTGGCCATGATCGACCGGAAGGTCTCGATGATGCCGGTCACTGTGCCCAGCAGGCCGAGCAACGGCGCCGCGGCCGCGCAAATGGCGATGAACGGCAGCGCCTTCTGCAGACTGAGCCGCGTCTTCAGCACGGTCTCGTACATCACCTCTTCGACCAACTCGCGCGGCTCGCGCATGTGCTCGACACCGCCGACCAACATCTCACCGAGCGGGCCCTTCATGCCACGCACCGAGGCCTCGGCCTTGGCCTTCTCGTCGCGTGCCACCAGGTCCAGCAACTCGGCGACCTTCTTGCGCGCGGGGCGACCGAGCCACGCGATCGTCAGCCACTTGTAGATGGCGACGAGCAGCGCGAGGCCGGCCATGGCGAAGATCGGCACCATCACCACGCCACCCTTCTCGACGTGCTCGAGGAAGGTCTCCCGCATGCCGGCCAGCTTGCTCGCCTGACCCATCGTCGGGTCGAACGGGAACGACCCGCTGCCCGCTTGGATCACCGACTCGCCCTGGCTGCGCGTCTTGGCGTCGCTGAACTCGATGACCGACGGCTCGAGGATGCCGAGCTTCTGCTCGACCGTCCCGACCACGCGGCCGTCGTTGGACCGGAACAGCGCCGAGTGACCGAGCATGGCCACGGTGCCGTCGGTCATCAGGCCACCGCCGTCCAGCGCCGTGGCGCGGAACCGCGTGCCACCGACCGCCTCGTGCAACCGATCCACGGAAGCGGACAGCACGGCGATCTGCTGCCGGAACACTTCCTCGTGCGGTAGCAAGGCGTTGTCCTGGGCGAGGCGCGCCGCCTTCACCGTCTTGCCGTAGCGCTGCTTCTCGACGACGTGCACTCCGACGTCGAACAAGTCGACGTACTGCCGCAGCACCGAGCGCAGGAACTGCACCTCGGCCTTTTGCTTGCCGAGCGCGAACTTGAGGTTGTTCAGCTCCTGAACGCCTCGGTCGGACTCACGCCCGCGCTCGGCGGCTTCCGCGCGCGCGCGGAACAGCTTGCCTTCGAGTTCGCTGATCCGCTCACCCTTGGGGCGACGTTCCTCGTCGAACTTCTTGCGCAACGCGGTCAGCTCGGCAAGGCTCGCGTCGAGGTCCTTGCGGAGCTTGGCGACGGCCTGGTCGAACGAGACCCTGCCCTGCGCGACCCTGCCCTGCGCGACCTTGCCCTGCCCGACGTTCGCCTGTTCGACCTTGGGTGGCTCGGGGTGCTTGGTCTCGATCTGTGCCGCGGAAGCAGCGGCCAGGCCCAACAAGGCGGCGGCGAACCGGAGCAGCCCGGAAATGCGGATAGTGTTCATCGCGGGTGGTCCTTTGCGGGGCTACTTCTGCTGGAGGGTCCGCACCTGCACCGGCAGGGCCACGAACGCCGCGGGCTTGCCGTTCTTCATCCCGACCGCACGGACCACCGCGGGCCCGAGGTCGTTCTTGATCGTCCAATGCCAGCCTTCGTCGGTCGGCACTCCGGTGCCGGCGTACTTGCCGTCCTCGGTGGCATAGAACGCCTGGCCGAGGCCGAGGTACACCACCGAAACGGCGGCGCGCTTGCCGTCCCCGACATCGCGAGTCTCCGACCGAATGCTCACCTCGGAGTTGAACTTGTCGATCCGCTTGAGCAGCTCGATCACGACCTGCATGCGGGTCACCAGCTTCGCGGCTGGCCTGGGCGTGTCGGTCTTGGGTGCGGCTTCCACCTTCGCCGTGGCGGGGGAGGCCTCTGGCTTGGACGGGAGCCGCTGACTCACCGCGGAGATCTCGTTCCGCAGGGTCTCCGGAAGGCGCGGGAGCAGGGTGCGGAGGCGTTCCTCCAGTCCGGCGACCAACTCGGGCAGACCCGCAGTCGCCTGGTCGAGCACCGCCTTCTCACGCTTGGCTTCGGCGATGCCCTTGCGGTTCTCGGTGATCCGAGCGAGGACGTCGGCCGATTTGCCGTCCGCTGCATCGAGTTCGCGCTGCACCAGCGCGATCCGACTGTCTAGCAATTCGCGCTGCAGCTCCCACTCGCGGGTCTCGCGGCTGATCTGCTGTCGGACCTGCAGCCACTTCTCCAGCAATTGGCGCGCATTGGGCGGATCCTCCCCGTCACCGCCCCCGAACGGGAGCAGACAGAGTGCCGTCATCGGCAGGAGGATCGTCGACTTCCTGCGCCGCTGCGCAGCCGAGGCGGCTATTCCGGTCAGTGGTCCGTCCATGGCCTGCGAACCGTAAGCCGCTGCCCCATGCCCACTAATTAAGATCCGGTGAGGTTCTGGTTGACGATTTCGAACCCCATGTTTCGAAGGAAGTTCCATGGGGTGCGCGCGCGCGGCGCCGGCTGGGAAGGGCCGCGGCGACCACCACCCCGGGGACGCGTCAGAACGTGAACTCACCGCTCAGGCTGAACGACCAGTCCACACCGCGACTGAACGAACTCCGAGGCACATCCGAGTCGATGTAGGCCGAGCGGTAGACCCGCTTGATCTCGGGGTTGGTGAGGTTCTTGCCCCGGATCTGCAGCGTGGCGTACCTGCCGAGCTTCTGCGCGAAGCTCAGATTGAGCGTCTCGTACTCCAGCGCGTAGACGCTCGGCACGAAATTGCCTTTCGACTGACCGGCGCCGGCGAGCAGCGTGTCTCCGGTGACGGTGTAGAACAGCGACACCTGGGTGGACGTCGCCGCGATGTCGTAGGTGCAGTACAGGTTGTACAGCCGATCCGGCGCGTTGGTCATGTCCCGGCTCGTGATCGGGGCCATGATGTTTGGGTCGGTGAACCCGCGCGCCTCCTCGGCGTCGAGCGTCACCTCGGCGTCGATCAGCGTCAGGTTGGCGCCCACCGACAGACCCGAAAGCGGCTTCCAAAGTGGCCCGAGCCCCTGCCGCAACTCGAACTCCCAACCCTTCAACGTGCCCCGCGGGTAGTTGACGGCCGTGGTGAAGTCGAACGCATAGACCCGCTGCACGTACTCGATCGGGTCCTCGATCAGCTTGCGGAACCAAGACACCGAGGCGAAGGTCGACGCGTTGGGCCGGTAGTCGACCCGCAGGTCGTAGTTCTGCAGCGTGCTCATCTCGAGCTTGGGGTTGCCGAGGAACACCGGCGCGCCGAGGTACTCCTGCTGCTGGATCGGGGACAGCTCCTTGAAGGTCTGCCGCGCAACCGTCTCGTTGTACGAGGCGCGCAACGTCAGCGACGAGAGCGGGGTCGCGACGAGGGTGTACGACGGCAGCTGGTTCTTCTTGGTGTAGAGCACGTCGGCGACCCCTGGCTCGATCGGCTGCGGGATCGGGTTCGACAGGTCGGGGAACCAGATCGCGTCCTTCTCGGCGTCGTTGACGATCCCGATCCTGGTGCGCTCGACGCGCAAGCCGCCGGACAGGGTCAGCCACTTCGTCAGCGGCAGCTCCAGCATCCCGTAGTAGGCCTTGATCTGCTGCTCACCGTCGTAATCGACGTCCTGCTGCGACTCGCGGATCGGGTGGTTCTCGTACGGGAACGACCCGCTCCACCGCTGCTCCCACTCACCAGCCCAGGACGGATCCGGATCCTCGTTGAGGTTGGCGAAGGTGTTCAGGTCGAAACGGCGCGTCACCTTGTCGCGGAAGATCCCGACCTTGAGGAAGCCCTCGAGGCTGCTCCACTGCTTGAATGGCAGCTTCAGTGCGACCGACACCTGCTCGCTGTCCTCGCTGATCTCCTTCCAGATGCGCTGCAGGTTGCCGAGGTTGGCATTCGCCGCCGGCTTGCGCGATCGGTGGGTCGGCGGGATCGCGAACGGCCCGCTGGTTCGCCCCGGGCTCCACAGAGAACCGAACTGCCGCTTGTCCGGCTGGTAGAGGGACGCGCTGGACTTCGACAGGGTCCACTCGAACTCCGGCGGCAACAGCCGCCCGCCCTTGGCGAACGACAGCTTGTGCCGCCCGTTGAGCTGCGCGGTATCGATCGAGCGCTCGGTGTACTGCAGTGTCTCGGTGCGCAGGTACGGCGCGGTCTGCCACTCCTCGTGCCCCTCCGTGGTGCGGTCGTCGGGGTCGTAGTCGGGGAAGAAGTAGTGCTTGCCGCGGGTGTCCTCGCCGAGGGTCACCTTGTCGTCGGTGGTGCGGGTGTAGAGGTACACCCCGGTCAGCGAGTGGTCCTTCGACTGGATGCCGATCGTCGCCAGCGACCCCCACTGCACCGACTGGACCGACTGGATCTGGTCGTACAACCCGGTCTGGAAGTCGCCACCACCCGAGTTCTGGAACAACCGCGGGGTCATCTTCGCCCGTGGCTTCTCCACCCACAGGAAGTCCTCGAACGCGTCGTTGTAGAACGAGCTGTCGCGCTCGTGGAAGAAGCTGAAGAAGCCGCCGACCTCGACCCCGCCACCGAGCGACACCTTGCCGCCGGTAGCCATCGACCACTTGTAGTCGATCGGGGCAGGCGCCTCGTCGACGCCGACCGCGCCCCCCCATGAGCTGTCGAGCCGGTCGAGCTGCGGGCTGCGCGCCGAATCCTTGCCGAACGTGTGCACCCCCCCGCCGCGGTAGGTCAGGAAGTCCCCGCGACCGGTGACCTGCGTGTTGAAGCCGCTCTGGCCCTGCAGCTTGAACACGAAGTTCTGCTCCGGGACCCCCTTGAGGGCGACGTTGACTGCGCCACCCGAGGCATCGCCTTGCTGGTCCGGGGAGAAGGTCTTCTGCACGATGATGTTCTGGATGACCACCGCGGGGAACTGGTCGAGCTCGACCGCTCGCTTGTCCTCGTCGGCCGTCGGCAAGCGCACCCCGTTGAGCTGCGTGCTGACGTATCGGTCGGGCAGACCGCGGATCACCGCCGACTTGCCGTCCTTCACCGTGGCCCCGGTGACGAGTCGCATCGAATCCGCAGCGTTCGACACGCCCGACTTGGAGATCAGCTCCGCGCTGATCGCGTCGATCGAGGTCGTGGTCTTGAAGCGGAAGTCGAGCTGCTGGGATTCGGTTGCAGTGGCGAGCTGGAGGACGTCCTCGACCACGTAGTCCTCTAGGTCGGTGAAGTCGGAGGACATCCCGATGTCGATCTCGACCAGCCCGCCGGCGGCGACCACCACATCGGAACGCTGCTGCTGTAGGTAGCCGTCGCGCACGAACGTCAGCGTGTACTTCCCCGCGGGGAGGTCGGTGAAGCGATACACTCCTTCGTCGGTGGTCAGGGTGCGCAGCCCGCGTTCGAGCACGGTGACGCGCACCCCCGACACCGGCACGTTGTCGAAGTCGCGGTCAGTGACGACGCCGCGGATCGACCCGGTCTGACCGGCGGCGAGGCCGGCCAGCAGCAACACGGCGAACGCGACGAGCTGCAGGGGCGGCGGAACGTGCAGGCACGCGAGGATTCGTCTGTACCTCCCGTGACACGTGGCAGCTGTTTCGCTGGCAGGCAGCGGCCCCGGAAGCTCCAGCAAGCAAGCGGCCTTGGCCTCATGGCGGCGCGCAGCGCCGCGCCCACCCAAGTCCTTGGGTGCGGCCTTGGCCGCGACAGGCTGCAGGGGCCGCGGAACGTGCGGGCACGCGACGGCTCGTGGCCCGAGCCAGCGCATCACCACGGGTCCTTCAACCCGTTCTCGATGGCGCTCAACCGCGCCCGCAGGCCGGCGTCCGGCTCCACGCCGTGGACCGCCATCGAGCAGCAGGTGGCGGCGAGGTCCTCGGCCCGCGGCCGCGCGTTGGGGTTCTCCGCCCCGTCCTCGACGGCCCGCCGGTAGATCGCCAACGCCGCGGCGGTGTCGCCGATCGCCTGGTACGCCTCCGCGATCGGTCGCAGCGATTCGGCGCGGTCGAACGATTGGATCTGTTCGCGCTGCGCGTCGAACAGCTTCTGCGCCTGTGCGAGCACCTCGCGAGCCCGCGCGGAGTCGCCCGCGCGGTGCAGCAACTCGGCGAGCCGCGCATCCATCACCACGCGGGCACCCGGCAGCCACCGCCCAGCCTCGAGTTGTGCTGCCGCCGCCTTGGCGAGCGACGCGGCCTCGGGCTTGTCGGCGTGCTCGGCGGCGACGTTGCCCAGGCGCACCAGCGCATCGAAACGGACGTTGACCGGCAGGTGCGTGAAACTGGCTTCGACGCGCCGGCGGATCGAGCCACGGTGATTCGCGTCCTGGTAGAAGCGTGCATACAGCTCCAGGCACACGCCGATCGCGTTGTTGGTGAGGTCGAAGTCGCGCTGTGCCGCGACCTTGTCGAGCAGCTCCAGCTGCTCCTGGATACGGGTCGCCTCCAGCTGTCGGGCTCGGATCGCCTCGATGGCGCCCAGTTCCGAAACCACCACTCCGGCGTACTTGGTCGCTTCCGCCCGCTCCCCGAGCAGCAGGAGCGCCCGCGCGATGCGCGCCCGTATGCGATCACGGTACCATTCCTGGCCGTCCTCATCGCTGCGGACCGACTCGGCGATGCGCTTGCCGGCATCGATGTGCGGCGCGACCGCACCCCGCGAGCCGTGCTCGGCGCAGTATTCGGCCAGGGCGGCGTGGCACAGTCCCTGCCGCCAGTTGTGCACCTGTTCGAACCGGGCCGACGCTCGGGCCGGTTGGTGCAGCCGCAACATCGCCTCCACGACCTTGTACTGCGCAGTGGACCGGTCCTTGATGTGCGGCATCTCCGGCATCTTGGACACGCAGCGGAACGCTTGCTCGAGCAGCTCGATCCGGTAGGGCGCCAGTGCGCGGTCCTTCAGCTTCACCGATGCAGTGCCGGTGTTCGGGGACTGCGCGGCAGGGGAGGGGTTTGCCTTCCCGGCGGTCGCGTCGGGGCGACCGGCGGGAGCGGGCTCTTGACTACATCCGGCAAGCAGCGACGCCAGCGCGGCGCATCGCAAGCCGAGGTGGCGGCGAGGACTCGGTTTCATGGGCGGACCGCAGCTGGTCACCAGCAGCAGATGCGGGCACGCTAGCGACGAAAAATGAAGACGAGGAATAGGGTGAGTTAAGATCCGACGCTCGGCGCCTCGCGGTCCGCCGACCCAGGCCGTACGTGCACATGGCCACCCGGGGACCAGTCCCGGGCGGCCATGGAGTCCTGGCGCAGCACTATCAGAGCTGCGCCACGGGATCGTTCGAGTCTACTGAGCCTCGCCGCAGACGGCGTTCGAAGCCGACAAGCCGAACGGGCCGTTGGCGTCCACGATCCAGCACTGCAGGGTGAGGAGGGTGCCCTTCGGCAACCCGACGAACGGAGCATTGTTGATCACCAACTGACCTTGGCTGTTGGTCGCGATCGGCACCGCACCGCCCAGACCGATGTTCGGCACCAGGACGCCGCCCATGAACGGCAGGTCCAGCGTCGCACCCAGACCGAAACCGAGGTACGCCGGCGCGTTCTCGATCGCATTGGTGAGACTCAGGTTGACCGTGCTGTTGGCGGTCAGCGGGCCGCTCAGCGCCAGGTTCGGGCAGCAGTACTTGCCGGTCAGGCAGTTGCCGAGGTCGGTCCACGGGGTGCCCGCGGTAGTGATGCCGTAGGCCCACGAAGAGGTCCAGGACACCAACCAGTTGTTGCCCGGGGTGAACGCACCCCGAACGCGCACGGGGCTCCAGAAGCCGTCGTTCGGCGGGCACGCCGTGACGGCCAGGTTCAGCGCGTCGTTGGCGGGGCGCGGGTCCAGCGCGGTCACGCGCCGCTGCGACAGGCCGCCCTTCAGCACCGCGGCAGCGCGCGTGATCGAGGTGATCGGCGAGTTGGTCGGCTCCTTGACGTTGCCGTTGGCGGCGGCGAACACGCCGCGCGCGTCGGCCTCGGTGTAGGCCGAGCGGCTCAGGTTGTTGTAGAAGACGCTGTTGCAGATGCCGGCCCAGTTGCCGCGGTGCTGCGCCTGGTAGAACGCGGCCGGGTTGGTCGGCGCGTTGACGGTCGAGTACTGGGTGTACGGGGTGGTCCAGGTGGCGGCCCACGAGGCGGTGCCCTGGTAGCCGTAGCCGTTGCCGCCGTCGCCGTCCTTGTCGTCGAAGCCGACGATCTCCTCACCGCAGTCCATGAAGATGCAGTTGTAGTACTGCACGCGGGCGTTGTCGCGCCAAGCGGTGGCGCGGTCACCCGAGTCGGGCTGACCGATGATGGTGAAGTTGTAGATCGAGGTGGTGGTCACCGGCTGGTAGTGCGAGTCCTCAGCACCGTCGGTCTCGCAGCAGTTGTCGCCGACGCCCGAGCCCTGCTTGTCGTCCTTGCTGTAGCCCTGCACGATCAGGCCGAACTGGACCTTGCCGCGGAAGCCCTGGTCGATGTCGAGGCTGTCGTCGCCGATGTTCCAGATCGAGAGGTACTTGAGATTGACGGTGCCACCCCAGATCTCGATGCCGTCGTCGACGTTGTTCATGATCTCGACGTGGTGGATGGTCGTGCCGCGACCGATGCCACCCAGCGACAGGCCGTTGAGCTCGTCGTTCAGCGCGATCACCTTGCCGCCGTAGCGCAGCGACAGGTACTTGAGCGTGCCGCTGTTGTCGTCGTCGTCGCCACCACCGTAGATGCCGTCGGCCGGGATCGAGGGGGTCAGGCCCTCCATCACGCCGGTGTTGTTGGCGTTCGGCGCCGGGGTGTTGCTCGGGTTGGCGTTCTCGGAGATGAACGCCTTGCCCATGATCGTCAGGTTGCCCCACTCCTGGCAGCCCTCGTGCCAGGCACCCGTGCGCGGGTCCTTGCCGGTCGGGTGGGTGGTCGACGCGGACCAGGTCGCGACGTCGGTCGTCGACGTCATGATGACCGGCTCCTTCGCGGTGCCGAGCACGTAGATGCGCGCACCCTGGGTCACCGCCAGGCTACCACCGACGTTTGCGGTGCTGGCGACCACGGTGCCGGCCTCGATGGTGAGGGTGGCGCCGTTCTTGACGTAGATCTGCTTGGTCAGGTTGTAGTAGTTGGCCTTGGTCCAGGTCGTCGACGTCGTGATGTCTGCGGTCACGTCGACCTTCTGCGCGCAGAGGCCTCCGGCGAGTGCGGCGAGCGTTGCGGCCTGAAGGATGGTGGAGAGGTTCATGAGGCTAGAGTCTCGGATGTCTGTTGGATGGGAATGAGGTGCGACCTGTCGCAGCCGAGGCTGGACTTGTCCTGCGCCCGGCTGAATCGCGGGGGCATCCCGCGACGATGGGGCGGGATCCTAGGCAGGGTCCGTGTAGGCAGAGGGAAGGCCCTGTGAAGCCTCGGTGAGCACTCCGAGAAGACTCGCCGCCGCGGCCCCGCCGCCTTGGGCGGCGGGGCGCGAGCGAGAAACTGGTGGAGGCGGAGGGATTCGAACCCTCGTCCCGTGATACCCCGGCGAAAGCGTCTACGTGTGTAGGGCGTCTTCGAGTCTCGGCAGTCCGCATCCGACGACCAGGAGGCGGGCCACCCAGCTCGACGAGTATCTCGCGGGATGCAGGCCGAGCAGCCACACCACGCCAGCCTGCTGGTTGTCGCACGACGACCCCCGCAGGCGAGGGGTCGTCGGCGTGGCTACGCGATTAGGCAGCCAGGGCTACTTGCGAATCGGCAAGTAAGGTTGTTTCCGGGTTTTTAGCGAGGCCTCCCGGACCTCGACACGCAGCTCCCGTCGTGACAGCATCCGGTCGATACCGGTCGCCCCCAGGAGTGAGGAGATTGGACCACCGGTCGCACACCGGCGCAAGCGGGTCACCACCCGCGCGCGATGTCCCGCTCGGCCTCGCGCTTCTTCAGCACGGCGCGCTTGTCGTGCAGCTGCCGGCCGCGGCACAGCGCCAAGGTGACCTTGGCGAGACCGCGTTCGTCGAAGTAGAGGCGCATCGGCACCAGGGTGAGCCCCTTCTGCTGCACCTTGCTGGTCAGCTTGCGGATCTCCATCCGCCGCAGCAGCAGCTTGCGGCGGCGGGTCGGCTCGTGGTTCCCAATGCTCGCGTGCCGATAGGGCTCGATGCGCGCACCGACCAGGAACGCCTCGCCGTCGTCGATCCGCCCGTACGCCTCGTCGAGGCTGACCTGCTTGTCGCGCAGCGATTTGACCTCGGTGCCCCGCAGCACCAGCCCGGCCTCGAACGAATCGAGCACCTCGAACTCGTGACGGGCACGCTTGTTCTCCACCACCACCAGGACCGCGCCACTGCGGGCCGCACCTGCCGTCGAACGCTTGGGCTGCTGCCCCATGGCGGCATCAGAGCACCGCTGCGGATTCGGCGAAAGCGTTCTTGCAAACTCCGTGCTACGGGCTAGCTTGCGCGCCCAACTCGTTGGCGAGCCCAATTGGCCCAGGTGGCGGAATTGGCAGACGCGCTAGGTTCAGGTCCTAGTGGGAGTAAAATCCCGTGGAGGTTCGAGTCCTCTCCTGGGCACCACGCTGACGAGAGCAAGATTCCGCGGACGCCGTCCGCGGGGCGAACGGAGTGATGCGCAGCGACCTGAATCGCGACGTCCCCCTCGCCGAACCCGGGGAGTTCCCCCCCCTCGCCCTGGGAGATCGCCTCCGGATCGACCCCCCGGTGGTACTGGCACCGATGGCCGGGGTGACCAACGCCCCGTTCCGCGTGCTGTGCCGCGAGCTCGACGGGGGCCGCTGCCTCTACGTCAGCGAGATGATCACCGCGCGGAGCTTCGCGATGGGCCACGAGAAGACCCTTCGGCTGGCCAGCTTCGCGGAGGAGGAGCGAACCCGCAGCATCCAGTTGTACGGGACCCACCCGACCTCGCTGGGGCTCGCGACCGAGATTCTGGTGCGGGAATGGCGGGTCGATCACATCGACCTCAACTTCGGCTGTCCGGTGCGCAAGGTCACCGCCAACGGCGGTGGCAGCGCGATCCCGGCCCGACCGCGCTTGATGGCCAACCTGGTGCGCGCCGTGGTATCGCGCGCCGGCGACATCCCGGTGACGGTGAAGTTCCGCATCGGCATCGACGAGTCGGTGCAGACCTTTCGCGACGCCGGGCGGGTCGCCCAGGAAGAGGGTTGTGCGGCGGCGGCACTGCACGCCCGCACCGCGGCGCAGCTGTACTCCGGCGAGGCCGACTGGACGGCGATCGGCGAACTGAAGGCGGCGCTCACCATCCCGGTGCTCGGCAACGGCGACGTGTTCGAGGCGTGCGACGCGCTGCGCATGATGCGGGCCACCGGCTGCGATGGCGTGGTGGTCGGCCGTGGTTGCCTCGGCCGCCCGTGGCTGTTCCGCGAGCTGGTCGACGCGTTTGCCGGCCGCGAGCCGCCCCCACCGCCCAACCTCGGCGCGGTCGCCGCGATCGCCCGGCGTCACGCCGAGTTGCTGGTCGGGTTCTTCGGCGAGCCGGTCGCGCTGCACCAGATGCGCAAGCACCTGGGGTGGTACACCAAGAGCTTCCCCGGTCTTTCCCACTCGCGCGCCCGCCTGCAGCAGGTGTCGACCCTGGCGGAACTGGACGAGTTGCTCGCCGCGCTGCCCGCCGACCTGCCGTTCCCCGGCCCAGGGTTGCGCGCGCGGCGCTGCAAGAGCGGCGGGACGCAGCGGGTCAGTCTGCCGCCGGGCTACCTCGACGACCGCGACGACGACCGGCCGCTGTTCCCCGATCCGCTGGACGCGGGCAGCGGCGGCTGACGCCGTTCGCCTGCTCAGCTCAGCGGTTGACTTCGTCCCACAGCTCGGCGCGCATCGTCTCGGGGTCGACTCCGGCGACCTTGCGATAGAACTCGTCGAGCACCGAGCTGACCAACCGCCACGTGTCCACGTCGAGGCCGTGTAGTTCGAACAGGATCTCGGTGGTCTCGGCGGTGCCCTGCACCAGCCCCCGTTCCAGGGCGGCCTCGACCTGCTCCCGCGGCCACTCGCCGCGCCGCTGGGTGGCGAGCAGGTTCTGGTCCGACAGCAGGCGATCGAGGAACACGTGCGGCGGCTGGTTGGGAACCCGCGCGAATTGGATCCGCTCCGGTTTGGCGGGACCGAGCTCGAGGGCCGTCCGGGTGTTGCCCAGCACCCTCTCGCGCAGCAGGCGCAGCGCGACCCGATTGGGTTCGGTCAGCTCGACCCGATCGCCGGGCTGGCGCCGCTCCGGTCGAACTTCGCGCCGCAGCAACCCCGGCGAGGGGGAACGAGCCGTGGACGATTGCGAGCCGACCACACGGCCGATATCTGGCGCCTCCATGGACCACTCTCCCGGGTGCCGCCCGGAGTGCGGAATGCGGCCGGCGCCCGGTTCCATGGTCGGTCCCGACCGGCGGCACTTGAGCCCTGGGGTCCCGTTCCGGCACGTTTCTCCGCCGGTCCGAGGCCGTCCCCGCGCTCCGGCGGCATAATCCTGCGGGTAGCCTGCATCCCGGCCCACCTCGACCCAGGAACCGATCCATGAGCCCTCGCCTCTTGCTCGCCGCTTGCCTCACCGCGGCGCTCTGCCCCGCCCAGGGCGACTTCGCCTTCGACAAAGCCACCACCGCGCCGCTCGGCGGCCAACTCAAGCTCGACTACTCCGGCGCGCCGGGCAACCAGACGCTGCTGTTCGCAGCGTCGCTGAACGGCGGCCCGACCCCGCTCAAGCTGCTGTTCGGCGGCAGCGACACGCGCAGCATCCAGGTCGGCGTCGACCTGATCTCCGCGTGGGTGCTCACCGCGACCACTCCTTCGGGCGCTGGCTCGTTCCTGATCGGCGTGCCGAACGACACCGCGTTGCAGGGTCTGCCGATCCACACCCAATTGCTCACCGGCCCGGGCAATCCCAACCTGGTCGACAAGATCTCGAACGACCTGGTCCTCGTGGCCGGGGCCCACGGCACGGTCGATCCGCTGCTCGCCAAGCTCGGCGACGGGCGCAGCCCGAAGGGCCCGGGTCGCGCGCTGATGTCGGTCGTACCGATCCAGGGCTCCGCGGGTGAGTTCCTTATCGCTGGCGGCGGCACCGGGAACATCCTTTCGGCTCAGGGCCTCAACACCAGCGAGGTGTTCGACACCCGCACCCTGCAGATCCGCGCCGGCCCCAACATGACGGTCGCGCGCGCCCTTCACACCACTACCGTGCTGTCGAACGGCCGCGTGCTGCTGTGCGGCGGTGTGGACGCCCTCGGCGCGACGCAGAACACCTGCGAGCTGTACGACCCGAACACCAACACGTTCACCGCGACGGGATCGATGAGCATCGCCCGGGCCGGGCATGCCGCCGCCCTGCTGTCGGATGGCCGCGTGCTGGTCGCCGGCGGCGCCAGCAACCTGTCCGACATCCTGAGCGCGATCAACAGCTTCCTGAACACCGCCGAGATCTACAACCCGACCACCGGCACGTGGTCCGCGGCCAACTCGATCGCCGACAAGCTCCTCGCGCCGGCGCTGACCACCCTACCCAACGGCCGCGTGCTGTTGTCAGGCGGCGCCAAGGTGAACTTCATCTTCGGCATCCCGACCTCGGTGACCACCGTGTCGAACTGTCAGCTGTTCGATCCGACCAGCGGCAATTGGTCGAGCACCGGCGCCATGCGCCAACACCGTGGCGTGCACAGCCTCAACACCATCCTGCTGACCGATGGCCGCGTGCTGGTGACCGGCGGCGTCGAGGTCAACATTCCCCTGCTGCCCCCACCGACCACCCTGGCCGGTGCCAAGGCGACCGCCAAGGCCGAGTTCTATAACGCGTCGTCGGGCACCTGGACGGCGTTGCCGGACCTTCCGACGGCGAGTACAGGACACGGCGCGCAACAGATGCCGAACGGCTCCGTGCTGCTGACCGGCGGCGCATCCGGCGCGATCGATGCCGCGGTATCTCACGACACCGTGCTGGAGTTCAGCCCGGCCACCAACACGTACGTGCGCAGCTTCAAGCTCAACACGGCGCGTGCCACGCACGGCGTCGCGCTGTTGCCGGATGGCAATTTGGTGGTGTTCGGCGGCGCCAACAGCGCCACCGCGACCGCCGTGCTCGACACCCTCGAGATGGTGCACCAGTAGCGGCCCGAACCGGTGCGGCGCGCGGCGCCCGTCCGCGCCGCCCGGCTTGCGGCGCGCTCGAAAGCCCCTTTCCCTGCACCGTTGTTGAGGTCACCACGGCGCGCTGCTACCGTAGTGTCCGCGAAGGCCCATCAGGACCCGCAGATTCCCAGGAAGACCGCCATACAGCCCAAGAAGATCTCCCCGTCCGGCCTCGACTGCACGCAGCTCGACCCGGACGCCGTCCGTTCGATTCAACGCCTTGATGCCCGCGGCTACCCCGCCTACCTGGTCGGGGGCTGCGTCAGAGACCTTCTGCTCGACCGCGAGCCGAAGGACTTCGACATCGCTACCGAGGCCCGCCCGCAGCAGGTGAAGCGCGCGTTCCCGCGCAACTGCCGCATCATCGGGCGCCGGTTCAAGCTCGCGCACCTGCACTTCCACGGCAACCAGAAGATCCTCGAGGTCGCCACGTTCCGCAGCGCACCGGTGGCGAACGAGCCGGAGGTGACCGACGAAGAGAGCTCCGAGGATGACGATCTCCTGATCGTCCACGACAACGAGTTCGGCACCATCGAAGACGACGCTCTACGGCGCGACTTCACCATCAACGCCCTGTTCCACGACCCGATCCGCGACGAGATTATCGACTACGTCGGCGGGATCCAGGATGTGCACGACGAGGTCATCCGCACCATCGGCGACCCGATGATCCGCTTCCGCGAGGATCCAATCCGCATCCTGCGGGCCGCGAAGTTCGCCGGTCGGCTCGGCTTTCACTGCGACGCGCCGACCGAGCAAGCGATGCGGGCCGCGGCGCCGGACCTGTCGCGCGCTGCCCCACCGCGGATGTTGGAAGAGATCCTGCGGCTGTTGCGCGGCGGCCATGCGCTGCCGTCGTTCCAGATCCTGCACCGAGTGAATGCGCTGGCCACCTTGCTGCCCGGCGTGCACGCCTTCCTCGGCAAGGCGGACGATGCGCAGCGGCTGGTGTTCTGGCGGTTGCTGGAGGCGCTCGACAATCACATCCACAACGGCGGGCGCCCGTCCAGCGCGGTCCTGCTCGGGTGCATGTTCCTGCTCCCGGTGCTGCAAGAGGTCGAAGTGAGCGGCGGATCTCCGGCGATCGTGGCCGAGGAGGTGGTCGGACCGGTCACCGTCGAGCTGCGCCTACCCCGCCGCGACACCGGGGCCCTCAAGCGCATCTGTGCGGTCCACCCGCGGTTCACCGCGACCGGCACCCGGCGGTTCCGGCTGGCCTCGTTCCTCAACGACCCGCACATGGCGGAGGCGCTCGAGCTGTTCGAGCTGCATTGCCACGCCACCGACAGTGGATTCGAACGCCTCGAAGAGTGGCGTGCGCTGGTGACCACACGGCGTCCGGAGCAGACCGCTACCGCGCCGGCTCCCGAGGCCGCCCCCCCGCATCGCGACACAGCGGAACGCGACGCGCCGCGCAAGGACAAGAAGGACAAGAAGCGCCGCAAGCGCAAGGGCCGCGGGGATCGAGACGAGCGGCGCGAGGAACGCAGCGAGCAGCGGGTTCCCGAGCGGCCGGCGAAGGGCAAGAAGAGCAAGCGCAAGAAGCGTGGCGGCAAGGGAGACGGTGAGCGTCGCCGCGAGGACGACGTACTTACCCTGGAGCCGGAGGCGGTCGACCTGTCCGCCTTCGACCGCGAATTGGGACACCGCGAGGTGCCGCGCTTCGACACGATCGTCGACAGCTCCCGCGGCAACGCCCCGCGGCGCCGGCGACAACCGCTAGCCGACCACGACAGCTACCGGCCGCCGCCGCCACCCGGGAGCAGCGACGCGCCGCCCCCACCCCCCTCCGAGCCCGACACCTTCGGAGACTGGTAACGTGGGCGAAGCGAGTCCGCAGGTGACCAAGGTCACCACCGAGGTGCTGCGCAACATGAAGCAGGCCAAGGTGCCGATCGCGGTGCTGACCGCGTACGACTACCTGTGGGCGCGGATCCTCGATTCCGCCGGGGTCGACGTGCTGCTGGTCGGCGACTCGCTGGGCACGGTGGTCCAGGGTCGCGACACCACCATCTCGGTGACGATGGAGCACATCCTCTACCACGCCGAGTTGGTGGCCCGCGCCGCCAAACGCGCGCTGGTGGTCGCCGACATGCCGTTCATGTCCTTCCAGACGAGCCTGCACGAAGCCCTGCGCAACGCCGGCCAACTGCTGAAGCAGAGCAACGCCGAAGCCGTCAAGCTGGAAGGCGGTCGACCGGTGCTCGACACCATCACCCACCTGACCGACGCCGGCATTCCGGTGATGGGCCACCTCGGCTTGACCCCGCAGAGCATCCACAAGTTCGGCTCGTACAAGGTGCGCGGCGGGAACGAGGAAGAGGCCGACCAGATCTTCGACGACGCGATGGCACTGCAGGACGCCGGCGCGTTCGCCCTGGTGCTCGAGAAGATCCCGGTCGAACTCGCGGCGCGGATTACCGCCGCCCTGAGCATCCCGACGATCGGCATCGGCGCGGGCCCGCAGTGCGACGGTCAGGTCCTGGTGACCCAGGACATGGTCGGGCTGTTCACGCGCTTCAAGCCCCGCTTCGTCCGCCGGTATCTGGCGCTCGAGCAGACTCTCGAGGAGACGTTCCGCCGCTTCGTCGCCGACGTGCGGCAGCGGGAGTTCCCCAGCGAGGACGAGAGCTACTGAGGCGGCGGCGGTCGACGGCGGAGTCCGTCGGGCCCAGGTGTCGTTGCGGGAGAAGTGGGGCGATCTGCGCACTGCCCAGCCTTCGACATCGGGCCACGCCGGACGTCACGCACACGGCACGATGCCTCCCAGCGATCGACCCCCGGGTGGGTGACGGTCCTCAGCGTCGTCAGGGACGGGTATCGCGCCAAGTCGGCGGTGCGGCGGTGCGGCGACGGTTCGGTGGCGCGGGCGGCGCTGCACGAACCCCCCAGATCCGCGGGCGCGAATCCCGCTGCGCCTCGATCTCCGGCGCGTTCGTGTCGACCGGGGTCGCCGAACGGCTCACGCGCGGCGCGGCCTACCGCGCTGGGCGCCAGTCCAGGAACTCCCAGACGATCTCGCGCCCACCCGGTCGGGACACCCGCACCGCGTGGGTACCCGCCGGCCCCGATGCCCACTCCTCGTTCGAGGTGCGCGGCGCCGCGTCACCACCGCAGTACCAACCGAACCGCGGGTTGTCGACCTCGACCACGATGGGTGAACCACCGCGCCGTGCGGCGACGTGGCGCTCCTTTTCGGCGTCGTAGATCCACACCGTCGCGTCACTGCACTTGTCGGTCGAACGACCGAGGACCGCACGGGCGGGCGGGCGGATCGCGACCGGGGGCAGCGTGCAACGCTCGGCCGCGGCGCGTGACACGCACAGCGTCAAGGTGCCCGAAGCATCGACCGCTGCACCGAGGTGCGCGAGGTCGGCAGGAATGCGGCTCCGCACCGGGGCCAGCGCGGCCTCGATCACCTTGCGCACGTCGTCGGTCAGGTCGAACGACCGCTGACCGACGCCGACCTCCATCGCCCGCACCCGCGACTTGAACAACCCGACCGCCAACTTGCTGATCGCGTTCGCCCCACGGATCGTCACGTGCTTGGCCGAGACCTCACCCCGCAGCACGTTCCACTTGGCGAGCAACTGCGTGCGGGGGATCGTCAGCACCAGCTCGAGGTCGAACCGGAGGTCGAGTCTGGGGTCGGGAGCTGGGTCGGTGAGGATCAGCTTCACCGTCGCCTGGTTGTCGTGCACCACGTACTTCAGCGCGATGTCGGTAGTGCGGTTCGCCACCCGGAGTTCGGCGCTGCCTCGGCCGGCAACCTGGAGCGCCAGCACTTGGATCTTCGCGCCCGCGATTCCCTGGCGCAGCTCTGCGGAGATCCGGGCACGATTGCTCTCCCACGCCTGATCCAGCGCCGACTTCAGCGCACCACCGAGACTCGTTCCCTGCCCCACCAGAGACGACGCGTCGGTGGTGTTGCTCGGCGTCAAGTTGACCCCGACCCGCAGGTCGCCCCGCACGTTGTGCACGTAGTTGCCACTGCGCGGCGTCGCCCGCGCGAACGAGCGGTAGAACACCCAGTGGATCGCGCCATTGCTCGCGCGCTCGCAACCGACCCAGTCGAACGCCGTCGGGTTGGCGCAGCGTTCGTTCGAGTCACCGCAGTTCCACTTCAGCTCCCGCGTCTCGTTCGGCAACTCCACCAACACCTCCTGCCCGGCCTTCACCTGCACCGCGCCGTGCTTGCCCTGGAACCGCACCAGATGACTGCGGTCACAGGCATCCTTGGTGTCGCCCACCCGCAGACGCCCGACCGCGACATTCGGCAGTGCCGTCCCCGGTGCCCCCGGCTCGCTCGGTGCAGCCGCTTTGACGTGGAAGAATGTCCAGTCGATGCGGCCGTCCTTGTCGCGGTGGATGCGCAGGCGGTTGAACTCGCGTCCATTCGCCACCCGTTCGCGCGAACCGGCGCAGTACCAGTGCAATTCCTTGGTGAGCGCGGGGAGGTCGGCCATCTTGGACTCCCCGGGGCGCACGGTCACCTTGCCCAGCTTGCCTTGGAAGGTCACCAGCTCCCCGCCGCGGCAGCGATCGGTGGTCGACCCGACCTGCTGGACAGTCTGCGCACCGAGTGGTGCGGTGGCGAGCGGCACAATGGCCAACACCACCGCGAACGTGGGTCGGACTAGCGACCGGAACGAACCTGCTGCTGACTTCAAGGGACACACTCCTGGCCGGGACCATTCGTGACCGAGTTGCGCCGACGCGGGCGATGGCGGCGCATTCTATCTGCGGCCAAGCGATTGGCCGCCGCGGTGGAACGCGGGTGACTCCGCGAACCAAGGCAACCTCAGCTCACGCCGGCGTCGCGGTGCGCATCCGGGGCGCCCGCAGAAATCCCCGCCAGCCTGCCGGTCGCGAACGCCGCCTGGAAGTTGAAGCCGCCGATCGGCCCGTCGATGTCGAGCAGCTCTCCGCAAACGAACAGCCCCGGGGTGCAACGCGACTCCATGGTGCGCGGGTCGACCTCGTCGAGCGGGATGCCGCCGCGCGTCACTTCGGCGGCGGCGAACCCGAGGCTCGCCTCCACCCGCAGTTCGGTGCCCTTGACCGCGCCCACCAGCCGGCGCCGGTGCTCCCGGGTCAGCGCGGCGACCGACTCGGTGATCCCGAGTTCGCGCGCCAAAACCTGCCGCAACCGCTCCGGAACGGTCGCGGGTAGGCAGCTCGCGGGCGATCGCCGCCCCGTCGTCCGGCCCGCCGCGACCAACGAGCCGTCGAGCTCCTCGGCTCGCATGTCGGGGCAGAAGTCGAGCTCCAAGAGGCACGGTTGCGCGCGTTCCTCGACGTCTCCGGCGAGGTCCATCGGGCCCGGCCCGCTCAGCCCCTTGTGGGTGAACAACACCGGCCGGCGGCGCCGGCGCACGACCACGCCCTCGGCGTCGCGCAACGTCAATCCGACGTCGGGCAGGGTCATGCCGGCGAGCTCGTGCACCCACGGCGCCCCGACCCGCAGCGGCGCGAGCGCCGGCACGGTGGCGACCCGCTGGTGGCCGAGGGTTGCGCACAGCGCGTAGCCGTCGCCGGTCGCCCCGGTCTTCGGGTAGCTCAGCCCCCCGGTGCACAGCACCAACCGCGCGGCGGTCCAGCTGCGGCGCTCGCCGCGCAGCGCGAAGCCCCCCCCGGTGCGCTCCACCCCGCGCACCGCCGCCTCGGTCTGCACGGTGACGCCGACCTCGACGAGCCGCCGCAGCAGCGCGTCGAGCACGTCGCGCGCCCGGCCGGACACCGGGAACACCTTGTCGAGGTCTTCCTCCTGCAGCGGGACGCCCGCGTCCTGTACGAACGCGCGCAGCGCCGCCGGGGGGAACGCGCGCAGGGCGTGGCGGAGCCAGCGTCCGCGGCGCCGGCCGTACTCTTCCTCGAGCTCGCGACCGCTCTTGGTCGTGGTGAGGTTGCAGCGGCCGCCACCGCTGATCAGGATCTTCAATCCAGGCTGGGGGTTCTTCTCGAGCAGCAGCACGCGGCTCCCGGCGCGCGCGGCGAACCACGCCGCACACAACCCTGCCGCTCCGCCGCCGACCACGGCGACGTCGGCGTCGAGCGGGGACGCGCTACCCGCCACGTGCCTTCCGGCGGATCAGGTCGCGCGAAGCTGCCGAGGGCCGCAGCCGGGTGCGCTGCCCGTCGGCGCCGCAGCGCAGGGAGGCAGCGCCAGCGCCGACTCGACGATCAGTTGCTCGACTCGGCGGCGGGCTTGCCGTCGCCTTCTTGCTTCTTGGGGGGTGCGACCGGGGGCCGAAAGCCCAGCGGCGGGTGGTAGGCCGAGTAGCCCTTGCCCATCTTCTTGGGCTTGTGAATCCCGCGCCGGCAACCGCTTGCCTTGAATCGTGACTTCGCCATGTGTCTCTCTTCGACCTTCGATCAGGCCTTCTTGGCTGCCTTGCGCACGATCAGGTAGCCCGACGGCTTGCCCGGGATCGAACCCTTGACGAACAGGAGGTTGCGCTCGGCGTCGATCTTGACCACCTCGAGGTTCTGCATGGTGACGCGGTCCACGCCCTTGCGTCCCGCCATGCGCTTGCCCTTCGGCATACCCTTGGCGGTGGCGTAGGTTCGGCCGGTGCCACCCACCTTGCGGTGCGCCTTGCTGTTGCCGTGCGACTGCGCCTGCCGGTGGAAACCGAACCGGCGGATGGTGCCGGCATGGCCGAGCCCCTTGGTCAGCCCGGTGATGTCGACGTGTTTGATGCCCTCGAACAACGCGACGGTGAGGTCGTCGCCCTGCTTGTACTTGGGCAACTCGGCGCAGCGCAGCTCCTTGACGTAGCGCATCGCGGTGCCGCCGCTGCGGGCGACGTGCCCGGCCTCGGCCTTGTTGGTGTGCTTGGCGTCCTTGGCGTCGAAGCCGATCTGCACCGCGTAGTAGCCGTCGTCCCGACGCGGCCGGGCGTGCTTGCCCTTCTTCTTGCCGAGATTGGTGTGGGCTGCCCGGTCGGGCTCGGCCAGCTCGGCGGCCTCCTTGGCCTTCACCTGCAAGACGCGGCAGGGACCGGCTTGGACGACCGTGACCGGAGTCACCGTGCCGTCTTCCGCGAACAGCTGGGTCATGCCCAGCTTCTTTCCAAGGATTCCGATGGTCATCGTCGTTCACCCGGTCCGGCCGCCCGGACCTGGGAAAAGGGGCGAGTTTTGTAGGGTCTCGCCCCACCCAAAGCAAGTACGGAGCCGCGGATCACGGCCGGAGATAGGCGCGAAGCACCAGGAGCACCAGGGCGGCCAACAGCAGCGGGCGAACCAGCGACCGGGCCGGGGTGCCGAACCGGGGCAGCGGACGGTCGTCTGGGACCGCGGCAGCGGCAGCCAGTCGGGATTCGTCGGCGTCCAGCAGGGCGGCCGGATCGACCTTCGGACGCGCCCCGCTGCCGAACGCGCGCGCGAAGGCCCGCCGCACCAGCTGCGGGAAGGCTGCCAGCTTGAACAGGTTCGAATCCTCGAGGCGGAACGCGAAGTGCAGCGCCAGACCGTCGCCGTTGCGCCGCAATACCGCCAACGGCCCCCGCTCGCCGTGCAGCAGCGCGGTGCCGGGGAAGCCCGGCGGCCAGGACAGGGCCGACTTGACCCGCAGCTCCGACAAGTCGAGCCCTGCGGTGATCGGATCGCGCCGCTCCCAGTCCAGCAGGCGTGGGGTGTCGATGGTCGCGCCGCGGCCGTCCAGCGCGGTGCCGAACGTCACCACCCGCGCCGCCGCTGGCACCGGGTCGGCGAGGGTCCCACCGTCGCACAGCACGAGCCCGGCGTGGGTCGCGTTCACGCCCTCGACCACCTTGCCGCCGCACTCCGACGCCAGTGCGTTGGCGATCGCGACCAGCGGCTTGGGCGCCGCGCCGGCCGTGCGCACCGCGATGTCGGGCTGCGGAGGTACCGGCAGGTCGATCCGCAGTCGATCGTCTAGTGGCAGCACATCGCCTGTGTCGCGCAGTTCGCACCACAGGGAGCCGCCCGCGGCGCGACGCACTTCCACCACCACCTCGAGGGTCTCCTGTGCGGCCAACGCGAGGGTGCGCGGCGGGACTTCGCCGACCGACGGGGACGGTGGATCGCCGTGCATCCACAGCGCGACCGTGCGCGCCGGGCCGTGGTTGGCGACCTGCAACGTGACCTTCACCTCCGGCAGCGGCCAGCCGTCGTCGACGCGACAGCCGACGAGCGCCGTGTTGTCCGCCGGCTTGCCGACCCGGGTCCACGCGCCATCGCGCGGCGCGGCCGATCGCCCGAGTCCATCGCCGAGCGTCCACACCGCGGTGGTGTCGGCGGGCCAACCGTGTGCCACCGCATCGAGTGCGACCAGCCCGCGCCCCCACGGCGTCGCGGCGCGCAGTGCGGTCGCGACCGCGTCGCGGCTGCCGGTCAGGATCTCGGCGACTTCACGGCACAGCGCGACCCGCACGTCGACGTGCGCGGGCAGCGTGGCGAGGCGCTGCAGCACGGCCTCGCGCGCTACATCAAAGGCGCTCGCGCCCGACTCGGTGCGGGCGGCCATGCTGGCCGAGGCATCGAGCACGACGATCAGTCGACTCGGCCCCGGGCGCGGCGGATGCCGTGGTCCGGCGTGCGCCAACACCAGTGCCGCCGCCGCGAGCAACAGCAACAGGAACCGCCACCAACGGAAGCGCACTGGCCGCCGATGCAACCGCGCCCGCGCGTGCAACCACTGGGTGAGGTGCGCGGTGAGCTCGACGCGCCGGGGCCGAGGTGGGCGGCTCAGCAGGTAGAGCAACGGCAGCACCCCCAGCCAGGCCAGGCGGTCGGGCCGGAGGAGCTCCACGGCGTCCATGCTGCCGGAAGATAGGAGCGGGCCCACGGCAGTGCCAGGATCGCTGCCCCGCTCTCGCGCCCGCGGCCGCCGCCGCAGCGCGTGCCCCGACCCTCACACCCGGTACACCAACCCGTCCGCCGACCACGACCGCAAGCGATAGTCGCCGCGTGCCGGCACCGGAAAGCGCACCAGGCTTGCGCCGGCGGAGTCGAACGCGCCGTCCTGCGCCCGTTCCAACCGCCGCAGCTCCTCGGCCATCGCCGCGCGCAGCGGCCCGTCGACCTGCAGCGTCTCCTCGCGGCCGGTCTCGGGATCGCGCAGGCGCAGCAACCCGCCGAGTTCCGGCAGGAGGTCGCTCGACAGCGCCGGCAGCCAACCGGTGACCCGACAGCCTTCGCGACGCAGCATCGCCAGGGCATCGTCGTAGCTCGAGGGATCGGCGAAGTCGGAGATCCACGCGACCCGGCCGGCGGTGCGCTGCCGCAGCACCTGGACCGCGAGTTCGCGCGGCGCCTCGGCACGCAACGGAACGCCTTCGAGGGTCGAGAGGTAGCGGCCCAGGGCACCGGCGCCCGCGAGGCGACTCGACCGGTCCGCCGCCGCACCCCACACCAGTCGCAACCCACCGAGATGCACCAGCGCCAAGCCGCCGAGCACCGCCGCGAGCCGTCGTGCGGCCGTCCAGCGATCACCCGCGGTCATGCTCGCGGAACAGTCGAGGATCAGAGTCCACCCGACCCGGTCTTCGTCCTCGAGCACCTTGAGGAACAACTCGTCGGTGCGGGCGAACACGTTCCAGTCGAAGTCGCGCAGGTCGTCGCCCGGCGTGTAGGCGCGATGCCCGGAGAAGGTGCCGCTCTCCGAACGCCGACGGCGGCGCGTCGGGGTCTGGGCGCGCGAGGTGGTCCGTGTGCGTGGCATGCGGCGCACCAGCTCGCCGAGCATCTGGCGGAACCGATCGTCGAACAGCTCGCTCACGGCGTGCGGCTGCACTCCTGCAGCGCGGTGAAGTAGCTGCGCACGAACGGCCGCTCGACCGGCGGCACGTTGCGCGCGCGTAAGGCGCGTTCCGCCGCCGCAACGAAGTCTAGCTCCGGGGGACGCACCGCGGGCTCGGCGCCGGCCCCTCGTTCCGCAGGTGTCGGCGGTGGCTTGCTGCCGGGTGCGTCTTGTTCGACCTCGGCGACGCGCACCCGCTTGGTCTTGCCGCGCCCGTCGTCGATCAGGCGGGGGATCACGAATTCGTTCTGTGCGGGAAGGTCCGGAATCGGACGCGGCGGCGGCGCACCCGGGGAGCGCGGCCCGGACTCACTCGGCCGCACTCCCTGGGGCCGCGACCCGCCGTCCGTCGGCTGCGGAGTCTGCGGGGCACCGCGATCCCCGGCGACCGCGGGCGCGTGCGAACGCATCAGTCCGCCACGGCCCAACGGGCCGATCCACCAAACCAGCAGCAGCAGCGGCAGCAACCACAGCGCCCGGCGCAGCGGCCGCCACCAAGTCTCGCGCTGGCGCGCGGCCGGGATCGTCGCCAGCGCGTGCTCCAGATCTTCTGCGAGCCAACGGATCGACGGCGTGCTCGGCCGGCGCTGCATCCCCCACCAGGTGATCAACCGATCGCCGAGCAGGAACGAGCGGTCCGCGGCCGGCACCGACAACCCGCGCCGCGCAACCGCCCACAGCGCAGCCAGCGACACCCACGTGGCGGCTGCGACCAGCAGGATTCGCAGGTGCTGCGGCCACAGCCAGTGCCCCAACCACACCGCAAGCCCGGCGAGCACGCCGTGTGCGGTGGTCCAGAGCAACGCGTGCGCGAGCCGGCGGCGCCAGCCGACGCGGCGCACGAACGCGGTGATCGCGCGGCTCATCGCGGCAGTCTACTTCGGATCGAACAGTTCTTCCGGGTTCTGGGTGCGGAACGGCCCGACTTTGAAGTTCGACAGTGCGAACTTGAACTTGCAGCCGGTGCCGAACACCCAGCTGTCGGCCGTGTCGTCGTTGCGCTTCTGCACCCAGATGATGTGCTCCTCGCCACTGCGCAGCTTGCACCGCACCTCGACCACACCCTTGTTCCAGACCTCGTCGGCCTGCACCCGCGGACGCTTGGGGTCGAAGCGCTCCGCCTTGACCACCAAGAAGTGGTTGACGAGGTCGGTCACCTTGCCCTGTCGCACCGCGCCGACGTTCTTCGGCGAGCACTGCTCGGGCACCGCGACCCAGGTCTGCGTGGAGCCGGGCTTCTTGGTGAAGCCGGCGTTGCCGAACGCGTTCCTGAAGTAGAACGCCTCCACCTCACTCATCAGGAACGAGTGCACCGTCGTGTCGACCCACTCCGACGCACGCAGCGGCAGGTGCCAGGACTTGTCCTTCGGCTCGTACAGCACCACGTCGTTGAGCTTGTCGGCACGCACCACGTAGAAGCCGTCGATCGCCCCCGCTTCGCCGACCTTGCCCCGCTTGGTCGAGCCACCGACGATCAGCTCGCCGAGCGAGCGACCGGCGTCCTGGGGTCCGGACGGGACGGCGCGGCAGCGCAGCATCGTGCCGGTCTCCGGCGTGAGCCCGTTCTCGCCGCGGAACTTCTCGTCGACCCCGCGGCCGATCTTGTTCTCTTCGTTGGTCTTGATGTCGCGGAAGTGGATCAGGACCGCGTCATCGATCCGCGCACGCGGCACCTTGAGGCCTGCCAGTTCGGTGTTCACCAGCTGCCAGTCCTCGCCAGCGCGCTGGAACACCAACGCCTCGAACTGCTGCTCGGCGGGCAGCTTCTCCACCGGCACCCCGGCGGCGCGGGCCGCGGCCTCGAGTTCCTCCTTGGACTTGCGCTTCATCAACTCGACGGTCGCCACCTTGTCGGGCGTGAAGCCCGGGAACATCACCGGGATGCTCGCCAGGCTGGTGACGTCCATCTTCTCGCCCTGCATCGTCAGCCAGCAGGGGATCGCCAGTGCGGCAGCGAGTACCACGAGCATCAAGTTGGTCGACATGGGTTCTCCCGATCACTTCAGACGGTTGAGGAAGGCGCGCTTCTGCGCCGAGCGCCGCAGCCACATCAGCAGGCCGAACAGGCACAAGAGTCCCCCCGGCCCGAAGCTCACCAGGCGCTGCAGCCACTTCTCACGGGACTGCAGCCGTTCGACGAAGTCCTCGGTGCGCTCGCCCTTGGCCTCGTCGCGGGCCAGGAGTTTCATCCGTCGGTCGGTGCCCGACTTGTTGCGCAACGCCAGCAGGTCGCGCTCCTGCACCAGCCAGTCCAGCAAGTTGCGGAAGAACAGCAGCGCCAGTTGGCCGCGCCCGCGGTCGGCCGGGCCGACAACCGCGGTCTCGCGCAGCATCTCCGCGTAGTTGCCGAACGCGAAGTCGTCGCGCAGGAAGGTCGCGTCGCCGATCACCAGCAGCTGCGCGCCGGGCTTGCTCACGCGCAGCTTCGACTCCGCGGGCTCCGCGGTGGCAGCGTCCTTCGGCTTCGGCTTGGTCGGGCCGGCGACCTTGTCGTCCTTCTTCGCCTTGGGATCCTCGTCCCACTTGTCGGGGTCGCCCTTGGCTTCGTCCTTCTTCTTCGGCATCGCCGGCGGAACCGGCTTGTCGGCGAAGTACGAGGAGAACGTCCCCTCGACGAACACCGCCAACGGAATCTGCGTCGGGTTGCTGAGCGGCCGCATCAACCCCTTGGAGTTGGTCCACCGCTCCAGGTTCTGCATCCGCTGCCGCGGATCGCGCGCGCCTTGGAACGGGTCGAGGTCGATGTTCGGCATCTCGGTCCACCCGAGCGGCGAGGTGCGCAGCAGCACCTTACCGGTGACGCCCTTCGGCATCGTCTCGACCAGATCGACCGGGCACGGCCAGAACAGCCCGGGCAGTGCGACGCTGGCCACCGCCTTGATCAAGTCGTGCGACTCGTCGCAACCCGGTTTGAACAACTTCTTGTACTGCGCCGCGAGCTCCTGGTCGACCTTGCCGTCCTTCTGCGCGAACGCTTCGGCGCGGGCCGCCCAGTCGTCCTTCGCCGGCTGCAGGTTGTACGGGTAGAAGAACGGATGGAAGCCGCCCTGCCCGGTGCGCGGGTCCTGGTACATCATCCCGAAGGTCTGCTGCAGCTCGCGCACGCCCTCGCCCACGACCTTGTGTTCGACCTTGACCCCGTAGGTGCGCAGCTGGTCGAGGAAGCGCGTCTCGCCCGGCCCGTCGTAGCTGAACAGGTGGCCGCGCAGCTCGCGATCCTCGCGCACCTCGACCTCGCAGGCGTCGGCGAACACCACCAGCTTGCCGCCGCGCATCAGGAACTGGTCGAGGATGAACTTGATCCGGTCGGTGTAGTTCTTCGGCCGCAGCAGCAGGACCACCTCGACCTCCGGGCGGACCAACTGGCCCTTGCTGATATCGAGCGGCTCCAGGTCGTAGTCCTTGCCGAACGCCTGCAGCAGCTTGGTGAAGCCCTGCGCCGGCGTGCGCCGCTCACCGATCACCATCCCGCCGCTGCTGGTGCGGCTCGCCAGCACGCCGATCTTCGGCCGCTGCTGCACCGTCAGCTGCTTGATCCGCGGCGTCAACACCGACTCGTAGAAGTAGGTACCCTGCGCCAGCTGCAGGAACGGGATCACGCTCTCCTTCTTGGCCCCGTAGCGCAACCGCAGTCCCTGCCACACCTCGGTCGCCTTCAGGCTGCCGGTGTCGCGCACCTGCGCCTCCTGCGGTTTCATACCGAGTCGCTCGGCCTTCTCCCGCAGGGTGCGGTCCTCGAACGGGTTGAAGTACACCACCCGCACGTGGCCGCGGCCGATCTCCTCGTACTCCTTGAGCGCGTCGCGGAGCATCACCCGGTACGGGCGGTGGAACACCGGCAGGTCTTCGTCGGGGCTGAAGTAGGCCTCGATCACCAGCCGGTCCTCGAGCTTGCCGAGCACCTTCTGGGTCGACTCGGTGAGGGTGTACTGCCGATCCTGGGTCAGGTCGGCACGCGCGCGGTAGCGGCTGGCGAGGAACGCGACTTCGGCCAGCACCACGAACAGCAGCACCAGTCGCAGCACTGCACCCCCGACGAATCCGGCGGCGTGGTGGTCGTTGTGCGGCAGCGGACAGACGGTCTTGGCCATGGTCATCCCTTCACCCGCTTGCCGTAGAGCACCAACGCGTTGGCGTGCAGGAAGAACGCGCAGAAACACAGGTAGAACACCAGGTCGCCGGTGTCGACCACGCCGCGCGCGATGCTGTCGAAGTAGCGCTGCGGGCTCAGCGCCAGCACGAACAGCGCGATGCGGTCGCCGCCCAGCCACTCCGGCAGCAGACCGATCAGGCTCTGGCCGAACTCGCCGGTCTTGAACAGCGCGAACAAGGTCACCAGCGCCAACAGGAAGGCGATGATCTGGTCGCGGGTGATGCTCGACCAGAACATCCCCACCGACACGTACGCCGCCGCTAGCAGCAACGACGCGAAGTAAGTCACGCTCACCGAGTACCAATCGAGCTTGCCGTGCCAGGCCATGGTGACCGGCAGTGCCAGAGTCAGGATCAGCAACAGCGCCAGGTAGACCATCGCCGCGAAGAACTTGCCGGCGATGATCTGCGGGATGGAGACCGGGAAGGTCAACAGCAGCTCGAGCGTGCCGGTCTTGCGCTCCTCGGCCCACAACCGCATGGTCAGCGCCGGCAGGAAGCCGATGAACACCTGCGGCAGCAGGCGGAAGAACTCCACCATGCTCGCCTGGCCTTCGTGCCGTAGCAGCTGACTGCCGTACCAGCAGGTGATGCCGAGGAACAGCAGGCCGAACACGTAGGCGATCGGCGAGAAGAAGTAGCTGCGCAGCTCACGACGGCAGATCGTCCAGATGTTACGCATGGCCGGCCTCCTGCTGGGCGCGCAGGGTCTTGCTGTGGAACACGTCTTCCAGCGTGCGTCGCTCGCGCACCAGCGAGGCCAGCGACCAGCCGTTCTTGATGATCAAGTGCGCGAGGCCATCCTCGACGTACTCCTTGTTGCCGTTCAGGTGGATGCGGTAGGTCTCGAACGCACCGGTGTCGCCGTCGACTTCGATCGGCACCTCCTCGCCCAGCAGCTGGCGCATCTGCGACAGCACGGTGTCGCGCGGTCCCTTGACCCGCGCCACCAGTGCACCGGGCTCGAGCTCGCCGACCAGCTGGTCGAGCGAGCCGTCGGCGACCAACTCACCGAGACTGATGATGATGATCCGCGAGCACGACGCCTCGACCTCCTGCAGGATGTGCGTCGACAGCATGACGGTGTGCTCCTCCCCGAGTTGCCGCACCAGCCGCCGAACTTCGACGATCTGGTTGGGGTCGAGGCCCGAGGTCGGCTCGTCGAGGATCAGCACCTTGGGGTGATGGATCATCGCCTGCGCGAGGCCGACGCGCTGCTTGTAGCCCTTCGACAGCTCGATGATGTTCTTGCCGGTGACCCGCTCGAGCCCGCACAGCGACACCACGCGGGACACCGCGGCCGTCAGTCCACGACCGGCAACCCCGCGGATTCGCCCGGCGAATCGCAGGTAGTCGTCGACCCGCATCTCGTGGTAGAGCGGCGTCGATTCCGGCAGGTAGCCGATGCGCCGCCGCACCTCGAGGGACCGACGCACCACGTCGAGGCCGTCGATCGTGGCCACCCCCGCGGAAGGCAGGAGGAATCCGGTCAGGATCTTCATGGTGGTCGACTTCCCGGCCCCGTTGGGACCGAGGAAACCGATCACTTCACCCTGCGCGACCTCGAAGCTGACGCCCTTCAGGGCGTAGCTGATCCCGTCATAGCTCTTCTTGAGCTGGTCGACATTGATCATCTGGGGAGGCGGCTGGGGGTTAGTCGTCCACGCGGAACGACGTCAAGAACTCCGCATTGCTCTTGGTCTTCATCAACCGGTCGATGAGCAGGGGCATGGCGTCGAGCACGTGCATCTTGGCGAGCACGCGACGGAGCGTGTAGAGCCGCGCGATGATCGGTTCGGGTAGCAACATCTCCTCGCGGCGCGTGCCGGACAGCTCGATGTCGATGGCCGGGAAGATCCGGCGCTCGGCCAGCTGGCGGTTGAGCACCAGCTCCATGTTGCCGGTCCCCTTGAACTCCTCGAAGATCACCTGGTCCATCCGCGAGCCGGTGTCGACCAGCGTGGTGGCGAGGATGGTCAGCGAGCCGCCCTCCTCGCACTTGCGGGCGGAGCCGAAGAACTTCTTCGGATGCTCGATCACCTTCGCGCCGATGCCACCGGACATCGTGCCGCCACCGCGGCCACCCATGTCGGAGTTGTAGGCGCGGGTCAAGCGGGTGATCGAGTCCAGCAGGATCACCACGTCCTTGCCGGTCTCGACCAACCGGTGGGCGCGCTTCATCGCCATCTCGGCGACCTTGATGTGGTGCTTGGGTCCCTCGTCGAGGGTCGACACCAGCACCTCGCGGCGCTCGCCGGTGGCCGAACGCCGCCAACCAGTGGCCTCCTCCGGGCGCTCGTCGACCAGCAGCACGATCACGTGAGTGGCGGGGTATCGGTCGGCGATCGCCGCGCAGATCTTCTGCAGCAGGACCGTCTTGCCGGAACGCGGCGGTGCAACGATCAGACCGCGCTGACCACAGCCGATCGGCGCCAACAGGTCGATGATCCGCAGACTGACGTCGCCATCGTCCGGTTCGAGCACGAACTGCGGCTTGGGGTCGATGACCGTCAGGTCCTTGAACAAGCGACGCTTGGCCGACGCCTCCGGATCGAGCCCGTCGACCATCTCGACGGTCGCCAGGGTCGGCCGTTGCGCTCCCTTGGTCGGCAATCCGGCCTGACCGCGAATCTCACTGCCCTCCAGCAGACGGCATTGCCGCACCAGCGGCGCCGGCACGAACACGTCCTGGTCGGGCTCCTCCGCCGGCGTGTAGTTGTTGCACGCCTGCCGCAACCAGCCGGACATGTCCTTCTGCAGGTCGAGCACCCCGCAGACCTCCTCGGTCTCCCCGTCGAACTCCGGCATCACCGCGGGACTGGTCGCCTTGCCACCACCACCTCCTCCGCCGCGCCGACGACGCCGCTTTCGCCGCCACTTGGTCTTGCCGGAACCACCGGCGTTCTGCTTCGAGGAGCTGTCTACATTGGTCATGATCACCATCCCACAGCGGGGACCGAGGAGATTGATGCGTCGCGGCGGTGCGCCGCGCGGGGGCGTCTGCCCCGAGTCGCCGGGTTGCGAAGAGCGTCGGAAGTAGGGATCCGTGGGTCAGCAGCGGCTGATGGACCGTCGCCGATCGGTCAGTCTGAATGCGCGCTCAGCCTGCCCGATGTGCGAACCGGTCCGCTTGCAGTGTCTGCGATGCCTGGATCTGCGGCAGGCACGAGCGACCCGCGCCTCGCGCGGTGCACTCGGAATTGGCTACCTGCCGGTCGGAACGAATGCCCGTCGACCGAGGTCCTGGGTGGTCCCTGAGCAGTGCTCCCTTCCCCAGACGGGCCGGTGCAAGACCGAACTCGCTATCGGGGATCGACCGCTCGAGTCTCGAGGAGAAACTGCCGGATTCTGCCACGCGGTCCCCGAACCATCGGAAACTGTGCGACGCCGGCAAGGCACCCCAGAGCGCCCGACGACTGGACGCCGTGGCCTTGCATCGCGAGCGCCACGGCGCAGGGGCAATGTATCTAGTGGTCCGTTCTGGCTCAACCCCCATGCTCGGAGTTTTTTGCGTCGCCCGGTGCGGGGTCGACCGCGCGGCGGCGTTGCTTCTCCCCCTCGCATCGGCTAAGCCGCTGGCCTGGGCTCTCCGTGGCCGGTCTGCCGCGATCGTGCGAGGTCGCCGCTGCTCACGAGAGTCCGGGCCGCAGCACGACTGGGGCGGATCCCTCAACCGACGGCATCGTGCTACCCGAAGATCATCCCGGGAGGGGGTGCTGGGCGCCCCTCCAAGACCCGGCACCCGACGCGCGGGTGTCACCTGAGGAATCATGGCAAACGCAATCGATCGCGAGTTTCCCCTACTGGCCGCGGAGGGCGAGTCCGCCGCCGAGAAGTCCGGCCAGGTCATCGAGCGCCACCTGCTCGAGGCCCGCATCATCCTGTGCACCGGTCCGGTCACCGACAAGATGGCCAAGGAAGTCACCAGCCGACTGCTTGTGATGGAGGCACAGGACGCGAGCCGCCCGGTGACCGTGTTCATCAATTCACCCGGCGGCAGCGCCGACTCGGGCTTCGCCATCTACGACATCCTGCGCTTCGCCGCCCCGCCGATCCGCACCGTGGTGAATGGCCTGTGCGCATCCGCTGGCATCCTGATCCACCTGGCGGGCGATCCCGGCCAGCGGATCTCGCTGCCGGAGAGCCGGTTCATGATCCACCAGCCGTCGACCGCCGGTCAGGGCACGGCATCCGACCTGGACATCACCGCCAAGGAGGTGATGAAGCTGCGCGCCCGCTACAACAAGATCATCGCCGACGCGGCGGGCAAGAAGCCGGACGACATCGTCGCCGACGCCCACCGCGACTTCTGGCTCAACGCCACCGAGGCGAAGCAGTACGGTATCGTCGACCGCGTGATCGCTACCCGCGCCGAGCTCGACTGAGAACGCGATGAGAGGGTCGGCAGCTGCGCCGGAGCCACCTCTCCGTAGGTGTCGCCGAGGCGCGCGGTCGCCCCACTCCGCCGGTCGCCGTGCGGTGCGAACCCACCGCGACCAGCGACGTTGGTCCGCGTCGGGTGCGATCGCGCCCCGCCCGTGAGACCCACCTTCGAAGTCGCCGCTGTCCTGCTGCTGGGGTGCACCTGCGCGCCCGGTCAGCACCCCGTTCGCCACAACCTGGTCGGCGAGGTGCGGGACGACGGCGGCAAGCCGCTGGCAGGGGCCATGGTGCACTTCGCGGCGACCCCGGTCGCCGACCTGTGGGTATTGCGCGACCATGCCGCCGCACTGGCCGGCGCACCGGAGGTCGAGACCGCGCGAACCGACCCGCGCGGGCGATTCCAGTTGCGGGTCGCCCGACCACGCGGTGCGTTGTGGGTGGTCCACGCGGGGCTCGGCGCGTTGCTCGTCGACCCCCCGCCGCGCGCACAGCTGCTCTGCCAGCCGCTGGCCGAACTACGGTTGCCCGGCGGTCCGGCGACAGCGCACATCATGTCGGCGGGTGGGCGCTGCGTGCTGCAAACGGGACGGGCCGACGCCGTACGCCTGCCGTCCGGTGCGTTCCGCGTGCTGATCACCGCGCCGGATCGCGTCGCCGAGTACGGGCTGTTGCTCCGTGCCGGTGAGACGGTCACCCTACCGGCCGCGGCGCCGCCGCGCCGGCTCGAGGTCGGCACCGCAACCACGGTGACGATGACCGATTGGCCTGCGGTCACGCTGCCACGACCGTCCCCCACCTCGGTGCTGATTCCCGGCGGCGAAGTGGTGGTGGATCTCAGTCTCTGGGTGGCCGCCTCCGGATGCCGCCTGGTCGCTCGCCGGTGGGCGGGGGCGAGCGCCGAGACCCTCGTGCCCCCCACCGCGCACACGCGCATCCTGAAGGTGTTTTCGGCCGCGACCGGCGAGCCGCTGCGCGGTGCCCGCGTACTCGCGGTGGACGCAACCCAAGACGAGTCAGCCGAACTGCGTTCGATCGGCGACACCGACGCCTCCGGCCGGGCCGGCTTCGCACTCCCCGCGCCGACCGCGAGCACGCAGGTCGTGGTGTCTGCGCCGGGCTACGGCACCGTCGTGGTTCCGCCGCCCGAGGACGGATCGAACGAGGTGCGACTACCGACCGCGGTCGCGGCCCGGCAGCAGGTGCTCGACCCGACCGGCGGCCCGGCCACCCACCTGGCCGTGCACATCGAGCACCCAGGCTCGTGGCTGCTGACCCAGGTCGCGTTCGCCGACGGCGGCGGGATGGTGCGACTCGAGCTGCCGCGCGGCACCTACGGTATGCGCCCGTGGCACCCGCACTACCTGAACCGCGCCCGCACGCTGCTGGTCACCGGGCGCGACGACCCCCCGCCGATCCGCTGCGAACCGGGTTTTCGCGTGCACGGCCGGATCCTCTTGCCGGACGGCAAACCGGCGCGTGGTGCGGTGGTGACGCTGCGCGACTCGACCGACGCGCGCGTGCGCCGGCGCACAGCGGTTTGCGACCGCGACGGCGGCTTCCAGATCAGTGGCCTACCCGAGCATGCGCGAATGCGATTGTCGGCGCGGTTGACGCAGAGCGACGGTCGCGCATTCATCAGCGAACAGATCTGGGTGCAACCAGAACTGGAGGACGTCGAGCTGCGGTTGAAGTCCGAGGATCCGCCGCTGCCGGGGCGGCGGTGAGCTCCTCGCCAACCTCCGCCGATCACTTGCTCGGCAGCAGCCGGTGCTTCTCGAGCAGTTCGAACAGGCCGTTCGCCCAGCGCGCGTAGGCCTCGGCATTCGGGTGCGAATCCCACCCCAGACTGAACTGCGCACACAGCTCCGCCCAGCTGTGCGCCTCCGGGAACAGCTCCAGAAGCTCGAGGGCAGGCACGCCAGTTCGCGCCACGAGCTCGCGCAGCGCCAAGCGGTATCGGTCGTCGCCGGCGAACAACCCGACGACCATCGGGATCCGCTGCGCGGCACACCGCTCGTACATCGTCCGCAGCGGCAGCAAGACCCGTTGGTCGATCGGACTCGGCACCGGCCCGGCCGTGAGCATCCCCATCCAATGCCCCTGCGGAACGGGAGTGCGGTCGGCCTGCCAGCGGAGCCACGTCGACTTGATCCAAACCGCCAGCCCGCTGTGCCGCAGCACTCCCCAGCGCGCCCGACGCGGCACGCCGCGCGGAGTGGCGTGGGTTCCCGGTTGGCCCCGCTCCCCCCAGTGCATCGCACCCTCGTCATCGACCCACAACGCCGGTTCGTGGTCGTTCGAGCACGGCAGGACCAGCACGAGCTGCGGGCGGAATGGCAGCGCCAAGCGTTCCAACACCGCCAACTGCTGCGCGGCGTTGTAGCCCGGCACACCGAAGTTGAGCACCTCGCAGGCGCGGCCGCACCGCCGCGCGATCCGCCGCGCCAGCGCTTCGCCGACCGTTTGCTCGAACGCCACGCCGAAGCCGAACGCCAGCGAGTCGCCGATCAGTGCGATCCGCAGCACGCCTGGGGCCGGTACACGACTCCACTCCGGACCACGGAACCCGACCGAGTTGGTGCGCACCCGCGCACCGAA
Source organism: Planctomycetota bacterium (assembly GCA_020638695.1). Lineage (GTDB taxonomy): Bacteria > Planctomycetota > UBA1135 > UBA1135 > UBA2386 > JACKIB01. The sequence goes on from JACKIB010000001.1 coordinate 163,221, forward strand.
CGCGTAGGCGTCGACCCCGGACTTGAGGCGATAGCCGGCGACCTCGTCCGCTGCATAGATCGGCAGGAACGACAGCAGCTCCGGCACCACCCAAGTGCGTGCCACGACCTCGACCACACCGACCAGAACGACCGCGGTCCCCAGCGCGACCGCGGGACCGACCCAGCGGCGGCGGGGTCGGTGGACGGGGGCGTGGGAACTCACGTACGCATTGTGCGACCCGGTTGACGCGCGCGACACCCGGGGCACCGATTCCTGCGCCGCACCAGTCGATTCGGGCACGGGGGCGTGCCTCGCCATTCCGAGGCGCAGACTCCTAGGAGTCTGCGCCACAGAAGGGCGACTCAGGAGGTGCGTGGATTTCGGCGCAGGTCGCCGGCCGAAAACGCAGCCGAATTGGTGGATTCGGCGAGGCTTTCGGGTGGTGACGGGTGTTGGAAGGCGCGGATCTCAAGGGTTGTCATTCTGTGGCGCAGACTCCTAGCCCGGACTATTCGTGACCGAGCTGCTGCGATCGCGCAAGTTCGCTGCTGGCTTCGTCGAACGTGAGAACCTCCTCCTCTACGGGGGAGCACCCCGCCTCCGGGCAGGACCTGCCGTTCTCCTTGCCAGCAACAACCTTGCACGATCTCGCGACGCTGCTCATGAATAGTGCTAGAGGGTCACGTGCACGTCCACGGTGTTGCTCACCTCGGCGAACGAACTCGGAGCCGCCGGGTCGACGACCAACATCACGGTGCGCAAGTCCAGTCCGGCCAACTCGGGAATCGGCGGGAGCGATAGCGTCGCCCGGCCGAGCCCCGCGGCATCCAGCGTACCCCGGTAGCCGCGGAACACCGTCGGCGCGCGGCCCAGCGCCGAAGTCTGCAGCAGTGGATCGAAACCGAGCGACGCCAACCGAGTGTCGATCGGGATCAACCCCGCGGTCGCCGAAGTGGCGAGCACGTAGTCCATGCTCCCCACCCCCTGGGCGCGCAGCGTGAACGTCACGTCGGTGCCGACCGGCGCGTAGCGATCGACGGTCGAGCCATCGGCCAACAGCACGGTGCGGTGCAGCTCCAGCGGTTCGCCGGGAATCAGCACTCGGTTCGTGAACGCCGCGTAATCGAGCGGGTAGCGCGGGGCGCGGAACGTGTAGCTCACCAAGTCGACCGCGGACTCGCCCTGGTGGGTCGCAACGCCGACCTTCACTGGATTCACGTACTCCCACACCGTGTTGCCGCGGCTGTCGACTTCCCGGGCTCGGCCGTGCCAGCCGGCAACTACCATGGTGTTGCCGTTGGGCAGACGCTGCACACCACCGACGAACGGCGAGTAGAACGACGTCGGGTTGGCGTCGAGGTAGCTCCAGGTCAAATCCAGCGGACCCCACGCCGGACCCGACCGCGGGTAGTTGCCGCGGCTGTCCACCTGTGGCAGGACGATCTCGTCGGCACCCGACGCTGCACCCAGCGGGCGGTCGGTGCCGTTGTTGAACACCAGCACGTGGCCGGCACCCTGGAGTCCGAGCGGGATCCACTGCACGTCGTGTTGCAGGTACAGGCGTCGGTCCTGCACCGTCCCGGCACGGTAGGCCAGTGGGTTGCCCCAACGGTAGAGCAGGTCACCGCCCTTGCCGCTGCGGCCGCCGGTGCTGCCCGCGGCCTCACCACTGGTAGTGCTGTGGTCGATGATCCAAAACTCCTCGAACGAGCGAACGCTGAGGATGATCTGGTCCAGCTGTGGGTTGTACGAGATGGCGTTGGTGTGCATCCAATCGCCGATCGTCTCCGGCGCGTAGTTCAGGTCGACGCGCTCGGGGTGGGCCGCAGGATCGCCGTAGTTCAGCTGCTTGGGGTCGTGGTCCTGGATCAGGTGATCCCACACGCTCCACTCCCACACCACGGTGCCGGAATTCGGTCCGGTCGGCTGGACCTCGATGATCTTGTCGAGCCACACCACGCCCTGCGACATCTTCGCCGGGTCACGCCCGGCCGAGGTCGCCTCGGCACCGGTCTTCATCTCCCAGACGATCATCAGCGTGTTGCCGTTCGGCAGCCGCTCGATGTCGTGGTGCAGCATGGCGGTCGGCGTGCTGAGCGCAAACCGCCACACCAAGTTGCCGTTCCAGTCGAACTCCTCGACCAGCCCGCCTGCGCCACCGCCCGGCGCAATCACGTTGCCGAGTGCCGCAGTGCGCAGCAGGTTGCCGTTCGGCAGCAGATACGACGACTGACCGGGGAAGAACGCGCTGGCCCAGGAGTGCACCACTCGGCCGCGGGTGTCGATCAAGTACGAAGTACGGTGGGTTCCCGGACTGAGCAGTGTGTAGCCGGAGAACGCACCCGGCTCGTCCTTCAACAACCCCACGGTGCGCCGCGCGTGCGCGCCGGAGAACTCGATGACGTAGCCGGGCATTCGTGCGCTGCCCGGTGCGTCGGCCCAGGTCCCCGCCGTTAGGTTGTTCGAACCACCGTAGTGGAGCCGGTCGGCGCCCTGGTTGTCGTCCGGCTGTCCGGGGCTCCAGCGTCGGAACGTGAGCGACTCCAAGTTCGCCCACCCCCACCCGCCGTCGGGTTCACGTCCGCCCGAACTCTGGTCGCCGCCGAGCCACGGGCCTTCGTACACGCCATTGTCGTCGACGACCCAGAACGCCGCGCTCTGCAGCAGTCCGTGAATCACGGAGTTTTCCGCGTCGGATGTCGCGGTCGCGAGATAACCGCCGGCGCGGGCGGCGGCTTCATGGGCCTCGTTCCAGGTCACGCCACCAGGCACGGCGACCGCCCGATACGCGTGGGTGGTACCGTCCGGGTGAACCCAGTCGGTGCTGGTCCCTTGTGCGTACAACGGTACGAACAGCGCGATGGCAACGGCGACGTGCGCCGCGGGAAAGGAGGGGAGAAGACGCGGCGAGGGGCTCTGTCGGAAAGGACGGAGCGAGGGGGCGATCTGCATGAACGCGAGCGGGAAAGAGCCACGGTGGCAGGTCGCGGCGCTTACGTCCGCACGGCCGGAACATCCACGGGCGAGCCGCGCGCGGCCGCTCCGCTACCGCGGTGCCGGGCGCTTCGGAGCGAGCGCACCCGGAGCCTCGACGAAGCGAAGCACCGGTTCCTGACCCGGGTCGAGGCGGCGCACTTCGATCCTCCAGCAACTCGCCTCGCCCTGCACGCGGTGTCGCGCCGCGCCAGTCGGCACGAACCGCTGCCCCGTCTCGGCGAGGAGCAGATCCACCCCGGTCCAGCGGCCGCGGACGAACAACACGACCTTCTCGACCCCCACGTTGTTGCGGCGGATCGCTGCGGCGAGTTCACCGAAGTCGAACGCTACCGCGCGCGGAACGCGCGCCCGGGCGAGCTGCCGGTCGAGATCGATGTACGGTGTAGGGCCGAACCGGCCCTCGAAGAACTGCTGCAGCCCCAGCAGCTCCTCGTTTCACGTTCAACCGCGGAGTTGCACCTCGAGGAACGCGAAGTCACCGACCTGCGGCGCGATGTCGGTCCCGGCGGCGGCGCACGAGACGAGGAATGCGACCGCGAGACTCGCGGGCGAACGAACGGTGCGAAGTTCCATGGTCGCGTCGGATCTTCGCCCGGACGGGTGGATACAGGAAGCGCCGAAGGGGCTCGAGGGCCGCCTTTCGATACAGCCAGCGGTCCAGGTCGCACTGGGGTCGACCGCCAACCCTGGCGTCTGGAGGACCTCAGCGACGGACTCGAACTCAAGGTCGGTCGATGGGCTCGAGGTGGCCCGAGTCACCGACGTGCGGGCATTCCGACCCCGCCAGTGACTGATTCCAAGCCGAGCGGCTCCGATCGCGCCTTGGCAACCCATGAGATCCGCGCCCTCCAGCACCCGTCATCCCCCGAAAGCCTCGCCGAATCCACCGATTCGGCTGCGAGTTCGGGCGGCGACCCGCGCCGAAATCCACGCACCTCCTGAATCGCCCTTCCCTGGCGCAGACTCCTGGCAATCAGAATCGGTAACCCACCGCGAAGCGCACGACCCAGTCCGTTCCGTACTGCGTGCCACCGACCCGTTGCCACATCGGCACGTCGACCCCAAGCTGCAGGTCCAGCGCAGGTCGCGGGCGGAACGCGAAGTCGAGCGTCCACAGCAGCCGCTCGCCGCCCGACGCCACCTGCCGCACTCCGCCGATCCGACTCGTGCTTTCCCGCTCGTAGCGCACGCCGAGATCGACCCGAGCAAACGGACCCGGGTACGGCTCCAGCCAGAATCGGTTGCCCACCTGCAGCTCGGCCTCCAGTTCATCACCCTTGCGCCAACCGTCGCCGTCGGTATCGAGACGCCAGCGGTAGAGGGTCGCGGCATTGAATCGCCAACGACCGGGCTCATGGGTGACCGCGAAGCCGAGTGCGGGGTCGACACTACCCGATCCGGGCTGTAGTTCCGGTTCGACGCGCGTCCCGGAGCTGACCGCATCGTCGCGCCCCACCGGCAGCGACAGGGAGTGGATGACGGCCAGATTGAGCGCCCTACCGACGGCGTCGAATCGCGCGACCCGCCACTTCACGAGCAGATCGAGGTCGCCGAGTCCGCTTCCCTCCAGTTCGACTGCGCCGGCCGCACGGTGCAGCTCGGCGGTGTTCAGGGCGAAGCCGACCTGCAAGTCGTGGCGTAGCCCGAATTGGTACGCAAGCGAGCTGCGCCATCGACTCTCGTGACCCGACGACGGGTCCGCGAGCCGCGCAGCCCCCCGCCGCAGCCGATCGCCCCGGTCCAGCTCGGTTCCCAGGGTGACCAGACTGCCGTGGTGGTAGAGGGTCTCACCATCCAGCAAGTCCAGAACAGCCTGCCCCGGCACGGCCGATGCGCAGAACAGCAGCAGAGCGCAGCCGCCCGACCATCTGCCCGGCAGCTGGGTCCTTGGTACCGAAGCGGACCCCGTCGCCGCAACGACTGGCTCGGCTTCCGCCACACCTGGAACTGAAAGAAGGGACGCATCCCGGAGACGACTCGCCCACGAACCGGCTGTCCCTGCTTTCCGTTCGCTCGGCAAGCGCATCGAGTCCCACGGCCGCGTCGCGTCGTCAGAACGTCCAGGCAGCCTGCAGGTACGCATAGGCCGTGTCCCCACGCTGACCACCCGGGGCCTGCCGTTGGAAGTCCCCGTTGAACAGGATCACGCCACCGAGCTCGACGGTCAGGCTCCTGTCGATCACGTCCCAGCGCAGGCTGCTCTCCAGCTGCTGCCCGACATAGACGTCCGAATTGCCGGACGCGTCGCGGAGCCCGGATGTCGTCCAGGCGTCCTGGTCGCTCGCCAACCACAGGGCGCGCCAGGCGAGGATCGCGCGCAGCTCCTTGACGGGCCGCACCGAGACGCGAGCTTCCGGGGACAGGATGTTGCTGCGGGCGATCGCCCCGTAGATGCCGGTCGGGCCGTACTCGAAGCGGCGCGCGCCGAACAGCGTGTCGAAGCGGTTGTTGTCCCCGTCGGTCGGGTTCTGGTCACCACTTGCGTAGTCGAACGCGAGCTGGACGCGCGGCGTCCACGCCACGTTGTAGGTGTAGCCGACGGAAGCGTGGGCGAACCACGCAATGTGGTCCAGGTCGGCACCAGTCGCCGAGGTCCGCGACTCACCGAACTGCAACGCGGCTTCGAGTTCGTAGTCGATCATGCCGCGCTTGCTCTTGCGCAGCAGACGGGCCCCCGGGGTGTACAGCTGACGATGACGACCGGTATCCTCGAGCAGCACCAAGAAGTAGGCATTGACCGCGTGGCCGTCGATCTCCTGCTCGTAGCTGGCGCCCCCGAACTGCACGTCGACGGACTGCCGGTCGAACACGAGTTCGTTGTCGACCAGTGACGGCAAGTCGGTCGGCCGACGCATCACCGGCATGGTCCAGAAGCCGCGCACCGACGAGTGCTCGCTCTCCCACTCCCAGTCGACGCCGGTGAACGCATTGATGGTGTTGCGGAACCGGTTCCGGGCCACCAGGCGGCGGCTGCCGACGTCGATCGTCTCACGGCCGAGCCGCAGCCGCTGGGAGCCGCTACCGAGCTTCCCGTCGATCTCGCCGTACGCCTGCAACACGTCGAGCGGATTCACCACCGTGGTGTCGATCATCGAGCCGTTGCCCCCGCCGTAGTGGCGGCTGTCCTGGATCTCCGCGGTGAGGCCCAGCGTGTCGAACTTGGCGTCGGCGCGCAACAGGGTGCGCTGGACCATCAGGTGGTCGGCGTAATCGAGCCGCGACGCGGTGCGGTACTGTCCGGTCAGACCCTCGTAGCGCAACCGGAGCGAGCCGGACACCTTCAGCCAATCGGGCGTGCCGAGCGCTTCTCGGAGTCGCCAGGGTCGCTGCGGTGGGTCCTGCGCCAGCAGACCGGAGACTAGCGTCAGCGAGAAGGCGGAGACCAGTGCGAGTCGGGGTGGTCGAATGAACATCGTTTGGCTCAAGGTCGCGTGAAGTGCAGAGTGCGGGACATCACACCCGGACAGTATCCGTACCTGCGGACGAATCCGCCCCAGGATGTGCAGGACAGGTCACTTCTGACGAAATGACCATTCCGCACGCGGGGCGGCAGTCGTTCCGCACGCACCACGGAGTCGCGACGCCGATGCATCGCGCAAGGCTCCGGCGAGCCGCGCCGCCCTCGTCGGGGGCGCGGCTCGAGCCGGGGCTACAGCATGCCGAGAGTCGGGTAGGTCGCCCCCAGCACGTCGAGCTGTCTGGCGCCGAACCACTTCTCGACGATGGTCGCGTAGATGTGCCGGAAGTCGGTCGAGAGGCTGTTGAACGGCACGTAGTAGCTGGTGTACGGCGTCGTCGCCTGACTGAGATCCGGCGGGGTGCCGTAGAGACCACCGGTGATCGGCTCACCGGCGAGGAACGAGATGCCGCCGTGGCCGTGGTCGGTGCCGAGCGAGCCGTTCTCGCCGAGGCGCCGGCTGAACTCCGACCACACCAGGACGATGACCTTCTTCTCGTAGCCGTACGCCTTGATGTCGTCGAGGAACGCCTTGATCGGCCCGGTGATGTCCGCCAAGCGGTTGGCAAACGTCCCGGTTTCGGTTGCGGTCGCGACCACCTCGTTGGCGTGCGTGTCGAAGCCCCCACCGCTGGTGTAGTAGACCTGCGTCTTCAGCCCGTGCGTGATGTAGCGGGCTATCAGCTGCAGGTAGGTCGACAGCGTTGCGGTCGGATACGTCACCATCGGCGTGTAGGCACTGCCGACACTCTGCAGCAGGGCACTGTCGGCCACCGCGTCGGCGGTGCTGGCCGATACGTACAGCAGCGACGGGTCACCACCGAGCCGCGGCGCACTGGCGTTGGCTGCCAGTGTCTCGAGCTGCACGGCGTTGTCGTTGCGCGCGTAGGTGCTGGTGTCCATCTGGAACTGGAAGTCCGTGACCCGAGTGAACACCGGCAGTCGCGATCCGAGGAACACCTCGTTCAAACGGCTTTCGACGTTGATCGCCGGAATCTGGAAGGTGCCGGTGTAGCCCTTCTTCAGGTAACTCGACAGCCAGCCCTGCTGCACCTGCGTCGCGGTCGCGTCTGCCGAGTACCACTTCTTCTCCGAAGTGAAGTGCGAGAGGTTCGGCGACGGGTAGCCGACGTTCTGGACCACTGCCAGATCGCCGCGGTCGAACAAGTCCTTGAACGGCTGCGCCGCGGGGTGCCAGTAGTGCGGCACGCTGGTAGCAACCGGCAGCACCTTGGTCTTGTCGAGCTTGATGTTCGGCCGCGCCGCGATGTAGACCGGATGGTCGACCTCGCACAGCAGCTGGTGCTGATCCCAGCCGCCGCGCACTTGCACGACCACCAGGATGTTGTCCTCCGGGGCACCACCGGCTTGGGCCAAGGCCTCGAGCCAAGCGGGCTGCTGACCGAGGAAGGGAACAGCTGCTCCGGCAGAGGCGCCCGCAGCCAGGAAGGTTCTTCTGGTCGTCTTCATCGGATCGCCTCAGTTGATGTTGAATTCGGGGAGGATCATGATCAGCGCCACCAGGCCACGGATCTTGGCCGGGCGGTACTGGGAGTTGGTCGGCAGGCTGTCGTACGGGACGTACTGCTTGGTCGGCGTCCCGTCGATGTAGTCCATGTAGTCGTACAGGTTCTGCCGCACCGTGCTGGTGATCGCATCGTCGACCAGGATGCTCACGAAGTGGTCGACGATCGCCTTGGAGGTGTAGAGGCTCTTGCGCTGCACTTCTACCAGAGGATCCCAGCTGGTCCGGAAGTCCGCAGTGGTGCTCACCTGGGTCAGGTCGTCGACGAAGTTGTAGCGGTTGATCAGCGCCTGCGAGTCGATCCACGCGGTGCCGTCCGACAGCCCCGACGGGTTCGAGTAGCGGAACAGCGGCAGCCCCATCAGCTCCACCCGCGTGCCGAGCAGCGAGTAGCGGCCGATGGTCGGTGCGCCGAGTGCGCGGATGGCGCCGACGGTGTACTCCATCGGGTTCTTCACCAACTTGCGCATCGCACGGCTGGAGTTGAAGTAGTTGCACCGCAGGATGACGCTCATCAGCCCACGGATGTCGTAGCCACTCTCCTTCCAGCGCTTGGCGAGCTCGACCACGATGTCATCCCAGAGCTTCTGCTCGACAGCGTTGGTCTCCGGGCGTTCGGCGACGAAGTAGCTCCAGATCTTGCGGACCACGTACTCCGACGTCGCCTTCTGCGACAGGAGCACATCGATCGCCTGGTAACCCTCCTGCTCCTGGTTGGTAGGGTTGTAGATGGTCTGACCGAGCAGCGTCTTGCTGCCGGCGCCCGCCCGCGCGTAGGTGGTGTTGTAGAAGTACTTGTTGTAGTTGATCAGCGACCAGCCGGCGAAGCACGCCGAGGTGGCCTTGACGTCCGATTCGGTGTAGCCGCTGCCCTCTCCCTGCGTGTAGAGCTCGTTCAGCTCGCGGCCCCAGTTCTCGTTGATCCGGCCGCTGGCACCGTTGATCCGGTTGTCGAGCCAGAACAGCATCGCCGGGTCACGCGCCACCTCGACCAAAACGTCGCGGAACTTCCCGAGGCCGTGCCGCCGGAAGATGTTGACGTGTGGCACCGACATCGGAGTGTAGGTGTTGTTGTTGATGCCCACCGAGAAGTGGTCGTGCCAGAACAGCGCCATCTTCTCCTTGAGCGGGAAGTGGGTGGTGACCGCCTCGAAGACCCACTGGGCGCGCTGGTAGGCGACGTTCTGCGAGACGTTGATCACCTCGCCGGACGGCAGCATCTGCGAGCCGTACTCCTGCAGCCCCCAGTTCGACGGGATGGTCAGCAGGTCCACGGTGCGATGCACACCGACCTTGAGGATCGCGTCGATCTCGGTCGGCATCGCGCCGAAGCCCGCCCGGCGCAGCAAGTGCGCCGCCTTCTTGGCATCGAACGGATCGACGGTGGTCGGGATCCACGGGGAGAGCTCGAAATCGACCGTTCCTTGCCGGCTGGTCGACGGGGAGCCGCCGCCGGTCTTGGCGGTGCCCACCTGGGTCGCCGACCCGGTGCCACCACCGTGGTGGTGCTTGGACGAAAGGTTCCGTCGTCTCAGCCGATTGGCGAGGCGACCGTGCGCCGTCATTCTCATGGAGTGTCCTTGGGCCGCGAGGCCACGTGGAGGGACTGTGGGCTTCCGCAGAGGGAGGGGATTCGAGAAAAGGCAGGTGCCACCGGCGTCCAGGCCGTCGGCACGGCGATTCTAGATCGGCCCGGCGGGGCTGACGAGGGCCACTCCGCGCGAAAACAGCCATCCGCTCGTAACGAAATCTCCCCGTCCCGCGAGGGTGTCGGGAACCGAACATGGAGCCCCGCTGCCACGGTCGGCTGGTACCCGCGAGGAGGGCCGGTAGGTCCACCCGGAGGATGGGCCAACTCCGTCGAGGAGGCTTCCGCGACGAACCCCGACGACTTCCCGCGGCCGCGCCGGGGTCAGACCGCGCCAGTGTCGAGACTCTTGGCGAACTCCTCCGATTCCGGGTTCGCGGCGAGCCGCGCCGCCTGAGGTCCGCACTCGTCGCGGCCAAGGCCCCACCCAAGGCCTTGGGTGAGCGCGGCGCTGCGCGCCGCCATGAGGCCTGGGCCGCTCGCTTGCTGGAGCCTCCGGGGCCGCTGCATGCCAGCGAAACAGCTGCCACATGCCATGGGAGGCACAGACTGATCTTCGCGTACCGGCACGATCCGCGGCCCCTGCAGCTCAGTAGAGCGCGGTCGCGAGTTGACGACGGTACTCCTCGACCTCCTCGGCATCCCCGAGCAAGCCCTGGCACAACCGCATGGCCCGGCGCGCCAGTCCGTCGGCATAGGACCGATCGATGCGCGCCGACGCCACGATGGCCTGCATCGCTTCGGCAAATCGACCCGCCAGGAACGCGTCGCGGGCAGCGGTCAGTTGCGCGCCGGCCGGGTGCGAAGCGTCGAGCTCTGCGTCCAGCAGATCCAGCCCGATCGCCAGGTTGTCCCGATCGACCGCGCGCTCGCTGTCCTCGGGTATCGACTCCAGCAGACCGCGCGCCCGCTCGGTCTCCCCGGCACGCACCGCATCTCGCGCCTCGCGTATCGCCGCGACGTCGGACGGCTCGAGCGCCGGCTCAGCGGGTGCAGCGGCCTTCGGTTGGATCCCGAACCGAGTCAGCAACGCGCGCATCTCGGCTTCAGGCAGCGCCCCGGCGAACGCGTCCACCGGCCGGCCAGCCTGCACGAGCACCACGAACGGGATGCTCTGCACGCCGAACGCGTGGCTCAGCTCCAGCTCGACCTCGGTGTCGACCTTGCCGAGCAAGAACGCACCGCCGTACTCCGCGGCGAGCCGCTCGAGTACCGGAGCGAACGCCTTGCACGGCCCGCACCAATCCGCCCAGAAATCGAGCAGCACCGGCGTGGTGCGCGACCGCTGCAGCACCTCGGCTTGGAAGCCGGCGGCGGTGACGGTGAACACGAACGACGGGGTCGGATCTGCGGTGGCGGCCATGGCGGTTTGCGGAACGACAGGATGGCGGCCACCCCGAGGGGCCGCAAGAGCGGTGCCTGTCGTTTCGGTAGCGCAACACGGAGGCGGTTGGCCGACGGATCGAGCCGCCGGACGGAGGTGGCACGCCAGTTGAGAACGTTCACGCGGCCAGGCCAACGCTTCTCCTGGGATGGAAGCGAACCGAGCGAGGCGACCGGGATGCTCGGCGGCCTGGCCTGTTTTCCTCGAGCAGCCGCGAGGGGATGCCTGGCTCGCACCGAGGCGCCGGTCGGCGGGCTCGTGCGAAGTCGCGGCTGCCTTCGCCGAGCGTCGTTCCTCGCCGGGGATGCACCCGTCTTCCGGGGTCAACCTCGAGGGGGCTGGCCAGGAGGCTGCGCCATCGCAGGTTCCTCCCGGAGGCCCGCATCGGGGAGCAGTAGGACGCTGGACGAAGCCAGCGCAACATCGAGTCCGGACCGGGGGTGTGAACCACCAACCTCAGGCATGCGCCGCTGCCCTCAGCGGCGCTCGCGGTGTTGGGGCTAGCCGCCTCGGGCTTCGGCGCTCTGCAGCAGCTTGCGGTAGAGCCCGACGTCGCGATGTCGCGGGCTCTGCTTGACCAACCACTCGGCCTGCTCGCGAGCCTTGTCCCACTGCTTGAGTCCGAGGCACGCGATGCAGACCAGCATCCGCGCGGTGCGGCTCGACGGCAGCTCGCGGAGTACGTCCTCGGCGCGCTTCAGGCCGATTCCTCGCCGCTCCGGGTCGTTGATCTCCAACCACGCATTCGCCAACGCCAGCTCTGCCGGCACCGGGGACGCCTCCTCGAGCAGCGCCTGCAGCTCCTTCTTGCGGTCGCTCGGCACTTCGCGCGGATAGGCCGGAAGGCAGGCGACGATCCGCGCTTGCACCGTGGCTCCGTGGCTCTCGAGTCGCTTGGCCAGGGTAGCCGCACGCGCCAAGCTGTCGGCATTGTCGACCCGGATCGCCAGCTGCCAGGCGAGGAACAGCGCCGGCACGTCGCCGGTCGCGTTGTAGTACAGCTCGGCCCACTCCGAGCCCCGTTCGCCGTGCACGTCCAACCCGGTCTCGGCGTGCCGTCGGGCGTGGATCCGCGCCCCGAGCCACATGTCCGCCGCGGTGGCGCGGACATCCAGCAGGCTACCTGCCGTGTCCTCCGCACCGATCGCATCGCCCAGTGCCAGTTGCAGTCGGGCGCGGGAACGGATCAGCGGGTCGAAGTCGCGATGTTGCGGGTGGGCCTCGATCGCCGTGAGGACCCGCCGGCACGCCCCGGGATCGGGGGTGGCGACGGCGCAGGCCGCCTCGGCTTGCCGGACCAGCTCCTGGCCCGCCGCGTCCAGCACCGGAGTGCGGCCCTGTGTGAAGTAGTAGACGGCACCCGCCGCGGCGACCACGACCACCGGGGCGGCGATCCACAGACTTCGACCCATGCGACTACTCCACCCGCAACGCGATCATGGTGACATCGTCCTCCGCCTCGAGTTCGCCGGCGTGCTCGCACAGCGACGCATCGAGCGCTGACAACAGCTCAGCCGCGGGAAGGTGGCGGTGCGACGACAAGAAGGCCTTGAGACGCTCGACCCCGTACACTTCTCGCGCGGCATTCATGGTTTCTTCGACGCCGTCCGTGCGCACGAAGATCAAGTCCCCGCTGCGCAGCGGAATCGGTCCGCGAACCTGATAATCCTGGCCCTCGACCACGCCGAGCACCATCCCGGTCTTCTCGAACTCCACCAACTCGCCGTCGCGCACCAAGAACAGCGGCGGGTGACCGGCGTTGACGTAGCTGAGGGTCTTGGCCGCCGCATCGACCACGAACAGCACCGCGGAGATGAACACGCCGGGCTCGACGGCTTCGACCAGTCGGTTGTTGAGCCGCGACACCACTTGTCCCAGGTCGTCGAGCAGCTCCAGGTAGGAGCGCATCGCGGCCTGCGCGGCGTGGGTCAGCAGGGCCGCCCCCACCCCGTGGCCGGTCACGTCCCCGATCATCACCGCCAGCGTGCTGGCTCCGGTGCGGAGAAAGTCGTAGCTGTCGCCGCTCGCCTGGCTGACCGCGGCAAAGTGCAGCGCGATGTCGAGGCCCGGGAAGTTGTCCGGCACCTTGGGCAGGAGGTGGCGCTGAATCTGCCGGGCGATCTCGACGTCCTGCTCCAGCCGGGCCTTCTGGATCGAGTCCTCGTACAACCGCGCATTCTCGACCGACACCGCGAGCTGCGCCGAGAGGGCATCGAACAGCGCCAGGTCGCGCGACGAGAACTCACCGCGGGTCGCCTTGGAGTCGACATAGATCACCCCCACCACGTGGTCCTTGGCGACCAGGGGCGCGCACAGCACAGTGCGCAGCTTGAGGTCGAACACCGACTGGCCGAGCTGCGCGGCCTCCTCGGAGCTCTGGATCCGATACTGCCCGGCGCGCAGCTCGCCGAGGGTGCGCTTCACCACCGTGCGACTGTAGTCGATGTCCGCGCCGAGATCCTCGCCGGCGCCGCTGCGGGCGATCCGCACGGTCAGGTCGTCGGGCCCCGAGCCGAGCAGCAACATCGCCCGATCGGCGTGCGTGATCTGCAACGATCGGTCGACGATCCGCTCGAGCACGTGATCGAGGTCCAGGGCGGCACTGACCTCCGCGATACTCTCCAGGAGAATCTGCAGGGACTCCTCGTCGCGCGCCGGGTCGCCGGTGAGCAACCCGGCAGGCGCGGGGTCGCCGGTGTCGCCGGTCCCGGCGTTGGAACCCTGTTCCGCGGGGTCGCGCTTCCAGAAGAAGAACCTGTTCATCGATGGGACGGTCGGGACCGGACTCTCCGCGCGTGCGTTGGCTGCCGCGCCGTCGACCCTGGTGTGGGACGACACGCGCGGCCGAGGGGTCGTGGATCGGTTGCCGGATTCGGGTTGGCTCGCCCGGCTGCCGCGGAGGGCCTGAATAGTCCGGAGCGTAGCGTTTGATTCGTGGCCAGGATCCGCGAGAATCGCGGGTCGAACACTGCCAGACAAGGCCCGAACGCCGATCGCCGATGAATATCGATACGACCCTGACCGACGACTACGCCGTCCTGACCCTGAAGGGCGAGTTCGACACGTTCCACTGCCCACGGTTCCAGGAGGAGATCGAAGACATCCTCGAGCGCGATCTGGTGTTCATCATCCTCAACATGCGGATGGTGAAGTTCATCAACTCCACCGCGCTGGGTGCGATCATCAAGGCCAGCAAGATGTGCAAGGCCGACGATGGCGAACTGGTGCTGAGCGCCCCCTCGCCGTTCGTGAAGGACATCGTCCACAAGCTCGGCATCGACCAGATGGTGCCGGTGTTCGACGACGAGGAAGGTGCGAAGAAGCACATCATCAAGACGCTCAACGCCCAAGCGATGGCCGAGGGCGCGTCGGTGCGCGAGGAGAAGGTGCTGATCATCTTCCCCGACAACACGCGCAATCAGCAGATCGGCGGCAAGAAGGCGCTGGTCGGCACGATGAGCAGCGTCGACTCGGAACGCGTGCGCTTCCTGTGGAGCGGCGAGAAGCTCGGCATCAGCGCCGACCAGGGCAAGCAGCTGTTCTACCCCGGCAGCGAGCTGCACCTGAAGTTCCAGGTGAAGATGTTCAAGAAGGGCCACTTCGAGGTGACCGCGGCGGTCGATGACGTGGAGGTGGCCTCGGACGACAACCTTCGCATCACCGCGGCGTTCAAGAAGATCAAGCCGCGCGAACGCGAAGCCCTGGCACAGTTCGCCGCGGACATGGACTTCCTGAAGCGGCAGATTCGCGAGCAATAGGCGTCTCGTCGCTGCAGCGATCCGACATCGCAGCGGCGGAGTGCCCGGGGATGGTTTCGCGAGTCGAACGATGCTCGCGGCTGGGGGCACGGACCCGTCCACACGAGAGTGCAAGCCCTGCACCCGCCTGACGGCGCGGCAGTTGCCCCCTGCTCACACGTGCCCAGTTGACACGTGCCCAGTTGACAAGTGCCCAGTTGACAAGTGCCCAGTTGACAAGTGCCCAGTTGACAAGTGCCCAGTTGACAAGGGCGCGCCGATCGAGGCCGCGGCCCCGATGAGCATCGGGCCGCCCGACCGGGGTCAGCCGACCCGGAAGAAGCCGCCGGTGCGCTTGCGCTTGCGCTTGATCACCTTCCGGCCGCCAGCGGTCTTCGAGCGGGTGCGGAAGCCCACCTTCTTGGCGCGCTTGAGGTTCGATCGACGGGTCTTGAGTTTCATGCTGCGGCGGCCCCAACGGGCAGAGGGCGGAAGAGAGTAGCGATGCCCCCGGTTCGAGTCAAACCCGCGGGTGGAGAACCACGCCCACCCCATTCCGGCGCCACAATCGGTTCCTCGCGCGGGTCGAACCGGCACTGCCGCGGACGGCCCGGCATCGGGGCCCTGGCCAGGCCCAGGGGCCTCAGCCGGTGTGGCCTCAGCCGGTGTGGAACGTCTCGCGCAGGACTTCCTCGACCGTGGTCTGGCAGCTGAACACCGCCGCCAACCCGGCATCCCGCAACGTCTTCATCCCCGACTCGCGCGCGGCCTGGTGCAAGGTCGACGAGCTGGCGCGGTCCAGCACCAGCTGCTTCAGGCGGTCGTCCAGCGTCATGATCTCGGCCAGCGCCATCCGCCCCTTGAAACCGGTGAAGTTGCACACCTCGCAGCCCTTGCCGTACGCGAACTGGGCGCTGCCCACCTCCGCGGCGGTCAGCTGGAGTTCCTGCAGCACGTTCTCGGCTGGGGTGTACTGGGTGCGGCACTTCGAGCAGATCCGCCGCACCAGCCGCTGCGCGACCACCTCACGCATCGTGGCGGTGATCAAGAACGGCTCGATTCCCATGTCGGCCAACCGGGTGATCGCGCTGGGTGCATCGTTGGTGTGCAGGGTCGAGAACACCAAGTGACCGGTGAGGCTCGCTTCGATGGCGATCTGCGCGGTCTCGCGGTCGCGGATCTCGCCCACCAGGATGATGTCGGGATCCTGACGCAGGATGGTGCGCAGGACCTTGGCATAGGTGACCCCGATCTCCTCGTTGACCGGGATCTGCACGATGCCTTCGAGGTCGTATTCCACCGGGTCCTCGGTGGTGATGATCTTCACCTCTTCGCGGTTGGCCTCGTTGAGCACCGCGTAGAGCGTGGTCGTCTTGCCGGACCCGGTCGGCCCGGTGACCAACACGATGCCGTGCGGCAGCTTGGTGAAGCCGCGCACGTGCGCCAACTGGTGTTCGCCCAGACCGATCGACTCGAGGTTGAGCGACACCACCGAGCGGTCGAGGATTCGCATCACGGTGGATTCGCCGAACATGGTCGGCAAGGTCGACACACGCAGGTCGACCGGCTTGCCACCCACCGCCAGCTCGATACGCCCGTCCTGCGGCAGCCGGGTCTCGGCGATGTCGAGGTCGGCCAGGACCTTGACGCGGGACACCAGCGCCACCGCGAGGTGCGCCGGCGGGGCCTCGAGCTCGTACAGCACACCGTCGACCCGGTAACGGATCTTGAAGTCACGCTCGAACGGCTCCAGGTGGATGTCCGAAGCCTTGTCGCGGATCGCCTGGTAGAGGACGTAGTTGAGCAGCTTGACCACCGGTGCGGCGGCGGCCATCGACGCCTTGTCCTCCAGGTCGAACTTGCCGCCCGCCTGGCTGAACTCGGCGACCAGCTCCTTCATCTGCTGCTTGCTGCGAGTCGGCTCGTCGCGGTAGTGCTGGTCGAGTGTCTCGCGGATCTGTGCCTCGTCGGCGATCGCGCCGACCACTTCCATTCCGGTGGCGAAACCGATGTCCGACAGCACCGCTGCGTTGACCGGGTCGGCGAGCACGACGGTCAGCTGCCGGCCGGACACCGACACGGGCACCACCCCGAAGGTCCGCGCGGTCACGGCGTCCAACCGCGAGAGCGCGGCTGGTTCCGGTGGGGAAGTCTGCAGGTCGAGGTAGGCCATTCCAGCCTGGTCGGCCAGCCCCCGCGCGAGGTCGGCCGGCTGGATCGAACCGAGACCGATCAGGATCTCGCCGATGCGCCCCCCCTTCTCCCGTTGGATGGCGAGCGCCTCCTGCACCATCCCTTCGTGGATGACGCCGTGCGCCTTCAGGATCTGCCCGATCAAGCGGCGAGCTGCCACGGTCAGGCGCTCCCGAGCTTCTGGTCGATGTAGCTGCGGTCGAACACTCGCTCGCGCATCGCCTCCTTGGTGATGCGGCCGCTGCGGTACAGCTCCAACAGCGAGTCGTCGAGTAGCAGGTTGCCAGCCCGCCGTCCGGTCTGGATCACCGACGGGATCTTGAAGGTCTCCTTCTTGCGGATGTGGTTCTCGATCGCCGGGTTCGACAGCATCACCTCGAACGCCGCAGCCCGGCCCTTGCCGTCGGACGTCGGCACCAGGATCTGCGAGATCACTGCGACCAGCGCGACCGAGAGCTGTGCGCGGACCTGGTCCTGCTGGTCGGTCGGGTACTGGTCGATGATCCGGTCGACGGTGCGCGCCGCGCCGGTGGTGTGCAGCGTGCCGAACACCAGGTGGCCGGTCTCCGCCGCGCTGATCGCCGCCGAGGTGGTCTCGAGGTCACGCATCTCGCCGAGCAGGATCACGTCGGGGTCCTCGCGCAGCGCCCGCCGCATCGCCTCGGCGAACGACGAGGTGTCCGATCCGACCTCCCGCTGCGTCACCAGCGACTTGCTGTGTTTGTGGTAGTACTCGATCGGATCCTCGATCGTGACGATGTGCACGTCGCGGTTCTGGTTGATCCAATCGATCATCGTCGCCAGCGTGGTGGTCTTGCCCGAACCGGTCGGGCCGGTGACCAACACCAGACCCCGGTGCAGGGTCAGCAGTTGGCGCACGGAGTCGGGCAACCCGATCTGCTCGAACGACAGCAGCTTGTGCGGGATCAACCGCATGACGATCCCGATGCTGCCCTTCTGCGTCAGCACCGCGACGCGGAAACGGCACTTGTCGCCGTGCGCGTAGCCGTAGTCAGTCGAGCCACATTCGGCGAGTTCGTCGAGCGAGCGCTGCGGCAGGATCTCCTCCGCCATCGCCCGGATCTGCTCCGGGGTGAGGACTTGCTGGTCGAGGTCGACCAGGTGGCCACGCACCCGCACCACCGGCGGCCGGCCCGAAGACAAGTGCAAGTCGGAGGCGTTGCGCTCGAGGCACTGGTCCATCAGCGCGTGGATGTCGGTCATGGCGGCGACGTTATTCCATCGTCGACGTCACACGAAGGATCTCCTCCACCGAGGTGATCCCCTGGGCGACCTTCTTCGCGCCGTCCTCCACCAGGGTGGTCATGCCTCCGGAACTCCGGGCGTAGTGCCGCAGCGCCAGGGTGGACTCCTGCCGGAAGGTCATCTCCCGCAGGGTGGTGTCCATCGACATCAACTCGAACAGCCCGACCCGACCGCGGTAACCGGTGTGCTCGCACGCAGGGCATCCGACCGGCTGATTGAAGGTCGCGCCCTGCATCGCCGAACCCGACAGCCCGATCGCCACCAGGTCGGTCTCGTCGGGGGTGTAGGGTCGCCGACAGTCCTTGCACAAGACCCGGACCAGCCGCTGTGCCATGATCGCCTGGATCGCGGCCGACACCAGGAACGGCTTGACCCCGATGTCGATCAGACGGGTCACCGCGGACGGCGCGTCGTTGGTGTGCAGCGAGGCGAACACCAGGTGTCCGGTCAGCGCCGCCTGCACGGCGATCTCCGCCGTCTCGCGGTCGCGGATCTCACCGACCAGGATGATGTTCGGCGCCTGACGCAACATCGCGCGCAGGATGCGGGCGAACGTCAGCCCGATACCGGAGCGCACCTGGCACTGGTTGATGCCCGCGATGTTGAACTCGACCGGGTCCTCGGCGGTGATGATCTTCACGTCCGGCCGGTTGAGCTGCTTGAGCGCCGCGTAGAGCGTGGTGGTCTTGCCGGAACCGGTCGGCCCGGTGACCAAGAACACCCCGTTGGGTCGCTTGATGGTCCGCTGGAACCGCTCCTCGTCGATCCCGCCGAAACCGAGATCTGCCAGCGACAGCAGGTTCTTTTCCTTGTCGAGCAAGCGCATCACCAGCGTCTCGCCGTGGTTGCCCGGCAGCACCGAGGTTCGGATGTCGATCTCGCGCCCCTCCGAGCTGCGGAACGCGATCCGTCCGTCCTGCGGCTTGCGCCGCTCGGCGATGTCGAGCTTCGCCATGATCTTGAACCGCGACGTGAACGGTCCGTGCAGGCCGGGCTCCAACGACGCCACCTCGCGCAGCACACCATCCACGCGGTACCGCACCCGCATGCGGCTCTCGAACGGCTCGACGTGGATGTCGCTCGCCCGCGCGGCCAACGCTTCGTTGATCGTCTTGTCGACCAGGCGCAGGATCGGCGCATCCTCGCCCTCGGGCTCGCCGCGCGCATCGCCCTTGCCCCGCGCCCGCGGCGCACCCGCCGCCGAGCCGCCACCGACCACCTTGCGGATCGCCCGCTTCAACGCCTCCGGCGGAGCGATGGCGCACTTGACCTCGCACCCGGCGATGAAGCCCAGGTTGTCCGCCACGAAGGTATTGATCGGGTCGTCGATCGCGACGTACAGCACCCCCGACTTGATGAGCAGCGGCAGCGCGTTGTTCTGCTCGATCTGCTCCTTGGGGATCCGCTCGATCGCCTCGGGTTTGGCCTTCTCGGGATCACCGAACGGCAGCCCGTAGGCCTTGCTGACATCCCGGTAGACGCGGCTCTCGTCGTGCCCGAGCTGCACGGCCGCGCGCTCGAGCGACATGCCGCGGCTGCGCGCCAAGGCGCGCACCTTGTCCAGACCCTCTTGCGTCAGGGTCCCGCTGTCGAGAAGGACCCGCTCGAGGGCCTGGCTGCTCAACGCAGGATTCCGTTGAACGTGAACTGCTTGCCCTGCACTGCGGGGTGGTTGAGGCTCAGCACCATCGCGCCGCGCACCAGCATCGGGCCCCTGACCTCGGGCGCGATCTTCACGCTGACCACCAGGTCCTTGCCCACCAGTTCGCCGGTGGCGCTGATGTACTTCTTGTCGAACGTCAGGCGCGGGAACTCGACGCTCTTGAGCGCGAGCTTGAAGTCGCCGTTGGGCTTGATGGTGACCTTCTGCACCGCACCTTCGCCGCGCCGGATCTTGCCGAACGACAGGAACGTGCCCGGCTCGATGGTGACCGGGCCACTCACCGTGGCGATCACGCTCAGCCGCACTTCCTTGTCCTGCCAGTCGGTCTTGAAGACGATGCCGGCGCCACCTGCCTTGGGGTCCGCGTTGGGGCCGAACTCACCGTCGACCTTCCACGCCGGCTTGCCGTCAGGGCGCTTGATCTGCTGCTTCGAGGTCACCTTGACGTATTCGGGCAGCTTGTCGTGGTCGAGCAGCTGGAACTCCGGCCGGACCGCCGACTCGATCACGAACGAGAAGTTGCGCTTGTCGCCCCACTTCATGTCGTTGAGGTAGACCTCGTTGGGGGTGATGGTGAACAGCTTCACGCCCTTGGCCTGCCACGACAGGGTGATCTGCTTCGCCCCCGGGTCGGTGGTCGTGATGCTCAGCGTGGCGTCCTTGTAGCCCTGCAGGCCACCCATCTCCATGTGGACCTCGATCAGGCCATGGTCCTGCGGCCCGATGTTGATGTGGGTGACGCGGACCTTGGTGATCTTGCCGTCCTTCTCGTCCAGCCGGTTCAGCGAGTTCGCAACCGGTTGCTTGCCAAGCTGGTACTTCCGCACCCCGTCCGGCCCGCGCACCGTGATGTCAGCCTGCGTGCACTGGCAGCTGCCCATCAAGTTGTTCCACTCGATCGGCTTGCCGGTCGGGTTCTTGAACTTGAACGAACCGCTGACCTTCTCCTTGTCGAGGAACTCGCCCATGAACAGGCGGGTGCGCTCGAAGAACCAGGTGTTCGGCGCGCCGGTCTTGAACTCGGTTACGGGGGCGTGCGGCGGGACGCGGCCCTGGGGCGCCGAACCGTCGACCGGGATCGTGCCCGGCGGCAGCGGGGGCGTCTCCGTTGCCGGCGGCTTCTGCTTATCGGACCCGGGCGGGGTGCCCTGGGCGAACAGAGCAGCGGGCAGGCACAACGTGAGGAGCGCCACGGCAGCGGCGGTGGAGGTGGTCGTTCGCGTCTTCATGGGCGGAGGTTCACTTCGGTTGGACGGCCATCCCGAGACTCGAGGTGGCCGGCTCGGTGACAGGGCGGCGGGTGCCCTGCCGAGCCGATGTTGGTGAACGCTGCGCGAGAGTATAGCCTCCCAGCGGAAACGACCCCCGGCCAAAAAACCCCATGCTCCGCCCACTGCGCGCCGTCATCGCGGTCTCCGCGGCCTCGTCCCTGTCCGGCTGCTGCGGGATCTCCCAGAGCCTGTCGGCGCTGTTCTGCGGGCCGCGCAAGGAGGCCTGGCTGGAGCGTTCGTTCGACACCCCGCGCGATGGCCTCGGCACCTTCCTGGGCGCCGTGTCCCGCGACGACCCGGCGACCATCTACGACTGCCTGGCCTACGGCTACAAGAAGGCGCTCAGCGTGGGCGAGGTGGAGATGCGCGTCGGTTGGACGAAGCTCAAGGAGAAGGTGACCGGTCTGTACATCCTCGACCAGGCGGAGGTGTCCGAGCCCGTCTCGGAAGGCCCCGGAAGGGTGCGGTTCACGCTCACCCTGCACACCAAGCCGCAAGTCGTGATCGAGGTGGCGATGGTGCGGGAGTTCTACGTCGCGGCGTCCCTCACCGCGCCAGACGGCGGCCGGCCGGTGGAGACCTCCCGCATCGTCGACAGCCTGTCACCCTACCTGCGGATGACCAACACGGCCAACGGAACCGGCGTCCATGCCGAGCTGCCGGGCTTCGACGTGCCCGGAGTCGGGCTCGACGAGGTGCACCGTGTGACTGCCGGGTTGCAGTGGAAGATCGCGGGGATCCGCAACCGCTGAGCCCAACCGGCAGTTCTCACCAGACGGCGAGCGAGACGCCGCAGGTTCCTGTGGATGCAAGCAAGGCAACCGAGGCCACCGCAGGCGCATCCGTGGATGCGTCGAGGATGGCGACCCGCCCTGACGCAGCGGACGCGGGCGGTTGCGGCGTCGCCGCCGTGCGACGAAGCCAGCGACGCTCTCGCGCGCACGCAACGGCCCGGTCACGAATGGTCGGGGGCTGAGCGGAGTCAGCGAGCCGGCGCGGCGGCTGCCACGCCCCACCAAAGCACAGCGGCCCGCACGGCAGTGCTGCCGTGCGGGCCGCTACGGGGACACCCGCAAAGTCGTGCTCGCCTACCGATCGATCGCCAGCGGTTCGCGGACCGTGAGGCCGGGCTTGGTGACCTTGCCGAAGTGCGCGCCGATCTCCTTGACGATGTCGCGCCGCGGCGCGTCCTTGCTGCCGCTCCGGGTCACGCCCTCGGCGAAGTAGATGTCGTCCTCGATCATCTTCTGGGTCACGTCCAGGCGCTTCTTCACCTTGGCCAACACCTCGGTCGCCTGGCTCAGCGCCGAGTCGTCGAGGTCGTGCCGGCGGTGGCTGGCAGCCAGAGCGTCGAGGTGCTTCTTCTGCACCTTGAGCGCCGCGATGGTGTTCTCCAGCTCGGCCTTGCGGGTCCGCACGCTGTCGAGCTTCACCCGCGACGCGGTGACGGCCATCGATTGGCGCTCCACCAGGGCCTCCTTGGCCTTGAGGATCGCCTTGTTGTTCTTGAACATCTCGAAGGTCCGTTCGAGGTCCATCTCGATGCGACGGCGCGAGTACTTGTGCCCCGCCAGATCCAGCGAGCTCACCTTGGCGTCCCCGAGCAACCCGGCGCCGCCCTTCAGCTTGGCTTCCTGCTTGCCGATCACCGCACGCAGCCGCGCGATCTCGCGGTTCAGGTGCTCCAAATCGACCTCGGCGGCGGCGACTTCGCGCTTGCACTCGTTGACCTCGGGGTCGATCGCCTGGATGAGCCGCTCGGCCCGCTTGATCTCGAACTCGACCGGGATCTTGCCGCGCAACGAGTTCCGCACGGTGCTCCCGACGGTGCGGAAGTAGCTGCCACAGTGCTCGCCAAACAGAAGGAACCCGGCGGTCCCGGCCATCACGCCGGCGATCAGGGTCCACTTGATCATCTTCTTGAACATCCTCAGTGCTCCTTTGCGGTGGTTTCCGGGCGGCACGGCGGCCGCACCGAACCCCCTGCGCGGGCGGGCTCGGGACATTTCCAGATGGTTCGGGAAGGGTCGAAAAAGGGTGTGCCAGGGCGTCGCCGGGGATGGCACCGGTGGCTCCGGGCGGCGCCGCGGGGCTACAGCCGCACGGTCTGCTCGGCCAGGCTGCAGTCGAGGGAGCTCTCGGCCAGGGCGACCTTGGCACGGGGGTCCCAGAGCACCAACCGGGCGGGACCGCGCGGCAAGAGGAGCAGCGCCGACCAGACCACCGGCGATCCCGCCGCCCCCGGCATCAACTCGCCGTGCAGCGCTGCCGATTCCCGGCCGAGCTCGGAGTCGACCAGCAGCACGCACTCCCCAACGGCCCGGTCCAGCGCACCGGACTCGACGAACACCGTGACCCGCGTCGCGGGACGGAGGTCCACCCTGGCCGCCGCCCCACTCAGGTCGACGCGAGCGGCGGACAGGTAGCTCTGGCTGCGGCCGATTACGTCGAGGAAGCACCTCCCGCGCACGGAACACACCGTGCCTCGCTCCGCTGACCAACGGTAGGTGCCGAGGTATTTCCCTCCGCCGCGGTCCAGGCCACAGCGATCGCTGACTCGCCGCCGGACCATCACCGGGAATGCCGTCGGCGCGGCTCCCTCCAGGGCGACCGCGCAGCGAGCCGTATTCCACCACAGTGTGGTGCGCAGCGGCGGCGTGTCGTGCGGGAACACGTCGACCGAGATCGCCGGGTCACCGCGCCCGTCCTCCCCCGCGAGCACGCCGTCGGGCAGCGCGCGGAGCGCGTATCGACCGGCGGGTAGGCTGGCGTTCACCTCGACCCGGCCGCGCTGAGCTCGGTAGCGGAGCGGAAAGTAGCGTGGTCCCCCGCCGAGGTTCTCGAGGTACAGCACCACCGGCTCGGCGACAGCCGGCGGTGCACCGCTCGTGAGAACCAGTGTCAGGTTGCCACGCGCCCGTGGTCGAGCGACCCGCACCAGCACATCGTGATCCGGAGCACCCGGGCGCCGCATCACCACGGCACGCGCCGTTCCCTGCGACTCGGGGGCGACGCCGGCAGGGGTGACCATGTACATCGCCGGCTCACCGAGCGGGAATGCCGCGTGGCCCGCCGCATCGAGTTGCGTCGTCGCGACCCTTCGAGCCGGGCCGCCCTGCGGTACTTCGCGCCGGTGCAGCGTGACACTCCCGCGGTCGATCGCCCGCAGGGTCTCGGCGAGCACGAAGGTGTGCAGCCGCGGTTTGCCGCGTTCGAGTGCGACGTGCTCGCGCTGGGTCTCACCCGCGGCGCGCGGCGCCAGCAGCAGGTAACGAACCATGCTGCTGTTCGGACCGGTTGACAGGGTGTGCACGCGCCCGAAGGTCCAGGCGCCGGGCGGAACACGCAGTGCCGCACGACCCGACCGGACCTCGGTCACCTGGCACCGCGGATCGCGCGAACCGTCGCGCCGCGCCGCCAGGATCCCGGAGCCGAACAGCACTGGGTCGGCCGCGCAGAGGTACACGAGCTCACCCCGGTCGAGCGGCGCGCCGTCGAGCGTGACCCACAGCCCGCCGGGTTCCGCGTCGGGCTGTGTCGTCGTAGTCCGCGCCAGCGAGCTCGGTGTCGCAGCCCCAGCCGCTGACGACTGCAGCTCGGCACGCGCAGCATCGCTCGGACTGTCCGAACGTGGTGACCCGGAACCGATTGGCAGCGCGCTGTCGTGCGGACCGGCCGCTTCCGCCGGCAAGAACGATCGCCACCAGAAGGACAACAACCCGCAGAGAAGAGCCAGGCCCACGATCGCGCCCAGTCTCACTTCCCCCTTCCCTCGCATATCGCGGCTGAGGTCGCGCTCGAGTCCTCGGATGAGCGTGGCACGTCGAGCAGCCATGGGGCGACACAGGCTTGTTGGTACGCACTTTCCGAGTCGATGCCCATACGCACGCACACTCCACCGCTCGGGCGAGGGATCGGGCGTCGCCGCGCGCGGCTCGATCGACGGCCCTGCCAGTTCATTGCAGCCGCAACCACGCCGGGTTGCTCGCCAACACCGGCCCTGCACTGTCGAACACCAGGAACGCGTGGTGCAGCGTGAACGGCGGGATGTCCGACACGGCGGGTGGCAGCACGAACTGCACCGTGGCACGCCCGCTGGCGTCCAGTGCGCCCCGCGCAGCGGGTAGGAATGGCGGGTTCGGTACCGCCAGCAGGGCACGGGTGTACGCATCGAAGTCGAGCGGCAGCCGCAACCCGCCGAGCTGGATCCCGACGCGTGTACCGGTCACGGAGCCGAGCAGCCAGTAGGTGCGGTTGGCGTGCGCCGTGCCGGCGTCGAGCGTGAGGGTCTGAGTGCCGCCCTGGCCGAGGGGAAGGGTGTAGGTGTCGGTGAGCAGCTGGACCGGACGGGTCGAGTAGATGTGCTCGCTCATCAGGGTGTCCTTGAACTGCACGCCCGAGATCACCAGGTCCGGACTCCCGTCCTGGTCGAAGTCGTGGCCACCGCCACCGATCGACACCCCGAACCACGATTCGCCCGGCTGCGCCCGGATCGTGCTCAACACCTTGCCAGACTTTCCGGAGAACAGACGAACGTACCCACCGCCTGCGGGCAGGATCGCACCGCCCTGCGGCGCGCCGACCGCGAAGTCCGGAATGCGGTCTCCGTCGATGTCGCCGAGCGAAGAGACTGTGAGTCCGAACTGGTCTCCCGCACCGTCACCGACTACGCGGTAGAGGAGTCGCCCGGACCTGCCTGAATAGACCTGCGCGTAGCCAGGATTGCGCAGGGTCGTGGTCTCGTCAGCTCCCACGATGAAGTCGTGGCAGCCATCGCCATCCAAGTCCCCGAGTCCTGCGACGGCGTGGAAGTGTCCATTGACGGTCGAGCCCCACAACTTGTAGAGCACGGTTCCGCTCCGACCCGAGATCACCGTGACGCTTCCCGACCCCAGCAGGGTGCCGCTCTCGTCGGGTGACCCGGCAACGTAGTCATCGATACCGTCCCCGTCGACGTCACCCAGGCGCGCAACGGAGGTCCCGAGCTTCGGCCGAAAGCCTGTGCCGACAACCGAGTAAAGGACCTTCCCCGCCTTGCTGGACAACGCGTACACCTCGCCCGTCTCCAGCGCTCCAGCACTGGTCATCGGTGCGCCGACGATGATGTCCTCGAGCCCATCACCGTCGAGGTCGCTGACGACGGTTGTGGCCGAACCGAAGTACCGCGACCGGGCTGGACCGGACAGGGTCGTCAGACGAGTTCCCGTGCGCCCCGAGAGCACCGCCACGTACCCGGACCCACCGTTCGCTCCCGCCCCGAAGGGTGCACCCGCAAGGATCTCGTGGCAGCCGTCCGCATCCAGGTCTGTGATGCTGGCTAGAGAGTAGCCCAACGCTGCCCCCGGACCCGTACCCATCACGCCCCAACAAGTCCGAAGGTCCCTACCGGAATAGAGGCGGACGCGCCCTTCGAGCACGCCACCAGTCTGCCAAGCTCCAACTACGAGGTCCGAGTACCCATCCCCGTTCACGTCGGGAACAACCCGAGACACGTTGAATCGCCCATCGCGAATCGACAGTAGTCGGTCCTGCGCTGGCAACGTGCCGGCGAACAGGGCCAAGATCACGTGGCACCCTACTCCTCGCATCGGATTCGCTACTTTTCTACGAACACATGAAACGACTGCAAATTGGACGAAACTGCTGTTCCAGACCACGTACCGCCTCTCCGCGTATTCGCTGGACTCATGCTGCTATCGAAGCCCTGTTCGACCGAGACGCGCACGCCGAGGAGTTCAGCCCCCGAAGTCCGGTCATCCTCCGTGTGCTGGAGCTGCGTTCGATAGAGGGGAATCTGACTGAGCCCCCCTAGGCATCAGTTCGAGAACCCGTCTACGGCGGTCACAGGCTTCACTCCCAGTAGAGCGCTGATTTTCTGGAAGTTCGCCTCCGTCACCGCTGGCCCAACGTACGCCCCGTAGTCCAGCCACCGATGCGACAGCGTGCTCGACGGCGGCCCCGTCACGGTTACTGACCCACCCATCGCCGCGCTCCCCGGCGGATTCACGCGGTTGGTCCACGGGTTCACGTACAGCAAGCTGTTGTAGA
This sequence comes from Planctomycetota bacterium, assembly GCA_020638695.1. Lineage (GTDB taxonomy): Bacteria > Planctomycetota > UBA1135 > UBA1135 > UBA2386 > JACKIB01. The sequence continues at coordinate 190,332 of JACKIB010000001.1, forward strand.
GCGAGCTGCAACTCCACCAGATCGGATTCACCGGGCTGTTTCCGAGCGCCACGTGCCACCACGGGTGCACGTCCGGCAGCAGATGCGGGGTGACGTCGGCGAACGTCGGCACGTAGAAGCCGGCACAGGTGACCGGGGTCGTGCGGCTGGTGAAGCGCCACGGCTCGAAGAACAACCCGCCATTCGGCGCGCAGTTCGCCATCCCGATCCCGGTCACGGACGGCGGGGAGAACCACGGCACCGAAGGCGGCATCGGCGACGCCGTCACGTAGTTGAGCGGATAGTGCAGCCAACCCAGCGTGACCGGCGTGGTGCTGCAGCTGCCCTGGCGCGACGGCCAATCGACCATCCGCAGCTGCGGCGTGGCTTGGCTCTGGACGACGAACGAGGTGTTCTGGGTCGGCGGGCCGATGTACCACAGGTACCGGTTGTCCATCGGCAATGGGCTCAGCGCATTGGGGTTGCTCGGCAGGACCACGTTGCTGGTCGCGTGGAGGAACGACGTGGTTCCAAAGCGGTATCCCGCGACGATCAGCTCGCCCATCTCGTCGGCACCGATATCGATCGACACCCCACCGAACCCGGTGTTCGGGTAGAGCGGGTGGTCGTGCAGGCGCGGATTCCCGTGCCCCTCCATGTCCCAGATCCAAGTGTTGTACGGGAAGTTCGGATAGTCCGGATCGGTCGACGGCAGGAGCTGTCCAGGCGGCTCGACGGTGAGCCCATTGCGCTGGGTGATCGAGGTCCCCCAGTAGCCGGCGTCCACCAGCGGGTTGAGGGCCGAGGTCGGACTTTGCAGGTCCGGCACACGAATCCCCGGGGTGGGCGAGTTCCAGGTTCCCGAATCCGTCACGACCGGTGCGAGGCGGAAATCGTGTGGAGAGCCGTCGAAGTTTGGATTGCCTGTTGGCCCCAGGAATCCCGCGGGCAGCGTGGTCCCGCTTCCCGAGGTGAGATACGACACAGCGTTGCAGAACAGGTCGCGCACGAACAGGATACCAGGTGAGACCCCCGCGCCTGCCGTCAGGGAGTAGCCGGTGTATCGAGACAGGTTCACCGCGGGGGCTAGCGCCGACGCGGGTGGCGTCGTCGACCGGACAAGGGTCACCCCCCAGGCCGGGGGCAAAAAAGTCGTCGGTAGGTTCACATTGCCGGGCGGCAGTGTCGGAGGGTCCCCGGCAGTGGACTCGTAGGCGTTGAAGTCGCGGTACGTGTTCGACGTCGTCAGTGTGTTCAGGTCGTCGTAGTGGATCCCCTGGAACCCCATGCGAGCGAACGGGAAACTGGTTGGTTCCCAGAGTTGCCACAGCGGTTGGTTGAGGGGCGGCGTGTTCTGATTGCCGAAGGGACAACCTCCGGACACGCCTGGAGCGTAGCCCATGCCGTTCCAGTAAGGCTGGAACACGTTGTTCACCACAACCAGCTTGGAGATCCCGTAGGCGGGGGTTGACGGGGTGTAGCCGACCCCCGCTTGCCCGTTCCACACGCCGACGCCGTTGGCAACGAACGTGTTGTTGATGATGCGGGTGCCGTCGTGACCCTGCGTGTCCTCCGGCGCCGCCGCGACGCTGATCCCGACCATGTTGGCGAAGAACACGCAGTTGCTGATGCATGGCTTCGAACGAACAGACGGCCCGATGTAGATCGCGGCATTCTCCTTGGGAGCCGGATAGTTGCCCCCGGGATCCCGAATCGCTCCGTGCACCGTGATGCTGTCGAGGAAGGTCCCATCTCCGTCACACAACACCGACTGCTGGTCGGCCGAAGTCGTGGTGACGCCAAACTCGAACGCCGGACCCGGTCGATTGGAGCCAGTCGTCGCACCGGCGTCGTACAACTCGATCCAGGTGTTGAGCGCGCTGGTGCCCTGGATGCTCACCCACCGCGGCACACGGATCGGGAAGACTTCGCGGTTGTGTCGCAGGCCATTCGACCAGTCGTAGATCTCCGGCCCGGGATACTGGTTGGCCCCATCGAACGGCTGTCCTGCGGCGTACACGCCGGGCATCAGGTGTACGATCGCGTGCGACCACGTGACGTTGTAGGTCGTGTTGGACACCGGGTCGGTCCACGAGGTGTTCTTCGGCAGCGCCGGGATACTGGCGATCGCTGCGGTCATGGTGCGGAACGGCACCGGATCGTGCACACCTCCGTTCGGTCCGATCGCTCCAGCACCCATCACCGTAGACTCGAGCGGACACTTCCGCCAGCCCACCTCCCCATCGGGAATACTCCCGATACCCATGCCTCGGGCCGCCCGCCGTCTGGACTGTCGGGACTCAAGCCCCGGACGCCCGGCGCAGCTCCGAGATCGTAGAGCGCAGCAGCCGGTCCTCGAGCCCGGACAGGTGCGCACGGTCGGCATCCCGCTGTTGCGAGCGCAGGTCTTCCAGCACCGCGCTGCAGTACGGACACCCGCTTTCCTCCAGGTGGAACCGCACGAACTCCTCGGCCCCGCCGGTCAGCGCCCCCGCGTCGAACGCCTGCAGGATGTTCGGGTGTGGACACGACACGCGCTCCTCCCGCCACACCGTGGCAACGGTGAACGCCAGGTCGTCCTCGGTCGGCTCGTCGCGATGCGCCATGGCTACCGCGCCCCCGGCTCCCAGAGCCCACCGAACAGACTGTGGTTCGGGTCGTTCTGCCGCGCTAGCCCGCGCAGCTTGTCGATCGCGCGGAACTTGATCCCAGCGACCGCCTTCTCGTCGGCGATCCCGAAGCGACGCGCCGCGTCCTTGTTGCGGCCGCCGAGCACGAACAGGTACTCCAGCACCTGGAGCTTCTGGAACTCGCCGGCAGCCCACAGCTCGCCGACCAACTCGCGCAGGATCTTGCCCAGCACCCGCCGGCGACGATCCGTGCTCTCCCGGCTCACCGCGGTCTCCGGCGCGGCAGCGGACGAGCTGGCCAAGTTGTCGATCCACACCATGCTGGCATCGCGTTGGTCGTCGCGCTGCGGCGAGATCAACTGCACCTTGTGCTTGCGGTAGTGGTCGATCACCCGGTTCTTGGCGATACCGAACAGGAACTGGTCGAGGGTGTAGCTCGGGTCGAAGCCGTCGATCCCGCGCACCGCGCCGAGGAACACGTCCTGCGTGATGTCCTCCGCGGTCTGGTGGTCGGCCACGTAGCGCTTGACGAAGAAGTAGATGCGGCGGAAGTAGTCGGCCTGGAGATCGGACCAGGCCTGCTCCGACTTCGCCTGCAGCTGTTGGATGTCGTGGGCGCCCGCGCTCATGGGCTCGCCATCATGCCCAGAACGCCGTCAGGAATACGACCGCCAACCCGACCAGCAGGCCGATGATCAGCAGGTAGCCGAGCACCCGCAGCAGCACGCCGAGGATCTGGAACGGCAGGCGCAGCAGGAACACCAACCCCTGGCCGAGCGCGACGCTGATCAGTCGGATCGGGCCGATCACCACCAGGATCAGCAGCTCGAACACCTTCAGCACCCCGCGCACGACTCCGCCCAGCACCCCCAAGGGAGCCGGCGCCGGGCGCGCCTGCAGAGGCCGGGTCCGGGCCGCCTCGGGGGGCAGCGGCGGCGGCCCCTCGTCGACCGGTGCGGGCCCCGGCCCGGGACGCGACTCGAACACGATGCTGTCGCCGAGCGACACCGGGGCGTTGAGATCGGCCAGCAGCTCGGCGACCGACTGGTAGCGCGCGTCCGGGTTCTTGGCCAGGCAGCGGGCGATCACCGCGCGTTCACGCGGGTGCAGATCGCTGGGGAAGCTCGGCTGCTCGTGCTCGTGCTTGTGCAGCACCTGCCACTCGGTGTCGCCGCGGAACGGCACGTCGCCGGTCAAGCACTCGAACAGGATCACCCCGAGCGAGTAGACGTCGCTGCGCGCGTCGCCGACGCGTTGCAGCATCTCGGGAGCCATGTAGTACGGCGTACCACGCCCGAACGACAGCGAGTTGCGCGACTCGGTGACCAGCTTCGACAGCCCGTAGTCGCCGACCCGCGCGATGTCGCCGCGCAAGAAGATGTTCGCCGGCTTGAGGTCGAAGTGCACCAGCGAGTGCTCGTGGATCGCCTGGATGCCGCGCGCCGCCTGGATGAAGATCCGCAGCGCGTCCTCGCGCTGCATCCGACCTTCCTCGAGCCGCTTGCGCAGCGTCGCCTCGCCGGCGTAGCTCATCACGATGAACGGGATCCCGTCGACTTCGCCCTTGTCCTCGATCGACACCAAGTTGGGGTGGTCGATCTGCGCGAAGTAGCGCACGGTGTCCAGCTCGCGCATCACCGCGTCGCGCACCACCTCGTCGTCGACCTTGAGGAACTTGATCGCGTAGTCCTTGCCGATCGACTCCTTGCGGGCCTTGTAGACCAACCCGAACACGCCCCCGCCCAACTTGTTGATGATCTCGAATCCCGGCACGTAGCCGGGCTTTCGGTAGTTGGTGTAGAACGACTCCCAGTCGATCGGCTGGTGCGGCGTTTGTCCGGCGAGGGAAGTCATCGCGAGTTGCATGGTAGCGGTCGGTTCACAGCAGGAGGAGCAGCACGGGAACGCCGACCCCTACCACCGCGCCGATCCCGTACAGCCGCCGCGTCATGTAGCCACGGGTCAGTCGATCGAGCCACGCGATCAGCAAGGCGACCACGCCGAACCAACCGAGTGCGCCCCCGGACTTGACCACCACACGGCGGATCAGGTGGTCGAGTTCGCGGCGCAGGCTGCGCACGGTCCGCTCGCCACCGCGGTCGTGGAGGTCCACCAGCAGGAACGCCTGGTAGCTGTGCCCGAATTCGTGGCTGCGCACCTTCAACTCGTGGTCGAGCACGCGCGGCTTCTGCCGCCGAAGCTGCGATCTGGCCCAGCGTTCGACCGCCGGGCGGCACAGCGGATCGGGCAGCCACTTGGCCGCAGACGCCTCGATCGTGCGCGACGCCAGCGTCTCGAGCTCGCGCGTCCTGACCTCGTCGAGTCGGCGTCGGGCCGCGGTCCAGGCCGCCTGCCGGGTGAGTTCGATCGGACCGGCGATCGTCTGCGCGTCCGGCCGCCCAGGCTCGTAGCCGCTTTCCACCCAAGCCTTGCCGGCCGGTGGTACCGGCGGGTCGTCGGGCAACGGGCCCTGCAGCAGCAGACCCAGGGATAGCGTCAGCAGCATCGATCCTCCTTGAGCGTGGGAGCCTCGCCTTCCGACCGGGCCATCCGGATATTCCGGATTCGTCGGAACCCGTCCGGCGGGCGGAGACGGTGGTGCGCAAACGAAGGTGGCACGGGGCGGACGAGCACCCTTGGATCGAGCGGACGGTCAACGGTCAACCCGCGCACCACCCCATACGGGAGTGAATGGTCGCCACGCGCCGACGCGCGCGAGGTCTTGCCGAAGTTCTTCACGCATGTCGTCGGCCCTGGGCCCTGCGGCCCCCGCACCGCATGGCAGCGCCTTTGGCTCGCCCATCGACAACCCTGTCGACGCAGAGCCCCGCGAGCGAACCGCATGACTCGACGACTCATGCAACGAACGTCGGCGAAAGCCCGCCGCGGAAGCCGGAGGGGCGTCACGAGAAGGCGAAGGTGCCAGCCCTGGTAGCCGCGACCCGTCACCACGGAGGTCGTCCCCTCTCCGCGCGAAGCACGCGGTTCGCAAGCAAGGCTGCGAGTCCGTCGGCGGGCCGTTCGCTCGGCGCGGACTACGCTCCCCGGGTCCAGGGCTGCAGCACGAAACTCACCGCACCACAACGGACCACCGCACCTGCGGGCACCGGGTGTTCGCCGCGGAACGGGCGACCGTCGATCTCGCCGCCGCGCGCGCAGCGGACCCGCACCTGACCGTCGTTGGCGCTGAACACCTCGACTTCCTCCGCGTCATGCGGCACGCGGACGTGCGCGTCGTCGGCGCGACCGATGAGGATTCTTCCGTCCCGGCCCCGGTCCTTCATCAACAGCAGCTTGTCGGTGCCCGCCACCTGGAACCCGCTCCCGAGGCGCAACCACGCGGTCAGCGAGCGCTTGCTCGGCATGCGGTACAGCAGGTCCACCGCGCTGCCCAACCGGATCCGGTCACCGGATCGCAGCACCGCGTTCTCCACCGGTTCACCGTTGACGTGCACCGCACCTCGCTCGGCCACCACGCGATCCTCCAAGCCACCGTGGAACGACATGCTGCGCTGCAGCCGCGCATGCACCCCGGAGATGTTGGCGAGTAGCCGCACGTCGGCCTTGCCGTCGCGGATGTTGCCGAGCGTGAGCGAGTCGTCGCGCAGCACCAGGTACTCGCCGCCCTCGTCGACCCGCAGCAGGAACCCCTGCTCCAACCCCTGCGCCTTGGCCAACCCTTGCTTGATGTCGAAGATCCGGGTGCGCAACAAGCTCGGAGTCGGCGGCATGCCGTGCAGGTGCCGATGGGCGCCGTCGAGATCGCCTTCGCTGGTCAGCTGCTCGACCTTGGCCGCGGCGCTGGCGTGGCGTTCGAGCGCCAACAGTCGCGCTTCCACCGCGGCCAGACGCGGGCAGTCGACCCAGACGGCCCGGGTCGCGTCCACGGCGTCCGCAGTGTGCGCGAAGTCGCTGGACTCGTGCCCTTCCACCGGCTCGAGCAGGGTCAATGCATCGCGCTGCGCCACGGCGATCTCCTGCCGCATCGCGGCGACGCGCTCGCCGAGTTCCGGGTAGCTCTCGCCCGCTGCGGCGACGACATCCAACCACCGCGCAGCAGCACTCAATCGCGCCGTGTGGCGACGCGCCTGCGCCCCGTGGACCATGCGATCTGCCACGTCGAGAAACCGCGCGTCCAACCGGTCGGGGCGCAACAGGGCGCGACGAAGTTCGAGGAACGCCCCGAGTCCCTCGGCCGCGGCGACGGGATCATCGCCGTCGACCGCACGGCCGAGCGCGGCGATGCGCTCCAACCCGTCGATCTCTGCCTGCAGCGCGCCACGCAACTCCTCGACCGCCCCGAGGTCCGACTGGATCGACGAGATCTGCTGCAGCCGCGCCACGCAGTGCCGCAAGCCCTCCTGGTTGGCGGTCGCCTGCCCGTGCACCGCTCGGCGCACTTGCGCCAATCCGTCGGCCGCGAGGTCCATCCGCCGCCCGACATCGGCCAGCAACAGCCGCGCTTGACGCCCCTCGTCGCCGTCGGCTGCGAGCCCGAGCAGGACCGCCGAGGCCTCGGCCAATCGCGCCTGTTCGACCAACGCCCGAGCATGCTGCAGGCGGCGCTGGCGTTCCTCCGCCTGCTGATCGAGGATCTGCACTTGGCGGCGCAGCGGTTCGTGCATCGGCCAGGCTGCGAGCACCGGCTCGAGCTGATCGCGGGCCTCCGGCAGCTTGCCCTCGGCGGCGAGGGTGCGAGAACGCGCGAGCGCCGCTTCGGCGCGCGCCTCGTGCTCGGCCAGTTCGGCACGCTGCCGCTCCACCGCGGCGAGCTGCAGCAACTCGGCCGCGCGCTGCATGGCCTCGCGCGCCCGCCCCAGATCCCCTCCGCTGCGCTGCTCCTGCGCACCGGCGAGCAGCTGGGCGCCTTCGCAAAGCGCGCGCAGGGGGCGGCGTTCGCGCAACACCCGGTGCACGCCGCGCGCCTCGACCTCCAGACCCTGCAGGTCGCCCGAGGCCCCCAGCGCGCGCAGCCGCGCGGCGCAGCGTTCGGCCACCGCATCCAGCGCCGCGGCGATCCCACGGTGTTGCTGCAGTCCCGGGCAGACCGAGCGAGCCTCGGCCAATTCGTCGAGTACCGAGCCCACGGCTTCCGAGTCGTGCGCACTCCCCAAGCGGCTCGCGAACGCGCTGGCGAGTCGCTCCGAGGCGACGGCGAGCAGTTCCGCGACATCCGGCTGGTCCGCTGCCCCGGCGAGCCGGGCGAGCGCAGGACGCAGAGCGTTCGGATCGTCACCGGCGAGCGCGCTGCGGAGCTGCTCGACATCCTGCCCCAAAGCGTTCCGGCGGGCTCGGATGCGCCGCTCCACAGCCGCGTGGTCCGGGTTGTCCGGCGCGGCGCTCGCCGCCTCCTCCAGCCGCGCCTCGGCGGCGTGCAGGTCGCCGCGATCCGCCAACTGAAGTGCCTCACGGCGCAGTCCCTCCGCGGCTTGCGAACGGGTCCGCGCGTCAGCCAGGCCCGACTCGATCTCGCCGCGCAAGGTCGCTGCACCGTCGAACTCCGGGGCACGTGCGAGCACGAGATCCACGTCCTCCAACCCCGCAGTGAGGTTGCCGTCGTCGCGCCGCCGGCGTGCCCGCGTCAGCAGACCCGCCAACGCCGCGCGGCGCAGGTCTTCGGCGCGCCGCTCGCCGCGGATCATCGGCTGGTCGACCAGCCGCAGCACATCGCCGAACGCACCCTGCTTGAGGGCGCGTCGGGCACGGGCATAGCTCAGGTATCGGTCGAACATGCTGGCGGACTGGTCCGGCGACCCGGCGACACGCCGGGCGCATCGGGGGCGGGTTGCGCCACCAGCTAGAGACTATTCGGAATCGGCGCAGAATCCGCCGCACCCGACCTCGTCCCGCGCCACCCGCAGGCAGGCCTCGGCCCGGGCCAGAAACGCCCTGCGGTCGTGGATTCCCGGCGCTGGCATGGTCGCGACGCCCGCCGCCGGCCGCCCCGGGACCTCGGCGAACACCCCCCGCGACTCGAGCCCGGCCAGCATGCGGCGGACCACCACCGCGGCGCCGCTCTGGCCGGTGCCGGGCATCAGGATCAAGAAGGTCTCCTCGGTGAACCGCCCGATCACGTCGATATCGCGGCACTCGTTCAGGAACACCGAAGCGACCTCGGCGAGGAACCGCTGGCGTGCCGCTCCGGTGCTGTCCCCGGCGAAGTGCTCGGTGAGGTCGACCCCGACGTCGAGCAGGACCACGGAAAGCGGCTGATGGAACCGCATCGCCCGCTTGAACTCCTCGTCGAGCTTGAAGCTGGTGTAGGGTCCGTCGAACAGGCCCGTCTCGGGATCGACCAGTCGATCGAGCAAGTTCGGCTCCGACGCGCGCTCCAACATGCGCTGCAGAGCGGACGCGCGGCGGCCATCGTCCGAACCGATCTCGGTCTCCAGCTTCGCGAGCAACGCGTCGACCGGCGCCGCGCGGCGGCGCGGCAGCAAGCGCTCGCGCACGGACTCGTACGAGGCCACCAGCCCGGTTGCCCCGACCTCCAGAGCGCCGTCCGCGAGGCAGAAGCGGGCGATCTCCGGAGTGATCGCGTCGCCTTCCTCCACCAACAGGAACACCTGTGGCGTGCCCTGCACCTTGAGGTGCCGGCACGCGGTGAATGCGTTCCCGCCCGGCAGCTCCGGGGGAAATCCCGCCACCTGCAGGAACACGTAGTCGTGCCGAGTTGCGTGGTCCGGCAACCCCGGGGTGCACGAAACGCCGAGCACCGATTCCAGCTGCGTGCGGACTTCGGCGCGATCGCCGACGAAGAAGATGCGACGCGTGGTCACGAGTCGGTAGCCAGCCGTTCGGCGACTTCCGAGCTGAATCGATGGTTGGAGAACACGCCCTGCACGTCGTCGTGCTCTTCGAGCGCTTCGATCAACCGCTGCACGCGGCGCGCGACATCGACGTCCGCGACCTCGACGACGGTGTCCGGAGCGTATCCGACCTCGGCGCCGGACAGCTTCACGCCGAGCTTCTCGAGCGCCTCGCGAATGGTGCCGAACTCGCCGGGATCGCCGTAGATTCGGAACGACCCGTTGTCGTCGACCAGGTCCTCCGCGCCGGACTCGAGCACCGATTCGGTCAGCTCGTCCTCGTCCAACTCCTCGTCCGGTTCGACGTGGAACACCGACTTGCGCTGGAACATGTAGGCCACCGCACCACTGCTGGCGAGGTTGCCACCGGCCTTCTCGAACACCTTGCGGATCTCCGGGGCGGTGCGGTTCCGGTTGTCGGTCAGGATGTCGATCATCAACGCCACCCCGCCGGCGCCGTAGCCCTCGTAGAGCAGCTCCTCGTAGTTGGCGCCTTCGGTGCCGCCGGCCCCCTTCTTGATCGCCCGCTGGACGTTGTCCTTGGGCATGGACGCGGCGCGCGCCTTCTCCAGGGCGAGCCGCAACCGCGGGTTCGCATCCGGATCCCCACCGCCGAGCTTCGCCGCGACGATGATCATCCGGGCGATCTTGGTGAAGATCTTCGCCTTGAGAGCGTTGACCCGGTCCTTCCGGTGCTTGACGTTCGCGCTGTGTGAGTGGCCAGCCATGAGTCGTTGTCGGCACGGGCAGCCCCGAGCCGCCGGAGGTGCACCGCGCACAGCTTACCGCCGAGCGACCGCACCGCCGAACACCACTGCGGCCACGGGCCGCGATGTCGGCACCCGGGGGGCTCCGAAGGTCAGCGCCCGAACATCAGCGCTTCGAGAACTGCGTCGCGCGGCGGGCCTTGCGCAGGCCGTACTTCTTCCGCTCGACCTTGCGCGCATCGCGCGTCAGCAGGTGGTTCTCCCGCAGCTCGTGCTCGAACTCCGGGTGGTCGAGCTTGAGGGCGCGGGCCAAGCCGAGCTTGACCGCGTCCGACTGTCCGGTGATGCCGCCGCCGGACACGTTGGCCCACACGTCGTAGCTCGCCGTCATCTCGGTCGCGACCAGCGGCGCCATGGCCGCACGGCGTGATTCGTCGGTGGTGAAGAAGTCCTCGAACTTCTTCCCGTTGACCACGAACGCGCCCGAGCCACCGCTCTTGATGCGGACCCGGGCCACCGCCGTCTTGCGCCGGCCGGTGCCCCAAACGTAAGGATTGGTGATCGCCAAGGGAGCCTTCTGTCAGGTCAGTGGATTCGGGTTCAGATCGGCAGGTCCAGGTTCGCCGGCTGCTGCGCGCGGTGCGGGTGGTCGGCACCCGGGTACACCTTCAGCCGCTTGAGCATGTGCTTGGCCAGGCGGTTCTTCGGCAGCATGCGCCGCACCACCAGCTTGATCAGCTCATCCGGCTTGTTGTCGAGCATCTGCTGCAACGACGCCTCCTTGAGGCCGCCCGGGAAACCCGAGTAGAACAGGTAGGTGCGCTTGTCGCGCTTCTGGCCGGTCACCCGGACGCGCTGGGCGTTGATGACGATCACGCCGTCACCGCACTGCATGTGCGGCGTGTAGATGGGCTTGGTCTTGCCCATCAGGATCTCGGCGATCGCCACGCCGAGCTTGCCGAGCACGTATTTGGAAGCGTCGACAACGTGCCAGGTAGCCATCGCCTGGGCGCGGTCTCGAGTGGTCGCGAACGTCGTCTGGGTCATGCTGGGGAAGCTCCCGGGGTCGTTCCCGGGGCGGTCAAGGGGCGAGGATGGTAGCCCCCCGAGGGGTGGAATCAAGCCTTCCGCCCACCCGTTTTCGCTCGACCCCTTCGCCCGTCGACCGGCGGTCGGTCGGGTCCGAGGGTGCGGATGTGCATGATGTTGGTCATCCCCTCCTGGCGGCTCGATCCCACCACCAGCACCACCCGATCCCCCTCCCCGGCCAGACCCCGCTCGCGCAGCATCCGCTCGCCCTCGAGCGTCATCTCGTGGCTGGTTCGCGTCCGGGAGACGCGCAGCGCCCGCACCCCCCAGACCAGCGCCAGCCGCTGTACCGTGCGTTGGAATGGGGTGAACGCAACGACCCGGGTGCGCGGTCGCTCGGCGGCGATCGCCCGCGCCGTGGCACCGCTCTCCGAGAACACCGCGATCACCTCGCATCCGACCTCGAACGCCGCCGCCACGGAGGCGCGCACCGTGGCGTGGGTGACCGACAGCCCACGGCGTGGATCCCGCCGCATCCGCAACACCGCGGCACTCTCCAGCATGTCGCGCTCGGTCTCGCGGATGATGCGATCCATGATCTGCACCGCGCGCAGCGGGTGCTTGCCCGACGCGGTCTCGGCCGACAGCATGACCGCCGAAGTACCGTCGTAGATCGCGTTCGCCACGTCGGAGGCCTCAGCGCGGGTGGGCCGTGGGTTGGTGATCATCGACTCGAGCATCTGGGTCGCCGTGATCACAGGCTTTCGCTGCTCGACTGCCATCCGGATCATCCGCTTCTGCAGCGCGGGCACGAACTCCGGCCCCATCTCGACCCCGAGATCGCCGCGCGCGATCATCAGCGCGTCGGATGCCGCCAGCACGGCTTCGAGGTTGGCGACCGCCTCCGGTCGCTCGATCTTGGCGATGATCGCCGCGTCGGAGTCCGCCGCTTCGATGTGGCGCCGCAGCCGCTCGACGTCGGTCGCACTGCGCACGAACGACAGCGCGACGAAGTCGGCCCCGGCCGCCAGTGCAGCCTGGAGGTCTTCGAGGTCCTCCTCGGTCAACGACTCGGTCGAGACCTTCGAGCCGGGCAGGTTGATGCCCTTGTGCTGCTTCAGCAGACCGCCGTAGACCACCTCGGTGAGGATCTCGGTGCCGTCGACCGACACCACGCGCAGCTCGATGTTGCCGTCGTCGAGCAACACCCGCTCACCCGGCTTCACGTCGTTCGCCAGCCCGGTGTAGCGCGTACCGATCCGCGTGATCTCACCGCTCGGCGCCTTGCACCCGACCACTCCCGCTTCGGTGCTGATGATCAGCTGGCGCCCGGCGTGCAACCAGATCGGCTCGGCATCGCGAAACGACCCGACGCGGATTTTCGGGCCCTGCAGATCGACCAGGACGCCGATTCCGACGTGCAGCTCGCGGTCGATTCCACGCACCCGGCGCACCAGGGTCTGGATCTTCTTCGGCGAACAGTGGGCCGCGTTGATGCGGAACACGTCCACACCCGCTTCGACCAGCGCGACGAGGTTGTCGCGGCTCTCGCTTGCCGGACCGATGGTCGCGACGATCTTGGTTCGGTTGGTCCTCATGCTCCCTGCCCGGGACCGCCCGGTCGCCGGCCGATCAAGCGGTCCCGGCGGTCTAACCGGTGGCGCGAGACGAGGCTACCCGATTCCTACGGATCCGCGACATCGACGCAGGACCCTGCCAGGACGAGCCCCTGCACGCCGGACCTGCCGCGGGGAGCCGCGCCGATCAGAACTTGTCGCGCGCCTTCGCCCACCAGTCCTTCCAGCGCCGCTGGGCGGTGGAACGGGCACTGGCGCTGGCGTCGGGATCGAACGCGATCGTCTGACCGGTGAGCTTCTTCAACGAGCCGTGCGCGGTGTGTCGCACGATGCCCTCCGGGTCCGCGAGCGCGATCAGCAGCGCATCCACCGTGGTCCTGTCGCGGAAACCGGACAGGCCCTCGGCGGTGAGTCGGCGCACGAACGGGTCCGGGTCCTTCAGCATCGGCAGCAGGTGCTCGAGTGCCTTCGGGTTCTTGGACTGCACCAACTGGTCGACCGCCTCGAAGCGATTGCCGGCGTCGGCATCCTTCAGCCGGGTGACGTGGTGTGCCAGCGCGGCGGGGAGCCCGGCATCGGCAGCAGCGGGAACCGAAGACGGGACCGGCTTCTCCGATTCGCTCGGCTCCGCCGGGCGGGCGCGCGGGGCAGCAGCCAGCGAGGCCAGATCGGCACGGGTGCGCACGACCTCCGTCTCCACTCCCTTGATCTCCCGGCGAATCTCGCCCTGCCCCTCGATCAGTCGCTTCTGGACCTCGTCCAGGCCGGCGAATCGCAGCTCGGAGCCGCGGATCTTGCCGGCGAGCGACTCCTGAGCCTTGTCGACCGCCTGGCCCAGCGCCTGCATGCGCTGCTCGAGCGGCGCGAGCGCCCCGCTCTGCAGGGTCTTGTCGACGCGCTTCTCCAGGTCCGACCAGAGGTCGCCCTGGGAGCTGACGCTGGTGCGCACCGCGCCGAGTTCACGCCGCAGTCCGTCGATCTCGTCCCCCAGCCGGGACTCGAGGAACATGGTCGCCGCCGCCAAACCCGCGAGGAGCAGCGCGCCGAGCGTCGTCAGGCCCACCGCGTTGCCGGACTTCGCCTGCTGCGGTGTCGCCACTGGGAGACAACACGCACCGATGGTCTTGCCCTTGATCTCCTTGGCACGGCCGGCGCTCAGGTCCTGCAAAGGGACCGACTCGTTGCAGATCTCGCAGAAGTAGAGTTCCAGGTTCTCTTCCATGCTGGGTGCTTCCGTGGCGGGTGCTGGCATTGTATGTGGGGTGGGGTTCCGGGACCCGGCTGATAGTCCCTATCGGCTGCTCGGGAACGCGTCCCTGGCAGGTCGCACCGAGGTTTCGCTCCAGAACGGGCAGCCGGGCCGCAATTCCCGCACCGCGGGCACCCCCGACGGGACCCGCGGGTCACGGAGCGAGGCGGCCGCTCCGCCGGGCGACACCCCCCGGGGGGGCGCCGCGAACCGACCTCAGGCCAGCGCCTGAGCGGCCGCCTTCAGGTCGTCGACCTTGCTCAGCGACTCCCAGCCGAACTCGTCCAGCTCGCGACCAAAGTGCCCGTAGGCGGCGCTCTGCCGGAAGATCGGCCGCTTCAACCGCAGCTGTTCGACGATCTTGCCCGGGCGCAGGTCGAACACCTCGCGGACCACCGCGGTCAGCTGCTCTTCGACCAGCTTGCCGGTGCCGAAAGTGAAGCACCGCACGCTGACCGGCTGGGCGATGCCGATCGCATAGGCGATCTGCACCTCGCAGCGGTCGGCCAACCCGGCACCGACGATGTTCTTGGCCACCCAGCGCGCGGCGTACGCCGCCGACCGGTCGACCTTGCTCGGGTCCTTGCCGGAGAACGCGCCACCGCCGTGACGCCCCATACCACCGTAGGTATCGACGATGATCTTGCGGCCGGTCAGCCCGGCGTCGGCCTTCGGACCACCCTCGACGAAACGGCCGGTCGGGTTGAGGAACCAGCGGGTGCGCGGGGTGAGTAGTTTGGCCGGCAGCACCTCCTCGGCGACCGTGCGCAGCGCCGCCGCGAGGTCGGATTCGCTGACGTCCGGGTGGTGCTGGTGGGAGATCACCACCGTCTCGATCTCCTGCGGGGTGTCGTTCTCGTCGTAGCGGACCGTCAACTGGGACTTCGAGTCGGGCCGCAGGAACGCGAACCGCTTCGACTTCCGCGCCGCAGCGAGCGCCTCCAGGATCCGGTGCGAGTAGTGGATCGGGAACGGCATCAGCTGCTCGGTCTCCCGGCAGGCGTAGCCGAACATCATCCCCTGGTCGCCGGCACCCTGCTCCTTGCTCTTGGAGGTCGACGCATCCACTCCCAGCGCGATGTCCACCGACTGGCGGCCGATCGACGTCAGAACCGCGCACGACTCGTGATCGAAGCCGATCGTGGGATCGTCGTAGCCGATCTCTTCGATCACTTTTCGGGCGACCGTAGAGTAATCGACGTGAGCCGACGTCGTGATCTCACCCGCGATGACCACGAGACCCCGGGAAGTGAGCGTCTCGCACGCGACTCGGGACTCCGGATCGACGGCCAGGATCGCGTCGAGAACCGCGTCGGAGATCTGGTCGCAGACCTTGTCGGGGTGTCCTTCGCTGACGGACTCACTGGTGAACAGACGGGGTTCGGCGGACATGGAATCTCCGGCTCGGGTCTCTCTGGTTGGCGCGTCCTACCTATCGGCACGCCGCGGTGGATCGGCTGAGGACCATACCGCCCGAGCCGAGCCAGTCACCCGAAAACCGCACGGGCCGGGCCCCCGCAGCCCACTCGGATGCAACCGAACGCCTTTCCGGTCCTATGAGGAGGGCAATCCCGGCCACCACCCGGAGTCATGAATATCCGTCCACCGCAAGACGCACCACATCCCGCACGCGCACAGCGCTCCGAGCCGATCGCTCTCGGAGGTCACCTCGACCGCACCACGGTCCTGCTGACCATCCTCGGAGCGGTGATGCTGCTGGTTCTACTGCTCTCCCGCTAGCGGCCGTCGCACGCCCGCGTCACCCGCGGGGGGCGCGATCAGTCGAGCAGCGGCCTGAGCACCTCGAAGGTGCGGTTCGTACTACCTTGGTTGCGCTCGATGAGAGCGGCGGCCCGCTCGCCGAGCTGCCGCCGCGTGTCGGCGTCTTGAAACAGAGCGCGCAGCCGGACGCGCAGATCGGCCAACCCTTCGATCTGGCAGGCGGCGTCCGATTCGAGCAACAGCTGGACGTCCTTGCGGAAGTTGCTGACGTGCGGGCCAAACACCACCGCCTTGCCGAGCGCCGCCGCCTCCATCATGTTCTGCCCGCCGCGCGGCTCGAGGCTGCCGCCGATGAACGCCACATCGCAGGCCGAATAGAACCGCTCCAGGTGGCCGATGGTGTCGACGATCACCAGCTCGTCGTCGCGCAGTGGAGTGGTCCGCCGCATCTGCTGGCTCCACATCGCACAGGTGTACCCGGAGCTGTGCAACGCGTCGCGCACACCGGGCGCGCGCTCGGGGTGACGCGGCGCCAACACGGTGCGGATCTTCGTCCCCAAGTTGCGCGCCACGTCGGTGGCGGCAGCGGCGAGCCAACCCTCCTCCCCGCCGTGCGTCGAGCCACACACCAGCACCGGGCGACCGTCGGGGCTCAACCAATCGCGGAGTCGCTCGCGATCGCCATCGGCTACTGACCGGCGCACGTTGTCGTACTTCATGTTGCCGGTCACCAGCGCGCACGCCGGGTCGACCCTGAGGTCGAGCAATCGCTGCCGATACACCTCGTCCTGCATGCAGTACAGCCGGATGAGGTGGAACTGCGGCATGAACGCCCGGGCCAGTCGGTAGCCGCGGAAGCTCTGCTCCGAGATCCGACCATTGATCACCGCCACCGGAACGCCGCGGTTGGCCGCACAGTGTAGGAAGTTCGGCCACACCTCGAGCTCCATCAGCAGCACGCACGACGGCGCCACCCGCCGCAACGCGATGCTCGGGAAGGGCCCGAAGTCGAACGGGTAGTAGATCACGCGCAGCTCGGGGTGCAGGTCGCGCGCCAACGCGTACCCCGTCGGGGTGGTCGCCGAGATCAACAGCTCGAGCTCGGGCAGCTCCTCGTGCAGCTTGCGAATCAACGATCCGGCGGCCTTGACCTCGCCGACCGACACACCGTGGATCCACACGACTTTGGCCCCGCTCGCACTGCGCGGCACCAGTCCGAACCGCTGTAGGAATCCGCGCCGGTAGCGGCCGTCGAACAGCATTCGCCACAACAGGAAGCCGAGGAATGCCGCCGCGTACACCACCTGGTAGGCGAACAGGCTGGCGTACAGCGCCAGCTTGGACGGCGGCGCAGCCCGCGGTGGCAGGGCGTCGGCAACCGGGGTGTTCGCGCTCAGTCGAACGCCGGGTGGCAGCACTTCTTGTACTTGATGCCCGAACCGCACGGGCAGGGGTCGTTGCGCTTGGGCTTGTTGCCGGCGGTGGACGCGCGCGCCTGCTGCTGTGCCTGCTGCTGTGCCTGCTCGGCGCGCGCCTGCTCACGCCGTTCCGCAGCCGCGGCCTCGGAGGATCGGAGCTCGACCCGCGCCCCAGCAGCGATCGCCTCCATCACCTCGGGCGGTGCCTGACCGGCGGCGATCAACGCTTCCAACATCGCTTGTTGGGTCGCCGGATCGTCGGGCATCGGCGGCGGCGCCACGTACTGCTGCTGTTGCTCGATCTCGGGCGCCTGCAGCTCGACCTTGTAGATCAGGTCGGAAACCTGGTCGGCAATCGCCGCCTTGAGCAGCTCGAACTTCTCGTAGCCCTCCTTCTTGAACTCGTTCTTCGGGTCCATCTGCGCGTAGCCGCGCAGCCCGATGCCGTAGCGCAGCACCTCCATCGCGAACAAGTGGTCCTTCCACTTCTCGTCGATGGTCTGCAAGAGGAGGAATTGCTGCAGCCGCGACCAATCCTCATCGCCGTAGTGCTCGGCGCGGCGGGTGTACAACGCCTCGACGCGCTCCACCAACCAGCTCTCGAGTGCGTCGCGCGGCACCGCTTCGAACCCGGTAAGGTCGACCTCGTTGCCGACCTTGTGGGTCACCCATTGCGCGATCTCGCCGTACTCCACCGGCTTGTCGGGGTCACCGGCGTGGACGTTCACCACCGGCATCAGCACTTCCTCGAACATCCCCAGGATCTTGTCGCGCAAGCCACGGCGGTGCAGCACGTCCTGCCGCTCCGAGTAGATGAACTTGCGCTGGGCGTCCATCACCTCGTCGTACTCGATGAGGTTCTTGCGGATGTCGAAGTTGCGCTGCTCGACCTTCTTCTGCGCGCCGGCGATGCGCCGACTCACCATGCCACTCTCGATCCGCTCGCCGTGCTTCAACCCGAGCTTCTCCATCAGCGGCTTGACCCAGTCACGGGCGAAGATCCGCATCAGGTCGTCGTCGAAGCACAGGAAGAACTTGGTCGATCCCGGGTCGCCCTGGCGACCACAGCGACCACGCAGCTGATTGTCGATGCGTCGCGCCTCGTGTCGCTCGGTACCGATCACGCACAACCCACCGGCCGCCAGCACTTCATCGTGCTCGGACTTGCAGGTCGCGACGATCTCCTCGCGCAACGCCTTGGCCTCGTCGCTCTCGGCATCGAGCCCCTTTTCGCGCAACGCGGCGCGCCACAATCCCTCGGCGTTGCCGCCCAGGACGATGTCGGTTCCGCGGCCGGCCATGTTGGTGGCCACCGTCACCGCACCCTTGCGACCCGCCTGAGCGATGATCTGCGCCTCGTAGGCGTGCCGCTTCGCGTTGAGCACGTCGTGCGGCATGCCCGCCTCGGTGAGCTTCTTGGACATCACCTCCGACTTCTCGATCGAAGTGGTGCCGATCAGCACCGGACGCCCCGCCTCGTGCTGCTCCACCACCTCGGCGAGGATCGCCGCGTACTTGTCGTCGAAGTCGAGGTAGATCTGGTCCTGGTGGTCGATTCGCGACATCGGCCGGTTGGTCGGGATCGCCAGGACGTCGAGGTTGTAGATCTTCGAGAACTCGGCCGCCTCGGTCATCGCGGTGCCGGTCATGCCCGCGAGTTTCTTGAACATGCGGAAGTAGTTCTGCAGGGTGATGGTGGCCAACACCTGCGACTCTTCCTTCGGCTTCAAGCCCTCCTTGGCCTCGACCGCTTGGTGCAGGCCGTCGCTCCACCGCCGCCCGGTCATGTAGCGGCCGGTGAACTCGTCGACGATCACCACTTCGACCTCGCCGGTCTCGCGGTTCTGCATCAACACGTACTCTTTGTCGAGCTTGTAGATGTTGTGCGCCTTCAGCGACTGCTCGATGTGGTGCGGCCAGTCCATCAACGACGGGTCGGAGTAGAAGCTCTCGACCCCGACCAACCGCTCGGCCTTCTCGATACCGGCCTCGGTGAGCAGGCACTGCTGCTCCTTGAGCTTCACCTCGAAGTGCTCACCCTCTTGCAGCTGCCGGGCGATGCGGTCTGCCTTGAGGTACTTGTCGGCCTTGCCCTCCGGCGGACCCGAGATGATCAGCGGGGTCCGCGCTTCGTCGACCAGGATCGAGTCGACCTCGTCGATGATCGCGAAGTTCAAGCGCTTCTGCACCTGATCCTCCGCGTCCCACTTCATGTTGTCGCGCAGGTAGTCGAAGCCGAATTCGTTGTTGGTCCCGTAGATGATGTCACAGGCGTACTGCGGGTGCCGCTCGTTGGGCGACATGTCGGACTGGATCGCACCCACCGTCAGACCCAAGTACTGGTAGATCGGCGCCATCCAATCGCGGTCGCGCTTGGCCAGGTAGTCGTTGACCGTGACCACGTACACGCCCAGTCCTTCGAGCGCGTTGAGTGCCGCGGCGAGGGTGGCGACCAACGTCTTGCCCTCGCCGGTGACCATCTCGGAGATGTTGCCCGCGTGCAGGTTGGCCCCACCGATCAGCTGCACGTCGAAGTGCCGCAGACCGAGGGTCCGCACCGATGCCTCACGGGTCATCGCGAACATCTCCGGCTGTGCGTCGTCGAGCTTGGCTGCCCCGGAGCGCACCTTGTCCTTCCACTCCGCCACCCGCGCCTTGAGTTGCGCCTCGTCGAGGCCCTGGGCCCACGACTCCAGTTGGTTGACCTTGGTCACCAACGGCTTGAAGCTCGTGAGCAGACGCTCGTTGGCCGAGCCGAACACTTTCTGCAGTCCGCGGCCGAACTTGGCCGAGAACGCACCGAAATCCACCATGATGTGCTTCCTGGGATTCGATCCCCGGGCGGCCGCACGGCCACCCGCTTGTCGCTGAACAACCTCTGACTCTGGTTCGCGGCGCGCGCATCGCGCAGCCGCGACACGAACGCCGACGCCGCACGCCCCGAATCGGTGGCGGCGTCCACGGGCACCGAGGGAGTCCCTAGCCTACAAGACCGGGTCCCCCGACGCTCCTCGGGATTGCCGAGTCAGCAGCGGTCCGGAGCGCGCGGCATCGGCAGTTCACCGCGCCCCACCAGACGCCGGCGCACCGCATCCACGGTCGCCGATCGTCCGCCGTGTGGACGCACGCCAACGCGGGGACCCGGCCGGGACACCGCGGCGGTGGCGTGGCGCGGCAGGGGCGCGACCCGGGACTCGACGATCGCGGCCGCCATTCCGGGCAAGGCGGCGACCGCCGGCCCGTCGGCACCGGCCAACAAGAGCACCAGGAACAGCGTCAGCTGCACTGG
Organism: Planctomycetota bacterium; assembly: GCA_020638695.1. Lineage (GTDB taxonomy): Bacteria > Planctomycetota > UBA1135 > UBA1135 > UBA2386 > JACKIB01. The sequence continues at coordinate 210,741 of JACKIB010000001.1, forward strand.
ACCACTGCCACGGCACAGCGGCGGCGCGGTCGTCGGGCTTCCCGTCATCGTTCCGTCTCGCCGCGTATGCCCAGGGTGCGCTCGACCACTTCGTAGAGGAGTTTCTCATGGAAGGGCTTGGCCAGGAACCCGTCCGCCCGGGAAATCTCCTCGACCGTCACGCGACTGGCCGTGGTCAGCAGCACCGGAATCTCGGCGGTCGTCGGGTTGGCTTGCAGCGCGTCGATCACCTCCAGCCCATCCATCTCCGGCAGCTCGTAGTCGAGTAGCACCAGGTCCGGCCGCAGGTCCTGGGCGGCCTGCACCGCAGCCTTGCCGTCGTGCACCTTGAACACCCGGTAGCCGCGGGCGCGCAGCAGCGTCTCGACCGTGAGCGCCAGATCCTCCTCGTCGTCGACCAGCAGGATGGTGCACTGCAGGTCGCACTCCTCCGAAGTGGCGCGGCGCGCCGCGACATCGCGCACGCAGGCGGCAGTGTCGAGTCCCGCACTGCTGAACGCCGCCTCGATGTCCCGCTTCAACCCATTGTTGAAGCGCCGCACCTGCATCCACGCTTGGTAGTCGGGGAAGTCCGGCTTGATCTCCATCTCGTCGTGCGTGTCGACCGCGAAGAAGTACTCGCCGGCGATCAGATGCTCCTGCAGCAGGAGCTTCATGAACGGGTAGTTGCGGTTGCCGAGCCGCATCGTGTACCGCACGCTCTGCTGACCCGGCTGCACTTCGACGACTTCGCGCTGGAACAGCCCGAGCACGTCCTGCGGGGTCACCACCTTGCGTTCGCCGAACTTCGGCATCGCCCGCGAGTCCGCCGAGTAGGCCTTCCCCCAGTACACCGCAACCGCCTTGGTCAGCAGGTCCAGGGTCAGGTCCTCGAGCTTCACGGCTGCGGCGCCTCCCGACCCGGCGTCCGCCCAGTGGCAGACACCGCGCCGATGAGCTGGCGGACCGTCGTTCCAGCGTCCTCGAGCAAGTGACGCATGTCGTCCACGATCCGCGTCATGCGCGCCGGATCGACGAAACTCGCGGTCCCCACCTGGACGGCGTCCGCTCCCGCGGCCAAGAACTGCAGCGCGTCCTCCGCACTGGCGATCCCGCCACACCCGAGAATCGGCAGCCGCACCGCCTGCCGCACCTGGTGCACCATGCGCAGTGCGACCGGGCGGATCGCCGGTCCGGACAGCCCACCGATGGTGCGGCCCAGCACGGCGCGACCGCGCCGCCAATCGACCGCCATGCCGATCAGGGTGTTGATCGCGGTGATCCCGTCGGCACCGCCCGCCTCGGCGGCGCGGGCGATCTCGGTGATGTCGGTGACGTTCGGCGACAACTTGGCGAACACCGGCACCGTCGCAGCCTCCTTCACCCGCCGCATCGCGACCTCGGTCATCTTCGGGTCGGTGGAGAACAACAGCCTGCCGCCCTGCACGTTCGGGCACGACAGGTTGACCTCCAAGGCATCCACCCCGGCTGCGGAGAAGCGCTCTGCCAAGGCCACGAAGTCGTCGACCGATTCGCCGCCGATGTTGACGATCACCGGCGGCCCGATCGCGCGCATCGCCGGCAGGGTCTCACGCAGGAAGTAGTCCGCGCCGCGGTTCTCGAGACCGATCGAGTTCAGCATGCCCGCGGGGGTCTCCACGATCCGCTGCGGAGGATTGCCATGCCAGGGCACCACCGTCACGGTCTTCGACACCAGCGCACCCAGCCCGGAGAGATCGGCGAACGCCCGCCCCTCGAGCCCGGCACCGAAGGTACCGGAGGCGCTCATCACCGGATTCGCGAGGGTCAGGGGTCCCAGTTGGGTTCGGAGCACGGTCCAGCAAACGCCCAAACGGGCAAGCAACGGCAGCTTATCGTGCTTTCTTTCGACCGGGGAAGCCAGCACGCGCGGAATCCCCGACGCGGTCGGGGGGTCGCGCACATCCGCGCGGACGACTTCGCGACCCGACGCGACGAAGCGTTCGGGCCGAGCCTCGGAGGACCGCCGGGCGCGGACGCTTCAGGCCTTGGTCCCCGGCTGCGGGTCGCGGTGGCCGAGCAGGATCAAGAACAGCGTGGAAGCCCCCACCGTGATGCAGGAATCGGCGACGTTGAACGCCGGGAAGTCCCAGTTCGGCACGCGGTGGAAGTGCAGGAAGTCGCGCACCGCGCCCGAGAACTCGGCGATCTGCTTGGAGGAGTACACCGCCGGGTCCAGCTGGTGCAGGAAGTTGTCGTACAGGTTGCCCAGCGCCCCGGCCATGATCAGGCCCAGCGCCAGCTTGGTGAACGTCGCGGCGCGCGGGGTGCGGTAGACGAACCACAGGATCACGCCGATCGCCACCAGGCGCAGGTAGCGCAGCGGTTGGTTGTAGTCCTGGAACATCCCCCAGATGGTCCCGGGGTTGAAGTAGTTGACCAGGTCGAAGCTGACCAGCCGGGTGTGGAACACCCGGTGTTCGCTGCGGAGGTTGAAGTGGCCACCGTTGCTCTCGGCCAACAACCCGAATACCCAGGCCTTCGACCACAGGTCGAGCAGCACCATAGGCACCATGACCAGCCAGAACAGGCGCTTGCCGGCGAACAGGGTGCCGGGCTCCGGCGGCGCTCCTGCGTCGCGGGGGGCTGCGGGGGTGTTACCGCTCACGGGCCACCCCTACGCGATCTCGCGGTCCTTCTCGGCCTCTTGCTGATGCTGGATGCAGTAGCGCGCCCACGGGATGTACTCGAGGCGCGGCTTCGGAATCCACATGTCGGTCTTCTTCCGGTTCTTGCCGTCGACCTCTTCCGCGCACTGTAGGCACGCGCCGTAGGGGATCGCCGCTTCCTCGTCGTCGATGCGGTCCAGCGCTTCGCGGATCAACCCGATCGTCTCCTCTTCGTTCTCGATCAGGCCGAGGGTGAACGCCTGATCCGCGTTGTCGGTGCCCTGGTCCGCGAGGTGGTCGACGGAGTTGTCCTGGTCGGAGGCCCGCAGGGCTTCTTCCCGCATCGCTCCGACATCTCCCGTGAGTGTGCGGAGTTGCTGCTCCAGCATGGCGCGGTACTTGGACAACTCCGGCTTCGTGGGCTTCGGCATAACGGTGGTGGAGTCAGGAAGATACAGAGGCGGACTGCCGACTGGTCAGGTCGACCAGGAACACGGATCGGCACCCGTGGGCCCACGACTCGAGTCCTCGGCCGGCCACTCCTGGTCGGAAAGGGGCGGGGACCATACTGAGGGCCCGTCGGACCGTCAAGACTCGGAGTCTGGCGCGGCAGCGCCCTCCCCGCCAAGCTCTCCCCGGCCGTGGAACCCACCCGAATCCCCCGCGATCCGCCGTCCCCGCAGGCGCTGCTCGCCGAGTTCCTGGTGTTCCTCGGCGCCGAGCTGCAGTTGTCCCCCAACACGGTCGCTGCCTACCGCCGGGACCTCACTCGACTGCTCCGCGACGCGGACACCCTGCCCGACCGCCCGGCCCTGGTCGCCCACCTCAGGGGACTGCGGAACGACCACGCCGACACTTCGGTGGTGCGGGCCCTGGCGGCGATCCGCGGGTTCTTCCGCTACCTGCACGCCGAGCGCTACCTCGCGACCGACCCGGCCGACGGGTTGCTCGGCCCCAAGCTCGAACAGCACCTGCCGCCGGTGCTCGACTCGGACTCGGTCGAGCGGCTGCTGGCGTGCTTCCCCGGCGACGACCCGCTGTCCCGGCGCAACACCACGATGCTGCACGTCCTCTACGCCTCCGGGTGCCGGGTGTCCGAACTGCTCGAGCTGCGGCCCGAGAGCATCGTCCCCGACCTCCGCTGCTTGCGGCTGAGCGGCAAGGGCAACAAGCAGCGCGTGGTGCCGATCGCACCGCGCACCCAGACCCAGCTCGACTGCTACCTGCAGGAAGTCCGCCCCCTGCTCGCCGCGCGCCGGCGCCGCCCCGCCGAGCAGTTGTTCCTGTCGCGCACCGGCCGCGCGATGGACCGGGTGCGCGTCTACCAGGTGCTGCGCCTCGCGGCGACCCGCACCGGCTTGCACCTGCCGTGCTCCCCCCACGCGCTGCGACACTCGTTCGCCACCCACCTGGTGCGGGGTGGCGCCGACCTCCGGGTGGTCCAGGAGCTGCTCGGCCACGCGTCGCTGGCCCCGACCCAGATCTACACCCACGTCGACACCACGCGATTGCGCGGTGTGCACCGCGCGTTCCACCCACGCGGCGAGTAGTCGCCCGACGCGCGCCATATCGCGGCCGAGGCCGCACCCAGGGCCTTCGCGTGCCGGCACGATCCGCGGCCCGTGCAGCTCAGCGCAGCGCGTCGAACACCCGCGCCCCGACCGCTGCGGGCAACCCCGGTACCGACATCAGCTGGTCGCGGGTCGCGCTGCGCACCGCGCTCAGCGAACCGAAGTGGCGCAACAGCAGCCGGCGCCGCGTCGGACCGACGCCCTCGATCTCGTCGAGCGCGCTGGTCAGCTTGCGGCGCAGTTGGCGGTGGTAGGTGATGGCGAAGCGGTGCGCCTCGTCACGCACCGCCGCGACCAGCAGGGTCACCGGACCGCCGCGCGGCAACGCGATCGGGCCCGAGCGCCCCGGCAGGAACAGCCGTTCGTCACTGCGTGACGCCTCGTCCCCGCGACCCTGGCGGCGGCTCTTCGCCAGACCGGCCAGCACCAGGTCGTCGACCAGTCCGAGCTCGGCCAGCGCCTTGCCGGCCGCGCCGACCTGTCCCGCCCCGCCATCGACCAGCAAGAGGTCCGGCAGCTCCTCGTCGTCCCGCGTCAGGCACAGGGTCAGGCTGCGCCGCACCGCTTCCTCCATCGCCGCGAAATCGTTGCCGGCACTCCCTGCGCTGATCTTGAAGCGCCGGTAGAACGCCTTGTCCGCGGCGCCGTCGGTGAACGCGACGCGCGATGCCACGGTGTGGCGCCCCTGGATGGTCGAGACGTCCAGGCAGTGGATGGTGCGCGGCGGCTCCGCCGCCCCGAGCAGTGCGCCGAGTTCCGCCGCGGCACGCCGGCCCCGCGCCGCGACATCCGCCTCGAGCGCGTCGTTCAACCGCGCGTTCTCCACCGCCGTCGCGAGCATCGCGAGCTTCGGACCGCGCTTGGGCACGGTCAGCTGCACCAGACCACCGCGCTTGTCGCTCAGCCACTCCGCGACCAGCCGCGCCTCGTCCACCTCCTCCGCAACCAGCACCTCTCCAGGCACGTAGTGGTCGCCCTCGTAGAAGCGACCGAGCAGCTCCGCGAGCAACAGGGCGTCCGGAAGCTCGGAGCGGAACGCGAACCGCCGGCTGCTCTCCAGCTTGCCATCCCGGAACAGCAGGAACACCGCGGTCACCTCGTCACCCACCCGGTGCAGCCCCAACGCATCGAGATCCTCGCCCCCCGCCTGCACCACACCCTGCCGTTCGCTCACCCGCGCCAACGCCTCGATCTGGATCTTCAGCGCCTGCGCCCGCTCGAACTCGAGCTGTGACGCGGCCGCGGTCATCCGCTTCTGCAAGGTCTGCAGCAGCGGTCCGGACTGCCCGCGCAGGATTCGCACCGCATCGTCGAGCAACACCTGGTAATCGGCCGGCTCGATCGCGCCGACGCACGGTGCGGGGCAGCGGCCGATCTGGTGCTTGATGCACGGCCGAGCTCGGTTCTGGAACACCCCGTCGGCACAGTCGCGCAGCGGCACGACCTTGTGCAGCAGACGCAGCGTGCGCCGCACCGACTTGGCCGAGGCGTACGGACCGAAGTAGAGGCAGCCGTCGTCACTGCGGCGGCGCACCAGCCGAAACCACGGCCACGGGTCACGCGGGTCGAGCCGCAGCAGCAGGAACGACTTGTCGTCCTTCAACTTGACGTTGAAGGTCGGCTTGCGCTTCTTGATGACGGTGTTCTCGAGCAGCAGCGCTTCTTGCTCGGTACGGGTCGCCAGGAACTCCACGTCGGCGGCCCGGCGCGCCAGGAACGGGATCTGCGGCCGGCCATCGCCGCCTGGCTTCAAGTAGCTGCGGACCCGCGTGCGCAGACGCGCTGCCTTGCCCACGTAGAGCGCCTTGCCCGCCGCGTCGAGGAAGATGTAGACCCCGGGCGCCTCGGGAAAGCGCGCCACCTTGTCCTCGATGATCGGGTTCACGATACCGCCCGGCGGCGGATGGAACCGCGCCGGGCGCGAGGATAGCGGGGCGCCAGCGGACCGAGCGGGCGCGTTGGCAGGGTTTCACGTCCGCGACTCGAGGCGGGCCTGCAGCGCGTGCACCGCCCCCGAGCTTGCCCAGCCCCGGCGCAACTCGGCGTGCTCCACCGCGCCCTCCCACCTCCGTTTCATCCGTTGCCTCGCGGCGCGCTCCGCATCGCGCCCTCACCGCAGTTCCAAATCCATCTTCTCCAACCGGAACACCTCGTCGCGCAACTCGGCCGCCGCCTCGAAGTCGAGGTCCTTGGCGGCGGAGTGCATCTGCTCGCGCAGCTTGGCAATGCGCGTCACCAACGCACGCCGATCGCTCAGGTCGGCGACCTCGACCCGCGGCGTGGCCTTGGTCGCACCGCGTCGCGCACGCGCGCCAGCCCGCGGCTCGTCGGCCGCCAGCTCGACCTCCAGCGGGTCGCGGATCGCCTTGGCCACCGAGCGAGGCGTCAGCCCGTGTTCCTCGTTGTGCGCCAACTGCCGAGTGCGGCGGCGGTCCATCTCTTCGAGCGCGGCGCGGATCGAGTCGGTCTCCTGATCGGCGTAGAAGATGACCCGACCGGCGACGTTGCGCGCCGCGCGGCCAGCGGTCTGGATCAGCGACCGCCGGCTGCGCAGGAAGCCCTCCTTGTCGGCGTCCAGCACCGCGACCAGCGCCACCTCCGGGATGTCGAGACCTTCGCGCAGCAGGTTGATACCGACCAGGCAGTCGAACACCCCGAGCCGTAGGTCGCGGATCAACGCCGCCCGCTCCAGGCTGTCGATGTCGGAGTGCAGGTAGCGCACCCGGATCCCGAGGTCGACGAAGTAGTCGGTCAGCTCCTCGGCACTGCGCTTGGTCAACGTGGTCACAAGCACCCGCGCACCACTCGCCACGACCACCCGCACCTCGCCGACCAGATCGTCGACCTGCGAACGCGCGGGGCGGATCTCGACCGGCGGGTCGATCAAGCCGGTCGGCCGCACCACCAACTCGAACACGTTCGGGCCGCTCTGCTCCAGCTCGTAATCGTTGGGGGTGGCCGACACGTACACCACCTGATTCTGCAGCCCGACGAACTCCTCGAACTGCAGCGGCCGATTGTCGATCGCCGACGGCAAGCGGAAACCGAACTGCACCAGCGTGTCCTTGCGCGCCCGGTCGCCGCGATACATCCCACCGGCCTGTGGCACCGCGACGTGGCTCTCGTCGATGAACAGCAGGTAATCGGACGGGAAGTAGTGCAGCAGCGTCGCCGGCGGCTGCCCCGCGGTCCGGCCGTCGAGGTGGCGCGAGTAGTTCTCGATGCCGTTGCACATCCCCGTGGCGCGCAGCATCTCCAAGTCGTGCCGCGTGCGCTGCTCGAGCCGCTGGCTCTCCAGCACCTTGTTCCGGCCGCGCAACGCGACCAAGTGCTCTTCGAGCTCCGCCTCGATGCTGTCGCAGGCGGCGAACAGCCGATCCTGGGGGGTCACGTAGTGGCTGGTTGGGAACACCGACACCTCGTCGACCTCCGCGAGCACTTCGCCGCGCAGCGGGTCGACCATGGCGATCGACTCGATCTCGTCGCCCCACATCTCGACCCGAATCACGCGATCCTGCTCGTACACCGGGAAGATCTCGAAGACGTCGCCGCGCACCCGGAAGGTGCCCGGGGTGAACTCGAAGTTGTTGCGGCGGTACTGGATCGACGCGAGGCCGCGCAGCACCGTGTCGCGCTGCACGGTGGCTCCGCGCTGCAGGTGCACCGACAACTCGCGGTAGTGCTCGGGCGAACCGAGGCCGTAGATGCAGGAGATCGAGGCGACGATCAACACGTCGCGGCGCTCCATCAGCGAACGGGTCGCGGAGTTGCGCATCCGGTCGATCGCCTCGTTGATGGTCGCCTCCTTCTCGATGTACGTGTCGGTGGTCGGCACGTAGGCTTCCGGCTGGTAGTAGTCGTAGTAGCTGACGAAGTACTCGACTGCGTTGTCCGGGAAGAACGCCTTGAACTCGGCGTAGAGCTGCGCCGCGAGCGTCTTGTTGGGTGCCAGCACGAGCGTCGGGCGCTGCAGCCGCTCCAACGCGCGCGCCATCGTGTAGGTCTTGCCGGACCCGGTGACGCCGAGGATCGTCGCCTGCTTGACCCCTGCGTCCAGCGCGGAGCACAGCCGTTCGATGGTGGCCGGCTGGTCGCCGGCCGGGGTCAGTTCGGTGACCATGCGGAACGGTCGTGCCGTGGTCTGGGCAGGTCCGGACATCGCGCCGACGATACCCGAACGCCGCGCGAACCCCGCTGCGGCGGGCGCCGTTGACAGCCTGACGGCCTGCATTACCCTGGACGGGTACCCCTCTCCGAACCGAACACCCACGTGGCAACAAGACGTTCTGCACGAAACTCCCGCCGCAGTATCGCGGCCGCCAGCACCAGGGCCGAAGAGGCTGCGAGTTCCGGCTCGTCGCGACCGCGCAGCAGGCGTCGGGGTGGCGCGGGCGACGAGGGCGCCGGTGGCCCGCGTCCGTCGGTCGGCCGCGACGGCAAGGCGGCGATCTCGTGCCCCAACTGCGCTGCTCGCTACCGCCTCGCCGAGGAGAACCTCGAGAGCAAGGTCACCTGCACGCAGTGCCACCGCGCGTTCTTCCCGCTGGCTTCCGCGGGCGCCCGACGCAAGCCCGTCGACAACAGCAAGCCGATCATCTACGGCATCGTCGGCGTGTTCGCGATCATCATCGTCGGGGTCCTCATCAACTACATGTCGAAGTCCGCCCCGGAGACGCCCAAGAAGAAGAGTGACGCTCCCGTCGTGGTCGACACCGGTGGCAACACCCCCGAGGTGCGGGCGGTGCGCTCGTGGGCGCAGGCCGTCGGCGACAAGGACACGCTGAACACCGAACTCTACTCGGACCTCGCCGCCCTGCAGAAGCTGTTCGCCATCGAGCCGAAGGTGAAGTTCGAGCAGACGTTCGGCGACAAGAAGAAGGAGCTGACCAAGCAGATCCTCGACGCGTTGTTCACCGCGGACCAGACCCTGGTGTTCCGCGCCTACAAGCCGAGCTACGGCAGCATCGTCGACCCGGCAATGGTCGCCAAGAAGACGGGTCGAGTGAAGCTCAGTCTCTACCCGCGCGACAGCTCGGTGCACAGCGAGTCCGCCGAGGTGGAAGTCAGCTACGGCTTCGACCCGCGCGACAACCGTTTCCGCATCGACGGCTGGAACGTCGTCACGATGGCACGCGCCGACTTCCTCGCGGAGAAGCTCGACAACAAGACGAGCAAGAAGAAGCACCAGAAGCACAAGCTGATCGGCGCCACCACCAAGCGCGCGACCACCTTTGCCGGCAAGAAGATCGAGGTCGAGGAAGCCGAGCTGGTCCCCCTGCCCCACCTCGATTCGACCAGCCCGGAGGATCGCAAGGAGATCGACAGCCTGATCGACAAGTTGGTCGACATCCACGCCTCCGGCATGCACTTCAACCGCGCGGCGCGCGCCCTGGAGAAGTACGGCAAGGCCGCCATCCCGCGGGTGCTGAACAAGATGTACGAGACCAAGATGGGCTCGCAGGACGACGTGCTGGTGGTCAACCGACTGTGTCGGTTCCTGCGCACACTGTCCGGGTGGCGGTTCGGCTTCAGCCCGCAGGACCACAAGGGCTCCGACCTCGGCGGCTCGGAGAAGGAACGCATCTCGGCGCTCAAGCAGTGGTACGCCTGGTGGGCCCGCTACCACGACCGTGACGACTGGCAGAACTTCGACTCCGAGGACGAGGTGGAGATGACCTCCGACCAGATCGAGAAGAAGCACGCTGCGGAGCGCGAGGCGCGGAAGAAGGCGCGCGAAGAGAAGCGTCGCAAGGCGCGCGGCGGAAGCACCTCGAAGTAGAGAATGTCGGACGGGCCGAGCCGCGGCGGTGAGTCGGCGGGTCGCGCGGCTCGCATGCGACAGCTGAGACGCTGACCCCAGCGCAAGCGGTCGTGGCGCCGGCGACGTGGGTGACGGATTCCGCCCCCCGCTGGACCGTCCCGCTGTTCGTGCACAGCGTGAGCTGCCGCACGCCGCGGTGGACTTCACGCACCGCGGCACACGCCGTTGCTCCACCGCCCGGCCACCGCCACGGAATCGCCCGCGAGGCGCCTCGGCGCTACTGCTCCGCTGCGCCCGGTGCCAAGGTGGCCGCGAGATCCCGGGCCGCGGAGTGCTACGCTTTCCGGTGACCTCACGTGGTCCAGGTCCTTCCTCGATCCGGGAAACGACCCGACAATCGGTCCGTCCTCACCCCCCCTCCCGCACCCCCGACATGGCTCATCTCTCCATCCAGTGCCAGAACTGCGGCGCCAAGTACAAGATTCCCGAGACCTTCACCGCGCCATCGGCGAAGTGCAAGGCATGTGGGTCGCGCATCGAGGTCGCTGCGGCGCGATCCAGCGACAGCGATACGCCGAGTCCAGCCGCTGCCGCGGAGAGTGCAGCGAGTGAGGGCGGCACGCGCCGCGCCCGCGCCGCAGCCAGCGAAGGTGGCACGCGCCGACCGCGCCAGACCCAAGGCGCCGGCCGCCGGCGCGAAGAGCCCGAGTCCGGTGAACGCGCCAGCGGTCGTCGTGCAGCCGCGGGTGCTGCGGGCAGCCGGCGCCGCGGACGCGGCGGCGAGGACGAGGAAGGTGGCGGCCGCGCCGGTCGCCAGCAGAAGAAGGGATCGAGTCAGCCGCTGGTGATCGGCGGCGCGATCCTCGGCATCGCGGTGCTGGGCGTGGTCGGATGGATGGTGATGCGCAGCGACGGGAAGGCGGACCCGCAGAAGTCGGGCACCTCCAAGGTCGCGTCGAAGGACGCCGACAAGAACAAGGGCGATACACCAGCAAAGGCCGACCCCAAGACCGACGGCGATGCCGCCAAGTCGGATGCCGCCAAGGCCGACGGGAAGTCGGCGGCGGAGGCGAGTGCCAGCAAGACCGAGGAGCCGAAGAAGGCCGACACCCCCAAGCCCAAGAAGACCAAGAAGAAGAAGGCCAAGAAGGCAAAGACCAGCAAGCCGACCTCTAAGCGGGCGGAGCACATCAAGAAGGACGAGGACATCAAGAGCATGGCCGACGTGTTCAAGCCGTCGAGCGTGCTGAAGCCCCTGGAGCGCCCACAGGGCCTCACCGACGAGCAAGTGAAGGAAATCGAGGGCTTGATGGACGCGATGCGCAGCTCCGGGCTGCCGGCGATCCGTGCCGCCGACAAGCTCGGGAAGTCCGGCGTGAAGATGGTGCCACTGGCGGTCAACCGCCTCCTGACGCTGGACTACACCAAGCCGGAGGACAACTCCTACTGCTACACGCTCGCCAACCAGATTCGCCTGGTCACCGACTTCACGTTCGGCTGGGAGCCGGTGCAGCCGGGGACTCCGCTCGACCCGAAGGTCGCCAACCGCAACGCCGGGCGCGTCTGGGACGTGCACCAGATGGCGCGGCTGTACTGGCACTCCGACGAGGGCATGCAGAAGTACCGCGCCGCCTACAAGAAGGGCGACAAGGGGAACTGAGTCAGGCCGGCTGAGCCCCGACTGTCGTTGCGCGATCGCAGCGGCCCGGTTCATGAACAGCCCGGGCCAAGGCGGAACCGAGGTCGGCGGCGCTACCAGGCCACCGCGGCGCCGCCCGAACGCGGGTCGGCCACCCCGATTCGCGTGCCGTCGGGCAGGATGCGAATCGCCTGACACCGACCGATGCTCATCGGGCGCTTGGCGAATCGGTGACCGCGCTTCGCCAGCCCTTCCCGCACATCGGTGCTCAGCCCGGCGCGTTCGAAGAACAGGTGGTCGGGCTTCCACTGGTGGTGCACGCGCGGCGCCCGCACCGCGTGTTCCAGCGGCAGGCGGTGGTCCACCACGTTCAGGATCACCTGCAGCACCGTGTTGATGATGCGACCCCCGCCGGGGCTGCCGAGCACCATCTCGAGCTTGCCGTCGCGCAGCACCAAAGTCGGCGTCATCGAGGACAGCATCCGCTTGCCGGCGGCCACCGCGTTGGCTTCGCCGCCCACCAAACCGAACTGGTTGGGCACCCCGGGCTTGGCGCTGAAGTCGTCCATCTCGTTGTTCAGCAGCACTCCGGTGCCCGCCACCACCATTCCGCTGCCGAACAGCGAGTTGATGGTCGTGGTGCACGAGACCGCGTTGCCGGCCGGATCGACGACCGAGAAGTGGGTGGTGTCACCCGACTCCTTGGCGCCGGGCGGCACGCCGTGGCGCACCTCCGCAGCGCGGTCGTCGGAGATCTTGGCGCGTTGCTTCGCCGCGTACTCCTTCGACACGAGCCCCGCCGCCGGGACCGCGTAGAACGCCGGATCCCCGAGCCACCGCGCGCGGTCGGCGTAGGCGAGCTTCATCGCCTCGGCCATGCGATGGATCGTGAGACTGCTGTGGATGCCACTCGCTCGCAGGTCGAAACCCTCCAGCACGTGGAGCATCTGCAGCAGCGCGATGCCCCCGGACGAGACCGGGGGCATCGAGACGATCTCGCGGTCGCGGTAACGCCCGCGCAGGGGTTCGCGCCACGCCACCCGATACCCGGCGAGGTCGGCCTCGCTGATCCACCCGCCGGTCTTCTTCTGGTCGGCGGCGAACAACGCCGCGGTGGAGCCCTTGTAGAACCCGTCGAAGCCACGCTCGGCCAACCGCTCGAGCGTCTTGGCCAGGTCTCGCTGCACCAACCGCTCGCCCTGCCGCAGTGGACGACCATCGCGGAAGAACACCGACACCGTGCTGGGGAAGCGGCGCAGCACCTCATCTTCGGCACGCAGGGCAGCCGCGAGGAAGTGGTCGACCTCGAATCCTCCCCGTGCGAGCGCGATCGCCGGCGCGGCCAGTTCGGCGAGCGGCCGCGATCCGAACTTCGCGTGCGCTGCCAACAACCCCGCCGGACTTCCCGGGACACCACCCGCGAGGGCCCCGTACCGGCTCAGGCCCGGGTCTACCGACCCGTCGCGGCGCAGGTACATGTCGCGGTGGGCACGTCCGGGCGCGACCTCGCGGAAGTCCAGCGCGGTGATCTTGCCGTCCGCCGTGCGGATCAGCATGAACCCCCCGCCGCCGAGGTTGCCGGCCTGTGGGTGGGTCACGGCCAGCGCCAGTGCGACGGCCACCGCGGCATCGATCGCATTCCCCCCGCGGCGCAACACCGCGAGCCCGATCTGCGACGCTCGCGGCTCCGCGCTGACCACAGCACCGTGCTTGCCGCGCGCCACCGTGTCGTTCGGCGGCGGCTCGAGGTGCGCTGGCGCTACGGCGATCAACGCGGCCGCGATCGGTCCGATCTTCACCGTTGCAGCGACCATCCGCCCGTCAGATGTCCCGCCGCTCTTCGACCTTGATCCCCTGACCCGCCAGGTAGTCGACCGCCTGCTGGATCACAGCGTCCTCGCCTTCCAGCTCCAGCACGACGAATCCGCCCTCGTCGGTCACCGAAGCCGCGCGAACGTTCGTCACGATGTCGAACTTGCGGGCCAGCTGGAACAGCAAGGGCTCCTTCACGCGCTCCTGCGAGAACTCGAAGTGGATCGTCTTCTTGGCCATCGGACGCGGGTGTGCACGGAATGTGCAGCGAAGACGGCCAGAGTAGGGGCTGCCGGCGGCGGAAGGAAAGAACTAATCGCCGGGCTTGCGCCGGACGATTGGGGTTTCTAGCCTACGCGACCCAACCCGGTGCCTTGGCCGAGTGGTTAGGCAGTAGATTGCAAATCTGCGTACATCGGTTCGATTCCGGTAGGCACCTCCACTCTCCCCTCGGTCGAGCCACGACCGAGGCCGCCCGCCCGGCGCGTCGGCGCAACCGCTCTGCCGCGCTGCGCTGGATCCTCCCGTGGTTGATCGCCGCTGCGAGCTGCAGCGCCCCCGCCGCGCGGTCGCTGCACGTTCCGGTCCTTGTGCCACGCTCGCTGCGCGCCAGCCACGCGATCGTGCGCCTGCCGCTGCGCGAACTGCGCCGCCACCTGCCGGACTTCGATGCCGAGCGCGCGGCCTACTACTTCACGGGCCGCGAGCCGCTGCCGTATCGCCTGGTCGATACGGACCACGACGGTCACGACGACGCCGTCGAAGTGAAGCTACCGGCACACGCCACCGAGCACTGGGTGGTGGTCGTCTGTCCCGGGCCGCCGCACCGCGGTGCGTTGCCCGAGGGCGGGAGCGACCTCGGGGTATCCGTGGACTTCGCGCACGCCCGCCGCTGAACGCACGCACGAACGCCCGAGCAGCTCGCCGACTCACGCGACGAACACGCGGCGGTCAGCTCGGGCGGAGGATCATCGGTCCGACCAGCGCCTCGGCGGTCGGGGAGTCGACCAACTCGGCGACCAGGGCCAACGCGAACTCGAACGCCGTACCGGGGCCCTGGCTGGTGATCAGCCCGGGCGCCTTGACGACGCGAGCGTCTTCCAACACACCGTGGCCAGCCACGCGCGCGGCGACCGACGGGTGGCAGGCCATCCGCACCCCGGCGCCGATCCCGTGCTGCACCAGCGCGATCGGGGCCGCGCAGATCGCGGCGACCCAGCGCTGGGCCGCGTACTGCGCCCGCAGTAGGTCCCCCACCTCGACCGACTGCGCGAGCGCCTCCGCGCCACCGAGCCCACCGGGCAGCACCACCGCGTCGAACACCCCCTGCAGCGTGTCGAGTGCCGCGTCGGGCAGAATCCGAATCCCCCGGCTGCAGCGCACGGGCCGCGTCCCGTCGAGTCCGGCCAGCACCACCTCGACGCCCCCGCGGCGCAGTACATCGACGGCGATGGTGACCTCCATTTCTTCGGCCCCATCGGCCAGCAGGACCAGGGCCCGCGGCGCTTCGCGCTGCTGCATCGTGTGGTTCCTCATCGACTCGACCGAGCCTGGGAAGCTCCGAGCTCCGGGGCCGAGAACCAGGGACTATACTTCTCCCCGCCGATGGCCAAGCGCGCGCTCTGCTACCTGCTGTTCTTCGTGATCGAGACCCTGATCATCGTCGGGTCCCTCGTGCTGGTGGTGTGCGTCTACCTGCCGTTCGTCGCGATCAAGGGCGTGCTGATGACCCTGCTCGGCAAGGCGACGCCGCGCGTCGGCAGTGGCACCGCTTCCGAGCTGACGTCCTGAACTTGCAGCACGCCGGTGAGCCCAGGATGGGGCCACCGATGGGACACGAGACTGGTGACCCCGGTGGGAATCGAACCCACACACCCGTTTCCGGATCTCGGATTTTAAGTCCGATGCGTCTGCCAATTCCGCCACAGGGTCGCCACGCAGAGTAGACGACCGGCCGTTTGCCAGGGCAAGCCCGGCGGGACGCGCAGCTCCCGGCACGCGAATCGGAATCGCTGCGGACGAGCCACTCGCCATCGCGCAGGAGTCGGCGATCTGCACCGACGTTCTTTCGCGGCCAAGGCCGCACCCGAGGCCTTGGGTGAGCGCGGCGCTGCGCGCCGCCGTGACGCCTCGGCCGCCCGCGTCCCCTGCAGCTCAGGAATCGTGCGATCCGCGCGAACTTTGGAGCAAATCCTCAAGGACTCGCCCATCACCTCCGAGGCTTTCAGGTGACAGCCGGCGGGAGGCGCGATGCCTCCTCCGAGTCCGGCGACTCACGTTCCACGCGAGCTGCCGGGCTTGGCCAGCCCGAACCCATTGCAGGGGGAACCAGCATGCGTGTAGGCATCGGTGCGTTGTTCGCCGTCGTCATGGCGACGGTCCTCGAGGATGTAGCGGCCCAGCAGCCGTTGGCGGTGCGGGAGGGGCCGGGACTGATCGCCACCGGCGACTTCGACGGCGACCAGCGAGACGACCTCGTGTTGTTCGGCTGGTCCGGTCGCTCTGGGACCTACCTCGCCGACCCGATCGCGCCAGGCTTTCGACATCGCGGCGGCGGTCCCGGGGTGTACTCGTTCGACCTCACCGACACCCCGCTGTACGTCGGAGGCTACCTGTACGTGCCGATTCGCCTCGGCCAAGGCGGCTACTGCGAACTGCGCGTGTTCGCGTACGCGGCGAGCGCGTGGACTCTGCGCCGCTCCATCGTGATCGCACCGAGTACGCCCAGTGTGTCGGTGAGTTCGTTCAAGCTCTGCCCTTACCACGCTGACGTCGACGGCGACAAGCAGCCCGACGTCCTCGCGGTGTGGGGCGAGACGCCGATCGGTCCGACCGGGGCGTTCCGCGCCGCCGTGCTGTCGCCTACCGGACCGTTGTCGATCGCGGCGATTCCGCGCGTCACTGGCCAGACGACCGATTCTGCGGTGGTCGACGTGCACCGTGCCAAGCCCATGGTGGTGACCAAACAGCCCGAGTACCTGGTGACCCTCAGCGCGGCTTCCACCGACCCCGGAGGTGGCTTCGGTTTCGTGACACTCGGGCAGGGCCTCGCCGTCGGCGCCGGCGTTTGGGCCAGCGGTGGTCCGGCGCTCAACCACGCCGCGTACTTCGGTGCCACCTCGCCGGTGGCGTACGGCGACTTCCGGGTTCTGCCCACCATGAAGACACCGCTGGTTCAGGTGACCAGCGGCCGATCGGTGCTGTTCAAACCCTGGGTCAGTGCGCCCTACGTGGCGAACAACGCCGAGATCCTGCTGTCGAGCTCCCGCTCGCTGCTGCTCGACACCTGCGTGGCAGACTTCGACGGCGACGGTCGGGACGAAATCGTCCTGGTCGAGAGCGCGGGCACGCACCACATGTCGTACCTGCACATCGGCGATCCTTCGAGCAACCGCGCCTACGCGCAGGTGTTCGCCCTGTGGGACCCGAACTCGCCGAGGATCGGCAGCGCCTTCCATGGCGGGGTTGGCGACTTCGACGGCGACGGGCACGTCGACCTGGTGGTCTCCTACTACGACGTCAGTCAGAGCATGCAGGGCTTCCTGGCGCTGTTCGTCGCCCGCCGCGGTGCACCGGGTCGACCCGCCCTGCAGCGGGTGTTCTGATCCACGCCACCCCGATCGCGGCCAAGGCGACACCCAAGGCCTTGGGTGAGCGCAGCGCTCCTCGCCGCCATGAGGCCCCCGCCGCTTGCCTGTTGGAGCCTCCGGTGCCGCTGCCAGCTGGAGAAGCAGCCGCCCAGGTGTCTTGGACGGTACCGAAGGGTCTTCGCGTGCCGGCAGGATCCGCGGCCCAAGCACCTCAGACTCCACGGGGGGTGTGGGCCGAAGGCGGCACCTCACCGTCGAGGCGATGTCGTGTCCGGCGATGCGGCGACCTGCCAACCGCTTTCGCGCGAGTCCACCGCCGACTACAACCCCCGGATGCGCAGCCTCGCCACCCTTCCGATCCTGCTCGCCGCATGCGCGGCGCCGGGGCGCAGCTACCCCTTTCCCCGCGTGACCGAGACGGTGCGCGCTGAGCGACCACCCGACGTGCGCTGGTCGGCGAGCCTGACCGGTGTCGTCGAGGAACCACCCAACGCCATCGCCACCCGTCGCTACGAACTCCAGCTGTTGGTCGAGCAAGAACGCGGTGATGGCACGCAGGTGTGGGAACCGATCGAGCTCGGCTACGCCGAGCTGTGCGACGACGAAGGGCGGCGGGTGCGCGCCGGGGAGGTGCACGTTGCGACTCCGCGGGCCCACCACCCCGGCCGATCGAAGTCGGAGGTCGGCGGCCGCGTGACCAACGGCTACCGCGTCTGCTTCCCCATGGCCACCGACTACCGCTTCGAGAGCATCGGCCGCGCCGAGGTCAGCTGGAAGCTGCGCTCCCCCGGACGTGCTCCGGTGCACGTGATCACGACTTTCTACCGCTGACTGGGCCACCGCCATGCATGACCCGTCCCCCCACCTGTTCCTCCGCCAACTCCTGCTCGACCGCCGCGCCCTGCTCGGGGGCCTGGCGGCGAGCTCGGCCGGGACGCTGCTGCCGGCGTTCGGCCGCGGCGTGGCGTCAAGCCCCTCGATCGTCGGTGACCCCGAAGACCTGGCCGCAGCGCAGCGCCTGATCGGGCTCGACTTCACCGCCGCACAACTGGCCCAGGCCGGCGGCTCGGTGGCGCGGCAGCGCAGTGGCTTCGCCGCGATGCGTCAGCATGCGGTCGACTGGTGGACTACGCCGGCGTTCCACTTCGACCCGCTCCCGCCCGGCGCCCTCCCCCCACCGGCCGGGCCTCATCCGAACTACACCGCACAACCCGGCAACGCCTCCACCAAACCCGGGGACCTCGCCTACGCGTCGATCCCACAGCTGGCCGGCCTGCTGCGCCAACGCACCGTCACGTCGCGGCAGTTGACCGAGCTGTGCATCGCGCGCTTGCGCCGCCACGACCCGCAGCTGCTGTGCGTCGTCACCCTCTTGGAGCGCCAAGCTCTCGCCGCCGCCGACCGCGCCGATCAGGAGATCGCGGCGGGCCGGATACGCGGGTTGCTGCACGGCATCCCATACGGCGCGAAAGACCTGTTCGCATGGCCCGGTGCACCGACCACCTTCGGCGCAGCACCGTTCAAGGGGCAAGTCCTCGGGGCGAAGGCGACCGTGCTCGAGCGGTTGGAGCGCGCGGGGGCGGTGCTGGTCGCCAAGCTCAGCCTGGGAGCGCTGGCGATGGGCGACGTGTGGTTCGGTGGCCGCACTCGCAATCCCTGGAATCCGGCACAAGGCTCGAGCGGTTCGTCGGCAGGACCGGCCGCCGCGGTCGCCGCAGGACTACTGCCGTTCGCGTTGGGCTCCGAGACCTGCGGTTCGATCGTCTCCCCGTGCCAGCGCTGCGGCGTCGCGGGGCTGCGGCCTAGCTTCGGGCTGGTCAGCCGGCACGGTGCGATGCCGTTGTCCTGGACCATGGACAAGGTCGGGCCGATCGCCCGCCACGCGACCGACCTCGGCATCGTGTTCGACGCGATCCGCGGGCCGGACGGCCGCGACGCCTCGGTTCGCGCGGTCGGTTTCCCCTCTCCGAGCCTGGTCGCGCTGCGCGGGCTGCGGGTCGGCGTGTTGGACGATGCACGTCGCCGTCGCCGACCCCACTCGGAGCTTCTCGCCTGGCTCACCGAACAGGGTGCGGTGGTCGCTCCGGCCCGGCTTCCGGAGTTCCCGTTCCGGGCGCTCATGACGATCCTCGGCTGCGAGGCGGCAACCGCGTTCGACGACCTGACACGCTCGCCGGACCTGGACAAGCTGACCCGCCAGGACGCGGGCGCCTGGCCGACGAGTTTCCGCGCCGCGCGGTTCGTGCCCGCGGTGGAATACCTGCGCGCCACGCGCATCCGGACCCAACTGTGCCAGGCGATGCACGCCCTGATGCAGCAACACGACGTGCTGCTCGGGGACAGCGCACTGCCCTGCACCAACCTCACGGGCAACCCGAGCCTGGTGCTCCCGTGCGCATCCGGCCGCGGGCGCGGGCCAGCGTCGACCGCGATCATCGGCCGGCTTTTTGGCGAAGCGATACTGCTGGCCATCGGTGAGGGTTGGCAGAAGCACACCCGATTCCACCTCGGCCGACCGGTCGAATGAGCCCCCACTCAGGGGACCGGGACCGGTCCCCTGTCAGAGTCCGCACCCCGACGCATCTCCCACTCGCATGCCGACCATCCGTCCGATCACGCCGCGCGACGACGCCGCGGTCGCAACACTGGTGCGTGCCTCGCTCGCTTCGTTCGGAGTGAGCGGCCCCGGCTCCCCGGCGACGGATGTCGAACTGGACGGCATGGCGGCCGCCTACCGCGGCCCCGCGGCGCAGTTCTTCGTGATCGATCGGGATGGCGAGGTGGTCGGCTGTGGCGGATTCGGACCGCTGCAGGGCACCTCCCCGGAACACGCCATCGCCGAGATTCGCAAGGTGCACATCCACCCGGAGATCCGCGGCGCCGGTCACGGGCGTGCGCTCGTCACGCTGTTGCTGGAGCGCATGCAGGCGGCGGGCTACCACACCGCATACCTCGAGACGATGCCCGAGATGACCACCGCACAGCATCTCTACCGGCGGCTCGGGTTCCGGGAACACGCGCGACTCGGCAGCACCGGCCACAGTTGCTGCGCGATTCCTTTCGCCCGCTCGCTCTCCGCCACCGCAGACTCCTAGTGGGGTGTGTCCGAAGTTGGTCACATAAGTCGCCGGCCCTACGGCCCGCTCGCGGCGTCGCAGCTCCTCAGCTTGTCCACCAACAAGCCGTGTCGTCGCAGCTCCTTGCGAGCGAACCGCATGACTCGACGACTTATGCAACGAACTTCGGACACACCCCACTAGTGCCCCTCGTCTGAAGTTCGCAGCAAATCTTGTTGGTGGACAAGCTGAGGAGCAGCAACGCAGCGAGCGGATCGAATGGCCGGGTACACGTGCTGCGAACTCCGGACGCGAGCACTAGCGCTGCGCGGCGAGCCGCAGTTCGGCGATCGTGAGGAACATCGACACACCGAGCGAGAGCAGGTCGTCGTCGAAGTCGAAGTCCGGATGGTGGCAACCGGGCGTCGTACCCACCGGGCTGCCGGCGCCGAGGAAGAAATACGCCGACGGCCGTGCCTGTGCGAAGTAGGCGAAATCCTCCGATGCGAGCAGCGGCAGGCCGGCGTCAGCCACCGCAACCCCGAGTGCGCGTGCGGCGTCCCCGACCGCCTCCGCACACCCGACATCGTTGCGCAGCACGGGGTACTCCGAGTCGATGCGCAACTCCGCGTGAACCCCCATTCCGGCGGCCACGCCCTCGACCACCTGACGCAGGCCGTCGTGGATGCGTTGCCGGGTCGTCGGGGAGAGCGAACGGATCGAGCCGAGCAGTTCGGCGCGACCCGGGATCACGTTGTTGGCCCGTCCGGCGTGGAAACTCCCGAACGACACCACGCCGCTCTCCAGCGCCGACAGGTGCCGCGACACCACCGTCTGCGCGGCCGTGATCACTTGTGCGCCCGCGACGATGGGATCGCGGCAATGCTGCGGCTGACTGCCGTGACCCCCGACACCGCGCAGCACCAGCGAGACGCTGTCCACCTGAGCCATCACCGGCCCGGCGGCGACGCGCACTTCACCCTTGGGGAACCCCGGCCAGTTGTGCAGACCGTAGACCTCGGCCACCCCGTCGAGAGCGCCCTCCGCCACCATCACCCGCGCACCTCCGCCGCGCACGCCTTCTTCCGCCGGCTGGAACAGCAGCCGCACGTTGCCGGGCAACGTCCCGCGTTCCTCGGCCAGCAACGCTGCCACGCCGAGCCCGATCGCGGTGTGTCCGTCGTGCCCGCACTTGTGTGCCACGCCGTCGTGCGTGGACCGGTACGGCAGATCGGTTTCCTCCTGCATCGGCAACGCGTCCAAGTCGGCCCGGATCGCCAACACCGCGGGCTCTCCATCCCGCAGGTCGGCAACCACCCCGGTGTCCGCGCAACGGCGCGGACGGTAGCCGTGCCGCTCCAACCACTCCAGCACCACGCCCTGGGTCCGTCGCTCGGCGAATCCGAGTTCGGGGTGGCGGTGCAGATCGTGGCGCAGCGCGACCAGCTGCGGGAGCAGCGACTCGACCCGGCGGCGCATGCGCTTCCACGGCATAATCACGGCAGACGATATCTGGCACCCGACGATGAAAACCACCCTGACCCTCGTCTGCCTCGCGCTCCTGTTTCGCGGCCCAGCCGCGAGACAGGACAAGGCGCCCGCGCCGCCGCGACCCGTCGCGGTGTTCGCCGAACTGGACGGACGCTGGCGCGGTACCTTCGTCGGCTACGACAAGGGCGGCGCCGAGCTCTACCGCATCGCGGTGGAGCAGACCTACCGCACGATCGACCCCCACACCCAGCGGGTCGAGCTGCGCGACACCATGGCGGACGGCAAGGTCATCACCGGCACCGGCTTCAACCGTGCGGAACGCCGCAAGGACGGCACGCTGAAGCTGAGCTGCGAGGTCCGCAAGTCCAACGGGGAACACGTCATCCATCGAGGCCGCACGGTGCGCGGACCGGCCGGGGAGCCACAGATCGTGTGGTCGAGTGACGCGCCACGGCGCATCGAGACCTTCCGCGAGTGGGTGACGCACGCGGAAGGCCGGACCCGCTACCACATCCACGGGATGGGGGTGTACGGTGGCACTCCGATGCTGATGGCCGGGGAATACCAGCGCGTGCCGAACGGGCCGGTCAGCCGCCCCACGGTTCGTTGATCGCAACTCGCGGCGCACCCCGCAAACTTCTCCATCCGCGCGAAACCTGCTCCGATCGAGCACATCCCAGCCGACCATGACCCACCTCCGAACCGCACGCGTCGCCCTCCTCGCGCTGCTCGGCCCCCTCGTGCTGTCGATCCCTGCGCTCGCGCAGACTCCGGCCGCCCCCTCGACGGTCAACCTGCGCAAGATCAAGCGCGGTCCATGGAACACCAAAGCGGACATCCCCAAGGGCTGGATCCGCCACCGAACCCAGCACTACGAGGTGCAGTCGATGTGCGGCAAGGAGAAGGCGGTGCGGCTCGGCAACCACATGGAGGCGATGTTCAAGGTCTACTGGCGTCGCTTCCCGCCCGGCAAGCCGTTCACCAAGCGCTACACCATCAAGCTGCTCGCCAACCGCGGAGCGTTCCGCGCCTACGGTGCACCGCCCGGGGCCGGCGCCTACTACAGTCCGGTCGACCGCGAAATGGTGTGCTACGACACCGGCAAGTGGCTCGATGACCAGCCGGTGGAAGGCCCGAAGACCGGCAAGCCCAAGACCGACGGCGGCGGCGATCCGATGGAGGAGATGAAGCGCGAACTCGAGCGCTACAAGATGGACATTCTGGGCGCTGCGTCGCACGAAGGATGGCACCAGTACTTCCACTGGTACATCGTCTCCTGGGTGCCGATCCCGTCGTGGATCAACGAGGGGATGGGCGACTACTTCTACACCGCGCAGCCGAGGAAGGTGAAGGGCCGCAGCATCCCCGCGGAACTGGGGCGACTCAACGAGCTGCGTCTCCCGGTGGTCCAGTGGGCGGTGAAGAACAACCGCCACGTGCCGATCAAGGAGCTGCTCAAGTACTCGCAACGCGAGTACTACTCCAACCCCTCGATCTGCTAC
Source organism: Planctomycetota bacterium (assembly GCA_020638695.1). Taxonomy (GTDB): domain Bacteria; phylum Planctomycetota; class UBA1135; order UBA1135; family UBA2386; genus JACKIB01. The sequence continues at coordinate 233,790 of JACKIB010000001.1, forward strand.
GCCGAGGGCTGGGCGCTGTGTCAGTTCCTGCTACACAGCGGCAACCGCAAGTACGAGGCGGCACTCAACCGCTTCATCAAGTTGGTACAGGACGACACCAACATGCCGGCGGTCACCAAGAAGGCGTTCCACGGCATCGACCTGGACCAGCTGGAAGCGGAATGGAAGGCCTGGATCACCAAGCTCGGCATGCCGGCCGAAAAGCCTGGCAAGCCGGGTGCTGGCGACAAGAAGCGGTCGTGACGGGGACGGCGACGCCGACCTACCGCCGCCCCGCCGCACACCGATCGGCCGCGCCCTGATTTGCCGGGGCGCCACCGCAGCGCACTTTCGTCCGGAGTCGTTGCACATGTCGGCGAGCCGGGCGGTTCGCGCGCAAGGAACCGCGACGACACGGCTTGTTGGAGGACAGGCGGAGGAGCTGCGACGCCGCGAGCGAGTGTTGGGGCCGGCGACATGTGTGGCGAAGTTCGGAGATGCCACACGAGCCGCTCGTATCGCCGTGCCGCGGCGGCCTTCCCATCGGGGTCAGTCCGTGCCGATGAAGCCATCCGCTCCATCCGGCCGAAGACTCGGGAGGGTCTGCGCCCTCAAAAACCCGAAACAACCCGCTGCTCGATGTCTACTTTCGGTGTGCTCGCGGAGCTTCCTTCCCCGTGGGTCGGCCTCGGTCTGACCGCGCTGTTCCTCGGCCTGGCGTTCGTCGGTGCCCGGCTGTGGCTGTGGTCCACCGCGACTCTGGCCGCGCTGTGGTTCTGCGGCGCGAGCCTGTGGCTGTGGCTGCCGATCCTGCCGGTGCTGCTGATCCTCAACGCGCCACCGCTGCGGCAGTCGCTGATCAGCGCGCGCTTGTTGCGCCTGATCCGCGCGCGCAATCTGCTGCCGGCGATCTCCGACACCGAGCGGATCGCGATCGAAGCCGGCAATGTGTGGGTCGACAAGGAGCTGTTCTCCGGCAAACCCGACCTGCGCCGCCTCAGCCGTGAGCCCTACCCCGAGCTGACCGAACGCGAACGCGCGTTCCTCGCCGGCCCGGTCGAAGAGGTGTGCCGCATGACGCGCGACTGGGAAGTCTCGCAACGCCGCGACCTGCCGACCGAGGTGTGGGACTACCTCAAAGCGCAGCGGTTCTTCGGGATGATCATTCCCGAGCAGTACGGCGGCTTGGGCTTCTCGGCCCTGGCCCACGGGGCGGTGGTACAGAAGCTGTCCTCGCGCTCGATGCCGCTGGCGATCACCGTGATGGTCCCGAACTCGCTCGGCCCCGCCGAGCTGTTGCTGCACTTCGGCACCGAGGCACAGCGCAAGCACTACCTGCCGCGGCTGGCGGTCGGCGCCGAGGTGCCGTGCTTCGCCCTCACCGAGCCGGGCGCCGGTTCGGACGCCGGATCGATGACCTCGCACGGCGTGCTGTTCGAGAACGAGCGCGGCGAGCTGTGCATCCGACTCAACTGGGAGAAGCGCTACATCACGTTGGCAGCGGTTTCGACCGTGCTCGGGCTCGCCTTCCAGCTGCACGACCCCGACCAACTGCTCGGCCGCGGCCGCAACCTCGGAATCACCTGTGCGCTGATCCCCACCGGCACCGAGGGTGTCGAGCTGGGCATGCGTCACGATCCGTTGGGGATCCCCTTCTACAACTGTCCGACGCGCGGCGTGGACGTGGTCGTGCCGGTCGATGCGATCATCGGCGGGATCGAGGGAGCCGGCCACGGCTGGAAGATGCTGATGGAGTGCCTCGCCGCCGGCCGCGGCATCTCGCTGCCCGGCACCAGCACGGGCGGGGCCAAGCTGGTGGCCCGCGTCGCGGGTGCGTACGCCGCGGTCCGCAAGCAGTTCGGGTTGTCGATCGGTCGCTTCGAAGGCATCGAGGAGCCCCTGGCGCGGATCGGCGGTGTGACCTGGCTGCTCGAGGCCGCGCGGCGCTACACCTGTGGTGCGCTCGACGCCGGCAACAAGCCTCCGGTGGTCACGGCGATCGCCAAGCTCAGCTTCACCGAGCTGTACCGCGGCGTGATCAACGACGGAATGGACATCCTCGGCGGCGCAGCGATCTCGCGCGGCCCGCGCAACCTGCTCGGCAACGCCTACATCGGCACGCCGATCAGCATCACGGTCGAGGGTGCCAACATCCTGACCCGCACCATGATCATCTTCGGTCAGGGAGCGATTCGCTGCCACGCGTTCGCGTTCGAAGAGATCGAGGCGGCCGCCAAGGACGACTTGCCGCGGTTCGATGCGGCGCTGTTCGGGCACCTGGGCCAGGTCGTACGAAACCAGGTGCGCGCCGCCCTGCTCAGCGTGAGCCGCGGCCTGCTCGCACTGCCACCGATCCGCGGCGCCACCGCGCGCTACTACCGCAAGCTCGCGTGGGCGTCCGCCAGCTTCGCCACCATGGCCGACCTGGCGATGGGCGCGTTCGGCGGTGACTTGAAGCGCAAGGAGAAGCTCACCGGTCGGTTCGCCGACGTGTTCTCCTGGATGTACCTCGCCGCCGCCGGGCTGCGCCGGTTCGAGGCTGACGGGCGGCGCGCGGAGGACCTGCCGTTCCTGCACTGGTCGATGCAGCTCGCCTTCCAGCGCATCCACGAGGCGATGCAGGGCCTGTACCGCAACTTCGACGTGCCGGTGCTCGGGGGGCTGCTGCGCGGCCCGGTCGCGCTCTGGGGTCGCCTCAACCCGATCGGCTCGCCCCCGTCGGACCGACTCGGGAGCAAGGTCGCGCGCACCCTGCAGACCGCGGGCGCGGTGCGCGATCGCCTCACCGATGGCATCTTCGTGCCGCAAGGAGAGGAAGAGCACCTCGCGACCCTGGAGAACGCGCTGCTGCTGCACTGGCAAGCCGACGCCGTCGCCCAGAAGCTGAAGGCGGCGGTGCGGGGTCAGCGGATCCCCAAGGGTCCGCCGGAGGTCACTCTGGCCAAAGCTGTGGAGGCCGGCGTCCTCAGCCACGAAGAGTGCGAGTTGCTGCGCACCGCCGAGCGTGCGCGCACCGACGCGATCACCGTCGACAGCTTCTCGTTGGAGGACTACTTCGCGAGCGCGGTCGAGCCCGAGTCGGCGCCGGAGGACCGCGCGGTGACGAGCTCGACGCCGTGAGGGACACCGCGTCGCGATGCTTCCATCCGGCGCGCCAAGGCCGCGGACCACGCCGCTGAATCCCCTGCCTCGAACCGACGCGCGCGGTGCGCCTGCCGGGAACTCAGTTCCCGCGTCGTGCCGTACGCGCGCCGAGGCGCGGCCGCATCGCGTGCAGTAGCGCCGCCGCACTGGCGACGCCGAGGACAGCGGCCTCCACCACCGGGCTCGGTGCCCGACCGATGATGTGTGCCGCCTTGGCTCGTTGCGGCTCGTGCAACCCCGAGGTCGCCCAAACGAGCAGCGACAACAGAAACCCGGCCGCGACCGCGAGCGCGAACGCCAGCCCGGGTCCCCGGTGCAGCCGCCGCGGCGGCGGAGCGGTGTCCCCGCGCTCCACGGCTTCGTCCAGTGCGGCGAACACCCGCGCCAGGTCGGGCTCGCCCAGGTTGTGCCGCACGGACCGGGCGACCCGCCGCTGCAGCTCGACCACTGCACCGAGTTCCGGTCCATCCGGCGCATCGCCGCGATCGAGGCACTGGTTGCACCGCCGATCGAGGTCGTCGCGCAGCACCCGTTCCAGTCGGTTCTTCATGAACTCCCCCGCCACGCTGCACACATCTCGAAGGTCAAGTCCTGCTCCAGCATGCGTCGCATCGCGGCGCGCGCCCGGTGCACCTGGCACATCGCGGTGCCCTCGGGGATCTCCAGCAACGCGGCGATCTCCCGGTAGGAGAGGTCCGCGAGGGTGCGCAGCAGGAAGCTGGCGCGGGCGGTCTCGTCCAGTCGCCGGAGCGCCCGGGTCACCGCATCGTCGAATTCGCCCTGATCCGCGTCGAGCACCCCCCGCACGGGCGACTCGTCGCCCGCGGGCACGGGTCGCGCGGCAACTGCCAACTCGAGCTCCCCGCACTCGCGCTTGCGGTAGTGCCGCCGGCACTGGTTGAGTGCGCAGTAGCGCACGATCTGCGCCATCCACGCCTCGAACCCGGTTCCCGGAGTGAAGCTCTCGAGCCGCCCCAACGCGGTGAGCGCCGCCTCTTGCAGCACGTCTTCCGCGTGGTGCCGGTCCCCGAGCACCGCCACGGCCACGCACCACAGTTTGCGGCTCGCCGCCTTGAAGCTCCGGGCGAATGCCTCCGGACTGAGCTGCTGGGTGTTTCTGGGGGCGGCCATGTCCGTCACGCCGATGTGCGGCGCACAGCGGCCCATTGCACGATTCGCGAAGAAGCTCCCGGGAATCCTACCCTCCGGATCTCCAGGGCGAGCGGCGTTCGCCGGCTCGGGGCGAGGCAGGGTAGAATCCGGCCGATGACGCCGCGGCGACCCGAGGTTCCGATGTCGATCCTTTGGGTAGGGGCTGTGTTGTCGACCGCGGTCGGGCTCGCCGCGCAGCGACCGACACCGACCCGACCGGAACTGCTCGACACGTACCACGCCCTGGCCAAGCGAATCGAACCGACCGACACGGTGCGGCAGTTCGCCCTGGCACGGTGGTGCGCCCAGCACCGGCTGGCCCGGTGCCTACAGTGGCAGCTCCACGTGGTGCTGCGCAGCGACCCGAACCACGCGGAGGCCCGCGCCCTCCTCGGGCAGGTGTTCCACGCCGGCCGCTGGCAGCCGCGCGCCGTTGCGATGCGCGCCCAGGGCCTGGTCGAATTCGAGGGCCGGTGGATGCGCCGGTACGATCTAGCCCGGCTTCGTCACGCGCGCCAGCAGCAGGCCCGAGCCGACGCGGTGCGGCAGCAGAGCGAGCGCCTGTTCGTTCGCCTCGCCGATCCAGACCCGGCGACCCGGCACGCCGCGCTGCAAGACCTCGAGGCACTTGCTGCCGCCGAACGAAGCCCCGAACTGTGCGACCTCGGTCGCCGGCTGGCTGCCGCATACGCGGCGCACTGGCGCCGCCAGGCGGCCGGCTCCGGCCTGCTCACCGTGCAGGCCCAGCACGCCCAGTTGCTCGGGATGCGCACCTTCACCACCAGCCTCGGCAACGGTGCTCCGGTCCGCCTCCAGCTGCCGACGGTCCGCACCGTGTCCATCCAGACCACCATCCCGTTGCACTGACCGACCGCGACGCCGGCTGGCCCCGGGAGATTCCGCCCGCTCCGGGCCAAGGCGAGCAGCGCTCCCTGCCGAAGATCGGGACATGCCCCCCCTCGGCCCCCCCTCGGCCCGATGAGTAGCCCGACCTCGCGGTGTCACGAGTCGGGGCGGCCCGGCCCGTTGCTCTACCCGTCCCGCCACTCGACTCCGCGAGGCCGCAGCGCCCCCCGATCGAAGCGCATTCGCGCCGGCCGGCGCCCGCTGCCCTGAAGCATGCGAGTCATGTCCACAGCGGTTCGCGTGTTGCCCTGGGCCATCGCCCTGCTGGTCGCCGTGTGGGCCGGAGCTCCGATCACCACCAACGACTTGTTCTGGCACGTCAAGACCGGGGAGCACCTGTGGTCGGTCGGCGCGTTCCCGGACCGCGACCCGTTCTCTTTCACTACCGCACGGCTGCCGTGGGTGCTGCACGAGTGGCTGACCCAGCTGCTGTTCGCCGGACTGCACGCACTCGGCGGACTGGGGCTCCTGCGTGCGCTGACCGCGGCGATGGCGCTGGTCATCTTCGGGCTGTTCCTCCGGCTGGCCCGGCGCCGGCTCGGTTCTCCGTGGCTGGTCGCCCCGACCGTGCTCGCCTTCGCACTGCTCGTCGCGTGCCGCATGCAGACGCGCCCGACGCTGTGGAGCATCGCACTGATCCTCGTCCTGGTCGATTGGCTGAGCGGCAAGCGCGGGCCCTGGCGGGTACGCGATGCCATCGCTCTGGTGTCGCTGGTCGTCGTGTGGGTCAACCTCCATTCGGTCGGGCTGGTCGCACTGCCGCTGTACGGCGCGTTCCTGGTCGGCTTGCTGGCGCGTGCCCTGACCCGCCCCGACGCCACGACCACCCCGCGGCAACTTTGGTTGCACGCTGCAACCCTGTTCGCTGCCGCGCTGGCGGGCTGCGCGAATCCGATCGGCTGGAGGCTCTACCCGTTCGCGTTCCAGGACAAGAGCTCGGTGATGAACTTCGTCACCGACGAATGGGGTGCGTTCCACCTCGACTGGCAAGCCAACGCGGACCTGCCCGTGTCCGCGTACGTCACGGTGTTGTCGATCCTGGCCGTCCTGTTGGCGTGCTACCTGCTGCACGGCTTCGCGCTGCAACGCGAAACCGTACGCCGCCGCAGCCCGCTGCTCCCCGATCCGGTACAGCTGGCACTGCTGATCAGCTGTGTGGGTGCCGCGTTGCTGGCGCGGCGCTTCCTGTGGCTCGCGGCGGTCGCCCTGGTGCTCGGCCTGGCACAGCTGCTGCGGCTGTTCGAGCTCGGGGCACTGACGACACTCCGGACCCGTGCGCGGGGAGCCGCAGTTCGCGTCGTGGCCGCCGTGCTGTGCGCCGGCGCGACCGTGACGCTCTACGTCGCGGTTCTGCCGTACGAACGCGCACCGCTGCACGCCGCATCGTCGCGGGGTGGCTACTGGACCCGGACCATCGCCCCGTCGCTCGACCTACCAGGCATCCGATTCCTGCGCGACACCGGGATCGAGGGGAACGCGTTCTGCCACTACGGCAGCGGTGGGATGCTGAGCTACTGGTTGTACCCGCGCGTCAAGGTGTTCATCGACAGTCGGGCCGACCTGTACCGCCGCAAGGTCTTGCTCGACTTCCTGGCGGTACGCGACGGCCGGGACGCGACGCGAATCCTCGAAGCGTACGGCGCCGACATCTTCTACCGTCACTGGGAGATCCGGCCGCTGCGCGATCCACGGGGCTGGCGGCAGGTGTACCGGGGTCCGGACGGCGAAATCTGGTTGCGCGACACACCGCGCAACCGCGCCAACTTCGCGCGCGTCGCGCAGTGGCAGCGGGCGGCCGCCGAGCAGCGGCGCCTGGCGGCAGCGGCGCGACCCCAGTAGACTCGCCCCGCGCCCCCATGGCCCGTCCGAAGACCTTCGACCGCTCCGACGTGCTCACTCGCGCGATGGAGGTGTTCTGGGACAAGGGCTTCGAACAAACCTCGATCGAAGACCTGGTGCGCACCATGGGAATCAGCCGAGCCAGCCTCTACGACACGTTCGGCTCGAAGGACGCGCTGATGTTCGAGGCCATGGACTGCTACGTCGCCCGGATGAAGCAGCAGTTCCTCGACACCCTGCGCCAACCCGGGCCGGCACGCACGGTGATCGAGCAGGTGTTCCTCGACTTCATCGAATCCGGAATCACCGGCGACAGCCGCGGCTGCCTGGTCGCCAAATCCGCACTGATGACCGGGCGCACCAACCGTGAGATCATGGATCGGGTGTGCGCCTTCATGTCGCTGGTCGAGGACTCCTTCCACGAACTCGTCGCGCGCGGCCAGCGCTCCGGCGAGCTTCCGTCGGGCGGCGATCCGCGAGCAATCGCCCGATTCCTGGTGAACGCCCTGCAGGGGCTCAGCATCACCGGCTGCGCCCGTGCGCAACCGGATACGCTGCGTGATGTGGTCGCGATCACGTTGTCGGTGTTGGGCTGATGGGAATCGGACTGACCATCGTCTTCGTGCTGCTCGCCGCCGTGGTCGTGTACGACCTGGTGCAGACCAAGCACGCGATCCTGCGCAACTTCCCGATCATCGGGCACTTTCGCTACCTGCTCGAGGCGGTCGGACCGGAGCTGCGCCAGTACATCGTCACCAACAACGACGAAGAGCGCCCGTTCAGTCGTGACCAGCGCCGTTGGGTGTACGCCAGCTCGAAGAAGCAGAACAACTACTTCGGGTTCGGCACCGACAACGACATGGAGTTGTTGCCCAACTACCTGATCGTCAAGCAGTCCGCGTTCGGCTACCCCTCGCCCGAGCCCGGAACGGAAGGCTACGACCCAGAACACCGCATTCCGTGCGCCAAAGTGCTCGGAGGGTTCCGCCAGCGGCGCAAGGCGTTCCGCCCCGAATCGATCCTCTACGTGTCGGCGATGAGCTTCGGCTCGCTGAGCGCTGCGGCGGTCGAGGCGATCGACCAAGGTTGCGCGCGCGCTGGCGCGCTGCACAACACAGGAGAGGGCGGGATCGCGCCATTCCACGATCACGGCGCGGGGCTGATCTATCAGCTCGGTACCGGCTATTTCGGCTCGCGCGACGAACACGGTCGGTTCGACCTCGAACGCTGCTTGGCGACCATCGCGGCGCACGACGTCCGCGCGATCGAGATCAAGCTGAGCCAGGGCGCCAAGCCCGGACGGGGCGGGGTGCTCCCGGCAGCCAAGGTCACGCCACAGATCGCCGAGATCCGCGGGGTGCCGGTCGGTCGCGACGTGATCAGCCCGGCCAACCACACGGCGTTCCACGACCCCGACAGCCTGCTCGACTTCGTCGAACTCCTGGCCGACCGCACCGGTTTGCCGGTCGGCATCAAGTCGGCGATCGGCGACCTGTCGTTCTGGGAGGAACTCTGCCGGCAGATGGCGACCACCGGTCGCGCCATAGATTTCCTGACCATCGACGGCGGAGAGGGAGGGACCGGCGCGGCGCCACTGGTGTTCAGCGATCACGTGTCGTTGCCGTTCAAGCTGGCGCTGACCCGCGTGTTCCCGCTGCTGGTCCGCAATGGCCTCGACCCACACATCGTGGTATTCGGCTCCGGCAAGCTCGGCTTCCCACAATCGGCTCTGCTGGCGATGGCGCTCGGCTGCGACATGATCGGCGTGGCCCGCGAAGCCATGCTGGCGATCGGCTGCATCCAGGCCCAACGCTGCCACACCGGGCACTGCCCGACCGGGGTCGCGACCCAGAACCGCTGGCTCATGCACGGCCTCGACCCGACCCACAAGGGGCACCGGCTGGCCAACTACCTGGTGGCGCTGCGCAAGGAGATCGAATGGCTGGCCCACGCCTGCGGCCAACCGCACCCGGCACTCGTGACACCGGACCAGCTGGAGATCCTCGACCACCGCTTCAGCGGCCGCAGCGCCCGTGAGGTGTTCGGCTACGAGATGGGCTGGGGCCTGCCCGGCGCGGCCGACCAACAACGCCTGCGCACCGGCAACCCAGGGCTTCGCGCCACGGAATGATCGCCCGTCCGTGGCGCAGACTCCTAACGGGGCTTCGCCCCAGCCCGACGAGCGGTGGTCGGATAGCATCTTGCTCCTGGCTCGAACGAGGTCGCATCGGCTTACGCCCGGCGCCCTTCAATGCCCGCATCTCGCGGTTTCGGCTCTCTGCCTGTCGGAGACCTCGACACTTCACGTCAACTCGCGCCACCTTCGCGTGGCCTCGCTTATGCCAGGTCGTCCGCCGTTTGGCCTCGCGTCTGCTCTCGCGGGAGGGGGGAGTTCTGCTTGTCTCGACCGAAACTTGACTCAAATGCCCCGGCTTCGCCGGGCCTAGGCCTCTAGCCCGGACCGACGCAGCCACATTTGCTGCGAGCTTCAGACGAGGGGCACTAGTTGGGTGACTCCGACGCCGCGAGCTCGGTCGTCGACGGTCGCCACGCCACCTCACAGCCTGAGGTACGTGCCGCCGTTCTCCTCCGCGAGACGGCGCATGAAGTCGGATTCGGCACCACCCCCCATGTAGAGCGTGTTGATCCGCACCGAGCTGTAGCGGTTGGTGTCGCGGATCAGATCGAGGATCGCCTGCGGGTCTTTCAGTTCACCGGCGGTGGGCTCGCCATCCGACAGCACGAATACCTCGTCGACCGGCACGCCATAGCGGGCGCCGAGGCGCAGGGAGCGGATCCCCAGGGCCTCCTTCAACGCACCGAACAGGTTGGTCGCGCCCCGCGGCACCAGCTTGTCGAGCATCTGCGCGAGCCGCTTGCGCTGGGTGGGCGCGGCCGGAACCAAGTCGCGCCGCCACCGAGTGACGTCGGTAGCGAACGTGATCACGTTGAACCGCGCGTCCCGGGGAAGCCCTGCCACGGCCTTCACAAGCTCGCGCTTGGCCATGTCCAACCGGGTCAAGCCATCTGGCATCTCCGGATCCTCGCGGCGCGGCAGGAAGCCGGCCTTCATGCTGCCGGAGGTGTCGATCACGAACACCACGTTGCTGCCCCGCACCGGCAGGCCGAAGAATCCGGCCGAAGTCCGGGTGCCCGCGAGCGGCTTCTTCGGTGCGACCTCGAAGGTCGGTTCGACCTGCTTCCAGAATGCGCGCCACTTCTCCGGTTCGTTCGCCGGAATCAGCGCACCGGTCAGCGAACGCAGCGCTTCCCCGGCGGCTTCGGTCAGCCGGCGCGACACCCGCGGGTCTCCGGCCGCGGCAGCGGCACTGCGCTCCAGGATGCCGATCAGTGCCGGCACCGCGGCCGCGCTGCGCAGCTCACCGAGGAACCCGACGATTTCGAGGTCGGTGCGCCAGTCGGTGCGGCCGAGCAGCTCGATCGATTCATGCAACGCCGCACGCAGATCCGCGGTGTCGATCCCGGTGGGATGCCTGCCGATGGTGACCCGCACGCCACGGATCAACGCGAGCGCCACGATCGCGTCACGCTCCGCGCGCATCGCCGTGACCAGCACCCGCAGCGCTCTCGGATGCCGGCCCGATCCGAGCGCTTCCGCCGCCGCCAACCGCACGACCGTCGCCGAATCGCCGAGTTGCCGCTGGAGAGCCGGCCGCACCACTCCGAGATCCATCGCCCCCAGCGCCAGGATCGCCGCCGCGCGCATGCCGACCTCATTGCCGCCCGGCCGCCGAAACCAAGTGAAGTCACCGGCCGCGGCGCGCATCAGGATGTACGCGGACGCCGTGTCGCCACAGCGGACCAACGCCAAGTGTGCCGGGTGACGCACTGCCGCGTGCGTCCGTCCCACTTCCGCCGTGTCGTCGACCAGCCCGAGGCTGGCCAGGCGCAGCATCCACCACAGCACTGCCGGCTGTCGCGCAGCCACGCCGTGCGCGAGCAGCGCACGCAATGCTCCCCCGTGGGTCAGGTCCGGCGAACCCGAGCCGCCGACCCAACCCTTGCCGTAGCGCGGATCCACCTTGCCGCGCGACACCGCCCGATCTTCGAGCCGCAGCTCCCCCTTGTCGTACGCCGTGACCCAGCGAGCCAACACCGCCGGGAGCGCGGGCCGCCCCTGGCCTGCTGCCGGTGGCGCTGCAGCGGCGGCCCACAGCCCTAGCAGAACCGGCCAGCAGCGAAGGAGCGTGCGGAGCACCATCGGTGGCCCACAGGTTAGCAGAACCGCGGCCCGCTGTCCGCGCGAGTCACTTCCCGACCGACAGCATGGCGCGACAGTCTCCTCTTCCGCCTGGCACGCCGACCGCTACCCTCAGCAGACGATGGAACTGATCCTCGGCAACAAGAACTACTCGTCCTGGTCGATGCGCGCCGGCCTGGTGGCCAACGCTTTCGACCTGCCCCTCGAACTCACGACCATTTGGCTGGACGAGGACGGGGCCGAACGACGCAAGCGCGACTACTCGCCGGCAGGTTTGGTGCCGATCCTGATCGACGGGGACTTGACGGTTTGGGATTCGCTGGCGATCTGCGAGTACCTCGCGGAGAAGTTCCCGCACCGCGAGCTGTGGCCGGTCGATACGCAAGATCGCGCGCGCGCCCGCTCGCTGTGTTGCGAAATGCACTCCGGGTTCAGCGCGCTGCGCCAGCAGCTACCGATGAACATCCGCGCGCGCAAAGAGCCGCGCACCTGGCCTGCGGAGGTGCAACGCGATGTTGCCCGCATCCACGAGATCTGGGCGGAGGCGCGTGGCCCGTTCCTGTTCGGCAAGTTCAGCATCGTCGACGCCTACTTCGCGCCGGTTGCCTGCCGCTTCCGCACCTACCAGGTCGACGTGCCGGACGCCGCGGCGGACTACTACGAGGAGCTGCTCGCGCACGACGCGGTGCGCGCTTGGACCCAGCTGGGTCTGGCCGAATCCCACCACATGTCCCGCTACGACTGATGCTCAGGTCCGCCGTCGCGGCAACCGTGCTGAGCTGCGTCGTCGCCTGCACCGTGCCGACCGTGTGGCCCGGGAGTCCCCCCTGCCCGATGACCGTTCACCCGCCCATCGCCCCACGCCAGCCGCACACCACCACGGTGCACGGCCGGACTCTGAGCGACGACTATTTCTGGTTGCGGCAGCGCGACGATCCAGCGGTGCGCACCTACCTCGAGGCCGAGAACGCCTGGACCGACCGGGTGCTGGCGCCGACAGAGGAGCTGCAGCAACGCCTGTTCGCCGAGATCAAGAGCCGTATCCGCGAGACCGACATTTCGGTGCCGTACCGCCTGCGGCGGTTCGTCTATTTCAGCCAAACCGAAGCGGGCAAGCAGCACGTCACCTACTTCCGCCGCCCGGCCGACGCGCCGGAGGACTCGGCCGACGAGGTGCTGCTCGACGTGAATCGGCTCGCCGAGCACGAGAAGTACCTCGCGGTCGGCACCATGCGCATCAGCGTCGACGACAACCTGCTGGCCTACACCACGGACAACACCGGATTCCGCGACTACCTGCTGCACGTGCTGGACCTGCGGACCCGGCAACCGGTGGCGGAGACGATTCCCCACGTCCGCTCCGTGGCGTGGGCCAACGACAACGCGACGCTGTTCTACGTGGTCGACAATGCCGCCAAACGACCGTACCGATTGTTCCGCCACCGCCTCGGCACCGATCCGAGCACCGACACGCTGGTGTACGAGGAACGCGACGAACGCTTCCGGCTCGACGTCCAGCGCACGCGAAGCGGGCGCTTCGTGCTGCTCGAGGCGTTCAGCCACACGACGGCCGAGATCCGAGTCGGCTCGGCGGACCACCCGGAACAGGGCTTCCGCGTCGTCGCCGAGCGACGACAGGATCACGACTACCGGGTCAGCCACCGCGGCGAGTCGTTCTACATCCGCACCAACGACCGGGGGCGGAACTACCGCTTGGTGACTGCGCCGGTTGCCGACCCCGGCCCTGCGAACTGGACCGAGGTGGTGCCGCATCGCGACGACGTGATGCTCGAGCGCGCGCGCTGCTTCCGCAACTTCTGCGTGCTCACCGAGCGGACCGGCGGCCTCACTCGCCTGCGATTCCTGACCGACGACGGCCGCGATCACTATCTGGCACTTCCCGAGCCGGTGTACCAATTGGTGTCGGGCGACAACCACGAATTCGACGCAACCGAGTATCGGTTCGTCTACCAGTCGCTCACCACGCCACCGTCGGTGTTCGATTTCCACGTCGCCCGACACACCCGCAAGCTGCTCAAGCGCACCGAGGTGCTCGGTGGCTACGACAAGGACGACTACGTCGCCGAACGCGTGCATGCCGTCGCTGCGGACGGCACCGCGATTCCGATCTCCATCGTGCACCGCCGCGACGTGCCGCGCGACGGTACCGCGCCACTGTTCCTCACCTGCTACGGCGCCTACGGCTTGCCGCACCCGATCGCGTTCTCGCACGCGCTCCTCAGCCTGCTGGAACGCGGAGTGGTCTACGCCATCGCCCACGTGCGCGGCGGTAGCGACCTCGGCAAGCACTGGCACGACGCCGGCCGCATGCACCAGAAGCGGAACTCGTTCACCGATTTCATCACCTGCGCCGAGCACTTGGCTCGCGAAGGCTACGCCGATTCGCGGCGGATGCTGGCCGAAGGCGAGAGCGCCGGCGGACTGCTGGTCGGCGCGGTCGTCAACATGCGCCCAGACCTGTTCGCCAGCACGATCCTCGACGTCCCGTTCGTCGACGTGCTGAACACCATGCTCGACGAATCGCTGCCCTTGACGGTCGGCGAATTCGAAGAATGGGGCAATCCGAAGGTCGAGGCAGACTTCCGCTACATGGCGAGCTACTGCCCCTACACCAACCTGCAACCGCACGCCTACCCGGCGATGCTGGTGCGCACGTCTTTCGAGGACTCGCAAGTGATGTACTGGGAGCCGGCGAAATACGTCGCCAAGCTACGCACCCTCAAGACCAACGAGACGCCGCTGCTGCTCTACACCAACATGTCCGGCGGACACTCCGGCTCGTCGGGCCGCTACGACGCTTGGCGCGAGGTGGCGTTCGTGTACGCCTTCGCGCTCTGGACCCTCGGAATCGACGAGTAGCCGTGATCTTCAGCAAGCGCTACCGCTACCGGTTCGGCGATATCGACGACGCCGGCATCGCCTACTACCCGGCACTGCTGCACTACTTCCACTGCGCGTTCGAGGATTGGTGGAGCGACGGACTGCACACCAGCTACCCCGATGTCCTACACCGCGAGAAGCTCGGCTTGCCGGCAGTGCACTTGGAGTGCGACTTCTTCGCACCCATCGCGTACGGCGACGAGCCGGCGATCCATCTGGGGATCTTGCGTCTCGGCACGAGTTCGGTCGAATTCGGCTTCTGGATGACCAAGGACGACCAGCCGCGCCCACTCAACCGCGCACGCATCACCACGGTCGCGGTCGACATGGACAGCATGGCCAAACGCCCGTTGCCGGATCGCTGGCGCACCGCATTCGCTGCGTTCCAGATCTCCGAGGAGGAGTTCCCCAGCGGACGAGCGTGAGCCGCGGCGACGGTAGCGGATTGGGGGCTTGGTTGTCGGGTGGGTGTGGGTGTGGGTGTGGGTGGCTCTTGGGCTCTTGGGCGCTTGAGCGCTTGGGCTCCGGAGCTCCCTCAACCTCGAGCTCTGAAGCCGCGGGGCTCTCCACGGCCCCGTCGCCGTCGGCATCGGTCCGGGCTCGCTTCGCTCGGCTAGAGCGACCGATGCCGACGGCGACGGGGCCGCGGGAGAGCAGGTGGGGTCTGGGGGTGGAAGGCCGTGCGTTCTGATTGAGCACTGACCGGATCGTGTTGCGCCGGCGAGTGGTGATGCGTGAGGTGATCGGTTGATGAGCCACACTCGAGTGGATCGATTCGATGCGGCTGGGCCCGCGTTACATGTGAAAACATTGAGTCGTGACTTGACTTGCCGTGACTTTGTTCGTAGAACTATGCTCTAACAAGGGCAGGGTGATGCGGATGAAGCGATCGAAGGACAACACGGGCCTGCTGCCGTTCCCTCGCATGAACTGGGGAGGTCGGCGCAAGGGAGCAGGGCGCAAGCCGAAGGGCGACAAGGCCGGGGTATCGCATCGAAGTCGTGCGGCGTTGGCCTCGCGGTTTCCGGCGCACGTGACGACACGGCTGGTGCGCGGGCTTCCGTCGTTGCGCAGCCAGGGCGCGTACGCGGTCCTGCGCGCAGCGTTCGCGAAGGGCTGCGAATGCAATGGCTTTCGCCTGGTGCACTACTCCGTGCAGGGCAACCACCTGCACATGATCGTCGAGGCGAACGACCGCTCGTGCTTGTCGCGCGGCATGCAGGGGTTGTTGGTCCGCATCGCCCGGGCCTTGAACCGGCTGTGGCGTCGCGTGGGCAAGGTCTTCGCCGACCGCTACCACGACCACATCCTCCGCACGCCCCGCGAAGTGCGCCACGCGCTGGCCTACGTGCTCAACAACGCTCGCCGCCACGGCGTGCGGTTGGCACAGGAGATCGACTGGTTCACCTCGGGATGCTGGTTCGACGGTTGGCGCGAGAAGCTGACGAGCACGCTGCCCCCAGGCCTCACCAAACCGGTCGCACGCGCCCGCAACTGGCTACTCAACATCGGCTGGCGAAGACACGGCCTGATCGGCCACCACGAAGTCCCCGGCTGAAGCCCCCATCGCACTCCCACACCCCCAGGACTCCCCACTCCCTCGCGGCCCCGTCGGCATCGGCTTCGGTCGCAACTTGCCTTGGATCGAAGCCGATGCCGACGGGGTCGTGAGGGGAGCCCTCGCGGTTCTAGAGGTTGAGGCCGACCGAGCCCAAGACCCCACGACCCCACGCGGCGCTCGTCGACCGCGCCGCACCTCGAACCCCAAACCGTAGTCCTTCCCCGGCACCGATCGGCCTCGACCGACTGGGTCGGGCGCAGCCTCGCCGCGTCGAAGTGGACCGTCCGTCCGCTGCGCAGCGCGACGTTGCCCAGCAACACGGACTCGGAGTTGTGGTGGTGTGGTGTGGCGGGGCTCGACCCCTGAGCTCCCTCAACCTCGAGCTCTGAAGCCGCGGGGCTCTCCACGGCCCCGTCGCCGTCGGCATCGGTCCGGCTCGCTTCGCTCGGCTAGAGCGACCGATGCCGACGGCGACGGGGCCGCGGGAGAGCGGGTGGGGTCTGGGGGTGGAAGGCCGTGCGTTCTGATTGAGCACTGACCGGATCGTGTTGCGCTGGCGAGTGGTGACGCGTGAGGTGATCGGTTGATCGAGATCCACACTCGAGTGGATCGGTTCGATGCGGCTGGGCCCGCATTACATGTGAAAACATTGAGTCGTGACTTGACTTGCCGTGACTTTGTTCGTGTAGAACTATGCTCTAACAAGGGCAGGGGTGATGCGGATGAAGCGATCGAAGGACAACACGGGCCTGCTGCCGTTCCCTCGCATGAACTGGGGAGGTCGGCGCAAGGGAGCAGGGCGCAAGCCGAAGGGCGACAAGGCCGGCGTATCGCATCGAAGTCGTGCGGCGTTGGCCTCGCGGTTTCCGGTGCACGTGACGACGCGGGCTGGTGCGCGGGCTTCCGTCGTTGCGCAGCCAGGGGCGCGTGCGGTCCTGCGCGCAGCGTTCGCGAAGGGCTGCGAATGCAATGGCTTTCGCCTGGTGCACTACTCCGTGCAGGGCAACCACCTGCACATGATCGTCGAGGCGAACGACCGCTCGTGCTTGTCGCGCGGCATGCAGGGGTTGTTGGTCCGCATCGCCCGGGCCTTGAACCGGCTGTGGCGTCGCGTGGGCAAGGTCTTCGCCGACCGCTACCACGACCACATCCTCCGCACGCCCCGCGAAGTGCGCCACGCGCTGGCCTACGTGCTCAACAACGCTCGCCGCCACGGCGTACGATTGGCACAGGAGATCGACTGGTTCACCTCGGGATGCTGGTTCGACGGTTGGCGCGAGAAACTGACGAGCACGCTGCCCCCAGGCCTCACCCGACCGGTCGCACGCGCCCGCAACTGGCTACTCAACATCGGCTGGCGCAGACACGGCCTGATCGGCCACCACGAAGTCCCCGGCTGAAGCCCCCAACCGCACTCCCACCCCCCCGAGGACTCCACCCACTCCCCTCGCGGCCCCGTCGGCATCGGCTTCGGTCGCAACTTGCCTTGGATCGAAGCCGATGCCGACGGGGTCGTGAGGGGAGCCCTCGCGGTTCTAGAGGTTGAGGCCGACCGAGCCCAATTGCCCAAGCGATCAAGAGCCCCAATCAACCACCCGCCGCGCACCCCACACACCTACACCCGCCGACCCCGCCGCGCCTCGAACCCCCAACGGTAGTCCTTCCGCAACAACCGATCAGCCGCGACCGACCCTGTCGCGCGCAGCTTCGCCGCGTCGAAGCGCACCGTCTGTCCGCTGCGCAGCGCGACGTTGCCCAGCAACACGGTCTCGGTCAGTGGTCCGGCGTAGTCGAAGTTCGCCATGCATGGCGCACCGCCCTTGCAGTGCGCCAACCACTCCAGGTAGATCTTCGCCCCCTGCACCGAGCCGGGGCCGCGCGGCAGCGTCTGGGTGGGCGGGCGGAAGTCGGCGTAGCGCTCCTCGGGCAGGAGCTTGTAGACCGCACCGTAGTCGTGCGGCGAGTACAGCACACCCTTGTCGCCGACCAGAATCGCTCCGCCGGCGCGCAACTTGGCCACGCCGGGCACCAACTCCGTCGGAGGACGCTTGCCCCCGTCGTACCAGGTCAACACCACGGGTGGCAGCGCGCCACGCGCCGGGAATCGGTAGACCACCTTGGACCACTTCGGCGGCGACTCGGCGGTCGCCCCCTCGCTCTCCGCGGCAACCGACTCGGGCACCCCGAGCGACAGCGCCATGTACGGCAGATTGAGCAGGTGACACCCCATGTCGCCGAGTGCGCCGGTGCCGAAGTCCCAGAAGCCACGCCAGGCGAACGGGGTGTAGCCCGAGTGGTACGGCCGGTAGGGTGCCGGGCCGAGGAACAGGTCGAAGCGCAGCGTCGCCGGAATCGGTTCGATGGTCGCCGGTCGATCGATCCCCTGCTTCCACCAGCCGCCCGGTCGGTCGGTCCAGACGTGCACCTCGCGCACCGCACCGATCGCCCCGCTCCGCACCACTTCCACCGCTTCGCGAAAGCCGTCGTAGGCAGTGCCGTGGTTGCCCATCGACGTGGCAACCCGGTGTTTGGACGCCAGCTCACGCAGCAGTCGCGCCTCCTCCACCGTGTGGGTGAGCGGCTTCTGGCAGTACACGTGCAGCCCGCGCTGGATCGCGCGCACCGCCGGAGGGGCGTGGCTATGGTCAGGCGTGGCGATCACCACGGCATCGAGCTTCCGCTCGCGATCGAACAGCACTCGGTAGTCCTCGTACACCTTGGCGTTCGGGAACTTGCGGAAGGTCGCTGCCCCGCGCCGCGCGTCGACGTCGCACAACGCAACGATGTTCTCGGAAGCAACTCCCAGCGTGTCGCTGTGACCCTTGCCGCCGACACCGATCACCGCGATGTCGAGCTTCTGGTTGGCGGGATAGCCGCGCGCGGACGCGCGGCGCGATTCAGGAAGCCACAGGGACAGGCCCGCTGCCGCGGAGGCGCGCACGAAGCTGCGGCGATCGAAGTGTCGTGTCATGAGTCGAGGTCACTCCACACTACACGGAAGTGGAATCGAAAGCCCGCCTCCGCGCGGCCCCCGACGATGTGCGTCCGAGCCGATGCAAACACACGCATGAGTCGACCGGCCCTGGGACACGCGCACACGTTTCCTGTACATTCGCGGTGCCGGTCCGAAGGGCCGGACCTTGTTTCCCACCGGAAGATCTCATGCAAACAAGCACCCTCGTCCTCTCCCTAGCGTTGCTGGCCAGTTCGGCCGCCGCGCAGTGGACCCTCCCTTCGAACGAGACCACCGCGGGCACCAAGCTCGATGTGCGGTCGAGAACCGGCGGACCGCCGAGCTCGGCCACCTCACACATCCTCGACGTGCAAGCACTCGGCGGCACCGCCGCGGGCTACACCGCCAACGGCATGCTCGGGGTGTGCGTCGACAACTTGCTCGGCCACATCTGGGTCTCTGGCCGCCGCGACACCACGAACCTGACCAACCCGCACAAGCTGTTCGAGTTCTGGTGGGATCCCACCGGCAGCAAGTGGAACGTCGAGGTGTACGACCAGCCCGCCGGCACCGCCGGATCGTCGTGGGGAATCCGCGACCTCGCCCAGGGCGGCGGCGCCAACATCAAGTACATCTACGGCGGCTGCGAGCGCACTGTGACCGGCGACGTGGTGTACGCGTTCGACGTCACCAAGTCGACCACCAACCCCAACCGGTCCATCGGCTGGACGCCTGCCGCCGATTGGAAGTCGACCAACGTGGACAGCGCGATCGGGACCATCCGCGCACTCGCGTACCACCCGATCACCGACACGATGTACACCTGCGACTTCAGCAGTGACATCTCGGAGTTCCGCAAGGACGGCACTCAGGTGCGGAAGTGGACACCTACTCCCACCGGCAACGCGACCTACGGGCTCGCGTACGACCCACTGCGGCGCACTCTCGTGGCGTGCGGACAAGGAGGCACGACCAACACCCTCATCAACATGGTCGCGTACGAAATCGATCCGCTGCAGAACACGTTCCTCGGTGGCTTCGAGACCGGATCACGCTTCCTGAGCTGTGACTTGACGATCCCCGGTACCAACCCCGGCGGGCTATCCGGTGGCTGCAGCATCCACATCGAGAAGCGCAAGGTACCCACCACGACGCCATCGGTGTTCAACACCATCGACGTGCCCGTGCTCACCTGGCTCACCCAGGCGACCAGCGACTCGGTGATCCAGCAGATCGGTCGCTTCCAGCAGCACCCGTACGACGCCAGTGGAAGCGCCCAGCCGGCCAACACGGGTGGCGACATCGGGATGAACAACCTCAACCCGTACCTCGGCAACAGCACGTGGGAAGTCACCCTCACCGGTGCCAGCGGCACTCAAGCCGCGCTCGGCATGGCGCTGCTCGGCTCGAACATCCCGTTCCTCGGCGGCACGCTGAGCGTCGACACTTCGTTCGGGTTCTTCTTCCTCGGACTCGCCCCGCTGTCGTCGGGCAAGACCAAGCTGGGCCCGCTGCCGATCCCCAACACCGCGACACTGGAAGGCGTATCGGTGTACTTCCAGTGGCTGGACAGCAACGGCGGCTTGTCGACCGCTGGCGGCGTCCGGATCCAGAAGGGCTAGCCCTGGACCTAACCTGACTTGCCCCGGCGATCGCACGGGATCGCCGGGCGCGTGGCGTGCGGAAGGAGACGTACCCAGGTGACCCGAACTCGCGGCAGCACGGTGCTGTTCGGCCTGTTCCTGCTGTCCGGCTTCAGCGGACTGGTCTACCAGGTGCTCTGGACGCGCATGTTCGCGCTGGTGCTCGGCACCACGGTGTACGCGGTCGCCACCGTCCTCGGCGTGTTCATGGGCGGCCTGGCACTCGGCAGCCACGTGTTCGGCCGCCGTGCCGACCGCGCCGGAAGCTCGGGGTTGCGCACCTACGCGCTGCTCGAGCTCGCGATCGCAGGCTGGGCGTGCGCGTTCCCGTGGCTGATGCGCGGTAGCGACGCGCTGTACCGCGCGCTGTGGCCGCTGGTCGAGGATTCCGCAGTGGGCCAGCTCGGTCTGCGGGTGTCGCTGGTCGCGCTGGTGCTGCTGGTTCCCACCACCTGGATGGGCGGCACCCTGCCGGTGCTGTCGCGCGCACTGGTGCGCAACCGAGCCACCAGCGGCCGGCTGGTCGGCCGGCTGTATGCGGTGAACACCTTCGGCGCGCTGTGCGGCTGCGCCCTGACCGGTTTCTTGCTGCTGGAACGCCTCGGCATGCGCAACACGCTGTGGCTCGCCGGCGGGATCAACCTCGTTGTGGGCGTCGCGGCACTGTGGCTCGCCAAGCGGTCCGACTCGCCCACCGCGGCGGCGGCACCCCAGCCGCAAGCACCCGCGGATGCCGGGCCCGACGAGCCGTTCTCGCTCGCCCAGCGCCGAGCGGTGTTCGCGGTGTTCGCCGCGTCGGGCGCTCTCTCGCTGGCGCTCGAGGTGTTGTGGACTCGAGCGTTGACCTACTTCGTCAGCGTCGACACCTGGGCGTTCTCGGCGATGCTCACGACCTTCTTGCTCGGCATCGCGACGGGTAGCTGGGTGATGTCCGCCGCGCTGCCACGCCTGCGCGACCCGCTGCGCGCGCTCGCATCGGTCGAGCTCGCGCTAGGCGCCGCAACGGCGGCCAGCATCCCGCTGCTGCGCACGCTCTACACCCTGACACCCGACCTCGGCCACGGCTCGCTGCCGGCCGTGTTGGTGACCAAGCTGCTCGCCAGCGCCTGGATCATGCTGCTGCCGGCGCTGCTGATGGGCGCGGCATTCCCGCTGGTCGGGCGGATCTGCATCGCCGGAACGCGCGACGAGGGAATCGGCACGTCCACCGGTGCGCTGTTCGCCGGCAATACGTGCGGGGCGATCCTCGGCTCGCTCGGCGCCGGGTTCGCGCTGATCCCGTGGCTCGGAATCGAAGGCGCGGTCCTGCTCGTCGCCGCACTCTACGCCAGCCTGGGCCTGGTTGTCTGGGTGGTCCGGCCGTGTTCGCGCACGGTTCGGTGGTCGTCCGCCGCCGCCGGGCTGCTGTTGCTCGCCGGGGCGTTCACCTTCCACGGCCAACCGATCGTCGCCTTCAGTCCCTACCTCCACCCAGACGCACCGCTGCAGCGCGCCGAGGGTTGGCGGCTGCTGTACCACCGGGAGAACGCGCACGCGTGCCTCGCAGTGCTCGAAAACCACAACGGCACCCGGGCACTGAACATCAACGGCATCGTCACCGCAGCCGACAACTACCTCGACATGCAGGTGCACCGCATGCTGTCGCACTTGCCGATCCTACTTCACCCCGATCCGCACCGCGTGCTGGTTGTGGGCTTCGGCATGGGATCCACGGTTTGGGGCTGCTGCCAACACCCGCTCGATGTCGAAGTGGTCGAGCTGCTGCGCGACGAACGCCGCACGGCACACTACTTCTCCGCCATCAACCACGGCGTGCTCGATCGGTCGCTGCGCACCCTGCGCTTCCGCCACGGCGATGGGCGCAACCACCTGCTCGCCACGCGCGAGCGCTACGACGTGGTGTCGTTCAATGCCATCCATCCGCGCTTCTCCGCCAACCTGTACACCCGCGAGTTCTACCAGCTGTGCCGCGCTCGCCTGACCGAATCGGGCGTGGTCTGCGCGTGGATGACGCAGAACTCCCTGACCGACCGCGAATGGCGCATGCTGTGCCGCAGTTTCGTCGAAGTGTTCCCGCACGCCACCTTGTGGTACTGCAACCCGGAACACTACTGCCTGATCGGCCACTGCAGTCCGCCGGAGGTCGACCTCACCACGTGGCGGCGGCGCAGCGCTCAGAGCACGGTCGCGGCGGACCTTCGCGATTCGAACCTCGCGAATCCCGAGGTACTGCTCGGGCGCTTCTTGTTCGGCGGCGATGCCCTGCGGCGCTATGTCGCCGGGGCTCCGCTCAACACGGATGATCGACCTCGCATCGAGTTCTCGCTGGAGGACAAGCACGACGAACGGCGAATCGCCGAGGAACTCGCGGCCGCACAGCAGGACGTCGCGGCGCTGTTGCCCAGGGCTTGCGAGGCCGACCGCACCGCGCTGCGCCGACGGCAGGCCGCAACCCGGCATCTGATGTCCGGACAGATCGACTTCTGGTATCCCCGCGGATCCACGCGGGCCGCGGCACGCGCCAGCTCGGAGACGGCGCTGCGGCGCGCGCTGGCGCTGTTCCCCGACTGCGAAGACATCCGCCGGAACTTGCAGGCCCACGACGCGCTGCGCGCCAGCTACACCGCGCGCGCCACCGCTCAACCAACCGATGCACTGGCACACCGCGAACTCGGCCGGATCGCGCTGGAACGCGCGGAGCTCGACGCAGCGCGGACCCACTTGACCACCGCGCACCGACTGCGCGGCGACGACCCCGAGACGCTGCGATTGTTGGGCCTGACGCTGCTGTTCCGCGGCGAGAACGCGCTGAGCGGTGGCACCTTCGACCGCTTGTTCACCCTGCTGCGCTTCCAGATGAGTCCCGACAACGCCACCGCGCAGTACGCCGCCGGCATCGCCCTGCAGCGGCTCGGCCACGCGGCCGGTGAGCAGTGGACCGAGCAGGCCGCCAAACAGCTACCCGGCGTCGCGGCGTGGTTCGACGCGCTGCAGACGCTGGCCCGGGGCGAGGGACACCGATGAGGTGCCTTGTCGTCGCGGCACTGAGCGGCGCCCTCTCCGCCGCGCTGGGCGCACAGGACGCATCCAAGCGAACCACCGCACCGATGCCTGCACCCGACCGCGCACGGCCCCAGGAGGGCGGGCGAGCCACCACCCCCACCGTGGCGGATCCGCGCAAGTCGATCCGTATCGAGTACCTGCGCCGTGGCTCCACCACCTTCGAGCTGACCCGTCATCCCGATGGGCGAGTGGTCGAACGCCCACTGCCAGCCGCCGAGGAGGCGCGCCTGCGGACCGGGGGCACCCTGGGCACCAGCATCAGCAACGGCACGATCGTCGCGTCGCTGCATCCCCATCCGCGGATCTGGACCGCGGGAACGACGGCCGAGCTGCGCCTGCTGATCGAGCTGCGCCGCGGCGCGGTAGTTCGCGCAGGGGATGCCACGAGGATCGCGATCACCGGCGTACCCGGCCTGCACTTCGGAGGCGCCAAGCTCGCGAACAAACCGCACGGAGACCCACCGCAGTTCGACGACGCGCTGGTGTTCAGCATCCCCGTGTCGATCGATGCGAATGCGCCGTCGCGGGTCGGACTCGCGGTCGACGTGTCCCTCGCCCTCCACGATGGTCCCAGCGGGTCGCCACTCGGCACCTTTCGGCAGCCGGTCGGCGGAGTGGTGACGATCCGCCAGATGGTCGCACCATACGCGACCACGCCGAGCCCACCGCCGACCGGGGTCACCGGCCCACGACCCGGGGGGCTCGGAACCGACATCCCCGGACGGACCGACCGCACTGCATCGCCGCACTCACCGGCCTCTGCCCACACGCCGTTGCGCGCCGTCCGCGACGAAGATCCGAGTGCCTCGGATTCGCACGTGACACCGTGGTCGTGGGCGCTGCTGGGAGCGGCAGCGACACTCCTGGTCGGGTTCCTGATCCTGCGTCGCCGCGCCTGACTCCGATGCCCCACCGCGACCCCTCCGCCGCGATGCACGCGCTGTTCACCGCGGGTGACGTCGCCTGGCAGCGGTTCCGCGCCCGCTGCGGCAACGCGTTCCACGCCTTCGTCCCGGGCGACTACCCGGGGGCCCTGCACGCCCTTCGTACCCTGCGCCCACAGGCGGACTCGTTCCTCGAGCTGGGCTCGGGGGTCGGCGTGATCACGATCATCGCGGCACTGCTCGGCTACGAAGCCGCGGGAATCGAGATCGACCCGTGGCTGGTCGACCAGTCGGAAACCCTGGCCGCGGAATTCGGTGCCGACGCGACCTTCGCCTGCGGCAGCTTCGTGCCGGACTCGTTCCAGCCGATTGTCGACCGACACGAGACCGAGCTGCCCACGGTGCTCGATGGACACCCCGCGTATGCCGAACTCGGGGCCGACCTCGCCGACTTCGACTTGGTCTACGCATTCTACTGGCCCGGCCATGAACGGCTGTTCGAACAGCTGATGCGTCGCCACGGTCGCCCAGGCGCGCTGCTACTGACCTACGGCGGCATCGAGGGCTACCGGGCGTGGCGGGACGGACGCCCGGTGCCGCTACCCGGAGCGTAGCCGGCGCGACTGCGGCGCGCCCAGGACGCGTCGCTCAGCCGTTGCCGTTCAACCGCGCTTCAATGGCCTTCGAGGCGGGTGTGATCGACAGCCCACCGAGCCCGGTACAGCGCAACTCGTGCGGAATCCCGCGGCCGATCTGGTCCATCGCGTCGATCACCTGGTCCAGCGGAATCAGGTGGGCGAAATCGGCGAGCGCCATGTTGGCGCAGGCCAGGGCATTGCTGGCGGCCATCACGTTGCGTCCCAGACACGGTGCCTCGACGCGGTTGGCGACCGGATCGCAGGTCAGCCCGAACGAGTTCTGCAACGCCATCGAAGCGGCGCCCAGCGCCTGCTCCAAGGTTCCGCCGTGCAGCGTCACGATCGCCGCAGCGGCCATCCCCGACCCGGCACCGCACTCCGCCATGCATCCCCCGACCTCCGCCGCGAACGTCGCGTGGCCGGCGACGAACACACCGATCATGCCGGCCGCCAGCATCGCCCGCACGACCGTCGCTTCATCGCTACCGATCGCACTGGCCACGCCGAGGCAGGCGCCGGGCAGCGCCCCGCAGGACCCTGCGGTGGGCGCCGCGACGATCACACCCATCGAACTCTTCACCTCCATGATCGCGGTCGTGAACAGGATCGCCCGATTGAGGGCATCTCCCGCGACCATGCCACCGTCGTTCATGCGCTCGAGGAACGTCACCGATTGGCAACCGAGGATTCGGTCCGCGTACTCGGTCCCGGCGAGCCCACGGCGGATCGAACCGTCCATGATGCGCACCAGGTCGGTCATCTTGGCGATCACTTCGGCGGGCGCGAGCCCACCGCGTGCCGCCTCGTAGTGCACCGCGAGTTCCCACAGCGCCAGCTGACGGGGCGCCGCGTACTCCAGCATCGCCGCGCAGGTCGAGAACGGCACCTCGAGGTCACGGCGCGAGCGCACCGGCAACACCGGGGCCAGTGAACGCACGCATTCGACGTCCTGCCGAGCCTCGAGCTCGGCGAGCAACCGCGGCTCGAGCGCCGCTTGGCCGCTGATCTGCAGGAACGCTTCCCGACCGGTGCGGATCGTGATGGCATCCGCCGCCACACGCGCACCGATCCAAGCAGCGAGGTCGGCGGCGCCCTCCGCGGAGGTGAACACCAACGTCTCGTGGTACCCGCCGTCCATCGCCACCGGTGCACCTTCGATCTCCACGACCTGCATCATTCCGCCGCCGGTCGAGATCGCCGTCATGGTACGGGTCACCGCGGGGTTCGTCAGCGTGAGTTTGTAGGTGTTGGGGTGCTGCGCGCCGTAGCTCACGTAGCGGATCTCGATGAGGATGCCCGCATCGCGGACTCCGGCGGCAAACTCGGGCAGCCGGTCGTCGTCGGCCTGCCAACCGAGGAAACCGCCGAACAAACCCATGTCGGATCCCTGCGAAGCGTGGGTGGTCACCAGCGAGCCGTTAGGGTCGTACTCGACCAGGACCCGGGTCAGTTCCGCGCCCATCAGATCGCGGGCCATCCGCCCGATCCGCAGCGACGCGGCGCAGTGCGAACTCGACGGCCCGCGCATCACGGGACCGAGGACGTCATTGAAGATGCTGGGGAACTGCGCCACCGGCCGGAGACTGTAGCGCGCCGCCCCGCCGGTGCTTCGGCATTCGCGCGCCGATCGAGCAGGCCACGGCTCGTCGGTTTTCGCACACGAGTACACCCTGGCCCTCCTTCGGCCGCGAACTGGATCTCGACGTCGCACACCGAGGCGCCCGGGATAATCGGACTGCGTGTTGCGGATCTCGGAAGAGCGCCTGTTCGAACGGTTCCGGCGCCAGCGTGACGCCAGCTCGCTTGCGCGCGTGTTCGATCGGACGGCGCCGGCGCTGCTGCGCCTGGCGTGGCATCTGAGTCGCGACCGCCACGTGGCCGAGGATCTGGTGCAGCAGACGTTCCTCAGCGCCATCGAGAACGCCGACCGCTGGGACCGCCAGCGACGCCTGTTCCCCTGGCTGGTAGGAATCCTCACCAACCGCGCACGGCTGCACCAGCGCGCGCAGCGCCGGGCGCCCGATGTCGAACGCCTGACGGGGCACCCGGCCGAGCAGCCGCCCGATGCCGCAGCGGCGCGCGAGCTGGAGGCCGCCGTCGAGCAGGCGATCACCGAGCTCGGCGACACCTACCGCCCGGTTCTGCACCTGCACCTGTTCCACGGGCTCAACGCCAAGCAGATCGCCGCCGCGCTCGGCCGGCCACCGGGCTCGGTGCGCACCCAGCTGGTGCGCGGTCTCGAGCGACTGCGCCGCACACTACCCGTCGGCCTCGGCGTCGCGATGACCGTCACCACCGCCCGGGTGGCGACCGCCGCGCTGCGCCACCGCGTGCTGTCCACGTGTGTCCCGCACCTGCCCCCCACCGTCGGTGTCGCGGGCGCCGCTTCACTCGCAATCGGAGGCCCCCTGATGAAGAAACTGCTGATCCTCGTACCGATCGCGCTGATCGGGGCACTGGTCTATTGGCGCACTCCCGCGTTGCCGAACGGGTTGCTGCCGGATGCCACGGGGCCTGCCGCGGAGATCTCGGCCAGCCGCACGCCCACCGACCCGGAGCACACCGCACCCGGTACCGACCAACCGAACCGGGTCGAGCGTGCAGCACCGCAGCAGGCCCGAGTCGCTGACCCGACTACCGGTCGCGTGCACATCCGAGTCCGATTCCCCGACGCATCGCTGAGCGCACACGGGGTTTGGGTGAGCATGCGACCCGATCCTTGGGCCTGGGGCGGGCGCCGGTTCGGTGCGCGTATCGACTCCTCCGGTGCCGTCCGCTTCGAGGGAGTCCCGGCCGGCAGCTGGCTCGTCGAGGCGGAGACCGGCGGGCTCGGCACCAAGGCGAATCTGCGAGTCGACGCCGGCGGCGAACACGATCTGCGAATGACTTTCGAGCGGGCGATTCCGATCCGAGTCCGGGTGGTCGACGACGCCCACCGGCCGGTACCGGACGCCGAGATCTGGATCTGCATGCAGTACTCGGGGCGCGTCTGGCCGATGGAGGTCACGACCCGCATGGCCGGACGCGCCGATGCGACCGGACGCGCCACCGTCGCGGCCGGACGCGACTCGCGGGTCGGCGCGTGCAAGCCTGGCTTCGCCGCCTCGACTGCGGTCCGGGCGGACGCCAGTTCCGGGGAGGAGGTCGTGTTGATGCTGACGCGCGGGCCGGGGACGCTGCGCGGGGTCGCCGTCGACGAGGACGGCCGGCCGATCCGCGATGCGGCGGTGTTCGTCGTCTCGCGCCCCTCCGGTGAGCGCGGCATTCCCCGCGCGTCGGACGGTCGCGGCGCGGAGCCGCCGGCGAATGTCTACACGGCGGCTGCCGAGGATGGCACGTTCGCGATCGAGGGCTTGCGTCCGGGCCGCTACCAGGTGTTCGGCATCGCACGCGGCGTGCTCGATGCCGTACTCGACGTCGAAGTCCGCGCGTACGAGGCGACACCGCTGCGGCTCGAGATGCGCCGCACGGTGCGGGTCAAGGTGCGCACGACGCGCACGGACGGCACGCCGATCGCCGGACTGCTCGTCTACGGCCGCGACCAGTCGGGCAAGATCGTCGGCGGTGGCAGCATCACCGACCGCGACGGAATCCTCACCTTCGCCACGCCGCGAAGCGGCTACCACATCGAGGTCAAACGCGAGCAGACTCTGCTCGCCGAGCGCCGCAGTGAGGCCCCGCTGACCGGCCCGGTGGACGTCGGCATCGTGATCGACGAGCACCGGATGGTGCGCGGCAAGCTGGTCGACGAGCAGGGCGCGCCGATCCCCGGCTGGCGCGTGGCCGCGGTCGCCGACACCGCCAGTGAGAGCGACCTGATGCGAGCGCTGGCCTTCGCGTTCGATGCCGCCACCAAGGCGGACGGGACCTTCGAGATCTGGGGCAATCTGCGAGAACCCCTGCAGGTAGCTGCGCGCGAGACAGGAGTTGACCCCAGGTCGCTGGTCGTCGAGCGTGGCATACCAGTCGGCACCCGCGACCTGGCGGTGGTCGTCCCGACCGGCAAGCTGCCGCGGTCCGTGCTCACCGGCCGCGTGGTCGATGCGCAGGGCCGCCTGCTGTTGAACGCAACCGCTCGAACCTTCCAATCGCGCGACGAGTCCAATGGCTGCACCGCCGGCTTGGTACGCGTCACCGGACTGCGCCACGGCAAGCGGTCGTTCCACATCGCGGCGCCCGGGTTCGGCAGCCGCCGCCTGCAGGTCGACATCCGGAGCCTCCACACCGACGTCGGCGACATCGTGCTGCAGCGCGCCGTCGAACTGCGCGTGCGGCCCGTGTTCCCGTCCGCCGGCGAGTGGCTCGGTCCCTTGCCGCGCGCCTCGCTCCGCACCGCCACCGGCAACTCGCTGTGGCCACAGCCGGTGCCGCGCGTCCGCGACGGCGTGCTGGTGTTCCTGGACCTGCCGCCGGGCGACTACGTCCTGCACCCGCACCACGACGAACAGATCGCGAGCGACCCGGTCGCCTTCACACTGGTCGCCGACACGCCGAAGGCGCTCGACTGGCCGGTGCGCGTCGGCCGCAAGCGGCTTCTGCTGTTCACGCCGGCGGTGGACAGGCGGGCGGGCCCGGACGCGATGCTCCACGTTCGGGTCGTCAACGAGCGGGACGAGGTCGCACTCGACACGAAGGTGAAGAGCTGGAACGGCAGGTGGGTGCTGCGCCACACGTTCGTCCCCGGCTCCTACCGCGTCACCAGCGAGAGCGGGGCCGGTCACGCGTTCCGGGGCGCGTTCGCCGTGCGTCTCGACCAGGGAACCGGCGAGAACGAGTCGCGCATCGAGGTCCCCCCGCAGCGCTGACCGGCACACTGGCGCCCGGGCGTGCGTCCGGCGGATCATGGAGAAGCGTCGGATCGCCGCTTGGCATACCGTCGCACGCGGACCGATGGGACGTGGCTACACTTGCCGCGGACTCCCCACGCGGGACACCAGCACAATGCTCGCCGAGCTGAACGACCGCTTCGCCATCCCTGGGATCCTCGAGTTCACCTCCGGCCGGGGATCGCTGCCGATGGCCCGCGTCGCATCCGATCTCTGCGCGGGCGAGGTCTACCTGCACGGCGCGCACGTCACGGGATGGCGGCCGCGGGGCCATGACGAAGTCTTGTGGGTGAGCCGCGATGCGCGGTTCGAGCGGGGCACGCCGATCCGCGGCGGCGTGCCGATCTGCTGGCCCTGGTTCGGCCAAGATCCGACGGGGGCGGAACGCCCGGGGCACGGCTTCGCACGGATTCGCTCGTTCACCGTCACCCGCAGCGAACTCCTGGCCGATGGTCGGTGTGCGGTCGACCTCACTCTGCGCAGCGAGGCCGAGACCCAGGACTGGTGGAACCACGAGTTCGATCTGACGCTGACCGCGACGTTCGGCACCGAGCTCGACCTTCGCCTGCGGATGGAGAACCGCGCCAGGGAGCCGGTGACCATCACCGCGGCGCTACACACCTACCTGTCGGTGGCCGCTGTCGAGCAGGTATCGATCACCGGGTTGTCGGGCCTCGACTACCTCGACAAGACGAGGGGTTTCGCGCGGTTCCACCAGGACATCGAGCCGCGCATCCAAGGCGAGGTCGATCGCGTGTACTTGGGGACCGACGCGACCTGCGAAGTCACCGACCCGGGACTCGACCGCCGGATCCGCGTGGGCAAGCGCGGCAGCCACACCACCGTGCTGTGGAATCCGGGCGTCGAACTCGCGGCGCGGATGACGGATCTCGACGGGCACGGACAGATGCTCTGCATCGAGGCTGCCAACGCCGCAGAGGACGCCGTGCATCTCGATCCCGGGGCACACCACACCCTCGGGACCACGTTGGCGGTGGGGAGGTGAACCGTCGGCGACCTCGTCGCCGTCTGATCCCGGCCGTCACAACGGGACATCGACACCCCGCATCCGAGAGCGGGCAGTTGGAAATCCTTCGGGCCGCGCACCGCACTCGGCCTGGAGCGTCGCCGAACTGCGCGAGTCGTGGGACTCGCATTCACGTGCAACGGACTCTGGCGAGAATCCACGTGCGAGGTATCCCGGCATGGAACTGATCTGGGCCTTGGTCGAGCTGTTCTACGTCCAGCTGCTCGGGGGCTTGGTCTGGATGCTCCTCTGGTTGGTCTTGCTACCGGTGTGGTTCGTGATCGCGACCCCGTTCGTGCTGGGGATGGCCGCATTCCGCCCCGGGAACTTCAGCGACAACGTGCACGGCTCATACAGCGCGATTTGGCACAGTGTCCGCAGGATGAGTCCTGCTGGCGGCGCGCGCTAGGAGTCCGCGCCATCCCGTGGCGAAAACTCCTAACGGGGCTTCGCCCCAGCCCGACGAGCGGTGTTCAGACAGCATCTTGCTCCTGGCTCGAACGAGGTCGCAACGGCCTACGCCCGGCGCCCTTCAATGCCCGCATCTCGCGGTTTCGGCTCTCTGCCTGTCGGAGACCTCGACACTCCACGTCAACTCGCGCCACCTTCGCGTGGCCTCGCTTATGCCAGGTCGTTCGCCGTTTGGCCTCGCGTCTGCTCTCGCGGGAGGGGGGAGTTCTGCTTGTCTCGACCGAAACTTGACTCAAATGCCCCGGCTTCGCTGGGCCTAGGCCTCTAGCCCGGACCATGCACGAGCAGCGACGCGAGATCGTGCGAGGTTGTTGCTGGCAAGGAGAACGGCAGGTTCTGACCTTCGACGAAGCCAGCAGCGAATGCGCGATCGCAGCAGCTCGGTCACGAATAGTCCGGCTAGCGACCGTCCATCCCGTGACTCACGCACCGCGGCGGCTACTTCAGCTGGAGGTCGCGCAGCTTCTTCTCGCGCGCCAGCAGCTCCTTGCGCTTCGCTTGCAGCGCGTCGTGACGCGACTTGAGCCGCCTGAACTGGGGCGACTTGGGTCCGCGCTTCTCCAGCGTGTCATCCAACCGACGGCTGACCTCCGCATCCTGGCTGTCGAGGGTATCGAACTGGTTGAGCAGTTCGAGCATGTCCTTGACCGCATTGACCGCGTCGCGCTTGTAGGAGGCACGCAGCAGCCCGCTCATCGTCTTCCACACCTCGGCCTGCGTCTGATCGCCGCGTAGCGTGTGCACCTGGGAGCCGTCGAAGGTCGCAAACAGCACGTGATCCGGCCGATCGGCGAACAGCACCCGCAGCGGGTGGCTCCGCTCGCGCACCGTCGCCGGCAGCCGCACGCAGTGGAACCAGCCGGTGAGCAGCATGGTTCGCTCGTTGTCGAGACTGCGGGTGAGCAGCGCGTCGTCCGTGCCCCGGCACTTGGTGCATTCACGCAAGACCAGGAGCGGCCGCCGATCGGCGCCGGCGAGCTTCGCCAACGCACCACGCATGTCGAGCTTCACCGCCGCGACGGTCTGCTTGCCTACGTGCTGCTTCTCGGGAACAGGGACCTCCCAGTCGATCGCCAGGCGTTGCTTGCTGCTGCGACCACGGGTGAACACGATCGGGATCCCGCGCGGTGCCCCCCGTCCGCTGGTCTTGGGACCGCCACCCCCACCGGGGATCGTCGGGGGCTTCGGCCCACTGGTGCGCGGACCACTCGGGGCCGGTGCCGGGGTGGAAGGCCCGGAAGGAGCGGGGCCGTTCGGCGTGGTGGGCGCTGCCGGAGCGGGTGCGCCAGGGCTGGGGGTCGGCACCCCCGGGTTCACCGGGGCAGAGCGCACCGGCGGACGCGGCGGCGGCTCGCACTGCGGAAGGGCCAAGAGTTGCGCACCCAGGAGCGCGGCGACACACACGGTCGAGGAGAAACGGATCATCGGAGCTCCTTGCTCGGTCGTCAGGGACCGGTGCGGCGCCCGGGATCGCGCCCACCGCGTGGAGTGTAGTCCCGCCGGTTCCGTCGGCAACACACCCCGACCCGCCGATCAGGTCCGCGTCGTGAAATCGTGCACGTGGCCCCTCGGCGAAGCGTGGGATCTTTCCACGGTCGCACCCGTCCCGCGCCTCGCACCGGCAACACGCGAGGCACAGCGAATGCCCCTGGGTGCAACGCCGACCAGTTTTGCCCGCTCGCCGGGCGCGGGAGCCGATACGGATGGTGTGGATCGACCCCCCGGCGCGCCGCCCCGACACCGCCCCCGCACCGGCCTGTGGCTGGCGCTGATCCTCGCGTTGTCGGTGGGCGTGTTCGCCCCGACGCTGTTGAACGGGTTCACCTACGACGACCCGCACTACGCTCGACTCACCAACCCCGATGGCGAGCGAAACCCGATGGTCGCGTCCCTGCAGCCGTTCCTCGACTACTGGCAGGTCCCGATGAACCACGGTGCCGGGGCACCGTGCCGAGGGTTTCGGCCGGTGACCGTGTACGGCTACGCGCTGGTCAACCACTTCGCGGCAGACCCGGTGGGCGATGGGGAAGACGCTGCAATGGCGCACCACATCATCAATCTCCTGCTGCACGGTCTCGGCACGTTGCTGGTGTTCTTCCTGATCCGCCCGTTGCTCGGGGTGGGTCCGGCGCTGGTCGGCTGCATGGTGTTCGGGGTCCACGCGCTGCACAGCGGAGCGGTGGCGGCGATCGTCGGCCGGGCCGAACTGCTCGCGTTCGCGCTCGGCGCGGCGGCGACGCTGCTGGCGACCCGCGCGCTGTCGCCGACGTCCGGCCGCAGCGCCGCGCGTCTGTGCGCTGCAGGCGTGATGCTACTGCTCGCTTTCGCCAGCAAGGAGAGCGCCGTCGCTTGGGTAGGCTTCCTGCCGCTCTACGCCCTCGCCCGCGGCGTGCCACTCCGACCACGTGGAATCGCGATCGCGCTACTGCTCGGGCTGCCGCTGGTGCTGTTCCTCACGCTGCGCCAGCTGATGCTCGCCACCCATATCGCGCCACTCGGCCCATTCACCGTCGAGTACGACGCCAACCCATTGTTCAACGCCGGCACGCTACCGCGGCTGCGCACCGCGACGTGGATCCTGCTGTGCGCACTCGGCAAAACCGTGTGGCCGTGCGCCCTCAGCTGCCACTACGGGGACGGCCCGTTCCCACTGGTCACCGCGACTGCCGATCCGCGGTTCCTCGGGGCCGCGTCCGTGCTGCTCGCGCTCGCTGCCGCAGCGTTCCGCGCCCGGCGCCATGCTCCCGCGCTGGCCCTCGCGGCCGCGGCGTGGTTCGGTTTCTCGTTCATCACCTCGAACCTCGCGTTCCCGATCGAGACGAACTTCGGCGACCGCCTGTTCTACATTCCGGTGCTCGGGTTCGCGCTGCTGCTCGCGGCGGCCGCCGCGCACTGCCCGGCGCGCTGGCGCACTCCGGCCATCCTGCTGCTCGCGGCATGGGTCGCCTGGAACGCAGGTCAGTCGGTGGCCCGATCCCGCGCCTGGTTCGACAACACGACGTTGTTCACCACCGACGTCACACATCAGCCGAGCTCGGTCGGGCTGCACATCGACCTCGCCGGGGTGCAGGCCAGCCGCTTCGACGCCGCCGGGAGTCGCGCGACGCTGCGGCGCGCCGCGGAACTCAACCCGCATTCGGCTCGCGCGCTACGGCTGTTGGCGGAGAGCGTCGCCGGACCCGAGGCGGAACCGCTGCTGCGCCGTGCGTTGGCGTCTCCGCTGCTGGTTCGCGCGACCGAAGGCAAGCGAGTGCTGTGGCAGCTCGGCGCGGTGTACGCCCGCGATGGCAGGCCGGCGGCGGCTCGCGCCGCGGTCGAAGCGGCCTTGGCCTGCGACCCGTTCGACGAACACGTGCGGATGCACTTGCTGCGCGAAACCCTGCGCGCCGGCGAGCTGCAGCGGTGTCGCTGGCTGCTCGACGCGGGACTGGCGTTGCGCCCCGACGATCCGAACCTGGTGCTCTACCGCGCCGCCTTGGCACACCATCAACGGCAGTTCGCCGCCGCGGCCCAGGACTTCGCGCGCTGCCTCGATCACCTTCCGCCGCTGCAGTTCGTCGTCGAAGGACGGCTGTGGCACGCCGACAGCTTGCTGCAGCTCGGCGACCCGACGGGCGCGCGGCGGATCGCCGTGCAGATCCGCTCCCACGCCGCACGTTGGCCGGAGACTGCGGCGGAATGTGCACGCCTGCTCACCGCCGCAGCTCCCAGATAGTCCGCGACGCCGCGGTCAATCACCGAGCACGAACGCGAGTGGTGCACTCAGGTCGGTGCCGAGCGGCGGATTGGCGTTGATCCCGAGCGCCGATTGCCCCGCCATGCGCACGCCGCGCAGCGAGGTCAGGTTGGGGATCATCATGCTCGGCCAATCGAACCGACCCGCAGCATCGGTGGTGAACGCCAGGGTGGGGCCGAGGCTCGGGTCGACGAACATCCGGCAGCGCGCGTCGAGTTCGATCGGCACGGCGAGCGGAAGGCCGATGGCGAACACCCCGAAGGTCGCAGGATGACGGCTGCGCAGCGCGACGTGCACCGTGTTGCCGAGCACCGGGTCGGTGGCGTGCAACCGCGGCTCGTCGGATTGGAACGCACATCCGCTGCCGAACGGATAGGTGATCGCACCGACCTCGATGCCGAACACGTCGCCGTCCCGGCTCCCACTTCGCCCATCGTCGCCGACAAACCACAGGGAACCGCGGACCAACACGCCGGGCCCCAGCGCGCCGTCTCCCGCCCCCGGCCGCAAGTCGAACCAGGGGCGCGTTCCCGCGGCCGTACCGTCACTCTGCCACCATTCGGTGCCGAGCGACGCGAGGCCACGCACCTGGAACAACAGTCGGCGGCTACCGAGCGATCGCATTTCGTGCAGCGTCGGCAGGTCCGAACCTTCCAGCGGAAAGCTGCGCACCAGCGACGTGCCGGCCGCCGTCCCGTCGCTGGTCCAGAGTTCGGTGCCGGTCGTCTTGGCCACGACGAAGAACAGCCGCGCTCCAACCAGCGTGAGCGCCGTCGCGCTCGCCGGCAAACCCGTGGCCACGACCTTCGTGCCCGCGACGGTTCCGTCGCCGCGGGTGAGCGACACGGAACCACTGCTGCGCTCGAGTGCGACCAGGTCGCCGTCGAGGTCGACCAGCGCCGCGATCGAGCCGTTGCGCAGCAGTCGTGTCCCGGCCGGAGTACCGTCGGTCTCCCACAGCTCGCCGGCGGCCCGACCGACTGCCATGCACACCCGCTCCCCGACGCGCGCCCAGTGCAGCTCGCCGACCGGAGCCGGGAACTGCAGCAACGGGACCGTACCCGCCGCAGTGCCATCGCTCACCCACACCGCGTGGACTCCCGGGACCTCGCCCTCGGTGACCAGTACCCGGCCGTTCAGGCGCAGGAACCGACCCGCCCGGAGCGGCGCGAGAAAGCGCAACGCGGTCCCGTCGGTGGTGGCATACAGCCCGTGGCCAGAGGCCTGCGTGTAGCCCTCGAGCAACAGCCACGCGTCGGTGGCCGCACCGCGCACCGGCCACCCGTTCCCGCCTTCGAGGTCGAGCCCGGCGACCCGCGTGGTGCCGGCGGAGGTCCCGTCGCTGCGGAACAGCGCCAGCTTGCCCGGCTGATCGTAGCCGCTGAAGAACAGGTGCTTGCCGAGCGCCACTCCCTCCAGCGCACCGTGATCCGGCCCATTGCCCAGATCGTGGTCGCGCAGCCCTGAGCCCGCGCCGACCTGCAGGTCGGCGAGCAGCCGCGCCCCGGCCGACCCACCGTCGAACCCCCACGGCTCGCTCCCCGTGGCGGAGCCGTGCGCCGCGAACAACAGGCGCTCGTCGTGCGCGATCAGCCCGGCGATCCGCGCCGGGCGCGTGCGCGGCGCGTAGGCGTCGAAAGTGCCACCGACGCGGATGAGCTGCCGGTTGGCAGGCGTGTAGACGAACACCGCCGGGCTGCCTGGCGCGACGTCCGCGACGAAGGCCACACCGCCGCCGGGCCACCGCACCATGCTGCGCGGGAACGAGTCTCCCGCTCCGGCCTGAATGTCGGCGACCAGCCGGATGGTGCCCCCGTCGTACTCCCACAGCTCCACTCCACTGCTGCCGTCGGTCGCCGGGAAGTAGACCCGCGCCCCATCGCCAATCAGCACCCGTTCCCGGCCGTAGCCACTGCTTCCGGTGCTGTCCCACGGTCCCGCTCGAAGATCGGTGATCCGCGTCGTTCCAGCGGCGGTGCCGTCGGTGCGCCACAGCTCTTCGCCGTGCAGGAGATCGAAGCCGAAGAACACCATCTGGCCGTTCCACACCGCGGGATGCTGATCGGGAGTACCGATCACCCCGGGGCCACTGGCGGGGAAGTAGCTGCGGGATCCAGGGGGGGTACCGTCGGTGCGACACAAGTAAGTCGCGCCGGAGAAGCACAGCAGTTCGCCAGTCGGCAAGGTCGGGTCCGGGATCACCGCGTACGCCACGTGCTCGAGCCCAGGCTGGAAGAACACGTTCTGCAGTTGACCCGACTGCGGATCGACACGCGACACGCCGTCGGGTCCGCTCACCAGGACAGCACCAGCGAGCACGCGCAGCCGATAGGGTGGCCGGTCCAGCTCGTGGGCGCGCAGCGGCAGCGAAGCGAGCGCGCGGGTGTTCGCCGCCGTACCGTCGCTGCGCCACAACCGCACGGCGCGGGCTGCCGGATCTTGGGCGAAGAAGTACAGCATTCCTCCCGCCTCGGTCGGTTGTTGGAGCGGCTGGCGCGTGGTGACCTGCGGCAGGGCAACTACCTTGACCGTCCCGGCGCTCGTTCCGTCGCTCCGCCACAGCGCGTAACCCTGCGCATCCTCCGCCCCGAACAACAGCAGCGCACCGAGCATCCCCAGCGGCCCGCGCACCGCGTCGTTCGGAACCAACGAGCTGGCGAGCCCCGGATAGATGTCCTTCACCAGCTGCGTACCGGTCGACGACCCGTCGCTGTGCCACAGCTCGAAACCGGCGGCGTCGCGCGCGAAGAAATAGACCCCACCCTTGCCGTCCGCGGTCAGGGCGAAGGGTTGCGAGCTCGCCGCGCCGGGGTGGATGTCGCGCACCAGCACCGGTTGGGTGCCCGCGCCGGGAAGCCGCAGCAACTCGACCCCCTCGGCGCCGACGCTGCCGGCGAAGTAGAGGTCCGACCCGGATACGACCAGTCGCCGTTCGACCGGAACGCTGGTCGGATCCGGACCTGGGTCCGGGTCGACCAGTCGCTGGGGGTCCTGACAGGGGGCGACCGCGCCGGCCAGCACGGAGGCCAGCAGCAAACCGAGAAGCCGCGACGACGAGGGCATTCGCGAACAACGTACCCCATCCCCTGGCGCGTGCGATCGCGGCGGGGCGTCGGATCGCCCGGCGGCCCGAGCCCCGGCCCGGCGCCGGCGTCGGCCCGGCGACGCCCTCCGGACGACACCATCGGCCGGCCGCGCTATCGGACTCGTTCCGCCGGGAATCCGCGGCCTCCCGGTTGCGCATTCAAGACAGAATGTCTATGGTCCCGATAGACATTCTGTCTTTCACCCGAACCCGCCCCGTGGCACGCACCCCGAAGGAGATCACCGACGCCGAGCTGACCGTTCTCGAGGCGCTGTGGGAACGCCCCCGCGCCACGGTTCGGGAGCTCGCCGAGGCGCTCTACCCCGACGGCGGCGCGTCGCAGACCGCCACGGTACAGAAGCTCTGCGAACGACTCGAGGCCAAGCGCTGCGTGGCCCGCGACAAGCGCGAGCGCCCGGCGACCTACCGCGCGACGATCGATCGCGCCGCGCTGATCGGCCGACATCTGCGCGGGGTCGCCGACCGGCTGTGCGCCGGCTCGTTCACCCCGCTGCTGACCCACCTGGTGGAATCCGGCGAGATCAGTGACGCCGACCTGCAGCGCTTGCGCGAGCGGGTCGCGAACCTCGACGAGGGCGGCGCCCCCCCGCCACGGGAGGAACGCGAGTGAACGCCGTGGAGCTGTGGTCCCTGTGCGGGTGCAACACGGTCGTAGCCGCCGTGCTCGCCTCGCTGGCCGCAGTTCTCGCGCGTCGCGGCACTCGCCCGCAGCTGGTCCACGCCGTGTGGTTGCTGGTTCTGTTGAAGCTGGTCACCCCGCCACTCCTGCCGGTGGTGGTTCCCACCCCGCGGTGGACCGCCGGCGAGCCCGTTCGCAGCACGCAGATCGCCCCCACCGAACCGGACGAACCCGCGGCGCCGGCGAACACCGCGCCACCGCTCGGGACCGTGGCGCCCCCGGCGTCGCGCCACGCCACCGAAGCGTTCGACTTCGATTGGTCGGCCCTGTTGCTGTCGGTGTGGCTCGCCGGGACTCTGGTCACCGCCGGCCTCGCCCTGTTCCGCGCGCTGCGCTTCACCCGGCTGCTGCGGCAAGCCACCCCCGCCCCTCCGCAGCTCCAGGCCCAGCTCGTGGAGCTCGGAGAACGCCTCGGGCTGCGGCGCCTGCCCGCGCTGTCGGTGGTGTCCGAACCGATCTCCCCGCTGCTCTGGGCGATGTTCGGGAAAGCGCGCATCGTGCTGCCGGCGGCGCTCGACCGCGGTGGCGCGCGCACCCGCACGTTGCTCGCCCACGAGCTCATCCACTACGCCCGGCGCGACCACTGGGTGCGCCTGCTCGAGCTCGTGGTGCGCGCCCTGCACTGGTGGAACCCACTTGTCTACGTGGCGTGCCGCGGGCTGCGCACCGCGGAAGAACTGTGCTGCGACACCGGCGTCGTCCACCTGCTGCCCGGACAACGCCGCAGCTACGCCGACGCATTGCTGGACGCTGCCACGCTGCTGGCACGCCACCCGAGAGCATCCCTGCCGGCGCCGGCGAGCGGCGTCGGACCTGTCCACGACCTCGAAAGGAGACTCGACATGATCATGAGCCACGATTCCCGCGACGCAGCCCACCCGCTGCGCCGCGCCCTCCACGGCGCCGCCCTGGCGTGCGCCGCCCTCACGGTGCCGCTGGTCCCCGCGTTCGCGCAGGGCGATCCGGTCCGCACATCCACTCATCCGAAGACGGTGCAACCCGCCGCCGGAACGGCTTCGCACACGGAGACGCTGCGCGCGCTGCGACGGGCCGCCGAACTGCTGCGCGACAACGACCAAGCCGGTGATGCGAAGCTCTTGGAGGCGCTCCGAAAGCGCCTGAGGCACGACGACGCGACGCGCCACGGCGTGGCCGAGACCCACCGGCGGCGGATCGCTGCGGGTCGCACGGATCCCCGGTCACGCCACGGGGTCGCCGATCCGCAACCCGTGGCGCGGTATCGCCTGGTCACGCCGGTGGGTGCGCCACCGGAGGTCGCCCACGTGCACCCGCGCCCCACCCCCACCGAGCAGCCCCGTTCCGAGGCCGCCCGCGTGCAGCGACTCGAACAGCAGGTGCGGCGCCTCACCGAACAGGTCGAGCGACTGCTGCAGCAGCGGCGAGCGCCCGCGCCAGCCGCGCAGGGGACGTGGCGCACCCGCACGCCGGCCGTCGAACCCGGCGGATGGCGCACTCCCGCCCCGGCGACCATCCCCCGCGATCCATTCCACCAGCCGAGCGGCAGCGGCTGGTTCGCGCCGCGCGTGCCGGTGCCGGCGCGAGACCTCACGGTGGAGGCCGAGCAGGCCGCGGCCGTCGCCAACCCGGTGATTCCCACGACTCGACGCAGCGTGGGGCGGTAGCCGGACGATTCGCGGGTTGCGGCACCGGGGCCGCAACCGCAGAGCTATGCTCGCACGCGAATCCGCCACCCGACGCCTCCATGACCGGCATTCCCCTCGACCCCGTTCTCGAGCAATCCTCACTGAGCGGCCAAGCGCGCAGCTCGGCCATCTTGATCACCGGTGCCGGCGGCGAAGTGGGCCACGGCCTGATCCGCGCGCTGTGGGAGAGCGGGCACCGTGACATCGTCGCCCTGGACATCCGACGGCTCGACCGCGAGCTCCGTGATCTGTGCCTCGACACCTTCGTCGGCGACATCTGCGACTCGGCGCTGCTCGGCCGGATGCTGGCGATGTACGAGATCCGGGTGATCTTCCACCTGGCCGCACTGCTGTCGACACGGGGCGAGTTCAGCCCCGAGGCGGCGCACGATGTCAACGTCGGCGGCACCATGGCGCTGCTGAAGCTCGCCGCCGAACAGTCGCGCTCGCACGGCGAACGGGTCAAGTTCGTGTTCCCCAGCTCGATCGCGGTCTACGGGCTTCCCGACCTCGCGACCAAGCGATCCGCCGGGCGCATCGGCGAAGACCAGTACCTGGAGCCGACCACCATGTACGGGTGCAACAAGCTGTACTGCGAGCACCTCGGACGCTACTACCAGCGCCACTACCGCCAGCTGGCCAAGGACCGCATCCCGGACGTGATCGACTTCCGCTGCGTGCGCTACCCCGGTCTGATCAGCGCCGACACGGTGCCGTCCGGCGGCACCAGCGACTTCGCGCCGGAGATGATCCACGCGGCGGCCCAGCAGCAGCGCTACGCCTGCTTCGTGCGCCCCGACACGCGCATTCCGTTCATGACGATGCCGGATGCGATCGAGGCGACGATGCAGTTGGCGCGCGCCGACAAGTCGCGTCTGCGTCGGACGGTGTACAACCTGGGCGCCTTCCAGCCCTCGGCCGGCGAGTTCGCCGCGATCGTCGGCGAGCACTTCCCCGGCGCCGAGATCGAGTTCGCACCCGATGTCGAGCGGCAGGCAATCGTCGACAGTTGGCCGGAGGAGGTCGACGATTCGGCGGCGCGTGAAGACTGGGGCTACGCGCCGCGCCACGACTTGGCGACGGCGTTCGGCGAGTACCTGGTCCCGCGGATCCGCGCCCGCTACGCGAGCTCTTGAGCGACACCGACCGCACCCCTCTGCTGTTGAGTCCGCCCGGCCCCAGGGTCGTGATCGACGGCGCGGAGTGCGACTACTTCGGCGGCACGAGCTACCTCGGTCTGCACGGCCACCCTGAGGTGCTCGATGCGATGGGCCGCGCCGTGCACACGTTCGGCGTGCACACCGCGACGTCCCGCACCCGGCTGCTGAGTCCGGCGGTCGAGAACCTGGAGCAGCGGGCCGCCGAGTTCTTCGGTACCGCGGCGGCCTACAGCTTCGCCTCCGGCTACCTGGGGAACGCGATGCTGGTGCGCACGCTGATCGGCGCCGTCGATACCGTGTGGTGCGATGCGCAGGCACACGGCAGCCTGCGCGAGGCGGGCACCCTGCTCGGGGTACCAGTGCACTCCTTTCGCTCCCGCGACACTCGCCACCTCGAGGAGCAGTTGCGGGACTGCTCCGGTGTAGGCGCACGGCCGCTGCTGCTGACCGACGGGGTGTTCGCGGCCAGCGGGCATCTCGCACCGCTCGACCACTACGTCGCACTGCTCGAACGCTACCCCGGCGCGGTGCTGCTGGTCGACGACGCGCACGGATTCGGCACCCTGGGTACCGCGGGGCGTGGGACGCTCGAGCACT
This sequence comes from Planctomycetota bacterium, assembly GCA_020638695.1. Lineage (GTDB taxonomy): Bacteria > Planctomycetota > UBA1135 > UBA1135 > UBA2386 > JACKIB01. Next base: position 275,941 of record JACKIB010000001.1, read on the forward strand.
TCGGCCTGTGGGAGCGCGCCAACCGCGGCCTCGAGCCGACCGGACTGACCGTGTTGGTGACCGGCACGCTGAGCAAGGCACTCGGCGGGTTCGGCGGCATCCTGCCCGGCAGCACCGCGCTGCTCCGCGCCGTGCAGCGGGCGAACGCGGCGCACGCGGGCGCCAGCGCACTGCCCGCGCCGGTCGCCGCCGCCGGGGCACGCGCCCTACAGGTCCTCGGTGCCGCCCCGCAGCTGCGCTCCGCCTTGCAGCACAATGCGCACTACGTGCGGCAGGGCCTGCGCGGCCTCGGGCTGCCGGTCGACGACCTCCCCACTCCGGTAGTCGGGTTCACCTGGCGCGACGCGGCCGCCATGCGCGGGCTGCACCGCGCCCTTCTGCAAGCGGGCAGCTTCGTGCCGTACCTCGATGACTACGCCGGCGTGGGACCGGACGGCGCGATGCGCGTGGCGGTCTGCGCGACGCACACTACCGTGCAGATCGATCGGTTGCTGACGAGGCTGACGGCGAGCTTGCGCGGCTGAACCCGGATCTGCATCGGCCCGGACCATCGCCAGGGTCTGCGCGGACGCCCCCACCGCGTAAGCTCCCCGCATGAAGCTCCGGGTGCGCGTCTTCTCCCTGCCGCTGCGGCACACTTTCACCATCGCCCACGGTTCGCGCGACGAGATCACCACCGTGGTCGTCGAGCTCGCGGACGGAGACCACCGCGGCTACGGCGAGAGCCAGGCGATCGACTACTACGGGGTCAGCGCCGAAGCGATGGCCGAGCAGCTTTCGAGCGTGCGGGACCAAATCGAGTCGACCGCCTGGGAAACCCCCGAGGAATTCTGGCACGCGATGTTGCCGCACCTCGGCGAGCATCGATTCGCACTGTGCGCACTCGATGAGGCGGCGCACGATCTGTGGGGCAAGCGGCTCGGCCAACCGGTGTGGAAGCTGTGGGGATTGGACACCACCCGCACGGTGCCCAGCGACTACACGATCGGGCTCGCCTCGATCGAGGTGATGATCGCCAAGCTGCGCGAGTTCGACGGTTGGCCGATCTACAAGATCAAGCTCGGCACCGATCACGACCTCGAGATCGTGCGGGCACTGCGCCAGCACACCGACGCGGTGTTCCGAGTCGACGCCAACACCGCCTGGACGCCCGAGCAGACGATCCGCAACGCGCTGGAGCTACGCGAGCTCGGCGTCGAGTTCATCGAACAACCGCTGCGCGCCGACGACGTGGAAGGCATGCGCCGGGTGCGCAGCGAGGTGGCGCTGCCGGTGATCGCCGACGAGAGCTGCCTGGTCGAGGCGGACGTGGAACGCTGCGCTGAGCTGTTCCACGGCATCAACATCAAGCTCACCAAGTGCGGCGGGATGACGCCGGCTCGAGCGATGATCCGCCGCGCCCGCGAACTCGGCCTGTCGGTGATGGTCGGTTGCATGACCGAATCGTCGATCGGCATCTCGGCGATCGCCCAGCTGCTGCCGCTGCTCGACTACGTCGACATGGACGGCGCGGTACTGATCGACCGCGACCTGGCGGACGGCGTGCGGCTCGAGCGCGGGCGGGCGATCTACCCGGCGACGCCCGGCAATGGCGTCACCCTGCACGCCGACCTGTAGCGACGAGCCGTAGCTTGCACCACAGCCGGACCGCGAGCAGGACGCCACCCAGCGCGAACACCCCAGCTCCGAACAGCGGCAACCCGAGCGACCGCGAACCGGTGCCCGTGTCCAGCACGGCGCGATTCGGCGACTGGGGATCGTAGTGCACCTCCACCCGCGCCCCCTTGGGGTAGCGGTTGGCGACGCCTTCCGCGGCAGCACGATCGCTCGACCAAGTGTCGAGGAAACGCACCGTGTCGGCCTCGTGAGTCGCGCCAGCGACCTCGTAGCCGAAACGAACCCTCGCTCGGTAGCTGTGGCGCGGTTGCCGACCGGACCGCCGACGATCGTGCTGCACCGGCACCACCACACTCTCGAGGATCTCTCCCTCGACCGTGGGCCACCGCGCGCTCGCTGCCGCCCGTCCGGCGTCGCGGATCCAGAGCGCGATCATCAGCCCGCTGAAGCCGAGGCAGGCGAAGATCAGCAGGCGTGCAGCCATCCTGCCGCGGGCGCTCGCGTATCGCGGCCAAGGCCGCACCCATGGACTTGGGTGAGCGCGGCGCCGCGCGCCGCCATGAGGCCTGGGCCACTTGCTTGCTGGAGCTTTCGGGGCCGCTACATGCCAGCGAAACAGCTGCCACGTGTCATGGCAGGTTCGGACGAATCTTCGCGTACCGGCACGATCCGCGGCCCCTGCAGCTCAGAAAACCCAGGCTTGGCAGGAGCTCGTGACGTGCAGGTTGGCGAGGTTCGCGTCGGCCCGGATGCCCTGCAGGTAGAAGGTCTGGTCCTTGAGCGACGGGTCGTTCGGTACCGTGAAGGACAGCCGGGTCGGGAGCGGGTAGATCCCCACCGGCAGGGCGGTGTTCGCGTCGAGGTGGAACTTGCGGTTCAGGCCGAGGTCGGACTTGGCGACCACCGGGCCGACGAACAGCAGCATCGAGTCGGTGGCCGGTCCGGTCATGTCGAGCACGTAGGTGTCGCCGAGCCCGTACTGCTCCTTCGACTGCCGCAGACCGTCGGGCAGTCCGAGGTCACCCAACATCTTGCCGAGGTCAGGGCGGTTCTGGATCTCGCCGGTGCACGGCGTGCCGTGCTTGCGCAACAGATCCCGCACCTGCTGGATCCCCAGCACCTTCTCGTCCTGGAACTTGACCGCACCGACCAGGCAAGCGACCACCGACGTCACGATCGGCGAGGCGCTGGACGTGCCGTTGAACGCGTTGGTGTAGTACTGCCGCGTGTCGTTGTTGGGGCGGAACAGCGCCCCGTAGCCGGTGGTGTAGACGTTGTAGCCCCACCCGTTCGCGGTGATGCGCCGGCCGTAGTTGGAGAAGCCGGCTCGCGACAACGCGCTGCCGTCGGTGGCGCCGATCATGATCGCGCCCGACTCGCGGAAGTTGGTCGACTGCGGATCGAGGTAACCGCTCGGCCCGCCGACCGCGACCGTGTTGAGGTCGTTGTTGCCGTTGCCGGCGGCCTCGCAGATGTGCACCCCGAGCTTGGTGCCGGTCAGGATCACGTTGTAGTTGGACAGCGAGTACTCGGCCGGGAGGTAGCCGACGGTGGTGTTGTAGTGCACCTCCAGTAGCACCACGTCGCCCGGACTCGCGGCGTTGATGCCACGCGTGATCGCTGCGGCGACGCCACCGTCGTTCCAGCTCGACAGCCGATACGTCACCGCATCGGCGAGGCCGCGCACGCCCCAGCCATTGCGGTCACCCACGATCTCCCCGGCGACCGCCGTGCCGTGGTCGCCCTGGGTGGTCGAGTTGGAGAACGGCAGGCCGAGGAACAGATTGGGATCGTCGAGCTTGCACAGGTCCTCGTGTGGGATGGTCCACCAGGACTCCATGTCGGTGACCAGCACACCCAGGCCACGACCGCCGATCAGCGTGTGGGCGACGTCCGCGTTCACCCCGGTCGGCGGCGGCCCGGCATAGCCCTGACCGGCGGTATAGAGCGGAGTCGGCGGGTCGAGGTCCTTGCCGCCGGGCAGCTCCGGCACCGGCTCCGGGTAGGCGTGCTCGACCAACGGCAGGGCGCGCAGGGCGTCGAGCGTGACGGCGGTCGACGCGGCGTCGACACCGACCACGCGGAACCACAGTCCCAGGTGACCCGGAGCGGGGCCAGGGTTGGGCGATGCCGCCGCCAAGCGGTGCCACCGGTCCAGGGTCTCCAGCGGCAACGGGATCAGGCGCTCGATCCGGGCCCGGCCGAGCGCGGCCCGAACGGTCGACAGATCGGTGCCGTTGCGCGACCCGAGCGATCCGGAGACCAGCACCGCCCCCGTCCCCTCGGCCAGCTTCAGCTCGATGCGGGTGGGATAGGACAACGCCGGCGGAGCCGTCGCCACGGCCTGTTGGGCCGCGAGCGGCAGGATCTGCAGGGGGAACAGGACCAAGCCGAGAACGATTCGATGCATGTTCGCGCGCGCCTGAGTCGCGCGTGCGCGCGGACCAGGGCTTATCCAAAACTAGACCCCGTGCCGCGCGAAGGGGCCAGCCCACCGCATGAAAATCAGGGATCGCCCATCCGTCGGAGCGGACCTTGGCGTATGGATCCGGCTCTGCGGAGCAGCAGCGCGCGATGGCAACGCCCGTGCGTCCCGGCGCAAGCGCGCTCCGAGTCCCGTTTTGCCGGCGCGGCCGGCCCCTTAAGAACCCCAAATCATGTCTCGTTACCCCCTGATCCTGGCGGCCGGCGTCGCCGCCGTGCTCGCATTCTCCGACCGTGCCGCAGCGCAGGTCGTCACCTTCGGAGGCACCGCGGATCGCAAGCAGTCGATCGTGATGTTCTTCGACAAGGCCGCGGGCAAGTACCTCGGCAGCTACAGCGTCACCCACGGCACCCCGCCGTGGAAGAGCGACTACGAGAAGCACGTGGGCACCACCGACTCGTTCCTGGTGCGCCTCGGCAACAACGCGTGGACCACGTTCCACACCTCGGTCCCGATGACGATCGCCGACCAGAAGATCAAGCCCGGCACCTACAACCTGGCGCTCGGCGGCGGCGAGGGCAAGTACTTCCTGGCCCTGCTCGACTCGCGCCAGTGCGACAAGCAGTCGGTGCCGCCCTGGCAACCGAAGCTGTGCACGAAGAAGATCATGGTGCCGCTGAACTACACCAAGGTCGACGCCGCCGCGAACGCGCTGTCGATCACCGTCACCGCCAACAAGGACGACGTCTCGAAGGGCGAGCTCAAGCTGCACTGGGGCAACCACCAGCTGAGCGCCGCGGTGCACGCCGACCACTCGGCGAAGCCGGCGAGCGATGCCTCGGCGAAGAAGAAGAAGTCGAAGCGCAAGAAGCAGGAGAAGGCCGACAAGTAGTCGACCCGACCTCGTGATCGAGCCAGCGCGGCTCGGTCCCGGAACGGCCGAGGCCACCCGAATCGGGCGCGACCTCGGCCGCTTCGTTTTCTGGCGCTCCCGCGACAGGTCCGGGGCGGCCCGGAGTGATGGTCCGCGCCACGCGCGCCACATGCACGGTGCACTCGCTTCCGGGTCCGAGCGTTGCGTGCCGCGCGCACAGCGGGAGAATGCGGCGACGTGATTCGGCGCAGTGTGGGCAGGGCGGACCCGTGACGACTCTCAAACGGATTGTCGAGTACAGCGAGACGCGGTGGGGTCGGGTGTTCGACCTGTCGATCCAGCTGCTGATCATCGCCTCACTGGTGACCTTCTCGATCGAGACGCTGCCGGACCTCGACGCGGACACGCGAACCTGGCTGTCGGCGTTCGAGACCGTGACGGTGGTGATCTTCACGGTGGAGTACCTGCTCCGCTTGGCGGTCGCCGATCACAAGCTGCGGTTCGTGTTCAGCGTGTTCGGCATCATCGACCTGGTGTCGATCCTGCCGTTCTACCTATCGTCCGGAGTCGACCTGCGCTCGGTCCGGGCGGTGCGCATGCTGCGGCTGTTCCGCGTGCTCAAGCTGGCGCGCTACAGCCGGGCGATCCGCCGGGTCCACCGCGCCCTGCTGATTGCCCGGGAGGAGCTGATCCTGTTCGTTTGCGTGACGCTCCTGCTGCTGTACCTGGCCGCGGTCGGCATCTACTACTTCGAGAACGAAGCGCAGCCGAAGCAGTTCGCGTCGGTGTTCCACAGCCTGTGGTGGGCGGTCGCGACGCTCACCACCGTCGGCTACGGAGACGTCTACCCGGTGACGGTCGGCGGGCGGATCTTCACGTTCTTCGTGCTGATGATCGGCCTGGGCGTGGTCTCGATCCCCGCCGGCTTGATCGCGTCGGCATTCGCCAAGGCCCGCGAGATCGAGGGATAGCGGCACCGATTTCCAGCGGTTGGAACGGCCCATCCCGCCGACCAGGCCGAGGTTTTGCCGCAAGAGTCGGGATTCTGCGTCCCGTCCGCGCCAGGCGCCACGAACAGGGGCATCCTTCTGCCGCGGAGCACCCCGATGAAGCTGATCTGCCCGACCCTCCTCGCCCTGCTCGGTTCGCTGGCCGCGCAGTCCACGCCGAGCTACGACTTCTCGTTCGCGGACCAATGGGCGGCAGCGGCGATGACCAAGCACAAGCTGACCGGTCTCGGCCTGGCGTTCGGCAAGGAAGGCAGGTTGCTGTACCAGAAGTTCTCCGGCAGCTACGGCGACAACACGGTCATCCCGCTGGCATCCGCGAGCAAGCTGATCTCGGCCTGCGTGCTCATGGCGGTGATCGACGACGGGAAATTGACGCTGGACGACACCACCGGCCAGCACCTGGCGAGTTTCACCGGCGACAAGGGCAAGATCACCGTCCGACAGCTGTTCTCGCACACCTCCGGCCTCGATGACGACCGGCTGGTGATCGCCCTGAAGAACATCACCCTGGCGCAGGCAGTCGACTACGTGGGGCGCAACACCCCCCTGCTCGCCACGCCGGGCACCGAGTTCTCGTACGGCGGCACCTCGATGCACGTCGCCGGGCGGATCTGCGAAGTGGTCACCGGAACCGATTGGGAGCAGCTGGTGCGCAGCAAACTGTCGACGCCGCTGGGCATCACCACGCTGGACTACCAGGGACTCGGCGCCACCCAGAACTACCGCATCGCCGGCAGCGCACAGTGCCGGTTGGTCGAGTACCGCCGGATCCTCGAGATGCTGGCCGCAGGCGGGGTCTGGGGCGGCAAGCGCGTGCTGTCCGCCGCGTCGGTGCAGGCGATGTTCCGCGACCAGACCGGCGGGGCGAAGATCGTGTCGAGCCCCGCACCCGCGGGGACGCGCTACGGCATCGGTTGCTGGCTCGATCGGCGCGGTCCGAACGGCGAGGTGCTGCAGATCAGCAGCCCGGGCGCGTTCGGCTACACGCCGTGGATCGATCTCGAACGCGGGGTGGTCGGCGTGGTCATGGTCGACTACGTCAACAGCTTGATCCAGAACGACGTCTGGGCGCTCCAAGCCAGCTCGCGCGCCGAGCTGCCGTTCCTCGGCGCGGCGTGTTACGGCGTCGGCACCGCACTGTGTGGAACGCGCATGCGGTTGCTCACCAACGAGATCCCGGCGGTCGGCTCACCCAGCTTTGCGTTCACCGGCGAGGGGGCCCCGCCCGGCGCCGACGGAATGCTGTTGGTCTCCGCCGGCAGTAGCGTGCTGGGCTGGCCACTGCTCGGGGTTCGCATTCACGTCGCCCCTCCGGTGCCGGTGCTGCTCGCGGTTCGCGCCGACGCTGCTGGTCGATTGGTGCTTCCCGCACCGATTCCCGCCGGCACGCGCGGCGCCGAGGTGTTCACCCAGGTGCTCTGGGCGGCGACGCCGACATGCGGAGCGACCGGCGCAACCGGTGCGAGCTCGGGCCTCGCCGTGACGGTGCAGTAGTTGCCCAGGGATCCATGAGCAGTGGCGGCAGAACCAGGGCGAAGCCGGGGCACTACCCCGACCTCGCGCGACGACAGCTGGTCGGTGACTCGTCCGAGGCCGTGACGGCATGAAGGAGCACGAGCTGTTCGAACTGTTGGTGCGCGAGCACGCCACGTCGCTGCGCGTGTTCCTGCGCGCTGCGCTGCGCGACGACCGGCACACCGACGACTTGTTCCAGGAGACGCTGGTGCAGGCCTGGCGGCACCTCGACCGGTACGACCGCGCACGCTCGTTCGGCAAGTGGCTGCGCGGCATCGGCATGAACCTGGTTCGCGAACACCGCCGGCGGTTGGCGCGGGCCCCGCGGCAGCTCGACGACGCGGTGCTGGAGATCCTCGACAGCCACTGCGAGGCATTCCACGGCCATCGCCACGACACGCTCGACGACGAACTGAGCAGCCTGCGCAACTGCATCGAACGGCTGCCGGCGCACTTCCGCGACGCGGTGCTGCTGCGCTACACGCGCGGCCTGCGCGGCACCGACCTGGCGCAGTCGCTGCAGATCACCGTGGAGAACGCCAAGAAGCGACTGCAGCGGGCACGCCTGCTGCTGCTCGAGTGCGTCCGCCAGTCGCTCGGCCTGGCCGGGGGTAGCGCATGAGCGGGCAACCGACCGGGGCCGACTGGTTGGACGACCCGAGCGGTACTGCCGAACCGGACCGCCAGGCGAGCCCTGCGGACATCGCCGACCAGTTGTTCCTCGACGCGCTGCTGCGGGAGACCCTGGAAGTCGACGCGGCGTCACCCGGATCGCGGGTCGAGTCGGCACTGGCTCGGATCGCCCCGCATCGACCCCGACGCACCCGATACCTGCTGCTCGCTGCGGCCGCTGTTCTGCTGGTCGCGATCCCGATCCTGTCGATCCCGCTGTGGTTCCCCACGCGAAGTGACCCGGCGCCCCCCGCGGACACCGAGTTGCTGGCCATCGCGGAACGCGTGGTCCACGCGCACCGCGAGGAACGCGACCTGACGTACCGCATGGAGGTCACCGGACCGCTGACCAGTCGGCCCCGCGTCCATCGGCTGTTCACCCGCGGACCGACTCGGTTGGTGATCCGCTTCTCGCTGCCCGGCCAGGGACGCCTGACGATCGGTCGCGACGGCGACTTGTCGTGGCTGGTTCCGCCGCGCCCCAACCGCCCGGTGCTCACCGCGCACGGCATCGACGCATTCGCCTCGATCATCCAGGGGCAGGAGCTCGACCTGCTGGCACTGGATGCCCAGGACGCGATCACCCGGCTGCGCGACGAGTACACCCTGACCCGCGAGCCGGCACGCCACAGCGACGGCTTCCGCTTCCGCGCGGTCGCGCGCGAGCGATCCGCCCAGCGCCCGGAGGAGATCCTGCTGGAGGTCGACCCGCAGCGGGGCCGGATCAACCGCATGACCGCACGCTGGCCACGACCGCTGGGTATCGTCCGCGGCCGGGAGATCGTGCTGTCGCTGGAATCGACCGCACCACTGGCGGCCGATTGGTTCGCCCACGCCCCCCACCACGCCCCGGGCCGAGCGGTCCACGAGATCGGCAAACCCCGCTGACCGGACGCGCGCGCAGTCGCGCCGCGGGGACGGGCGAGCAGTGGTCGAGCTGCTGCGATCGCGCAACGTCGCCGCTGGCTTCTTCGAACGTCAGAACCTGCTCCTCGACGGGAAGGCACCCCGCCTCCGGGCGGAACCTGCCATTCTCCTCGCCAGCGACGACCTTGCACGATCTCGCGACGCTGCTCACGGATAGTCCGGGCTATCGCCCGCGGAACCGCCGCAGCTCCACGCGATCCTGCTCGTCGAGCGGGCGCTTCACCAGTTGCGCGTGGATCGCCTCGATGGCCCGCGGTGTACGCACGATCACGTCGTTCGACACCCCCTCGGCCATCATCGTCCGGCCGAGCTCGCCGGGAATCAGGTCGATCACCTCACGGTGGAAGCGGTGGGATTCCCAACCGAGGTACCAGAACCACTCCGCGTAGTACAGGAACGAGTTCTCGTTGAACGCGCGCACGTGCGTCGGATCCTGCCAGGCACCGAGCGACAGATCGTACGGCACCTTGATGCTCATCACCCCGCCTTCGACCAGCAGCGTGAGGCAGTTGGTCATCGCCGCGCAGAGGTCGGGGATGTGCTCGAGCACATCGAACGCGAGGATCTCGTCGAATCGATCAGGCGCCAGGTGGACCGAGCCGAACCGCGCGGTCTCGATCGGCGCGGCGGGCAGCGGCGCACTGATGTCGGCCACCACGTCCGGCTTCCAGCCAGGACTGATGTCGAGGTTCAGGCAATCGTCGCGGAAGTCCCGTCCACTGCCGATTTGCAGCACCCGCGGCACGGCGGTCACTTGGTGCCTCCCGGGTTGGGCGGCGGCCAGACCTTCTTGGCGTGGGAGATCGGGATGATGAAACCCATCGAATGCGCCGCCCGACCCTGGTCGATGCGCTGCATGCCGACCACCACCCCGAGCACCTTGCCGGTGTCGTCGATCACCGGACCACCACTGTTGCCCGGGAGCACTGCTGCATCGGTCTGCACGTAGGCGTCGACCTTCCGACTCACGATGCCGCGGCAGGCCGAGGCGATCATCTTGTCGCCCTCCTGCAGGGCGCGGGTACCGAGCGGGAAGCCGATCAGGAACACCTCCATGCCCATCGGCGGATCCGGTGCGTCGGTCCGGATCCCCGCGAGCCGAGGCATCCCCGGGAACGGATCGATCTTCACCAATGCGAGATCCTCCCGGCCATCCGCCGCCCACGCGACCAACCGCGCCGGGTGTCGCTCGGAGGTGCCCGAGAACACCACCTTCAGTTCGACCTGGCTCTGCACCACCACGTCCGGTCCGAGCCGGATCTGCTCGCGGGAATTCTTCTTCAGCACCACGTGCGCATTGGTCAGCAGCCAGCCCTCCGGGCTGAAGCAGAAACCCGACCCGCTGCTCGTCTGCGCGTACGGCTCACCCTCGCGGCTGAGATTCGGCACCGGCTCGCCGCCGGGTCCCTCCTTCATGTAGAGCAGCTGTTTGGTCTTCGGCTCGACGAAGGTCTGCCGAACCTCGATCATCGCCACCGCGCGGCCAACCTCGTTGACGATCGCGTAGCGAGATTGCGCCACGCTGTGCGGGTCGTACTGACGGATCAGCTTGTCGGTGGCGGCCAGTTGATCGCGCAGCGCGGCGAGGTCCTCGGTGCGCGGCCGACTGGACAGCTCTTTCTCCAGCCGAGCGCGCTGCTCGAGCAGCGCCTTGCGCTGGTCCTCCCACACCTGCCGAGCACGCTCCATGTCGGCGACCCGACGCTCCCAGCCCTGCCGGTGCACATCGATCCGATCCTTGGCATCGCGCACCTGCTTGTCGATCCGCTCGCGCAACGCCTGCAGTTCGCTACGGCTGGTGTGCTGCAACCAGTAGACGTAGCCACCGCCGGCCACCACCACCAACAGCAGCAGCGCGATCAGCAGCGAATTGCGGCGGCTCTGCCGCTGCACGTCGCGGGTCGCATCCTGGTGCGCTTCGAGGCCGAGCTTCTCGCGCATCAACTCCACGGTGTCGGCACCGAACGAGCGCTTGTGCGGCCGCGCGGTGCCGTCGGCGGCCAACTCGACGGTCTGCTCGGCGCGCTCCGGACCGAGTACCACGAACCGCGGACCGCCGCTGCCGAGTTCGAAAACGTCGCCGTGTTCCAACACCTCGCGGTCGATCGGCTGGCCACGCACGAAGGTGCCGTTCTTCGAGTCGAGGTCCTCTACCAAGACCTGGCCGTCGCGCAACACGACCCGCGCATGGGTCGCCGACACACCGGGAAAATCCCCCGAGGTCAGCACGATGTCATTGCCGGCCGCCCGGCCGAGCGTCACACCCTGGCCGGTGATCGGCACGAAGGGCTGGTCGTCGCCGCGGTGCAGCCCCTTCAGCTGCCAGGTCCCGCTGCCGGCGGAATCCGGTGCCGTGGGGGTGCTCATGTGCGCATTCTCGACCAGGCTTGCGCCACTTCAAGGTGCACCACCGGGAAGGTGCCGCCGCCACGCGGTTTTTCGCCCGTTGTGGCTTGCCCGGGTGTGCGCAAGGCGGTTGAACCACCGCATGCCCGCGTGTCCCTGCAACAGCGACCGAGACTTCGACCAGTGCTGCGGCCCGGTGATCGCCGGCACGCGGCCTGCCGCCACCGCAACCGAGTTGATGCGCAGCCGCTACTGCGCGTTCGCCACCGGCGCGATCGACTACCTCGGTAGCTCGCACGATCCGGAGACACGCGAGCAGTTCGACCCGCAGCAGGCGACGGAATGGTCGAGCAAGGCCGAATGGCACGGGTTCGAGATCCTGCGCACCGATCGCGGCACGCAAGGTGACTCGACTGGCACCGTGGAGTTCATCGCCCGGTACTCGATCCAGGGCAACGACGTGGCGCACCACGAGATCGCCGAGTTCCGCCAGGTCGATGGCCGGTGGTACTTCCGCGACGGCCGCGAAGTGCCGGTCACCGTGCGGCGCGACACTCCCAAGGTCGGACGCAACGACCCCTGCCCGTGCGGCAGCGGCAAGAAGTTCAAGAAGTGCTGCGGCGGATGAACTGACGCGCGCGGCAGGGACCGCGCGCTCCCCCGCGATCAACCTCTCCCGGGCCGGCTCAGCCCCACACCGAGTCGCCGCGACCCCACCGTGGGGTGTGTCGACGCTCACTTCGCCCCCTTGTGGGGCATTCGCAGCACCCTCCGTTTCCGGCTGGCCGCATGACAACTGCGTCGTGAGCCCCAGCCGGGACCGGCTTTCGGCCGAAAGACCGGGTGGGTCGCGCGTGCTAACATCTGCGCGACTTCAGCTTTGCACCCCCGGGGGCTCATGCCCGAACCCACTTCGTCCGGCGGGCTCGACCGCCGCAGCTTTCTCCGCTACTCCAGCGCCTCCGGCGCGGGTCTCCTGCTGTGCCGCGAGCTGCCGTTCGTCACCCCTCCGCGGGGCGACGCCCGCGCCAAGGCGGTGATCCAGATCTACCTCAGCGGCGGGCTGAGCCACATCGACAGCTTCGACCCCAAGCCGCTGGCCCCGGTCGAAGTCCGCGGCGAGTTCCGCACCGTGCGCTCCAAAGCCGACGGTGAGCCGTTCTGCGAGTTGCTGCGCAACACCGCTGCGGTGGCGGACCGCATCTCGGTGATCCGCTCGATGACCCACAGCGAGGCTGCCCACGAGCGCGGTCGCCACAACATGCTGACCGGGTGGCGTCCCAGCCCCGCGGTGACCTACCCGAGCATGGGCTCGGTAGTCGCGCACGAGCTGGGCAGTCAGAACGACCTGCCGCCGTATGTCGGCATCCCGAACGCCAGCGAAGAGTTCATGGGCACCGGCTACCTGAGCGCCGCGTACGCGCCGTTCGGCATCGGTGACGAACCGAACCGGCGCGGCTTCGCGGTGCGCGATCTGCGCCTGCCTCGCGGCGTCGACGGCACGCGACTGACGCGCCGCAAGGAGCTGCTGCGCGAACTGGATACCGGTTTCGCCGAGCGCGCGCGCGCCGACGCGCTGCAGGCGACCGACGCGTTCTACCGGCAAGCCTACGCACTGATCGAGTCGCCCAAGGCGCGCGCTGCGTTCGACCTCGACAAGGTGCCGGCCAAGCTGCGCGATCGTTACGGCCGGACACCGATCGGCCAGCGGCTTCTGCTGGCGCGCCGGCTGGTCGAGGCGGGAGTTCGCTACGTGACGGTGCTCGACGGCGGCTATGACCACCACAACAACCTGGCTGCGGGCTTGCGCGCGCGATTGACACCGTTCGACCGCGGGTTCGCGACGTTGGTCGACGACCTCGCCGCTTCGGGCCTGCTCGACTCGACGCTGGTGCTGGTCACCTCCGAGTTCGGCCGCACCCCGCGCTACAACGCCACGCGCGGGCGCGACCACTGGCCACGCGCCTTCTCGGTGGTCGCCGCGGGTGGTGGATTCCGCGGTGGCGTGGTGCACGGCGCAACGGTCGCCGACGGTAGCGAGCCCGAACGCGACCCAGTGAGCCCACACGACCTCGGGGCCACCGTGTTCACGCTGCTCGGCCTGGATCCGGAGAAGCGCCTGTTCAGCGCCGGCGGTCGCCCGCAGCAGTTGATGCGCGACGGCGAAGTGCTGCGCGCGCTGCTGCGATGAATCGGCGCGGAGGACCGCGGACCGCGGCGGTGGTGCTCGCCTTCCGATGCCTCCTGGTCGCCGGTCTGTCGCCTGGTGGCGTGCTGCCGGCGAACGCGCCCGTGGGCACGGTGCCGCACGGCCACCCGCGGGTGACCACGGTGTTTCCGTGCGGCGGCCAGCGAGGTACCGAGGTATCGCTGCGGATCACCGGCACGCGGCTGCGCGGCATCGCCGGGCTCACCTTCTTCCGGCCCGGCATCGAGGTGCTGGAGGTGAAGGCACCCAAGACCACCGAGGCCACCGCGCGCCTGCGCATCCTCGCCGACTGCCCACTCGGCGTGCACCCGATGTTGGTACGCACCGCACTGGGCTGGTCGAACCTGCAGTTGTTCCATGTCGGCACCCTGCCGGAGCACACCGAGAAGGAGCCCAACAACACCCCCGCCACCGCGCACAAGATCCCGCTGGGCAGCACCGTCAACGGCCGCATCACCAACGAGGACGTCGACGTGTTCGCGGTCGAGGTGCGCGAGGGCCAACAAGTGCAGATCGAGGTGCAGGGCCTGCGCCTCGGCAACCGCGAGTTCGACCCGCACCTGACGGTGACCGATGATCGCGGAGCCAAGATCGCGACCGTCGACGACACGATCTTCGGGATGCTCGACCCGGTGCTCGGCAAGCGCTGCACGCGCACCGGCACGTGGTTCCTGACGCTGCGGGAGAACGCGCTTGGCGGCAGCAACGACTCGCTCTACCGACTGCACGTGGGGTTGTTCCCGCGGCCGTTGGTCGCCTTCCCGCCGGGCGGCAAGCCGGGTGAGGACACCGCGCTGGAGCTGCGCGGCGGCGGCCCGGCGCAGCGCGCGTCGGTGCGACTCACGGAAACCGGTTTGAACAAGCACTTCGTGCCGTCAGAGCACGGATCGGCACCTACCCCGCTCCTGCTGCACGGCTCGCCCCACACCTCGGTGCTCGCCGCCGGCCACGGGCAAAAGCCGCCGGCGGCCAGTCGCCTGTCTGTTTGGTCATCGCTCGGTCCGTTCGCCAACCCGCGCGATCCGAAAGGTGCCTCGCGCGGCCACGACACCGCCTTGCCTCCCGAACGCGACGGCGCACCGCCGCGCCTCGCCGGCCGCGACGGCCCGGTCGAGTGGACCAAGCAGCCATGGCTGCGCGACGCGGCGGTGCAGGACCTGAAGCGGCTCGCCGGGAAGTCCGCCGACTGCGTGCTCTACCTACGCCGGGCGATCCAGGCGCCGACCGCGCGGCGCGTGCTGCTGCTGCTCAGTGCCGACGACACGTTGAAAGCGTGGGTCAACGGCCGGTTGGTGGTCGACGACCGCAAGCCCTCGGCCACGCTCAAGGACCAGCACCGGCGAATCGTCGACCTGCGGGCCGGCGACAACACCCTGCTGCTGAAGATCAGCAACCGCAGTGGACCCCTGACGGTCTACAGCCGCGTGCTCGACCCGTTGCGGATGGCCGACCACCGCAGCTTCACCCCACCGGCCGCGCTGGCCGGAGTGATCGCCAAACCGCACGCCCAGGACCGGTTCGTGTTCCTGGCCGAACGCGGCCAGGCGATCGACTTCCGCGCGTTCGCCCGCATGCTGCGCTCGCCGCTCGACCCGGTGGTCGACTGCTACTGCACACACGACCGGTTCTACCTGGGCAACGACGACAGCCGCGGGCTCGACAGCCTGCTGCGCTTTCGCGCCCCGTTCACCGGTGAGTTCGTCCTGCGAGTGCGCGACATGCTGGAGAGCGGCAGCGACTGCCACGTGTACCGAATCGATGCGGAACGCCCCGGGGCACGCTCGCTCGTCACCCGCACCCAGCTGCCGGGCTACCGCGACGAGTGGACCGTGTCGGTACCACGCGGTGGGCACAACGCGATCCTGATCGCCGCCCAAGACCTCGACACCCGGGCCGGGGTGCAGCTCGGTTTCCGCGGCCTTCCCGAAGGTGTCACCGCGGCCGTGCCGGTGTTCCCATCCGGCGCCACCCAGATCCCGGTGGTGTTCACCGCCACGGGCGAAGCGGCGCGCGCCGGTGCGTTGGCCGATGTCACGGCGAAGGCGACCGCACCGGGCAAGTCGGTCCGTGCAGCGCAGTTCTCCCAGCCGGTGGTGGTGGTCGAGGCGCGCAACCAGTCGCCGTACTTGACCACGCCGATCGAGAAGCTGCCGGTGGCGGTCACCGACGCCTCGCCGTTCCGCATCGAGCTCACCGCCCCGAAGGTGCCGCTGGTGCGCGGAAGCAGCTTGCCGCTGCGCTTCGCCGTCCACCGCGCCAGGGGATTCGCCGGCGCGGTGCGGGTTCGCATGCTCTACAACCCGCCCGGGATCACCTCGAGTCAGGTGACCGTCGCTGCCAAGGCCAACGAAGGCACGTTGATGCTGTACGCCAACGGCGCGGCGCGGATCGGCGAACAGCAGATCGTGCTGGTGGGCACCACCCCGCTGTTCGGCGCCGACGTCAGCGCGAGCACCGAACACGTGCGCCTCACCGTCGACCCACCGTGGCTGAAAGCCACCATCGGCGACCTGCGCACCGATCAAGGAACCGAGGGCAAGCTGCCGGTCCGGCTCGAGCGCGCCCGCGAGTTCAGCGGCCGCGTCGAGGCCCGTTGGGTAGGACTGCCCCGCGGCGTGGTCTGCAATACCGCGGCGATCGAAAAGGGCACCCCCGACCTCGAGGTGCGGGTCAAGGTCGATCCCAACGCACCGCCTGGCCGTCACCGCAACTTTCGCCTGCAGCTGCGCATCCACGCCGAGCACGGCGTGGTGCTGCAGGAGTTCCGCGCCGGCGAGATCCGCATCGACCGCAAGGCTGCCCGGCCCTCAGCGACCGCACGGCCGGCCAGCGCCGCCACCGGGAGACCGCGCTCATGATCCGTTCCACGCTGTTCGCGCTGACCGTCGTCGCGTTCGTCCCGCCACAGCCCGGCGCCGGCGAACCACCTCCGCAGGTCGTGAAGCTGCGCGCCTTCCCGAGTCCGATCGACCTGCGCGGCGCGGACGACCACAAGCGACTCATCGTGGTCGCCGAGTACTCCGACGGGACGACCCGCGAAGTCACGGCGCAGGCGACCCTTCGGCTGGACGCCAAGTCCCCGGTTCGCCTGGACACCAAGGCCCATCGAGTGTCCGGGGTGCACGACGGTGAGGGTCGGTTGAAGGTGGCGTTCGCGGGGCACGCCCTCGAGCTGCGCGTGGCAGTGGCCGGGGTCGGCCGGCGCGCCCCGGTCAGTTTCCGCAACGACGTGGTACCGGTCTTGACCAAGGCTGGCTGCAATGCCGGCACCTGCCACGGCGCCGCCTCCGGCAAGAACGGCTTCCGCCTGTCCCTGTTCGGCTTCGACCCCGGCAAGGACTGGACCACCTTGACCCACGAGCTGCGCGGGCGGCGCACGGATCCGGCGGACGTCGACCACAGCCTGATGCTCAGCAAGCCGCTGCGCCAGGTCGCCCACCAGGGCGGACGGCGACTCGAGGCCGGCACCACCAACCACCGCATCCTGCGCGACTGGATCCACCAAGGCACCAAGGACGACGTCGCCACCGCACCGCATCTGACCGGGATCGAGGTACTCCCGGGCAGCGCGGTGATCACCGGCAAAGCGGTCGCGCAGCGGCTGCTGGTGCTGGCGCGCTACGCCGACGGCAGCACGCGCGACGTCACCGAGCTCAGCCGGCTCAGCTCGAACAACGAGCCGGTGGCCACCGTCGACGACGCCGGAGTGGTACGCACCGGCGAGTGCGGCGAGGCGTTCGTCATGGCACGCTTCGGCCCGTTCGCCGAAGTCGCCCAGGTGTTGGTTGTGCCCGACGGCACCGGTTACGCATTCCCCGACATCGAGCCGGTCAACTACATCGACCGGGCGGTGTTCGACAAGCTGCGTCGCATGCGCCTGCGCCCCACCGAGCGCTGCGACGACGCGACCTTCCTGCGCCGCGTCTACCTCGACATCATAAACCAGGTGCCCGAGCCGGCGGAGGCGGCGGCCTTCTTGGCCGACACCCGACCGGACAAGCGCACGCGGTTGGTCGACGCGCTGCTGCAGCGTCCCGAGTTCCCCGACGTGCAGGCGATGCAGTGGGCCGAGGTGCTGCGCATCGAGTCGCAGCGGCTCGAGCGCAAGGGAATGCACGTCTACACCGAGTTCCTCCGCGATGCGTTCCGCGATGGCACGCCGATGGACGAGCTGGTGCGCAAGCTGCTCACCGCCACCGGTTCGAACTTCCGCGACCCGGCGGCCAACTTCTACCTGGTGCAGCGCCAGCCGAATCTGATCGCCGAGGACGTGGCGCAGAACTTCCTCGGCATCCGCATCCAGTGCGCGCAGTGCCACAACCATCCGTTCGAGCGCTGGACGATGGACGACTACTACGGGTTCGCGGCGTTCTTCGCCCGCGTCGGCCGCAAGCGCGGCGAGCACCCGTACGAGTCGATCGTGTTCCCCCGCACTTCCGGTGAGGTGCGCAACCAGCGGAGCAACCTGGTGGCTGCACCCAAGCTGCTCGGCGGGGCGGAGCCCAAGCTCGGGCGCGAAGACGATCGCCGCGCGGCGCTCGCCAGCTGGCTGACCGGCAAGGACAACCCGTGGTTCAAGACCACCATCGCCAATCGGCTGTGGGCACGGATGTTCGGTCGCGGTCTGGTCGACCCGGTCGATGACGTGCGGGTCAGCAACCCGCCATCGCATCCCGAGCTCTACCGACTGCTGGGCGACAAGCTCGCCGCGAGCGGATTCGACGTGCGGCAGATCATCCGCGACATCTGCCGGAGCCACACCTACCAACAGCGACCGGGTGGCGGACAGACGCCGTCGGGCTCGTTCGCCGAGGCCGGCGTGCGAAGACTGACCGCCGAGCAGCTGCTCGACGCGGTGAGCAAGGTCACCGGAGTGGCGGAGCGCTACCGCAACCTGCCGTCGGGAGCGAACGCGACCCAAGTCGAGGACGGCAACCCGCGCAATCGCTTCCTCGACGTCTTCGGACGCCCGCGGCGCACCAGCGCGTGCACGTGCGATCGCCGCAGCGAGCCGACGCTGAGCCAGGCGCTGCACCTGATCAACGGCGAGACGATCGCCCGTCGGGTGCGCGACCGCAACGGCCGCCTGCACCGGCTGCTGCGCGCCAAGAAGCCGACCGCCGCGATCCTCGAAGAACTGTTCCTCGCCGCCTACGCGCGGCCCCCGAGCCCGTCCGAGGTGCACCGCCTGCAGCAGGTGGTCGACAAGGACCCCAAACAGCGCGTCGCCGCGCTGGAGGACGTGTTCTGGGCGCTGCTGAACTCCAAGGAGTTCCTGTTCAACCACTGATGCAATCGGCCATGCACTGCTCCCTTCGACGCGTCCCGGCGCTGCTGCTCGCCACCGCGCTGGTATCCCCGGCCGGGGCCCAGGCAACCGGGGCGAAGCCCAAGCCGGCGGCCCATCAACCCGCCGACGAACTCAGCCAACTGCTGGACAAGCTCGGCAAGGTCGACCCGGCATTGTGGCGCAAGCGCATCACCGACCTCGAGCGGCTCGCACAGACCGAGGAACAGCGGGCCGCGAAGCTCCGCGGCGCTGCCGCCAGGGCGGTGGAGCGCGCCAAGCGGGCGCGCGCGGAGGTGCAGCGCCTGCAACAGCTGATGGGGTTGATCGGCACGGCGAAGAGTGCGCCGAACGCGCCGCAGGTGAAGCCGAAGCCCGACGCAGCCAAGGTATCGATGGCGACCGGCACGGGCGCCAAGCAACCGCCCAAGATGGCCTCGGCGACTCCCAGCAAGCAGGGCGCCCCTGGATCACCGCGCAAGACCATGCCGCGCGTCGGCGGGCCCCGCGCCGACGTGATCACCTACGAGGATCACGTCCAGGAGATCTTCATGCAGCACTGCTCGGCGTGCCACGACAGTGATTCGAAGCGCGGCGGGCTCGACCTTACGAGCTTCGCGACCGCGCGGGCCGGCGGCAGCTCGGGCACGACCATCGTCCCCGGCGACCCGCAGCGCAGCCGATTGTTCTTGCTGGTGTCGCACCGCGAGAAGCCCACCATGCCGCCGGATGAGGAGCCGATCGACAAGGCGCTGATCGAGAAGATCCGCATGTGGATCGCCGCCGGCGCGCCGGAGAACAAAGCCGATGCCCGGGCCAGTGCCAAAAAGCCACGCGCCGCGCCGGCCGCGGCCGCGCTCGCCCCGCGCTTCGACCGCCCGGCCCCGATGCCCAGCGGTTGGACGCCGCTCGAGCTGAAGCGCCCCGCACAGCCGGTTGGCATCAAATGCATGGCGGCCAGTGCGCGCTCTCCGCTGTTGGCGCTCCCGGGACTCAACGGGGTGCGGGTCGTGCACAGCGCGACCGGCAAGTCCGTCGGTGTGCTGCCGTTCAACCACGGCACCGCCGAGGTGCTGGCGTTCCGCTCCGACGCGGCGCAGCTGCTGGTCGCCGGCGGCACCCCCGGAAAGGTCGGGCGCGCGGAGTTGTTCGACGTGAAGACCGGCAAACTGCTCGGCACGTACGGCAAGGCGTTCGACTCGATCCTCGCCGCGGCAGTGCACCCACGGTTGCCGCGGATCGCGTTGGGCGGCTCGGGGAGACGGGTACAGGTCTACGACACCGCTTCCGGAGCGCGGGCGTACGAGCTGCGTGACCACAACGAGTGGATCCTGTCGCTCGCGTTCAGCGACGACGGCGCGTACCTGGCGAGCGCCGACCGCGCGGGGACCGTGGTCGTGACCGAGGCCCAATCCGGGCGCAACGTGCACGTGATCCGGCGCCACAGCGGTGCGGTGCATCAGCTGCGCTTCACCCCGGACTCGCGCACCCTGCTGACGGTCGGCGCCGACGGCACGCTGCGCGCCTTCGACAGCAAGAGCGGCCGCGAACGCTGGCAGCGTCGGGTGTCCGGCCGGCCACTCACGGTTGCGGTGAGCCCCGACGGCAAGACCTTGGCCTGCGGATCCGACAACCGCACCGCGCAGCTGTTCCGCGCCGACGGACGGCCGATCGCGACCCTGTCCGGGGCGCGTGACTGGGTGTACTCGGTGGCGTTCAGCGACGACGGGAGCCGACTGTTCGCCGGCGATTGGACCGGGACGACCACGGTGTTCGACGTGAAGTCGCGGCGTGCCGTGCAGCGCTGGTAGTGGAGCGAGGGGAGTCCTGGGTGGGCTGTGGGGCACTTGACCCCCTGAGCTCCCTCAACCTCGAGCTCTGAAGCCGCGGGGCTCTCCACGGCCCCGTCGCCGTCGGCATCGGTCCGGGCTCGCTTCGCTCGGCTAGCGCGACCGATGCCGACGGCGACGGGGCCGCGGGAGAGCGGGTGGGGTCTGGGGTGGAAGGCCGTGCAATCTGATTGAGCACTGACCGGATCGTGTTGCGGTGGCGAGTGGTGACGCGTGAGGTGATCGATCGATGATCTACACTCGAGTGGCTCGGTTCGATGCGGCTGTGCCCGTATTACATGTGAGAACATTGAGTCGTGACTTGACTTGTCGTGACTTTGTTCGTAGAACTATGCTCTAACAAGGGCAGGGTGATGCGGATGAAGCGATCGAAGGACGACACGGGCCTGCTGCCGTTCCCTCGCATGAACTGGGGAGGTCGGCGCAAGGGAGCGGGGCGCAAGCCGAAGGGCGACAAGGCCGGGGTATCGCATCGAAGTCGTGCGGCGTTGGCCTCGCGGTTTCCGGTGCACGTGACGACACGGTTGGTGCGCGGGCTTCCGTCGTTGCGCAGCCAGGGCGTGTACGCGGTGCTGCTCGCGGCGTTCGCGAAGGGCTGCGAGCACAACGGCTTTCGCCTGGTGCACTACTCAGTGCAGGGCAACCACCTGCACATGATCGTCGAGGCGAACGACCGTTCGTGCTTGGCGCGCGGCATGCAGGGATTGTTGGTCCGCATCGCTCGGGCCCTGAACCGGCTGTGGCGTCGCGTAGGCAAGGTGTTCGCCGACCGCTACCACGACCACATCCTCCGCACGCCTCGCGAAGTGCGCCACGCGCTGGCCTACGTGCTCAACAACGCCCGCCGCCACGGCGTGCGGTTGGCACAGGAGATCGACTGGTTCACCTCGGGATGCTGGTTCGACGGTTGGCGCGAGAAGCTGACGAGCAAGCTTCCCCCAGGCCTCACCAAACCGGTCGCACGCGCCCGCAACTGGCTGCTGAACATCGGCTGGCGCAGGCACGGCCTGATCGATCACCACGAGGTCCCCGGCTGAAGACCACCATCGCACTTCCACCCTCCTAGGACTCCACCCACTCCCCTCGCGGCCCCGTCGGCATCGGCTTCGGTCGCAACTTGCCTTGGGCCGAAGCCGATGCCGACGGGGTCGTGAGGGGAGCCCTCGCGGTTCTCGAGGCTGAGGCCGAGCGAGCCACGACCCCACGACCCCACGCAGCGCTCGTCGACCGCACCGCACCAAACGTCGGTTCGACCGACCGGGTCGGGCGCAGCCTCGCCGCGTCGAAGCGGACGGTCCGTCCGCCGCGCCGCGTGACGTTGCCCAGCAACACGGACTCGGAGTTGTTGTGGTGTGGGTGTGGCGGTGCTTGGACTGCTGAGCTCCCTCGACCTCGAGCTCTGAAGCCGCAGGGCTCTCCGCGGCCCCGTCGCCGTCGGCATCGGTCCGGGCTCGCTTCGCTCGGCTAGCGCGACCGATGCCGACGGCGACGGGGCCGCGGGAGAGCGGGTGGGGTCTGGGGGTGGAAGGCCGTGCGATCTGATTGAGCACTGACCGGATCGTGTTGCGGTGGCGAGTGGTGATGCGGGAGGTGATCGATCGACGATTCACATTCGAGTGGATCGGTTCGATGCGGCTGTGCCCGTATTACATGTGAGAACATTGAGTCGTGACTTGACTTGTCGTGACTTTGTTCGTAGAACTATGCTCTAACAAGGGCAGGGTGATGCGGATGAAGCGATCGAAGGACAACACGGGCCTACTGCCGTTCCCTCGCATGAACTGGGGAGGTCGGCGCAAGGGAGCGGGGCGCAAACCGAAGGGCGACAAGGCCGGGGTATCGCATCGAAGTCGTGCGGCGTTGGCCTCGCGCTTTCCGGTGCACGTGACGACACGGTTGGTGCGCGGGCTTCCGTCGCTGCGCAGCCAGGGCGTGTACGCGGTGCTGCGCGCGGCGTTCGCGAAGGGCTGCGAAGGCAACGGCTTTCGCCTGGTTCACTACTCCGTGCAGGGCAACCACCTGCACATGATCGTCGAGGCGAATGACCGCTCGTGCTTGTCGCGCGGCATGCAAGGGTTGTTGGTCCGCATCGCCCGGGCCCTGAACCGGCTGTGGCGTCGCGTAGGCAAGGTGTTCGCCGACCGCTACCACGACCACATCCTCCGCACGCCTCGCGAAGTGCGCCACGCGCTGGCCTACGTGCTCAACAACGCCCGCCGCCACGGCGTGCGGTTGGCACAGGAGATCGACTGGTTCACCTCGGGATGCTGGTTCGACGGTTGGCGCGAGAAGCTGACGAGCAAGCTTCCCCCAGGCCTCACCAAACCGGTCGCACGCGCCCGCAACTGGCTGCTGAACACCGGCTGGCGCAGACACGGCCTGATCGGCCACGACGAGGTCCCCGGCTGAAGCCCCCAATCGCACTCCCACGCCCCCAGGACTCCCCCCACTCCCCTCGCGGCCCCGTCGGCATCGGCTTGGGTCGCAACTTGCCTTGGATCGAAGCCGATGCCGACGGGGTCGTGAGGGGAGCCCTCGCGGCTTCTGAGGCTGAGGCCGAGGGAGCTCAGGACCCGGACCCGCGAACGACGATTCGAGCCGCCGGACTACCGGCGCAGCCACTTGCGGAAGCGCACTTCGAGCTGCTCCGCCTTCATCCCCATCACCCGGTCGAACGTGCTGCTGCTGTCGCCCTGCCCCTGCTGGAACGCGGCCACCAGCAGCGCCATGAACCGCGGACGCAGTTTGGGTTCGGGCTTCTGGCTCATCAGGAAGTGGACCAGCGCGCGGGTGGTGTCCCAGCGCAACCCCACCCGTCGGCTCAGCTCGTGGAACAGCTCGTAGTGCCAATGCACGACGAACTTGAGCCGAGGCTGCGCCGCCAACACCGCGCCCGCCGCCGGACCGCTCAGCCGCGCCTCGCTCAACGGCTGCGCCTCGCCCGGTGGCCCGTCGAACGCGTCTTCCACCCACTGCGCAATCCCGATCTCCGCCCAGGCACACGCATGGCGCGGGTTCGGCTGCGGACGCACGTCGCCAAAGGTGTGGTAGATCATCGCCTGCGCGGCGACCCCGAACAGCTGCTCCGGGCGCTTGCCGTCAGGCCTGTAGTAGGTCATCGCCACGTCGCGCTGCAGGTCGTAGTAGGGCAGTCGCTTCGAGGTCAACGCGGGGAACTGCAGCAGGCTGCGCCACACGTACACCGGCATCGGCGCGAGCGCCTCGCGCATCCGCACCCCTTCGCCGAAGGTGTCCTCCCAGAACAGGTAGAGCCGCTCCAGATCGAACAGCGTCGCCACCGCGCGACGGATTCCCGCGTCCGTGCGCACGGTGAAGTGCTCGCCGGTCAGCGCGAGCTCCCGACCCCACTTGCCATGGTGCCGTTCGAACTCGGCGAACGACACCGGTCGGCCGGCGACGCTCCACCGCCAACCGGTCGGCTTGCCGGCCTTCGCAGGCCCCGGCTTGTTGCCGAGGAACCGCTGGGCCGCCGCGTGGTCGGGGTCGTCGAACACGATCGACAGCGCCTGCAGACGCGCCATCCCGGGCAGCTTGCGCGAGGCGGCCCACTCGACCAGGTACCAGGCTCGCTTCTTGTTCCCGCGCAGCGCGGCGCGCATGCGGAAGAACTCCCGGAGGTCGTCGCCGACCGTGTGCACCTCGCGCACCTCGGCGCGGGCGATCCGCTCGCGGTGGCCGCCCCGAACCACGACGATCTCGTCCGGCGAAAACCGCGACCACACTCGGCCGCGGTGCTCGATCCCAGCCTTGGTGACCACTCGATCGCGGAGGTCATCGCCGGACTGCGCGACTACGTGCGTGCTGAGCACGACCGACAGTACGGCCAGGTGAATGCGCGGGGCCACGGAGACTCGGTAGGTCGCGGCGGCGCCCAGGTAACGCACTGCCGCCTCCGGGCGCAGTGCACCCCCCTCCTCGCCGGATCCGGTCTTGCACGATCTCGCGACGCTGCCCATGGGGCAGTCCCGGTCCGTCGGCGCCGCGCTCACTTGGCGAGTCGCGACCACACCTCCAGCGCACAGCCACAGGACACCACCAGGACCACCGCCCCGAGCAGCACGTTCCACACCACGCGCTTCCACCCCGACGGCATGTCGGCACCTAGGTAGCCGCGGCGATTCTGCAGCACGAAGAAGCTGATGTAGGCGATCGGCAACATCAACCCGCACAGCACCGAGGTGGGTGTCACCAGCCAGAAGCCCCAGTCCTTCCAGACCAGCGGGCCGAGCACTCCTGGCGCTGGGATCAGGGTCGCCAACCGGTAGCCCCACCCCGACGGAGAGACTCCGAACAACTCCACCGCGATGAACCCACACACCAGCATCAACAGCGGGATGGTGCTCAGCGTCATCCCGAGGATCCCGAGGTCGAACACGATACGGCCGGCGACGCCGCCGAGCGGCTCCAGCGCGCGCGCCATGTCGAGCGCACTCGGCCGGCCTCCGGCGACCGGGTCGTAGTGCGGGTGGATCACGTTGGCCGTGGCGATGATCACCAGCGACGTCGCGAGCACGTACGGCAGCATCAGCCCGAGCGTCAAGTCGAAGCGCGCCAAGCCACGGTGTTCACGCCCCCAACCGCGCGCCAGCAGCGTGTACGGGAACAGGAAGGTCATGTTGATCCCCACCGCGGTGGCGAACGCGCTGATCATCACCGCGATCCCGTCGGCGCTCCGCGGCAGCTCGAAGCCGAACAAGCCGTGGCGCAGCTCGTCCCAGCGCACTCCCGTCTTCCAGACCACCGCGCCGAACGCCAGGATGATCGCCGCGACCAGCACCTTCAGTAGCCGCTCGAAGGCGCGCAGCGCCCGCCCGCCGCGGTTGTAGCTCCAGGTGATGGCCGTGGTCAGCACGAGGATCGCCACCGCGCTCGCCATGGGTGGAATCGGCGTGCCGATCTGTTCGCCGACATCGGCCACCACGCTGGTCGCGAGGCTGTACTGCGGCAGGCACCAGATCAGGCTGGCGACCATCGACGCCAGCGCCCACGCCCACGCCATCGTCGGGTGGACGAACCGGCGCACCGCTTCGAACGGCCGCATCCCGGTCGACAGGGTCTGGTGGGCCAGCGCCTGCAGCATCAACACACCGCAGAGCATGGCCAGCGGCTGCACCCAGAGCAGCTGGTAACCGAGCAGTGCCCCGGCGAACAGCGAGGAGCCGGCAGATCCGCCACCGAGCGTCAACGCTCCCTGGAGGAAGCCCGGACCGGACATCCCGAGGTAGCCCCACAGACGGGTCGGCAGCGGCTTGCCGGCCAGCGCCGTCAGCCGCTCGCGTTCCGCCGCGAGCTGCTCGGGAGCGACCCGCGCGACCATCGGCAGCCCGGGCCCGGACCCGCCGCGATCGGCGTCGTGCGGCGCCCCTACCAACGCACGCCGAAGGCCATCAAGAACCCGTCGTACTCGAAGTCGGCTTCCTTGATGAACTGCAGGCCGGCAAACGTGTTCTCCACGTCGCTGGCGTCGAAGGTCGACTTGCGCCGCAGGTAGCCGAAGCTCGCATGGAAACGGCGTGCCGTGACCCGGACGCCGGCTCCCCAACCCCAGTGCGCCTCGTCGGTGGAGAACCACTCGTCGAACTGCTCGCTGTCGATCGCCGTCGAGCCACCACCCACCTCGCCGTGCCCGTACAGTGAGATCGCGACGTCTTCGCTGGAGAACAGATCGAGCTCCGGCTCGACCTGGACGCGCACGCCGACGGTGTAGTAGTCGAGGTCGGACCCGGCCAGTTCTTGGCGCACCATGTTGAAGTACGGACCGACCCGGATCGGCATGCGGAAGATCTCGCCGCCCACCGGCCGGACCGTGAAGTGCGGGTAGAAGTCGAACACCGACGTGTCGACGTTCGACGTCCCTGGTTCGTGCAAGTCGTCGTCGACTCCGATCAAGCGCAGGGTGGCGCCGCCGCCGAGCAGGTCGCGCACCGCCTCGAAGTCGACCTGGAACATGCCCGCGTCGGTCTTGCCGTCGAGGTTCGCGCCCGGGCCAAAGGTGCGGTGCTCGAAGTCCAGCACACCCAGTCCGAACGTCAGGTTGCCGGACGGGTGGTAAGGACGGTCCGCGTCCCGGTCGCGGTCGCGACTGAACCGCCGGCGACCACGCGCGGGTGGCCGATCCGGATCGTCCTGAGGCGCGATCGCGATCGGCTGCGGTGTGCCGGTGGAGAACGGCGAGCGGCCCGCATCACAGTGTTCCGGTGGCGGCAGCACCGCACACCCGGCGAGGAACAGCGTACCGAACACCGCCGACGCCAGGGCCGGCGCGATCCGGGGAACGAGACGAAACGAGCGGTCCCGAGGTTGCATCGAACGCCAATGTAGGGGGCGGCGCGGACGGTTCAAAGCCCTCCCGAGTCATCGGGCGCGGCGGCCCGCCCAGCCAGAGCCTCGTGGTCGAGCGGGACACCATCCCACGAGGTCACCGCCTTTTCGTCGACCGCCATGCACCCCGTTTCGGGTTCGTTCGGGGTACCGCAACCCCGCGGCTCGCGCACCACACAGGCCCGCCGCAGCAGCACTCGCGACCCCTGCAACCCGCGGAGTCATGCGGATGGTCTCGGCTACGAGAGGGCGAGACGCACTGCCCCGGACGAGCGGCCATTCTCCTGCGCGACACCCGGGTGACACGCTGCCGCGGCGCGGCTCACGCATGATCCCGTCCCGGCACGAACGGTGACCGGTAGCTGCGTTCGAGCAACCGGTTGCCCGGGTCCTCGCCCGCGAACCGCCCGCCGCTCTCCACCGACCGCCATCCGGAACAGAGCAACGGCGTGCGGTGCACGTCGAACCCGTTGCGCCCCAGGTGCTGGTCCATCGCGTCGAACGACGCGACCAGTTCGCGATGGCCGGCGATCTGCCGCAGGACGTCGGCGCGGCCGGCGCGGGTCCCGGTGCGGTACGCCGCGTTCACCAGGTGGATGTCGTCGACCGCCGGGGCAACCCGCGAGAGCGCGGCACTCGGCTGCCCGTCGCCAACCACTGCCGCCACGAAATCGTCGAGCGCGCTGCCGATGCCGCGGTACTCCCGCATCGCCTCCCCCCGCTCGTCGACCAACATCGCGGTCCGCCGCCGCAGGTCGACCAGCAGACGCGCCTCGGTCCCCTGCACCACCACACCGAAGTCGAGACCGTGGCTGCGGTCCATGCGCCGACCGGCATCCAGGTCGATCGGCAGGTTTCGTTGTTCGAACAACAACGGGCTTCCGTTGTCGAACTGGAGACACGCGAGCATGGTGTTCGGTGTCGCACCGTCGTCGTCGAACCCGAGCCGTCCGCCCGCGACCCAGACCCTCGTCGGTGGCCCGTCGGCACGAAGCACCCGCCGCGCCACGTCGAGCAGGTGCGCCCCGCTGGCACCGATTTCGCCGTTGCCGGTCTCCCAGTCGAAGCGCCAATCGCCATGCAGCGAGCGGCGGGCCAGCGGCCGTTCGCGGGCGGGTCCGAGCCACAGGTCGTAGTCGACACTCGGCGGCACGAACGCGGGCGAAGCCAGCCGACCGATCGACGGCCGGAACAGGTAGCAGATCGCGCGGGCCCACAGGATCCGACCCAACGCCTGCGGTGCGTGCTCGATCGCTTCGAGGACCGCGGGGTGGCAACGCGACGGCATCGCGACCTGGATCACGCGGCTGTGGCGCTGCGCGGTTGCAGCCATCCAGCGTGTCTCCGCAGGGCTGTGCGACGCCGGCGACGCGAGGTACACGTGTTTGCCGGCGCGGCACGCCCACAGCGCGGCCAGCGCGTGCCAATGGTCCGGCGTCGCCACCACCACCGCGTCGAGCGACGGGTCGTCGAGCAGCCGCCGTAGGTCCTGGTGCACCGCGGGTGCGGCACCGGCGCGTTGCACCGCGCGCCCGGCCTGCACCGCGAGCTCCATGTCCACGTCACACACCGCGCGGACGTCGACCCTCGGGTGTCGAACGCAGTCGATCAAGTCGCGCTGGCCCTGCACCCGCAGTCCGATCACCCCCACCCGCAACCGCGACGGCCGCTTGCGGGATGCCGGTGGCGGGGCGGCGCAGCCCGGCAACCAGTACGCGGCCGCCGCCACGGTGAGCCCGCCGAACTCGCGGCGCGTGGGCCCGCCCCGTCGCTGCGCGCGCGGGGCAGCGGGTTCGCTCGCTGCTCGGTGCGGCCGGCTCACGTCACCGACTCAACGCGGCAAGGGCACGAAGATCCGTTGCGAGCGCAGCAGTTTGCGCCGCGCTTCCGGGCTCAGCTCGACCTTTGCGAGGATCTCCTTGGTCAGTTCGACCTGCCACCGCAGAGCGCTACGCACGCGGTCGGTCTTGAACATCCCCTTCCCCTCCAACGCGTCGCCCTTGTCGCTCCAGTAGGCCGCCGGCAGCCGGCTCGCCCAACCGTCGAGCACCCCCTGCAGTTGCTTCGACGCCGCTTCGCCGAGCCCGTCCAGGGTGCCGCGCAGCTGCTTGCCCACGGCACTCGCCAACTCCGGTGCGTCCTTCGCCTGAACGCCCTTTGCGAACTGGCCGAGCATCACCCCGGTGCCGAACAGGTCGGACTGCGTTCGCCCGGCGCCGTGCTCGCCGTACAGAGCGGCGCGCTGCTCCGGCGTCAGTGCTTCGCGCGCTTCGCGGTAGAACCCGTCCTTGAGATCCACTTCCTCCAACAGATTCTCGAGCTTCATCTCGCGCGCATCGGCCACGGTTCGCAGGCTGCCATCCTTCGCCGAGTAGAACCGCGTCACCTGCTCGAGCGTCTCGCGCTGCGCCTTGGTGAGCTGCAAACCCGCGGCCTGCAACGCCGCACCGATCTGGTTGGCTGCCACCGCCGGGTGGGAGAAGGTGCCGTTGACCCCTGCCCCCGGGATCTTGGCATCGACCAGCGCTTGGACCATCTGCACCAGCACACCGTTGCGTTGTTGCAGTTCGCCGAGCGCATCGAGTGGTGGCGTCTCTCCCTTGGCGAGCGCCTCGGCGATCTTGTCGAGCAGGGGCCGCATCGCCAGCATGCTGCCGCCCATCTTCGCCCAATCGATGCCGGCGAGCGCCTTCTTCAACGCCTCGTCGCCCACCAGGGGATCGAACCCCTTGGCCGCGGTTTCGGATGGCTCGGTAGGCTTCGCTTTGGCGACCGCCGCCTCCGCGATCTGCCGCCGCCGCAGCGACTCCTCCAGTTCCGCGACCTTGGCGCGGAGCGACTTGTTCTGGGTGGCGAGTTCGCCTACGGGTTCCTCGACGCGCGATGGCGCGGGCGGGCCCGTGAGTTCCGCAGGGGACACGCTCGGGGCACCGAACGCGCGATACCCGAGCGCACCGAGCGCCCCACCGGCGGCAAAGACGACCACGACCACTCCGAACTGACCTGCCGTCCAACTCATGCCATACCTCGCTTTTGGCCGGACGCTTCACGAGCCGCGGCGCGAGATGTCGCAGCAGCAGGTTCGTGCACCGTCCGGGCCGTGTCGCTCCGAGTGTGCGGCACCGGGCCGAGCCCGTCCAGCGGCCGTCAGGTACCGAGCAGAATCTTGCCGTAGTTGGAGGTGGTCACGCCGAGCGCATTGGCGGCGTTGTCGAGGTTCCACCAGTGCACGTAAAGACGCGGGTTTCCGCCGCCGGCCGGAATCGTGAAGTTCAGCGACGCCGCCCCGGTGCCATCGGTCACCGACCCGACCTGCAAGCGGTTCTCGTTCCACAGGAAGCACCCCGGAGCACCCAGCAGCGCCCCGTCGATCGGCAGGGTCGTGCCGAACCCGATCGTGTCGCTCAATCCGATCGCCAGGAACACCGGACTGGTCGGCAGCGCGCCGGTCAACGTCACCCCGAACGGCTTGCCCCACTGCGGGAAGGTCGTGGCGCCGATCGACAACGGCGTGCTGCGCGAACTCTGGCAGCCGGTCTCGGTGACCGCGAAGCTGCCGTTGTCGCAGATCAAGCCCATCTTGCAGGCTCCGCTGCCGATTGTCGGCGGGGTGGCCTGGGCGGTAGTCCACAGGTAGTAGAAGGCCCGCGTCACGGTGGAAGGCGCGGTCACGGCGCGGATGCTGACGGTCTCCGTGCGGCGCGCGGGGTTGAACTTCCACTGGATGATCTCGACGCACAGGTTGTTCGCCGGCGCCAGCGGCAGGTAGAGGAACGTCTTGGGCAGCCCCATCTCGCGCCACTTGCCGGTCTCGAAGGTCGCCCGGAGCGGACCGCGGTAGACCACCGTCGGGTTGGGGTTGTTGGTCGACCAGTTGGTCGTCGGGACGGACTGCGACGTCATCCCCATGCGGATCTCGATGTCGTCGTACACCGCGGTCTTCGGCGATGGGGTCATGGAGAGCTGCGGCGCCACCAAGATGTCGTTCACCACGCAGGGCACGTTGCCCATCTGGGCGGCGGTGAAGATCAGCTGATAGCGCAGCCCTTCCTGGCTCCAGGGGAAGGTGTTGGAGCTGCCGGCCGAGGGGTTGCCGTCACTGATGAAGACGCGCTTCTGCGTCTGGGCGGTGAGCGAGGTCACGAGCGCGAGCAGGGCGACGGGCAGAGCGGTGCGGATGGATCGGTGCATGATGGATGGGAAGCGGGGAGACCGGCGGGATCGGGGGACAGCGAGTCGGATGTACGGGGCCTGCATCACGTGCCGAGCAGGATCTTGCCGTAGTTGGAGGTGGTCACGCCGAGCGCGTTGGCGGCGTTGTCGAGGTTCCACCAGTGCACGTAGAGCCGCGGCGTGCCGCCGCCGGCCGGAATGGTGAAGTTGAGCGCCGCCGCGCCGGTCCCATCCGTCACCGAACCGACCTGCAGACGGTTCTCGTTCCACAGGAAGCAACCCGGGGCACCCAGCAGCGCGCCATCGATCGGCAAGGTCGTGCCGAACCCGGTGGTATCGCTCAAACCGATCGCCAGGAACACCGGGCTGGTCGGCAGCGCCCCGCTCAACGTGAGCCCGAACGGCTTGCCCCACTGCGGAAAGGTCGTGGCACCGATCGACAGAGGCGTGTTGCGCGAGCTCTGGCAACCGGTCTCGGTGACCGCGAAGCTGCCGTTGTCACAGATCAAGCCGAGCTTGGCGCCGAGCGAGTCCACCGATGCCGAAGTCGCCTGGTTCTGCGTCCACATGTAGTAGTACGCGCGCTGCACCCCACCGCTCACCGCGCCGATCCGTACGTTGGTCGACGCCGGATTGATCTTCCACATGATGAACTCGACGCACAGGTTGGTCGCCGGCGGCAGCGGCAGGTAGAGGAACGACTTGGGCAGCCCCATCTCGCGCCACACCCCCGGCTGGAAGGTCATGCGGATCGGGCCGCGGTAGACCACTGTCGGGTTGGGGTTGTTGGCCGACCAGTTGGTCGTCGGCGTGGCGAGTGGCGTCATGCCCATGCGGATCTCGATGTCGTCGTAGATCCCGGTGACCTCGGACGTGAGCGTGGCGTAGGGCGCCACCAGGATGTCGTTGACGGTGCACGGCACGTTGCCCATCTGCGCGGCGGTGAAGATCGTCTGGTAGCGCAGTTGTTCCCGACTCCACGGGAACGCGTTGGCGCCCCCACCGGCCGGGTTGCCGTCACCCAGGAAGACTCGCTTCTGTGTCTGCGCCGTAGCGTCCGGAACGAGCAGTGCGAGGGAGAACAGAATCGCGGAGAGGACACGCAGCATGGATGGATCCGATCGACTGAGGTAGCAGACGAACGGCGCCATCCTAGCAGCCCCCCTCCGCCGCGTCTCCGGCCCAGGTGCTTCAGCGTCGCGGGATGTCGACCCGACGCCCGGTCCGTGCCGCCAGGTACGCGGCGTACACCACGTCCACCACCGCGACGCCCAGCGCCCCGTCGGCGCGCGCCGGACGCCCCGACGCCACCGCATCGACGAAGTCCTGACACATCGCCTGGTGCCCGGAAGTCCAGTCCTCGTCCGGGATGGGCGTGGTCCAGCCGGCGCTGCTGCTGACCTTCTCCATGATGTATTCCCCGCCGAACACCGCGGCGTCGGGCGCAAAGGCTTGCAGCAGGTCATTGGGGCTCAGGTTGAGCCGCAGGTGGCTGTTCGACAGGAACAGCTCCAGCCGACTCTCCATCCCGCCGAGCACGGTGTCACTTGCGTGTACCACTGCGCGGGTACCGTCGTCGAAGGTCAGGATCAGGGCGCCCCAGTTCTCCACGTCGACCCAGTCGTCGACCAACCAAGTGCTGCGCTGCGGCCCCCCGGCGGCGAGCCGACCGACCTCGGCAGTCACCGCGATCGGCCGAATCGGATTCCCCCCGCGCACCACCCCCTCGCGGTGTTTGAGGTGCAACATCGCACCGATCGGGTGCGCCCCCATCCGCAGCAACGCACCACCACCGGTCGCCGCCCAGCGCTTGGAGAAGGGCGAATGCGAACCGCTGTGGCACTCGCCACCGCGCATCTCGAGGATGCTGCCGCCGGCCGCTTCGACCAGCCGCGCGGCCTTGGTCAGCGAGGGTGCGTAGACCCAGTTCTCGCCGTACATCAACTGCACGCCGTGCTGCGCGCAGGCTTCGTCCATCGCCCGGGCATCGGCGAGAGCGACGTCCCACATCCGTTGACCGTCGACCGCAGCGACCGAGGAATCGTCCTCGGTCGGCAAGTCCTGACCGACGTACGCGGTCAACGGCTTGGTGCACACCACGTGCTTGCCGGCTCGCGCCGCGGCCTCCGCCAGCGGGCGATGTGCGGCGTTCGGCACGCACAGGTCGACCACGTCGACATCGTCGCGCGCCAGCAACTCGTCGACGGTGCGGCACCACACCGGCACCCCGTGCCGCTCGGCGTAGGCCCGCGCACTCGCTTCGGTGCGCGCCGCGACCGCGACGATGCGCGCCGCGACGCCGGACGTCCGTGCGTAGCAGCGCGCCCGCGTCTCGGCCAGGAACCCACCACCGATCATGCCGATGCCGACCGTATCGCGTCCGCTCATGCTGCTTCCTCCACGTCGAAGCCGAAGTAGCGCACCGCGTTGCCGTGGCACACGTCGCGCACCAACTCACCGAGCAGGGCATGGTCGTCCGGTAACGCTCCGCGCACCACGTCACGCCCGAGTAGATCGCACAGCAACCGGCGGAAGTAGTCGTGCCGCGGGAACGACAGGAAGCTGCGGCTGTCGGTGAGCATGCCGACGAACCGCGACAGCAGCCCCATGCTCGACAGGTCGCGCAACTGTCGGGTCATCCCGTCCCACGTGTCGAGGTGCCACCACGCGGCGCCGAACTGCAGTTTGCCCGGCACGCTGCCGTCCTGGAAGGTACCCGCCATGGTCGCCAGCACCGCGTTGTCGCGCGGGTTGTTGTTGTAGAGGATCGTCTTCGGCAGCGCGTCGACGCGGTCCAACCGATCGAGAAAGCGCGCCAGCCCGCGCGCCTGCGGCCAGTCGCCGATCGAGTCGAACCCGGTGTCCGGCCCGAGTGCCGCCAACATGCGCGCGCGGTTGTTGCGCTGCGCACCGAGGTGCAGCTGCTGCACCCAGCCACGGCGCGCGTCCAGCAACCCGCAATCGTGCAGGATCGCCACCTGCAGTTGCACCGCAGCCGCGGGGTCCAGCGCCCCCCCACCGCGTAGCGTCGCGAACGCGCGTTCCGCCGCCCCCGGCACGAGTTCCGCGTCCGGGATCGACTCCAGCCCGTGGTCGGAAGCCCGGCAGCCCAGGGCGTGGAACGCGTCATGCCGGCGTTCCAGCGCCGTGCGGAGGTCGTCGTAGTCGCGCACCGAAACACCACTGACCACGCCGAGGCGATCGATCCACGCGTTCCACGGCTCGGGCCGATCGACCGCCATCGCACGGTCCGGGCGGAAGGTCGGCAGCATGCGCAGGTCCACACCCGAGTCGTCGCGCAGGGCGCGGTGGGCCGCCAGGTCGTCCGTCGGGTCGTCGGTCGTGCACACCACCTCGACCCGCATCTGCCGCAGGATGCCGCGCGCCGAGAACTCCGGTGTCGCGAGCCGCGCGTTGCACTCCTGCCACACCGAGGCCGCGGTATCGGGCCCGAGCAGGCGATCGCGGATCCCGAACGGCCGCCACAGCTCGAGGTGGGTCCAGTGGTAGAGCGGGTTGCCCAGGCATCGCGGCACGGTCGCCGCCCAGTGGAGGAACTTGTCGTACGGCGCGGCATCCCCGGTGCAGAAGCGCTCCGCCACGCCGTTGGCCCGCATCGCGCGCCACTTGTAGTGGTCGCCAGCGAGCCAGATCTCGGCCAGGTCACCGAATCGACGATCGGTCGCGACGTCGCCCGGTGGCAGGTGGGAGTGGAAGTCGACGATCGGCAGGTCTGCGGCGCACTCGTGGTAGAGACGTCGCGCCGGCTCGGACTGCAGCAAGAAGTCGTCGTGGATGAAGGAAGTCGACATCGGCAAGGACTGTCATACCGCCCGCGGATCAGCGACCGAGCCACAGCTGGCGATTCTGACCGCACGAAAGACCGAGCCGTCCGGGGGACTGTGTGCCACCTTCGCGCATGCCCCACGACACCCCTCGAACGGCAGACCGATGCCGCGATCGCGCATTCCCCGCGTCCCGGCTCATCGCATGCCAAACCCACGACTCGCCTGATCATGCGACGGACTTCCGCGACAACCCACCGGTCGACCGCCACAGCCCGGGAGGGCACCGGTAACCTGCTCGTCCTGCGCACCATGCAACTCAACTACCTGGTCCTCGTCCTGCTCGCCGCCCCCGCCGCAGCCCAGGCCACGGCGACCCACCCGGTGAAGCTCCAGCCCCGGGTCTTGTGGAAGGTCCCGCTCGATTCCACCTGCTTCGGCAGCGGCGCCGTGGCGGACGTCGACGGGGACGGCCGGCTGGAGGTCGCCTTCGCCACCTACTTCGGCGATTCGAAGGTGCGGGTGCTGAACGGCGAGGACGGCAGCGAGGTCTGGACCTGGCGGGGCCGCAACCAGTGCCTCGACGCCTCGCTGCGCTTCTGCGACCTCGACGGTGACGGCCGCCTCGAACTGGTGGTGCCGGTGTCGAACTCTTCCTGGGTGCTGTGCTTCGACGCGCGCACCGGCGAGCAGAGGTGGCGCTACGAGGCGGGTCCCGGCGAGTGTATCGACACCCCGCCGGCGGTGGTCGACGTCACCGGCGACGGCAAACCGGAGATCCTGGTCGGCACCTTCAAGGGCGCGATCCACATCGTCGGTCCGGACGGCAAGCGAGTCGCCCGGCTCCCGGTCGCCCCGGGTGCGGTCCAGTCAGGAGTGGTTGCGATCGACCTCGCCGGCGACGGCAACCTCGCGCTGTTGGCGGCCAACTTCCGTGGTGACCACGCGCTGCACGCCGTGCACGGCCGAACCGGCAAGGAGCTGTGGCGGGTGCAGACCGGCAGCCACATGTACCACGGCGTGTCGCTCGGCGACATCGACGGTGACCGCAAGCCCGACTTCGCGATCGCCAGCTACGATGGCAAGGTCTACGCCTTCGACCACCGCGGCGCGAAGATCTGGACCGTGGAGCCAGGCGACCGCTACTTCATGTCGCCGACGGTGCGGGTCGACGTCGACGGCGACGGCCGCGAAGAGGTGGTGGTCGCGAGCGAGTCCCTGACGGCGATCGGCAGCAAGGGCCAGCTGCTCTACAGCGAGCGGCTCTCGTCCGCGACCGGCTGCTCGGTGACCCGCGGGGTCAGCGTCGCCGACCTCGACGGCGACGGCGGGGTCGATCTCGTCACCCTCGATTCGCACGGCGTGCTGCGCGTCCACCGCGGTAAGGACGGCGCCCTGCTATGCACGTTCGACGTGGCGAAGGTCCACGGCAAGAAGGTGCGACAAGGCAGTCACGGACCCGTGATCGCCGACCTCGACGGCGACGGACGGCTCGATGTGTTCGTGGTGGTGGGTGGCGACAACCGCGATCGGCACGGGCTGGCGGTGTGCCTCACCGGGTTTCCTGGCACGGGCGAGGGGTGGTACCAGATGCGACACGACGCGCAGAACACCGGCAACGTACGGACGCCGCTGGCGCCTGCGCTGCGCGCGAACCTGCAGGCGGTGCGGGCGAAGGTGACGGAGCAGATGACGGGCCGGAAGCCGACCGACTCGGCACCCACTCGGCCGCGGCCTCGTCGTTGAACCCGAAGGAGCGAGATCGAGTTGTGGGCGCTTCGACGTGGGAAGCCCTGGCCGCCTGACGGATGGCGGTAGACGACCTGCCCGAGCGGCGGTTCGCGCTGGCGGATGAGGCGCGGCCTTCGGCGGCGACATCGTGCTGAGATCCTGATTCCGGGGCCTCCTACCCTCGAGCAACTCGACACACCCTTATCGCGGCCAAAGCCGCACCCAAGGACTTGGGTGTGCGCGGCGGTGGGCGGCACACGTGTCGTCGGAAGCGCTCCACATTCGAGTAGCGGCGGCGCCACCCCGGCGGCTCACCACTTCACACCGGGCACCGGCCGCAGCCGCTTGACGAGCTTCGCCGCCGCGCTCCGCATCTTCGCCTGGTCGAGCACGAACAGGTGCTTCGCCGTGGTCAGACCCGGCCCCGGTGCGTCGCGCAGCGCGGCACGGAACGCCGCGTACGCCTTGCGATACTCCGAAGGTCCATGGTGGAACAAGAGAACGTAGTACAAGCAGTGCGCGTTCGGCACGGCGTCGTGCAGCTTCTGCTGCTTGGTGAGCTCCTGCAGTGTCCACTGGATCGGCGGTAGCTCCGCCAGCACGCTCCGCGGAGCGTACGGGAACGGCCGCCCGGTCTGTGCTGCCATACCGGCCACGGCCTGCTCCCCGTAGGCCATCCAAGGGTCCGCGACACATTCGTAGTCGAGGTGCAGGATCACTCGGGCAATCGCCTCCCCGAGATCGCGCCACATCGGCGAGCCGAGGCCACGGTCCGGAACGGTCAGGATCGTCGCCCTGTTGGGCAGGCTCTGCACATCCAGGAGTTCCTGGACGGCGCCGATGAAGGCGACGTGTTGCACAGGATTGGCATTGACGTACACCGCGAGGGGGTCGCTGACGCTCGTCCAGGCGGCACCGTGGAGTCGGGTGAGCGGCCCGGCGATCCCTTGGACCAGTCTCTGAATCGCCGCGAGTTGAACACTGGTCACGCTCGGACCAGCCGAGTATCCTACCCGGTCCTTGAGGAGCAACGGACGCTCCCCCGGCGCACGCGGGAGCGGATCGCACCGAACCACGACGGACTGTGCGACTCGGATCAACTCGGGGCGAATCGCCAGCCATTGCCCAGCGGGCAGACGAAACGTGACGAGCAACCCGCGGCCGTGGACGCTCCGGTACACAGTTACCAACACGCGACGCGGCTTCTTGCCGTCAGCCTTCATTCGCAGAGCCACCAAGGGCGGCGCAGTGCGGCACAGCTCGACCGACTCGTTGAAGGGGACATCCGCGCCGGAGATGGATTCCATCCGCGCCTGCGCGACCGGCAAACAAGCACCATCCAGCAGCGCAACGTGCACGAACACCTCGCCGTCGCCTGGCCAGGGAGCCGACTGCGCAGTCGACGGCCCGCGCATCCGGAGCATTGACGATGTCGATCCGTTCCTACAACTCGCTCGGGTCGGTTCTCGACGATGAGCAACGCTGCCCGCAGCCTCGGCCGGTGCGACGTCCGAGCTAAGATCACCGAGCATGCTGCTCGAAGCCCGCATGCCGTTCGCCCTCGTCGCCGACAAACTGAAGATCGACGTGCCCGTGGTGCTCGGGGTGTCGGTCCTCGTCGAGATCGTCGTCCACTACTACCGGCCGATGCTGCCGCCGATCCCGGTGCAGATCCCTGCATTCCTCGGCACCGCGATCGCGTTGATTCTGTCGTTCAAGCTCAGCCAGAGCTACGACCGCTGGTGGGAGGCACGCAAGGTGTGGGGCGCGATCGTCAACGACTCGCGCACCCTGACGCGCCAGGTGCTGACCTTTCCCGCACGCTCGTCGGAGATCACCGAACGCATCGGCCGGCGCCAGATCGCATTCTGCTACTGCCTCGGCCAGAGTCTGCGCGGCCAGGACTGGACCATCGGGGCAGCGGACCACCTGGAGCCGAGCGAACGCGAAGCGGTCGCACGGCAGAGCAACCGCTCGCTCGCGCTCCTGCAGCGCCATGCCGAGGATGTGCGGAATCTCGCCGGGGCGCAGCTCGTCTCCGACTACCAGCGGATCGCCCTGGACGACACCCTGACCCGGCTCACCGACTCGATGGGCAAGGCCGAGCGGATCCGCAACACCGTGTTCCCAACCACGTACCGGATCTACCTGCACGTGTTCCTGTACGTGTTCATCGTGATGCTGGCGCTGGCGCTCGCCGAGGTCGAGGGCTTGTGGCAGGTGAGCATCACGCTGGCGATCGCGATCCCGTTCTTCCTGCTGGAGAAGACCGCCACCTACCTGCAGGACCCGTTCAGCAATCGGCCCACCGACGTCTCGGTGACGGCGATCGCCCGCACGATCGAGGGCAACGTGCGCGAGCTGCTCGGTGAGGAGGCCGTTCCACAGCCGGCGCCCCCGCTCGACTACTTCGTGATGTGAGCGGGCCGGGCGGCGCGCTCGGCCCGCCACACGGCGAGGAAGCGGCGACCGATCGAATGCGTCGTCCCATTCAGTCGATCGCCCAGCACCTCACCGGAGGTGTGGTAGGTACCGGAGCCATCCGAGGTGGTGAACGCGAATCGCAGCCGTCCCCAGTCGGCGTTGACCTGCGCGTTCTCGATCGGCGTGCCGTAGAAGGTTCCCGTGAAGCCCTTGCCGTCCACCCGCTCGACGACGAATTCCTTGAAGTAGGGTTTCGCGTTCGGGGTGGGCCGGAGATCGACTCTCCAGGTACCCACGAGCGAAGCCGGGGCTGGGGCCGATCGCGGTCCCCCTGCGCAACTCGCGCAGAAGAGGGCGGGGAGCAAGACGTTTCCGAACTTGCGGCGAGACGTCGTCATCACGGTTTTCGGTTGGGGCGGAGACCTCGCGGCAGGCGTCGCCGCAGCTGACCGCACGGGATGGAATCCGTGCGGTCTTCGTTCGATTCGACCATCGGTCGAGCAAGCCTTGCTTCGCCGCTGTCGATGTGTTGGATGCCGACATTCTGGATTACCGTCGGCACCCGGACCTGAGTAGTCCAGCCCACAGCGCCCCCGCCCTACACTCCCCCGGTGAATCCACCACGCCTCCTCGGCCTGCGCCGCACCTTCGGCTTCGGCGACCGGCTCGGCCTCGCCACACCCGGACACCTCGCCGCGGTGCGCGGTTCGTCGTTCCTGCCCGTGCTCGCGCAGCAGTCGATCCGCGAGATGGGACGCACCGGACGAACGCCACACGACGTGTTGCGCAGCGCGGCGGACGCGGTGGCGGCAACCGGCTACGAGGGGCCATGGGGCACCGACGCGGACCACCTGCAGACCCCGGCAGACGTCGCCGCAGTCGCCGCGGCCGGGTTCCGCGCCTTCACCCTCGATCCCTCGGCGTACGTCCACGATGACGCCCATGCGCTGCCGCCCGAACGCGCGAAGCCCGCAGCCGAGACCGCGGCACGCTACCTGGGCACGCGCGTCGAGCTCGGCGACGGGGTGACGTTGGCGTTCGACGACGCGACGGTGTTGGGACGCATCGAGCGCAAGTTCGGCGAGGCGCTGCAGCACACTGCGAAACTCGCGGAGGCGGTACGCGCCGCGTGTGGCGAGGACGCTTTCGAGCTGGAGCTGTCGATCGACGAGACGGCGACCCCGACCACCCCGCTGGAGCACCTGTTCGTCGGGTTGGAACTGCGGCGCCTGGACGTGGAGGTCCACGCCGTCGCGCCACGGTTCTGCGGCAGCTTCGAGAAGGGCGTCGACTACCGCGGCGATCTGGACGAGCTCGCCGCACAGTACCGTTCGCACGTGGCGATCGCGCGCCACTGTGGCCCATACAAGCTCAGCATCCACAGCGGCTCCGACAAGCTGTCGGCGTACCCGCTGATCGGCAGGCTGAGCGGCGACCACCTGCACGTCAAGACCGCCGGGACCAGCTACCTCGAGGCGCTGCGCACCGTGTGCCGCGTCGACCCGGCGCTGTTCACCCGGATCGTCGCGCTGAGTCGCGCGCGGTTCCCCACCGACCGTGCGACCTATTCGATCTCCGCCCGACCCGACGCCGTTCCGGCGCAGCCGGACCCGGCGGAGGCGGAAGCGTGGTACCTCGACCGCGACGACGGCCGGCAGATCCTGCACGTGACCTACGGGTCGGTGCTCGCTTCGGAACTCGCGCAGCCGCTGCGGGCGACGCTCGAGCGCCACGCCGACCTGCACGCCGAGCTACTGGAGCGCCACCTGCGCCACCACCTCGCCATGCTCGACCGGGACTTCGGCTGACGACTCGGGGCGCCAGTGGTGTGAGACGAACGAGATGGGGCATTCACACCACAGGAGTCTCCGCCACGGAGGCGAATCAGGAAGGTCGTGGATTCGCCCGGCCTTCCGGGGGGTGACGGGTACGGGAAGGCGCGGACCTCATCGCACACCAGACGTCGCGAGTGGCGCTCGAGGAAGGCGACCGAACCCACTGAATGGCGCATGATCGGATGCGTCCAAGACGACCGAACCTGACCCGAGCACGCAGTTGCGGCACCGCAGCCGTCGGCCGGTGCCATGTGCGGGCTACACTGTCGGCGATGAAGTCGCTCTGGACTGCTGCCTTGCTCGCCTCGCTGCTCCCCGCTCAGAACCCGCGCACCGCGAGCACCCCCACCCGGATCCTGGTCGGCAAGGTCACCGGCGCACAGGGCGGGCACAGCGTGCTGGTGCGTTGCTTCAAGCTGCGGACCGGGCGAGACGGCGGCGCGGTGCCCCTGAGCAAGCACGAGTTCTTCCACACCGCGCCGTGCCAGGAAGTGCTCGCCGAGGACGGCGTGTTCGAGATCATGGACTTGCCGCCCGGGCACTACAGCCTGGTCGCGTTCGAGGACCTCGACGGAGACGGCAAACTCGGCTACGACCCGCCGGAGCCGCTCGGCTGGTACGCGAGCGAGCCCGCCGGTGGGATCGCACCGATCGACGTGCGGCAGGAATCGAAGGAGCTGGCGTTCGCGCTGCGCCGCCCCACCCCGCTGCCGAAGGCGCTCGAGCACCGCCACGCCGCGCTGCTGCGGCTGCGTGGCGTCCCGGTGGTCCGCCTCCACGGCACCGCGGTGGAACGCGGCACCGCGCACGGCGCGCTGCTGGCGCGGCAGATCCTCGACTGGTTCGAGTTCTACCTGCTGGAGGACCGCTTCCGCTCGGCCCGGACCTACCAGCAGGAGTTCGTGCCGTTCCTCGAACACAACTTCCGTTGGCCCGTCGCGATGGTGCAGGAGGTCGACGCGGTGCTCGCGGGTATGAAGGGCTCCGGGGTACCGCTGCGCGTCGCGGCCCTCGCGCGCGACTTCAACCGCACCGACCTGCTGGCGATCAACGCCTACGTCGAGACCCGCGCGATGCGCTCAGCGTGCACGCAGTTCGCTGTGTGGGGCGCGCAGACCGCCGGCACCGACGTCGCCGGGGGCCTGATCGCCGGGCGCAACATGGACGGCGAGGTCGACCTGCGCAAGACCACCGTGATGCACACGCTGGTGTTCGCGGTCGAGCAGCGAGCGCCCGGCAAGCACCGGTTCGCCAGCGTGATGTGGCCCGGCTTCGTCGGCACGCTGAGCGGCATCAGCGAGGACGGCCTCTACAGCATGGAGAACGCCAGCGGTTCGGGTCGCGGCCCGGTCGAGAACGCGCTGGTGCCGATCTCCTGGACGCAGCGCTTCATCCTGGAGAACGTCACTGCGAGCGTGACCCCGGACGCGATCGCGCGCCTGTTCGATGCGCACCGCTCGTCGGGCGGCGGCGCGTGCGGCCCGGGCTGCATCGTGTTCTTCGCGCAGCCGTTCCGCGGCCAGCGCGCCCCGGCGTTCGTCTACGAAGGCGACCGGTTCGGCGGCGTGATGCGGCTGCCTGGCGAAGTGCGCCCGAGCGCGCAGACCTGCCTGATGGCGAGCAACCACCCGCTGAAGTACCGCGCCGGCACCGGCGTGCCGGTCCCGTCGTTCTCCTCGCGTTGGCGCTACGAAGCCGGCAAGAACCTGCTCGAGACCTGGA
This sequence comes from Planctomycetota bacterium, assembly GCA_020638695.1. Lineage (GTDB taxonomy): Bacteria > Planctomycetota > UBA1135 > UBA1135 > UBA2386 > JACKIB01. The sequence goes on from JACKIB010000001.1 coordinate 318,685, forward strand.
CCCGACAGCGGCGGCCGATCGGCACCACCGAGATGGTGCGGCTGCTGCAGTCCGCCTGCCACGGCACCACCGAGCACAGCGTGATCTTCCGCGCCAATCAGAAGACGATCGATCTGGCGATCGACGACCTGAAGGCCGACATGTGGGATGCGCCGTACCTGGCGTGGCAGCGGTTCGCGTTCGCGGAGCTGTTCCGGCCGAAGTGAGGGCGAGCGGGGCGGCGCGGTCAGGGCAGCTGCGACAGCAGCGTGCGGAGCGGCACGACGCAGGGATCGCTGCGCGTGAAGCAGTCCGCCGCGACGAACGGCAGGTCGAGCACCACCTGGAACGCGTGCGCCGCGCCAACCTGCTGCTGGAAGTGTCCGAGGTGCGGCGACAGCGCGGTCTCGGCGACCTTCACCTCGACCAAGAACCAGGGCTGCCGATCCCGAATCATGACGAAGTCGATCTCGCGTTTGCTCTTGTCCCGCAAGTAGCGCAATTCGAAGTCGCCGAACCCGAGGTCGGTCCACAGCTCGGCCGCCTTCAACAGGTGGCAGGCGACGAAGGTCTCGGCACGTTGTCCGAGCTCCCGCACCCCCGACCAATCGCGAAGAAACCACTTGGGCTCCTTGCGCAATGCCTTGCCGACGTTGCGAAACCACGGGCGCAGCAGGAATCCGTGATGCAGCGAAGCCAGTGTCGCCACCCACCGTCGCGCCGTGTCGACCGAGATGTTCACGTCACGGGCCAGCTTGCTGTAGACGAGTTGCCGTGCGGTACCGGACTCCAGCAACGTGGCCAGTACTTCGAGCTGGCCGAGCTCCTGGATGCGCGACGCGTCGCGCACATCCTCGCGCACCAACTGCTGCACCCGAAGCTGGCGCCAGCGGGTAGAGAAGCGCGCATCTGCCTTGGTGAAGGGCTCTGGGTAGCCACCGTGCGTCCACAGCACATCGAAGCGTCGCGCGCTCAGACGGCGCGGCGGCCTGACCAGCTCGTCGCCCCCTCGCGGATCTAGAAGCTCGCCGATGGACAGCGGGTGCATGCGGTACAGCAGGTAGCGCCCCATCAAGCTGTCGCCGCCGCGCCGGTAGACATCGAGTCGCGAGCTACCGGTCACCACCACGCGCGCGTGCTCCTTGTAGCGATCGAACAACCCCTTGAGGAAAGCCTTCCACCTGCGGTGTTTGTGCAGCTCGTCGAACACCACGACCGGCGGTTCTTCGCGGAGCTGCGCTAGCCCGAGCGCGGATGCCACCGCTTTCGGTCCCTTCAGGATCAGCCGACGGTCCTCTTGGTCGTCCCAGTCGAGATAGTGCGCATCACGACGGACGGCGCGGCAAGTGGTGGTCTTGCCGACCTGCCGCGGTCCCGATACGAAGGCCATCTGCCCGTGTCGCGTAACGTGGTCGCGAAGCACGGCTTGGTAGAGACGTGGAACGTCAGCCATGGTCGGACCATTCGACGGGATGTCGTAAAATGGTCCAGACCATTTTACGACATCCGCGAAAATGGTCCGCGCTCGGTCAGCGCGGACGCCGCCGAACGGACACCGCGTCGAAGCACCACACCTGCTTGTCGAGCGGCAGCACCCACAACCGGTCTCCGTCGCGACTCCAGGCCAGACAGTAGCCGTTGTCGACGTCGCGCGACCACACCTCGCTGCGCGTCGCGACATCCCACAGCACCAACCTGCCGTCCTCGCCACACGTCGCAAGCCGCCGGCCGTCTGGCGAGAAGTACGCGGCCCGCCCCGAGCCTTCGTGTCCGCGCACCCCGCCGAGTCGTGTTCCATCGTGCGTGCGCCAGAAGCGCAGCCAGCCGTCTTCGCCGAGCGTGGCGACTCGGCGCCCATCCGGGGCAAAGCGAATGGCGGTGACCCGCCCGCGGTGACCGGTCAGCGCCACGCGCAGCGCTCCGTTCGCCGCGTCGCGTAGCGACGCTCCACCATTCCCACACAAACCGAGCACCGCGCCGTCGGGCGAGAACTCGACCCGGGTCCGGCTGGCCGGGAGCTCCATGCTCCACAGCAACTTCCCGGACGCACCGTCCCACACGCGGGCCTGCTGGTCGCGGCTGACCGCGACGATCCGCCTTCCGTCTGCCGTCCAGTCGACCGCGTCGATTCCGCCACGGCAGCCATGCGTCTCCGGTGCGTGCTCGGTCGCGGTGAACGAGCGCACCACCATCCGCCGCGCCACGTCGAACACCAACAGCTGCTTGTGGCCCGCGCTGAGCAGTTGCTTGCCATCACGGCTGAAGCGCAAACAGCCGATCCAGCTGTCGTGCCCGCGCAGCTCCACGAACTCGGCACCACCCGTCGTGGGGTACAGCCGCAGCGTGCCGTCGGCGAATCCGACCGCGAGGTGGCGCCCGTCCGGGCTCTCCTCGATGTGGTAAGCGGCGCGCGGGAGCGCCAGGCGCGGGCGATGCACACCTTCGGTGGACACGGTCCACAGACGCACCGTGCCATCCGCGCCGCCGGTCCACAGCGAACGGCTGTCCAGTGCGAAGGTCACCGCGCGCACCTGACCACAGTGTCCGGGCAGCTCGGCGACCAGCCGCCCCGCCGCGCAGTCCCACAGCCGGACCGAACTGTCCGCCGAGACGCTGGCGATCGTCTTGCCGTCCGGGGCGAAGGCGACTCCCTCCACGATTTTGCCGTGCCCCACGAGGTCGCGGAGCGGCTTGCCGGTCCACGCCTCGAACAGGTGTACCTCGTGGTCCTTGCACGCCACCGCGACCACGCTCTGGTCGGGCGACAGCGCCGAGGCCTGCGCCGCCCGGTAGCGCGGCGCCGCACCCAATCGCACGACGATCGGCTTGCCCGGCGTCGCCAGATCGAACACGTGCAGCTGCTGATCCCAGGAGGCAGCGACGATCTTCGTGCCGCCGGCATTCCAGTGCGCACAAGTGATCGGCGCGTAGCCGCTCTGCAAGACGGTGATCTCCTTACCGTCGGCCGCCGACCAGATGCGGACCTCGCCACCCTTGGGCCGCTGGTAGCTGGTGCTGCACAGCCGCGTGCCGTCCGGCGCGAACCGGACCGTCGTCACCGGGTAGCTGTGGCCGTTGAAGCTGCACAGCAACGATCCGGACGCGACGTCCCAGACCCTTGCACCGCGGTCGGCCGACGAAGACGCGAGCCGCTTGCCCTGCGGGTCGAACTCGAGGCAGTACACCGAACTCCGGTGGGCCTCGATCGCCCGCACCAACTTCGCCCCCGCGGCCTCCCAGAGCTTGATCACCCCGTCGTTGCCGGCACTCGCCAGCAACTTGCCGTCCGGCGACAGCGCGAGCGCCGTCACACCCCCCGGGTGTGCCTCCCACGAAAGGAGACTCCGATCCGACTCGCCGTCGAGCACGCGCCACTCGAACATCCGCTGGGATGCGGGCACCGCATCCAGCCAGCGGCGCACCGCGCGGGTGGCGCCGCGCGCGATCGCCCCCTCGGCCGCGGCGATGTGCGCCGCGTACGACTCGAACTCCGCGGACGGCCGCGTCGCCTCCTGAGCCGGCAGCGAACCGGCGACAGCAACCAACAGGACCCAGCCGTGGCGCGCACTCATGCCCGCTCCATCCGCGCTTTCAGTGCCCCCAAACAAGCACCCCATCCGGCGCGCAGCACATCGGCGTCGCGCCGCGCCTGGATCCGGGTGTGGTTGAGCGTGACGCCGGTCTTGCCCTTCCCTTGTCGGCGAACAGCACTTCGAGTTGGCTGCCGTGCGCCAGGTCCTCGGCATCCCAACGGGCACGCAGGTCCTTGTCCTTGCGGATCCGGGTGAACGTAAGGTAGTCGCCGTCGACATCCCGCAGCGCCCCGCCATCGGTGAACTCCACCTCGGTTCCACCGCCGAGCCACGCGTCGAGCGCCACCGCATCACCGAACGCGGCGAACACCGTGCCCAACGGTGCCGTGATGGTCTTCGTCGAGCAGATCGAGTAGCCCTTCGGGAGGCCGTCCTTCTCCCGCTGTCCGCGCGCTTTCTCGTACTCGACCGCGATCGTGGTGGCCCACCACTCGTCCTTGCCGACCGCGTCGTACACGTGCTGAACCAGCGCACGCCGACCAGCTGCCAGGCCCGGCGTCTCGTCGAGCGCGGCGAACCACTGGGTGAGGGACTTGCCGGTCGCGTCGCGGCAGGCGGTGTCGTCGAGATCAGGCGCGGCGGGAGCGTTTCTTTGCATTGCGGGCCTTGTCGGGCTGAGGGTGGGCGAGGGCATCGGCGAGCAGCCGCTCGAGGTAATCGCGAAGCTGGATGATCGCCGCGTCGTACGCCTCGAAGTTGCGGTAGGCGCGGGCGACCATCACCGCTCCTTCCATCGTCACGAGCACGAACACCGCCAGCCGCCGCGGGTCGTGGTCGGGCGGCAGCCGCGGCGCCGCGTCGCGGAAGCAGCGCTCGATCGCGTCGAGCCAGTTGTCGAAGTTGCGGACCAGCAGGCGGCGCGCATCGGGATGCGAATTGCCGACCTCGATCACCAGGTTTCCGATCGGGCACCCGTGCTGGAAGTCGGTCAGTGTCAGCATCCGGCGATAGCCGGCCAGCAGCGCGAATACCCGTTCGATCGGGTCGTCCACGCCGTCCCAGGCGGGATCGAGCACCTCCGGCTGCAGCAGCTCGTGGCGGCGCTGCAGCGTCGCGTGCAGCAAGTCTTCCTTGGTCGGGAAGAAGTAGTAGAGCGACCCAGGCAGCACCTTCGCCTTGCGCGCGATCTGCGCCAACCCGGTCGCCGCGTAGCCTTGGAAGGCGAACAGCTCCATGGCGATCTGGATCAGGCGCTCGCGGGTGTCGTCGCGCGTCGGTTTGCTCGGCATCGGACTATTGGTTGGTCGACCAACTAAACCGTAGCCTGCGCAGGGAGCCTGTCAAGGTGCTCGAGCGGTGCCGGAGGTCCCAGTACGGACTATTCGCGATCGAGCTGCTGCGATCGCGCAAGGTCGCTGCTGGCTTCGTCGAACGTCAGAACCTGCTCCCCGACGGGGATGCACCCCGCCCCTGGGCACAACCTGCCGCTTCCTTGCCAGCAACAACCCTGCACGATCTCGCGACGCTGCTCGCGAATCGTCCGGGCTACCGCCCCTCGCGCGGAGCGCGCACCCGCACCACCTGCTCCCGCCGCACGTGCACGATCAGGTCGCGTTCGACCGGCCGACCGCCCTCGGTGCCCGGCATACGCGCGGTGGTCAACACGTCGCCGTTGCGCAGCAGATACCACTCGAGCCCAGTGCTCGGGCAGCGGAAGCGCCCCTCGATGCCGGGGAACGCGCCCTGCCAGCGCACGCGGTCGAACGTGCGCACGCCGTTGAGTGCCGGCACGAAGCTGCCGTCGGGCAGCGCGATGTGCCCGGCGGGGTCGGCGACGTGGGGTTGGGGAGTCGGGGCGGGTGCGAGTTGCCGGGGGTCGAGGCGGGGAGGTGCGGTCGTGGGTGAAGGGCTCGATGAGGATGCCGGAGCGTTCGGTGCCGCAAGGGTGGTCCGTTGCGGCGGGGTCGATCCAGCAGCACCCCACCACAACCATGCGCCGAGGCCAGCCGCGAAGGCGAGTGCGAGGAGTGGGATGAGGGGGCGCATGTTTGCAGGGCGCGTGACCGCGTCGTGGAGACGATACGCGTGGGCTTCGGGCATGAGCGGATCCGCACACGACCGCGCTCGCAGATTGAGTCGACTGCGAACCAAAGGCTCGGCACCGACTCGGACATGGTATCCGGACTTCTCCCGAGGCCGAGCAAGCGCCATTCCCAATGGGCCGGCCATAGGCACCGTGCGTTGATCCGCCCCGCTCGACTCCGGGGATTGACGGATTGGGTGCGGAGCGGATGATTCTGGGCACGACTCGTCGTTCCAGACCAAAGGGGGTCTCCCGATGCTGCACGCCAGAGAGAGAGAGAGAGAGAGAGAGAGAGAGAGAGAGAAGACTAGCCTCCACCTGATCCTCACCACAGCGGCTGTCGCGGGCACCTGCCTCACGGGAGCCCTGCGAAGCCAAGTGGCAGTCGTCGGTGAACCCATGCACGTCTGGGTCGACCCTCACTACGGCAACGACGCCCTCGCCGCAGCCTTCAACCCTAGCACCTCCACAGTGGCGCCATGCACTACGCCACCTGCGGCGAACCCCATGGCGGTGGCGCCGGATCCGGCAGCGCCGTCCGGCCAGGGTGTTCTGATGCACGCACCCTACCCGTTCCTGACGGTTACCGCGGCAGTCGCCTACATCAACGGGCTCTTCCCGGGCGGGCTGCCTTGGTCCAACGGCGTGATCGGCGTGCCGCCGCGGCAGTACGACGTGACGGTCACGCACGTGATCATCCACTGCCTGCCGGGGCGGTACACGCGGACGCTCTTGGTCAACAACCCGCCGCGCGATCCGGATCCGACGAACTGGCTGCGCCCGAACGGCGAGACGTTCCCGATCGATCTGCCCAACCGGGTCTCGATCCAGGGGACGAGCGCGCTGAACACGGTGTTCTGTCTCGAGAAGGACCCGGATCTGATGAACGCCGATAGAGCTCAAGGACCAGCCTTTCGGTTCGGTGCATCGACTGACACTGCGGGGATCGAGAGCGTGGTCGACTCGGTTTCGATCTACGGCGCCCCTCGAGCGACGACACTTCCGAGCAACCCCGGCCCCCAGTACTTCGCCGGGATCTACCTCGCACCTACAGCACAATCCAGCCCGACGATCACCAACTGCTTCGTGTTTGCCTGCGGGAGCGGAGTCGTCGTCGAGGCACCCGACGCGGTGACCGAGTACCATACGCCGACCCTGATCAACAACACGATCTTCGACAACACGGTGGGCCTGTGGAACGGTCGCGTGGCACTCACCCAGCCTTCCGTTGGTGTGTCGAGACTGATACTGATCAACAACGTGTTCGATGGTCCGGTGAACTACGCGACTCGTGCGCTCTACTCCACGACGCTACCATGGCCGTGGGCTTCCGCCGTCGGCCCGTTGTCCTGCTTCGAGGGCGTGGACGTGGGGGATGTGACAATCTCGGGATTCTCACCTGGTGACTTCAATGCGTACGAATCGACGCGGTTCAACACTGCCGTGCCGATGCCGAACCTGGGTCTGTTAGCGACGGCTACCCGGTCCGGGACTCCGTTCACTCCGGCCGTTGATCTGATCGGCATCACCGGCGGCACAAACACCGCGTTCGACCGTGGTGTGCTCTACGTGCGGGACTTGTTGTTCAACGGTTCGCTGTTCACCGGTCCATTCCAGGGCGCAAACCTGCCAGCCCCACCGAACGTTGACTATTCACCGGGTGACCTGCGGTTGGCCCCGGACATCGCGCCGGGTACCTCTGCTGCAACGGGCCCCCTCTCGCCGGTCGTCCCTGGCACCGGCGGGTCGCGTAATCCGCTGGTCGACCGTGGATTCAACGGCCCTCTGCCGGCGACCATGACCAACGGGCGCGTACTCACGCTCGCACCCGGCAAGAAGTGGCCGTCGGTCGGTCCGGGATCCGAGTTCAAGCACTGGTTCTTCAGCTCGTGGGACACGGATTGCGAGGGGTTCGGGAATCCCCGCATCTTCGATCATCCGAGCTACAACCCGGTCAATCCGTCCCGGAACCCATCGTTCCCCGAAAGCGGGCTGATCGACATCGGGGCTGACGAACTCGGGGTGAACATCATCGCGGGCTATCGGTTTGGGACGACGACCTTCATGTCGTTCGAACGCCCGTACTACACCTTCGCGGTACAGAACAAGTTCGCCTGGTTCCTGGGGCCGGCGAACTCGTCAGGCGCACCGATTCCCGGCGAGTACCCACGCTACACCGATGGCTTCCCGCTGAGCAACATGCTGCCTCACGTTGCGTCCTGGGACTACAATCCTCCTTCTGGCTACTACCAGCCGACGATCGTCGACATCGCGCCGCACCTGCTCCCCGACATCCACCCTTGGTGGCAGCAGTGGTTTGCCGGCGCAGCAACCAACCCGATTTGGCACCACGGGGGCTGCGGCACTCCGCAGTTTTACAACCCTTCGCTCTTCTACTTTCCCAGCGAAGGTCACGTGAACCCGCCCGGTAGCCGCGGCAACGGCAACCCACCGGGCGGGAGCTTCTACTGGTTGGAGGAACAGCATCCGATCACGCTCGTGGCGCTCGGCAACAAGGCGCTCACCAAGGGCGCCGGGGGCAGCAACAATTTCGATCCTGCGCCGAACGGCGGAGGCAGCGGCGGACCAGGTGTCATCATCCAGTTCGGTGCTTGGTGCCAGAACACAATAGGGGTTCCTGGCTTCACGGACCACGAGACGTGGCTTCCGACGTTTCCGTACAATCCCACGCAGCAAGCCCCGCCGTTCACCGCCTACCGCTACTCCACCGAGTACCGCATCCAGCGCCCCCCGCCGTTCGGCACGGCAGGCGCCCCCACGATCGGCAACGGCGCGAACCTGCAGAGCTTCATGGTGCTCGTCGAAGCGCGGAGTGGGCAGTGATCAGTCAAGCCAAGTGTCTGTTCCTCGTGGTCTGCACCTTCACAGCACTCTCCCCCACGCTCCTCTCCCAGCTCTCCGGTTCCAGCTCGCAACGCCCACTTGCTCCCACGACGAAGTGGCGGTCGGTCGATTGGCTATCCGGTTCAACCTACTGCGCGGTGGCGTACGACCCCGCTCGTGGAGTGACGGTTTGCTTCTTGGGCGACGAGACATGGGAATGGAACGGGCTGTCCTGGAAGATCCGACATCCGAGAACGCGTCCACCCGGTCGGTTCGCACCGACCATGGCTTACTGCCATGTGCGCAAGGCCGTGATCCTGTTCGGAGGGGAAGCCATTGACCTGCGGAACCAGCACCTCTATCTCGACGATACGTGGGAATGGGACGGCAACGACTGGCGACGCGTCAACACCGTGCATACCCCGGGAGGCCGCCACACCGCGATGGCCACCGATGCGACGCGCAAGCAGATCGTCCTGTTCGGAGGGACTCGATCCCTCAGCTTCCCATTCACAGGGCTACAAGACACGTGGATCTGGGATGGAGCAGACTGGTCTCAGGCTCAACCGAGCACCGTACCGGTCCAGCGCTACTCACACAGCCTGACGTTCAACCACCGTACCGGTCGCGTCATGATGTTCGGCGGTGCAAGCGTGGGCTTCGCCTTCGCGGGCAGCGAGGCTCACGAGTGGACGGGGAGCGACTGGATCATCACCAAGCACCCCACCGAACCACCGCTGCAGTACAACCCGGTACTCGCGTTCGATCCGACGCTCAATGCCGTCGTCGTCCATGCAGGCTCGGCCACGGTGTCGGATCCGACATGGACATGGGATGGAAAGATCTGGACCAAACTCAACACCAAGACGAGCCCCCCGATAGTAGCACGGGGCTGGCGCGCGGATACCGACCTAGTTCGCCGACAGATCGTCATGGTCGGCTTCGAGGACCCCGACTCGCAGTTCGGAGGCCAGACTTGGACATTCCGCAACAACGACTGGGCGCTGATCGACCGGTTCGGCGGCGAATACCCCACCTTCGCCTCCGCGTTGGATCTCAACAACACGCACGACGATGCCCGAGACGAGTTCGTGTTCTTGGGGGCGCTAGGACGAACACCTTACACCACAGCCATGTGGGCTCTTCGCGGAGACAAGTTTGTCCGCGTGCATCCCAAAACGCTACCCGCACATCGGCACCAGCCGGTGCTGTTCTACCATCCGCCAAGCCAACGCGTCGTACTCATGGGTGGGTACGATTCGAAGGGCGCGCTCAACGAGGTCTGGACCTGGGACGGCAAGAACTGGGCTCTCCACCCGCTCTCGGGAAAGACCCCCGCCCTCGCGGGCCTCGGGAATGCGATCTACGATCCGTTCCGCAACCGCCTCGTCGCGTACCCCTTCGCGAACACGACGTGGGAGTGGGACTACTCGAACGGGTGGAACCCGGTCGCAGCAACGGCGCCGAGCGAGTACTGCGAGTTCGTGATCGACCACGGGTCACGCCGCGTGCTTCTGGTCCCCTTCACCACCCCCAAGAACACACCTCGCCAACCCTGGGTGTGGGACGGTCGAGCGTGGACCAAGAGCCCCCTGATCACGCCTCCTCTCTCCGGGAAGGCGTTCTACAGCCACGCACACGGAACCCTCGTCCTGCTTCCCTCACCCCAGTACATCTACGGCACGCGGGACTACTACGACCGGTGCTACGCACTCGACGGCAACGTCTGGCGGCTCCTCCCCGAGAGCTGCGAATGCAAGACGCTGAGCGGAGCTGGCGCTGGTTCCTGGCTCCTCACCTATGACCCCAGCCGACAACGCACCCTCGCGACGAACCATTACACCCTAGCCACCCACCACCTCTTCCCGCGCACGCCATACCCCCGCCCCGGCCAATCCGCCGAGCTCGACGTCACCTACCCCTCGAGTCCCGGCCAGACCTTCTGGCTCGCGCTGTCGACCGCCGACTGGCCCGGCATCCCCCTGCGCACCATCCCCTACGTCGGCACGGTGCGCCTGCCGATCGCCCGCACGCCGTTGTTCGACCTGAGTGTGTCGGCCGGGCTGTCGGTGAAGCTCGACCGCACCGGCGCGGGCTACTTCAAGATCCCGATCCCGCCGCTGACGTCGTTGGTCGGATTGGAGTTCTACGCCGCTGGGGTGCTGCTCGGGACGAACGGGATCGAGGCGGTCAGCAACGCGGTCTCGCTCGAGGTCATCAAGTAGGGGCGGCGCGATGCGAGACGCTGGAGAAGCAGCAGAGCAAGGCGAGAAGCGATGAAGTGGGTGCGCCGCATCGGACTGGTTGCGGTACTCGCTATCGCTGTGCTGCTCTGCTACCTCGCCATTCCCCCGTCCCGCACCGCGGCGCATGGCAGCGGCGGCGCGGTTTCCGAACTCACGGCTGGACACAACGGCGAGAACGTGAGCACCGATTCGGCCGGAGCCCGCACCCCGACCCGCGCCGAAGACCGCGCCGACTCACCGCTGCTGGTGCTCACGGTCCGCGACGCCGCCGGCAAGCCGGCCAGCGGGCTCGTCAGCTGGCGGGCGACGCCCGAGCCCGACCTGTCCGGCGACGCCCTGCCGATGTTCGCGGGCGAGAAGTCCGGATCCGTGCACCAAGCGAACTTCCAGGACACCGCCTCGATCCGCCTGCCCGCGGGACACTGGCTGTGGCTCAAGGTGACGCCGGCGCACCGCCTCGCGTCGGCGTGGTTCCTGCGGGTGCCGCCGTTCCGCGGCATGCGCCGCAAAACCCTGGTGCTCGACGACACGACGCGTGCCCTGCACGTGTTCGTGTGGAACGCGACGTTGACCGGACCCTGCGCCGACGGCGAGGTGTCGCTCTACGCGGCGGAAGGCGCAGGCAGTGCGCCGGTGCCGGTGCAGCGGCTGCGCACCGATGCACACGGCTACGCCCTCGCCCAGCCGCTGCCACCCGGAGGGTTCCTGGTGTGTGGTCCTGGCTCGTCGCCCGGGGACACCCACCCATTCACCGCCCACATGATGCTGCCGGCGGGCGTGCCGGTTGCCGAATTGTCGTGCTCGGTGGCAGCTCGCGCGCCGTGCTCGTTCTTGCGCCTGACGGTGGTGGTCGCGCCCGAATGCGCCAAGGCGCTGCAGGGTGCCGGCGGCAAGCTGTTCCTCAAGCGCAAGGACGACGGCTCCGGCGCCGCGGTCCCACTCCCTGGGCTGTTGGTCGAGGGGAAGACCACGCACCGCGTGGCCGTGGCGCCGGGGACCTACGAAATTGCGTGCCTACCGGCCGGTTGCGTGACGATTCGTGATACCGAACGCTACGTGAGCGTCGCGGCGGGGCGTGAGCAGGCGGCGACTGTCGCGGTCGCGGCAGGCTGTGCGGTAGTACGTCTCTCGCTCATCGGAATCCCGCAGCATGAGTTTCCCATCACGGTGCACGCGCGCGCCGACGCAGCGCTGATCGACGAGGACAGTCGGTTGGTGTTCCTGGGGCCCTACCGGTGGCGCACTCCCGACGCCCAGGTCGCCGGCTTGCCCCGCTCGGTCGTGTTGGTGGCGCATAGCCGACACAGACCCTACGTGTCGATCCGACCGCTCGAGCTGCGCGCGACGACCGGACCGGTACCCATGACGGCCGCGACGCGGCTCCAGGTCACTTGGCTCGGCCCGCGTGCGGTGGCGTGCCGCGATCCGATCCTCGTCGCGCGGTCGAGCCACGGCCAGAACGAGGTACTGCTCCGCCGCACGCTCGCCCGCGACGGCAGCCGGATCCGGCCCGCACTGGAGGCGAGCCTCGTGGTGCCGGCGGGGCTCGTCGACCTCACCTGTCGCTCGGCTGCTGGAGAACACTGGCAGCGCAGGGTCGATGCTTCGGCCGGACCTGCACTGCCGTTGGTCGTGCCGGAGGGCGGGTAGCAGGATGGCCGAGGGGCGACTGACGACGGCGAGCATCGAGCAACCGACGACCGCGTCGCTCGTGTGGCAGACCATCGGTGAGATGGCGCCGAGGCCCAGCGCCTCGCACAACTCCCTCCGCCGGACCTTGCCACGCTCGACTCCTCTATCCAGCACAGCAGCATGGTCACGTCATGCCCAGCAACACCCCTCCGATTGACACCCCCGGCGAAGTCTGGGTACCGTCCGCACGTTCCCGAAGCCCGCGCCGTGGGACCCACCGAGCGCCCCCTGACCAGCAGGTAGCGATGTCCACGCCGAACCCCACCCTCACGCTGGCGAGCCTCCTGCTGCTGGCCCTCGCCCCGGTCGCCGCCGCGCAAACCGCCGAGGGCTACGAGCTGATGCCGGGGCGACTCACCGGGACCAACGACGGGATCACCTTCGTGGTCCGCTACGCCGGCAACCCCCCGCCGGTGTTCGAGGCGCTGCAGATGTACGACCAGCGCTACCTACACGGGCTCGGCGACCTGCGCGGCACGGGCCGTGGCAAGACCAGTGGGCCGTGCGAGATCGGCACCTTCAAGATCCGTTACCAGGACGAAGACGGGTCGACGGTCGAGGGCTTCAAGATCGTGGCGCGGCCGGAGACCGCGCCGGGCTCGCGCGCCGCCGACATGACCAAGAGCTTGTTCTCCCAAGCAGTTCCGGGCAGCCCGGCGACGCCCGCCGGACCCGCGGGGTTCTTGATGACGGTGCAGGTGATGGGCGGCTCGGCGGTGGCGGTGCCGTGCCAGGACACGTTCTTCTTCGGCATGGAGGTGCCCGTGGTGCCGAGCGGCAAGAGCTGGCCGTCGCAGGACGGGCTGTCGATCACCGCATCGGCGGCCGACACGCTGCCGGGCTATTCGATCTTCGACTGGCCGAAGGGTGGGCACGCGAGCGACTACCTGTACTTCCTCGGCGGGACGCCGTCGACACACTTCCCCGAGCGGATGGTGTTCGGCTACGCGTTGCTGCCCGACGCACCGGTGCTGCAGGCGGCGGCGCGGCACAAGCTCGGCACGTCGCGGCACGGCTCGGACAACGGCTACGGTGCCGCAGCGATCTGGCCGGAAGTCGACCCAACGACCGCCCGCGGGATGGTCAGCGCCGACGGATTGGGGATCCGCGTCACCGACAACCGCTTCGCTGCGGGGGCCACGTTCGGCCTGTTCCTGGCGCTGCGCAATGCCAAGCAGCAGAACCTGCCGGTGGTGTCGCTGCCGGGGATCGGCGGTGGGCTGTACCTCGGCACGCCGAGCTGGCCGGTGCTGCTCGGGGCGGCGATGACCGGGGTCGACACCGAAGTCACGCTGGCGCAGCCGGGGACGATCCCGGTGAGCATCCTCGGGGCTTCGCTCTACCTGCAGGCCTACACGTCGATCCCGGGGCAGCCGAGCCTCGACAGCCTGACCAACTCGGTCGGCATCGAATACAAGAAGTAGCGGAACGCGCACCGAGCCGACGCGCAGTTGGCGGCGGGCACTTCGACGCGGCGAACGAACCCGGTGGTCGGACGCCGACCGATGAGCGGCGGCCCAGCGCTGTGTAGCCGAGTGCCAGCCGACGTGTGGCGACTCAGCGGTGTGTCGACGCCACCGAACCCGCGGCCCGCGACTTCATCCCGGACGACTCATGAGCAGCGTCGCGAGATCGGCAGGTCCCGCCCGGAGGCGGCGTGCACCCCGCCGCCGTCGAAGCGTAGAGGAGCGGTTCTTGACGTTCGACGAAGCCAGTAGCGACCTTGTGCGATCGCACCAGCTCGTTCATGCGTTCATGAACAGTCCGGGTTGGTTCTACCTGACGACCGGCTTGTCCTTTGCGGGCTTGGTCTTCGCGGACTTGCCTTTGGCCTTCTTCACCCCACCACGCGCGGCCGGCTTCATCGACTTGGCGAATGCGGCCAACACCGGGCGCGAACCCAGGCGACCGATCAACGCAGCGACCTCGGCGTGCACCTTGCGTCGCACCACGGCGTCGCCCTTCGCCTCGAGCTCCTTCATCTCGATCAGCTCGCCCAGCACCTGCACCGCGACCGCATCGTCGACCTCTTCCAACGGCTTCTGCAGCCGGTCGACGGAGAGCCCGTGCTCGCGCAGCAGCGCCAGCGCGCGGTGCCGCGGGCTCGTGTAGTGGCCGTCGCCATCGACGTCGAGGTAGACCGGGTTGGTCGCCGCCAACACGTAGTCGTTGGTGCTCTCGGCGCGCCAGAACAGCCCCTTCACCCCCGGACCGGTCACCACGCACACCAGGTGCGCGTCGTTCTTCGGCCGCGGCACCGACAGCTCGAGGCGCTGGTCGGTCGGCTTGCCGGGGACCGACTCGATCGGCACGTCGAGCACCTTCGCCCCGTTGACGAACACCCGCGCGCGGTCCGGCCGCGCCCACGAGGCACACGCCACCCGCAGCACAACCGGCACCTTCTCGCCGAGGCCGCGCACCGTGGCGCCCATGGTGTGCGCACCGTGCACGAACACCTCCGCGAACAGGCCCTGACTGATCGAGCTACGGCCCAGACGAAACGACGTGCACGCCTCGTCGACGTCGATCTTCGCCGCGTCGTCGGTGCTGCTGCGCAGGTACGTCCGCCCCTGCCCCACCGGGTCACCGACGGTGTGCGAGTCGGAAGTCCCCACCGCCTGGATCTTCTCGCCGTGGTTGAGCAGCGCGAACCAGTCGACGAAGTTGTAGAGCGGGTCGGGGGCCTTGCACGTGGCGTTGACCAGCTCCATCGCATCGAAGGTGAACGCGCCGCCGCGCGCCCGCTGCCCGGTGATGCGGTTGAGCTCGAAGTGCTGCTTGCCGAACGGGCCGGTGTGCACCTGCGGCCACCGCGGATGGTTCAGCACCACGACCTTGGCCCCGCGGCTGCGGATTCCGTCGATCAGCTTCACCCAATCGGTGAGCTTGTGGTCGGGCACCGGCATCAGCGGGTCGAGTGGGAAGGCGTTGAAGTGGCCGTTCTTGGTGGTCACCTCGTTGCCGGTCACCGGGGTGAAGTACTCGGTCAGCTTCATTCGCCGCTGGTAGGGCTGGTAGTCCGTCTGGTGGTTGTGGTCGGTGGCGATCGCCAGCTCGACCCCTTCGCCGGCCAGCGTCACCATCCGCTCTTCGACCGAAGCATCGCCGTGGCCGCTGAACGTGTAGGTATGGATGTGCGAGTCGCACGCCACGTATCCCGGGGTCGCGACCTCGCGCCCGATCTGCAGCTCCACGGTGGCCGTGCCGCCGTGTTCGACCGACACCGGCTTGTGGTCCATGCCCCACTCCATGCCGCGGCTGGCGAACACCTGGTAGCGTCCGACCGGTAGCTCGACGTCCGCGGAGCCCACGCTGGTGTAGACCACACCGCGCCGCACCGCGGTGGTGCTGGTGGCGGCGTAGTAGACCTCGACTCGGTTCTCGGCCTTGGCGTCGGTGATCGTCACGCGCGCCGGCAGCGGCGAGCCGGCGGCGTCGCGCACCCGAATCCGCACCGGCCGCAGATCGAGGTGTTCGCGCAGGGTCTGCGGGAACAGGCGGATGTTGCCGAGCAGGATGTCGTCGCTCTTCTTGTTCGACTTGGTCTGCAGCCGGTTGGTGCCGCGCTGCAGCGTCCCCGCCGGGACCAGATAGACGTGGTCGCGCAGCGTCTTGCCCTTCTCCAGCTCGCCGATCACCTTGCCGTTGATCCGCAGCCGCCAACGGTTGTCGACGTCGCGGTGGCGGATGACCAGCACGTATTCCTTGGCGTTGGGAACCGCCTCGAACGCGACGTCGAGCTCCAGTCCCTCCGGCTCGGGCGTGCCGAACTCCCAGGTGGTGATCTTGGTGTCGCCCAGGTGGTGGTAGCCGGCGTCGAGCACCTGTGGCTTCACCTGCGCCACGCCGACTCCCGGAACCAGCACGACGACGACACACACGAGCCACTGACGAAGAATGGGCACCATCTCGGCAACAGGTATTGTGTCCCGCCCCGGCTTGCAACCCGGACCACGAATCTAACTCGCCTTGCGCATCGCCCCCCTCGCCTCCGGAAGCCGCGGCAACAGCCTGCTGCTCGCGGCCGGTGACCAGCAGCTGCTGGTCGACAACGGCCTGCCGCTGGAGCAACTGGGCGATGCCCTCACCACCGTCGGTGTGGCACCCAGCGACGTTACCGCGGTGTTGATGACCCACCGCCACCGCGACCACGCGCGCGGGGTGGCGGACTTCTGCCGCACGTTCGACACTCCCGTCTACGGCACCCGCCGCACCCTGCGCTCGCTGTGCAATCGCCTGCAGCGACGGCTGCACACGATCCCGACCGACCGTTCGTTCCGACTCGGCACGCTCGACGTGCGAGCGGTGAAGGTCCGGCACGACGCACCCGACACCGTCGCCTACCGATTCGACGACGGGCACCACCGCTTCGGTCTCGCCACCGACCTCGGCTGCGCCGACGGGGCGATCGCGGAGGTGTTCGTCCAGCTGGACGCACTGCTGCTCGAGTTCAACTACGAGCCCGAGCTGCTGGAACGCGGCCCCTACCCCGCACAGCTCAGGGCGCGCGTCGCCAGCGACACCGGGCACCTGTCGAATCAGCAAGCCGCCGCGTTGTTGCAGGGACTCGCACATCCAGGACTGCGCCGAGTCTGGGTCGGTCACGTCAGCGAACGCAACAACCGCCCCGAGCTGGCGCTGGCCGCGGCGCGCAGCGTTCTACCCGCAGGCGCCCGCACCGAGGTAGTGCTCGCCACGCAGGATCTACCGAGCGAACCCCTGCTGCTGGGAGTCCGCCCCACGGAGTGACAACCCGGGAGATCCGCGCCTTCCCGCACTGATCCTCCCGATCGCCTGCGGGTCAAACGCCTGGCGCCGGTTCCGACGCGGGCGGGCTCGGCGGACACCAGCGCGGGCGGCGTCGAACCGGAGTGGCTCGAGCGCGGCCAACCGCGAGACGCGCGGGGAGGCAGCGGCAGCCCTTGGATCTCGCCGCCGACTCCGAAGTCGAACCGACCGGTTCGTGAGGCGCCGGTGAGAAGGTCTCGCCACGTCGCATCGCCTCGACCAGGCTCCGTCCGCCGGCGCGCGCGAACTCGCGTGGCATCTCGACGCGCGGTGCCTGGCCCGTACCATTCGACCGATGCGCCTGCTGCTGGTGGAAGACTTCGCACCACTCGCCGAGGCCACTCGACGTGGTCTCGAGGAAGAGGGCTACGCAGTGGAAGTGGCGCAAGACGGCGCGGCGGCACTGACCCGCGCGCTGACCGAGGAGTTCGACGCGATCCTGCTCGACTTGATGCTGCCAGCGGTCGACGGCTTGCAAGTCCTCAAGACGCTGCGGCAACGCGGGGTGCGGACCCCGGTGCTGATCCTCACCGCGCGAGGCGACCTCGACGATCGAGTGTCCGGATTGGATCACGGTGCTGACGACTACCTGGTCAAGCCGTTCGCGATGGCGGAGCTGTTCGCGCGGGTGCGCGCCCTGGTGCGCCGGCGCTACGACAGCGACCCGGTGCTGCAGATCGGGCACGTCGCGGTGAACACCGCGGACCGCACGGTGACGGTCGCGGGCGAGCGCCAGGACCTGTCGGCGCGCGAGTACGCACTGCTCGAGTACCTGATTCACCGCCGTGACGAGCTGGTGACCCGCGCCGACATCCGCACGCACGTGTACTCCGACGCGCCGAACACCAGCAACGTCATCGACGTCTACATCGGCTACCTCCGCAAGCGGCTCGAACGCGAAGGGCAGCCGCGGCTGATCCACACCCGGCGCGGCGCCGGCTACATCTTCGGCATCCGCGAATGACCCCGTCGATCCACCGGCGCCTGGTCGGCACCCTCTTGGCGGTGCTCGCCGGCGGGCTGTTGGCCGGCGGGTTCCTCGCCCACCGCGTGATCCGGCACGAGCTGCGCGTCGAGCTCGACCGGACGCTGTTCCGCGACCTGCGCAACGCCACGCCGCAGGTGGTGATCGAGCTGTGGCTGCGCGATCGCCGGATCGCACCACGCGGCGCCGACCTGGCGCGCGACCCGGGGTTGCTGCGCGGCGTGTGGCTCGAGGCGTGGGACGGCAACGGCGCGTCGATCGCGCGTTCGCCGCAGCTGGCCGGGGCCTCGCTGCCGCGTCCCGATGCGTCGCTGCGCGCGTCGCCGGACAGCGAACCCCGGCTCGATTTGGTGGAGTTCGCCGACATCGCGCTGCCGGACGGCACTCCGGCGCGCGCGGTCACCGCGCGGATCACTGCCCCCGCGCCGCACCAGCGCAGCACCCGCACGACGCCGACCGGTCCGGCGCACGTCAGCGTGGTCGTCGCCCACACCTTCGACAGCGTCACCCGACCGCTGCAGGTCCTCACGGCGCTGATCGCCCTGGTCGGCCTGGTCGCTCTGTTGCTGGCGGGGATGTCGATCGCGTGGCTCGTGCGCAAGGGCCTGGGCCCGCTGGACCAGCTGCGGCAACAGATCGAAGGCCTCGCTCCGGAGCGCCTGGACCACACCTTCGAACTGGCGAGTGCACCGCGCGAGCTGCTGCCGATCCGCGACCAGCTGAACGCGTTGCTCCGGCGGCTGCGCAGCGCGTTGCAGAGCGAACGCGAGTTCGCCGGCAACGCGGCGCACGAACTCGGTACCCCACTGGCCGGCCTGCGCGCCACGCTGGAGGTGACGATGAACCGGCCGAGGCAGCCGGAGGACTACCGCACGGCGCTGTCGACCTGCCTCGACATCACCCTGCAGATGCAGACCACCGTGGACACCTTGCTGCAGTTGGTGCGCGAAGACAGCCCCCGGCGCAGCCCACCGTGTGATCTGCGCCGCGTGGTCACCGAGTGCTGCGCAGCGCTCGCCACGTCCCGGGTCGCTCTCGCCCCGGGCGCGGCGCCGGAAGTGCGCGCGAGCCCCGAGCTGCTGCGCCGACTGACCCACAACCTGCTGGACAACGCGCTCGAGCACGGCGAGGGCCCGGTCGAGGTGTCGCTCGACCGGACGCCTTCCGGCGTCGAGCTGCGGGTGCGCAACCGGGCACCCTCGGCCCCAGCCGACCTGCCCACCCGCGCGTTCGAACCGTTCTGGCGCGCCGACTCGGCGCACGGCGACCGCCGCCACGCCGGCCTCGGCCTGAGCCTGTGCCGCAGCATCGTCGAATACCTCGGTGGCAGCATCGGGCTGCAGGTCGCGGCGGGTCAGGTCACCGTCGCGGTGGTGCTGCCGGAGCACCGGGCGGAGTAGCGACCGCGATCGGCACAGGAGGTGGCGCGTGGGTCGCGACCCTGGGGCACCCCGTATCGGATCCTCGTCGGCGACTCCGGGTCGTGGATCGTCTCTTCGGTCGGCCCCGAACGTCGCCCGGACACCGCGGACGACATCCGCGGAGGCGAGTAGGCGCCGTCGCAGGCTCGCGGGTTCGCAACTCCGATTGCCGCGTTGCCCGCTCGCACCAGCCGACGGACAAACGCCACAGCGACGCAGGCGCCTGCAGCACTGCCGCATCAGGCTCGAGAAAAGAGTGGGCCCCGCCAGACGTCCCCTCCGGCGAGGCCCGCGGACCAGTCCCTTCCAAGCTGGAATCGTCCGCTCGGCCCGGGCTGCCGCCACGGGCCTGATCGGTGTGCGGGGTCGCTGCGGTCACCCCGAGCGACGAGCGGAGATGGAAACACGCGCGAATGAAGCTCCGCCGGTGCCCGGCGTGAATCGACCGTGAGGTCGTCGCGCGCCTCAGGAGGCGACCGGATCCGGCGCGCGCCCCGCACTACCGCCGAGCATGCGCGCCAGGTAAGCGCGACCGTGGGCCTGGCCGGCGAGGGTAACGCACACGCGTTCTCCCACGCACTCGACGTGCCCCGACGCCACCGCCCGGTCGATCTCCTGCCGGCATTGCGCAGCCGACCAGCGCAGGGCACCGGCGAGTTCGGACTCGGCGCAGCCCGCCGACCCGACGCCGTGCAGCAGCAGTTGGCGACGCAGCTCGGCGCGCTGGGCGCGGCGTACCCGCAGGCGCGCGACCACGCCTTCGCGCGGCGCGAGCAGGAACACGACCAGGAATGCGAGACCGGCGCTCGACGCCATCGGCGCACTGGGCGTCATGTCGAGGCCCATCCCGAGCCCGAAGCCTGCGGCGGCACTGGCAGCCCCGATGCCGCAGGCGATCCACACCATCTGGAACAAGCTGCGGGCCAGTAGGTAGGCCGCCGCCGCCGGCGCGATCATCAAGGCCACTACGAGGATCGAGCCAGCCGTGTCGAACGCCGCCACCGCGGTCAACGACACCAACCCCAGCCACGCCGCGTGCAGCAGACCGGGCCGCAGCCCGAAGCTGCGGGCGAGTCCCGGGTCGAACAGCATCATCTGCAGCTCCTTCCACATCAGTGCCAGGAAGGTGCCCAACACCGCGAGCACCGCCAGCAAGATGTAGAAGGCGCGCGGGCCGATCACGGTCCCGCCGACCGAGACATCGTCGAGCGCGGCCAGTGCCAAGTCGCCATCGATGATGCAGTGGGCGTGGAAGTGCGTGTTCCGCAGGCGCTGGCTCGCCACCAGGATCCCGACGCTGAACAGCGCCGAGAACACGATCCCGAGGCTGGCGTCCGGGTCGACGATGCCGGTGCGGCGGAGCAGCTGCACCGCCAGCACCATGAGCAACCCGGCCAGCGCCGCGGCGCCGATCAACAGCGGTGCATTGCGCTCCTGCAGCAGCACGAACCCGACCACGATGCCGGGCAACACCGCATGGCTGAGCCCTTCGGCGACCAGGGCCTCGCGCCGCACCACCAGCAGCACCCCGCACAGCGCACAGGCGAGCGCGGTGGCCGTGGCGATCGCCAGCGTCCACAACTCGAGGCTCACGCGCCGGCCACCTCGACCGACCGCACCCGCCGCCGCATCCTGCTCAGCAGACCCCGCCGTGGCGCGCACGCCAACGACACCAGGAACACCGCCGTCGCCACCAACACGATCACCGGCCCGGCGGGCAGGTGTGCGTAGCGAGCGCTGATCACCGTGCCGAGCGCGGCGGACACGGCCCCGAACAACGACGACAACGCGACCATCGTCCCGAGGTGACGGGTCCACTGTCGGGCCGCGCTCGCCGGAGTGGCGAGCAGCGCGATCATCAGCACCACGCCGACCGCGTGGATCCCCACCACCACGCCGGTGACCAGCAGCACGCGCAGCACCGCTTCGAGCCGGCGCACCGGAATGCCGAGGCTGTGGGCGAACAGCGGATCGAAGGTGTAGACCTCGAGGCGCCGCCACAGCAGCAGCATGACGAAGAGTGCCGCCAGGCCGACGCTGGAGATCATCCACAGGTCGGTGGTGGTCAGCGCCGCGGCCGACCCGAACAGGTAGGCGTCGAGCCCGGTGTGGCCCGGGATCACGGGCTGGTGGCGCTGCGCCCAGCGCAGCAGCAGGACCCCACCGCCGAAGAACAGCGCGAGCATCACGCCGAGGCCCGCATCTTCCGACAACCGCGTGCGCGAGGTGACCGCGCGCGACAGCAGCAGCGCCGCGACCCCGGCGGCGACCGCCCCAGGGACCAACACCCACAACGATCGGCTACCCGTTCCGGTCAGCAGATAGCCGAGCAGGAACGCGCCGACGATGCCCAACAACGACGAGTGCGCGACCACATCACCGACGAGACTCTGCCGCCGCAGGTACGCGAAGCTGCCGAGCGCCCCGCTCACGGCACCGATCGCTCCGGTGCCGAGCACGACCGAACGCAGCGTGTGGTCGAACTCGAGCGCCGGAGCCGCGGCGTTCAACACGTTCCACCCCCGACCCGTCGCGCACCGTAGGTGGCGGCGATGTTCGGTTCGGTGAACGCGGCCTCGACCGGGCCGCAGGCGACCACCCGCCGGTAGAGCAACGCGACCGAGTCGAAGTACTCCGGCACGGTCGCCAGGTCGTGGTGGACCACCAACAGGGTGCGGCCCCGATCGCGAAGCTCCTGCAGGAGCCGCACCAGCGCGGCTTCGGTGGGCGCATCGACACCGACGAACGGCTCGTCCATCAGGTACAGCTCGGCGTCTTGGGCGAACGCTCGGGCCAGCAGAACGCGCTGCTGTTGGCCGGCCGACAACGCGCCGATCTGTTGCCCGGCGAACTCGACCATGTCGACCATCTCCAGGGCAGCCAGCGCCCGTTCGCGCTCCGCTGCCCCGGGCCGCCGCAGCCAACCGAGTCGCCCGTAGGTACCCATCCGCACCACCTCGAACACCGTGGTCGGGAAGTCCCAGTCGATCCCGCTGCGTTGCGGCACGTACGCCACCCGCCGCCGCTGCTCGGCGAGGGTGCCGCCGAACACCGCGATGTCGCCGGCGAGCACCGGCACCATCCCGAGCACGGCGCGCAGCAGCGTGCTCTTGCCGGCGCCATTGGGACCGACGACCGCCATCAACGACCCGCGGTAGAGCTCCAGCTGCACGTTCCACAGCACCGGTCGGTCGTGGTACGCCACGCTTAGGCCACGCACCCCCAGCGCAGGGGCGGTGGCGAGGCGCGTCGAGCGGTCCAGGGCTCCGTGCATGGGCGGATCAGCGGCCCCGCAACGCCGCGTGGATGACCTCGACGTTGCCGCGGAACGCCCCGAGGAACGTATTGCGCGGCGGGGTGGGTGCGAGGTCGTCGGAATACAGGCGCTGCGCGGCGATCTCGACCCGGTGGCCGCGCGCCTGACACGCCTCTTGCAGCGCGACGCTCAACTTGGGGTTGGTGATCGACTCCAGGAAGATCACCGGGACGCGGTGTGCGCAGATCTGCTCGACCACCGCACGGATCGAGGCGATGTCCGGTTCCGCGTCGTTGCCGATCCCGAGCACCGCGAGGGTGCGCAGTCCGTAGGCGTGGGCGAAGTACTGGAACGCGTCGTGACCGCTCACCAAGTAGCGGCGACCCACCGGCACTTCCGCAAGCAGAGTTCCGGCCCAGCGGTGCGCCTCGAGGATGGCTGCCGCGTAGCGTTCCCCGTTGCGCCGGAACAGGTCCCGGTGACGTTCCGAGACCTCACCCAGCCGCGCGGCCAGCGCGCGGACACACGCCGCCCAACCGGGTAGATCGTTCCAGATGTGCGGATCGACGCGACGCGTTGGCGTCACGTCCGAGCGGCCGTCCTCCAGCCAGGCACGTCGCGCTGGCTCGGGGAACGCACCCGCCATCGCCCAGGACTTGTGCGCCATCGCCCCTTCGAGCAGCGGCTGCAGCTGGGCCTCGAGGTGGAAGCCGTTGAACACGATCAGGCGGGCGGCCTGCATCTCGTGGACATCGTGGGTGCTGGCGCGAAACGAGTGTGGGTCGACGCCCGGGCCGCAGAGCCGAACCAGTTGGACGTCGGATCCGGCAGTGAGCTGGGTCAGGGCGTCGTGGATGTGCCCGGTGGTGGCGACCACCGACAGCGGGACAGGTCCCTGGACCGCGGGTCTGCAGGCCGACATCCCGATCAGCAGCAGGACGATCGGGGCTAGCCAGGCGCGCAGCATCGGGTCGTTCTTAGTGAGATTGCGTCTCAAAAACAAGGTGACGATGAAGAAACGCCTGGGGCCCCGCTGGGATTTCGCACCCCCCGATGCACCCAGCTCTATCGGTTTTTCCGCCCGACCGGATGAAGGCGGGCCTGGCAGCTGGCCCCTCCCGACGGGACACTCCCGGTGCCGCCGAGGCAGCCGGGCATCACCCGGAGCCGCGAGTGGGCTGGCACGAGGGAGTCGATCCCGCTTCTCGGCAATGGCGCAGCAACCCAAAGTCGCTGCGGGAAGCCCTGGGGGCCGGGCCTGGCTCCGCCGCACCGCCGCGCATCCTCGATGTCGAAGCAGTTGCGCGGCGTGCTCGGCACATCATGCTCTTCCCCGACGCAGCTCCCCACACCGGAATGCGACGGGCCGCCCCGCGTGCCCGCGCGGACCTCGCCCGGCCTCGCAGGGAGTGCGCAGGGGACATCTCCCCCTGCGCCTCGAGGCGCGCGCAACACCGGTCAGGCACCGCTTCCTGGTCATGCCGGGGAAAGCGGATTAGCTTCCCCGCATGCGTGCATGGCAGCTGCTGTCCGTCCCGTTCGTGCTCACGTCGGTCGCCTCGGCCCACCCCGGACACCCGCACTGGGTCAACGAGCTGACGCACCACATGGTCGAGATGCTGGTGGTCCTCGGCTGCGTGCTGGTGGTCTGGCGCCTCGCCGGCCGAGTGGGGTGTCTCCGAAGATCGGTGCGTATTTCGGCGAGTCGTGCGGTTCGCTCGCAAGCAGCTGCGACGACACGGCTTGATGGTGAGGAACTGCGACGCCGCGAGCGGCCGTAGGGCCGGCGACACGTGGGTCGAACTTCGGAGATACCCAACCAGCGTGGCGCCGCAGTGTGGGCTCCACCACACACGAGTCGACGCACGTGGGACATCGCCCCCCTTCGGTGTAGCGCAGCGGCGCGGTACCTTGGGCCGGTCGTTCCCCGATCACCGAGCACCATGCAACAGCACACCCTGCCTTCGGTCCACGCCTCCCGCACCCTCGGCCTACTCCTCGCCCTCGCCCCGATCTGCGGCGAGGTCAGCGCTCAGACTCCCCTGCGCACCATCCCGATCGCCTCGGGGCTCAGCCGTCCGGTGGACATCCAGACACCGCGCGGCGATCGCCACCGGCTGTTCATCGTCGAGCAAACCGGCACCATCCGGGTGGTGAAGAACGGCGTCCTGTTGGTCGCGCCGTTCCTCAACCTCACCAGCTCGATCGCGTGCTGCGGCGAGCGGGGTCTGCTCGGTCTGGCTTTCCATCCCAAGTTCGCGAGCAACGGCTACCTGTTCGTCAACTACACCGCCTCAGGCAGCGGCGCGACGATGATCGACCGCTACACCGTGTCGGCGACCAACCCGGACGTCGCCGACCCCAGCTCGCGCAAGCCGGTGCTCGGCCCCATCACGCAACCATTCAGCAACCACAACGGCGGTTGCCTGCGCTTCGGACCCGACGGCTATCTCTACATCGGCACCGGCGACGGCGGCTCGGCCGGCGACCCGAACTGCAACGCGCAGCGCGGTGACGTGCTGCTCGGCAAGATGCTGCGCATCGACGTCGACACCGTCGCCCCCTACGCGGTGCCGAGCACCAACCCGTTCGTCGGCAACAGCGCGGTGCTCGACGAGATCTGGGCGGTCGGGCTGCGCAACCCCTGGCGGTTCTCGTTCGACCGCGAGACCGGCGACCTCTACATCGGGGACGTCGGGCAGAACGCGCTCGAAGAGCTCGATTTCCAGCCCGCCACCTCGCGCGGCGGAGAGAACTACGGGTGGAAGATCATGGAGGGCACCAACTGCTACAGCACCAGCGCGTGTCCGACCGGCACGCCGGCGTGCAACGACCCGCGGTTGATCAAACCGATCCACCAGTACGGCCGAACCGAGGGCGCGTCGATCACCGGCGGCTACGTCTACCGCGGTTGCGCCATCCCCGACCTCAAGGGTACCTACTTCTTCGCCGACTACGTGCGCGGACGCATCTGGTCGTTCCGCTACAACGGCACCACGATGAGCGAGTTCAAGGAGCGGACCAGTGAGCTCTCCTGGTCCGGTCCGATCTCGGCGTTCGGGGAAGACGACTGCGGCGAGCTGTACGTGTGCAACTACAGCACGTCCGGCAGCGTGCACAAGATCGTCGCTTCAGCCCCTGCCCCGGCGGTCGACCTGGGCTACGGCAAGGTCGGCGGCAACGGACTCGTGCCGGAGTTCTCGGCGTGCGGGTTGCTCGGTTCGGGGTCGAGTGCGCAACTGCGGCTGTTCGATGCCCCACCGCAGGCCTTGGTGCTGCTGTGGGTCGGCAACGCGTCGAACCCGACCCCGCTGTTCGGCGGCACTGTGGTCCCCGTCCCGGTGCTCGGCGAGGCTCTGCTGGTGGCCGACAGCGAGGGTCGGGTGGTGTTCACCATCCCGGGTGGCGGTGGCCCGCAGAGCCTGTTCGCCCAGTATCTCATCCTCGACCCCGGCGCGACCTCCGGCATCGGTATCTCCAACGCACTTCGTGTCGACCTGGCCCAGTGATTCAATCCCGCATGGCTCGCGCCGAACTCGGCGCACACGTTTCCAGCGCGGCCCTGGCCGCCGTCCTCCTCTGCGCCGCTCCCGCCATCGCCCAGGCACGGGCCGACGCGGCGGAACCCGAAGCAGCTCTGGTCGCCCGCGCCAAGGCGATCCACGAAGCGGTGTTCACGATCGACACCCACAAGGACATCGATCCGGGCCTCGCCACCGCGTCGTCCAGTGCGGACCCGGAGGAAGTCGCGCGCTACCGGCGCAAGCACGACCCGACGGTGGACGGCGACAACCAGGTCGACTTCCCCAAGATGCGGGCGGGCGGCTACGACGGCGCGTTCTACATCGTGTTCGTCGCCCAGGGCGACGTCGACCCCGCCGGCTTCCACCGCGCCGCACAGCGCGCCAAGCTGATGTTCGACGCCATCCACCGGATGGTCGACCGCTACCCGCAGCACATCGAACTGGCGCTCAGCCCGGCCGACGTGCGGCGGATCCACCACAGCGGCAAGCTGGTGGCATGCATCGGCATCGAGAACGGCTACCCGATGGGCAAAGACCTGAGCCGCATCGAGCACTTCTACCGCCGCGGCGCCCGCTACATGGGCATCGCCCACAACGGCCACAACCAGCTCGGCGACTCGCACCAGGGGCGCCGCCCCGGGGATGAGCCGCTGCACGGCGGCCTCAGTGAGCTGGGGCGCAAGGCCATCGCCGAGATGAACCGCTTGGGCATCATGGTCGACATCTCGCACTCGGCGAAGACCACCATGCTGCAAGCGCTCGCGGTGTCGAAGGCCCCGGTGATCGCGTCGCACTCCGGGTGCGCCGCCGTGCGGGCGCACGGCCGCAACCTCGACGACGAGCAGCTCGACGCACTCAAGCGCAACGGCGGCGTGATCCAGATCGTCGCCCTGGGGGCATTCGTCAAGGACGACGCCAAGCACCGCGCGGCGCTGGATGCGGCGCGCGAGCGCCTCGGCGTGCCGAGTTCCGGCAAGCTGCGGGAGCTGCGGCGCAACGGCCCGCTACCGAGCGATCTGCAAGCCAAGCTCCTAGAGCTGCAGAAGGCCCGCAAGGCGATCGACGCACAGTTCCCGCCCGGCAGCGTCCGGGACTTCGTCGACCACATCGACCACGCCGTCAAGCGGATCGGGATTCGCCACGTGGCGATCGCCTCGGACTTCGACGGCGGCGGCGGCGTGGTGGGCTGGAACAACGCCCGTGAGACGTTCCACGTCACGCTCGAGTTGGTGCGGCGCGGCTACACGAAGGAGCAGATCGGAGCGATCTGGTCCGGCAACACGCTGCGCCTGTGGGAAGAGGTCGAGGCGGTGGCGAAGAAGCTGCGCGCCGCGAACGGGAAGAACGGTAAGTAGGGCGGTCGGTGATGGGGTCCGAGGAAGCGTCCCCCCGCCCGGCGGGCGCAAGTAGCTCCAGAGCGGATGGCGCGTTCCGCGCCACCTCGAGCCCGCGAAACGGGGTACCCAACTGACTTCTGCCGCCCGTGGCGGCAGAAGTCAGAAGCCCAGGTCGACGAACTCGCCGCCGTTCTGCTGCGCCAGTGTCTGCAGGAAGGTCTTCTGGAACTGGCCGATCGCGATGGTGTGGAGGGTCATCCGGTAGACCTTGTTCACCCGCAGCACCTCCTTCAGGATCTCCTCGGTGTCGACGTACTTGCCCACGCTCGGCCGCCCATCGCTGAGGAAGAACACCGTGTCGAGCTTGCGCTTGACCATCCGGCGGCTGTCCCCGCCGGTGAACACCACCTTGATCTCCTTGTCCGGGTCGATGTCGAACGGGTACATCAGCGCCTTGAAGGTGTTGGTCTTGCCCTGGCTCAGGTCGGAACTCAGCCCGACCGTTGCAGCCTCTGACGACTCGCTGCCACCCAGCGGCTTGAGGCGGCGCACCCAGGCCTTGGCGGCCGACTTCGTCACGACGTTGGCTGGCACCAAGTCCTTCTTCCACGGCCGCAGATTGGTGGCGAACGCCACGATGTTGAACAAGGTGTTCTTGTCCAGCGAGTCGATGGTGTTGACCAGCTCGGTCTTGACGATCGACAGCTTGGAGTAGTCCTCGTAGCTGCCGGTGAACTTCTGCTTCTCCACCACGTGGTCTTCCATCGACCCGGAGATATCGATGATGAACAGCACCCGGGTCGAGGTGGTCACGATCCCACCGAACGTCTTGCGCCCGTCCTTCTTGCCGTAGAACTCGTCGCTGCGCTTGCGCGCGGCCTTGGCCTTGGCCACCTCCGCGTCGCTCGGCATCTTCCAGCCGAAGCCCCGCAGGCTGGTCAGGCTCTTGGCCCACAGGTCGGGGTTGGCGCCGAAGTCCTTCATGGTGATGAGGAACAGCGCCTCCGCGGTGTCGGTCTTGAAGCGCCCCTCGTGGCGCATCAGCTCGATCAGCGGATCGATCGCCTTCTCCACGCGGGCCTGGCCGGACGCCAGGATTGCGGCGGCCTGCACCTGCCAATACTTGTCGCTCAGCAGCGGCACCAGGTGGTCGCCGATCGCCCGCAACTTCAGCTTGCCGACCGCATCCGCCGCGCTGATGCGCACCGTCGGATCCGGATCCGCGAGGTACTTCACCAGGATGTCGTTGCTGCCGGTCCGGTCGCCGAGGCGCTCGATCGCGTCGGCGACCCGCACCTTGACGTGCGTATCGATCCCGGCGTCCCGGATGCCCACCTGCCGAATCGCCGGCAGCGCATCGAGAATGCCGGCTCGGCCGAGCACCTCGATCAGCAGCGCGACGGCGGTCTTGTCGGCCATGTCCGGCAACGCGGTGTACATCGCCTTGAAGGTCTCCGGGCGCTTGTAGGTCGCCAGCACCGACATGGCGGCGATGCGCACCGGCTCGGTTCGGTCGGCGGCGAGCTTCAGCAACTCCTCGGCCGCCTGCGGGCACTCGTTGCCCAGCAAGGTCTTGACCGCCTCCACGCGCTCCGACCCGGCACGTGCCTTCCGCATGTAGGTCTTGAAGTCCTTGACCGCTTCGAGCTTCGCGTCGTCGCTCTGGGCGGTGCCGAACGGGGACAACGAGCCCAGCATCAGGGCCAGGCTCAGTAGGGTGCGCAGCGTGCGATGCATCGCGGGGAACTCCGTCTCGGTCGTGAGGGGTCGGGGAGGGGTTCACCCCATGGTAGCGCGGGGCGGCCGGTCGATCAGCGGCGCCACCAAGACAGCGCCATGTCCCGCTCGAGGTTGGCGGCAACCCGCTGCAGGTCGGCCCGGGCCTTGATCACCTCGCGCGGGCCGATCTGGTCGAGGCCGCGGTGGAAGCGGGGCTTGAGCGTGACCACCAGCTGCCGCTGGTACTCGACCTCGAGCACCCAGTGGACTTCGCTGTGCACGTTGGACAACGCGATCGATTTCGCCAGGTTCTCCAGGCTGCGCGCGAATGCGCCATCGAGCCCCAGCTGCACGAACGGCCAAGTGCGCTGACCCGGCTCACCGGCCTCGGCTTGCAGGACGCAGAGACCGTCGATGCGGTCGATCTGCACCACCAACGGGTAGAGCGCCGGGTGGAAGCCGCGCTCTTCGGCCTGCCGCACCAGCATGGCCCGCGCCACCACAGCGTCGTCGCCGTGCAACGCACCACACAGCAGGCACTCGCTGAGAGTCACCCCGTCGAGGACAACCGGCGCGGAACTGGTGCCGCCACAATCTTCGCAGTGGAACACCGCCGCACGATAGCGCGGCTCGGCTGGTAGCCCGGACTATTCGTGGCCGAGCTGCTGCGACCGCCCAAGGTGGCTCCTGGAGTCGTCGAACGGCAGAACCTGCTCGACGGGACGCACCCCGCGTCCGGTCAGAACCTACCGGCAAGATCGCGTGACGCGGCTGTCGACTAGTCCGACCAAGCCGCCGACCCGCACTCGGGCTATTTGCCCGGAGCGCTGACCCGAACCGTGTTCTTGGTCTTGTCCCGCTCCTTCTTCTTCGCCTGGATCCGGCGCTCGACCAGGTTCTTGAACCAGGAGTCTTGGTCCAGCTCCTCGCCGTCGGCGAACTGGATGCCCTTGCGCCGCCCCTCGCTCACTTCCTCGATCGCGGTGCGCGGCACCACCACGCGGTTGGCGTTCAGCTGCAGCACCACCGCGTCGTCGCGGGTCTCGACGATCTGGCCGTTGAGCCGGTTGTTGTTGCGCAACCGCAGGATCCCGGTAGCCACGGCGCGCCGCCACTCCTGCGCCTCGCCGGCGGCCAGCGTGGTGAGCGTGCGGATGCCCGCGCGCGCCAGGGTGATCTCGCCGGTCTCGAGCCGCAGCGTCACGTAGCTGGCGTCGAGGCTCTTCACCTTGCCGACGAAGATGTTGTCGTTGTAGAGCTGGGCCAACGCCGAGCTGCCCATCAGCAATCCGCTGTCGGGCGTCACGGTCTTGTTGCGCTGCTTCTCCATCGCGTTGTGCTCGACCGCGCCCGCGAGGTAGGAACCGCGCTGATCGAGCTGGATGTTCTCGATCTCGACGCGCATGCCGTTGGCCGGCGCCTTCTTGGCCACGGGCAGGCCGGACGCTTCCGGTTGGGTCGACTCGGGCCCCTTCGGCAGACCGGTGCCACCCGGCTGCGTGCCGGAGGGCTTGACCGGCGGCTTCGACGCCTTGACCACCTGCGTGTCCGTCGGGCGCTTGTTGGTTCCGGTTCCCGCCGGGCCGGTCGTGCCGTCCTTGCCCGGCGTGTTGGTCTTCGAGTTGCCCGCCGGGGTGCCGGTGGACTTGCTCGCGACGGGCGGCGCCAACTGCACCTGCACCTTGGGCCGGTCGATCGACACCACATCGATGGTGTCGGTCCGCGCACCCATCGACAGCCACTCCGGCTTGAGCAGGTAGACCGCGGTTCCGGCGGCGACCAGCAGAACGGCCGCGAGACCCGACAGCCACCGCAGCACCGACCCGCGGCGCCGCGGCGCACCGATCACCGCACCCAGGGCCTCGGCGGTGTCGTCGTGGTAAGCCTCCTCGTAGTCCGCGTAGTCGGGTTCGTCGGCGCCAGCGAGCACCGGCACCTGGCCCTCGTAGTCGTACTCTTCCTCACCGACCGGCGCGTCCTCGACGTCTTCCTGCTCGGCGCTGACCGGCGCCCACTCGGAGTCCTCGTCCTCGCTGGCGGCGAAGTCGCGCTGGCCGTAGTCGACGCCGGGGTCGTAGTCGTCGTCGGCGCCGTACTCGGCCTCCGCCTCGGCACCGTACTCGGTCTCCGCTTCGTCGCCGAAGTCGCTCGCGAACTCGCCCGCGACCGGGCTTTCGATCGCGTCGTCGTAGTCGTCCTCCGTGTCGAAACCGGTGGCGTCGTCGGCGGCGGCGTCGCCCCAATCACCCTCGGGCTCGTAGGCGCCACCCGCGGCGTCGGCGCGGATCCCGGCGACGATGTCCTCGGCGTCGCTCTCGAGGTCCGCGTCGAGCATCGCATCGAGGTCGTCGAGGTCGTCGTCGTTGTCGCCGACCAAGCTGAGCTCGGGGACCTCGGTGCCGAACGAGAAGCCCTCGTCGTCTTCGTCGAACACTGCCGGTCGGTCCGACATCTGCACGCCCAGTTCTTCCAGATCCTGATCGGCGCCACCCCAGGGCGGTCCATCGTGTTCCACGAAGGTCGGCGTGTCGCTGGCGAACAGATCCTCGTCGCCGTCGTCCGAGGTGTCGCCGAACAGCAGGTCTTCGGCGTCGGCGAGTTCGACCTCCTCGGTCGTGTCCCACTCTGCACCGACGACATCCTCATCGTCGTCGCGCAGCAGGTCGACCGAGTCGACCACCGCGAAGATGTCGGCTTCGTCGATGTCGGCGTCTGCGTCCTCACCTGCACCATCGCCCCACTCGGCGCCGGGACGTGCCTCGTGCTCATCGCCGAGGCCCAGGATCGCGTCGGCTTCGCGCTCGGCGTCGTCCCAGTCCTCCAGGATGAACTCCTCGTCGCCGTCGAAGGCGTTGGGATCGTCGGGACGTCGGTCCTTGTTCATGAGGTGCTCCTTGTGCGCAGACCCTCCTGTATCGACGGATTGGCGCGCCGGATTGACCAGGGCTCGACGGCGCCGCGGCAGCGGACCTATCGCGGCCAAGGCCGCCCCCAGAGACTCGGGTGGGCGCGGCGCGGCGATCCGCGACCCCTGCAGCTCAGGCCTGCTCGGCGGCGACTTCGGCGATCTGCTGACAGGCCGGTGACGTCGGCAAGAGGCGGCGCACCCCCCCGCGCAGCCGCGTCAGTCCGAGACCGTCCACGTATTCGAGCAGCGGAATCAGGAACTTCCGGCTGGTGCCAAGCTCGTCCCGCAACTCGGGGATGACCAGCTCCTCGTCATGCCGCAGGCAGTTGCGGTATATCGCGACCAACGCGCGTTGGACCGTCGCCCCGGCGTACAGGTGCTCGCCCACCAGCTCGATCAGGCCGGTGTCGAGGGCGCGCGCGAGAACGCTCTGGAAGCGCTTGTCCCGCACCCCCACCGCGTCGGCGAGCTCGGCATCGGTCAGCGGGCGGAACCCGGATTCGACGCACGTGCCGTGCATCTTCTCGAGCAGGCTCTGGTCGGCGGGATCGAGCGGCTTGAGGCGTTCGCGGAACAGCAGCCGGCCCTGGGCCGACGACTCGACCACGCCCTGCTCCTGCATCCTGGCCAGCACCGCCTGGATCAGTGGCTGTGGCAGCAGCTTGCTGGATTGCAGCTGGGTCCGCTTGATGGAGGCCGCCAGCGGGCGGTCCTTCAGCAGGCGCTCGACCGCGCGTTCGATCATGGCGCGCCCGTCCTCCACCAGGTCGGCGAGGAACACCCGGCCGGCTTTCTGGTGCACGTGGACGACGTCTCCCGCGTCGGCCAGCGCGGTTTCGATGGCGCCGTGCTCGAGGCCGAGCGCTGCGGCCAGCGCGGCGACCGTGGTGCCTTCACCGCCGACCCGTTTGAGCTCCTCGAGAACCCGCCCACCGGCCTCCGGCCCGACTTCGACCAGACGCGTCAACTCGTCGCCGACCGTCTTGCGGCGGTAGCGGCGCGGCACTTCGGAGACGCGCAGGATCCGGCCTCCGCCGACCGTCAGAACCGGGTTCTGCAGGCGCAGCAGAAAGCGATCCCCGAACACTCCGCACACCGGTTCGTCGAGCAACACGCGTGCGGTCAGCTCCTGGCCGGGCTCGGCGCGGTCGCGGTCGAGCAACAGCAGCACCCCGCGGCATTCGATCGTTCCCGTGTGGAAGCGGATCGGCATGCGGTGTTCCAGCGGCTCGACGCCGCGCAACAGGGTGAGCTCGATGTCCGCGGCGTCGCCGACCCGGTAGACGCCGGGTGACGAAGCCACACAGCCGCGGTTGAGCTGGCTGGCCTTGATGTCCGGCACCGACAGCGCGGTGCTGTGCCCAGCGACCGCGGTCTCCACCTGCTCACCGAACGCCTGCACCGCCCGCACCTTCGACTGCTTGCCGAGCGGCAGGATCTCCACCGTCTGGCCGACCGAGATCGAACCCGACATCGGCACTCCGGTGATGACGGTGCCGATGCCCTTGAGGGTGAACACCCGCTGGATCGGCATACGGAACGGTCCCTCGGCGCTGCGCGGCGGCACCGCGGCGGCGAGCGCCTCGAGCTTGCGCCGGAACTCCTCGATCCCGAGCCCGGTGGTCGAGCTGATTCGCACGATCTCGGCATCCTGCAGTCGCGTGCCTTGCAGCAGCTCCCGGATCTCCTCCTCGGCGAACATCGCGATCTCCTCGTCCACCAGGTCGACCTTGGTCAGGGCGACGATCCCGGAGCGGACCCCGAGCAAGTCGACGATGTTGAGGTGCTCGCGGGTCTGCGGCATCACACTGTCGTCCGCAGCGACCACCAGCACCGCCAGGTCCAGCCCGGTGCTACCGGCCACCATGTTGCGGACGAACCGCTCGTGACCAGGCACGTCGATCATCCCGAGCACCCGACCGTCCGCCATCCGCAGCGGGGCGAAGCCGAGGTCGATGGTCATCCCGGTGCGCTTTTCCTCTTCCAGCCGATCGGGGTCGATCCCCGTCAGCGTGCGCACCAGAGTGCTCTTCCCGTGGTCGATGTGCCCAGCGGTCCCGACCATGACCGGGTGGATCACGTCGCCACCCCGCTCATGCATGGGCAGCTCACCCGGGCAGGTAGAGGATGCGCTGGCAGGACGAGCAGCGCACCACGGTCCGACCGCCCTGGAGCTTGGCCAGGTCGTTCACGGTGAACTGCGTGTAGCAACCCTGGCAGTATTGCGCCTCGGCAGCGCAGATGGCCAGCCCCTCGCGCGACTCGAACAGCCGCTCGTACTCCTCCACCAGCTCGACCGGAATGCCCTCGAGCAGGGCATCGCGCCCGCGCGAAACCTCGGCGATCTCCGCGTTCTGCTCGGTGATGAGCTTCTGCGCCTTGGTCAGGAACTCGGCGAACACCGCATCTTCCGCGGCGACCGCTGTCTGGGATTGGGAGAGGCGCTCCTCCAGGGGGCCGGACTGGTCCAGGAGCTGCAGGCTCTCCTCCTCGTAGCGATCGCGCTCCTTCTTGACCGCCTCGATCTGGAACAGAATCGCCTGATACTCGGCGTTGTTCTTGATCAGGCCGAGCTTGCCCTCGAGGTTGCGGATCTCCGCGTCGCTCTGGCGAATGAGCATGTCGAGCTCGCGCGACCGCAGCTCGAATTCGGTGCGCTCCCGCTTGATGGTCTCCACCCCTTGGCGCAGTGTGTCGAGCGATGCTTGACGCTTGGCTTGCTCTCGCGGCAGGCTGTCCGCCTGCCGCCGCAATCGAGCAATGCGCTGGTCGACTTTCTGGAGCTCCAGAAGTTTCGCGACGTCGGGTTGCACTCGGCTCTAGGTCCCGGCATCGGACCGGGAGGGGGGAGGGAGTCTAGCCAGGGCGAGGGGCTGCGCAATGGCCGCGATCGAATTCTCCACGACGCACCCCGGCGGCCTTCAGTGGCGGAGCAGGACCTGGCGCTTCGGCGCAGCACCGCGGGCCACGCGTCGTCCGGGCTACCCACCCCGGACGATGCCGTCACCCCGATCTCCGACTCACTCGCTGTCGAGGAACCCCGACAACTTGCGGGCCCGCACCGGATGTTGCAGCTTGCGGACCGCCTTGGCCTCGATCTGACGAACCCGCTCACGGGTAACCCGGAAGATCCGCCCCACTTCCTCCAACGTGTACGTGTAGCCGTCGCCGATGCCGTAGCGCAGCTTGATGATCTCGCGCTCGCGGAAGGTCAGCGTGTCCAGCACATTTACGATCCGGTCCTTCAGCATCTCGCGGCTTGCCGCGAGTACCGGCGACTCGATCGCTTCGTCTTCGATGAAGTCGCCGAAGTACGAGTCGTCGGACTCGCCGATCGGTCGATCGAGCGAGATCGGGTGCTTGCTGATCTTCATCACCCGCTTGGCTTCGTCGACCGACACCTCGGCGGCCTGCGCGACCTCCTCGATGCTCGGCTCGCGGCCCTTGGCCTGGATCAGCTTCTTGGTGACGTTGCGCAGCTTGCTCATCGTCTCGATCATGTGCACCGGAATGCGGATGGTGCGCGCCTGATCGGCGATGGAGCGGGTGATCGCCTGGCGGATCCACCAGGTCGCGTAGGTCGAGAACTTGTAGCCGCGGCGGTACTCGTACTTCTCCACCGCCTTCATCAGCCCGGTGTTGCCCTCCTGGATCAGGTCCAGGAACGACAAGCCGCGGTTGCGGTACTTCTTGGCGATCGAGACCACCAGCCGGAGGTTGCCGGACGACAACTTGCGCTTGGCCTCCTCGTAGTTGGCGTGCGCCTCGCGCACCAGCCGCAGCCGGCGCTCCATCTTGTCGCGCGACTCGAGCGCGTCGCACTGCAGGTCGGTCAGACGCTTGCGGATCTCCACCGCGATCGGGTTGCGCAGTTGTGCACCGCGGTAGGCACCCAGCCGGCGCTGCAGACGGTTCATCTCCGCCAGGCGGCTCTCCAGCAGGTCGATCATGGGGCGGATCTTCTTGCCCTGCAGGTTGAGTTCCTCGATCAGCATCACCACCTTGCGCCGACGCGAGAAGATCCGCCGGTTCAGATTGCGCAGCTCGTCGCGGCGCAGGCCGGTCTGCTGCAGCGCGGCGAAGTCGGCGCGCAACGCGGCGAAGATCCGCCGCAGCGTCTCGATGCTGCCTGGCAGGCGGTTCGACAGGTCGGTCTTGCCGACCTCGGGATCCTGTTGGTTGACCTTGAGCGTGCGGTCGAACGCGAGCTCGCCGCTGACCACGTCCTCCAGGATCTCGATCGAATGAGCGATCCCGAACCCGGAGCTCAGCACTTCCTTGCGGAACTGCTTGCGCGTCAGCTCGATCTTGCGCGCCAGACTGATCTCCTCCTCGCGGGTGAGCAGCGGGATCTCACCCATCTGGGTGAGGTACATCCGCACCGGGTCGTCGATCTTCTCGTTGACGTCGATCACCGGCGCGGTCACTTCGAACTCGGCCGGGTTCTCCTCCTCGGCCGGGGCAACCGGATCGAACTCCTCGTCGTCGAACGGATCCGCCTCGTCGTCACCCTGACCCTTGGCGGCGGACTTGGCGCCCTCCGCATCGTCCGCCAACAGCTGCAGGCCGGCTTCCTCGATCATGGTCATCGCCTCTTCGATCAACTCGGTGGTCGAGGCGTCGACCGGGAGCGCCCGGTTCAACTGGGTGTACGTCACCTTGCCGGACTTCTTGCCGGCGGCGATGAGTCGCTTGATGCTGCTCTTGAACTTGGTCGTCATGAATGGCGCTCGTGGGGGGCGGCTCCCATGGTCGGACAGGCCGCATTCCGGGCCGTGTTACGCCGGGGGTTCGGCGCCACGGTTGCGGAGAGCCTGCAGATACTGCCGCGTCAGCTCTTCGACCCTGGCTTGATCACCTTGGTCGCGAGCTTCCTGCAGCAGGTAGCGGATCTGCCTGGCCGAGTTTCGGGAGTGGTGCGCGGAACGGGACTGGAGCAGGAGGGTTAGGGAATCGGAGGGAGACTTGATGTGCTCGGCGCGGGCGTCGCATTCCGCGATCAGCCGAGCGAGTTCAGGACGGTCGGGGCACCTGGAGAAAAGATACCAGACGATCTTCTCGCGGGACCCGTATCCCTTTGCCTGACCTGCCTTCAGCCACTCGAGCACCTCGCGGACCGTCGGGAGTGTAGCCTCGACGCCACCGATCTCACCGAGCAATTCGGGCGCCGCGATCAGGCACGCCAACAGATCGAGATCCGCCGCCACCAGCCGGGCATCGACGGCATCCTCGGGTGGCGGGGCAGGGGTCGGTGCCGCGTCGGGTTCGGGGTCACGGGCGCGGCTGCGTTGTCGCGCGCGCGCGTCTGATACGCTTCGCAGGAATACATCCTCGGCGATCCCCAAGTGCTGGGCCATGCGCCGGCTGAGCGCGTCCCGCCGGATCGGGTCCGCGACGGCGAGCAGGATCGTTCGGCAATCCTGCGCCAGCCGCTGCACATGGACGTCGAGGGTCAGGTCGACCCGTTGCCGCTGCAGGCGGAACCACACCACCAGCGCGTCCTCCGCGCCATCCAACAGACTCTGCAACCGCGCCCGCCCCGCCGCGGTCTCCTCGGCGCTCCGCCCACTCCGTGGCGCGATCAGATCAGCCGGGTCCAACCCTTCGGGAAGCAGCACGATGCGCACCGGGAGCCGGGTATGGACCAGCTCGCGGAACGCGCGGTCCGCCGCTTCGCGCCCGGCCCGGTCGCCGTCGAACAGCAGCACCACGCCCTCGGTCGCCCACCGCTCGAGCAGGTGTGCGTGGTCAGGCGTCAGCGAGGTCCCGAGGGTAGCCACCGCGCCGGTGAACCCGGCGAGGTGCGCGGCGATCACGTCGGTGTAGCCCTCCATGACCACCAGCTGCCGGCTGCCGGCGCGCTTGCTCTCGCGCAATCCGAACAGCAGCCGCCGCTTGTTGAAGAACGGCGACTCGGGCGAGTTCAGGTACTTCGCTCGTTCGGTCGGCACCAGCACGCGCCCGCCGAACCCCACCACCCGGCCGCGGTCGTCGTGGATCGGGAACATCAGCCGACCGGCGAACCGCTCGTAACCATCGGCGCCGAGTAGCCCGGCCTGCTCGAGCACTTCGCGGGGCAGCTTCTCCCGCGCGACGAACGCGCCCAGTGCGCGACCTTCCGGGTGGAAACCGAGGCCGAACGAGTCGGTCGCGCCGTCGAGCCCGCGCTCGGCGAGGTAGGCCCGCGCGGCGTCGCCCTGCGCGGTTTGCAGCATCTGGGCGAACCAGTCGCGCACCCGCGCGAGCACCGCACCGACGTCCTGCCGTGGCCCCCCGGCCGAACCCCCACGGCGCGCAAACACGCCCTCGAGCCCCACCCCGTGGCGTTCGGCGAGCAGCTCGAGCACCGCGCGGAACGTCAACCCGTCGCGCAGCATCAGGAACGCAAACACGTCACCCGCCTTGCCGCACCCGTAGCACTTGAAGAACTGCCGGTCGCTGCGGACCGTGAACGATGGGGTTTTCTCGCGGTGGAACGGGCAGAGGCCCACGTGGTAGCTGCCGCGCGAGCGCAGCTGGACGGACTCCTCGACGACCCGGAGCAGGTCGGCGCGCTCCTTGACCGCCATCACCGCCTCTTCGAATCGGTCCATCGCTCACGAACTCCTGGGGTCGCGCCCCGGATCCGGTGTGGCACCGGCAACGCGGTCGAACAGTTCGAGCAGAACGTGCGGCGCGAGTTCCTCGGCGCGGGCGTCGAGCAGCGTACGCGTTTCTTCGGTGCGCGGCATGGCGGCGAGCACGCGCGCGTTGCCGAGCTTCTTCCGCCGGCTGGCGAACAGCTGCCGCAAGAACACCGCCACCTCTCGCCGTGCCGCGGCGGGACGTCGGGCGAACGCGCCGGTCGGGGGCCCCAAATGGACGATCGCCGACTCGACCTGCGGCCGCGGCCGGAACACCTGAGCACTGACCCGCCGCAACAACCGCGGCGTGTGGGCCAACTGGAGCAACGCCGACAGCGCGCCGAACGCCTTGGTTCCAGGAGCGGCGCAGATCCGCTGCGCCACTTCGAGCTGGACCAGGAGAGCCATCTCCGTCGGCGGCACATGCATCAGCACCAGTTCGGCGAGCAGCGGTCCACTGATCGCGTACGGCAGGTTGGCGGCGACCAGGAACCGCCCTTGGGTGACCTGCTGCAGCGCGGTGAGTCGCGCGGCGACGTCCGGGTGGATGCGCGATCGTTGCAGGACATCGCTGTGGAGCAACTCGACCGTGGCACCACGCGGGCCGAGCCGCCGCAACTCGGCGTCGAGCACGGCGTACAGTCGCGGATCGATCTCGACCGCGAGCACGCGACTACGCCCGGCGAGTTCGCGAGTCAGGAACCCGAGGCCGGCCCCGACTTCGAGCACCAGATCCGCCGCGGTCGGCGCGACGGCGTCGGCGATCACCCGGTGCAGCGTCGCGTCGAGTAGGAAGTTCTGCCCCAAGCGACGACTCGGCCGGAAGCCCACCGCGTCCAGCCGCTCCTTGAAGGCACGGAACGAGTCGCGCGCCTCGGCCGCGTCGTCGGGCCCCGGTTCTCGCGGCAGGCTCATTCGGCCAGCTCGCGGTTCAACACGTTCCACAGCGGGCCGCGCGCCGCGGTCGCGGCGACCCGGCGCCACGCCCGCTTCAGCAGCGGCCGGTGCACGGCGTGGCGAACGAAGCGAAGCACCGCGTGATCCGCGGCACGGCTGGGCTCGTCGACCAACTCCGCCATGCTGCGCAACAGACCCTCCGCATCGGCTGCGAGTCGCACACCCAGGGTCGGGGCGTGGCTGCGCGGCAGCCAGTACTCATCGGTCGGGAACGCGTGACCCAATCGGTTGGGGTTGATCCGCGACAGGAAGCTGCCCCCCAGCGCCACCCGCGCCAACTCATGGTCGTCGGCCTGTACCAGCCAATCGGTCGGGGCGGGCAGCCATCCGGGCAGCCAACAGCTCAGCCCCGGGGTTCGTTCGAACGCGGCAAGCCCCGGCATCTCGGCCGACTCGCCCGCCGCCTGTTCGCGCAGCATGGGGTGGTGCACCGCCTCGGTCCACTCCGCGACGTTGCCGATCAAGTCGTACGGCCCGCCCGGACTCCGTCCCGACTCGAAAGTGCCGACCGGCAGGCGGCGGCCCAACCCGAGGTTGCCCGCGTTGCACCACACCGAGCTGAACTGGTCGCCCCACGGGTAGCGGTAGGCACCGCCCTGGGTGCAGGCGTAGACCCACTCGTCTTCGCGCGGCAACCGACAGAAGCGCCACGCGGCGTACGCGCGGGCCGCCAGCAGGTCGATGCGAGTCACCGGGAGCCGCGGATCGGTGTCCGCCAGGTGCGAGGCGATGCTCGCACCCGGGTGCGCGCGCAGGTAGGCCAGGTAGTCGCCCACCGTCGTCTCGAAGCGGTCGAGGAAGAACGGGCCGCCCTTCGCCGGTGGCCGGTCGATCAGCACCAGGTCGCGGAGGATCCCGAACCGATCGCTGCGGCTCGACTCCGCAGTCGGTTCGGGCGTTGCCCGGTCCGCTCCGCATCCCGCCATCACCACCAAAACGGTCGGGATGATCCACCCGCGACAGCGCGCCCGAGCCGGCTCTCGCCGCGGCGTGGACATCGGGGCTAGTGCCCCGCGTCCGGAGTTCGCAGCACATGTGCCCGGCCATTCGTTCCGCTCGCTGCGTTGCTGCTCCTCAGCTTGTCCACCAACAAGCCGTGTCGTCGCAGCGCCTTGCGCGCGAATCGACTGACGCAACCACATTTGCTGCGAACTTCAGACGAGGGGCACTAGCTCAGCGCAGCAAAACGATCTCGACCCGACGATTCTCGGCCTTGTTCGCCTTGGTCTGCACCGGGGCGTGCTCGCCATAGCCAGCAGCCGACATCTTCGCCGCGGGCACGCCACTGTGCTGGAGGAACTCCACCACCGCGAGGGCTCGCTCCGCCGACAGCCGCATGTTGGTCTTCCACGTGCTGTGCTTGATCGGGTCGTCGTCGGTGTGGCCCGCCACCCGCACCTGTCCGGTGTGGTCACGGATCGTGTCGACCAGACGCTTCAGAGTGTCCTGGCCGGACTGCGAGAGCTTGGTCGAGCCGGAACTGAACAGCACCCGCCCCTCGACCCGCAGCATCAGACCCTCGGTGGTCGACAGCGTCTTGACGCCGGGCGGCAGCGAGCCGCCGCCCCCGCGCTTCAGCCCGGTGAGGATCGCCTCGACCTCCTTCTTCTGCCGCTCGAGCTCGGCCGCATCCTTGATCCGCGGACGAATCCGCTCGAGCTCCTGGGCCAGGCGCGCGTTCTCCTGCTGCGCCTGGGCGACGAATCGCTTCATGTCGTCGCGCTCCTCCTGCAGGGCGCGGTTGGCAGAGAGCACCTGACGGTGGCGCTCCGGGCTCACGCAGGCGACCAAGCTGACCAGCATCGCCATGCCGGTGAAGCGCACGAAGTGTGACATCGATTCCCCTCCTGAGGGTAGGTGTAGCGTCGTCGAGGTTGTGGATCCGTGCCCGGATCGCCCCACTGACCGCGCGATCCACGGATCGGCACGAGCAGGAACGGGCGACCCCGCAGGGCGATCTCCGCCCCGCTCGGGTCCCGGGTCTGGCGCTCCACACTAGGAGCGCAGGTCACGCGACGCAAATGTCCGTGGCGCTTTCGCAGGCGTCCATCCCAGCGTCGGACGCCGCGTGCGACGCTACTTCTTGTCGCCCGCCCAGGGCTTGGTGAAGATGCTGTCGCCAGGGCGCGCTTCCGTGCTGATGTCCCACGCGATCAGGGCACCCCACAGAGCGATCACGAAGCCCAGGATCGCCACGGCGACCACCCAGCCGGGTTCCTGCGCCTTCTCGACCTCGATGGCCTCGCGACGCGACTTGGTGGCGACCCGCGGCGCGGCGCGAGCCGGCGCGATGTCCTCCTCCTCGTCGTCGTCCTCGACCAGCAGAGTCTCGTCGTCCGACAACTCCTCGGTCACCATCCCGGTGTCATCCTCCAGCGCATCGGCGAATACCAGCTCGTCTTCGCCGGAGGAGCGGGAGCGCAGCGCCGCGATGTCTTCGCTGCGGAACTGCATGCTGTCACCGACGCGGAACGCGCGGATGTCACCCTGCGACACCATCTTCTTCAGCTGCTCGCTGTGCAGCTTGAGGTCGCGAAGGGCCTTCTCGAAGGAGACGAAGTCTTCTTTGGAATCGCTCACGTGCTGGATCTCCGAATGTCGCCGGGGTCGATGTCCGGTGTTCTAGGGAACGGGGGGTGCGGGACCTCCCGCAGAGGGGACTACAGGGAGATTACCCCAGGCCCCCGAGTTTGGCCAAGCGCCGGGAGAATCTTCGCCGGCGATGGCGGGTGCCGGGTCACCGGCCGGTCGAACGCTTGGTCTCGTACTTTCCGGTGCCAAGGGTCGGGCGCAGCCCACCCGGAACCGTCAAGTCGGAGGACTTCGGCCGCGACTCGCCGCGCAGCATGCGCTCGAGGTCCGCCCGCTTGAACTCGGACTCGTCGTTGTAGTCGAGCAACTCCAGGTCGCGGTCGATCCGCCGGGCCCCCACCAGGACCAGCCGCCGCATGCTCTGGCTGCCCCCCCGCGCCTCGTAGACCAAGAGCTGCTTGCGGGTGGTGTCGAACAGGTAGAGCACCGAGGTGCCGATCCCGTAGCTCCCGGTCACCGCCATGAAGCCGTTGGCGCTCGCCGAGCCGCCACCCCCATCGCCGCCGAACACCAGCGGTTCCGGTGCCTTGGTCGGCTCGGTGCGCGGCTTCGGCGGCACGACCGGGCCGCGGCCCTGTGCCTGCAGTTCCGGGGCGCGGAGGCTGTCGAGCCAGCTCGGGTCGCCGCCGTCGGGTCGGGCTTGGGCGCGGCCGAGGAGGAAGGCGCCGCCGGTGAGGAACACCGCAGCGAGCGCGCCGAGGATCGCGTCTCTCATTGTCGTTGTGCGTGGGTCGGGGTCGGCGAGGGACTATACCTGCCCGCCCCTCCCCACACCCGACCCCCCGATGATCTTCGACACCCACTGCCACCTCGGGCTGCGGGACGACGCTGCCGCCGAGGTCGCCCGGGCCGCTGCGGCGGGCGTCACCCGGCTGATGTCCGTCGGTATCGACCTGGCGAGCAGCCGCCAGGCGGCCGGCCACGCACGCGCGTTCTCGAGCGACGCGACCCGAGTGCGGTTCGCCGCCGGCCTGCACCCCAACTCCGCCGGGTCGCTGGCGGAGGACTGGCCGGGGCTCACCACCCTCTGCCGCGCTCCGGACTGTGCCGCAGTCGGCGAAACCGGACTCGACTACCACTGGGATCGCGCGACGCCAGAGCAGCAGAAGTTCGCGCTGGACGCGCACCTCCAGCTCGCGGACGAACTCGGCAAGCCGGTGGTGATCCACTGCCGTGACGCGTTCGCCGACATCTTCGAACACCTGGCACTGTTCCCGCGAGTCCGCGGCGTACTGCACTGCTTCTCCGGCGGGATCGCCGAGGCGCGGCGAGCCCTCGACCTCGGCTATTCGTTGTCGTTTGCCGGTCCACTGACGTACCCGCGCAACACCGCGCTGCGCGAAGCGGCGGCGTTCGCGCCGGCCGACCGCGTGGTCGTCGAGACCGACGCACCGTTCTTGCCACCGCAGAGCCGGCGCGGCAAGACCAACGAGCCGGCGTGCGTGGTCGAGGTCTTGGCCACCTTGGCCGAGCTGCGCGGCATCGAGTTCGCGGCAGCTGCCGCACTGACCACCGGCAACGCCGAGCGCCTGTTCGAAGGCCGAGTCGAGGCGTAGCTCAGCGGGGCGGCGCCGCGCGCTCGATCGCCGCGAGAGCGGCGAGCACGCCACCGTGGAACGGGTCGCGGGCACGAGCCCGCAGCAGCACGTTGCGCGCCTCCGCGACGCGACCGAGCCGCCGCAACACCTCGCTGCGCTGCACTTGCAGATCGGCGTGCCCCAGCCCGCGCCGCACACCTTCCTCCAGCAGCTCCAACGCCGCCGCGAAGTCGCCCTGCAGCATCCGCGCAGTCGCCGCAGTGCGGAACACCAGGGCCTTCGGGGTCGCGATCTCCAGACACGACAACGCCTGCGCGACCGCGCGATCGAAGCCGCTGGCGTCACCGGTGCGCTGCGCCAACGCGGCGAGCGTGCGACTGCGCAACAGCCGGTAGAACGGGTTGCGCGGCCACGTCTGCACCAGGTAGGCCGCGTGCCGGTCGGCGAGCGCCGGGTCGCCTTCCGCGCCGCACTGCAGCTCCACCTCCGCCAGGTTCAACCGGGAGTCGCGCCGCTCCGGGTGCAACGCGACCAGTTTGCACAACAGCGGCCTCGCTTCCGCGAACCGCCCCGACTCCATCGAGCACACCGCCAGTCCGGCCAGCGCGACTTGCGAGTCCGGATTGCGCGCCAGCTCGACGCGCCACAGCGTCTCTTGACTGGCGAACTCGACGCTGCGACGGGCAGCGGCGATGGTGAAGGTGGCCAGCAGCAGCGCGAGGATGGCGCGCGACGCCGGCTGCCGTCCACGCAACCGCGCGGCCAGGCGCGGCAAGGACGCCGCGGC
This sequence comes from Planctomycetota bacterium, assembly GCA_020638695.1. Classification (GTDB taxonomy): domain Bacteria; phylum Planctomycetota; class UBA1135; order UBA1135; family UBA2386; genus JACKIB01. The sequence continues at coordinate 363,497 of JACKIB010000001.1, forward strand.
GACCAGGGCCAGCCCGGCCAACGGACCGTACATGCGGTGCTCGAGGTACGGCAGGTTGAGCGGCTTCACCACCCACGGCAGCGCGCAGCCCCACGCCAGGCACGTGCCGAGAAAGCGCAACGGGCGGCGCCGCGGAGCGGCCAGCCCGACGACCGTGAGCACTCCGATCAACAGCGCGCCGCACAGGACCGCCGGCTCGGTGCAGTCGTGGCGGTAGTGGACCTGCGGATCCATCGTCAGGCCGATCGGCACCAGCACTTGGCCGAGGGCGCGCGGCAGCAGGACAGCCATGGTCGAGAGCTGCGTGCCGAGCCCGCGACCCGAACCGGTGTGCGCGTTCCCCCCCTGCCAATCCGCGACGTGGAAGGTCCCACCCCCCAATAGGTGGGTGCGCAGCGACGCATAGCCGACCACCAGCGCCACCGCCGGCAGCACGCGCACCAGCGCGCATCGCCAAGCGCGCCGATCGCGCAGCGACGCGGGATCAGCGATCCAGCGCAGGAGTTCGAGCACCGCCAGCAGTACCGGCAGGATCATCGCCGGCTCCTTGCTGCCGAGCGCGACCGCGCCTGCGAGCAGCATCCCCATCGTCCCGGTGGCGCGGCCGGACATCGCCGCGAGGTGGCAGCGCATCGCCGCCAGCAGCCCGACCACCATCAACAGGTTGCTGCGTCCGGAGACGGTGTTGACCGCCTCCGACGCCAACGGGTGCACCGCGAAGACCAGACAGGCAGCCAGTGCCGCACCGCGGCGCGCTCCGAGTCCACGCGCCAGCGACAGCAGCAGCAGCGCTGCGGTGGTGTGCAGAAGCAGATTGGTCAGCTTGAACGGCCACGGCTGCATGCCGCCGAACACCGCGTCGAACGCGTAGGTGGACAACAGCACCGGGCGGTACAGGCGGCAGTCGAGCGAGCTGAACAGCCCGACGTCGACGAAGAACCGCGGGATGTTCGCCAGACTGGTGAGGGCGCGATTGTCGCGCACCGAGTGCACGTCGTCGTAGACGAACTCGCCGCCCAACCCGAGGCCGAACGCGCAGAACGTCGCCAGCACCACCGCGAGCACCGCCGCGTGCCGGCGCCACCATGCGCGATCGTCGCTCACGCCGAGCCCAGCGACTCTGGCGTCGAGCTTGCGGACAGCGCCGCAACCGGGAGCTGTTGCGCAGCCGGCGCATGCGCCACACCCAGTTCGGCGAACACATCGAGCAGCCGCTGCCCCACCACCTCGAGGGAGAAACAACGCTGGTAGGCCCGGTGTCCGGCCTCTGCCACCTGAGCGAGCCGCCCGGGTTGGTCGACCAGCCCCTGCAGAGTGGCGGAGAGCGCAGCCGCATCTCCGGGCGGCACCGCGATGAACTCGTCGGAACGCAGGAAGGTGCGGATCGCCGGGGTGTCCGCGGTGATCACCGGACGACCCGTGGCGAGCGCGAGCATCACCTTGAACGGCACCACGCGCGAGGTCTTCGGCGACGTGCCGAACACCCCTGCGACCAGGTGCGTGCTGCCGAGGTGTCGGCGGATCTCCCGTTCCGGTGCGAACTCGTCGAGCCGACGCAGCCGTTGTGGCGGCACCAGCCGAGCGCGGCAGCGGTCCTCGAACGAGCCGCCGAACAACGTCAGCCGAACGCGTTCACAGGTGTGCATCGCCTCGATCAAGTGGAACAGTCCGTGCAGCGGTACCCCGGTGCCGAAGAACAGCACTTCCATCCGCTGCCCGGCCGCAGGCGGGGCGTAGGGAGCCGGTGGGTTCGGCTCATGCGGGTCGGACACCGGGACCCAACGCACGGAGTCGGCTCCGTCCGGCACCATGCCGGCGACGAACTCGACGTTGTTCGGCGTGTCGACCAGCACCCGGTCCGCGGCGGCACAGGCGCGTCGGTCCAAGCGGAGCATGAACCGCGCCATCAGCGAACCCGGGGGGAAGTAGTGCCGGTCGATGATCGCCGTGTCGTAAGCCGACAGGAACAGATCGAGCACCAACGGTCCCTTCCACACCGCGCGCGCCCAGTGCACAGTGAAGTACCCGGGATACGGCACCAACACGATGTCGGGTCGGAACTCGGCGATCGCCCGGCGCAGCATCCGCGCCGCGCCGCGGCGCACGCGCAGCTTGCTCAACAGGTACCCGGGCCAAAGGTGCGGCCGGCGCAACAGCCGCCGCTTCTCCGGTCCGCGGTACGGCATCGTGAAGTGGCACTCGTGGACCACCACTCCGCGGCGACGCATGGCCTCGAGCAGCGCGTCGCTGCGTGGATAGCCACAGCCGCGATCCCAACAGCCGAACACCAGCACCTTGGCAGCGCGCTGGGTCGTGGTCACGGGTGCGGCTCCGGGTCGGTGCGCTGGAAGCGCAGTGCGGCGACTTGCTCCGAGATCAGCCCCAGCGCGAACACCACCGTCGCCTGGGTGAACAGCAGCAACCCCATGTTGGTGAAGCGAGCCCCGGTCGCGAACGTGTAGGCGTACCAACACACGCCGAGCGCGAACAGCAGCGCGGCGAGCGGCACGAACACGCGCAGCGGCGCGAAGAACACCGCGATGCGCATGATGATGAGCAGGAAGCGGCTGCCGTCGCGCAGCAGCCGGATGTGGCTGCGTCCCTGCCGCGGCCGAACTCGGATCGGCAGGAAGGCCACCGAGTAGCCGACCCGCAGCATCGCCAGGGTAATGGTGGTCGGGTAGCTGAAGGTGTTCGGCAACAGGTAGCAGAACCCCTTGACCACGTCGGCGCGCATCAGCCGGAAGCCACTGGTGAGGTCGGGGATCGGCCGGTTGGTGACGTAGCTGGCGAGCGCGTTGTACAGCCGGTTGGCGAGGTTGCGGTGCGTCGCACCACCGGCACCACCGCGCGAACCCACGACCATGTCGTAGCGTTCCGCGAGCGCCAACATCTCGGGGATCGCCTCCGGCGGGTGCTGGCCATCGCCGTCGAGCAGCAACACCCATCCGAGTCGCGCCTCGCGGATCCCGCGCTTGACCGCCGCCCCGTTGCCCAAGGACTCCGGGTGACTGATCACGCGCGCCCCCGCCGCCGCGGCGATCTCGGGGGTGCGGTCACTGGATCCGTCATCGATCACCAGCACCTCGTGTTGTGCGACGCCACAGCTGCCGAGCACCGTCTCGAGCTCGGCGAGCAACGCACCGAGCCCGGCGGACTCGTTCTTGGCCGGAACCACGATGGTGAGGCCGGTGACCCGCCGCTTGGCTTCGGTGCGCGGTGCGACGGCCCGCGGCGCGGGCCGATCGCCAGCCTGCATCAGCGCGGCGAGATCGGCCTGCTCCACCGCGGGTGAGCGCGTTCCCAGGGCGTCAGGAGCGGTCATACCCCCTAGCTATCGGCACTTCCGGTCGCTGGATTGAGCCAGGCCGGCGGCCGCCACCGAACGAGTCCGCCCGAAACGCACAGAGGCCTCCGGGGGCAACCCCCCGAAGGCCTCCTGTCCTGCTGAACCGTGCGTGCTAGTTGACGACGATCCAGACCTGGTTGTCCTGGCCGGACGTGTTGGCGGCCACGGTGCTCGCCATGCGGCTGCCGGCGCCGAGCAGGAACGCGGCGGTGTACGCCGGGACCTTGCTGTTGCCGCTGTAGCGCTGGCCGACGTTCTTGGAGGCGAGCACGTCGCCCGCTTGGTTCACGAAGAACGAGCGCTTGCCGGAGTTGCCGTAGCTGGCCGGCCAAGCGTAGCAGCACCACAGAACCTCGGACTGGGTCGCGTCCGGCGCCGTGCCGACACCACCGGTGTTGGCTTCCGGCACGCCGGTGCCGTTCGAGCTCGGGAGGTACATCTGGAAGATGTAGCCCGAGCGGGTGACGACGCCACCGGTGATACCGGAGGTGTTGGTGACGTTGGCGAATGCGCCGGACAGAACCGGCGGCGACAGGCGGTCGGTGCTCGCGCTACCGGTGCTGTTGCGCACGCCGACGCCGCCCGCGAGCTCGGCGAAGTAGCCGTACTCGCCCGCGCCGTTCGTGTTCGCATCGATCGCGCCCGAGGCCTGGCACTGCGCCTGCGACGACGAGATGTTCTTCAGCGTCGCGATGGCAGCGGACTCGTTGGCGTTGAGACGCGCGCTCAACAGGTTCGGAATTGCGATGGACGCGATGATGGCGATGATCGCAACCACGATCATCAGCTCGATGAGGGTAAAGCCCTTCTCCCGATTGGACATTGGTTCTCCTAAACAGCCTGACTGTGGAGCGAACGCTCCTCTTCCCTAGTGCCGACGGTCACCGCCCGGGTTGGGCAGGGGCACCGACCGGCGCAACGATGCTCTTGAAACGACTGTCGTCTCGAACCGGCTTCCAGGCGTCGCGCTCGCGATCGAGCAGCGCACGCACCTTCTGTCCATCTGCCACAACAGCACGCTTCAACAGGTCGAACGAGGTATCGAGTTCGCCAGCCCGCATCTTGAGTCGGGCCACGAAGTAGTTGGCCACCGCATCCGACGCGGCGGCGCGTTGATACCCGGCGGTCGCAGCGGCGAGCTTGCCCTGCGACTCGAGCAAGGCCGCTGCTTCGATCAGTGGCATCGGCTTCTTGACGGTCTCGATCACTTCACTGGCCACCGCCGCCGCGGCATCCGCCCGGCCGGCTTGCGCGTGCGCCAACATGGTCTCGATTCGAGACGCTGCAGCGTTCTCCGGCGACACCAGCCGCTTCGCCAACACCTGCAACGCCTGCTCCGGAAGCGCGGCGGCACGCAGCATCCGAACCTCGTTCAGCAGGTCCGCCTCGGCGGACTGCGGAGTCGCCCCCTTGCCACTCTGCGCGCGACGGTACATCGCTGCCGCGGTCTTGAAGTCGCCGTCGAGCGCGCTCAGCCAGCCGGCGAACTCGAAACCGAGGAACAGCTCGGGGTCGTCGAGCCGCGCGGCTTCGAGAAACTCGCGCGCCTGCCCCAGCAGCTTCCTGCGCACTGCATTGACCCCGCCATCGGTGGTCTTCTCCGGCATCGAAGCCGCCAGCCGCAGATGCACTTCCACGGAACCGAGCAGCGTCGCAGCGTCGGCCTGTCCGCGGTGCAGGAAGCCGGCATACACGAGCCCGCCGACCACCAGGGCGCCGGCGCCGTAGCCGAGAACTCGCCTCGTCAAGTCGTTCATGTTCGGATGTCCCGTTCAGCTGGTGGACAGCTTCTTCTGCAGCTCGAAGATCGGCAGGAACACCGCGAGCACGATGCCACCCACGATGAAGCCCATGAGCGCGATCATGATCGGCTCGATCAGCGAGGTCAGTCCCTTGACCTCGGCTTCCACCTGCTGGTCATAGAACTCCGCGATCTTCTCGAGCAACTGATCGAGCGCACCGCTTCGCTCACCGATGCCGATCATTTTGGTCACCATCGGCGGGAACACCTTGGACTGCGAGAACGGGTCCATCAGCGTATCGCCCTGCTTGACGCTCTCGCGCGCGCGGTCCACTACGCCGGAGATCACCTTGTTGCCCGCGGTCTGCGACACGATCTCCATCGCGCCGAGGATCGGCACACCACTCTTCACCAGAGTCGCGAAGGTACGCGAGAAGCGGGACAACGCCACCTTGCGCATCAGCTTGCCGAACACCGGCAAGCGCAGCTTGATCGCGTCCCACAGGAACTGCCCGCGGGGGGTCTTGGTCCACATGTTGAACGCGAAGTACGCGCCAACCGCAGCCCCGATCATCATGTACCAGTAGTCGCGCATGAAGAACGCGGTGTCCATCGTCTGCACGGTGAGCCACGGCAGCTTCACGTCGAGCGACGCGAACACTTCCTTGAAGCTCGGCACGATGCCGATCATCAGGAATCCGGCGATACCGATGACCAGGAACAGCGACACGACCGGGTAGGTCATCGCCGACTTGATCTCGCTGCGCAGGTGGGCCGCAGCTTCGAGATAGTCGGCGAGTCGCGTCAGGATGACATCGATCTGACCGGACACCTCACCGGCCTTGATCATGTTGACGTAGATGTCGGAGAACACCCGGGGATGCTCACCCAGTGCCCGTGACAAGTCGGCGCCCGAGCGGATGTCCTCCACCACGCGACTGAGGCAGAAGGTGAAGCCGGGGCTCTCCGCCTGGTCCGCCAGGATCTCCAATGCCTCGAGCATCGGGATACCCGCGCCGAGCATGGTGGATAGCTGTCGAGTGAAGACTTCGACCTCGCCCTTCTTGCAGCTCGATCGGGTCGCCTTCCGCTTGCCGCCGCCGCCACGACCACCCAACAAACCGCCGCTCGCCTTGATGTCGACCGGTGTCAGTCGGCGGCGCTTCAGATCCGCGAGCGCTTCGTCCTGGCTGGCGGCCTTGACCGTCCCCTTGACGGTCTTGCCGGACATGTCCTTTGCCGAGTACTTGAAGGTAGTTGCCATCGTGCTTTGTTCCCCCCGTCGCGTCAGTCGCGCCGGATCAGTCCTCCATCGTCACCCGCAGAACTTCCTGGATGCTGGTCTTGCCGCGCGCAACGTTCGCCAGCCCCGCGATCCGCAGAGTGATCATGCCCTCTTCGATCGCCTTCTTCTTGATGTCGGCGAGGTGCGCGCGCTCGACCACCATGCGCCGGATGGACTCCGTCATGCGCATCGTCTCGAGGATCGCGAATCGCCCCTTGTAGCCGTTGGTACACCGACTGCACCCGACCGCGTCGTAGACACCGAAGTCCTCGGCGCTCATCTGCTCCTTGGTGAAGCCGACCCGCAACAGCGCTTCCTCGTTGGCATCAGTCGGCTTCTTGCAGTGCGCGCACAGCGTGCGCCCGAGACGTTGCGCACAGATCAACAGCGTCGAGCTGGACACCATGAACGGGTCCATGCCCATGTCGATCATTCGGGTGATGGTCGACGGCGCGTCGTTGGTGTGCAGGGTGCTCAACACCAAGTGACCGGTGAGTGCGGCCTTCACCGCGATCTCCAGGGTCTCCTTGTCGCGGATTTCGCCCAGCAGCACCACGTCGGGGTCCTGACGCAGGATCGAGCGCAGCGCACCCGCAAACGTCAAACCGCGCTTGGGATTGACCGGGACTTGGTTGATGCCCTCGAGGGTGTACTCGACCGGGTCCTCGACGGTGACCAGGTTGATCTCAGGGTCGGCGATGTGCCGCACCGCCGAATAAAGAGTCGTCGACTTACCCGACCCGGTAGGACCCGTCACGAGGATCATCCCGTAGGGCGCGGAGCAGGCCCACAGGTAGTCGTCGAGGCACTTCTGCTCGAAGCCCAACGTGCGGATGTCCCCCGCCAGGTTGGTGGAATCGAGGATACGAAACACGGTCTTCTCGCCCCACACCACCGGCAGGATCGACACGCGGAAGTCGATCGCCTTGTTGCCCAGCTTCATCTGGAACTTGCCGTCCTGAGGACGGTTTCGCTCGGCGATGTCAAGCTTGGACATGATCTTGATGCGCGACGTGACGCTGTTCTGCATCCGCTTGGGCAGCGCCATCACCTCGTTCATCCGGCCGTCCTTGCGGTAGCGCACCAAGACGCGCTTCTCGAACGGCTCGATGTGGATATCGCTCACTCCCGACTGGACCGCATCGACGATGATCTTGTTGACCATCTTGACGACCGGCGACGCCTCGTCGCTGATCGCCGACAGGTCCATGCCGTCGTCACCCGTATCAGAGGCGTCCTTCAGCTCGAGGTCGACGTCGTCGAACGAGTTCAGGATGTCGCCGACCGACTCCTCGTCGGATCGGTAGCCTTGACCGATCATCCGGTCGATCGATTCGACCGTGCTGATCACCGGCCGCAGTTGGCAACCGGTGATGATGCGAATGTCGTCCAGCTTGAGGACGTCGAACGGGTTGGCGATCGCGATCGTCAGGATGTTGCCGATCCGATCGATCGGGAAGATGTGGTAATCGCGGGCCACATCGACCGGGACGCTCTCCAACACGTCCGGATTGTGCTTCAACCGCCCGAGGCTGATCGGCGGGATGTTCGCAGCCCGGCCGATCAATGCCACGAGTTCGTCCTCGGAGAGGACGCCCTTCTTGGTCAGCAGGTCGGTCAGCGACGTCTGGGTGCGCAGCGCTTCCTCGAGCAGCGCATCCGCGTCGCTATCCGACAGTTTCCCGGTCTTGACCAGGATGCTGCGGACCTTCTTGGCGAACTGGATCATCGGCCGCGCCTGCTACCCCCCGAACCCACCGCGTTCGATGGACCGGTGCGCTGCAGCAGGCGCTGTAGCTCCGCCGGGTCGGTCGCGTGCTGCAACGCATCCTCGTAGGTGATCAGGCTCGCGCGGTAGAGCTCGTAGACCGACTGGTTCATGGTCTTCATCCCGATCGCGCTGCTGGTCTGGATGATCGACGTGAGCTGGTGCGACTTGTTGTCGCGCATCAGCGCCCGGATCGCCGGGTTGACGATCATCACCTCGGCGGCCAGCGCACGACCCTTGCCCTGGGTCTTGGGCACCAGCTGCTGGCACATCACGGCCTGCAGGGTGAACGACAGCATGGTGCGGATCTGCTGCTGCTGATGCGACGGGAACACGTCGACGATTCGGTTGATCGTTTGCACCGTGTCCGAGGTGTGCAGCGTGGCGAACGTGAGGTGCCCGGTCTCGGCGAGCGTCAGCGCCGCCTCGATGGTCTCCAGGTCGCGCATCTCGCCGATCAGCACCACGTCCGGGTCCTGGCGCAGCACCGACCGGAGGGCGACCGAGAACCCATCGGTATCACCACCGACCTCGCGCTGGTTCACCAGGCAGTTCTTGTTCTTGTGCAAGAACTCGATCGGGTCCTCGATCGTCACGATGTGGCCCTGGCGCCGCTCGTTGATGTAGTCGATCATCGCCGCGAGCGTGGTCGACTTGCCCGAACCGGTGGACCCGGTGCACAGCACCAGACCCTTCTTCAGGTTGCAGATCTGCTCGCAAACCGCCGTGGGTAGCCCGAGCTGATCGAAGGTGTGCACTTCGAACGGGATCACGCGCAGCACCGCGGCGATCGTCCCCCGCTGCATGAACGCGTTGGTCCGGAAGCGCCCCAGGTTGGTGACTCCGAACGAGAAGTCGAGCTCCTTCTGCTTCTCGAACTTGGCGACCTGGTCAGGAGTCAGGACCGAGTAGACCAGCTTCTTGCACACCTCGGGGCGCAAGACCTGATGCTCGGTGTCGTACAGCTTGCCGTCGACGCGAATCTTCGGTGGCGCGCCCACCGAGATGTGCAGGTCCGACCCGCCCCGCTGGACCATGATCGTCAGGAGTTCTTCCATCGAAACCATTGGCTGCTGCTCCTTGTGCTCGTGTCGGTGCTCGGTGGGCGGCGGGCGGCAAGTTCTCCGGTGGGACGGGCCGCATCAGTCGGGTCGAGACACGGTGGCAGGACAGCCGGGTGCCGGCTGAGCGATGACACCGCATCCGGCGTCGCTATCGACCCGATCGACGGGGGAGATTGAGCCGATCCGCCGCGCGCTCCGTGCCCACCATGCGGCGGCCTGGGGAGCACCCAGCCGCGCAACCGGCCGGTGCGCCACGCCCACAGGTGCGGGGCGACGGAGCGCGGACCGGTCAGCGAAGCCGCACTGGCAACGCGAGTTCCGCGCCTTGCACCGAGATCAGACCGCCGCGGGGGCGCCGCGACTGCGTCGGGGCACGCCGCCCTGAGTCCGTTCGATCGACGGGTGCCCAGCTCGAGCTTCGACCGCGCATGCGGCGCCGACGGCTCATCGAGCATGTTCTCGTCGGCGGTGAGCCCTGTCGTCGAAACCCAGTTCGGGCTCGACGAACCGTGGCTGCAGGTGCCGGAGTCCGCTGGGTTGGTGCCGCCGGCAGGTGCGAAGTGACGGCTAGAGGCCTAGGCCCGGCGACGCTGGGGCACTTGAGTCAAGTTTCGGTCGAGACGAGCAGAACTACCCCCTCCCACGAGAACAGACGCGAGGCCAATCGGCGAACGACATGGCGTGAGCGAGGCCACGCGAACGTGGCGCGAGTTGACGTGGAGTGTCGAGGTCTCCGACAAGCAGAGAGCCGAAACCGCGAGATGCGGGCATTGAAGGGCGCCGGGCGTAAGCCGCTGCGACCTCGTTCGAGCCCGGAGCAAGAGATGCTATCCGACACCGCTCGTCGGGCTGGGGCGAAGGCCCGTTGGGAGTCTGCGCCTAACGAGCGCCTGGCCGCCGGGCGCGGATCAGTGCTCCTCGTGCTCTTTCTGGTGCGCCTTCACGATCTCCGCCTGCAGGTTGCCCGGCACCGGCTCGTAGTGCGACATCTCCATGTGGAACGTGCCCTCGCCCGCGGTGATCGACCGCAGCAGAGTGGAGTAGTCCTGCATCTCCTTGAGCGGCACCTGTGCCGTGATGTGCTGGATGCCCTCGGTCGCTTCCATGCCCGACATGCGGCCACGCAGGCTCGACAGGTTGCCGGCGACGTCACCGGTGAAGCGCTCCGGCACCATGATCTCGACGTCCATGATCGGCTCCAACAGCACCGGCTTGGCCTTCACGAACCCATCGTGGAATCCGCGCTGTCCCGCCAACTGGAACGACAGCTGATCCGAATCGACCGGATGGAACTTGCCGTCGTAGAGTTCGGCCGCGCAGTCGACCACCGGGAAGCCCGCGATCGCACCGGTCGAGAGGAACTTCCGCACCCCTTTCTCCACTTCGGGGATGAAGTTGCGCGGGATCGCGCCGCCGACCACCGAATCGACGAACTCGAACCCCGCACCCCGCTCACGCGGCAGCACGCGCATGTAGACCTCGGCGAACTGACCGCGACCGCCGGACTGCTTCTTGTGCCGGTGGTGTCCGTCCGCGGGAACGGAAATCGTCTCGCGGTACGGAATCCGCGGCATGCTGGTCTCCGTCCCCACGCCGAACCGTCGTAGCAACCGCGCCAGCTGAATCTCGAGGTGCAAGGGACTCAACCCGGAGACCAGCAGCTCGGCGGTCTCGGGGTGGCGCCGGCTGCTGAACGTCGGGTCTTCGGCGCACAGCCGATCCAGACCGTCGGCGATCTTCTGCTCGTCGCCGCGGCTCGCCGGGGTGACTGCCAGGGCGAACGTCGACGCGGGGTAGGCTGGCTTCGGCATGTGCAGCGCAGCATGCTCGTCGGCGAGGCAGTCCCACATCCGCAGGTCCTCGACTTTGGTCAGAGCGAACAGGTCCCCGGCGACGACCTCTTGGGTCGGTTCGGACTTCTCGCCCTTGAGCCCCAGCAATCCACCGATCTTCTCGGGCTTGCCGAGTCGCACGTGGAGTGGGTGCTGTTCGGCGCTCAGCTTGCCGCGCATGCAGCGCATGAAGGCGATCCGACCGACGTGCTTGTCGATCACGACCTTGAACACCTGCGCTAGGAACGGTCCGTCGACCGTGCATTCGACGAGCTCGGAGAACTGGTCGGAGTCCCCCTTCGCGGCTGGCCGAGCACCGTAGCTCTCGGGCGACGGCAGGTCCTGCTTGATCAGATGCAGCAGCTTGTTGAGCCCCTTCTCCTTCGGCGGGCACACGGTGAACAGCGGCACCAGAGTTCCCTTGGCGATCGCCCGCGGGAAGTTTTCGTCGAGGTCCTTCTCCGAGATCTCACCCGTCTCCAAGTACGACTCGAGCAGGGCGTCGTTGGACTCGGCGACCCGTTCCTCGAGCTGCTCGCGGTAGGTTGCGGCCATCGGCCCCTGACCCTGCTGCACGTCGTGGATGGCGGTGAACGCCGCGCCATCGCCATCGGGGTAGGTCATCGGCACGACGACGTTGCCGAAGATCGACTGCAGGTCCGCCAGCGTCTCCTCGAAGTTCGCATTCTCGCCATCGGGGTGCGTGACGACGATCGCCCGACCCAGCTTGGCGCGCTCGGCCGCCTTCCACAGCGAACGCGCGTGGAAGGTCACTCCCCCGGTCGCACTCACGCACAGGATCCCGGTCTCGACCACCTGCATGGCGGAGATCGCATCGGCCTGGAAGTCGGCGTGCCCGGGCGTGTCGATGATGTTCAGCGCGATCCCCTCGACCGGCAGCTGGAACAGGTGCGAGGTCAGCGTCTGGCGGCGTTCCTTCTCCTCGGGTTCCGAATTGCTGATGCTGGTCCCGTGCGCCGAATCACCGTGCCGACTGGTGATCTTGGCCGCGTACGCGATCGCGTCGATGATCGCCGTCTTGCCGGTTCCACCGTGACCGAACAGGGCGACATTGCGGACTTCGCTGGGCTTGTGGGACATCGGATCTGGGCTGGGGTCGGGACCGGTGGAGCACCGCGAAGGGCGCGCGACCGAAGAAGGGGACGAAGGGCAAGCACGGCAGACATTAATCGTTCCACCGCCCTGCACAAGGCTGTCCGCACCCCACGGGCGTGGCGAACCCCGCCGGCCGCAGATCGACGACGAAGGCAACCTGTCCTGCCGGCAAGCGGAACAGCCGGCATGCCCGCAATGCCACGCTTGCCCGGCCCGCGCGCGAAACCCACGCAAGGGCTCGGCGCGAGCCCGCACGGCCCCGGAGGTTCCCACCAGGGCTCGTGCACCGGCTGCCTGAGACACTACGCCCTGGGCGCGCGCTCCGGGGCTTGGAGCAGCGGCTCGCTTCGCGGCAGCTCGAGCCGCACGAATTGGGGCTCTCGGACATGCCGGAGCCGATCCGCTCCCGGGCGGACTGGCTCAGAGCCGATCCGCAACCACGATCTCGACGCGCCGGCTCTCGGCTTTCGTCGAGCGCGGCATGTGCTGACCGTAGCCAGCGACCACGATGCTCGCCGGTGCGACACCGCACGAACCGACCAGGTACCGGGCTACCGCATCGGCACGCTCGAGCGAGAGGTGTCGGTTGTCGCGGAACCGGTTCTTCGACTTGCGCACCGGGTCGCTGTCGGTGTGGCCCTCGACGATGATCCGGCGCCCGGCGAAGTCGCGCTTCAGCACCTTGGCGACGCTCTTCAGAACGGAGTTCGCCGTCGACTTGAGCGACGTGCTGCCCGAGTTGAAGGTCACCTTGTTGTTGATCCCCATGGTCAACCGGTTGTCGTGCACTCGCACGTCGACGCCGGGCAGCTCGGCCTTCAACGCGTCGAGCTTGGACGTGCCGTTCGCTGGCTTCGCCTTGAGCCGCTCCTCGAGGCTGGCGATCCGCTGCCGCGCTCCCTTCTCACGCGACTCGAGGTCCTTGTTGGTCGCCCCGAGCTCGGAATTCTGCGCGTAGAGCTCACGGATGCGGTCGTCCCGCTCGCGGAGCATCTGTTGGTACTTCGCGGTGCAGCTCGGCATCACGAGCAGGCACAGGCCGAGGAACAAGGTGGAAGTCGAGTGCATCATGGTTTCCTCCAGGTTGGGTAGGTCACGGTTGTGGGAAGAGGGTCAATGTGGTTCGAATGCCACGCCACGAGCTCAGTCGTGTCGCATCGAGTGAGAGGGAGTGGACGGGGCGTGCGAGGGCCCGCGACAGGTCGTCGCCAATGGGTGATCGCCGTGGGTCCCCGCCACGCCGGCTGATCAGGAGCGGTTGCGGCCCCGCCGCACCACCATCACCAGCAACGCCGCGACCGCCACCGCAACGGCACCGAGCACCCACGGTGACGGGGCGACGCGCTGCTGCCACGCGGGCCACTCCACGAAGATGAAGTGCACGATCGGGGCCTTGTAGCGCAGACCGATGAGCGCCCCCGCGGCGAGGAACGGGCCGAAGAAGATCCGCGCCTCCTTGGTCACGATCTGGTGGACGCCGCCGTACACCGAGCCGAGCAAGGCGCCGAGGAAGAAGGACAACACCGCGCCATCCCAGCCCAGGAACGCGCCGATCGCGCCCATGAACTTGACGTCGCCCAGCCCCATCGCTTCGTCGGTGCGGAACACGCGTCCCGCCAGGTCGCGGATCAGGTAGGTCAGCACCAGTCCGGCGAGTAACCCGACCAGGCTGTAGGCGGCACCGTCCATCCAGTCGGGATTGGCGACGAAGCTCCCCGCCGCGAGCTGGGGAACCAGTGCCGATCCGACCACGCCGATCACCATGGTCGGCTTGGTCAGCACGTCGGGAAGGATCCGATGGTCGATGTCGATGAAGGTGCAGGCCACCAGCACCGCGACGAAGTACACGTGGAAGGCGAGCACCGCCCACTGCGGCCCGGTGGGCAGCTGCGGCAGAAGCTGGCCGACCTCCGAGGTGCAGAACACCCAACCGATCAGCAGCGCGGTGAGCGCTTCGACCAGCGGATAGCGCGCGCTGATCCGTGCGCCACAGCAGCGCGCCCGCCCGCGCAGCAGCACCAACCAGCTCAGCAGCGGCAGGTTGTCGAACCAGGCGATCGGCGCGTCGCAGCCCGGACAATGGCTCCGACTCCCGCCGGACAGGAACGTGCGGCGGGGCACCCGATAGATGACCACGTTGAGGAACGAGCCGAGGCAAGCCCCGAACACGCACGCCATCACGAGCCAGAACGTCCGGTTCATGGCTGACTACCGAACTGTCGTTTGACCAGCGAACCACGCTGGGCCTCCCTGTGGACCACCACAACGGTCGAACCCGCCCTGGGTGGGATTTCGGAGCGAACCGCGACGACTCGACGCTGACCGACCAGCCGAGCCCGCGGACGCATCGTAGAGCCGCCACGGTCGAGCGTCAACGATTGTGCAGTACCCATCGTGGGCGACCGCGCCTCCATGTCAGTCACCGAGCACGACGAGAGCCTCGAGCGACGGCAGCGGCTTGCCCCCGAGCACCTTGGCGCGGAGCAAGAACCGGGCGTGGTACTGCGCACCGACCGGCAGTGGTCGGCGCAAGGGCAAGCGTATGGGCTCGTTCCGACCCGACGGATCGAGGTACGGCAAGCTGGGATCGGCCGGGTCCGGCGGGGCGACCTGCAGGTACACCTCGACATCGCCCGACACACCGTCGGCTCGCGCCCCCACCGACCCCGCGTAGTCGCGCGGCAACGGCTGCCACGGGGTCCACGCCTCGGCGATCTCGCGCCGACCCGCCGGCCGCAGACCCGGCGTCATCTGCAGCGCGTCGGTGAACCAAGCGCCGCGCACCACACCGCGCACCTGGGCGGCCAACACGCTCTGCCGCGGAATCGAGCCTTCGATCAGCAGCGAACGCGCCGCGAAGGTACACGGTGAACTCTGCGGGTCCTCCACCAGGACGTGGCGGACCGCTCCGACGATGGCTATGTCACCCGCGGCAAGCAGCCGACAGCCGAAACCTTCGCGGCCCAGCCGGTGGCGGTACGACGAACTCGAGGTCGTTTCCTGACCGCTCGGCCGCGCCGACCGCGGCGTCATCAACACCAGCTCCCCGTCGATCCGGATGTGGCCACACGATCGAATCTCGATGCTGTCCGCGGAGCTGATCGACACCGTCACCCCTCGCGGGATGTGGATCGAGGTGAAGGAGAACGTCCGCCCGACGGTCCGGTAGCTACCGTCGGCACACTGCATCACGCCGTTGGGCCGCAGCATCGTGGACTGCTCGGGATGGAATGGCCCCAACTCGCCGTTGCCGGTCTCCTCGCGCGACAGGACCTGGATGCGGTGGCCGGAGTACTCGAAGCCGAGCAGCGCCGGGTTGCGGGAGATCGGCTCGGAGACGGGTTCACCGCCCTGCCGTCGAGGCTGGATCCGCAGCAGCTCGATGTGGTTGCCGTGGGAGATCACGCCCGACAGCCAGCCCTCGCCTTCGATCTGTCGCCCGCGGTAGTCTCGAACCCATCGCGGCGCCATGCCGGCAGCGGCCGGGGGCCGCAGGTGCACCCAAAACGGCCGCCCTGGACGCAGGGCCCCCAGCTCGCCGACGCGCAGCTCGAGCAGCGAACCCGGATCGGACATCCGCATGGTGGGCTGCATCGGATCGGCCTCGGAGGGGGCGACCGAAATCAAGCGCGACGCGGCGTGGATCTGCACGCTCTCCACTGGCAGCCGACGGTTGCCGTCGACGTACACCGCGAAGCTCTCGGGGGAAACCGACCGCGGGTCGACGGCAAGGGTGAACTGCATCCGGATTGCACCGCTCTCCGCCGCGATGCGCAGCGCGCTGGCGGCGAGTCGGAACGGCTCCGACGGGGCAGCCCCCAGCAACGGCCCCGGGTCCGCGTGCTCGATCGGCACCGCCCTGTAGTAGCGCAGGTAGCGCGCGCCGAGACCGACGCCGGTGGTCGAGCGTACGGTGTTGGTCAGCGGATAGCCCTCGACCTCGAGGCAGTACAGCTGGTCCGGCTGAAAGCTGCCATCGTCGAGATCCGCTGTCACCGGGACCTCGGGGTGCAGCACTACGGTGCGCGTTTGCACGACCAGCCGGGCCATGCGCACCCGCACGCGTTCGGTCGCGGTGACCTTCACCATCCGCACGGTGTCGGTGGTGACCGAGCGCGGATTGACCGGCTCGGAGAACTGCACCTTGACGGGGCTGTTGAGGTAGAGCGGAATCGGTCGCTCCACCGTCCCCCACCCCGACGAGATTTCCGCGACCGAGGGAAACGCCGAGACCACGTGCAGGGGCTGAGTCGCCTGATGGGAACAGGCGCACATCGACAGGGCCAGGGCGATCAGGCTGCGCGGCATCGCATCTCCGTCGAATACGGATTGTCGAAACTCCGGAGTCGCAGCACGAGCCCCCATCAGGGCTTTTTTGCGGCCGAGCCGGATGCGCCGGTACGCGTCGCGGGCGCGGAGTGCCTCGGCAACTCCGCGCCCGCGACGCGATCGGGCTCGACGCCCCCCGCTCTACTGGTCTTTCGCGACCCGGTAGGCGATCGCGAAGCTCTTCAGCACCGGGGAGATCGGCGGATTGGCCTGGAGGTTGTTCTCCATCACGATGCGGAAGTTCATGTAGCGCGGCAGCAGGCTGTCCTGCGGCCGGCGGATCTGATCCAGCGCACTCTCCTCGACGTACTGCGTGAGGCCGGTCGCCACGACCCGCGCGCCGGCGGGGAAATTCGCGGTGTGCGCGGTCTGGTAGGTCGTCGTGGTGTCGAACTCGTTCGGCATCGCGTAGCGGTAGGCCTCGCACGAGTAGAACGGGTTCAGCAGGTTGCCGCGGTTCTGCACCACCTGGATCGACGACCAGTTCAGCGTCGTGTTGAAGTCATCCGACTGGTTGAACACCGTGGCGCTGTTGCCGAAGGTGTCCGCCCCGCGGTACTCCACCACCACCGAGGTGCCGACCGGCTGCGAGCTGATCGGCGGATCCATCAAGGTCACCAAGTCCTTGATCCCGGTGCCGGCTGCGCTGAGGTTCGGAATGCCGTTGGTGTTTGCACGGCCCGGCCAGGACACCGTCGCGGGCAGCGGGTTGCGCACGTTGTTGAAGTCGTGCGCGTTCGGCCGCAGCGTGTCCCAGAAGCCGTAGGTCACCATCGACACGCGCCGCACGAAGTCGGCCTGCGCCCAGTGCACGTGGTCGTCGGTCGGCGGAGCCAACCACAGCCCCTTGGTCGGGTCGCCCCAGAACAAATCCTTGATCACCGAGTTCTGCGCGTTCGCCGTGACCTCGGGCTCGACCAGGATGTCCTGGTTGGAGATCTGGTCGATACCGCCCGAAGCGTGGGCGCGCATCTCCGGCCACGGAATCCCGCCGCAGCCCGGCAGAGTGGTCCCCGAGTAGTAGCCACCTGGGCTGATCGGGGTCCAGCACGGCCCGACGTAGGCGATGTGCATCTGGTTGACGCCGCTGGCGAACCCACCATTGGCCGGCCCGTCCGGGAACACGCTGAAGTCGAGCAACAGCGGCAACGCGATCGGGTCGTGGTCGCGGGTGCGGAAGCCGTGGAAGTCACCGTAGTCCATCGTGAACTCGGTGTTCAGGTGCAGCGTCGCGAAGCCACGCGCCGGCGGGTTGTTCTCCGGCTTGTTCGGCACGTACGGCGAGGACGCACTTGCGGTGGTGTCGCGCACCTGCGCCTGGGCCGCAGGCTGCTGAGCACCGCCGAAACCGACCGCGCTGTCCGTGTTGCGATCCCACGTGACCAGCCGCGGATCACGCCAGGTGTAGTTGCGCTCGAACTGCGGGTAGGGCACGAACTTGGTTCCGGTGGTGGCGCGGAACGCGTCGTTCGGGTTGATCTCGTAGACCTTGTCCTTGACGACTGTGCCGTAGCCGGTGCCGCGCAGGACGTTGGCGTCGAACGTGACGTTCAGGCCGCTGCGCCCAGAGAAGCAATCGTGCACGCAGAACCCGCCGGCTTCGATGAAGGTCAGGTCGGGCCGCTTGTCGCAGTGCGCCATGCGCAGCGTGTAGCGGTCGAACACGTCGAACCGCACCTCGCTGTCGTTGAACGGTGCCCAGTGCATCTGCTCGACGTCGAGCAGGTAGCGCGACTGGTCCCGGTAGGCCAGACCGAAGTCGTCCTCGCGGTAGGTCATCTGCAGTCGCGATCCGCGCTCGTTGTGCGGCTCCGACACGCCACCGCCGATCTGCGGACCGGCCGGCGGCTGGAACGCGAGCGGCGGGTTGGTCTGGACCGCGACGAACGACGGGCACTGGTAGAGGATGCCCGGAATACCGCCGGCCGGGAACGGGGCGATCGAGGCGTTGGGTCGTGGCGGCATCGCGTTCGGGTCGCCGGCGAGGTCACACTCGCCGCGCTCGAAGCGCGTGATCCCCGACAGCTGCTGCTGGTCGGCGACCGCGCTGAAGCGGGTCACCGGCAGTGCGCGCAGCTCGCCCTCGAGCAGCTGGAACTGGCCGAACGCGTCCTGCGAACCCGGCGCCGAACCGTCCTCGTCCTGTGCCGCGAACCGGAACACGCGGTAGCCGACGCCATTGGGCTGCGCGTCCTTGTTGAGCTTGTAGCGGATCGAGAAGGCCTGGATCGGCTCGGGGGTGCGATCGAACAGGTCGACCCGGTTGCCGGCCATGTCGGTCGGCGCCCGATTGCCGAGAAGCATGTGGAACCAATACTCCTCGTCCACACCACTGGCGTGGAAGTGTCCCATCGGCGGCCGCAGCTGCAGCAGGGTTCCGTCGCCGGCCTGGTCGAGCAGCTTGCTGGCGATCAACGCGAGCGCCAACGGCTTGGGCTCGGTGATCAAGGGCAGGATGTGCGCGTCCTTGATCGTCTCGTTGGTCAGCATGTAGTTCTCGAACGGCTCCACCGTCTCGAGATTCATCGGCTCGCTGAACCGCAGGGCGATCGCCGCCATCGGGTCGACGAGCTCGCCCATGTTCACCTGCCGACTCGGGCCGAGCACCGGGGGCGCCGGATCGATCGACAGGAAGGTGTGCACGCGACCGGCGTCGCTGACCTTGTCGAGCGCGCCCTTGTACTTCACCGCGTACTCGACGTTGTGGTAGTAGTGCACCCGGACCTCGCAGTCCTCGCCGAGCGGCAGGGTGCTGGCCCGGAACGAAACCTCGTTGCCCTGGCTGTCGGTCGCGGTCAGCTTGGTCACCTTCAGGTGGGCGATCGTGTCCTGGCCACCATCCGCCGGCTTGGTCGGATCGGAGCCCTTGCGATACATCCCCAGCCCTTCGAAGGCCGGGTCGCCGACGGTGTTGCCGACGTCCAGGTTCATCACCACCTCGGCACGGATGCGGACCTGTTCGCCACTCGGTGCGCGCACGACCTGCGAAATCACGTCGCCGCTGCGCAGCGCGGTGATGAGCGGCTGTACCGCGGGCCCGGACGCGAGACCGGTGGCGGCATCCAGCGCGCCGTCGACGTAGGGGATGCGTCCCCGGATCGCCAAGTCGTAGTTGCGCTTGTTGACCGTGAGGATGCGGTTCGCGGTGTCGATCTCGGTGATGCCCATCTTCACGTGGGTCACCACCATCGGTGCCTCGACGTCGGCCAGCGCGCCGACCTCGCGGTCGCGGATGTTGCCGGAACGGAAGTCGCGGATCACCGCCTGGTCGCCACGCGAGTCCAGGCCGTTGAGCGCCGCGATCGGATCGGACGCGAACTCGAGCTGCCGCGATACCACGCCGACGGTCGGCAACGCGATGCGCACGTTGGCCGTCTGGTTGTCCCCGCTCGGCGGCAGACCGTCGGTGTTGCGACCACCCTGGGCCTCACCGCCCACCAGCGAAGTGTCGATCACCACGCGCGACCCGTTGGCCAACACCCGGGCCGGGATCGGGCGGAAGTTCGCCGCCGAAGTGGAGTTCAACGGGGTGATGAACTCCAGCACCTGCACCGCGTTCGGGTTGGCCGAGAAGAAGGCGGTGTCCACCCCGAGCTCGCGGTCGAAGTTCAGGCAGATCGCCGCGTTGCGCGGCACCACCGGGATCGGCACGGTCGAGGTGTCCTGGGTCCGGTAGGACCCGGGGATGATCGGCAAGTTGTTGGTCGCCGAAGCAAACGCCTCGTCGAACTTGGCCTTCTCCGGCGGAATCCGGTTGTCCCACAGGATGACGACCTCCTCGTGCCCCACCTCGACGTCGAACGGCAGGAACCGGTAGTTCGCATCGACCCGGGCGTTGCCGAAGGTGTCGAACAGGTTCTGGTGCTCGACGTCCGGCCGGATCACCACTTCCTTGGCGATCAGCACCGGACGGCGATTGACCGTGTCGCGACGGTCGTCGCGGGTCGCATCGATCCGCTGGTAGGCGTAGATGTTGACCAGACGCCCGTACTCCACCGAGCGGAGCAGCGCTCCGCCCGACGGCAGGCCGCCCTTGTTGCCGGACCCGGAATTGCACCCGGCAAGGATCGCGAATGCAGTCGTCGCGATGGCAGTTCGAATGACTAGCTGAAGCTTCATGGTCGCTCTCGGAACGAGGGCTGAGGGGTCTGGAATACTCGTCGCGTTCGACGGGCTGTTAGTAGCGGAACGGCAGGCGCAGGTATCGGAGCTCCGGCCGCGGAGTGTCGGGGCTGAGCCCCTCGGTGTTCGGGAAGTTGGTCGGGTCTTCCTCGTACTGGGTGTTGAACAGGATGTCGTACATCACGAACCGGTAGCCACCCTCGTTCAGCTCCTTGATGGTCGTCGCGTTGTCCCAATCGGCGAAGAAGCCGGTGGTCGGGAAGCGCTTGGCAGCGCTGTCCTTCGGGTTCTGGTGGAAGGCGAACCGGAGCCGCACGTTGGCCTTCGGCAGGCGACCGCTCGAGGTGCCCTGGAAGGTCTGCGGGAAGCCCTCGACGCCCTTGGTGAACACCGAGAAGAACTTCGCGGCGACGGTCAGGCTGATCGTGCGCGAACTGTTGGCCGCGACGTTGTCCAACGAGCCGGACTCGGCGCTCAGGAACAGCGTCTGGCCATCGTGACCGAGGATGCGGAAGCCCCCCAGCGGGGTCGAACCCTCGGAGAGCTCGGCGAGGTAGTTGGTGTAGCGGTTCGGCTCGGCGGCGAGCACGGTGCTCGGCGCCTGGAGTGCAACCTCGTAGACCGTTTGGCCGCGGTAAGCGACGTTGCCGGTGATGGTCGCCACGCGCAGGCCGGCGGCGTTGTCGACCGTCGGGTAGTCGATGACCACACCGCCGAGGTTGTCGTCCTTGGTCTTGACGTAGCCGGACAGATCGTCCACGCCGGTCTTCACGCCGACGAACTCCGGCCGCGGGCCGAAGCTCTCGCCGAGCTTGAAGTTGCCGGACTGCTGCACGCCGCGCGGCTGGCCGTCACCACCGAGCACCGTCATGCGGCGCGGGGACGACCCGAGGTCGATCCAGCGCGACTGCACGCGCGAGCGGGTGCCGAACGGCGCCGGCATCAGGATCGGCGAGGGACGCATGTCGCCCTCCGCCGAGCCGATGTTGAGCGCCGGCTTGGTCGGATCGTCGGGGTAGCCCTGACCGCTGCTGTCGATGTGCCCGCGCCACGCCAGGTAGCGCTCCTTCTCCGCACCTGACAGCGTCAGGTTCTGGGTCGGATCGAAGATGATGATGTTGTCGTCGAGCAGCGTGTTGGTCTTGTCGTCGACGGTCGGGTTCGGCCCCGGAGGCGCCATCAGCTGAATGATGCCGAGACCACCCAACGCTCCGCCCGGGCGGGCGTCGATGTTCGCCGCCGACGGGTTGGGGCTGTACTTGTTGTTGATCGTGCCCGAACCGGAGCCGTACACGTCCAGCAAGCCGATGCCGCCGTCGGCGGAGATCGCGAAGTTGTAGTCGTTGGCCGCGTAGGTGTTGCCGTGCGTCTCGATCACGATCTTGACGCCCGCCATCAGCACGACCATGCCGCCGGAGCCGCCACCACCGCCGCCGGCGTAGTTGGAGCTGCCGGCCCACGCGCCACCACCACCGTCACCGCCTTCGGCGCTGATCTTGCCGGACTGGGCGACCTTGATGGTGCCGAGCGCCTTGACGATCAGCACGCCACCGCCTGCACCGCCACCACCGGCCTTCTCGTCGTTGGCGAAGTTCGGGTCGCGGGTCGCGCAGCTGGTGGCGTAGTCGCCAC
The DNA here is from genome assembly GCA_020638695.1 of Planctomycetota bacterium. Taxonomy (GTDB): domain Bacteria; phylum Planctomycetota; class UBA1135; order UBA1135; family UBA2386; genus JACKIB01. Next base: position 385,735 of record JACKIB010000001.1, read on the forward strand.
CACCGCCACCACCCTGACCGCCGCGGGGCTGGCTCAGCTCACCGGTGATCCGCAGCTGGCGGCGGATGTCCACCGCCGAGCCCCAGAAGTCGTTGTCCTTGCGCGGATCGCTGAAGGCGAGCGGGCCGGTGCGGCCACCCGGCAGCGAGGTCGCGGTGCGGCTCGAGCAGCCGAAGCCGCCGACGCCGTTGGGCTGCACGAAGTGTGCGGTCGCCGCGACCTTGTAGTACGGGTCGCCCTGGGTGGCGAACGCGCCACCGCCACCGCCCGAGCCGATGCCACAGCCCGAGTTCGCGCAGTTGATGCGGCCACCGCCACCACCACCGTTCGGCACCTGGCCCGGCCCGAAGCCGTCCTGACCGAAGAAGCTGCGGTCGGTCGTCACCGGCGAGCCCTGGCCACCGTTGCCACCACCGCAGTTGCCGGTGCCACCACCCGAGGGGTAGTTGGCGGAGTTCAGCGTGTCGACGCGCTGTCCGTTACCACCCTCGACCAGCAGGTTGCCCTCGACCGTGAAGTCCTGGGTCACCAGCCAGACCATCGGGTTGCTGCCGGTGCCACGCACGGTCACACCGCGTGGAATGGTCACGTTGCGGAACCGGAACACGCCGTTCGACACGTTGGTCGGCTGGCCGTTCTTCGGGGTGATCTGGGTGAAGTCGGTGTCGAGCACGATCTCCTGGCTGTTCGGCTCGTAGTCGAGCTGCGAACGGCCGCCTTCGAACTCGAAGTTGGCGCGAACGGCGCCCGGCACGATTTCCGCGAGGGGCTCCACGAACGCCGCCTCGAAGTTGATGCGGCTGGTGTCGAGGAAGTTCTCGACCAGCGCGTCGAACCGCACCTCGTAGCTGGAGGCGGTGTGGAACTGGCCGAAGATGCGCTCGTACGCCGCATTGTTGACGTTCGACTCGCCGGAGATGTCCTCCATGCTGGCTTCGACGATGACCCGGATGTCCGCGTTGGTCGGCAGCACGCCGTAGGGGCGGATCACCACGACCGACTGGTCGAGGCTGTTCTCTTCCAGGTCGATCTTGGCCGGGATCCAGGCCTCCTTGGCCGCCGGGTCGTCGTACTCCAGGAAGATGCGCCCGCGGGTGTTCACGCTGCGGGTCCGCGGATCGAGGTCGATCGCGAACGGCACGTTGGCACTGTGCGGGTTCAGCGGCTGGTCGAAGGTCAGGCGGATCTCGGTCCCGACTTGACCGAGTTCGTTGATCTCGACGTCACCGGTCTTGGAGTCGACCGGCGATACCTCGAACTTCAGGCGGTTCGGACCACCGACCCGCGTGTCCCGGAACAGCTGTGACGGCGTGGTTCCATCGGCGGTCTGGAACGAGAAGGACACCGCCTGAGCCAGACCCTTGCCACCCTTGTCCAACAGCCCCACGTTGCGCCGGTGATCGCCCTGGACCAGCTGCACGATGTAGCGACGACCCGGGCGGAACCCACCGTCGTCATAGGTGTCGTTGAGCGGGAACTTCGGCCGGAACTCGAGGCGCCGTCCGGAGACCGCGTCGCCCTGGGCGCGGGTCACGTGGAAGGTGCCCTCGACCGGCTCCGCGAGCTGGTTGCCGTTGAGGTCGAAGACCGCGAACGACAGCGCGTTGAAGTCGGCCGAGTTGATGTCGACGTCGTTCGAGAAGTCGATCGAGATCGACTCATTGAGGAACAGCGTCCCGTTGTTCGACGGGGTGGTGCGCAGCACCACGAAGTCACCACTGGTGCCGGCCTGTCCACCGCCTCCAGAACCGCCAGCGCACCCTGAGTAGAGCAGGGCCGCGGAGAGGAAGGCGAAGGCCACCGCTGGCGAGCGCTTGCGCGCGGTCATCGGCGTGTTCATGGTCATCTTGGGGTTGGTGTGCGACATGGGACGGCTTCGGTTGCGCTCAGGGCTGCGCATGCAGGGCGGGGGTCTCGAGCTAGTTCTTCGTGATGAATCGGTAGGAGATGGCGAACGATTCGACCTTGGGCGATACCGGCGGGTCGGCCTCGACGTTGTTCTTCATGATGAAGCGCCAGTTGAAGTACTGGACGTCCTTCGCGTCGAACGCCTCGAACGGCCCGGAGAACCGGTTGGTGAAGGCGCTGTCGGCGAGATCGTTCGGCTTCTCGGTGTAGTCCGTCAGGTTGCGGTTGTACATGTACATCCACCACGTGCGCGGCTTGCCACCCACCTGACGGTCGTCGTAGTGCTTGATGTGCGCGTCACCGGCCTTCAGCGGGTCGAGCGGGAAGGTGGTGGCGTCGTTGGTGTTGGTGCCGACCACCGGCCAGACACTGGTGCTGTCGAGTCGCCCCGCGCCCCGGAACTCGGTGATCACCGAGGTGCCCGAGGGCAGCTGCGCGAGCGGTGGCTCGAAGTCGTACGAGTAGTCCGGCAGGCGATCGCCGACGGTGTAGGGGCCAAGGCGCGGATCCTCGACCGGCGTCGGCATCCGGTGCGGGTTGCTGATCTCGACGAACCCGGCGGTCACCACGGCAGTCCGCTTGAGGAAGTCCGCCATGATCCAGTAGACGGAGTTGTCGAGGCCCGTCGTGCCCTGACCGGTCGGCGTGAATCCGCCAGACGCGGTGCGCCAGTTGGCGTGCGTCGGGTCGATCGGCGAAGGCTGCGAACCACCGCGGCCGGCCGAGTAGGCGCGGAAGTCGGGGCGCGGCGAAGAGGTCACCGCGAGGCTGATCTGCCAGCCGTTGATGCCGCTCGCCAGGAACGGATCGTTGGTCGGCTTCTGCGGGGAGTCGGGGTAGGTCCAGAAGTCGGCCAGCAGCGGGAGCGCAATCGTGCCGACCAGTCCATCGGTGATCGCATCGCCGTTGCCACCCGACGACAGGTAGCGGTTGGTGCCGTTGTACCAACCACCGTTCTGGTAGGTCAGGTTGTTGGACGGGCCGGTGATCCGGCGCCCCATTCCGCTGAGGAACGGTGACAGCAAGTACGGATACGGTGCGAACGACTGCGGGGTGATGCCGCTGACGCCACCCTGCACGGTTTCCTGCTCGTCACGCCACACGAAGTACGGGTTCTTGAGGTTCGACGACTTGCTGGCGTCGATGAACTTCGGCAGGGGCAGGAAGCGGTTGACCGCGTTCGGCTCGAGGATCGCATCCTTGGCGCTGATGCTCAGCACCGCGTCGACGTAGGCCGGGTGCGGTGCGGGCTGGCGCTCGACGCGGTTGTCGGTGCCCTGGTTGTGGGCGTAGTTGCCGGTGAAGGTGACCTTCAGACCGGAACTCGGCATCGACGGGAACGCCGCGGCGGTGCTGATGCACGGCTCCGGACGGAACTCGGAGTGTCCGAGGAACAACGACACCTGGTCGAACTCGTCGAAGTAGATCGCCGAGGTCGCGAACGGCGCCCAGTACATCTGCTCGACATCGAGGTTGAAGTCCAGCGGATCGGTGCGCGACAAGCTCATGTCGATCTCGCGCCACACCGTCTGCAGACGGCAACCGTACGGGTTCAGGGGGTTCTGGATCGGCGCGCCGAACACCGTCGCGGCGGTCTGGAACACAACCTGGACCTGGCCGCTCACCGTCTGCGGGCACCACTGCAGCGGGGTGTTCTGCGGCGGGGCGCCGATTTGGTTGATGTTGTCGACCACCTTGGTGACGCGGGCCGCCGGCCGGGCGACCATCTCGCCGCTCGGCAGGTACGACACCGGGCCGAAGAAGTCGTCACTCTGCAGCGCGTCGCCTGGCGGCAACGTCGGGGCCGGCGGAATGGTCTCGCCGGAGCGGTAGAGACACGGCCGCTCGTCTTCGTCGGTGTGGGCGAAGCGCCGCACCACGTAGGCGACCAGGTTGTCCTCGTAGCGCGGGACCTTGCTCGACGACTCACGGGTGTCGATGGCGAACTCCATCACCAGCTTGTCCACCACGTCGAGACCGGGGACCTGCAGCGCCTGGAAGTCGAGCGGGTTGCCGGACAGGTCGGCGATCCCGTCGAGACCGCTGACCAGGTGCAGGAAGTAGTGGTACTTGCGCTCGGAGAACGGCTTGGTCTTGTCGAGCTCCGCCTGGTCGCGCATCGCTTGATCCAGGTAGAAGCCGAGAGTCGGTTGCACGCGAATCGCGGTCTGCGACCCGTCCTCGTCGCCGATGCGGCTGTGGATCAGGTGCGGGGTCTTGAACTTCTCGCGGTTGAACTTGAACGGATCGATGTTGCGATCCTTGACGAACTGGTTGATCGCCTCGCTGTCGAGCACGTTGCGGGTCGCGAAGAACACGGTGTCGAGCGCGATCAGCGTCGACATGTCGACCGGCTTGTTGAAGCGCACCACGGCGCCTGCGAACGGCGACACGTTCTCGTTGGCGATCACTACCCCGTTGTCATCCGGCAGCGGGGTCGGGTTGAAGCTCAGGAAGTTGCGCGGATCGTCGCCGTAGTAGAGGTCGTTGCCCTTCGGCACCGGCCGGAGCCGGCGGTGGGTGTACTCCGCGACCAGCACGGCTTTGGGCGCGTACTTGCGCAAGAACTCGGAGCGCAGCGGTCCGGCGTCCGGGAAGTTCGGATCGTTGCTCGGATCGATCGCCTCCAGCACGTCGCGCGGGCTGCCGTCCGGGTTCTTGCCGACCACGGGACGCACCAACACGCGGACGTGTTGCACCGCCGGGTTGCCAAGGTCGTCCGCCGGGTCCTGCAGGACCTCGAGCGAGGCGAGCGGGGTCGCCGACTGACCGGCGAACAACCGCAGCAAGTCGCCGCGATCGATCTCGTGCTCGATGTCGTTCTTCCAAATGGTGATGAGCTTCGCGGTCGGACCGACTTCCTCGACCTTCTCGAGGTACATCAGCATCTCACCGATCAGCCGGGGCGGTTGCGGGTCGCGGAGGAACCCACGCGCCAGGTCGACCGAGTTGTCGTTCTCGTTGCCGGAGCGGAAGTCGCGGATCACGCTCGGCCGCGAGTCGTTGTTGCGCCCCGACAGGCTGCCGATCGAGTCGGCCTTGATGCCCGGAATCGCCAGCGGGCCCTCGAGGGCCACGGCGAGACGGATGTTGGCGCCACGCTGGTCCGGAGCCGCGGGGAGACCGCCCGCATTGTTGCGCGCGCCGTAGCGCAGGCCCTCGGTGCCGAGCAGCACCGGGTCGACGATGATGGTGTTGTCGCGCACCTTGATGCGAGCATCCAGGCGCTGGAAGTCACCGTCGTACTTCTGGTCGTTCGGGTCGCCGACGATCTTGAGAAGCTGGATGGCCTCGGTGTTCTTCACCCCGATGACCCGCCCATCCTGGTCGAACTCGTAGAAGAACGAGTCGTCGATCGGCAGCTTGCCGGAGAAGGTCACCCGAAGCGCCGCGTTGCGCGGCACGATGGTGTAGGGCGCTTGCGCGGTGTTGCGGCCGAACTGGTTCGGCGACACCAAGCGCACGTTGGCGTCCAAGTTGGCGAACGCTTCGTTGAACTCCTGGCTACCGATCTGCCGGGTGATCAACAGACGCGGCTGCAGGGTGTCGGCGTTGGCGCTGAGGTAGTCGTAGACGATCTCCTCGTCGCGCCGCTCGGCGGTCGAAGCGTCGCGCTCGTCCGGGATGTCCAGGCCGACGAGCACGTCGTTGCGGAACAACGTGGTCACGACCTTGCCATCCTCGGTGGTCAAGCCGTACACGTCCACCAGCTTCCCCTGGTGGATGGCGGTCACCTGCAGGCCGCCGGTATCCGCGGTCACTGCCGAGCCCGAGCCACCGCCGGAGCTGCAGCCGGCAACCACCAAGGCGAGGCCGCACGCCAGACCCAGGGCGGCGCGCCGGGAGCGGTTGGGACGAGACCGAACACGGGACGTTGGGGTAGTGCGATCGATAGCGTTCATGACCTCTCCGGATAGCACGCTCGATGCCGAATCAGCGCCGGAAGGCGACAGCGGCTGGGGGTTGAGAGCGGTTGGAATCACGTGGATGGGAATGGCTTGATGTCGAGGTCCACAGCTCCACTGCGGCCACGCCAGACCGCCGCTCGAGTCCGAGCCGAACTCGGCCGCGGGCGGAGCGGACGTGGGAAGCTGCAGAGGATGGTACTCCATGATGCCTGCCCCCGCCGCCGAAGTCGCTGCCCGTTCGGGTACAACGGGACCGGCAGACCGGACTCGGATGAGGGCGGACGAGAGTTTGGACACGCTGCGCAGAGAACAACAACCATGCCAACGTCGTCACAGCGCCGGACGGAGCATAAGCCAGTTCCGCACAGCTCTTTATAGATTCCTTCGCAACGCAATATCGGCGTCGGGGAGTGGCATCCGGCACGCCCACCGAGCGATCTCGCTCTACCTTGGAATGCGGCGCTCCAGAATACCTTCTCACCGCACCTCCGGGTCGACCGAGAAACCCGCCGCGACCGCCTGCTCCTCGGACCCGAAATAGATCCGATCAGCCGCCGCGACGGCGTCGATCCACGGCGCTCCGACGGCGGCACACCGGTTCTGCGTCCGGTCGCCCACCAACGCCGGAGCTCTCACCCGCCCACAGTAGACACAGGCCAGTTGCGGCGGCTGCTCGGCCAGCACCTGGAACTCCGGGATCAGGTAGCGCCGCCCCTCACCCATCGTGATGCATCGCTCGTTGCGACACACGAAGCCACCGACGCTCGACAGGTAGTTCGCCTCGCCGCGCAGGGCCGGTGGCTTGGCATCCAGCTGGATCTTCCCGAGCAGAAAGGCCATCAGCGCCATCCGCATCGGCACCCCGAACTCGGCCTGCCGGAAGTAGACAGCCCGCGGATCCTTGTCGAGCTCGAAGTCGATCTCGTCGACCCGCGGCAACGGGTGCATCACCCGCGTATCGCGGAACATCTCCGAGCGAAGCGACGCTTCCGACAGCTTGGGGAACGTCATCCCGCCCTCCTGCTCGGAGCCGTAGCGCTCCCGCTGGGCGCGCGTCATGTAGATCGCGTCGATCCGGTCGACGTGGTGCTCGGTGAGCTCGGTGAACAAGGCCTGTTGGTGCGGCTTGCTCGCGGTCAGGTAGGCGGCCGCCGAGGAGCGGTCGGCGACGATGTCCTGCAGGTCGCCGAGCGACGCGCTGGTCGCCTTCACCCCGTAGTCCTTGCGCAGCTTCTCGAGGACGTACTTCGGCATTTCGAAGCCGGGGTAGGGGATTGTGATGATGTTGGCGCGGAACCGCCCCAGTGCGTACGCCAGGCTGTGGATGGTGCGCGAATAGCGCAGGTCTCCGCACAGCACCACATCGAGGCCCTCGAGTCGGCCGCGCTCCCGCCACAGCGTGTACATGTCGCACAGCGTTTGCGTCGGGTGCTCGTGCGCGCCGTCCCCACCGTTGATCACCGGGACGTCGGCGTAGCGCCCTGCCACCAGCGCCGAGCCGTCCTGTGGGTGTCGAACCACCAGGATGTCGGCGTAGGCGCCACCGACCACCCGCACGGTGTCGGCCAGGCTCTCACCCTTGGCTCGACTGCTGCTCGAACCTTCCGGTACGGTGATCACACCGCCACCGAGCCGCAGCATCGCCGACTCGAAGCTCAGGCGAGTCCGGGTGCTCGGTTCGAAGAACAGCGTCGCCAGGATCGTGCCGCCGCACACGTGCGACCAGCCGCGCAGGTTCTCGCGAAACGCGTCCGCGTGGCGAAACAGCTCCAGAATCTCCTCACTACCGAGGTCGTCGATCGAGACCAGGTCCCGCTTGCCTGGAGCTTTCATCGTGCGGGGCCGAAGGATATCCGGGCGACCCCGCGGGATCCAGCGAGCTTCCCTCGCGCATTCCCGGTTCGCGGCGCGTCCGCAGGATCACGGCGCAGCGCCGCCGTGCCGCACGGCACGCAGCTGTTCGAGCTCCGCCCGATCGAGCGCGGCAAACCCACCCACCGGGCCCGCCGCCGGTAACCCACGGTGGCGGCGCAGCGCTTCCCCCACGGCCCATCGGATCGCCGAACTCCGTCCGGGATCCAGACAACACAAGTCGAGGTCGGCCTGGAAGTCGGCCGGCCAATGGACGGCCGGTAGATCCGCCTTGCTGCGCACAACCACCGTACCGGTCCCGACCAACGCCCGGTCCCGAGCACTCGGCAGACGGTCCGCAGCGACCAGCAGCAGCCGTAGGCCGCCGCCTTCGACCCGCGCCCGGGTCCGCTCCAGGGCTCGCCGGTCCACCTCCGACGCGGCGTCACCATCGCCCGCGGTATCGCACAGCTCGTACCCGTAGCCCGCGAGCACCACCGACTCGACCACCGGATCACGGGTCAGCCCGGGTGTCGGTCCGGCGAGCACTCGTTCGCTGAACAGCAGCCGGTTCATCAGCGTCGACTTGCCGGCGTTCTGCGCCCCGCACAGCACCAACGGCAGCGACTCGCACTGTGCCAGCGCCGCCACGGAACGTCGTTCCGCTGCGGAAAGCTCGGCGGCACGCCGCCGGGGGTCGAGGCGGGCGATCCGCGACAGGAACGCCTCGAACGTCTCGGCCGCCTGTTCCAGCCCGAGTTCCAAGTGCGCGCGGGTCTCCGCGCCGCGCAGCAACCGCTCACCCCGCGACGCGGGTCGAGCATGGAACCCACCCACCGCGCGTTCCAAGGCGGCGACCAACGCGGGCGCGCCGTGCAGGTGCAACTCGACGTCACCCGTCTGCCGCGTGACCACCAGGACGTCGTCCACCCGCTCGCCCTCGAGCAGCAGCCCCGCGAGAATCGGCCCCGCGCCCACCTCTGGCAACCCGGAGTCCGGAAGCCGCAGGTACTGCGCGGCCGCCTGCCGCGCCCCGTCTCCCCAAACCCGCACCACGGCCACGCCGCCGAGCCCCGGCGGCGTCAACAACTCGAAGGACGCCGCCCCAGCGGCCACCGACGCTCCTACCGCTTGCGCTCGTCCTCGACGTTGTAGGTCAGGAACGTCTGCTCGCCGCGGCGCAGCAGCCCGACCTTGAACGACCGAACGCCCTGATTGTAGAAGCGCTGGCCGATCCGCTTGGCATTGGCGATCCCGCTCACCGGGACGTTGTTGATCGACACGACGACATCGCCCTCCTGCAGACCGAACTGCCGGACCCGCGACGACAGCTTGCGCACCTGGATACCGCGCACCTTGTTCTCGCCGCTGCCCGCGGAGTAGTCGCCGACGCTGATCTCACGGTTGAACACGTCCTGCCCATGGTCGCGCAACCAAGCGCTGTCCTTGCGATTCACGTTCACGTTCCCACGAGCATCCATCTCGGTCTCCGGAGTGTCCCGCCACACGTTGCTCGGTGGTGGCGGCGGAGGATCTCCCGCGCCGTTGGTCGCGTTCGGCCCACTCACCTTGCCGCCAGAACGCAGCCCAGCCAACACGTCCTGCGGCAGGCCGAGCACGTTCTTCTCCAGCTCCTGCGTCGGGTACTTGCCGTCCTTGTCCTTGAGCTTGTCGGCGCGCAGCTCGAACATCACCGCCGAGGCGTCGGTCGCCACCGCCTTGACGAACACGTACTCGTACGGCTTCCACAGGTGCTCGCCGACGTGCAGGTGGTGCGGTGGCGACTGGGTGACCGACTGGGTGGGTACCCTCGGCAACGTCACCGACCCGCGCCGGCCCTTGGGAATCGACGACCGGGCCGGGGTGGTCGGCGCAGCCGGTTTGAACTCCTCCGGCACCTCCACGGTGGCGGTGTAGTTGACCACCACCCCCGTGGTGTCGCCCGCGAACGCGATGCAGACGATGTGCAGGATGTCGTTGAGGTCGATGTGCTTGGCTTCGCTCTTCTTCTCTTGGGGCTGCGCCTTGGTCTCGATCTTCTTCTCTTCGACCTTGCCGGTGAAGTTGGCGGTGGACAGCTGCGTCCAGAACCCCTTCGTGCGGTAGTTCCAGCGCCCGCCCGCGGTCGACGCCTTCTGGGCGCGGTTGCGGAAGCCCTTCATCTCGTCGGCGAGCCCCTTTTCGCGGCGCTGGTACTCCTGATTGTCCCGATTGAGCTGGAGCCCGGACATCACCATGCCGCCGACGGAACCCAACGAGACCAGGTAGAGCAACGGGTTGATCGGTAGCTTCATCGGCACGGGTGAGTTTAGTCGGCTCGCGGCAGCGGAAAAGCCCAGGCCGAGCGATCGACGCCGAAACGCCAGCAGTATTCCCGGCGCCCCGACGCCACCCCGCAGCATAGGCGGGGCGGGGGACCGCCACGAACCGACGGGCGGGATGGTCCGATCCGCTCCCTCCCGAGCCCAGGGCCGCCCGTGCGTCGACGTACCAGGCGGCGGCGGGCGAATCGCCGCACGAGCCAGCAGGCACGGCTCGCGCGGGTTTGCGGCCGCCAGCTGGCGAGAAGCTCGGGTCGCCCGGGTGACCCGGACTAGGAGGCTGTTGCGAATAGCGAAATCTATTCGCAACGGCGGGTTTCGAACCCAGATTCGACCTCGACAGTCCGGAGTCCCGAGGTCGAATGTGGTGTTCGAGCGATTTGGCTACGCAAACAGGCTCCTAGTCGACCATGGGACGGACCTTGCCGCCCGCCGAGATGCCGCGCATCTGCATCTTCAACTCGTCCGGACTGTCCGATGCGGAAAGGGCGTCCTCCAGCGAGATGTTCCCGGCCTCGAACAGCCGGATCAGCGACTGGTTGAAGGTCATGGTGCCGTAGTAGCTGCCCTCCGCCAAGGCGGTCGGCAGGTTGCGGGTCTCGCCGTTCTGCAGCAACTCGCGGACGGTCGGGTTGTTGACCAGGAGCTCGCAGGCAGGAACCATCGATTGGCCCTCCTTGGTCTTGATCAGGCGCAGCGAGATCACGCCGGCGAGGTTGAGAGCCAGCTGCATCCGGATCAGCTCGTGCTGGTGCGGCTCGAAGAACGTGATGATGCGCTCGACGGTCTGCACCGCGTTCACCGTGTGCAGCGTCGACAACACCAAGTGGCCGGTCTCGGCCGCGGCGATCGCCGACTCGCAGGTCTCGCGGTCGCGCATCTCACCGATCAGGATCACGTCCGGTGACTGGCGCACCGCCGACCGCAGGGCTTCGGAGAACGACGGCGCGTCGGTGCCGATCTCCCGCTGGTTGACGATCGAACACCGGTCCTCGAACAGGAACTCGATCGGGTCCTCGATGGTGATGATGTGCTTGTGCGCGTTGCGGTTGATGTACTCCAACATCGCGCCGAGCGTGGTCGACTTGCCCGAACCGGCGACCCCGGTGGCCAACACCAGCCCGCGCTTGCGCTGCGCAAGACGCTTGAGTGCGTCGGCCGGCAGGTTGAGATCCTTGAACGAGGGGATCGTGCTCTTGACGCAGCGGAACACCATGCCGACGTCGCCGCACTGGTGGAACACATTGCAGCGGAACCGGCCGATGTCGGGAATCGACAGGGCTCGGTCGGTCGCCCCAGCGCGCTTGAATTCCTCGAGCCCGCGACGATCGAGGATCTGCTCGAGGAACGACACGCTCAGCTCGTGGTCCAACGGCTGGTCACCGATGAACCGAATCACCCCGGCCACCCGCATGGCAGGACAGCCGCCGGACTTCAGGATCAAGTCGGAGGCCCCCTCCTTGACCATGATGCGAAGCAAACCCTTGAGGGTCGGACGCGTTCTCGTCGCCTCGGACATGTCGGATTCATCGGCGGCCAGCCGCCGAGAGAAGAGCCTAGTCGGCTCGGGCCGATAGGAAGGGCAGCAGGGCGTCGACCATCGCCTCCAGGCCGCGCCGCGTGGCCGCCGAGATCGGCACCACCGGCCGGTCGATCCGCGCCGCCAGCTCGGTGGCCCGTGCGGCCGAGTCCTGGTCCTCCACCTTGGTCGCCACCACGAGGCTCGGCCGGGTCGCGAGATCGGCGGAGTAGCCGGCGAGCTCCTGCCGGATCACCCGGTAGGCATCGACCGGGTCGGTGTCCGCGGTGGTCGAACAATCGATCAGATGCAGCAGGACGCGCGTGCGCTCGACATGGCGCAGGAACCGATCGCCCAGACCCTTGCCCTCGTGCGCCCCCTCGATCAGGCCGGGGATATCGGCCATCACGAACGATCCGCCGTCGCGCCCCACCACGATGCCAAGGCTCGGCTCGAGGGTGGTGAACGGGTAGTCCGCGACCTTCGGCCGCGCGCGCGACAGCGTCGAGATGAGCGTCGACTTGCCGGCATTCGGCAACCCGATGAGGCCGACGTCGGCGATCAGCTTGAGGCTCAGCCGCACCTGCCGCAGTTCGCCGGGCAACCCCTGTTCCCACTGCCGCGGCACTCGATTGGTCGAGGTCTTGAAACGCGCGTTGCCACGCCCACCCCGCCCGCCGCGGGCGACCTCGAAAGCCACCCCGGGCTGGTCCAGGTCCTTCAGCAGATTGCCGCGCTCGGCGTCGTACACCATGGTGCCCACCGGGACCTCGATCTCGAGGTCGGCACCCTGGCGGCCCGCACAGTCCGATCCGGTCCCCTGCCGGCCGTTCTCCGCCTCGTAGCGCCGCGCCCCACCGAGGTGATAGAGGGTGTTGCGATGGATCGTCGGGACGAGCACCACGCTGCCACCCCGCCCCCCGTCACCACCGTCCGGTCCACCGCGCGGAGCGTACTTCTCACGACGGAACGAGCAGCAGCCGTCGCCTCCCCTGCCGCCGACGACCGTGCACTCGTACTCGTCGAGGAACATACGTCGATCCTGCGGTTAGGGGACTGGCGCTGGACACTGCTCGATGCAGGGTTCGACGCCCTGCTGCCAGAGCAGCTGTCGCGGCCGTCCGATCAGTTGGGCGAAGTCGCGACCGGCGGGTCGACGTGGACCTGCCGGTTGGCGGTGAAACGCACCGTGCCCGCAGCCAACGCGAACAGAGTGTCGTCGTTGGCGCGCTTGACGTTCTTGCCCGGCTTGAACTTGGTGCCGCACTGCCGCACCAGGATCGTGCCGGGGGTCACCGCCTCGCCGCCGAACCGCTTGATGCCGCGGTACTGCGGGTTCGAGTCGTTGCCGTTCTTGGTCGAGCCTTGCCCCTTCTTGTGTGCCATGGGTCTATCCGGTCACTTGTCAGACGCCGTCGATCCCGTCGATCCGAACCTCGGTGAAGCGCGCTCGGAAACCGGTCCGCTTGCGGTGGTTCTTGCGACGGCGCACCTTCTGGACGATCAGCTTGGGACCTTTCACCACACCCAACACCGTGGCGCGCACCGCGACTCCGCTGACGTACGGCGCCCCCACCTTGGCCTGGTCACCAGTCACCAGGCAGACCTTGTCGAAGGTCACCGACGCGCCCGGCTCGAGCGCGGCGTTGTGCGGGATCTGCACCCGCATACCGGGCTCGGCACGGAACTGGAAGTTGCGGTCGTCGACGACGGCGTACATCGCGTGGCTCTTGCGGGTTCGGAAGGGTCACCGGCCCGGGGATCACCCGACGGTCCGGTTCTGGGGCGCAGGATCCTAGGGTTCGGGCTGGCGGAATCAAGCCTGCCGCGGGTTTCCGCCGGCCGTGTTCCACCCGGGCGGGTCGCCGATCGCCGCGCTCCGTTCCGCACCCTGCTGCAGCCGAAAGCCGGGCGGGATGGGCTGGATTCGCGACGACCGGAGCCCCGTGATGCGGGGTCACCGAAGACAGCTGAAGGTGCAAGACCCGCGGCGACCACTTCTGGGAGCGCTGAGGTTTGCCGCGACCGGCGAAGCTCAGCCGGGGGACTGAGGTTTGCCGCCTCCGGCGAAGCTCGTCGGGGGACTGAGGTTCGCCGCCTCCGGCGAAGCTCGTCGGGGGACTGAGGTTTGCCGCCTCCGGCGAAGCTCGTCGGGGGACTGAGGTTTACCGCCTCCGGCGGCAAACCTCAGATCTTCACCCCGAGGCCGGCGGGAATCGCCACACGAGCTTCCTGCCCGTCGGCGGTCAGGAAACGGTAGTGCACGAGGTCGACCGGGTAGGCGATCTCGCCCTTCACCAACACCGTCTTGCCGATTTCCTCCTCCAGATCGAGCAGGGTGCGGCGCTTGTAGTTCACCAAGTAGTCGGCGACCGAAGGGGCGGTGAACACCTGGAGCACCGAGAAGCCCTTGTGGTTGAGGATCGCCCGCACGTCGCGCAGCACTGCGAGCGCCTTGCTCTGCACGGTCCGACTCAGGCCGGCGCCGTTGCAGTGGCTGCAGGTGTGGAACACCGTCCGCTTGAGCCCGGGTCCGACGCGCTGGCGCGTCAGCTCGAGCATGCCGAACGGCGAGATCTTGCCCACCTTGATCCGCGCCTTGTCGCCGCGCATGCACTCGATCATCCGCCGCTCGATCGCGCGCTTGTGCCTCTCGAGCGTCATATCGATGAAGTCGACGATGATCACCCCACCGAGGTCGCGGAGGCGCAGCTGACGCGTGATCTCCGGGATGGCCTCGAGATTCGTTCGGTAGGCTGTCTCCTCGAGCCCAGTGCCGGGCTTGAATTTGCCCGAGTTGACGTCGATCGCCACCAGCGCCTCGGTCTGATCGATCACGATCGAGATCCCGCTCGGCAGCTCGACCCGCGGTTGGTAGAGCGTCTGCACCTCGGGTTCGATCCCGTACGCGTGGAAGATCGGCGTTACCGACTCGTGCCGCTTGATGCGCGACGCCATCTGCGGCATCAGCTTCTCGGTGAAGTCCTTGATGCGCAGGTAGACGTCCTTCGAATCACAGACCACGTCCTCGATAGCCGGCGTGAACAGGTCGCGCATCGCCTTCAGCACCACGTCCGCCTCCTGGTACAGCAGGGCCGGCGCACGGGTCACGCGAAGGCGCTGGGAGATCAGCTCCCAGATCTTCTTGAGGTAGTCGCGATCCCGCTCCAGTTCGTCGCGGGACTTGTCCACTCCGGCGGTGCGCACGATGAAGCCGAGGCCACCCTTGCCGGTCTCGTCGAGCTCGCGGACGATCTTCTTCAACCGCCGGCGCTCCTTGTCGCTGGCGATCTTCCGCGACACGCCACACTTCGGCAGGCTGGGCATCAGTACCAGACAACGCCCGGGCAGCGACACGTAGGTGGTCAGGGTCGGACCCTTCGCTCCGATTCCCTCCTTGGTAACCTGCACCACCACCTCTTGACCCTTCTTGAGCAGCTGCTCGATGGGCACCCGTGGCATGCGATCGCGCGTCCCGGTTCGCCGGCCCCGGCCCCGCGCCGGCCGCGCCGGCACCGCTTCGACCGAGACCGACTCCTCGTCGTCATCCGCCGAGCGCGCCGCGGCCATCGAGAACACGGTGTCGGGATCGCCGCCCGCGTCGTCGTCCCCGCCGTCGCGCACATCACCCGCGTCGCCCTCGGTGGGCTCGGCGACCGTCGCCCGTCGCCCGCCGCGACGGCGCCGGCCGCGGCTGCGCTCGCTGCGCCGGGCGGCCGGTGCGGCCTCCGGTTCGGCCGCGTCGTCCGAATCGTCCGCCGACCCGATCTCGACGATCTGCTCTGCATCGGAGTCGAGATCGACGTCGTCCCCGGAATCGCGATCCGGCTCGGAATCGGCCTCGTCATCGAACTCGACATCGTCCTCGGCCTCTCCGTCGCCGCTCTCGGCGAGCACCGAGCGCACCGCGTCGGGCCCATCGTCGCCCGACATCCGCGCCCTTCCCTCGATGACGTCCTCGAGCGAGAAGTCGTCGCGCCCGTACGCCGGCAGCACGTCGGAGACGTGCAGGAAACCGTTGCTACGCCCGCCGAAGTTGACGAACGCCGCGCCGATACTCGGCTCGATGTTGACGACCCGACCCTTGTAGATGTTGCCGAGATACGCCTCTCGGTTGGTGATCTCCACGTGGAGTTCTTGCAGAACTCCGTCTTCCACCACCGCGATCCGACTCTCTTCGGCATCGATGGCGTTGATCAGCATTCGCTTCACTGTCTTGATCCTCGTCGAACGCGCGCGGATGGTCCGCGCGCCACGGGGAAGCCCCCGCGACGGGTGCCGAGCGGCCGGCGGAGTGCATCGCACCACGGGATCGCCGAACGGCAATCCGCGCGTCGCGCAGCCCGAACCCTCGGTCCCACGCACCCGCGCCGCTGTCCGCGACGCCGGGGACCGAACCCACCGTGGGTGCGGCACCGAGCGACGGTGCCGCGCTTCCAAAACCCGAGCAGCCACTGCGGGCTGCCACCACCAGCCACGGTGCCCCCCACGCTGCGAGCCGATGGAGCCGATCCCGGCTCGAATGTCGGACACCGCCCTGCGCTGTTCGGGGTGACATCATGGGAATACACATGCTGCGGCACTGTGCCGCGGCCGGACCCCGGGCGGGATGGGGACACGACCCACGTCGTGTTCTCGGACCCTGCTCCGGCCGCCGACCACCGGCCCTCAGGGCCCGCAGCGGCGGCCATCATAGGAACGCCACCGGCAGGCTACAACGGCTCCGTCCGGTGAACCGAACGAACCGCGCAGCCGGCGCCCGGCGGCGCCCCGACGGCTACTTCTTGCCGAAGATGCTGCGCAGCTCGGCTTCGATCTGCGCCTCGCGCTCCTTCACCATCCGCAGCACGCTCGCCTGGACTTCCTCCGGGCTGCGGATCACCTGCGGGGTCACGAACACGATCAGGCTCTGCTTGATCTTGTTCGCCGAGCGGTGCTTGAACGCCCAACCGAGCAGCGGGATGTCGCCGAGCAGCGGCACCTGGGTGACGGTCTCCGACAGGGTGTCGGTGACCAGCCCGCCCAGCACCGCGGTCTGCCCGGAGCGCAACAGCACCTGGGTGGCGATGGTGCTCGAGGAGACGCGCGGCAGCGCGATCTGCCCATCCCCGGTGCCCGAACCGACGGTGAACACGTCGAAGCCGGCCGGCGCCAGCTGCGTCGAGCCGGTGCCCGACAGCGCATCGGACTGCGGGATGATGTCCATCACGATCTTGTCGGTGCCCGGCACGATGTGCGGGATCACCAGCAACTGGAAGCCCACGCTCACCGGCGAGTTCGGCGCCTCTTCGACGACCAGCTGCAGACCACCGGCCTGACCCTGCTCAGCGCGCGCCTGCGCGTAGCGCACGGTCTCACCGACGAAGATGGTCGCCTCCTGGTGGTCCAGCGCGACGATCTTCGGCGCCTGCACGATCTCCGAATGGACGTCCTGCTGCAGCAAGCGCAGCGCGGCGGTCACTTCGGTGAAGTTGAGCGCACCGAAGATCACGTTCGGGATCGTCGTGGCCCCGGTCGGGTTCTGCGTGGCGTCGGCGAACGGGCCGGTGCGGTTGTCGTTGGCGATGATCTTGTCGTCCCACCCACCGGCGCCGAGGTTGAACGGCAGCCGCGTCGGGATCTGGCCGAGGCCCATCGACGCGTTCCAACCGCTGCCGATGTCCACGCCGTAGCTGAGCAGGTCGCGGTTCGAGGTGGTCACGAACTGCACGTTGATGAAGATCTGTGCCGGCTCGATGTCGATCTGGTTGATCACCTGCTGGATCTCGTCGATCACCGGCTTGATGTCCTTGACGACGATGATGTTGCTGCCCTCGAAGTACTCGAGGGTGCCGAGGTCCGGCGTCAACACGCGGCGCAGCGCCGCCACCAGCTCGAAGTCCCGCTTGGCACTCTGCTGCACCTGCTGGGTGTTGCGGACGTACGGCGACTGGATCACCGGGACGTAGTGCGAGCGCGGGCGCACGAACCGCAGCTGGAAGCTCTTGGTGATCAGGTCCTCGCGCAAGTTCGCACGGGGCACCACCCGCAGGATCCCACGCTCCTCCTCCACCACCGCGTAGCCCAGCGTCTTGGACGCTGCCTCGAGGGCGTCGCGCCACGGGATGTTGCGCAGTCGCAGGGTAACCGCGCCCTCGACCTGCGGGGCGACCACGATGTTCGCGCCCGACAGCTTGGCGATCGTGTCGATCACCTGCTGGATCGGCGCGTTGTTGAACGCGAAGTAGACGCGCGGCGGCTTCTCGACCTTGAGCAGGTTGCGACCCTTCTCGATCACCACGCAGCCCGCCTTCTCCGCCACCAGGTCCAACGCGACCCGCCACTCGACCTCCTCGAGGTCGATCGTCACGGTGTCGTCGATGCTCGCATCCATGATGATGTTGGTCCCGACGCGGCGACGGATCGTCTCGACCACGTCGCGCAACAGGCGGTCCTTCAGCTTCAGGGTCAGCAGCGTGCTCTGGCTGCCCGGAGCCTGCGAGGTGACGTCGCCTTCGACCTTGTGTTGCTCGGTCCCGGTCTGCGCGGCGAGGGACGAGTACGTGCACACAGCGAAAACGGCCGCGATCGCTACGCTAGGAAACTTTGCCTGCATCATTGCTTGCCCGAGGGACGGGTGGGGAACTTGGGTGCTGGCTCGTTCTTCGTCCGGTGCTGCCGGACAGCTGAAGCACACCGCGCAAGAATCGAGCTGGCGGCACCGGTTCGGCACCCTGTCTGGCTCGCGGCGTGCGGGGCCGACGCTCGACGGTCTTGGGGCACCGCGATGTTCCGCGTGGCTCGCCCCGGGTCGGCATCGCGCAAGGCCGCGTCGCTCAGGCTGCGACAGATGGTGCGAGCGGCGTGAGGCGCCGGGCCGGCGATTCTCGCAGAGGCTGCTGCCCGCAGCGCACGCGCCGGGCGCGTCGCCCGCGGTCGCTCAGGCTTCTCGCCTGGGAGACCGTCGGCCCGAGCGCGCCTGCGCTCCGGGCCGGGTTCGATCCTCTACCAGGTCTTGACCAGCGAGAATCCCTTGTAGACGAATTCCACTTCGTCCTCGCGCACCGCCTTCACGAACAGGGTCTCGTTGATGTACTCGCCCTCTTCGTAGACCTCGCCGTTGAGGATCACGCCGGACTTAGAGTCACCACGCACCAACACGCCGGTGACCTTCAGCGGAATCGCGCTGAACTCCAGCGCCACCTTGGCGCGCACCATCAAACCCTCGACCTTGAGTCGCAGCGGGTAGAGCGGGTGACCCTTGGGTACGTCGATCTTGTTGGCAGTCTGCGTGTAGACGGTGACGGCTGCCTCCAGCTCGCCGTCCAGCAGCTTCTCGCGCATCGACTTGATCAGCGCCTCCATGCCCTCCTTGGGCAGGAAGCGGTTGCGGTCGATCTCCTGCTTCTTGACCTTGGCGACCAGATTCTTGTACGGAAGCTGGATCTCCTTGTACCACCGAGCATTCAGCGCCGGGTTCTTGATCAGCTTGTTCTGCGTCACATAGCTGGCCTTCGACTCGAACTCGTCGAGTCCGTTGGAGACGGTCCGCTGCAACTCGATCCGCTCGAACATCGTGATCTCGGGCGACAAGCTGTGTTCCCACTTCTCCTTCAGGCTGGAGATCAGCTTGCTGAACTCCTCGATCATGCGCCGCTGATCGTTGAGCGGCGTGATCTTGCTGCCTTCCTTGCTCTGCCGCGGGTCGACGAAGATGTCTCGCCGTCCCTCGCGGCCACGGAACTCGTACGGCTCCCCCAGATCCAGCGATCCGGCGGCCGCGATCTCGTGGCGTAGCTGCTTCAGCTTGGCCTCGTAGTTGGGGATCATCGTCCCCTTGCCGTTCGACTTCGGGTTGTAGAGATACGTCTCGACCGTCAGCCGGACCTTGTGGACCGCGTCTTCGACGTTGGCCTTGGTCGCACCCGAGGCCAGCGAGAAGTCGCGAACCCGCACGAAACGCTCGTAGGTCTCGAAGAAGCTCATGAACTTCAAGAACTGCCACAGCGTCGCGTCGAAGCTGTACTGGTAGCTGATCCGCTCGAACGACCCCTTGCCGCCAGGACGCAGCGGCACGAAGCGATCGAAGCTGATCCCACTGAGCATCGCGAATCGCTGCGCGGCGCGGGTGAACTTGGTGAGCTCGGCCTCCTGCGGCAGGATCTTGACGTACTCGGCGACGTTCTCACGCAGCACGATCACCTCGTTCTCCACCGCCGGGATCTTGGCGATCTTCGCCCGGGCCGCAGCAATCTGCTTCTCCTGGTCGGTTACCGCGATGTTCTCCTGCTCGATCAGGTCCTGCGCCCAATACACCCCGCCGCCAGCCGCGCCGCACAGCAGCACGGTCACTCCGGCGATCAACAGAAGGGTCTGCTTCTCGTTCAATCTGGCCATCGGAATCTCCCGTGTGCTACTTGGCTGGCTTGCTCGGCTTGCCGGGCTTGCTCGGCTTGCCGAGCCTGGCTCCCGGGGTGTTCTTGATCCACTTGTCGGTGCCCTTCATGGTCCATTGCCAGCTGAAGGCGAACGACTCCGGCGGATAGAGGTCGCCGTCGATCTTCTTCGAACCCGCCGGCGGGGTGTACTGCGCCATGTCGCGCCAGAACTCGGTCGCCTCGATGTCGTCGTGCAGGTTGGCGATCTTGCGGATGTCATTGCCCTGCACGAAACCCGGCAACACGATGATCGGCCCCTTCGAACCATCACCGGGGCTGCGCACCTGTATGTTGCTGAACCATGCGACGTGCCGGTCCATCTCACCGTCGTTCGTGATCACGTCGATCAGCTCGTCGCAGAACTTGGTCCAGATGCGCCGTCCCTTGGCGATCTGCTTGATGGTGTCGGCACGGCGCGAGAAGTCCTTCTTCTCCTGCACCAAGCTGTCGTAGAGCAGCTCGCGCTTCTTGACGCCGTCCAGCCGTTCCTTGGTCTGCACGCGCTTGGCTTGAACCCGCTCCAGATCGCCGAAGTAGACGGTGCCGAACCAGCCGACGCTGGAGCACACGCAGATCACGGCCAGCAGCGCGACGGCGAAGATCTTCGGCGACGTGCGCTCCGACTTGCGGTAGGACTCGGGAAGGAGGTTGATGCGGATCATGGATCTGTGCCTCGTTGTGCCGTTGGGTACCCCGGATCAGGCGACCTGGGCCGCAAGACCGAGCGCGACGGCGAGCTGCGGGGCGGCCTGCTGCAGCGCATCGATGTTGACGTTGTCGGACTTCACCTTGAGTCCTTCGATCGGGTTCCACACCCGCGTCTTCTTCTCGAAGATCTTCTCCAGCGACTCCTCCAGGAACGGCAGCATGACGCTGCCACCGGACAGGTACACCTCGTCGACCTCGCCTTCGAACTGGTTCTCGAAGAAGTCGAACGACAGGTTGACCTCGTTGCCCAGATCATCGAGGACATGCGACACGGCGTCTTGCACGTCCATCAGCTGCTCCTGAGGGTCCCGCTTGAGCGCCTCCGCCTCGTACGGCTCGAGGCCGAACCGGCGAGTGATCGCGTTGGTCAGGTCGTGGCCGCCCATGGTCACCTCGCGGGCAAAGCAGGTGACACTGTTGCGGATGATGTTGATCGAGGACTTGGCCGAACCGATGTCCAACAGCGCGATCGTCCGATCGCTCTCCTGGATCCCGGGGCTGACCATGTCGCACAGCTCGTAGGCGTTGCCCAGTGCGAAGCTGTCGACGCCGATACTGACCGGCTGCAGTCCGAGGTCGATCAGCATCTGCGCTTGATCCTCCACCAGACTGTTCTTGGCGGCGACCAGCAGCACCTTCATCTCCGAAGGGCTCCCCTCCACCACCGGGATGTCCATCAGCTTCTGTGTGTCGAGCTGCACCTCGTCGACCTCGAACGGGATGTACTTGTCCGCGTCGAGACGAATCGCCGCGCGGATGTTGTCATCCGGCATGCTCGCCATGTTGATGTAGCGGAAGATCACCGACTTCCCGCTCACCGCCGACGAGACCCGCTTGGTCCGGAAGCCTCCGGACGAGAACAGGTCGGAGATCGCATCCTGTCGGGCCTGCTCGCCCGGGATGTCGATCTGCGCGTGGGCCGTGATGATGTAGTCGAACTTCTCCTGGGTGATCTCGACCGCTTTGATGCAGCTCGACCCGATATCCAACCCGATGATGCTCTTCCGCTGCTTGAGCATGCTGTTCCTCGATGCGACGTGTGCGTGGAGCCCGCCCGGTTTCTGGGCGCTGCCGAACAACGTCGCTATCGGCTCCCGAGACGGCCGGGGTTGAGGAGCACGCGCACGCCGCCGGGACTACCGAGCCCCGGCGCGCACACGGGGCGGCTCAGTCCTCGCCGAAGCCGTTCTCGACCAGCTCGCGAAGTGCCCGAATCTGCTCCACGCAATCCGGCCCACGCGACTCGAGCTCCAGCACCGCTCCCTTCTCTGCGGCGAGCAACATCACTCCCATGATCGACTTGCCGTCGACGTACTCCATACCGATCCGCCGCACTCTCAGGTTCGACGCGAACCCGTTGGCAGTCTGTACGAACATGTGAGCCGGGCGGGCATGGAGGCCGTTGGCGTTGGCCAGCGTCACCTCCGCGGTGGCGGCCTGGTTGGCCGGATCAACGACCATGGGGTGTCGTCATCTCCAACAGCAGCTCGCGCAACTTGTCAGCCGAGCCGGCGCTGCGGGCAAACCGGCGGAAATCCGGATTGCGAGCCAACTCCGAGACCCAGCGCAGCACCTGCAGGTGCTCCTCCGGCGCCGCACCCTTCTGACCCAGCACCACGAACATCGTGTGCACCGGGCGCCCGTCGATCGCATCGAATGCCAGGCCGGCCTGGCTGACGGCCAGCGCCAGCACGACCTCTTCGACATCGGCCTCCTTGACGTGCGGGACCGCGACGCCGTTGCCCAGCCCCGTGCTCCCGAGTTCCTCTCGGGCCAACATCTGGGTGAGCGCCTGCTTGCGGGTCTTCGGCGAAATCGCCCCCGCCGCCAACAGCGCATCGAGCACTTCGGCGAATGCCTCCCGCTTCTGCTCCGCAAGCAGCGCGGGGAGCACCACCGCCCGTTCGATCAACGACTTGTTCATGGAGTCCGAGGTGCCACCATACTGGTCCCTACCCCTGACGCCCAGGCCCGAGCGACGCACGCGGACCGGACAGTCCACGAGCAGCATCCCGGCCCCGTCAGAGCCCCGCGCGGCGGCGGGGTCAGGCCTCGTCGAGCCGCCGCCGCACCACGTCCTCGTAGGTCTCCTCGGCCGGTTCGTCCAGGTCCGCCTGGTTCGGGTCGCGCACGGTCTCGTGCCCGTGGCTCACGCGCTTCTCCTTGTCACGCTTGATCTGCCGCTCGAGCTTCTCGAGCAGCGCGTCGAGTGCCGAACGGTAGCCGTCGGCGGATTCTTCCTTGGCCACCATGGTGGCGCCGGAATCGACTTTCACGATCATCTCGACCAGGAACCGATCGTGCTCCTCGTCGAGCACGGCCTGGATGTGCGCGATGCGGTCGTTGTAGCGCAGCAGCTTCTGGGCTCGCTCGACCACGAACGCGCGGGTCTTGTCGGAGACGTGCTGGTGACGGCTGGTCACCTCGATCGGAACTTCGGAGTCTCGTCGGGTCATCGTGGGTCAGTGGGATTCGGAAGGTCCCGGCCCGAGGTCGGGACTACTTGGCGCGCGGCCGGATCGGTCCGCATCACCTTCATACAGAGCATCGGCAATCCACGCTGCCGGCGGGTAGAGAACGCGCAGCAGGAAGAGCCCGGACGCCGGCGCGGTGGACCCGGCCTGGCGTCGGTCGCGCGACAACAGGATCTCCCGGACGCGCTCGGGGGGCATGCGTCCAGTGCCGACACGTTGCAGGGTCCCGGCGATCGCACGGACCATGTTGTACAGGAATCCGTTGCCCTGCACCACAAGGTCCATGCCGTGCGGGCGGCGGATGATTCGGGCCTGATCGATGCGCCGCACGGTGCCGCGCCGCCGCGGGTAGCCCGGATTCGAGGCGAACGCCGCGAAGTCGTGCTCGCCCACGAGGTGCGCGAGTCCCGCACGCATCCGTTCGACGTCCATCGGGAACCGCACCCAGTGGCACAGCTCTCGGCCCAGCACCGGGCGGACCGGCGTATTGCAGAAGCGGTAGACGTAGCGCTTGCCGATCGCCGAGAAGCGGGCGTGGAAGCTCGCCGGGACCGCCCGCACGTCGACCACCGCGATGTCCTGGGGCAGGTTGCCATTCAGCGCCGCTCGCAAGCCGTGGGGCGGGAAGGCGCGCGGCAGCCGCAAGTGCGCCGTCTGCCGCAATGCGTGCACCCCGGCGTCGGTCCGCCCGGCACCGTGCACCACGATGGGCTCGTCGAACACCCGCAGCAGCGCATCTTCGAGACACCCCTGCACTGTGGAGAACCCGTCCTGCCGCTGCCATCCGGCGTAGGCGCGGCCATCGTAGCGGATCGTCAACAGGACCGTGTGCACCGCCGTTACGTTGCAGATCCGCGGCGCGCAGCGCAACAACCAACGCAAAGCCCCGGCGGGCCGGCGCGGCCACCGCTCAGCGGCGCAGCAGCTGGCGGATCAGCAGCGCGCCGACCACACTGAGCGCCACCGTCATTCCGCCGAGGATGTAGTTCGCCTCGGCGACGCACAGGAACGCGCCGACCGAGCACCCGACCAGCGCCGCGAGTGCGGGGATCGCCACCGGACCGTCCTCGGCAGCCATCGGCGGCGGCGGGGCATCGCGCACCGTCGGCAGCGCCTCACGGCGGGACGACGTCACCCCGGAGGGCTGGCCGGAGTCGCGCGGCGCCGCCTCGTAGCGCGGCTCGACCGCCCCGGGCAACGGGTTGCGGTGCGTCTGCGCCTCGGGCTGCAGACCCGCGATCGACACCGGCTCCTCGGCGGCGAGGAACGACTCGAGGTTGGACGCTGCGGGCGGCAACCAGTCGTCTTCGAACGCCGCACGGGCACCCGCCTTGTTGCCCCGATCGGGCGCGAACAGAATGTCCTCAGGGTCTCGGTCGTGTTCCATCGGTACTCCCCGGCATGTCCGGATATCGGCGACGCCGCCAGCTCGACTGCAAGCCGAGCTCGCCCCTGTATTTCGCCACGGTGCGCCGTGCGACTGTGACGTTCTTTGCCGCCAGCTGCGCGACGATCTCGTCATCGGACAGGGGCGCGGCGGGGTCTTCCCCGGCGATCAGCGCCCGCACCTGTTCCTTGACGGCCATCCGTCCGGCGCCATCGGCGCCTTCCGCGATGCGCTCTCCATCGAAGAAGTCGCGCAGTCGGAACACACCGTGCTCGGTCTGCGCGAACTTCCCGGCGATCGCTCGACTGACCGTCGAGGGGTGAAGGCCGAGCTGCTCGCTGATCACGTCCATGCGCAGCGGCCGCACCGCGGCCCGCCCATCGCGCAGGAACGCGCGCTGGTGCTGCATCACCGCCAGGGTGACGCGCGCCAGGGTTCGCTTGCGCTGCTCGACCGCGTGGATCAGTTCGCGCGCCGAGCGGAGTTTGTCCCGCAAGTAGCGACGCACCTCGAGTTCGGTGCCACGGTTGGAGACCATGCTCTGGTAGCGCTGCGAGATCCCGAGATCCGGCAGCGTCATCGAGTCGAGTTCGATTTCGATACGCTCGCCGACCAGCCGAACGATGACGTCCGGCCGGATGTCGAGACCACTCTCGTCCACGGCGAATGCCGCCCCCGGGCGAGGGTCGAGACTCCGGATCCGCTGCAGCAAGGCCACGACCTCCTCGATCGGGCGAGCCAGCGCCCGCGCGACGTCGGGCAACTTGTTGCGCGCCAGCGCCTCGAGGTGTTCCGACAGCATCGCCGCGATGTCCTGGAAGTCCGGGTCGGTGCGGTGGACCTGCAACAGCATGGCGCCGATCGAGTCACGGGCGCCGACACCGCGCGGCTCGAGACTCTGCAGGACTTCGATGCAACGGGGCAACAACTCGGCATCGACCACCGCCCCCAATTCCGCATCCGATTCCACCAACAGGCCGCGCGGGTCCAGTCGCTCGGCGAGTGTGCGGACGCCCGCGACCACCTCGGGACTGAGGTCCAGCCAGCCGAGCTGCTCGATCAGGTGCTCGAACAGCGATGGCTGCGGCGCGGCGACGCTCTCCAGGAACCCGCGCTTGCCGTCCGGACCGTCTCGCACCGCGGTGACGCGCCCGCCGGGCTCGGTCGCGGCGGGTGGCGCCGCCACCAAGGTCTCGTTGTGTTGCAGCTCGCGATCGATCAGCCCGAGCAAGTCCGCGGCGGTGAGCTGCAATACCTCGATCGACTGCAGCATGCTGGGCAGGAGCGCGAGCCCCTGCTCCATCCGCGTCGCTTGTGTCGTGCGCAAATCCATCGCGTGGGCGGGCCTCCCGCACCGCGTACAGATTCTCGGCACCCCACCGCGCCGCACTTGAGCTGCGGGGGCCGCGGATCGTGCCGACCCGCGGAGATTCTCCGGCAACTCCAGGACACCCCGGCGGCTGCTTCTCCAGCGGGCAGCGGCCCCGGAAGCTCCAACAAGCGAGGGCCGAGGCCCTATCGCGGCCAAGGCCGCACCCAAGGACTTGGGTGGGCGCGGCGCTGCGCGCCGCCACGAGACCTGGGCCGCTTGCTTGCCGGAGCTTCCGGGGCCGCTGCATGCCAGCGAAACAGCTGCCACGTGTCACGGGAGGTACAGACGAGTCTTCGCGTACCGGCACGATTCGCGGCCCCTGCAGCCTATCGCGGCCAAGGCCGCACCCAAGGTCTCGGGTGCGGCATTGGCCGCGACAGGCCGCTCTCGGGTACCGTGGGGAGTCATGAGCCACCTTCCCGAGTTCCACCCCACGCGTCGCGATCTGCTCGATCTCGCCGGCCGCACCGCGCTCACCGTCCCGCTGGCCGGCGGCGCGTTCTCCACCCCGTTCCCGTGGCGCACCCTGCGGGTCGCCCACGTGGGGGTCGGTGGGATGGGAGCCGGCGACCTGGCCCAAGTCGCCAAGGCCAAGGACGTGCAGATCGTCGCGCTGTGCGACACCGACACTCGCCGCCTGGACCACGCCAGCAAACAGCACCCGGCCGCGCGTCGCTTCGCCGACTACCGGCGCCTGCTCGACGCGGTGGCCAAGGACCTCGACGCCGTCGTGGTCTCCACCCCGGATCACATGCACGCGCCGATCGCCGCTGCGGCGATGCAGCTCGGCAAGCACGTGTACTGCCAGAAGCCGCTGGCGCACGACCCCCACGAGACTCGGGTGCTGGCCAAGCTCGCCCAGCGCACCGGCGTGGTCACCCAGATGGGCATCCAGATCCACAGCCACGGCGCGTACCGGACCGCGGTCGCGCTGCTGCGCGGCGGGATCGTGGGCAAGGTGCACTCCGTGCACCTGTGGGTGGGCAAGTCGTGGGCGGGGCCAGCCGGCGGCCGACCGAAGCAGGTCGATCCGGTACCGCAAGAGCTGAGTTGGGACCTGTGGCTCGGCGTCGCCCCGGCACGACCGTACGCGGCCAAGATCTACCACCCGGCGAACTGGCGCGGATGGTTGGACTTTGGCACCGGGACGCTCGGCGACATGGGGTGCCACATCTTCGATCCGGTGTTCGCCGGGCTCGAGCTGGGGGCCCCGGAACGCGTGGTGTCGCGCGGTCCGCAACACCATCACGAGACCTACGCCGCCGACAGCGACATCACGTTCACGCTCCCGGGCACGGCCCACACCACGCCCAAGGTCACCCTGCGCTGGACCGACGGTCGCGCTGCGGGATCCCAGGCAACGCTGCGCTCCGGTCTGAGCGAAGCGGTGCGGGCGCACCTACCGAAGCCCCCCGCGCCGCCGGAGCCCGGGGCCCCGAAGATCAAGACCCCCCACGCGTTGCCCTCGTCCGGGTCGTTGGTCGCGGGGGAGCGCGGTGTCCTGGTGATACCCCACTGGGGACCGCCGCGCTGCTACCGCGCCGGCGCCCCCGTCCCGATCCCGGGCGAACCGCTGCCGAGCCGCAACCACTACCACGAGTGGGTCGATGCGTGCCGCGGTTCGGGCAAGACCTCGACACCGTTCTCGTACGCCGCCCCACTCACCGAGGCAGTTCTGCTGGGCTGCATCGCCGGCCACTTCCGCGGCGTGGAACTGGCGTGGGACAGCCGCGCCCTGCGGTTCGAGAACCCCGCAGCACAGGCTCGGGTCGAACGAACCTACCGCAAGGGCTGGTCGCTCGGCGGCTGAACGCCACGCCGCGGCAGGCCCGATCCCTGCGCGTGCTTGCGGATAGTGCCCCTCGTCTGAAGTTCGCAGCAAATGTGGCTGCGTCAGTCGATTCGCGCGCAAGGCGCTGCGACGACCCGGCCTGTTGGTGGACAAGCTGAGGAGCAGCAACGCAGCGTGCGAATCGAATGGCCGGGCACACGTGCTGCGAACTCCGGACGCGGGGCACTCGGCCGCGTGCAACGGGTCTCGCCGCCGAGCATCGGGAATGGGCGAGTCAGCCTGGAACCGGCACAGCGCAGCTCACCCGGCGCCGCTCGGATCCGTCGCCCGTTCTCCCGAGGGCCGGCCGCATGCCTGCGACGCCAGCATCAGCGCGCGGGGTTTGCGGTGTGTCCGGGCGTTGCGGCACGCGACTGCGGTGCGGTCCGGAGGGAGCGCGACGTTACCGGCCCTGGCCACGTCCGCCGCGCTGGCGTCCGTTGTTGTTGCCACCACCACGCCCGCCACGCCCGCGGTTGCCATTGCCCTGACCACCGCCCTGGGTTCCACCGGGCGGCGTCCCGGCGGCGCGTTGCGCGGCTCGCTCCTGCTGGCGCTTGGCCATCCACGCATCGAGCTCCTCCTTCGACAGCTTGCCGTCGCCGTCGGTGTCCGCCGACATCGCGCGGTCGCCGAAGCGACCGAGCTCCGACTTCTCGAGCTTGCCATCGCCGTTCCGGTCGAGGCGCTGGAACATCTGCGCCGGGTCACCGCGCCCGGCATTGCCGCTCTGGCTCTCGCCCTTGGCCAGCTCCACGGTTACCGGGACAGCTGGGCCGGGCGCGATGGTGAGTTCGCCGAGCTTCTCGGCGATGCCCCGCCCGGTGACCGCGTAGCGGTAGGTGCCGAGCTTGATGTCCGGGAGGTCGACTTGGCCGTTGCGCGCCCGGAGGCTGACGTGCGAAGGCAACCCGCGCCATTCGGCGCGCGGCTTGCCTGCGGACTCGCTGGCGAGCACGAGCGCCACCTGCGCACTGCCGACCGGGGCGTTCGTTTCGAGCGAAGTCAGGGTCATGCGCAAGGCACCGGTCAACACCGCGAAGTTTCGATCGAGCCGCGCCGAGGTCGCCACCGACAAGTCCTCACGGTGCAGCACGGCCCCACCTCCTCCGCCGAACCCACCACGGCCGCGACCACCGCCACCGCCGCGGCTCGATCGCCGGAGGGTCAAGACGTAGTCACCGGGTTCGATGCGCTCGATCTTGAAGCGGCCATCCCGCCCCGTGGTCGCGCGCAGACCGCCTGGGAACCCACCGCGCCCGCCGCGACGCCCAGGCTGAGCGGACGGCTCGCCCGATTGGGGAGCGGCCTTGCGGACGAGGGACACTTCCACCCCGGTTCCGGGCTCCTGGTTGATCGTCACCACACCCTCCAGGCGACCCAGGTGGGCATCCTCCATCCCGGCGTCGTAGCGCAGCGATTCGCCTTCGACGACCGTCAGGTGTGGGTCCTTGCCCTGGGTTGCCGCCGGGCCACCGAAGCCTCCCCGGCCGAAGCCACCCCGGCCGAAGCCGCCACGACCGAAGCCACCTCCGGTGTCGCCACGCCGCTGCACCGAGACGAAATAGCCGCCCGGTTTCAAGGCCTCGATCTCGTAGCGCTGGGTCTCCCGGTCGACTCGAGCGGTGCTTCGGCTGCCGTCGGTGTGGGTGAACAACACCGTCGCGCGTTCGCCCTTGTCGAGGTTCACCACCGAACCGTAGACCCGCGCACCGGGACGCAAGACCACGTCGAGCTCCGTGCGCGCAGTAGCCGCGACCACGATCTCGGCGTCTGGCTGCTCGGGGTATCCGCGTGCAGAGGCAGCGATCAGCCACGGGCCGGGACGTTGGGTGTCCAGTTCGAAGTTGCCCTTGTCGTCACTCCGAACCCGAGCGACGACTTCCGCGCGGCCGGCCCCCGGCCACCCGCGTCCGCCGCGACCTCCGCGGCCACCCCGGCCCTGCTGCTGGCGGTCTCCCTGCTGGGCGTCGGCCGGGGCCGGCATGGGGGGTAGCTTGAGTTCGACTTCCGCGTTCGCCACCGGCTCCCCCGTCTTGTGGTCGATCACCCGCCCGACGATCTGGCTGCCGCGGTCGAGGCTGAGGGTGATCGGCTCGATCTTCTTGTCGAGGGTCAGCTCGACCAACGCCGCAGCGACCTTCACGTATCCGGGCGCCTGGATGTCGATGGCGTACGTTCCGGGGGTCAGATCAGCCAGCGCGAATCGCCCCTGGGCGTGTGCGGTTGCCGGCGGCGTGGGACCGGGAACTCGGCCGGTCGGACCGAGCCGCTCGGCGAGGTAGCGGGTGCGGTCCTGACGAGCCTTCTCGCGTTCCGCACGGCGCGCCTCGATGCGCGCCTGGGCCTCCGGAGACACCTCACCCCCGCGCGTCCGCTGCTGCTGCTGCTGTGGCTGCGGTTGCTGGGGTGGACGGTTCTCGGCGCCCGCGATCTCCGGTGTGCGGGGCGCACCGCGCACCCGACGGGCCTGGATTCCGAAACTCTCCACCGGCTGCCCGGTCGACGCATCGACCACGACGCCGGCGATCTGCAGGCATCCGTCGAGCCGCACCTCGAGCAGCGGAGTGGCCGCGGCGATCACGTTCTCTCGCGTCGCCCGGATGTAGTGTTCATGACCGACGGTCAGTCGGAATGCGCCGGGCGGCAGCGAATCGAGGACGAACTGTCCGCGCGCGTCGGTCCGCACCTGCTCGGCGTCGCCGCCGCCGCGCTGGGCCAGCATCGCGGCCATCCGCGCCAACCCGTCCGCATCCATCCCCGTGCGTCCACCGAGGAACCGCAGCGCGTCGGCGAAGCCGCCCCCCTGGCCACCGGGTCCCCCACGCCCTCCGTTCCCACGACCATTGTTTCCACCGCGACCAAACGCGCCACGACCGCCACGCCGACCACGCCCACCGTTCGCGGGCTCGGGGTCCTTGCCGGTGGCACCCTGATCCGTCGCGGCCTGCGGCAGCTCCAGCCCCTTGGCATCCCACATCGCCAGGACCTGGGCCCCGGCGATCGGCGCCCCTGACTGGTCGAGCACCACTCCGGTCATCGCCGCACCGAGGCGCAAGCGCACGACTTCGTCGGTCCGCGACTGCCCCTCGTCCAGCCGGAACGGTTCACCCGAGCCGCGCAGGTGCTTGGTCGCGCGGGCTTCCACCACGAACTCGCCCGCGCTCGCGCGGACCAGCCGGAATGCGCCGTTCTCGTCGGTCTTGACCGCCGCGGGACCGCGCGCGCCGCCGAATCCGCCGCGACCACCGAAGCCCCCGAACCCACCGAAGCCCCCGCCATTCGCGCCGCGGCGACCTCGCCCCGGACCGTCCGTCCCGCGGCCGTTGGGGTCACGTCCACCGTTGCCGCGGCCGGCGGCTCCAGGGCCTTCGGGAGTCGGTGCCGCGCCGGCACCGGGTACCGTGTCTGCCGGGCCGTTGCGACCACGACGGCCACGTTGCATCCGCAGCGAAACCTCCGCACCGGCAACCGGCTTGCCGCGTTCGTCCAGCACCACGCCGCTGACGGCGGCGCCTCGCGCCAACACGATCTCGTCGACCGTCGCGTCGGTCGCGGTCACGGGCTCGGCGGTCGCCGCCGCTGCGGCCGGAGCTCCTCGACGCGTCCGGTGCGGCACGACACGTGGCACGAACTCCTGGTGGTCGACGTGGAGCTCGACCGCGTCCGACACGGCGACCACGCCACTCAGCGCGAACGTCCCGTCCGCCGCGGTGCGAACCGCGCCGGGTAGGCGCTGGGCCTGCATCCGCTGTCTTTGGTCGGCTCGCTGCTGCGGGGCAGCTCCAGGACCGCCACGCCCGCGCCCGAACCGACCGAAGCGACCGTTCTGCGACCCGGCATCCCCGGCGAAGCCCCGCAACCCGGACAGGTCGCGGCGGAACATCGCCACCTCCGCACCGGCGACCGGTGCGCGGCTGGCGTCGACCACCCGGCCGCGCAAGGTCAGCGATCGCGTCTTGTGACTCGACTCGACTGCCTGCCGCTGCTCACTTGCGTGACCCGCTGCATCGACCCGCAGGCTGGCGACCTGGGTCTCGGTTTCCTCCGCACCGGCCGGCGCAGCTCCGGGAATGACGACCGCAGGCGGGTGCTGGCCACCCTGCCACAGATAGGCGCCGAGTCCGACGAACGCGAGCACTGGAACGACGAGCAACAGGGACCGGGTCTTCATGCGTGCGACGAGCTCCGTAGGCGTGACCACATCTGACTCCAAGCGCCGAGCCGAATACACGCGCGAACCCGCACGCGAGGCGATTGGTGCACGCGCGTTACTCCGATGCCTCCCACACGACACGGCAAGCCCCGCGGTCGGGACAACGAAGGCCCGCCGCCGCCAGGGCGACGCGCCGGTACGGGGGGCGTACAGGCTGGACCGCAGCGGATCTCCCGGTGCCATCGACGCAACCGCTCCGGCGCACCGTGGATTCTTGCCGCAGGCCTTCAACATCAGCCGCTGCTATGATTTAGCAACCATGCAGTGCTTCACCGCACACCTGTTCGCCGGTGCCCTCGCGCTCGCGTCGCTCGCCCCATCGGGCCTTGCACAGATCCAAGTCTCGCTCAAGGCGCGGACGGTAGTCGGCGCTTTCGCGAAAGCGGACAACGCCCCGCTCGCGCTGTCGGCCAGCGGCTCTCAGACGCCTGTGTCGGTGCAGGATCCACTCGACGCCACCGCGAAACACGCCGTCTCCGGTACCGTGGTGCTCCAAGCCCACACCAAGGGGTCCCTTCGCCTTCTGGACGACCTCCCGGCGTTTCGGGTGTACGAGTCCGGATCCGTCGCCGCACTTGTCGCACCGATGACCAGCCGACAAGTGGGCACTACCGCCAGCAGCGACTCCAGCTCGTTCCAGCCCGGACCACACGCTTGGTTGCTGCAGCTGCAGGACCAACCCGGCCGGACGTTCCGCCTGCAGGTCCGGCTGCGCAACGTCGTGCCCACGGCCGGCTTCTCCGGGCACGCGCGCATCGACATCGACGACAATGCGAGCCCCGAGTTCGACGCGGTGCTCGATGGTTCGCCCGCCCTGGTCGACCTGCCTCTGGTGCTCGACAACACCGGCAAACGGGTCGTGAAGATCGAGACCGAAGCGCTGTTGGCGCCGACCACCGCGGCCGCGGCCGAATACCGCATGCAGCTCGACGTGGTCGTCGAGCCGGTGGGCTACGCCGCGGCGTCGTTCCTCAGCTACGGCACCGGCTGCGGTCCCACGATGACCCCGTCGACCTGGGACAGCGGCGGCCAGCGCATGACGCGCACCGTGCTCGACGGCGCGCCCCCGTCGGCGCCCGCGTTGCTGGTGCTCGGCACCAAGAACCAGGCGATCCCGCTCCCTGGCGGGTCTTGCAGCCTCTACACCGACATCCTGGCGATGTTCGGCTTCCTCACGGATGCGAACGGCCACTACGTGCACGACTATCCGCCGATCTCCCGCCAGGAATCACTGAGCCTGCGGCTGCAGTACGGTGCAACCGGTGCCTCGAACCAGTTGGTGACCAGCAACGGCGTGCACTTCGTCACCAGCCAGCCGGTCGGCGCGCAGTTCGAGTACTTCAGCCTGAACCAGATCCTGGTCACCGGACAGAGCCTCTCGTTGGGCACGTTCGGAGCGCCGGCGTTGAGCACCACCCAGCCGTACGCCAACAAGATGTTCGACCAGGGGCCGTGCTACCGCGACGCGCAGACCCTGGTGCCACTGGTCGAGTCCGCACAGGAATCGCCGAACAGCGCGCTTGCCAATGCGATCACCAAGCTCGCGGAGGATCACGTGTTCAAGAGCCGCTCGGCTCCGGAGAACACCCACGAGTTGGTGGTCAGTTGTCACGGTGAAGGCGGCCGCGCCTACCAGTACTTGCAGCGCGGCAGCGACGCGTTCAGCAAGGGGATCTCGCAGGCGCGCAACGCCCAGCGACTCGCCGGCCAGGCAAACCGCAGCTTCGTGGTGCGTGCGGTGGTCAACGTCCATGGCGAAGCCGATCACCTGATCCAGAACACCGGCTACGACCAGGACATGCTGCAGTGGCAGGCGGACTACGAGAACGAAGTGCGCAACGCCACCGGACAGCGACTACCGGTGCCGATGCTGCACTCGCAGATCAGCTCCTGGACCGCCTACAACAACAACACCAGCGTGATCCCGGAGCTCCAACGGCGCGCCTCGCTCACCCGCCCGCGCGGTCTACCCCTGGTGTGCGCGAAGTACCACCTCAGCTACTACGTGGACGGCGTCCACCTGGACAACGCCGGGTATCGGATGCTCGGCGAGTACTACGCCAAGGTCTACCGTCGGTCGATCCTGGAAGGCGGCAGCTGGGAGCCGGTACAGCCACTGTTCGCTCACCGCAACGGGGCGATCATCGATGTGCGCTTCCACGTGCCCGTCGCGCCATTGGCGCTCGACACCACCCTGGTCACCGACCCCGGCAACTACGGCTTCGAGTACCACGACGACAGCACCGCACCACCGGCCATCGACTCGGTCGAGCTACTCGACGAAGACACGGTTCGGATCACCTTGAAGAGCACCCCCACCGGCGCCAACCAGGTGGTGCGCTACGCGATGACCGGCACCTCGGGGGCCAAGGGCGGCGCGACCACCGGGCCGCGCGGCAACCTGCGCGACTCGGACGACGCGCCGTCACGCTTCGGCTTCAAGCTCTACAACTGGGCGGTGCACTCAGAGATCCAGGTCCAGTGACCACCGAGCCGAGCTGCCCGCGGGCGGCCCGGTCCATCGCGGCCACGCTCCGCGGCCCCGCCGCTCAAAACACCCACAGCGCGGGCGCCTTCGGCGGATCGAACTCGAACCAGGCGTACAGCGCCGGGATCCGAGTGAACATCAACAGCACGAACAGCACGAAGCACGCCACCGTGTAGGCGAAGAACCCGCGCTCCCGGTGCAGCCGTTCCGGGTTCTGCACCGGACTGTCGGGTTTGAGCCCCAACCGCAGGTACAGCGCGAACATGCCGGCGGCGAACGGCACGAACAGCACCAGCTCCAGCTTGCAGCGCACCATGAAGATGCCACCGAAGAACGCACAGGCCGCCATGTAGAAGAACATGCTGACCAGCAGGTTGTCCTCGGTGTAGTGCACGAACGACCGCCGATAGCTGGCCGCCCGAGTCCGGTCGCCGATCATCCGCAGCTCGGCGAAACGCTTGGTGCCCATGAAGAACGCGCCGAGCGCCCAGTACGACAGCAGCAGCGAGAGCGGCGGCAGACGGTTGTCGATCAGTGCGAACCAACCCAGCAGGAGTCGGATCGGGTTGTTGACCGACTCGGTGATCACATCGACGTACGGCAGCTCCTTGGTGCGGATCGGCGGCACGTTGTAGAACGTTCCCATCACCCACAGCGAGACCGCCGCGAGACCGAATGGCGCGTTGATGTAGAAGCCCAGCGCGAACCCGGCCGCCGCGAGCAGCAACCACTCGCCGTATGCCAGTGGAATGCGGACTCGACCGGAAGGCACCGGCCGGTGTTTCTTCAACGGATGCTCGGCGTCCGTCCTGCCGTCGAGGATCTCGTTCAGCACGTAGTTGCTCGACGCGACCAAGCAGGTGGCGAACACCGCCAGCACCAGCCGAGGCAGGCCGCCGAGCGATACCAGACTCGGCTCGTAGAACACCGCCACCACCACGCCCAACACCATGAAGGCGTTCTTGAACCAGTGGTCGACGCGGGCGATGTCGATGTAGGCGCGAATTCCCGCCACGTCAGGAGTCTGCGCCACAGTAGGGCCGGGTGCTGGAAGGCGCGGATCTCATGGATTGTCGTTCGGTGGCGCAGCCTCGGGTTGTCGCCGGCGATCGTTGCATCAGGAGGACGAGTCGGAACCTGCTCATCGCCGGCATCCGGGCCCGGCTCACACCTCGGCGCCGGACAGCCGCTCGAGGACCCTTGCGAGTTCGGCAAAACCGGACACGGGGATGTAGCTCGGCCCGCCAGCGGCCGCCGGGGCGGCGTTCCCGATGATCGCACAGGGCATCCCCGCGGCCGTCGCCCCCACCGCATCGAGCTCCGGGCGGTCGCCAACGTAGAGCACCTGCGCGGGCTGCAACCCCCAGCGGTCGCAGGCGTGCAGGAAGCCACGAGGATCGGGTTTGAACGCGTTGATCTCCGGGTCGCCAGCGCTCAGGCAGAGTGCCGCGCGGTCGAGGATCCCCAGCGCATCCAGCTTGTCGGCCACCGGGTAGTCGGAGAACACGCCCGCCGGGATCCCGTTGTGCCGCAGCATGTCGAGGAACTCGACCAAGCCGGCGCGCCGGCAGCGACGCAGGTAGCGCAACGGCCGGCGCAGCATCCACTCTTCGACCTCCACCCGCACGGCCTCGGGCGGCGCACCAGCGAGTTCCGCCGCGAGCAGCAAGTGCTGCGTCACCACCCCGGCGGCATCGGGGGTGCGGTAGCGCACCTGCTCCAACGCGTGCCGGTAACAGCGCAGGTAGTGGATCGTCCGGCGCGCGCGACGTGGGCCCGACAGGGGAAGGCGCAGCAGCGCGAGCATCACCCGCCGTCGCAGCGCGCCGGCGTGGTACAGCGTGCCGTCCACGTCGAACAGCACCGCGCGGACCGCCCGGTCACCGGACATGGTCGAGCCGGTAGAGCGTGAGCGAGCGAAACGCCTGCTGCGCGCCGATCCGCAGTCGCGCATCTCCGAGCAGCCGCGCCGCGCGTTCGCTTGGCTTGCCGTACACCAGCAGCCACAGTCGCGGTGGGACATCGCCTTCACCGAACGGTTGGCGCACGGCGAGCTCGAACACCGACATCTTGGTGCCGCTCTGCAACGCGGCCAGTTTGGCGTCGTACTCGCGCAACCGACGGTCGATCGCCGCGCGCAGCGGCGCGCCGATGAACCCCTCCTTGCCGAACACCTTGGCGGTGGTGTCGCGCAGCTTCTGGATCTTGGTGTCGTTGCGCTCGAACTTCTTCGCCTCCTGAATCCGCGCGTCGTAGTAGCCCAGCGCGGTCGGCGAGATGTAGTCGGAATACAACACCAAGGGCACCTCCGAGGTGTGCGCATCGAGATCGGCGCGCAACCACGCCGCGGCGCCGCGCCAGTCGGGATTGACCTTGTAGACCGTCCATGCGTCCCCGCGCAGGAAGAACGAGGTCAACACCACGGTCGCCGCCACCGCAGCGGTGACGCACGCCGCACGTTGCATCGCCGGCCGCGCCCATCCGGTCAGTCCGGTCGCCAGGACCAACAGGAACAACGGCAACGACGGCAGCGCACTGCGCTCGATATAGGTGTTCTGGAACCCAGCCAGGGTCAGCGCCAGCAAGAACAGCGGCAGCGCCAGAGTGTGCAGGAGCAGCTCCGCGGCCGGCTGTCCGCGACGCACCGTCGCCAGCCGCCAGATGCCGCGCAACAGCACCAAGCCGGCGCACAGCTGCAAACCACGCTCGATCCCCAGCGCGGCGCCGTCGAACGGTGGCACGCCGTACACCGGGACCACGCTGTTCCCGGTCAGGAACCACGAGAAGAACAGCTTCGCACACTCCACCAGGTCGAACCCGCGCAGGTAGCCCTTGCTGGTCGGAACGTGCGAGAAGTACATCTTCACCGCCATGTAGACCGCGAGCAGGATTGCCACCGACACGCAGATCGCGACGATCCGCCGCCGATTCTCGTTCGGTCGCAGCAGCGCCAGCCCGGCGAGCAGGAAGGGGAACACCACCATGTAGTAGTGCGTGAACACCACGCCGAACAACCCGAACGCGAACAGCACCGCCCAGCCGAATCGCTTCGGCCCACCCATCAGCCGGTAGTACGCCACCAGTGTCACGAGCAGCAGACACACGTTCGCCGAGTACGGACGCGCTTCCTGCGAGTACCAGATGTGGACCGGCGAGACCGCCATCAGGAACGCCGCCATGGTCCCGGCGCCACCGCCGGCCAGCGTGTCGCCGAGGCTCCTCACCAGCACGATGGACAAGAGCCCACAGAGCAGCGGGGGCAGTCGCAGCCACGGCTCGGAGTCCCCGAACACCGCGTTCCAGAAGTGGATGAACACGAAATACAGCGGCGGGTGGATGTCGCTGTAGAGCGTCTTCAGCAGGATCACCGGATCACCGCAGAACTCGTCGGACGTGTAGAGTTCGTCGATCCACACGCTCTCTTGGTAGCCGGGCATGCGCAGGGCGACCGCGAGGAGCAAGATACCGACCAGCCAAGCAGGGCTGGAGAACGGGCGGGGTTCGGATGAGGGAGCGGCGTGACTCATGGCGGCAGCGGCGCGATAGTAGGGGCGACCCCCTCGGATCGGTACCGCGGCGACTCGAATCGCGGCCCATGACCTCGCCCTCCCAACTCCTGTCCGGCCGGCACATCCCGGTGCTCGACGGCGTCCGCGGCCTCGCGGTGCTGCTGGTGATGCTGCAGCACTTCTTCCACGGCATCGACAAGGCACACCACATCGCCGACGACGTGGTGTTCGGAGTGGCCGGGCGGGCGTGGATGGGCGTCGACCTGTTCTTCGTCCTGTCCGGTTTCCTGATCACCGGCATCCTGCTCGATGCCAAGGGACGGCCGCACTACTTCCGCGATTTCTACCTGCGGCGTGTGCTGCGGATCTTCCCGGCCTACTACGCGCTGCTGTTGCTGTTCTTCGTGCTGCTGCCACTGCTGCACAACGGCGCGATCGACCGCTACCTGGCGGATTCGGCTCCGGACCAGGCATGGCACTGGACCTACCTGAGCAACTTCCGCATCGCATGGCGTGGCACGTGGTACCAGCACCACTTCCCCAACGTGTTCTGGTCGCTCGCGATCGAAGAGCAGTTCTACATGGTGTGGCCGCTGGTGGTCGCCCTGTGCGGCCGAAGCACGCTGCGCAATGCCTGCCTGGCGCTGGTCGCCATCTCGCTGGGGTTCCGCCTCGCACTGCTGCTGGGTACCGACGCCAACTGGGTGACGCGGTTCGTGCTGACTCCCGGGCGGATGGACGGGTTGGCGATCGGAGCGCTGCTGGCGACATCGGTGCGGTCGGGCGCGGACCCCGCGGCGACGCGGCGGGCGGGCTGGATCGCCTTGCTCGGCGCAGCGACCCCGCTGCTGGCGCTCGAGCTGCAGCGCCCGGACAACTGGCGTGACCTACCGTTGCAGTCGGCGCGCTTCACCCTGGTCGCGGTGGTGTGCGGCGCCGCGCTGTGGCTCGCACTCGGCTCGTCTGCGCGCAGCCCATGGCGGCTGGTGTTCGAGAGCCGATCGCTGCGGACCCTGGGCAAGTACAGCTACGCCCTGTACCTGTGGCACGGCCCGGCGGTGGCCCTGGTGCGCGCGTTCTTCCACCCGAACGACCACGGCACCGTCTGGGGTTCGCGGCTGCCGCTGCAGATCGCTCACTTCGCCGCCGCCCTGGCCCTCTCGCTGCTGGCCGCCTGGCTGAGTTTCCAGCTGATCGAGCGGCACTTCCTCGCCCTCAAGACGCGGTTCTCCCACCGCCCCGCAAATCGCGATTCCGTTCGCCCCACCGACCTCCCATCATGACGGCATGAACCGCGTCCTGACCCGCCACCCCCGCTTCGCCACCGCGGCTTTGCTCGCACTGCTCGCGTCGTGTTCGGCGACCCACCCGACCGCCACCGACACGCTCGCGCCGATCCCCGAGGAGAGCGTGCGGCCCGGGATCAACAAGGACTTCCTGGCACCCGAGGTCGACCTGGCGAAGTTCACCCAGCGCTTCGAAGGCGAATCGCGTGAAGTGTTCGTGCACCGCCACCGGATCGTCGCCGCCCTCGACCTGAAACCTGGAGCTCGGGTCGCCGACGTCGGCGCGGGGACCGGGGCGTTCCTCCAGCCGTTCGCCAAAGCGGTCGGCGCCGAAGGTCGAGTCTACGCCGTCGACATCGCTCCGGACTTCGTCGCCAACCTGAAGCACCGTGCCGAGCAGTCGGGACTACATCAAGTCGAAGCGGTGCAGTGCACGGCGAAGTCCGCGCAGCTGCCCGCGGCCAGCGTCGACGTCGCATTCGTGTGCGACACGTACCACCACTTCGAGTACCCCCGCAACACCCTGCACAGCCTGCGCCACGCGATCCGCCCCGGCGGCCAACTGGTGATCGTCGACTTCGAGCGCATCCCGGGGAAGAGCCGCGCCTGGACCCTGAACCACGTCCGCTGCGGCAAGGCCACCGTGATCCGCGAAGCGATCGCCGCGGGGTTTCGCTTCCACGACGAGGTCGCGGTGCGCGGCTTGCACGAGAACTACCTGATCCGCTTCCACCGCGACTGACCCCAGGCGCTCCGCGCGTGGCAAAGGGTCTGGGCCCGTGGACCGCCGGCGCACTGGTGGTCGCGAACATGATCGGCGTCGGAGTGTTCACCACCTCCGGGTTCGCCCTCGCCGATCTGCACCGCCCCGAACCGGTGCTGCTCGCCTGGGTGATCGGCGGCGTGCTGGCACTGTGTGGCGCGCTCAGCTACGCGGGTCTGGTCCACGCCATCCCCGAGTCGGGCGGGGAATACGTGTTCCTGTCGCGCAGCACCCACCCACTGGCCGGTTTCCTCGCCGGCTGGGTCTCGCTGCTCGCCGGCTTCACCGCGCCCACCGCGGTGGCGGCGCTGGCGCTGCAGGACTACCTCGGCCCCCTGTTGCCATGGCGCGGCGACCGCCCGTTCCTGGCGACCGCGGCGATCCTGCTGGCGTGGCTGCTGCACGGCGTGCGCCGATCGACCGGGGTGCACCTGCAGAACGCCGCGGTGCTGCTCAAGCTGATCGTGTTGATCGCCCTGATCGCCGCCGGCGCGGTGTCGCTGCCCGCCGCCACGACAGTGGGGACCACGGGCGAACCGGTGAGTCTGCCGGCCTTCGCCAAGACCCTGGTGTACGTGTCGTTCGCCTACTCGGGGTGGAACGCGGCGGTGTACATCACCGGCGAACTGCGCGAGCCCCGGGCGCACACCGTCCGCGCTCTGGTGTTCGGCTGCTGCGCGGTCGCGGTGGTCTACGTCGCCCTCAATGCCGTGGTGCTGTACGCCGCGCCGCCCGCGCAGCTCGCCGGCCGCGCGAACGTGGCTGCGGTCGCCGCGTGTGCCCTCGGCGGAGAGCGGTTCGGTGTCGTGGTCAGCGGAGTGGTGGCCCTCGCGCTGTGGACCTCGATCTCCTCGATGGTCATGGCCGGGCCGCGGGTCTACGCGCGTATGGCGGCGGATGGGGTGATGCCCGCCTCGCTGGCCCGGGGCGGAACCACCCCTTCCGGCGCCGTGGCGCTGCAGGCGAGTCTGGCGATCGCCGCGGTGTGGTCGACGGGGTTGCAGGAACTGCTCGGCTACGCCGGTGTGACCCTCGGCCTGTCCTCCGCCGCGACCGTGCTCGGCCTGGTTCGGCTGCGACGACTCCAAGGGGCGGCGGCGGTCCCCGTGTGGGGCTACCCGATCGTCCCCCTGGCGTTCGTCGCGATGACGCTCGGCGCCTCGGCGTTGATGGCCACGAATGGCGGCTGGGAGGCCCTGTGGGGTGGTCTGACGCTCGCTGCCGGCGTGCCGGCGTACTACGTGCTCCGGTGGTCGCGCGCATCCCGCGCACCCCGCACTTGATGGCGAGATCGTTGCGGACGAGGAGGACCGGCGACTGCTTCCGGAGGCGTCACAGATCCCCATCCAAGAGCGTGTTCTGACATTCGACGAAGCCAGCACGACCTCGCACGAGCGCCGCAACTCGGTCCGGAAGGGTCCGGGTGGTATCTTCGCTCTCCACCCGACTCGCGGGACGCGCACCGAACGAGCGCGCCACCGAACGCGAAAGTCCGGGCCTGGCTGAAAGTCCGCCACCCACCCCGCGTTTCACCCTTTCC
The DNA here is from genome assembly GCA_020638695.1 of Planctomycetota bacterium. Taxonomy (GTDB): domain Bacteria; phylum Planctomycetota; class UBA1135; order UBA1135; family UBA2386; genus JACKIB01. Next base: position 427,233 of record JACKIB010000001.1, read on the forward strand.
CCTCCATCGTCGAGCGCCCCCCATGAAGATCTCCGAACTGATGACCACCACCTACACCACCTGCCGACCCGAGGACAACCTCGACCGCGCGGCGCAGATCATGTGGACCGCGGACTGCGGCTGCGTGCCGGTGGTCGACCGCGAAGGTCAACCGCTCGGCATGATCACCGACCGCGACGTGTGCATGGCGGCGTCGTTCCAGGGCGCGCGATTGACCGACTGCCAGGTGCAACAAGCGATGAGCCGCGGGGTCCGCACGTGCCGCGAAGACATGACGATCGAAGAGGCCCACACGACCATGCGCGAGCACCAGCTGCACCGCCTGGCGGTCGTCGACCGGCGCGGGCGACTGGTCGGATTGGTGTCGCTCAGCGACCTCGTGCACCGCACCAACGTGCGCACCGACGCCGAGCGCCGCGAGCTGGCCGACGAGTTGCTGACCACGTTCAGCTCGATCTGCCGCCCGCGCGGCGTGTCCGCAGCGTCCTTGGTCACCTCGACCGTCGAGACCCCGAAGGCTGAGACCCCGAAGGCTGAGACCCCGAAGGCCGAGACACAGAAGGCCGAGACACAGAAGACCTTGCCCGCAGCCCCGCCGTCGGCCACCGCAGCACCGAGCAAGGGCAAGAAGGCCTCGTCCGGCAGCAAGAAGTCCGCCAAGCGCAAGTGAGGCGCAAGACTCGCCTTCGCCTCGCGCAGGGGTGCGGAGGGCGGGGGTGCGGACGGCGAAGGCACCGTCAGGTCATCGCCGGCGAGGGGAGAAGCGGTGCGCTGCCAGGCTGCCCGCGGCGCTGACCCGAACCGAGTCAGCGCTTGCCCGACTGATCCCGCGCAGCGACAGCTTCGTCGAGCCAGCGCTTCGAGGCGAACGGCCAGTCCTTGCGGGCGCTGCCCAACGCATGTCCCTTGGTCAACGCGTCGACGGCGTCGCCGTGGCGGCCGAGCTGGGACAACGCACGCCCCAAGTTGCACCAAGCCTCCGCGTACTTGGGATCGATGCGCGTCGCCTCCCGGAACGCCGCAACCGCATCGTCGAGCTTGTTCTGTCGCACCAGGGTGTTGCCGAGCGAGTAGCGGGCCGTCGCGTCCCCTGGCTGGATCCGTGCGAGTTCGCGGAACTGCTCGACCGCGCTGCCGAGCCGACCGTCGCTGCTCAGCAGCTGACCGAGCAGCCGCCGCGCTTCGGCGTAGTTCGGATCGAAACCGATCGCCTCGCGCAGCGTGGCCATCGCGACGTTGGTCTTTCCCTGCTCGGCCTGGATCCGCGCCAATCCGTAGCGCGCCGGGGCGTCCTTGGGCCGCAGCCGAATCACCGCGCGGAACGCCGCCAGCGCCTCCTTGGTCTTCTTGCGCACCGCCTGTGCCTCGCCGAGCTCCTGGTGGGCGTCGGCCAGTTCCGGGTCGAGCCGCACCGCTTCCTGGAACTCGGAGATGGCGTCGGTCTTGCGCGTGACCGCGTTCAGCGCTCGGCCGAGTTCCAGGTGCACCCCCGCGTGGTTCTCGTCGATCTTGATCGCGTCCCCGAACTCGCCGATCGCGTCGTGCCGCAGCCCTTGGCGCGCGAGCATGCGCCCGAGCAGGAAGTGCGCATCGAAGCTGCGCCAGCGGAGCGCGATCGATTGCCGCACGGAGGCAATCGCCTCGGGCAGCTTGCCGAGCAGGTTGAGCACCGCGCCGAGCTGGTAGTGTGCCTCGGCGTCGTTCGGGTGGCTCGCCAATCGCTTGCGCAACACCGCCGCCGCGGTCTTCGGATCGCGGCGGGCAATCGCTCGGCCCAAGCTGCTGTGCGCGCCCGCGTGGTCCGGCGCCAGGGCCAGCACCGCGCGGAACTCGGCGATCGCTCCGTCGAAGTCGCCGCGGTCCGCCAGCAGGGTACCGTGCAGGTAGCGCGCCGGAACGAACGTCGCGTCGCGATCGCGCACTGCCTTGCACTCCACGATCGCTGCATCGCCCTTGCCCTGGCGCGCCAGCGCCTCGGCCAAGCCGAACCGGGCCCGCACGTGGTCCGCATCGAGCCGCAGGGCTGCGGCGTACTGCTCCGCGGCCTTGTCGGGATAGCGCAGTGCCGCGTACACCGCGGCGAGGTCGGCCCGCGCCTCGGCGTCTTCCGGCAGCAACTCGACGCGCCGCTGCAGCACGGTCTCCGCCTCCGGGAGCTGCGCGGTACGCAACAGCAGCATGCCGAGCTTGCGGTGGGTGTCGGCGTCACGAGGATCGAAGCCGACCGCCTGGCGGTACTCGCGGATCGCCGGCTCCGCCTTGTTCTGTGCCGCGTACACGTCGCCGAGCAGGGCGCGCAGGGCGGCGTCGCGCGGCTGCACCGCGAGGGCCGCGGAGCACATTCGCTCGGCGGTGGCGTGTTCCCCGAGCACCGTCGCCAAAGTGTGGCCGAGCAGCCGCCGCGCGGCGACGCTGTCCGGGTGCAGGGCGACCGCGGCATGGAACAACCGCGCCGCCACCGGGCCTTGCGGCGGCTTGGCACGCAGCATCAGCTGACCGAGCGCCAGCGCCGTCGAGAAGTCGTCCGGATAGGCCGAATGGGTGACCTCGAGGACCCGGACCGCGTCGTCCACGACACCGCACCACGCGAGTGCACGCCCCAGCAAGAGCCCAGTTGCCGCCGGCTGTCGGGCGAGCGGAGTGGACCCGGCCAGGCGGCGCAGCGCGTCCGCGTCCAACCGGCGCAGTGCCTCGCGAATCGCACGGCGGATCTCGTCGGCATCGAGTGCGTGCGCGACATCGAACAGCCGCTCGGCGCCGCGCCGATCCCCTGCGCGCTCGCGGCGGATCGCCCAGGCATCCAATCCGAGCGCCAAATCCACCGCCGCGGAACGACCACGCAGCCGGGCCACCGCGGCGTCGACAGTGCCGGCATCCGGGTCGAGTTGGCGCCGCGTCCACGGCACTGCGAGCGCCGCCGCGCGGCGTCGCCACACGGCCGGCGAAGCCACGCCCGACGTCGGCTCCACCACATCGCGCAGCTCAGCGAGCAGCGCCGCCGTGTCACGCCGCAGATCGTCGGCCGCCTTCGCCTCCTGCATCGCCTTGCGCGTCGCGATGATCTCGTCGTCGACCCTGCTGCGGACCGACTCCGACGCTCGGGTGGCGAGCCCTTTCGCCCGCTGCAGCACCGCCTGCGCCTTGGTCCACGCCCCGGCGCCGCGCAGCTGGCTGGCCTCGCGGAGATCGGCGTGCACCGCCCGGTCGCGCTCGCCGATCCCGGCGAGATCCTCGGCGCGCATCCATTGCCAACCCGCGACCCCGAGCAGGGCAGCCAGGGCGAACACCGTCGCCAGGGTGCGCAGCGAAGAAGGTTCGGCGGGGCGGGACGTCTCGACAGATTCGTTCACTGCGTTCACGCGCTCCGGGAGCTCGGGCCGGACCGGCCCAGGGCGAAGAAACCGCCTCAGTGTGACGCGCCCGCGTGCGGCGGGGAAGGGCCGGCGCCGGATTCGGCGCTGCGGTCAGGTTTGTCGGAAGCCCCGCTGGCAGGCGCGCCTCGCCAGCCGTAGCAGGGCCGTGCGCACCACCGGGACCGTAGCGATCCTCGCCTTCGCCGCCTTGGCCGCGGCACAACCGCCAGCGTGGCCGTGTTTTCGCGGCCCGAACCGCGACGGCGCGGCGCAGGCGGATGCTCGGCCTCCGCTCGAATGGAGCAACACCAAGAACCTCGCGTGGCGCGTCGCGCTTCCCGGCCCGGGTGCATCCAGCCCGATCGTCTGCGGCGATCGCGTGTTCGTCACCTGCTACACGGGCTACGGCGCGCACCTCGACGACGGCGGAGACTTCAAGAAGCTGGTCCACCATCTGGTGTGCGTCGCACGCGAGCGCGGCGCGATCCTCTGGCAGCGCGCGGTCCCCGGACCGCTGCCGCACAAGGCGCGACCGATGCAGCTCACCGAGCACGGGTTTGCCAGCCCAACGCCGGCGACCGACGGCAGGGCGGTGTACTGCTACTTCGGCCGCGCCGGCGTGGTGGCGTTCGATCTCGACGGCAAGGTCCTGTGGCAGACCGACCTCGGCGAACCGACCAAGGGTGCACCGCCGCCGACCAACACGGTCGAGCACAAGGGCAAGGTGCTGTCGCTGCGCTGGGGCACCGCCGCCAGTCCGTTGGTGTGCGGTGACCTGGTGTTGGTGAATGCCTCCGAGCAGAGTAACTCGATCCGCGCGCTCGATCGCGCGACGGGCAAGCTGCGCTGGACGTACGAGTCCGCAAACCTCGAGGGCTGCGCGACCACGCCCGCGGTCGTCGCGGTCGGCAAGACGCAGCAGGTGGTGATGTGCCTCGGCGGCGCGGTCTGGGGACTGGGACTCGAGGACGGCAAACTGAGGTGGCAGGTCGAGACGGGCACCCGGGGTGGCATGTCCCCGACTCCGGTGTCGGATGCCGAGCGCGTGTACACCTTTGGCGGCGACGGCAAGAGCTTCGCGCTCTGGCTGACGCCGCGCTCCCCGCAAGGCGCCGCCACAGCGACCGGGGAACGCGGGCCGGTTGACGATCGCCGCATCGCCTGGAAGGGCGCCAACGTCGACATCCCCTCCCCCGCGCTGCACGACGGCAAGCTCTTCCTGGTGTCGCAGAGCGGCATCGGCACAGTGGTCACGAGCCGCGACGGCAAGACCCTGGTGACCGGCCGCCTGGAGGGCCGCACGGGCAAGGTCTACGCCTCGCCACTGATCGCCGCCGGGCGCATGTATGTCGTGAGCCGCAAGCGCGGCACCTTCGTCTACTCCGCGGACGAGAAGCTCCGCTTGCTGCACCGCAACGAACTCGACGACGAGAGCGTGTTCAACGGCTCCCCCGCAGTCGACGGACCGCGCCTGTTCCTGCGTTCGGACAAGTTCCTGTACTGCCTGGCGACCCGCGGGGTCTGATCCGCGATCCACCTGCCAGGTCGGGGGCGCTCCCCGGACGGCGAACCGCCGCGTGCAGAGAGGCCGGCGATGCGGCAAGATGACCGGCGTGATCAGCGTCTACCTGTCTCTCGTCATCGCCGTCGCAGTCGGTCTCGTGTGGGCCGTGCTGCCGTTCGGCGGCTGGCTGTCCGGCATCTTCATCGGAGTGCTGGCGATGGTGGCCACCTGGATCGTGATCGGCCGGCGACTGGCGAAACGCATTCAGCCCGTGCTCGCCCAGGCGCAGAAGCAGGCCGAAGCCGGCCACGCGGCGATGGCCATTACGACTGTGCAGAGCCTGCTGCCTACCGCGCGCTGGATCCCGATGCTCGAGGGTCAGCTGTTCGCGCAGATCGGCGTGCTGAGCATCGGTGCCGGCAAGGAGGACCAGGCGATCGAGTACTTGGAGAAAGCCACCCCCCGCGCCGCGGAGGGCAAGCTGTTCCTCGCCTGCCTCTACCAGCGCCGCCGGCGCGCCGACGATGCCCTACGCGTGCTGGCGGAGGCCCAGAAGCGCAATGGCAAGCACGTGCTGCTGCACAACGTGTACGCCTACCTGCTCTACAAGGCGGACGACAGCGCGGGCGCGATCGAGAAGCTCAACGCGCTGTTGGCCAAGGTACCGGAGAACGAGGCGACCAAGGACAACCTCTCTCGGGTGAAGAACGGCAAGCGCATGAGCATGAAGCCGTTCGGCATGCACTGGTACAGCCTGGGGCTCGAGCGGCCACCCGCCAGCATGAACCCGCAGCTGCACGATCCGCGGCGCGGCTTCTCCGGTCACGCACGCCGGTGACCGGGGGGCGGCACGGTCCGCTCGACTACGCGGAGCGGCTGTCGGAAACCAAGACGATGCGATCGCGCTTGGCCTGGGGTTGCCCCACCGACCGGAGGGCGCGACCCATCAGAAGGCTGATGGGAATCGAAGCGATCAGCCAGAGCGCCAGCAGCGTGAAGATCCAGATCATGGGCAGCAGGGGACCGAGCGAGTTCTGCGCCGCGCCGGAAATCCGACCCGGACAGCCTCAGTGACTCAGCGGCTACGCGATCGCTCACGGCAGGGGCTCGTGTTCTCGGGGCTTTTGCGCGCACGTGTCGGGAGGGTCGTCAGGTCATCCCCCAGGGGATGTGCCCCCAATCGGGCCCAGCGCACTGCGGCCCCAGAACTTGCGCTCCCTCGGCAACGCACTTTTTTGCTGCCGTCGCAGGTTTCCACCGGCCTCTGGACCACCCTGACCCTCCTCGCCTCCATTACGGCACAGCGTCCGGACGAGACCGCCGATCCGGCCCGGGCCGTGCAGATCACCACCCATGCCGCGCCGAATCCGTGCGTCGTAGGCCAAGTCGTAGCCCTCCGGGTGCGGGTCGCCATCGAGACGCGCTTCCTGACCGCGCACGTGCTTCAGCCGTTCCGCCGCCCGCTCGACGTTCCCGTCGCGCTGCAGGCCGCGTGGCTGGAGACGCTGGCCGGCACCGCACTCCTCGCTCCGGAGGCACCCGCCCAACCCGCGACCCTGGCGGCCAACGGCCGCGTGGTCGAGGCGGCGCGGCTGCCCGATCAGGTGGTCGGCGAGCAGCGGTTCGCCGTGTTCGAACTGCAGCGCCGCTGCGTGCCCAAGCATGCCGGGCCGCTGCGACTGAGCGCGCCGCGCCTGGAGCTGGCACACGCCAGCCGATTCGTCGACGACCTGGTGCACGGCCGCAAGCCCGTCGACCGCCGCACCGCAGTGCTCACCGGCCAGCCGGTGCTGCTAGAGGTCCGCGAGCTGCCACGCGACGGGCGCCCGGCCGGGTTCACCGGCGCGGTGGGCGCGCTGCAGTTGATCGCGACCGCCGCACCCACGGCGATTGCGCGGGGCACGGTGGTGAAGCTCGGCCTGCGGATCGTGGGCGCCGCCGACCCACGCGCGTTCCCGGCACCCCGACCGACCGCAGCTCAGGGTTGGCACGTGCTCGGCGAGCTCGATTCGTTGGTGGGAGCAGAGCGGCACGTGACCTACGACCTCGCCCCCCTGCGCGCCGACGTCGGGGTGATCCCGGCGTTGGAGTTGGTCTACTTCGATCCCGGAAGCGGCCGGTACTCGACCGCCCGCAGTGCGGCGATTCCGGTCACGGTCGCCAAGGACGCGGTGTCCGCGGTTCGCGTCGCCCCGACTGCGGACGACGGCGCCGCCCTCCACCCGATCAAGCCGTCGACTCCGCCCGCGCCCTCCCTCCCACACCCGCGGTCCGGGGTGCTGCTGGCCGTGTGGGCGGTGCTTCCTTGGCTGCTGGCGTTCACCCTGCGGTCGTTGCTACGGGCCCGCGTCGCCTGGCACACGCAGAGTCTGCGGGCCCGCCGCGGTCGCGAAGCAGCCGCAGCGTTGCGCACCCGCCTCGCCACCGATCCTCAGGGCGCGGAGTCCGCGCTCGCCGGGTACCTCGCGGTGCGGCTGGGCGTGCCCACCGCAGCGGTGTTCAGCCACGACCTCGCGGCCAGACTACAACGCGCCGGGATCTCCGCTCCCCTCGCCGAGGCGACCGCACGCTGCGTCGAGGATCTCGGCGCGACGCGGTTCGGCGGCACCCTGTCGGACAACCCGCAGGACGTCGGCAAGCTCGTCGACCGGTTGGAGCAGGAGTTTCCGTGAACGCCCGCCCACCGTGCACGCTCTGGTCCGCCTGTGCCTTCGAACCTCAGCGGCGCACGGTCGGCCGCGGCAGCGGGGTCAGCTCGTCCACCGCGGCGAACTGAAGCTCGGCCTCCTGCCCACCGGGGATCTCGATGCCCCACCGAGTTCCTGAGGACGACGCCTCGCCGACGAAGTCCACCAAACGCGCGTCGTTGGCGTGGACCACCACACGAGGCCCGTGGACACTCACGGTGAGCACGTTCCACTGCTTGGCTCGGACGGTCTTGCGCAGCAGCGCCGCGCCGGGGCGCGCCGACGGGGCCTGCTGGCCCGCACCGCGGACAGTGCCCAGGCCATCGCCCGCGTCGATCTCGACGTAGTGACCCACTCGCGGATCTTCGGCGGCAGCGCGAAACCACAACAGCGCGCGGCCCTTGACCACCCGGAAACGCAGCCGCAAGGTGCGGTCACGGCGCGGCGTCGCGAGCCACACGCGCGACGGTTCAGCACGATCCGCACGCCCCCGAGCGACCAGTGCTCCGTCTTCCACCGTGAAACCGGCGGCCGCTGGACCGAATCCCTGCAGCGACTTGCCGTCGAATAGCGGCTTCCACACGTGCCGGCCGAGGTCGGCGATCCGGAGGTTGCGCCACCGCACCGTCAGCGGATCGGCGCGCTTGCCGACGCCGTGCACCTGCAGCGCGATGAATCCGGTCAGGGTCATCGAGTCGACCAGGTCTGCGGCGGCGACGCCATTCACCCAGGTGCGCAGCGAGTCGCCGACCGCGCGCACCCGAATCGCGTTCCACTCGCCCGGCTTGAAGGCCTTGCGTGCCGCCTCGTTGCGCGACAGATCCTGCAGCCAGCCCCGGCGACCCTCCTCGTAGATTCCTCCGGTCCACAGCCGGTTGCGGCGCAGGTCCGGATCGATCTCCACCTGGTAGCCGTGCACCCGGCCGTTCTTGTAGCTCTTGGTGCTGTGGCTGCGGATCTGCACGCCCGAGTTGAGCTCGGCGTCGATTTTGAACTCGTAGCTGAGTTCGAAGTCGCCAAAGTGTCGCTTCGTGCACAGGAACGAGTTCGGAGTAGCGGGCACCGTGGTGCCGACGATGCACCCGTCGGCCACGGCGTAGCGAGCCTTCCCGCCGCGTTGCTCGAAGCCCTGCAGCGAAGTGCCATCGAACAGCGGAGTGAACGCGGGCGGAGCGACCTGCGCCGATAGTGCGGCGCCGCAACACAGCAGTGCCGCGAGTGCGGACAGGCCAAGGCCGCCACGGCGCAGGGGCTCTGGGGTCGATGCAGGTCGCGAGTGGGTCCTGGTTGTTTTCATGCCGCGTGCTCCGCGCCCCACAGTAGGCTGCCGGGCGCACCCATGCCGAAGCCCAACGCGTCCATTTCTCCGTTGGCGGCGCGGCTGCGCGCGGCCAGCCGCGGTGGCGCGCTCGGCCCACCCGGCACCGACTCGATCGATGAGCTGTGGGCAGCGGCCGACCGCGCCGCGGCGGCACTCGCGGGTTGCGGCCTCGAGCCGCTGCTGGTCGGCTGCGCGGTTGCGGACGAACGCGCCTTCGCCGCCACCTGGCTGGCCTGCTCGATGGCCGGCGCGTGCTTCGTGCCCTTGCCACCTCGGGCGACCGCGCACGAGGTGGCGGCAGCCACACGACTGGTGGACTGCCACCTGCTGGTCACCGATGCAGAGCCCGCAGCGGAGTCACACGTGTCGTTCGCAGCCCTCAGCAACGGCGCCACCCTCCAGCCGAGCCAGGCTCGGCTCGACCTGCCGAGCGACGTGCGGATGGTGCAGCTGACCTCCGGCTCGACCGGGGCACCGGAAGCGATTCTGCTCACGGAGACACAGCTCGCCGCGAACCTGCGCCAGAGCCGCGCGCATCTGCAGCAGCGGACCGGCAAGCGGGTGTTCCGCGCCCTGCCGATGTTCCACGCCATGGGCAACGCGGTATTGCTCGAGCTCCTCGCCACGGGCAGCGCGCAGACGGGGTCCGCCGCGTTCGATCCGGCGCGGGACGTCGCGCAGATGGGCGAACACGGCTGTCAGGCGCTGGTCTGCACCGCTAGTTATCTGCGCCTGCTGCTGCAGCTCGGCATCCTCGACGCCGGTCACCTGCCACGGCTCGAGGACTTCGAACTGGGTGCCGAACCCGTGGATCCGCGGCTGGTCGCCGAACTCCGCGAGCGATTCCCCGAGGCGCGGATCCACGTCCGCTACGGGCTCTCGGAGGGCGCCGGGGCGCTGACTCGATTGACCTTGCCGGCCCATGCAACGCTGCCATGCCGCGGTGCGGTGGGTACCGCGCTGCCCGGGGTCGAGGTGCGCGTGGTCGACGGCGAGCTGTGGAGCCGGGCCGCGTCGTGTGCGGCGGAACGGCTCACCGTAGCCGGGCGCGCGCCGCTGCTCGACGGCGAGGGCTACCTGCACACCGGCGACGACGCGGAGCTCGCCGCCGACGGAACGGTAGTGCTACACGGCCGGCGGAGCGCGTTCCTCAAGGTGCTCGGCCACCGCGTCGACCCTCTGGAGATCGAAGTGTTGCTCCGCACGCTGTCCGGGATCCACGACGCGGTGGTGATCGGCGTCGATGATCCGCTGCGCGGGCAGCGCGTGCACGCGCGGGTCGAGCTGAGACCGGGATCGCCCGTGGACACCGACGGCTGGGCCGCGGCTTGCCGAGCAGGCTTGAGCGACTTCAAGGTGCCGGCACGGTTCGAGGTGGGCACCCTGCCGCGCACGCCCTCGGGCAAGGTCGATCGCGCAGCGGCTTCCGCGCTCGCGCGACGGACTGACCCGGACACCGGCGAATCGTGACCGAGCCGCGTCACCTATCGCGGCCAAGGCCGCACTCGAGGCTTTCGGTGTCGGCACGATCCGCGGCCCCTGCAGCCCAGCCGAGGCTCGATTCAGCGACGGCGGTCCTGCACCAGCCAGATCCGCCCGGTCTGGCTCGTCTCGCTGACTGGCCCGACCCCTGGCGCATACAGCACGATGTCGGCGTCCACCGGGTCTTGTGGGTTCTCGTGCATCTCGACGCAACCGCCGAACACACCCGCCGGAACCACCGCAGACACACCGGTCGCCGCGACCACGTACTCGTCCGTTCCGTCGCCGCGCGGCATCACGAATGCCGTGCCCACGTCGAGCAGCGCGGGCATCGCCAGCGCCGGCTGCATCCCTTCCTCACCCGACCGCCACGAGTCCGGCACTCGCTCGAACTCTCCCCCGGGCGTCCGCTCCTGGCCCTGCTCTCCGTACTTCCACACATTGCCCGACGCGTCGGTGGCGTACCACTCGACGGTGATCTCCTGCAGGACATCGGCAAGGTACTTCTCCTGCCGCACCGCGACGCACGCGACGCCGTCGACGATCTCCTGCTGCTCCAGGACGAACACCTCGTCGCGCCGAAGCACCCCCTCGGCGTCACCCTCGTACGTCCGGTGCGAGCCCGGCTGCAACGGGAAGTACGGATGGTCGATTCCGGTGGCGACACCGACCTGCGCGCGGCTGTCGTTGGCACCGCCGCTGCACGCGACACAGGAGAACGCGATCGAGAGCCAGATCAGGGAGAAGTGTGGTTTCATGAGGCACTCCGAGAACCGGGATAGGGACGCGCCTGCCGCCGCGCCGCGCGCACCGCACCCGCGGCGAGGCGACCGGTGAGCAGCGCGTGGAACACGCCGTCGGCGCGCTGCCGGAGCTCGAGCTGCATACCCTGCAGCTCGGCCAGCGCGCGCGCCAGGGACAGACCGAGACCGGCGTGGCTGTCACCGGCCCGCGCCGCATCACGCCGCCAGAACGGCTCGGCGAGCCGCTCCAGCTCTTCGGCCGACAACGGCGCTGCGGCATTGCTCACCTCGAGCTCGAAGCGGAAGCCGTTCGACGACACGCGGCACGCGACCTCGGTACCGGGCAACGCGTAGCTGACGGCGTTGTCCAACAGGTTGGTCAACACGGACTCGAGCTTGCCCGGATCGGCGTCGGCAACAACCTCTCGATCCACATCGAGTCGCCAGCGCAGACCCCGCTGTGCCGCGGCTCCGCGCAAGCGCGACCACACGCCGGCGACAGCCGTCTCGAGATCGACTCCTGCGTGAGCGGCCGGCTCGACCCCGGCCTGGCAGCGCGCCAACAGCATCAGGTTGGTCACCACGCCACCCATCCGCCCGGCGATGTCGCCGACGTCGCCGAAGAACGCGTGCAGGCTGTCCGGATCATCGGCGCAGCGGGCCCCCACCTGCGCCAACGAGCGTAGCTCGGCGATCGGCGTGCGGAGCTCGTGGGCGACGTTGCCGGCGAACCGTCGCTCGCGCAGGAACGAATCCTCGAGTCGCGCGAGCAGCGCGTTCAGCTGCTCGACGATCGGCGCCACCTCCCGCGGCACCGCATCGGCCGGCAGCCGGGTACCCAGGCGCTCGGCGTCGAGTTCGGCAACCTGCGCCGCCATCGCGTCGATCGGCCGGAACCCGCGGGCCAACACGCGCCACACCAGCAACCCGGCGAGCACGATCGCCAGCCCTCCGATCCCGAAGATCGTCCACTGCGTGCTGGCCAGCATCGCGTCCAGCGGAGCACGGCTACGCGCCACCACGAGGACCAGCGAAGGGCACATCTCGCCGCTCGGTGCGATCGCTGGCACAGCCGCCTCGTCGGGATCCTGGGTCGCCTGAGGTACGTAGGCGACTTGCAGCAAGCGCCCGGGGCTGCCGTCCGGCAGCTCGACGTCGCGCAGCAGCGGCGTGTCGAGCCGACAGGGCTCGACCGGGAGATCCGCGGTCAATCGTGGCGAGCGGTACAGCACCCGACCGTCGTCGAGCCACAGCTCGAAGTGCTCGGGGGCGTCGGCGCGTTCGAACTCCGGCAACCGCCCCGGACCGTAGTCGAGTTGGATCCGCCCCGCCTCGTTCTCCGTCAGGGCCCGCAAGGTGTTCGCTCGCGCCAACAGCACGGCGTCGAACTCTTCCTGGGCACGGACCCGCAGCGTCCTGGCGATCCAGAAGTCCGCGCCGACGATGAGTCCGGCGAGTCCCAGAGCGAGGACCCAGGTCGATCGACGGCGTGCGGAGTAGGCAGGCACGGCAGCTCAGTCCAACAGGTAGCCGTGGCCACGGCGGGTTTGGATCGGATCGCCGGCACCGCGCTCGCGCAGCTTCTTGCGCAGCTGGTGCACGAACACCTCGACCGCGTTCTCCGAGCCGTGACCCGAACCGGCGTACAGGTGATCCAGCAGCTCGGTCTTCGGCACCACCCGGCCGCGGCGTGCCAGCAGGTAGGCGAGCACGGCGTACTCGTTGCGCGTCAACGTCACCTCTTCCTCCCCCACGGACACGGCACGCCGGCCGGTGTCGACGCGCAGCTCTCCCACTTGGACCACCGGGTTCTTGGTGCCGAACTTGCGACGGCCCAGCGCGCGGCAGCGCGCCACCAGCTCCTCGAACTCGAATGGCTTGGTCAGGTAGTCATCGGCGCCGAGTTGCAGCCCCTCGATCCGCTCCTGCACCTGGTCGCGCGCCGACAGGATCAGCACGTGCACGTCGTTGCCGGCAGCCCGCAGGCGGCGGAGCACGCCGAGGCCGTCGAGCTTGGGCAGCATCAGGTCCAGGATCACCAAGTCGTAGTTGCCGTGCCCGGCCCAGACCACGCCCTCTTCACCGTCGCCGACCACGTCGACGGCAAAGCCCGACCGGTCGAGCCCCATCTTGAGCGACCGCTGCAGTCGCTCGGAGTCCTCGATGAGGAGTGTCTTCATGCGCGGAGGATTCTGACCCCTGAAGCTTAAGGTACCCTGAGCAACGCGGCGGGGCCGAACGATGCTCGTGGACCCCACGGCAGTGGCGCGAGAGGACCATCGGTGAGTCGCCGCTGGCGCGCTTCTGGCTGCGCCCAGCGGCTTGCGTGCCCGCGACAACCCGGCCCCGCCGCGGCCCGCACGCCCGTCGCCGGTGCGGGGGGTCGAAGAGTCCCGCGTATCGCTCCGTGGTCGAGCGTCGCCCGAGTTCCGAGGGAACGCTTCGCTGCGCGCCGCCATGAAGCCTCAGCCGCCTTGTCTGTTGGAGCTTTCGGGGCCGCTGCCCGCGGCCCGCTCATCTCCGCAGAACCGCTACGCGCCAGCAGGGTGGCTCCGACGCCTCGTGGAAGAGCGCGGCGGGCGAAGCAGTCGCTCAGGTGACAAAGGTACCGAAGAATCTTCGCGACCGGCGCGATCCGCGGCCCCGCAGCTCAGCGAAGCGTGATGCGCCGACTGGTGCTGTAGCGCCCCCACTGCCTGGCCTGCAGATCGTAGGCGCCGATCGGGGCCCAGGACGGAATGGTCACGGACCAGTAGGTGCCGTGCCGGGTCGGCGACAGACTGAACGATCCCCCGCCGCCGGCCACGTTCATCAAGACCAGCGGATAGGCACCCGACTGCGGGCTGAGTTCGCCGAAGACGTTGAGCGTGGACCCCACCGTGAGCGAGCCGCTGACCCCGGTGATCACCGGCACCATGGCGCCATCACGGCTGATCTCCACCACCATGCGTTCGGGTTGGGTCGCGTAGGGCCGCGAAACCCGCAGGCGCACGGCGGCGGCCTGACCGTCGTAGTAGCGCGGAGTGATCACACCATCCTGCTCTTGGAACAGGGTGCTGCCGTCGCGACGCCCGTCCGCGCTCTGCACCAGCAAGCTCTTGCCCTCGGTGATCGCCAGCAACTGGCCTGCTGAGTTGGTCTTGATCTGCCATACCGCCAGGCCCTCCGTGGCGAGCGACTCGTCGTAGTAGCCCGAGACTCGGGTGCGCGCCTCGAGCATGAAGAACTCACCCGAGCGCGACCCCAGGCTGTAGCGACCCGGGTCGTAGAGGATGATCGGTCGGTTCTCCCAGCTCGCTACGTTCGAACTCACCGCCCGCAGCACCTCGGCGCCGTTGTAGCCGACCATTGGGATGATCCGCGGAACCACCCAGCCGAGCCGCATGCGGTGCCAGCAATCGAGGTGCACGCGCAGCGTCGGGTTGCCATCGATGGTCGCCCCCATCAACGAGACCCGGTAGTTGTAGCGGCCTCCGGAACCGTAGACGTCGTCGGTGCCCAGGGTGTGGGTCAGCTCATGGGTGATCGTCGAGATGTTGGTGCGGTCGTACAGGTAGAGGAGACTGGTCGAGATTCGCAGCCCCGACTCGCCGGGAACCGTCGAGGTGGAGAATCCCCGGTGCGCGCCGCCATCCCCGATCAGGTCGGCGAAGTACATCGCGAGCACACATTCGTGCGCTTCCAGCACGCCGTTGCGATCTGTATCGAGGGCGCGGAAGCTCGCCCCCCAGCTGAGCCGCGTCTGCGTCACGAGCTCTTGCCCGAGCCGCATGCTGTCGACCGAGGTGCGTTGCATGGTGAAGGTCCCGTACGACAACGGCGAGGTGGCGTTCGCCGTCGTGACGTTGCCCAGCGCGCGCACGTAGTAGCCATTCATCGCCACCAGGTGGAAGCGGTCGTTCTGTTCGATCGCGCCGCTGCCGCTCGCCTTGTAGACGAAGAAGAACGTGCCGAGGCCGAGCCGGATCGCGTCCGCGTTCACGTACTGCCCCTGTTGACGCCACCAGTGCCCGCTGGCGGTCTTGATCGCCACCAAGTCGCCGTGCTGCAGACGCCCGCCGTTGAGGTCCTTCAGCGCGAACACCTCCCACGGGGTCCGGCTCGGATCCCCGACGCTGGTCGCGCCGCCGATCCGCAGCCCGCCGCCACCTCCGCCGGTGGCCTGCATGAAGCGCCCACCCGCGGTCTGCACGCCGAAGTACAGGATCGGTGCAGTCGAGGTCGGGGTCCACAGCGCGTGCGCGGACAGTGACTCGTCGGGGAGTGTGTCCGGATCGTCGCGCATCGTGTAGGGGCCCACGAAGCCGAGCCCGTGGAACGGTTGGATGGTGAACTGTTGGAACGACATCGCCTCCAGGTGGCGCTTCGCGCTCAGGGTGGAGGTGCCGAACACACGGTTCTGCAGAGTGACGCGTGAGGTCGGCAGGCGACGGTCGCGAAACTCGATGCCACCCAGCAACACCGGCCGGACTCCGGTGTTGTGCGGCGCCCCCATGGTCCCGTAGTGGAACTGGGAAGCCGACTGGCCGGTTGCAACCGAAGCGAGCGACAGACCGAACGCCGCGACCCAGGCGCCTCGGGGCAGCGGTGTCGGACGGTTTGCGCGCGGCGCACTGGCAGGTCGCGTGGAGAGGATTGCGGAGTGGGAATGCATTGCCGTGAGTACTTGCTCGGGAAGTGCCGCGCTGCGGCGTCCCGCGGGGAGTGCCCTGGCGGCCCACGAATCACGCCGCACACCGGGAAATCGCCTCCCTCGTTCGCTGGATCCACCGCTGTCCGAAGCGGGTGGAGAGACCGACCCCAGGCGTGATCCGGCTCGTTTGGCGACTCCTCCGAGTCGCTGCGCGGCGCCATCCGCCCGGCAGCACCGGCCGAACCGATCCTGTCGGGGTCTCGGCACCGGCTGTCCGGTTTCCCCCTGGTCCGGTCATTTCAAGGTACCCTTGACCTGTTCACCTCAACCCCCCCTTTGCAGACCATGACCACCCCTTCGCTCGAGCACCTCGCGCTCGCCCTGCTGGGCATCGCCGGGTTCGGAACACTCGCTCCGGCGCAGTACGCCGAACGCGCCTCGCTTCCCGGGTCGGGTCGCCCCGACGTCGATTGTTCGGGACGTTCGATCAAGAACCCGCGGGTTCGTGCAGTGCACACCACCGACCCCAGCCAGCGCGGCGGAACCGCCTACCTGTTCGACCGCGACCCGTTCCTCGCCTACCAGCTGGGCCGCAACTTGAACTTCCGCGAATTCCGCGACCGCGACGGCGTGTTCGACACGCACATCGGCCAGCTGATCGGACCGATGCCGGACAAGACCACCGCGAAGATCACCGGCAACAACCAACTGAGTTGCTCGGGATGCCACAACCTGCCACAGGGCAACCCTGGCGGCGGCACCAACTTCCACAAGGACTCGGGCCTGGGCCGCAACGCGCCGCACTACTACGGCGCGGGCGTGATGGAGATGTTGGCGCTGCAGATCCGCACGCAGATCCTGCGCCAGCTCGACACCAACGGCGACGGCTGGATCCATGCGCGTGAAGCGCGGCAAGCGTCGCGCCATCTGATGGTGCCGACCGGTGCCGGGCCATCGATCGACTTCGGCGATCCACGGCTCGACCGGGGCATGACCGGAACGCCACGGCTCAACAACATCTTCCGGGTGTGGTACGTCGACGGCAACGGCCACCCGGTCACCGGGGCGACCGAGGTCGATGGATCGAAGACGGTCGGCTACAACTTCGCGATGGTGGTGTGGGGCTGGGGCCAGGGACCCGGGCGCAGTGCGCTCAACCCGACCAACCGGGTGTTCCTGTGGGACCCGTTCAAAGCGCACTCCGGCCTCGAGTCGCACGACCCGTCGACCGCCGACGATCCCGACGGCGACGGGGTGAGCCGGCCGACCCTGGCCGGCGCGCTGCAGTTCCCGGCCACCCACCAACCTCCCGACCAGGGGAAGAACCTCGATCCGCTGGGGTTCAGCCGCGACGACCCCGACGGCGACGGCTACCTGAACGAGATCAGCGAGGGTGACCTCGACCTCGGTGAGTGGTTCATGCTCAACGCCCCGCGACCCGCGTTCGCCGGCACACGCCACGAGTACGACGTCGGCGTCTACGTGCTCCGCGAGCTCGGCTGTGCGCAGTGCCACGTCCCGTCGTGGAAGATCGAGGCGAAGAGCGGCAGCGGGCCGCACGCGTTCGCCGGCGACCGGCGCCTGTTCGACTACGAGACCAAGTGGAACGCGACGACGCAGCGGCTCGAGGGCGCGATTCGTCCGCTCTACCACCGCGTCGGCGCGAGCTATGTGCGACACCTCGGCTCGTTCGTGGTCGACGGCCTGTTCACCGACTTCCGCCACCACGACATGGGCGCCGACCTCGAGGAGACCGATCTCGGCGGCACCAAGAACCGACTGTGGCGCACGGCCCCGCTGTGGGGCGTCGGCTCGGGGTTCCCGTGGGGACACGACGGCCAGTCGCTGACCCTCGAGGACATCATCCGGCGCCACGGCGGCGAAGCCCAGGCATCGCGCAACAAGTGGCAGAACGCCCCGCCGTTCGTGCGCGCTTGGTTGATCAACTGGCTGCGCAAACTGCAGTTGTTCGACATCGAGACGTTGCCGTGCGACGTCGACGGCGACGGCAAGATCGCCAACCACTTCCGGGTCGCCGGGATGGACACCCAACAGGAGCGCTTCAACGCCGAGTGGCTGTTCCGCAATCCGGTGCAGATCCAGGGGCGGTTCCGCAACATCGACGGTCAGAAGATCTGGTCGTTCGCGGCGACCAACATCCCCTTGGCCTACGGACTCGACCTACCGCTGCGCCGCGACAGCGATCTGGATGGCTGGCCGGACGTGTGGGACCACGCTCCGTTCACGGCGGGCTACAAGGACGGCGTGCGCTGAGTCGTGGCCGCGAGTATCCGGTGCCTGAGTCGATTGCGCGACCGCTCGGGTTCGCTCACCGCCCTGAACCGTCGCCCACGACCTCCAACAAGACCACCAGGAACCAGCCATCGCGGTCGGTGAACAAGCCGTCCGTTGCGACCCGAAAACCAGTCCCGGCGATCAGTTGGTCGAGCCGATTCGGGTCGTACTTGTGCGAGTTCTCGGTGTGGATCGCCTCCCCGGCGCGGAACGTGAACACCTGCCCGTCGACGCCGATGTGCTGGGCGCGCTGACTCACCAGGTAGCTCTCGATCCGGTTGCACCGCGCGTCGTAGCGGGGCACGAACGAGAAGGCCTCCGGATCGACCTCCGCGCCGAGTTCGCGCCGCATGCGGACCAGCAGGTTGCGGTTGAACGCCGCGGTGACGCCCGCCACGTCGTCGTACGCGGCCAGCACGTCTGCCTCGCGCTTGTGCCGCAGCGGCTGCGGCACCGGCACCGCGGGGAACGGGTCGATCCCGAGCACCATCCGCCCGCCCGCACCACACAACTCCGCGGCCCGGCGCAGGAACACCTGCGCGGCCTCGGCCGTGAAGTTGCCCAGCGTGGAGCCGGGGAAGAACACCACCGTGCGGCTGCTCGGCTGCGGCTCCGCCGGTGGGCGGAACGCGCTGGAGAAGTCGGCGTGGTGCGGCTGCACGAGCAGGTCGGGGTACGCCTCGGCCACCGACCGTGCCTGATGCTCGAGCAACTCCGCACTGATGTCGATCGGCACGTAGCTGCTCGGTGCCCGCAGCGCGTCGAGCAACAGCCTCGTCTTCACGCCGCTGCCACTGCCGAACTCGATCAGGCGAACCCCCGAGCCGAGTCGCGCGGCGATCTCGCCCGCACGCTGCTGCAGGATCGAGAGCTCGGTGCGCGTCGGGTAGTACTCGTCGAGCGTCGTGATCCGCTCGAACAGCATCGAGCCGACGGAATCGTAGAAGAAGCGCGAAGGGATCGACTTGTTCGGTAGTGCCAGCCCGCGCAGCACCGCGTCGCGGAACGACTCTACCGGCTGTTGCAGCCCGCGACTCATCGGCAGCAAGTTGGCCGGTCGATCGACCGGCCCCCGCTCGCACTCGCCGCAGGAGTGCGGCGCAAAGTCCTCGCCGTCGGCCACTGTCCTACTCCTCCTCGCCTCGATGCTCCGCGTCGGAATCCGCTGCGGATTCCGCACCGGACTCCACCACCCACTCGATCGACCACCGCCCGTCGCGCTGCAGCAGATCGAGATACACGTCCAGATCCAGCTCCTCCGGCCACCCTGCGATCACGTCCTCGAGCAGCGAGTCCGCGTGGTCCATGACCACCTCGCCATCCGCCGGATTGGCCACCGGGAGCGCACCGTGCAGCCGAGACGGCACCAGGCACCCCCGACGCCGGTTGAAGCGCCGCTGCACCGCGTCCTCGATCTGTTCGACCAGAGTCGCGGCGAGGGCGCGGCTGTCGGCCGTGCGCTCCATCGTCGGTATTGAACCACACTCGAGGGGTTTTCCAACCCGCCCCCGGGCGCGTCGGACCGCACGGCGGATGCCCCACCGCACGTGGTCCACCGGTCCATCGTCCAGTTTGGCACGCTCGCCAGGACTCGAACCTGGGACCGCCGGATTAGAAATCCGATGCTCTATCCTGCTGAGCTACGAGCGCCCGGCCAGGATGCTAGTGCCCCTCGTCTGAAGTTCGCAGCAAATGTGACTGCGTCAGTCGATTCGCGCGCAAGGCGCTGCGACGACAAGGCGTGTCGAGGGACGAACTGTGGTGCCGCGCCACCGCGAGCAGGCCGTTGCGATGCACCCGGCGGTTCGCTCCGCGCTCCGCGCCACGCTCGCGGTCCTTGCGCCCCGGGGCACGACGCGGTAGCCATGCGCCGACCATGCGCCACGTAACTCCGCTCGCCCTCGCCGCCGGCATCCTCGGCTCCGTGCTCGCCGTAGACCGCACCGAACCGCCCGCTCCTCGCCAGGACAAGCCGCAGGCGCCCCCTCCGGTGACGCGCGCGTTCATCGACGGCAACGGTCCCGGGTGGCGCGGCCTCGGCGCGGCCGACTTCGCCGCAGTCAACTGCCCCGCGGAGACGTTCACGTTCGACCGCGACGTCGTGCACTGCACCGGCAAACCGGTCGGCGTGTTGCGCACCAAGAAGGAGCTGAAGAACTTCGAACTCACACTGCAGTGGCGGCACCTGAAGTCGGCCGGCAACTCGGGCGTGTTCGTCTGGGCGACACCCCAGTCGATCCGCGCGCTCGAGCAGGGCAAGGGCCGACTGCCACACGGCATCGAAGTGCAGGTGCTCGACCACGGCTACACCGAGTTGTACCGCCGTCAGCAACGCAAGGAGCCCGACTGGTTCACCACGCACGGCGACGTGTTCCCGGTCGGCAGCACCACCATGCAGCCATTCCCGCCCACCGCCCCGAACGGTCGCCGCAGCTTCCCCAGCAAGAACCTCAGCCGCGGTGTGGGGCAGTGGAATCACTACTACATCCGCGCGGTGAACGGCGAGGTGCGGCTGTGGGTCAACGGAGAGGAAGTGTCCGGCGGCACCGCCTGCCGACCGGCGGCGGGGTATCTTTGCCTCGAGTCCGAAGGGTCGCCGGTCGAGTTCCGCAGCCTGCGAATCCGTGAGCTTCCCTGACCTCATCGACCCGGCACCGGACTCCAGACACCCATGTCCGCGGACGGCTCGGAAACGCTCGATCTGCTGCAACGGTGGCAGGCCGGCGATCGCGCGGCGCTCGACGCGCTGATCCAACGCGACTTGCCGTGGATTCGCGCGCGGGTACACCATCGCTTGGGCGCGCTGCTGCGGGCCCGCGGGGAGACCGAGGACTACGTTCAGGAGGCGATGCTCGAGGTCCTGAAGTACGGGCCGAAGTTCGCCTCCGAGTCCCTGCACCGCTTCCGCGCCCTGCTGGCACGCATCATCGAGAACATGCTGCGCGACCGGAACGATTGGTACCGCGCCAAACGGCGCACCCTCAGCCGCGAGCAACCGCTGCCGAGCGACAGCATCCTCGATCTCGATCGGCCGGAGCGCTCGGTGACCCGTCCCAGCGTCGACGCCGGCCGACGGGAGACGGAGTCGCTGGTGCGCCTGGCTCTGGAGCTGCTCGAGCCCGACGACCGCAAGGTCTTGCTGCTGCGCCAGTGGGACGAGCTGTCGTTTCCGGAGATCGCCACGCAGATGGGGATCGCGCCGGATGCGGTGCGCATGCGATTCCGCCGCGCCTTGCCGAAGCTGGCCCAGAAGGTCGCCGCGCTGCGCCTCGGCCAGGGTATCGACGACGAAGCGGGTACCGAGCCCGACGCGTAGCCCCGGGGCCGCCCGTAGAGCCCCGAGCTGGCACCCGGTCCGCACGATCGAGCGCCCGGGCTCGGGTATGCTGCACGGCATCGTGGCCGACGATCCGACCGACGACAACGGACTCAAGCGCCTGGAGCGCGCCATCGACGTGTGGCTCGACCTGCACGACGGAACCGACCGCGCGGGGCGGGATGAAGTGCTGGAGCGTCATCCGGACCTGCGCGAACTGCTCGACCCACTGCTCACCGAAGCGGACGAGGCCCCGGCTGCCGACTTCGCGGACGCCGAGCCCGCACCCGGGCAGATGCTCGGCGAGTTTCGCCTGCTGCACCGGATCGGAGGTGGCGGCATGGGTGAGGTGTTCGAGGCCCTGCAGCCGGGACTCGATCGGCGCGTCGCGCTCAAGTTGCTGCGTCGCGACATGCTGCCGAACCCGCGGTCGATCGCCCGCTTCCGCCGCGAAGCGCTGACCATCGCCCGCCTCGAGCACCCTGGGATCGTGCGCGTGCACGCCGTCGGCGAACACCACGGGCAACCGTGGTTCGCGATGGAGCTGATCGACGGCCAGCCGCTCGACCACCACGCGGACTCGCTTCGCACCACGGACCGCGACGAGTTTCTGCCGGCGATCGTGCGCTTGATGCTCGCGGTGTGCGAAGCGCTCGGCCACGCCCACGCGCACGGGGTGGTGCATCGCGACATCAAGCCGCCCAACATCCTGGTGCGGCGTGACGGGACTCCGGTGCTTACCGACTTCGGGTTGGCGCGCGAACTGGGTCTGCCCTCCCTCACCCAGACCGGCGAGTTCGCCGGGACCCCGTACTACACTTCCCCAGAACAGGTGCGCGGCGATCCACAGGAGCTGGGTCCACACAGCGACGTGTTCTCCGTCGGGGTGACGCTGTACGAGGTGCTGACCCGACGACGCCCGTTCGAAGGCGACTCGTCCCAGGCGGTGCTGCAGCAGATCCTGCACGTCGACCCGCGGCCGCCCGAGGCGCTGGTTCCGGCGATGCCGCGCGATCTGGCGAGCGTGGTGCTGAAGGCCTTGGAGAAGGAGCCCCGGCGCCGCTACGCGGACGCCGACCAGATGGCCGACGACCTGCGTCGGTTCCTGCGCCACCAACCGGTGCTGGCCCATCGCGCAGGGCGCTTGTCCCGCGTGGTGCGCTGGGTCCGGCGCGATCGGCTGCGGCTGTCGGTGACTGCGCTGCTACTCGGCACGACCACCGCGCTCTTGGGGCTCGGCGGCTACGTCTGGCTGACCGGACCGGCTCTACTCGCCGGCCAGCGGGCGCTCACCCTGGAGCAGGCCGACACCGCGATGCTCGACGCCGCGATCATCGGCCTCGATCCGGGCACGTTCCGCACGCACCAGCAGCGCAAACCCGAGGCGGTCGACGTGATGCTCGCCCACAGTCCGCGCGACCCGCTGATGGTCTGTCAGGCGGCCCAGTTCTACCTGAGCCGCGGGCGCAAGACCGATCCCCACGGCGCGGCGCGCCGCTGCCTTCGGGTGCTCGACTCCACGCCACCCGAACTGCGCGACCGCCCGGCGCTACTGCGCGTCCGCGAGGAGGCTCTGCGGCAACTCGGCGATATCGCGGCGGCGGACGCGTTGATGCCGCGCAGCCGGGTCCTGACCGGCGCCCTCGAGCACCACCTCGAATCGAACGCGCTGTTGCTGGCCCAAGTCACCGGGACCGCCGAGGAGGGCAGGTCGGAGAAGGCGCTGCTCCACGCCCAGACCGCGGTAGCATTGGCTCAACCGCCGCGCGCCGCGTACTTCTTGCAGCTCAAGCGCGCCGCGCTGCTGGCCCACAATCGGCCAGTCGAGCTGATCGCTGCCGACGCCCTGGCGCGCCACTGGCCCAGCAGCGTCACCAGCTGGGTGCACAAGGCGATGTCGTGGCAGGGGGTCGACGACGCGGTCTGTCAGGAAGCGTGCCGGCACTGCCTCGAGCTGCGACCGGACAACTATCTAGGGCTGACGATCCTGATCGAACTCGCCAAGCAGCGCGGCGATTCGGAATCCGCGCAGCGCTACGAGCGGCGCTTCGCGGAACTGTACTCGGGCCGGCGGAGACTCGACTTCCGCGAGAAGAAGCACCGGTAGTCCGGGCTGGCCCCGCCGCGATCAGTCGGCGCCAGGCGCGTCCTTGCTGCGCACCAGCCCGGCGAGCAGCGAGCCGACGAGGCCCCCCGCGAGAACGGTGAACACCGGCCACAGCGAGATCTGCGGGACCGACAGGAACATCACCCGGTCGAACCCCTCCTTGGCCGGCACGCCCGGCGGCAGCTTCACGTAGTGAACCTTCCAATCCTGGTTCACCGCGAGGTAGGTCACCACGATCACCGGGATGCGCACGAACAACCCGTACACCAGCAGGGTCGCCGCCAGCCGCGGCCAGGCGATCAGCCCGATCACCAGCCCCGCGCCGAGCGCAGCCAGCACGTACTGCAGGCCCGTGGGATCGCGGAGCGGCACCGCCTTCGGGTCGGGCAATTGAACCAGCTCCATCTTCCAGAACAGAATACAGAGCCCTACGGTCACGCCGAGACCGACCAGGAACCCGACGATCGCCCGCAACAGCGACGGGCTTCCGTAGCTGCGGCGGATCCGCCAGGCGAAGTAGATGCCGAACAGCGGGATGAGGAACGACACACCGAACTTTCCGATCGGCACTGGCGTCCCGTCCGGCAGGTTGTCCCCCATTCCGGGGCCGAACCAAAACGGGTCCCACCCCTTCAGCTCGCCCACCACGCGGACGACCGTGACGACCAAGGACAGGATCGCCGGGATCAGGACCAGCGACAGGATTCCAGGGCGCGACGGCGCGCTTGCGTTCTCCGACATGGTGGGGAACGTAGCGGCCGGTCGAGGCCGTACACTAGTCTTTCTTGGTCACTGGCGCGGGCTCCCGCCCAGGTTGCGCCTTCGGGGGCAACTGCCAGGCCGCCGCGCCCACTCCACCGTCACTTGCATCGAACGGCACCGTCTCGCCGGCAGGCGCACGGTCGGTGCAGGGGAACAGCCAGATGTCGTCGCGCCGCTGCCGCACGTGCCCAGGACGGGGGTTGCTCGCCGGGATGTCGGCCAGGTACTCGCCCCCGGGGGCGCGGCTTCCGAACCAGCTGGGTCACCGTGCGTAGTCGCGGGACGAACCGCAGCCGGAAACCGCGGCGCTCGCAACTCTACTTGTTCCAACGATCGTTCAGCGGTGGAACGCGTACGGGCTCACCTCCCGCGGTTGCCGCTGCGGCCCGGCCGACACGAACCATCTGAACGACTGTGGCCGCGCCCTGCACGGTGACCCTCCGCCAGCGGCTGCTCGGATCAGAGAGAGAATTCCCGCTTCCCGGTGCATCGGGCCTGCCCGCTCCGCCGAAAGCCAAGGCGTCGCGTCGGACCTGGCGCGAAGCCCGAGAGAACTCGAACCGAGCATGACAGCGACGTCCCGCAGCCGCCGAGTGATCGCTTCACCCAGCGCACCTCCCGAATCGCCCTTCCGTGGCGCAGACTCGTAGCCGCCCCGTGGACGGAACGCCCCACATCTCACGGACCGCGACCGGCTATCGCCTGCGGGCCACCCTCGATCTCCCGCGCCCGCTCGACGAGGTGTTCGCGTTCTTCGCGGACGCCCACAACTTGGAGCGGCTGACCCCGTCATTCTTGCGCTTCACCGTCCGCACGCCGGCACCGATCGAAATGCGCTGCGGCACCCTCATCGACTACGGACTGCGACTGCGCGGACTGCCGTTCCGCTGGCGCTCCGAGATCGCGGTGTGGGAACCACCGCTGCGCTTCGCGGATCGACAGGTGCGCGGCCCATACCGCCACTGGTTCCACGAACACCGCTTCTCCGCCATCGACCCCGGAACGCGGTGCGAAGACACGGTCGACTACCGCGTGCCCGGAGGCGCGTTGGTGCACCGTCTGCTGGTCCGACGCGACGTCGAGCGGATCTTCCGCTACCGCGCCGAGGTTCTCCGCGCGCTGTTCGACAGTGCGTAGCCTCAACCGTCCATGAGCGAGATCGCGAGCTCGTGTCTCGACGAAGCCAGCTGCTACGCGAATCGCTCGGGGTAGCTCGATTGCGAACCGCCCGGGCGGCGCGGCGCCCGCGACCGACGGTTCCCGGCGCGGACCGCTCGGGAGCATGCTGGGAATCGACCGGCCACTGTGGTAGGCGGCTCGAGTCGCAGATCACCGCCATCGGTCGCGCGGCTTCGCGGCGGCACGGCGCCGGCGCCGTGGACAACTCCTGGAGAACCGGCCCCGATGCGGTGCACAACTCCGCCTTCTTCGGTGGACAAGTCGGTTTTGCCGGTTTCGGCGGCGAATCGACCGCCGCCGGGTTGCGCGCAGCGATCTATGCTCGCGCGCTTCCACCGGCACTAGGAGGTCCCATGCACACGCTGCTCAGCAGGTTCTGCGAAGAGTTCGTCCAGATCGTCCGACCGCTGCAGGCTCCGCTGGAGCGGGCGGCCGATGGCTACGCCAAGTCGCGCAACGCGGAGCGCGACCTGGAGGCCCTCAAGCAGCTGGTCGACTTGCGCCAGCAGGTCGGACTCCTGGCTGACAAGGTGGCCGAGCAACAGGCCTACGTGCTGATCTTCGGCCCGCTGAAGAGCGGCAAGTCGACCCTGATGAACGCGATCGCCGGCAGCTACGTGTCGGAGGTCAGCGCCCTGCCGGCCTACCCGTGCATGGTGTTCGTATCGCACGCGACGCAACGCGAGTTCGTGCTCAGCCGCTACGACGGCAGCGAGGAGCGGTTCGATCGGCCCGAGGCGCTGCAACGCCACGTCGACCAGGCCCACCGCGAACTGGCCGGGAAGCTGCGCCAGGCCGAAGCGGCAGGGTCCGACTTCGACCCGCGCACCGACTTCCCACGGGCGATCCACAAGGTCCGCGTCAAGGTGCCGACCGAGGGCCTGGGGCACTCGAGTGCGGTGATGGTCGACACCCCCGGGCTGTACAGCCGGATGAAGTTCGGCTACGGCCGGATGACCCGCGACTTCCGCAACGCTGCCGCCTGCGCGGTGTTCGTGGTGCGCAGCGACAACCTGTTCCTCGAGCAGGTGTTCGCCGAGTTCACCGACCTGCTGGAGCTGTTCAGCCGCATCTTCCTGGTGGTCAACATCGACTCGCGTCGCGTCGACCTCGACCCGAACGGCAACCTGGTGCCGAGCCTCGAGCAGCGCGACCCGCAGCGCATCGTCGAGGCGTTCGAGCTGCTGGCGATGAGCGAGCCGCTGAAGCGGGCAGCCGAGGACGGCCGACTGCGCATCTACCCGATCGACCTGTTGGAGGCCGGCCGCCAGCGACTGCACGGCGCCACCAAGGCCGAGGAACAGCCGCGCGACTCCGGGTTCCAGGCGTTCTTCTCGGACCTGACCAGCTACCTCGACAGCACCGACCACCTGGTCGCATTCCTCGGCGACAGCCTGCGCCGCGCCTCGACCCTGGTCGGCGAGATCTCCGATCTGTGCGACAGCGCCCCGGTGCGCGGGTTGCACGAACGCCTGGGCAAACTGCAGGTCGAGGCCGCCGAGGCCAAGACCGGGCTGCAGGCGATCGCCGAGCTGCAGGCGTTCCCGTTCGATGCCGAGCTGGCGCGGCTGCGCGAGACGCTCGAAGAATCCTGCCAGCAGATCGCCGTCGACATGGGCGACCGCACCGAGCGCGAAGTCGAGCAGGCGATCCGCGGTTGGTTCCGCACCGGCGACAGCCTGCAGACGCTGGCCAAGGGCGAACTGGTCCCCCTGTTCAACCAGTACCAGGAGCTGCTGATCGAAGCGCTCAGCCGCGAGCTCAGCGATCGGCTGGTGCGCGGCGGAGTGGGTGTCGAGGTACCGGCAGCGGTCGAGGCGGCGCTGCAGCGGGTCGGCATCGACCTACCGGCGATCGGCCGCGAGGCGCACCGACAAACCGACCGGCGTGCGCTGGTTCGCGTTCCGCCGACGCCGCTGCGCGCAGAGCATTTCAACGTGCGCCGTTCGGTGTGGGACGGCTTGGCGCTGCGTGGTCAGCCGGCGCTCCGGCAGCGGCTGTTCGGCCCGCTCGACAACCCGGTGCAGCCGGTCAGCACCGACCGCAAGCGCACGCGGCTCGGCGAAGCCGGGCGGGTCGACGCGCAGGCACAGCTCACGCAGTACCGCCGCGGCTTCTTCGCCGACACGGTCAGCCGCGTGGTGAAGGACTTCACCCAGGGCTACTGCGACCTGGTGGTGCGGTCGCTCACCGCGCAGATTCGCGACAAGGCGACCGACCTGCGCAACCGCTCGGAGCGCGCCTCGACCGAGATCGCCCGCAGCCAACAATTGCTCGAGCCGCTGGTTCAGCTCGGCTCCCAGGTCAAGCAGACCAAGGCGGCCGTCGACGGGCTCACGCAACACTACGGCGCGGTCGACCTGTTCCTGCTGACCCAACCGGTGCGGAGCGAGCCACCGCTACCCACCAAGCCGCGCCCGCGCACCGGCACGCCGAACGGCACCGGCAACGGAACTCCCGAGGTGATCGAGCGACCGGGCATCAACGCGACGCATCAGGGCGCTGGCAAGCGGCCGTAGTCCGCTGCGAGTCCGGCGAGCGCCCGAGCGCGGCGCCGGGTGAACGCACCCGGCGCAGCCCGCCAGCTCCAATTCGTCGGACTCACCGTGCCGGGCAGGTTCATGCGCGCGCGCCCGGACAGGCCGAGCAGGTCCTGCAACGGCACCACCGCATGGCGAGCCACGGAGCCGTACGCCATACGCACCAGCGCCCCAGGCACCCGCGCGCGCCGCATCCGACCGAGGTAGCGCCGCACCCGTTCCTTGCGCGCCGCGTCCGACGACGTCCACCAACCGAGCACGGTGTCGTTGTCGTGGGTGCCCGTGTAGACCACGCACTGCTGCGGATGGTGGAAGGGCAGGTGGATGTTGGCGCCGCCGCTCTCGTCGAACGCGAACTGCAGGACCCGCATGCCGGGCAGGCCGAGCTGGTCGCGCAGCGCTTCGACCGCGGGGGTGATCTCGCCGAGGTCCTCCGCCCAGATCTCGGGCGCGCCACCCGCGCTCCGGATCGCGTCGAACAGCTCGCGGCCAGGCCCCGGTATCCATGCCCCGGACGCCGCCGTCGGCGCGTCCCCGGGCACGTTCCAGAACGACTCGAAGCCGCGGAAGTGATCGATCCGCACCACGTCGACCTGCTCGGCGGTCTTCGCCATGCGCTGCAGCCACCAGCGGTAGCCGTCCGCCGCGTGCGCCGCCCACGCGTAGACCGGCACCCCCCACCGCTGCCCCGTCTCGCTGAACGCATCGGGCGGCACACCACCGACCCCCTGCAGCGCCAAGGTCGCCGGGTCGACCGCGAACAACTCCGGATGCGCCCAAACGTCGGCGCTGTGCTGCGACACGTAGAACGCCATGTCGCCGGCGATCCGCACGCCGCGGTCTCGCGCGTAACGGCGCAGCGCCTGCCACTGCCGATCGAACAACAGCTGAGCTGTCTGGTGGAAGCGCACCTCGTCGGCGAGCTCGGCGGCGGCGCGCCGCAGCGCCTCCGGGTCGCGACGCCGCAGATCCTCCGGCCACCCCATCACCGCACCGTGCCGGTCGGCCAGCGCACGGAACAACGCGTAGTCGTCGAGCCAGTCGCGCTGGCGACCGGTGAACTCGTCGAACGCGCGCCGCTCCGCTTGGTCGCGGTGCAGCTCCTCCACCATCCCCCGCAGTCGCGGTTCCTTGGCGCGCCAAGCAGCGGCGAAGTCGACCCGCGCGGGCCCGCGCGCGGACTCTCCCGGCACGGCGATCAGCAGCGGATTGCCGGCGACGCTCGACACGCCCGAATACGGCGACCCATCGCCGGCCGCCGGCACCAGCGGGAGCACCTGCCACACCGACTGGCCGGCCGCCGCCAGCCAGTCGACGAAGCGATATGCCGAAGCACCCAGGTCACCGACCGGACCACCCGGCAACGAGGTGACGTGGAGCAACACACCGGCGCAGCGCGGGGAAGGGTTCATCAAGCTCCTGTCTGGTCGGGGTGGTGGACGGTAGGGTGCGGCGATCCTACCGACCGATGCCTGCCAACATCCAACGTGGCCACAGCCACCCGCTCGGGGCAACCCTCCGCGGCGACGGAGCGAACTTCAGCGTCTACGCACTCGGTGCCGAGCGCGTCGAGCTCCTGCTGTTCGACCGACCGAGCGATGAGCGCCCAGCAAGGGTGATCTCGCTCGACGCCGACAACCACCACACGTTCCGCTACTGGCACGCCCACGTCGGCGGCGTCGCAGCGGGGCAGGCGTACGGCTACCGGGTGTTCGGCCCGCACACCGACGCGGGGAAGGTGCTGCTCGACCCGTACGCCCGCGCGGTCGATGTAGCGCGCTGGGACCGGGCTGCCGCGAGCCGTGGTGGCGACAACTGCGCCACGGCACCGCGCGGCGTCCTGGTCGACCCCCACGACTACGACTGGGAAGGCGACCGGCCGCTGCAGCGGCCGATCCAGCAGACCGTGATCTACGAGCTGCACGTGCGCGGCTTCACCGTGCACCCGAGTTCGGGGGTCTCCACCCCGAACCGCGGCACGTTCTCCGGTCTGGTGGAGAAGATCCCGTACTTGGTCGACCTCGGGATCACCGCGGTCGAGCTGATGCCGGTGATGCAGTTCGACGCGCAGGAGGCGCCGAAGGGGCGCACCAACTACTGGGGCTACTGCCCGATGTCGTGGTTCGCACCGCATTCGGGCTACGCCAGCCGGCCCGGTGCCACTGCGGTACTCGACGAGTTCCGGGCGATGGTCAAGGCATTCCACCGCGCCGGCATCGAGGTGATCCTGGACGTGGTCTACAACCACACCGCCGAGGGTGGACGGCGCGGTCCCACGTTCTCCTGGCGTGGACTGGCCGACGACACCTACTACCTGCACGACCACGACGGCGGCTACGCGGACTTCACCGGAACCGGCAACACCATCAAGGCCGATCATCCGGTGACCCGCCGGATGCTGTTCGACAGCTTGGTCTACTGGGTCGAGGAGATGCACGTCGACGGGTTTCGCTTCGACCTCGCGAGCGTGCTGGCGCGCGATGCAACCGGGGAGCCGTTGCCCGACCCGCAACTGATTCGTGCGATCGAGTCACATCCGGTGCTGGCCGGCACCAAGATGATCGCCGAGGCGTGGGACGCCGCGGGCCTGTTCCAGGTCGGCAGCTTCGCCGGCGATCGCTGGCACGAGTGGAACGCGCACTACCGCGACGACCTGCGGCGCTATTTGCGTGGCGATCCCGGCAGCGCCCGGTCGTTCGTCGCGCGCCTGCTCGGCAGCCCGGACATCTACGGCCACGAAGAACGCGAACCGGAGCAGAGCATCAACTTCGTCACCTGCCACGACGGGTTCCCGCTGGCCGATGTGGTGGCCTACTCCCGCAAGCACAATCTCGACAACGGCGAACAGGATCGCGACGGACTCGACGAGAACTTCAGTTGGAACTGCGGCGTGGAAGGGTCGACCGACGACCTGGAGATCGATCTCCGACGGTTGCGCCACGGCAAGAGCCTGCTGGCCCTGCTGCTGCTGTCACTCGGCACCCCGATGCTGTCGATGGGCGACGAGCTACGCCGCACGCAGCGCGGCAACAACAACGCCTACTGCCAGGACAATGAGGTCAGTTGGCTCGACTGGGACGCACTGCAGCGCGATGCCGGCCTGCACCGCTTCGTCCGCGCGACGATCCGGCTGCGCGCCGAATTGGTCGACAACGGTCACCGGAGTCTCCACGAGACGTTGCAACAAGTGGGCGCGGTGTGGCGTGACCCGGACCTCGCCGAGCCGGACTGGGACGGCAACCCGCGCTGCCTCGCCGGCACGCTGCGGGCCCCCGACGGTGGCACGCTGCTCCACTGGATGATCAACGCCGGTGACCGGTCATGCGACTTCGCGCTGCCCGAGCCTCCCGCGGGGCAGCCGTGGCGGCGGGTGCTCGACTCCTCCCTCGAATCCCCCGAGGATTGTTGTCCGGGTGGCGATGGCGAGCCGATCGCCGCCTCGCACTACCGGTTGGCGGCTTTCTCGGTCGCGTTGGTGCGCGTTCCGACTACTTGCGCGCGCTCCGGCTGACCTTCTCGAGGAAACGCCGTTCCGCTCCGGTGAGCGAGCTCATGCCCTGCTTGTGCACCTTGTCGAGGATCTGATCGAGCGTCTCCTGGTCGCGCTGCGCCGACTTGTGGGCCCCCTCGGCACGGCGGCGACGCCACCACGCGAGCGGCCCGCGGCCGGAGAAGCTCACTCCGGCCCTGGCCATGCGGAAGGCGAGGAAACCCCACAGCGAGCCACCGAGATGCGCGCTGTGCGCCACGTTGGATCCGAGGCCGGCGACGAACGTCTCGATGTAGAACGAGTACAGGCCGATGAAAACCAGCAGCCCGACGAAGTACCGCACCTCCACGCTGATGAAGATGAAGTGCAGCACGCGGCGTGGATAGACGAACGCCGCGAACACCATGATGCCGTACACCGCGCCGCTCGCACCGATCAGCAGTGCTTGGCTGAACAGCATGTGGATCAGGCCGCCGATCACGCCCGCGGTGAGGTACAGCTTGATGATCCCGGTTCGGCCGAGCCACAGGTAGCTGGACGCGAAACCCTCACCCCGTCCGCCTTCGATCATCGTGCCGAAGAAGTACAGGAACAGCATGTTCCCGAGGATGTGGCCGATCGCCAGGTCGTGGACGAACTGATAGCTGATCAATCGCAACAGCCCGAGGCCGTAGCCGCTCCACAACCCGTCCCAACTCAGCCCGACCACCGGCACCGCACCGCCGCGCAGCAGCAGGTTGTTGACCACGAAGCCGACCAGGTTGACGATCAGCAGGATCTTCACGCCCGGGGTGAGACCGGGGAGCGCGCTCCGGAAGTGGCCGCCGCCTTGGTAGGAGTCGTAGCTCATGGAGGACTCGGGGATCCTATCATCGGCTGCCCTGCCGCCCAGACAATCACCGCGCAGTCGAGTCCGACAACACCGACCTGCGACGCTCGCAGAATTGGCACTGGTCGGCCCTCCGAGCATCCAGCGGTGGCGCCGCAGGGTCGAGCCAACCTCGCGCGGCGGAAAATGGAGCCACGGGTGATGGTCACCGTGCAGTCTCGATCTATCTTGTTCGACGGCCCGGCTCGCTGCTTCACACCCCCGAGAGCCTCGCCGAATCCACCAGTTCGCCTGCGTGGCACAGATCTCCTAGACCCCTCCGAATCCCGTGACTGCCGAGATCCTCGATGGCCGCGCGCTGGCCGATCGCCTGCTCGCGAGGCTCCACACCGTCCGCGAGCAGCTGGGACACAGACCGGTGCGTCTGGTGTCCCTGGAAGTCGGCAAGAGTGCCGCGGCGGAGATCTACATGCGCAACCAGCGGCGTGCCGCGGAGCACGCAGGTATCGATTTCGAGGCCCTCCACCTGCCGCAGGATGCGACGCAGGACGAAGTGGTCCAGCGAATCCACGCGCTGAACGACGACCCGTCGGTGTCGGGAATCCTCGTGCAACGCCCGCTGCCGGACGCGTTCGACCCGCGGGCGGTGCAGATGGCCGTGCGGCGGCAGAAGGACGTCGAGGGGATGAACCCCGCCAACATGGGGTCGATCCTGTACCGCGAGCCGCGCCTGCCGCCGTGTACCGCCGCGGCGGCGCTCGAGCTGATCCGCGCCACCGGTACCGACCTGCGCGGCGCCGAGACCGTCGTGGTCGGCCACAGTGAGATCGTCGGCAAGCCGATCGCCATCCTGTTGCTGCACCACCTCGCCACGGTGACCGTGTGCCACGTCGGCACCAAGGACCTGTCGGCCCACACCCGCCGCGCGGACATCCTGGTGGTGGCGGTCGGCAAGGCCGGGCTGGTGCACACCGGGATGATCAAACCCGGAGCGATCGTGATCGACATCGGCATCAACTACGTCGACGGCAAGCTGTGTGGCGACGTCGACTTCGCCGCCGCCTCCGAGGTCGCGGGTTTCGTGACCCCGGTGCCCGGCGGGGTCGGCCCGGTCACCGTGGCGATGCTGATGCGCAACACGCTCCGCGCCGCCGGTGCGGAGGACGTGTAGAGCCGGCGTCCTCCCACTCGGGCGCCGCCGCGCGGGCCCAGCGCCCAGGGTGGACATGGTTCGCGAAGGTGAGGTCCGAGACCGACACTCAGGCATCTCGGGACACTCGCCGTGAAGGCCCCTGAGGCCTCAGCTCCTCGGCCAACGGTGGAGCTTCGCGCACCTACAGGATCCGCCGCCCCTGCAACTCAGACGTCGCTTCGACGCAGCCGGTCCGCGGAGAACCCACGCACGGGTTCCCCAGCCCCGTCAATCGTCACGCGGTCGATTCGCCGAGCGCCGGCGCCCCGGCCGAGACCGGACTGCGCGCCTTCGCTCGGTGCAGCCAGCAGGTGATCAGGCCGAGCCCGACCACGCTCCATTCGACGCAGCGGTACCACCACCACGCCGCCGCCTTGGTCTCGTCGAAGCCGTAGCTGTGCAGGCCGATCGACAGCAGGTTGACGCCCCAGAAGGCCCACATCACCACGATGCCGGTGATCACCGAGCACAGCGCGAGGCCGAACTCGCGCACGTAGCCACCCATCCGCGCGTGCGCGATCGCCAGGTACATCAGCACCAGCATCAGCGCGCCATTCTCCTTCGGATCCCAGCCCCAGAATCGCCCCCAGCTGTCGTTGGCCCAAACCCCACCGAGGATCGTGCCGACGGTGGAGAACGCCAAGCCGAAGCACAGCACTCCGTAGGTGATTCGAGTCAGGTCGCTGAAGTACTGCCGGCTCAGCCAGCCGCTGCTCGGCGGGGTGCGGAACAGGGTCAGGACCTTGCTGAAGATGTACAGGTGCGCGATCAGCGCCGCGAACACGCCCGCCCCGTAGCCGAGGCTGACCATCGTGACGTGAGTCGACAGCCAAAAGTTGGTGTCGAGCACCGCCACCAGCGGCGCCATGGTGTCCGCGCCCTCGGCCTCCTCGTGCCACGCCGCCACCGCCATCCCGAGCGCACCGGTCGTGGCCGCCAGCGACAGCGCCAGCACGTTGCGGCGCAGGAACTCGATGAACAGCGCGATCAGCAACACCACGGCGACGCAGAACAGCACCACTTCGTAGGGCGTGGTCACCGGCGGCCGGCCGCGCAGGATGCAGCGGATCACGATCCCGATGATCAGCAGCGCTTCGCCCCCGACCACCAGGGTGATCGCGGTGCCGTATGACGCCAAGCGAAGCATCCGCCGAGCGCCGCCCCGCGTCACGTTCCCGAGCCCACTGAGGAACCACAGAAACGCGCACACCAGGAACCCGAACAGGAACAGGTAGAGCGCCTTGTAGAACCAGTCAGCCTGGTAGAAGCGCACCTCCATGTCGACCTTGCCGTAGTCGAAATGCCCGGTCCCCGCTTCGCGCAGGTCCTTCTGCAGCGCGACGAGCCCGGCGCCGAGCCCCTCGAGGTCCTGGGTCTTGCCGACCAGCTCCTCGAAGCGGTGCATCCACCGCATCTGCTCTTGGTGCACCGGCACACCGGTCCACATGGCGTGCAGGATGTCGCCGGGTGAGGAGAAGACCTCGCTTCCGGCGGGCGGCGGGATGACCGCCGCGTAGCGACCGAAGTCCTTGGCGAAGTACAGGAGCTCGGCTACCGGCCTCAGCGACTCGTCGCTCTCGAGCTTCTCGGCACGGGTGCGGAACTCGGCGAACCGCCCCATGAACTCGAGGAACGGCACCTTCTCGCGCCCCGGGAACATCTCCGCCAGCGGCTTGACCCCCGTGGTCACGACCGGATCCCGGGCGAAACGCAGGAAGCCGAGTGCGTAGCGCATCTGCGGCACCACCTGCGAGAGGTTGAAGATCTGCGAATCGAGCGTGGTCCGTCGCTTTGGATCCTTCTCCTCGAGCTTCTTGCCGAGCTCCCCGAGCTTGCTGAACGCGGGTTCCAGCTCGCGCAACGAGTACCGGTCGCGGCGCTTCTTCGCTCCACCGGGCAAACCGATCGCCTCGATGACCCGCACGTCGTCGACCACGATGCACTGGTAGTCCCACGCCTGCTTGGGGAAGAACCAGCAGTCGAGCAACCACTCGATCGGGGTCAACCGCTCGCCCCACGCGGTGGTGAACGTCCGCTTGCCGTTGAGCCGCAGCAACTGGAAGCCGGCGAACGTGTGCAACGGCTTGACCCGTCCACCTTGCTGCACCGGCAGTCGAGCGGCCGCGTCGCAGACCTCCTTCGGCCAGGTGACCGTGCGCTCGCGTTGCTGCGCTGCGGCCGGCACCGAGAGTGCACAGAGAGTGGCGAACGCCACGACGCGGCTCGGGAGGGCGGTCATGTGGACACCTTCGACTGATGGTTGACGTGTTTGACCAACTTGCTGCCGAAGTGCAGCAGCAGGCCGGCGCCGATCAGCACACAGGCCCACAGCTGCCAGCGGTCGGCCGGGTTGGTGCTGACTTCCAAAACCGAGTAGAACGGTCCGTTGCTGCCGTCCTGCGGCCCCCAGTCGTTCTGCGACAGCATGAAGCCTGCGTAGCGCATCGGTTCGTTCATCGCGATGTGGAACCGCTGCTCACCGCCGGCCTCGACCTTGGTGACATCGCTCGAGAAGTGCCGGGCCATCCGCACGCCGGGGTGGAATTCCTTGCGGAACTTCTCCATCCGCACCTCGAACGGCACCCCGTCCGGCGTCACGAAATCGAACACCTGCTGCCGGAGGTCGATGGCCCACTTGCCGCCGTTGACCGTCACCGTCCACGGGTAGCGATGCAGCCCCCAGACGATGCCCAACTGCGCTGGCTGACCGGGCACCACCACTTCGAGCAGCGCTCCGGGCAAGTCGCTCATCTTCTGCCGACTCGGGATCGGCCGCAGGTGAATTCCGTCCACCGTGTCCGGAGCGTGCTGCTGGCGCGACTGCGCCGGTTCACAGTTGCCGTAGTAGCGACGCACCACGATCGAGAACGGCCAATCCTTGCCGTGGATGGTCGGCTGCCGCAACAGCTCGTGCGCCGAGATCAGGTGCTCGCGCACCGAACCGTCGCCACGCGGCTCCGCGACCACCAACTCGAAGTCACGGAAGCTCTGGTAGGTGGTCGTCGATTCGTTCGGGAACAGCTTGATGAAGCCGTTGGTACCCCACGCGTACTGGACGAGACCCGCCAACAGCAAGAACAACACCGACACGTGGACCAGCAGCACCCCGAGGGTGCGCCGCCCCTTCTTCATCCGCACGATGCCGCCGCAGATGATGTTGACCGCCAGCAGGCTGAGCAGCAACGCCGCTCCAGGCCAACGAAACGCGAACGGCAGGATGCCGAGCTCACGGGTGTCGATCACGCACACCCAACTCTCGAACAACCACTTGACCACCTCGTTGAGGTCGTGCTGCTCCTGCATCCGGGTACCGAAGTACACCAACACCATCAGACACAGCAGGATGGCCACCGTGAGGCCGTACGACGACAGCAGGTCGAACAGGGCCTGTGCCGCCCTGGCGATCAACCCGCGCGACTCCGCCGGTCGGTCCACCGCCGCGGCCTGCGCCTGCCCGACCGGTTGGGTAGCGGTACGATCCATGGTTCGGCTCACTTCTCGATGCGCAGCGAAGCGCAGAACTTCACGAAGTTGTTCGCTTCGGCCCGTACGACGTCGGACTTGCCCTCGAGCTTGACGAAAACACTGTCGCCCTGGACGCGCACCACCGTGGCGACCACGCCGTCGGTCTTGCCGTAGCCGGCCACCATCGGGTGCTCGGCCCCGAGCGCCTTCACCTTGGGAAGGGCTGCAATCCCGGCCGCATCCAGCGGCGCGGCGCCGATCTGGCCGAGCCATCGGTTGACGTTGTCCGGGAGACCGCCGGCAGCACCCGGCAGCACGGTCACCGAGCACTTGCCGCCACCCGAGGTGCCGTAGGTCACGAGTCGCATCGGGTGCCCTTCGATCTTGGCCCAGCTCGCCGGCGGCTCGAACCGCAGCTTGGTCGGATCGAGTGACGGTCCCCCGTGCCCCGCGGCCTCTTCGGTGCCGCCACCGCGCGACGCCCCGGAGACCTTGCTCGGATCGAACTCGAGCGAACCGCAGAACCCGTCGTACGCCGCGAGCTCGACGTCGACCGCGGCGCGCGGACCGAGCATCAGCACCGACATCGCGAACGCAGGGAACTGCGCGAAGGTCGCCACCATCCGCTGATCGTCCTTGGTGCCCCCCATCCCCGAGTAGGTCCCCTGCAAGTCGAGCCGGTGGGCATCCCTGCCGAGCAGCTTGTGAGTCTTGAGCTTGGCGATCGCCGCCGGGTCGAGCGCCGGCTGGCCCATCTGCTTGCGCCAGCGGTTGAGGTTCTCCACCGCCCCACCGCCGGTGAGGAAGGACACGTAGCACTGCACCTCGCCCTTGCGCAGGTTGACGATCCGCAGCGGCCGCACCGGCAACTGCTGCCAGCCCTCGGGCAGCTTCCACCGCAGCATCTCGGCGATGCGCGCCTCGTTGGAACCGCCCTCGCGCTCGCCCTCGGATTGCTTGAAGAACCGATCGCGGACCGATCGGTCGAGCTCGACCTTGCGGCCGTTGTCCCGCACACGCGTCACGCCGATGCTCGGGTGCTCGTCGCAGGAACACAGGCCCGACAACGACACCAGACCGGACAGCAATCCGACCCGAGCTAGCACACCACGCATGTCAGCACTCCCGCCGTAGCACGTACTCGGCGACCCCGGCCAGCGCATCGCGCGCCGGCCCCTCGGGGAGCGCCTTCAGCGCCGCCATTCCGTCGAGCACCAGCTGCCGCGCGCGATCGAGCGAGTAGCGCAACGCCCCATCGACGTCGAACTCGGCTCGCAGCTCCGCTGCGCCAGGTGCACCCTCCCCGGCCGCGCCGACCAGTTCCACCAGGCGCTCGCGCCGCGCTCCGGCGGTCGCCAGCAGATGGATCAGGGGCAGCGTCATCTTGCCGAGCCCGAGGTCGGAGCCGAGCGACTTGCCCACGACCACCTCGTCGCCGCCTAGGTCCAGGCAGTCATCGATGATCTGGAATGCGACCCCGACGCTGCGCCCGAAGTTCGCCAGCGCCTCGACGGCGGCCGGGGCCGCACCGGCGTAGTGGGCTCCGACTCGGCAAGCCGCGGCGTACAGACTGGCGGTCTTGTCGCCGATCACCTGCAGGTAGCGTTCCTCGTCCAGGGCCGTGTCGCCGCGCGCCAGGCACTGACAGATCTCTCCGTGGCACACCTCACGCACCGCCGCCGACAGCTCCCGCGCACAGGTCACGTCATCGAGCCCGACCGCCAGGTGGAACGCCAGCGCGTACAAATGATCGCCGAGCAACACCGGCACTTCGTTGCCGTGCAGCGCGTTCAACGTGGGCAAGCGGCGGCGGATCACCGCGCCGTCGAGCACGTCGTCGTGCAGCAGCGTCGCGGTGTGGATCAGTTCCACCACCTTGGCGCAGGTGTAGAGCGCCTCGTCGACCACTTCGGAGAACACCCGAGCGGTGAGGAACACCAGGGCGGGACGGAGCTGCTTGCCGGCAAACCCGACCACGTGGTCGAGCAATGGCTGCAGCTCGGCGGTGGTCGGCCGGAGCTCGCGCGCGAGCTCCTGGTTCATGCGCTGGAGCTCCGGACGGACCAGCGCGAGCAGGTCGTGCAGTGCGGCGGTGCTGGACACCTTATCCGTTGGCCGACCCCGACCCCTGCTTCTCGCCGTCGCTGAGCTTCGCCTTGTCAGCCGGCTTGTCCGCTTCGGAACCGCTCTCGTCCTCGCCGCGCAGTCCCTTCTTGAACTCGACGATCCCGCTCCCCATCGAGCGGGCCATGCTCGGAATGCGGTGGCCGAAGAGCAGCAGGAAGATCGCGAGGATGATCCACAGCTCCATGCCGCCCGGCAGGATGAAACCCAGGTTCGGTGCCATGTGCAGATTGTCGGAACCGGAATTATGCGGGCGATACGGGATGCCGCCAACCACGGACGAGGGAAAGCCCGGAGGGCGGCTGGGATTTCACGGGTTCGATCCACCGGGTGAAGGATCCTCCGGGCGCTCGACTTGTGACCGGAACTCCGCGATCCACCGCTGCCATGCCACGGGATCGGCCCCGAAGTCTTTTCCGGTCAGGCGCTTCAAGTTGCTGGCGGCGGTGTCCCGGACCGTCGGGTCGGTCGAGTGCAGCGCCGCGGCGAGGATGGTGGCGGCCTCGATCTGCTTGCGCGGATCGACGGTCTCCCGCGCACCGCCCCGCTCCTCGAAGTAGCGCCGGAAGTTCGCCAACAGCTCGGTGAAGCGCTGGTCCAACCGCTGCCGCTCCAGCACCAGGAGCAACGTGTAGATGCACAGCAGGCCGACGGTGAGTCGAACCATCCCGACCTGCCTGCCGAACAGCCGCTCCTCGAACCAGACGAGCAGCGCCAGCGCAGCCAGCAGCAGCGGCGTCAGGCGGCGCAGCGCGGCATCCACCGCCGCTACGCCAACACCTTGCGCATCGTCTCGCCGAGCAGCGTGGGCGAATCGACCACGGTGGCGCCAGCGCGCGAAAGCGCCTGCATCTTGTCGGCGGCGGTGCCCTTGCCCCCGGAGATGATCGCGCCGGCATGGCCCATCCGCTTGCCGGGCGGCGCGGTCACGCCCGCGATGAACGAGACCACCGGCTTGTCCACCTCCGACTCGATGAACTCGGCCGCCTGTTCCTCGGCGGTGCCACCGATCTCACCGATCATGATGATCCCCTCGGTCGCCGGATCGTCCTGGAACAGCCGCAGGCAGTCGATGAAGTCGGTGCCGTGGATCGGGTCGCCGCCGATGCCGATCGAGGTCGTCTGTCCCAGCCCCACACTGGTGAGCTGCCACACCGCCTCGTAGGTCAGCGTGCCGCTGCGACTGACCACTCCGACCCGGCCCGGCTTGTGGATGTAGGCCGGCATGATGCCGATCTTGCAGCCGCTGTCGGCGGTGACCGGAGTGATTATGCCCGGGCAATTGGGGCCGATCAGCCGGCTGCCGGTCTCGCGCAGCAACGCCTTCGCCCATGCCATGTCCAGCACCGGAATGCCTTCGGTGATCGCGACGATCAGCCGGATGCCCGCCTCGGCCGCCTCGCAGATCGCGTCGGCGGTGAACGGCGCAGGCACGTAGATCTGCGACACGGTGGCACCGGTCGCCGCCACGGCGTCGGCCACCGTGTCGAACACGGGGATGCCCTCGACATCCTGGCCGCCCTTGCCCGGCGTGACTCCGCCGACCAACTGGGTGCCGTACGCGACCGACTGCAGCGAATGGAACCGGCCGGCGTCGCCGGTGATGCCCTGGGTGATGATTCGGGTGTCGGCGTCGATGAGAACTGCCATGGGATCCTCGGCTAGCGCGTCGCGGCGACGATCTTCTCGGCCGCCTCGTCCAAATCCTTCGCGGTCTGCAGGGCGATACCGGATGCGTTCAAGATCGCTCGACCTTGCTCGACGTTGGTGCCCTCGAGCCGCACGACCAATGGCACCCGCAACTCGACTTCTCGGGCCGCCGCAACCACGCCCTCGGCGATGGTGTCGCACTTCATGATCCCGCCGAAAATGTTGACCAGGACGCCCTCGACCTTGGCGTCGGACAGCAGGATCTTGAACGCGTTGGTCACCTGATCACGAGTCGCGCCACCCCCCACGTCGAGGAAGTTCGCCGGCTCTCCGCCCTTGAGCTTGATCACGTCCATGGTCGCCATCGCCAGCCCGGCGCCGTTGACCAGACATGCGATGTTGCCGTCCAACGCGATGTAGTTGAGCCCGAACTTGGCGGCCTCGATCTCCTTCGGGTCCTCCTCGTTGAGGTCGCGGTAGTCCAGCACTTCCTTGTGCCGGAACAGTCCGTTGCCGTCGAAGTTGATCTTGCCGTCCAGCGCCACCACCTCGCCGGCCTTGGTGGTGATCAGCGGGTTGATCTCCGCCAGCGAGCAGTCCAGCTCGGTGAACAGCCGCGCCAACCCGCCCATCACCCGGATCGCGCCCTTCTGCTGCCGCGCGTCGAAACCGAGACGGAACGCCATGCGGCGCATCTGGTACGGCAGCATGCCCTTCACCGGGTGGATCCGCTCGCGCAGGATCGCCTCCGGCTTGTGCTCGGCGAGCACCTCGATCTCCACCCCGCCCTCGGCTGCCGCGATCATCACCGGTCCGCCGACCTGACGGTCGATCGCCACCGCCAGGTACAGCTCGCGCTCGATGTCGCTCCCGGCCTCGACGTAGACCGTGTGCACCACCCGACCCTCCGGGCCGGTCTGGATGGTGACCAGCGGCTTGCCGAGCATCGCCGCGGCAGCGGCGCGCGCCTCCTCGGCGCTGCGAACCAGCTTGACGCCGCCCGCCTTGCCGCGCCCGCCGGCGTGGATCTGCGCCTTCACCACCGACAACGGCCGACCGAGATCGGTGAACGCGGCGGCCGCGGCTTCGGGGCTGTCGCAGGCGATACCCTCGGGAACCGGGACACCGTAGCGGGCCAGCAGCTCCTTGGCTTGGTACTCGTGGATCTTCATCGCGGAGGGGTCTTGGTGGCCAGGTACGCGAAACCCTAGCCCGGACCAATCGCTACCGCACGAAGCAAAGCGCGAAAGAGGCGGCGCAGTCGCAGTCCCTCAGTTGCTCAGAACCTTCGGCGTCCAAGGACAGCGTCGCGTCGCAGTCATGCCCCGTTCGACTCAGCCGCCGCTCGCGGGTGTCGTCGGTCTTGCTGGCGACTTCTCTCGTGAGACCGACGAACCCGCCGCTCGAGCATGCGCTAGACCTCGGCCCACTGCCAAAGCCTCGCCGAGTCCACCGTTCTGGCTTCGTTCTCGGGCGGCAACCTGCGCCGAAAACCACGCACCTCCTGAATCGCCCTGCCGTGGCACAAACTCCTCGCGCCTCGACGGCCGTGTGGACACTGCTTGATCTGGCTCTGACGAACCGATCGCGGTCCCGCCCGGGTGCGGCATCGCACCGGGCCTGCGCTTTGCTCGGCGCCGCGTGAGTTTTGCCGATTGGCGGACCGGACGTTGCCTGACCCCGTGGCATGCCGTTACATCCCGACCATGGACGGCATCCTCGTCTACCAGCAGATCCGCGACCTGGTGGCGTCGGGCTGCCTGAGCAGCAATCCGGCGATCAGCCCGGCGCAGATCCAGCCCTCCAGCCTGGATCTCCGGTTGGCCACTCGTGGCTACCGGGTGCGCAGCGGCTTCCTGCCCGAGCGCTGCAGCGTCTCCGAGCGGCTCGAGGAGACCACGCTGTACGCCTTCGACCTGACCGACGGGGCGATCCTGGAGAAGGGGAACTGCTACGTGATCCCGCTGCTGGAGCAGATCGTCGAGCCGTTGCCGTACGAGATCCGTGCCAATCCCAAGTCCTCCACCGGCCGGCTCGACTTGTTCACCCGAGTGTTGGTCGACCACCACGGCCGGTTCGAGCAGGTCCCTCCCGGCTACGTCGGGCCGATGTTCCTCGAGGTCGTGCCGCGGTCGTTCCCGGTGCGGGTCCGGACCGGACTGAGTTTGTGCCAGATCCGCTTCTCGACCGGACACGCGGTGCTCACCGACGACGAGTTGCGCGCCGAATACGCCCGCCGACCGCTGCTGCTCGACGACCACGGCGCGCCGATCCCGCTCGACCAGGCACGCATCGACAATGGACTGTGCATGGGCGTAGCGATCCAGCGCGATCTCGACCTGCGCAGCCACATCGGCTTCGTCGCGCGCCGCTACACCGGCGTGCTCGACATGGCGGCGGACAACCAGCACGAACACCACGAGTTCTTCGAGCTGATCCACGAGCCGGTCAACCACCGTTACATCGTCGAGCCCGAGGAGTTCTACATCTTCGCCTCCAAGGAACGCATCCGCGTCCCGCGCCACCTGGCGGCCGAGATGGCGCCCTACGAGATCGGCATCGCGGAGCTGCGCACCAACTACGCCGGGTTCTTCGACAACGGCTTCGGTGGCGAGCACGGTACCCGCGCCGTGTTGGAGGTCCGTCCCCACGACGTGCCGTTCCTGGTCGAGGACGGGCAGGTGTTCTTCAAGCTGCGGTTCTTCAAGACCAGCGAGGCACCACAGGTCGCCTACGGCGATGCGAAGTTGGAGAGCCACTACCAGGGACAGGGGCTGAAGCTGAGCAAGCACTTCCGCCAGGGCTCGGAGGCCGAGGCGTCGCGCGGCGACTGAGCGGCGAGCGGCGGCGCCGGCCCGAATGCGCCGCGCTACCGCGTCCACGAACCCGGTGACGACCCGGTCGGTCGCGCTGCGGTCCGCGCGCACGCTCACCGGAGCGCGCAAAAAAAGGCCGCACATGCTGGTAGCAGCGCGGGCACACGTCGCGGGACGGCGCAGAATGTGTCGTACTCGTGGTCGCCGAAGTAGGTCGACGGAATCCACCGGCGCGCTTCTACTCCGCAACCTCCCACACCCGCACCGTCCGGTCGGCACCTCCCGACACCAGCATGCTCCGCTTCGCGCTGTAGTCGAGCGTCAGCACGGCACCGCCGTGTCCGACGAGCTCGGCAACCGGTTCGATCGCACGTCCCGGCGTGACATCCCAGATCCGGATGATCCCATCGTGATGCGCCGACGCGAGTCGCCGCTCGCCCAGGAACGCCACGTCGTGGGTCGGGCCTCCCTCGACACGCACGCGGGTGGCCGCGCGCCGCGATCGCAGGTCCCAGATCGTCACGTGACCGTCCATCGCCCCGGTAGCGAGGCGCGAGCCCCGCGGCGCGTAGTCGAGCTCCAGCACCGGACTCACCGTGGGCAACGTGCAGATCGGCGCGAAGTCCCGAGTGCGGAACAACGCGACCGCGCGACCACGCTCCCGG
This sequence comes from Planctomycetota bacterium, assembly GCA_020638695.1. Taxonomy (GTDB): domain Bacteria; phylum Planctomycetota; class UBA1135; order UBA1135; family UBA2386; genus JACKIB01. The sequence continues at coordinate 471,386 of JACKIB010000001.1, forward strand.
TACGCCTCCGGACTCTCGAAGGAGTTGCGCAAGCCGGCGGCACAGGCGAACGACGCTCCGTCGCCCGAGAAGCAGATCGCGCCGCAGGGCGCGACGACCTCCGACAGCGACTCGAGCGTCCGGGCATTCCGAGCCTCGATCCGATTGAACTGCCCGAGCAACAGCAAGTCCCCGACCGGACTGAACGCGCTAGCGTACCCCTTGAGCGGCGGACGCTCCCGCTGCCAGCTCGCCGTCCGCCACACTTGCATTCCGCCCGCCACCAGGACGAGACGCGTGCAGGTCCGATCGAAGGCCAGTCCCCGGGCGTGGTTTCGGTTCCACGCGGCGCCGTCGAGCACGACCGGCGGCACCGACTCGTCGGCGCTCCAGACGCGCACCTCACCATCGCGCGATGCGGACGCGATCCACTTGCCGTCCGGACTGACGGCCACGCGCAGGACGATCTGCCGGTGGCCCGGCAGCACTCGGGCGGAATCCTCGCCGATCTCGAAGGTCTGCACTCCGTTCCCCGCGCTTTCATCTGCACGTCGCCCGGCCACCACGGCGCGCGCCGTGGGGTCGAATGCCACCGGGGCACCGTAGTCCGCATCGCCCTGGTAGTCGCGCACCCGGGCACCGGACCGCGCCGTCCACACGGAAGTCGTGACGCCGCTGACCAGCAACAGCTCGTCCTGACCGTCGAACGCGAGGCTGTGCACGCGGCGCGCGTGCACTCGGTGCAGGCGGGCACGGGTCCGGGTGTCCCACACCTCGACATTCCCGCCCGAGCTGACGGCGAGCAGCGACCTGCCGAGGGCGAGCCGATCGACGCGTTCACCGATCACCAGCGGCTGCATCGGTTCGCTTCGTCCCGGGGAGAGCTTGCGAAACCGGACCGCGTCGCCCGACGCGTACGCGAGGACTCCACCCGTGGGGTCGAAGGCGCACGCCGATGCCGGCTGATCCCTTCGAGCGCCGACATCCCGAATCACCTCGACTGGTTCCTTCGACCCAACTTCGTACAGGTGCAGCGTCGGACTGCAGGTGGCTACCCGCTTCCCATCGGCCGACCAACGAACACCCGCCGCCAGCGCGACGCGCCGACCCTTCGGAGAGATCGCCGACCAGACCGGACAGGTCGAACTCGAATAGTAGGGCACCAGCCCATCGACCCGGAAGCGCTGCACGACGCGCCCGGTCGCGGTCTCCCACAGAACGGCGTCCGTTTCGCGCTGGCCGACGCGCATCACGGTCAACACCTGGGCGCCGTCGGCCCGCAACGCCATCGGGAACCGCCTGGCGCGTTGTTCCCCGTTGACCGGCGGGAGCTCCACCACCGTTCGCGCACCGGTCGAACGGTTCCAGGCGTGCACGGCACCCCATCGGTCGACGCCGAGCACCTCGCCGGTCGCCGCGCAAAACCCCGCCAGCCAGACGAACGTGTCGACCCCGGCGAATGCCCTCACTCCGGCTGTCAGCCGTCGGTCCAGGTACCGCCACTCCCAACCGCGCAACCGCTGTGGCGCGGCGTCGAGCAGACTCCGCATCCGTGCGGTGCGGTCGACCTCGATCCGCAACTGCGCGGCAGAAACCGTCTGGCGGTAGGCACTGCGATCTCCTTCCTCCCGCCGTCGTCGCTCGCTGACGCCGAACGCGAGCGCGAGGAACGACACACCGAGCAACGCCAACGAGAGTGCGCCTGCCGCACTGACCAACAGCTTGTTGCGGCGCGCGAACTTGGCGAGTCGGTACGCAGCGCTGGCGGGTCGCGCCTCGATCGGTCGGTCCTGCAGGCACCGGCGAACGTCGGCGGCCAGGGCATCGGCGGAGGGGTAGCGACGCCCCTTGTCCTTCTCCAGCGCCTTGCCGACGATCGTCCCTAGATCACGACGCATCCCGTGGCGGCGGTCACCCACAGGACTCGGGTCCTGCTCGCAGATGATGCGGACCGCCTCGGGAAGCGCGACATTCGACACGTCGTAGGGGAGGCAGTCGTACAGGAGCTCATAGAGCAGAATCCCGAGCGAGTAGACATCGGACCGCGCATCGAGCTGTTCCGGAGCCCCGACCGCCTGCTCCGGGCTCATGTACGGGAGGGTGCCGAGGATCCGCGCGTGGTCGCTCCCCACCGTCGTCAGGCCGGGCCCATCGGTGACGCGCGCGATACCGAAGTCGAGGACCTTCGGGCGGCCGTCGGCGGCGACCAGAATGTTCGCCGGCTTGAGGTCGCGGTGTACGACACCCATTCGGTGTGCGTACTGGACTGCGTCGCAGATGCGCACGAACAGCTCCAACCGATCGCGGAGCGGCGTGCCGTGCGCCCGCACGAACGCCGTGAGCGGCTCGCCATCCACGAACTCCATGGCGAAGTACGGCTGCTCGGAGCCGTGCAGCTCGGCGGTCCCGGCCGCGTAGATCTGCGCGATCCCGGGATGTTGCAGGCGTGCCAACACGCTCTTCTCGTGCTCGAAACGCCGCTGCCCCTCGGTCCACGCCAGACCTACGCGCAGGATCTTCAGCGCGACCCGGCGGCGCGGGTTGTCCTGCTCCGCCTCGAACACGCTACCCATCCCACCCTCGCCCAACGGCCGCACCACGCGGTACGGACCGATCCGCTCCGGCAGCGCTGCGGTGGACTCCGCGATTCGCCGAGCCAGCCGACCACTGGGTGAGCTTTCGAGGAAGTCCGGGCGCTCGCGCTCCGCCGCCAGCAGCTCTTCGACCTGGCGGCGCAGCAGGTCATCCCCGCTGCACGCCGCAGCGAGGTAGTCATCTCGGTCCACCCCGTGACGTTCGCACGCCTGCAGGAACAGCTCCGTGACGTGTCGGTGCCGCAAGGGATCCTGCATGGGTCGACTCGCATTCTATTCCGCTCGCACCGCGCCGAGGCCGCCGAGGCGTCGACTTGCAGTCGCGTTCTCCCTGACCAGCGAACGAGCGGCACGCCGAGCTTCGCGGTTTCGCCGAGATTCGCGAACGAGTAGCATGCCGGGTGCGCCCACCCAGGCGGTCGCCCCATACGCTTGACCGACCCCCACTCGAACAACGCGCCCTCCTCGTCGCCCGGTCAGCTCACCCGGTTCCTCAACGAGCTCGGCCACGGCGGCAACGCCGACGCCACGGAGATGATGGGAATCGTCCTGACGGAGCTGCGGCGGATCGCCGAGGCGAGCGCCTCCTCCGAGCGACCGGGGCGAACCCTGCACCCCACGGCGCTGGTCAACGAGGCGTTCGTGCGCCTGTTCGACGGACCGCGCGTAGAGTGGGTCGGACGCAAGCACTTCTATGCGGTCGCCGCGAAGGCCATGCGCCACCTGCTGGTCGACCAGGCACGCCGCCGGAAGCGCAACCCGTCCGCCGGCGCCCCGGAGATCCTCGGCGAGCCGATCGCGGACGCCGGCGAAAGCGACGTGGAGCTGATCGACCTGGATGCCGCCCTCGAGGAGCTCACCGCACTCGATCCGCGGCAAGGTCGGGTGGTCGAGCTCAAGTACTTCGGCGGACTCGAGGTGGCCGAGGTGGCGCGGGTGCTCGACGTCTCCAAGACTACGGTGGAACGGGAGTGGCGGGTTGCAAGGGCGTGGCTGGCTCGACGACTTCGGGACGGCGGATCCGTCGGCCCGGAAGCCTGACGCGGTGGTCGCCGCGAACGTCCCAGCCAGTCGCGAGCCCGGACCGCACGAATCTCGATTCCCGAGAAACCGTGGAGGTCGGAGGCCCTGCCCGACGCTGGTTCGAGAGTCCGGCACGGTCCGAATCCACGAGACCGCAGTCCCGCTTCGCTCACCCAGGAGTTCCGCCATGAGGTTCCTCGCCCGCTCCGTGTGTTTCGCCGCCATCACCACCGCAACCGGGATACCCACCGCGGCGCAAGGCGATCTCGCGCCCACCGGACTGTCGTGCAACCACACCGTCATCCACAGCGGCAAGCAGGTCGAGATCACGTCGATCGTCAAGAACGTCTCACTGCTGTTCGCGACATCCGCCGCCAAGACCGCCTACGTCCTGTCCGACGACATCTTCCTGACCACCAGCGACGTGGTGCTCGACACCTTCACCACCAAGCCGCTGGGTCCCGGACAGACCGACCTGGTGAAGCGCACGGTCACGATCCCCAACCTCATCTCGTGCAAGTCGTACTACATCTTCGTGTGGGCGAACTACGACGGCCAGATGTCCGAGCTCAACCGACTCAACAACTGGACGAGCATCGCGGTCACCGGCGTGATCGTCACGCCCTCGCCGACTGCCAGCGTCACGCCCAACTTGGGGCGGCTCCCGGTTCGCTATCGGTTCGATGGTGAGGATCGTCCCAACACGCTGATCAACGGGCAGCGCTTCGGCACCTCGATCGCGGACGCCGGGGACTTCGACCGCGACGGCTACCGGGACCTCGTGGTCGGCGCGCCGGAGTACGGATCCTCGGTGGTCACGCCGGCGCTCGGGTTCGGCGCCGCGTACGTGTTCTCGGGAAAGGACGGGAGCCGAATCTGGTCGGTCCAGGGCGTCGCGCTCGGCCAGCGGCTCGGCGCGATGGTCGCCGGCGCCGGCGACGTGGACAACGACGGGTATGCCGACGTCGTGATCAGCGGCTACGACAACATCGGGATCTTCTCCGGCCGCACCCGCCAGCTGATCCGCGCATTCCAGGGAACGGATCGGGGTGACACGCTGCTGCACGCGGTGGCGGGCGTCGGCGACATCGACAAGGACGGCTTCGACGAAGTCCTGATCGGTGGAAAGAACGTCTTCAACGACTCGGCCATCGCCTACCTGATGTCCGGCAAGGACGGCTCGCGACTCAAACGATTCGAGGTGCTACCCATCGGCCGCTACGCGTCGTTCGAAGACGTCAGCGTCGCCGGTCTCGGCGACATCAACGGGGACGGCTATCCCGACTTCGCGTTCGCGGCGCAGCTCAGCGACCGTCAGTCGGTGCAGATTTTCTCGGGCAAGAGCCTTACCGAGCTGCCGTTCGACCCGCGGTCGGCGATCCCGGGTTTCGGTCATTTCTGCAAGTTGGACGACCTGGACCAGGACGGCAGCGACGACTTCGCCCTGAGTCAATCGCGTTCGGTCCGGTGGTACTCGGGCAAGCTGCGCAAGTGGATGCACTACATCGACACCCAGGAAGTCACATCGTTGGCGAACGCCGGCGACTTCGACCACGACGGCTACTCGGACCTGATCGTCGCGGCCCAGTTCGAGCGCAGTGGACCACGCCAAGTTCGCGTCTACTCCGGCGCCGACTACCGAGTGCTCGCCACCTGGACGCACGGTTCTGTGCGCTCGGTCGCAGGAATCGGCAACACCGGCCGCAACGGCTACTACTGGGTGGCGCTCGGCGCCTCGGACGAGACGCCGATGTGCCGGCAGAACGCCGGATCGGTGTGGGTCTACGGCATCCAGCCGTTCCTGCACGGCGACGTTTCGACCTTCTCGCTGGCCAAGGCCAACACCCTGAACATGGCACTCGATGCCGGCAGCGCCCACCAGGGCCGGAGCTACTGGGTCTTCGGCTCGGTCACCGGCACCTCGCCGGGCGTCACCCTCGGCAAGGTGACGGTTCCGCTGGTGCCCGACCCCTGGACCGACCTGACCATCGCGCTCGCCAACAGCCCGACGTTTGCCAACACGATGGGAACGCTCGATCCCGCCGGCCGAGCCGCGGCGAGGTTCGTGGCCGGACCGATCCAGGACCCGACCCTGGTGGGGCTGCGGCTCTACTACGCGTACCTGGTGCACGGGGGTGGCTACCACCTCGCCAGCAACCCGATCCAGCTCGTGCTGCAGAAGTAGCGGGGGCGCCACCCCGCCGGCGGACTCAGCCGCCGAGCTTCCCGCGCCGGAGCTCGACCCGCTCGACCGCAGCACTCCCCTCGCGGATCCGCACCACCCGATCGACCTCGAGGTTCTCGAACACCTGCGTGTTCCCGTCCCGCGGCCACCACACGGACAGCCGAAGCACCCGCGTGGCCTTGCCCAGACCGAGGGTCTGCCGCAGCGGATTGCACCCGAAGCTGCCGCCGCTGCACACATGGCGGAAGACTTTCCGCCGCTGCCCACTCACCTCGATCTCGGCACACAGCCGTGCACCGATCGCGGAGCGGTTGCTACGCACCCCGACGAGGTCCACTGCCAGCCAGTGGTTGCCGAACCCGGGGTTCTCGAACAGCGCATCGTGGAAACGGTCGCCGTAGAAGGCACCCCCCATCTGCGCGTACACGTCCAGGTCGCCGTCGTGGTCGAGGTCGCAAAACGCGATCCCGTGGCCCTTCTGCAGGTGCCCGAAGCCCCCCGCCATGGTGACGTCCACGAACTGCTTGCCGCCTCGGTTGAGGAACATCACGTTGGGCATCAGGCTCTCGTACTCCGGGTCCCCGGTGCCGAGGTAGAAGTCGAGGAACCCGTCGTTGTCGAGGTCGCCGAAGTTCGCGCCCATGGGCAACATCGGAATCGCCAGCCCGACCTCGGCCGCGATGTCGCGGAACCCGCCCTGGCCGTCGTTGCGGAACAAGCTCGAGGGCTGGCACTGCAGCGGACGACCGAGGTAGTGCGCCACCAGGTGGTCGATGCGTCCGGTGTAGCTGGCCGCGAACAGATCGAGGTTCCCATCGTTGTCGAAGTCGAACCACCACGTGCCGAAGCCGGTGGTCGGACCCTCGACGTGCTTCTCGGCCGCGACGTCGCGGAACGTGCCGTCGCCCTGGTTGCGATACAGCCGATTCGGACCGCGGTAGTTCGACACGTAGAGGTCGGGGAACCCGTCGCCATCGAAGTCGCCCCACCCCACACCCTTGGCGAACCCCATGTTGCGCACCCCGGCGGCCGCCGCCACATCGGTGAAGGTGCCATCGCCGTTGTTGCGGAACAGCTGTGACGGGGCCGTGACGGTCGCGTCGTGCTCGTTTCCGATGTAGAGGTCGAGATCCCCGTCGCGGTCGTAGTCGGCGAACGCCGCGGTCTGGGTGGGGTAGTGCACCGCGCCGAGCCCGGCCTCGAACGTCACGTCGCGGAACCGCCCGCCGCCGAGGTTCTTCAGCAGCGAGTTCGGTTGCCGGCCGCCTGCCTGCAACCAGGCGCCGCGCAGGACCAGCACGTCGACCAGCCCGTCGTTGTCGAAGTCGCCCTGCACCAAGTTGAGTCCGCCGCAGATGCCGCGCAGCCCGGACTGCTCCGAGGCGTCGACGAAGGTCCCGTCGCCGCGGTTGAGCAGCAACCGCAGTTCGGCGCCCGGGTGCCAGCTGGAGGTCAACAAATCGATGTCGCCATCGCCATCCAGGTCGTCGGCGACGACCCCACCGCACCAGCTGAAGGTGTCGACGCCGACCTTCGGCGCCACGTTGGCGAACCGCGGGAACCCCGCGGGAACCGCGGGCTTCGGCAGCACGACCCGCAACTCGGGTGGCACGCCGTCCGGGTAGCTACCGAGGGTCATGTGCGCCAGGTTGAGCAACCAACGGGCGGCGAGCTGCACGCGAATCGCCCGGGCACTCTGCACGCCACTACCACCGGCCGCGGACAGGTCGCCGTCCGGGTGCTGCAGCACTTCGAGGAAGCAGCGGATCGCCTGGCTGGAGCCCTCGGGGCGGGTGTGCCGACCGCCGCCGAGAAACGGCAGGATGCAGCTCTCCGGACCGTGGTTCGCACAACAATTCTCGTCCTCGCCCAACCGCAGCCACGCGACACCCAACTGGAACCGCACGTAGTTGGCGTGCGCCGGCGGCAGCCCAGCCGCGTCGATCAGTTGATGGGCCGCGGTCAGGCTCGCGACCGCCGCCCGTAGATTGCCGATCAACGCCTCGGCACGACCCAACGCGAAGTGCAGCTCGCAGCGTTGGCGCGGCGTCCCCTGCGTACCGCGCTTGGCCAGCTCGGCGCGGAACAACCGGGCCGGCCGGTCACCGAGGTAGAGGTTGGTGTCCGGAGTCGACGCGGCGATCTGCTGCAGCACCCCGACCATCGCGAGGTGGCCATCGGGCAGCGGCGTGGCCGGCGTCGAGTTGATCGACGGGCCTGTCCGACGCACTGCACCGGATCGCTCGGAGAACACGAACCACAGCAACGCTGCCAGGGCGGCCAGTGTGCACCCGATCCCAACCGATACCCCGAGCCACGCCGTGCTGCGGCGTGGAGTGCGCGTGTCGTCGTTCACCGGAGTCGCTTCTGCATGGACACCTGCACCATACCCCGGCCGCGGCGCGGCACCATGCCCGTGCCCCCAGCTCGCGCCCGTCACAATGAGCTGCAGGCGCCGCGGATCGTGCCGGCACGCGACGATTCTCCGGTACCTTTCAAGACACCCGGGCGGCTGGGTCCGGCTTTGGCCGCGATACGTGTCGGTGGATCGAGCGGGATGAATGCGCGACGGGAGCCCGCTGGCGGTGCACACCGGAGTTCGCGTAGGAGCCGGTGAGCCATCACTCGCCGCATGGACTCGCTCCAGGGGAGGGAGGCGGCACATCCATTCCCTTGCCGCGTCGACAGGCACCGCCCTACAGTCGCCGCTCTTCCCGCGCCGCTTCCGTCCGCCCATGACTGCCAAGGCCACGTTCGCGATCCTCGTCTCGCTCGCCGCTGCTGCGTGCCGGAGTGACGCCGGCCCCGACCTCTACGGAATGCGCACGCGCGCCTGCCTGCACGCCCAGCGCGACACCGACGACGGCTACACCACCGCAATCGCACTGCTCACCCAAGTGGTCCGTCAGCCGCAGGCCACCTTCGAGGATTGGCTGAACCTGGCCCGCGCGCAAGTGCTGCACCGCGGAGCGTCGGCGGAAGCTTGGCAGAGCGTGGCGAAAGCGCGGGCGATCGGCAGCGACCCGCGCGGGCTGGCGGCGCTGGACTACGTCGAGGGCCTGTTGCTGGTCGCCAAGCTCGACGACACCGCCGCACACCGCAAGTTCGAGCAGGTGCTCGCGGCGCTGCACGACCACCCCGAGGCGCTCTACCAGAGTGGCTACGCCGCGGAACGCGCCGGACTGCTCGACGTCGCGCGACAGCGCTACCGACGATTGATCGAGATCGACCGGCTGGTGCGGCCCGCGGCCTACCGGCTGGCACGCACCGAGACGCTGCGCAAGGACGACGCCGCGGCACAGAAGGCGCTGGCACTGTTCCAGAAGCGCGACGCCAACGAGAAACCCGAGACCACCAAGTGCGACCTCACCGACCTCGGCCTGGTGCGCTACGACCGGCGTGCGGTCGAAGGGGCTGTCCAGACGATCTCCTGGCGGGTGCGCCCGCTCGCGGTCCCGGAACCGGTGCAGCTGGCGCTCCCGTGCCCCGGAAGCACCGCGGGCTCGGTCGACCTCGTGCTGGTCGGCCGCAGTGCAGTGTGGTCCGCACCCCGCGGCACCGCGCCGCTGACCCGCACCGACCTGCCGGTGCACGGCACCGCCCGAGCGGTGCTCGCCGACCTCGACAACCGACCCGGTGCCGAACTGGTGCTCGCAGACCAGCAGGGGGTGCGTGCCGCTGCGCGAGCCACCGACGGCACCTGGCGCGCGACGACCATTCGCTTTCCCGCACTGCCCGGCGGCACACCGCCCGCGGCACTGGCCGCGTTCGACGCGGACCATGACGGCGACCTCGATCTGCTGGTGCTCACCGGTGCAGCGCCGCATCGGTTGGTGGTGTTGCGCAACGACGGTGCTGGCGCGTTCACCCTGTGGCAACCGTGCGACGTCACCACCGACTGCGCCGCGGTGCGCATCGACGCCCACGATCTCGACCAGGCGAACGACCTCGACCTCGTGTGCCCGGGCAGCATCGCGCTGAACTTGCGCGGCGACCGCTATCGACGGATCGACATGCCCGACCTGGCAGCGCGTTCGGTGCTGGTGGTCGAGGACCTCGACAACGACGGAGCACCGGACCTGTTCGCCGCCGGCGGCAACCCCGGGTGGGTGCTGCGCTGCAACGCCGACCCGCGGGGCCGCCCCTACCAGGTGGCATTCGGCCCAGCCGAGGTCGCGCCGAGCAACGCCCCCACGGTCCGCGACGCGGTCGCGGGCGACGTCGACAACGACGGCGACCTCGACCTGCTGCTCGCCACCGCGCAGGGTGTGGTGGTGCTGCGCAACCACGCCCGCACATTCGCCCTGGTGCCACCCGTCGCACTTCCCGGCGGCGCCGTGCACGTCGAGGTCGCGGACTTCGGCGCTGACGGCGGGCTCGACGTGGTGGCGGTCGACGCCCGCGGCGGCGTGCACGTGCTCGCGCCCGAACGCGTGCCCCCGGGCGTCGCCCTCGAGGTCGTACCCGAGGGTCGCAAGGACAACCGCAGTGCGGTCGGCGCGGTGGTCGAAGCATTCGCCGGCCGGCAGTTCCAGAGCCGCATGGTGAAGGGACCCGCGGGGGTTCGGTTGGCGCTCGGCCAACCCGACCTGCGCCTGCTCGATGGACTGCGTCTGCGTTGGCCGCAGGGCATCGTGCAGGCGGTGCCGCGCAGCAAGCTCGGCACGCTGCAGCGACGCATCGCGCTGCAGCAGATCGAGGGCCTGGTCGCATCCTGCCCGTTCCTCTACGCGTGCGAGCCGAGCGGCTACCGATTCGTGACCGACGTGGTCGGCATCGCCCCGCTGGCCGAGTGGCTGCCGCCGGGCGCCAAGCCGGCACTCGACCCGGAAGAGTGGGTGCGCATCGACGGGACGCGGTTGGCGCTGCGCGACGGGTCGGTGGAACTCGCGATCACCGAGGAGCTCAAGGAGACGACCTACCTGGACCGGGTCGAGCTGTGGTTCGTCGACCACGACCCGAAGGTGGAGCTGCGCATCGACGAGAACGTGCTGCAGGGCGCGTACGAGCCGCTACGGATCCACGGCTTCGCCGCCCGTGACTTCACGCCGGTGAGCGCGACCCTGCAAAGCGGGCGCGACGCGACCCAGTTGGTCGCCGCACGGGACCGCCGCTACGCCCACCCATACCCGCAGGCACCGAGCCAGTGGGGTGGCTGGACCGAGCCGTACTCGATGGAGCTGCAGACGCGCGCACCGGCGCAGTTGCTGCTACTCGAGGGTCGTCTGGCGTGGTACGACTCGACGGTTTCGTACGCGCTGGCGCAGAATGGGCGCGGCTGGACCCCGCTGCGGATCGAGCGGCTGCGACCCGGCAAGCCCGCCGAGGTGCTGGTCGCCGACGCCGGCCTGCCGACCGGCATGGACCGCACGATGATCGTGTCGCTGGGCGACGCACCGTTGCCCGCCGGCACTCGGCTGCGCCTGTGCGGCCAGCACCGCTTCCTGTGGGATCGCATCCGCACGGCCCGGCGCCCGACGCGCACCGTTCCGGAGCCCGCACGGGCGAAGCTCGTCACCGCCAGCACCTTCGCGCACGGCTACGCGCGCTACCTGGGCAAGCCCGGGTCGCACGAACTGTCGTACGCCTTCGCCGACGCGGCGCCGGACGACCGCTACCCGCGCGCCCGCGGGTTCGCCAACGAGTACGGCGATGTGGCTGCGCTGCTGGCCGAACACGACGACCGCTTGGTCGTGCTGGTCGCCGGCGACGGGGTGCGGATGCGCTTCGCTGCGCCACCGGTTGCGCCGAAGAAGTCACGCACGTACTTCATGAAGATCTCGGGGTGGGCCAAGGAAGGCAGCTTCCACAACGCCACCGGCCAGTCGATCCTGCCGCTACCGTTCCGTGCGATGACCGCGTATCCCCCACCGCCGGGGGAACGCACACCGTGGTTCGACGCCGATCGGGTGTTGACCAGACGAGTGCGCTGAGCGGCACGCCGTTCTACACTCGGTCACCCCGAGCCCGCTTCGCACACCAAAATGACCCAACCCCCGCCACCGCAGCCCAAGACCACGCCGGTGAGCGATCCGTCCGGCGAAGCGGTCGTTCCGGCGGAGCAACCGCGGCTGCTCGACCGCGATTTGCAGTGGCTCGAGTTCAACCGGCGCGTGCTGAACGAAGCGCTCGACCCGCGCACCCCGCTGCTCGAGCGATTGAGTTTCCTCGGGATCTTCACCACCAACCTCGACGAGTTCTTCATGAAGCGGATTGGTGCGCTCTATCCGCGCGCCACCCGCAGCTCCGCCCACTCGTCGGCCGACCGCGCCCTGGCACTGGCGATCCGCGACACGCTGCGACCGATGCTCGAGGACCAGGCGCGGTGCCTCGATGACGAGGTCCGGCCGCAGCTGGCGGCCCGCGGCATCCAGCTGCTCGGTTGGGAGGAGCTCGGCGAGGACGAATGCGCGGCGATGCAGCGCTACTTCCAAGCCAACGTCTACCCGGTGCTCACCCCGCAGGCGGTCGACACCGGCCACCCGTTCCCGTTCATCTCCAACCTGTCGACCTCGCTGGCGGTGGCGCTGACCTACCCGGGCAGCGAGGAGCGGATCTTCGCCCGCGTCAAACTGCCGCCGAGCATCCCCGCCTGGATCGAGCTGCCGACCAGTTCGATGGCGACGCGGCGGTTCGTCAGCCTTCGCGCGGTGGTGCGCCACAACCTGTCGGAGCTGTTCCCGGGCATGGAGGTGCGCGAGACGATGCTGTTCCGCGTGACCCGCAACGCCGACGTGCGGTCGGAGAGCATCGTCGCCCGCGACCTGCTGGAGACCGTCGCCGAGGAGGTGCGCCGCCGGCGGCTGCAGCAGGGCGTGCGGTTGGAACACCGGCGCGGCGCCGACCCGTGGTTGCTGCTGCAGGTGGTCGAGGCGATGGGGTTCTTGCCGGAGCAGATCTACGAGCTGCCGCGCGACCTCGACATGGCGGAGTACCGCAACATCTGCAAGATCTCCGACAAGGAGCTGCACTACGAGCCGTGGACTCCGGTGGTACCACCCGCACTCGGCAAGAAGGTCACCGACTTGTTCTCGGCGATCCGCGCCGGCGACATCCTCGCGCACCACCCGTACGAGGACTTCGAGGCGTCGGTGGCGCGGTTCATCCGCACCGCGACGCAGGACAAGGACGTGCTGGCGATCAAGATGACGCTGTACCGCGCCGGCGACGAGAGCCCGTTCATCCCGCTGATGATCGAGGCGGCGGAGGCGGGCAAGCAGGTGGCGTGCCTGATCGAGCTCAAGGCTCGGTTCGACGAGCACCGCAACATCCGTTGGGCGCAGGCGCTGGAAGACGCCGGGGTGCACGTCATCTACGGCATCATCGGCGTCAAGACCCACGCCAAGACCGCCATCGTGGTGCGGCGCGAACCGGACGGCCTGCGGCGCTACGCGCACATCGGCACCGGCAACTACAACCCGCAGACCGCGCGCCTCTACACCGACTTGAGCCTGCTCACCTGCAACCCGGAGATCACCGCCGAGGTCGGCGAGGTGTTCAACCACCTCACCGGTCGCTCGATCCGCCACGACTTCCAGCACCTGCTGGTGGCGCCGATCAACATGAAAGCGCGGTTGCTGGCGATGATCCGGCGGGAAGCGGAGCACCGAGCCGCGGGGCGGCCGGCGCGGATCGTCGCCAAGTGCAACCAGCTCGAGGACCCGGAGATCTGCGCCGCGCTGTACGAAGCCGCCGCAGTGGGCCTGCAGATCGACCTGATCGTGCGCGGCTTCTGCCTGCTGCGCCCCGGCGTGCCGGGGTTGAGCGAATCGATCCGGGTGGTGTCGGTGATCGGCCGCTTCCTCGAGCATTCCCGGATGTACTTCTTCCAGAACGGTGCGGGTGACCCGTTCGATGGCGACGTCTACCTCGGCTCGGCCGATTTGATGCAGCGCAACCTGGAAGAGCGGGTCGAAGTGGCGGTACCGATCTACTCGACCGCGCTGCGGCAGCGCTGCTGGACGATCCTGCAGACCATGCTCGACGACCAGCGCCAAGCGTGGGACATGCAGCCGGATGGCAGCTACGTACAGCGGCAGCCGTCGCCGGACGACGATTCGCCGGCGAGCCGCGGGACGCACCGATCGCTGATGGAGGCCGCGCTGCGGTCGGTGCGGGAGTAGCGCGCTCAGCGCGCGACGCGGTACAGCTCCACCACGCCACAGGTTTCGGTCTGCACCTCCTGTCGCGGGTAGTGGCGCAGCCGCAGCAGTGCGCGCAGCCGCGCGCAGGACCGTTCATCGCTGCCGAACGGAACCGCAGGCAGCGCGACCACGGTCACCGGCCGCGGGTCGCTGGGAAGACCTTCCGCTGGGATCGCGGCATCGGTCACGTTGCCGACGATCTTCCGCCGTGCGTAGTAGCGCAGGGGCTCTGACGGGTGCGCCGACGTCGCCACGACATCCCCCGACTCGGTATGCGTCCGGATCACCTCGCCGAGGGTGAAGAAGTACTGCCGGCCGCGCAGCGGTGCGTCCTGTCGCTGCAGTGTGCTCACCGCGCCAAAAGCCCCGAGACCGACGGCCACCGATGCACATGCGCGCAAGCGCCAGCGCGGCCGCACCCAGGAACGAACCAGACAGACCAACCCCCAAGCCGCCAGCGGCAACGCCGCTGGCGCCGGCGTGGTAACCCAGAACTCGTGCCGCGCCGCTCCTTCGACGAACACCAAGGTGTGAGCACAACCGGCCAGCAGCAACACCGCGGCAGCTCCGGGCCGCGCGGCGCGACGCACCGCGAACAGACCGACGGCCATCAGCACGAGCCCCGGCATCGTGAACAGTGCGCGAAGGTGCCCTACGATCAGCGACGGCGCGAGCGCGCGGAGGTTCGGCGTGGTCAGCAGCGCCACCGCCGAGCGATCACGGAACGCGGCAACCACGCCTTCGCCCCGAACGGTCACCGCCCCGCTCGACCTGGCGGCCACGGTGACCGCAGCGTGCAGGGCCACGCACGCGAGCATCAACCCCGCCAGATCAGCCGCTACTCACAGCGACACCGTTCGACGACTAATCCGCCCGGCACACGTGCCGGCCCTCGAGTTGCAGATACCACTCTCTGCCGATGCCAAGCCAGCCACTCGGCAGCGGATTCACAGCCAGTGGGTTGTGGGCGAACAGCAACTCTCTGCCCGGCTCGTTCGGGAAGTTGTTCGCGCTGGCCAACGAGAAGAGGACGCCGGACAGACTCTCGTTCTTCTCCTCGAAGAACATCCGCGAGGAGACCTCCTGACCCGACCGCTTTGCAATCACTCGCCGCGGCGTTGGGCCATACGCAACGGCGCGGGCCTCGGAACTCGACAGGTCGAACCGGACGGCGTCGTTTCCGATTCCGAAGAGCAGCTTCACGACTCGCGGCATCTCCTCGTCCTCGACCAAAGCCAAGTCGATGCGACTACCCGACAAGGCGACGACGAATGCGTCGTCCGCCGACACGATACTATCCTTCTCATTACTATCCTTCTCATTAACGTATTCGCGGTGCCTCTTGACCTTCGCCGCAATGGCAGACGCGTACCGCAGTTCGATCGGTCCATCCGGCAGAAAGCCACACCACTGTCCCGAGCCCTCACCGAATAGCGCAGGAGCGGCATCCTCTGTGGTCCCGTTGCCGGGCGCGACGGCCTCGACCCACAGAAGTCCGGATGAGGTTTCGATCCGAAAGTCTGGTCCTTCCCGCACCCGCTCGGCCCGCGGCGTGATCCGCGCACCTTGCTGGAGCAGAACGAATGCGAGGTACAGCTCCCAAACCCGCTGCTCGAACTGACCCGGCAGTTGCTTCCTGAAGTCGGAGTCCATGAACGGCTCGGCCTCAGCCCACATTCTCTCGATGCGTTCGATCGCGTCGGGGCGGAGCCCCTCGAACTTGTTGCGCAGATCGTCCGTGATCAATGCCCTTCGCGGCCCGGCGCCCACCGTCAGCCCCCCTCGTCCAGCACGATTTCGACCCGCGTGATGTGTACCGGATCGAAGTAGACCGTGTGCTTCGGGATGTCCTCGTCCGCCTCGCGGCGCGACACGATCACCGTGTGCTGGGTCAGGAACAGCAGGTTGGGATCCCGCACCTCGTGCGCGGAGCCATCCGACAGGCAGATGCGGAACGGACGGAACGGTTGGCCCTGTTCGAGCCGGCGGATCTCACTCAGTCGCATCGCGGTGTCGGCTTGCATTTCTCCATGGTAGTCGGGGAACGACAGACCGACAAAAGGGGCACGAATCTGCCGGATCAGAGCAGCAGCACCGCCGCACCGGCGACGGCGAGCAGCGTCCCCGTGACACCACGCGCTTCCGGACGATCCCCGTAACACCCCCACGCGATCCCCACCATCAAGATCGGCGTAGTCGCGATCAGCACCGACGACCGCCCGGGATCCCCACTCCCACTGACCGCCACCATCGACAGCCATACCCCCAAGGTAGGCCCGAACGCGACGCCGACCGAGAGCCACGCGAATGCCCGACCGGTCATCGGCTTGCGCCGCCCCGCCGTCGTGCGCGGCGTGCACACCCAGATCACGGCGACGCCGAGCAGGCCGGCGAGCATACGCAGGTGTGCCATGGTCAGCGGTGGCAATGCGGCATGGGGCGCGCTGGTCGCGAGCTTTGCCAGCACGAGACCGAGACCCTGACCCACCGCACCGCCCAGGCCCGCGAGCACCGCGAGCGCGAGCTGCCGCGACGAGACCGCGTCCGGGCGCCACGCCGCGGCACCGCGCCGGCTACGGCTGAGCACCAGCAGCACGCCACCGCTCACCATCGCCATGCCCGCGGCTTCGCGCGCCCCCGGCCACACGCCGCGCAGACAGCCGTCGGCGAGCACCGCGAACACCGGAGCCGTGGCCATCAAGAGCGTTCCGAGCCGCGGACCGAGAACCGACAGGGCGTGGAAGTAGCACCCGTCGCCGAGCGCCAGGCCCACCACTCCGGACAGCACCAACAAGCTGATCTGCGCCCGACCGGCGGCCGCCGGCCACACCTCGCCGAAGCACCACGCATGCACGGCAGTCAACAGCGCGACTGCCATGACGAGCCGCAACCGATTCACCATCTGCGCGCCGACGACGCGGCCGGCCGCACCGAACGCCAACGAGCACACGGCGAAGCTGAGAGCACAGGCGAGAGCGGCGACGTCGTGCATCGGCGCGCAGCAGTAGAGCGTCGCGCCCGGTGAGAGACAGCAGGTTCGCCGCGGAACTTCCGCCACACTCGCCGACCGGGTCGCCCGCGGCTACGCTGCCCGCATGCCCACGGCGCACCCGCTGGAGCCGCGTGCCACCGAGTTCTTGGTCGACCTCGCCGAATCGCGCGGCATGTCGTCGAGCACGGTGCGCGCCTACCGCAGCGATCTACGCGGGTTTCTCTCCTGGCTGCCACCCGCGCGGGTCGAACCCGATCGTCTGGACATCCGCCGATACCTGGTCGAGCTGGAGCAGCAGGGGTTGGTGGCGGCATCGATCCAGCGCAAGCTCGCCGCGCTGCGGAGCTTCTTCCGCTACCTGCACGACCACCGGGTGCTCGCGCAGGATCCGGCGCGGCTGGTGCGTGGTCCCAAGCTACCGCGGCGGCTGCCGAAGGTGCTGAGCGTCGGTCAAGTCGAGACCCTGCTCGAGCTCCCGTTCGAACAGACGTTCCCGGGCCGGCGCGACCGGGCGATACTGGAGTTCCTCTACTCCACCGGGTGCCGTGTGAGCGAGGCGGCGCAAACCACGCTGTCGCATGTCGATCTGCCGGGCGGCCATGCGCGAGTTCGCGGCAAGGGACGCAAGCAGCGCCTGGTGATGCTCGGGCCCAAGGCCGTCGAAGCGCTCGAGGCCTACCTGCCGGCGCGGCGCGAACAGCTCGAACTGCGCCAGCGCCCGGATCCCGGCGCGTTGTTCCTCAACCACTTGGGTGGACGGCTGTCGGCTCGCTGGTTGTTCGAGGTCGTGTTGTCGCACGCGCGCCGCGCTGGCATCCCGCAGCGAGTCACGCCGCACGGGCTCCGCCACTCGTTCGCCACCCACCTGCTCGACCGCGGCGCCGACCTGCGCGCGGTGCAGGAACTGCTCGGACACGAACGGTTGGTCACCACGGCGATCTACACGCACGTGTCGATGGCGCGGCTGCGCGAAGCCTACGACAAGGCGCACCCGCACGGGGCGGATCGTTCGACCGAGTGAGGACCTGGCCGGCATGGCGCACACCTGGGACTCGCGGCCGCAGACCGCGACAGGCGCGCGTGCCGCTGGCCGATTGCACACTCGGATGCGCACCGCGGTGGAGTGCAGATCGCCCAGGCGCTTCTCGGCTGCCCGAACCGCGGCACGAACCCCACGACATCACGGTCTCCGCCACATCGGCTCCCCTTCGCGGCGATCCCCGGCGGTGGGTCGCCGCCCAGGATCGGGTACCATCACGGTGTCGCGTCACTGTTCGCGGCGCACCTCCTTCATGAGTCGCCAGCGCAAGTTCCCGGACCTCGCAT
Source organism: Planctomycetota bacterium (assembly GCA_020638695.1). Taxonomy (GTDB): domain Bacteria; phylum Planctomycetota; class UBA1135; order UBA1135; family UBA2386; genus JACKIB01. The sequence continues at coordinate 489,629 of JACKIB010000001.1, forward strand.
GAGCCAGCCGCAGCCGGCGATCGTCGTCCGGGACGTGTCGAAGACCTACCGCATCTACGGCAACCCGTTCGGCCGCATCAAGGAGCTCTGGCCGTGGAACAAGCGGCCACACCACAAGGCGGTCCACGCGCTCCGCAGCATCAGCTTCGACGTCATGCCAGGGCAGTGCGTCGGCCTGGTCGGGGGCAACGGTGCCGGCAAGTCGACGCTGCTCAAGATCCTGACGGGGACGACGTTCCCCGACACCGGCAGCTACGGGATCCGCGGCAGCGTCGCAAGCCTTCTCGAGCTCGGTGCCGGCTTCATGATGGACTTCACGGGGGCCGAGAACATCTACATGAACAGCGCGATACTCGGGATCCCGCGCAGGGAGATGAAGCGGCGCTTCCACGAGATCCTCGAATTCAGCGAGCTCGAGGAGTTCATCGACGCACCGATCCGCACCTACTCGTCGGGCATGATCTGTCGGCTCGGGTTCTCCGTCGCCGTCGCCACCGATCCCGATGTGCTGATCATCGACGAGATCCTGTCGGTAGGCGACATGCGCTTCCAGCGCAAGTGCACGGAGCGGATCTACGACTACAAGCAGCGCGGCAAGACGCTGTTCTTCTGCTCGCACTCGCTCTACGACGTGCGCCAAATCTGCGACACGGCGATGTGGCTCGAACAGGGCCAGCTGCGGATGCAGGGTGATGCAGTCACGGTGACGCACGAATACTCGACCTGGCAGAACAAGCTCTATGACGCCGACGGCGGGACACCCGACGTGCTGCCCACCGACTTCGACCGTGAACTGCCACACATCGTGTCGGCGACGCTCGTCGACCTGCACACGGGCGAGCCACGCAGTCGCTTCCAGCCACGCGAGGCGGTGGGGATCCGAGTACACGTCCGCAACGGCACCGTGCCGACCAAGATCGCGGTCGGCTGCGCACTGCTGCGACCCGACAAGCTGATCCTGTTCTCCGCCAGCACGGAGATGGACCAGGTTCCGGTCGACCTGCCGACCGAGGGCTGCGTGACGCTGTGCCTGGGCGACCTGCGCGTCCTCTCGGGCGCGTTCGTCGTGCTGTGCGCGGTCATGGACGAACACGGGTTCCATCGTTACCACCAGATTCCGACGAGCGAGAACCTGCACATCTCGGTGTCGGAGGAGCGAGAACTCGGCCTCGTGCTCCACGAGCACGAGTGGCGAATCGAACCGATCCCGGCGCGGGGCGACGACGCGGTGCACGACCACCCGCGGAACTGACCAGACGGTGCCCCAAAGGGTGCCCCACAGGTGCCGCGGCGCACGCGCGGGTGGTCTGCCCGTCGGTGCGGGACCTCGCCGCACCCGTCACTCCCCGTTGCGCTTTCGTGCTCCCGACGTGCCCGGCGAGGGCGGGTGAACGACCGGCTCGCCGATCGTGAGGCGGGGCATCGCGCGCAACCCCGCATCGGCCAGCGTCACGTGCCAGTGCTCCGACAGCCACAGGTGGTGGATGTGCGGGAGCACCGGGTGAATCGCGAGATAGGCCTCGGGACCGGCCACGACTTCGAAGCCTGCCTCTTGGAAGAGCGACAGGGTGAACACGTCCGAAGTCCAGAAGCGCGTGTGCACCGGCGTACAGGCGTCGACGATCACGGCGTGCAGGAGCGCGCGCACCGATTCCGAGTCCTGGGGTCGCACGGCCCAGTCGAGGATCCAGCGAACGCCGCCCGCGTCGCGCGTGATCGCCATGCCAGTGCGCTCGCCCGCCTGCCAGGCCTGCCAGATGCGGTCGGAGCGCCCCGGGGCCACCGCCCGCCAAGCGTCGAATTCGCCACTCCGCCGCACACCGCAACTCCCGACGTCCAGGCAGCGGGCCGACACCGAGCCATCGCCATCTCGCGTGATGACGGCGCCTTCTCCGACGAGTTCGAGCACTGGCCGGATGGCCGGGCGATGCAGGTCGATGGACGTCGCGACTGCATCATGCCCGAAGGTGCGTCGCATGTGCCACCAGTCGACCTCGTCCCACTGACCGAAGACAGCGGCGAGGTGCTCACGGATCTCGAAGGTCGTCTGGAACACATCGTAGAGGGCAGCGAACAGGCCGTGCACGCCGCCCGTCCGGTACGCGGGTTCGATGAAGCAGCCGTGCAAACGACCAAACAGCAGCGGCGAGCCCGACACCAGCATCGGGACGTGCGTCACGCCCAGGTGCGCGACGATACGACCGTCCGGGGCGGCGGCGAGGACGCTCGAGGAGCCGTGCGGGTTGTCCCGCAGCGCGCAGGCGACGTGCTGTCGGATCCGGCTGGCATCGCCGCCGGTGGCCCTCGCGAACCCGTCGGCGATGCCAGCCCAGTCGTCTTCCGCAGCAGTGCGCAGCTCGAAGTGCCCCATCAGCGTGCTCGCGTTCGTGTCCGGCGGGATCGCATCAGACGATGTCGAAGTCGGCCAACGTGTAGTACCAGTGCTCGCGAAGGAAGCGCGGATCGAGCTGCGGCACGAAGGGACGCGCCGTCATCATGTAGGGCGACGGCCGGACGCGGAATCCGAAGCCCTGGAACGCTCGGAACCAGGGCGAGGACGTAGGACACAGGAACACGACGATGGAACGGCCGAGTCGGGCGTAGTGCTCGCGCACGACAGACTGCAGCGACCGAGCCGCGGCGTGGTCGTCAGGGTCGCACAGCCAGTCCACGACGATGCCGACATCGTTGTCCATGAGGCGCGCGAGACGGTGCACGGCGTAGGCCCGGAGCGCGTGGTCGGTCGTACTGCGGGCGAGCGTGATCCGGTACGGCGAGGTCGGTGCGTCCAGGAAGCGCCAGCGGAGGAACCGCGCATTCCGCCGCGCCATGCACCGATAGCGGGGTAGCAGACGCTCGCACAGCGCGCTCACGTCGTCGTCGATGGACGTCACCTCATGGACCTCGACGCCGGTGTCGACCCCTTCCGACGCCTCGCCCTGCGACACGAGCAACCACTGCTGACGCAGCATCCAGTAGTCGGAGTAGCGGTTGCCGATGCGAGTCGCGCGCCGGTTGGGGAAGCCGAACATGACGGCACTGCCGCCGGGGATGCCGTAGGTCGACGTGTAGGCCTGGGCCAGTCGCGCGAACAGGCCGGGGTTGCGCAGACCGCGGCGCACCGAAGGGTCGGTGCACGTGTCGCAGCTCTGCGCGAACGTGAGCGTCTCGTTGTCGACGCAGACATCCAAGAGGATGCCGCCGAAGTGCCCGACGATCCGCCCCTCGACATCATGGGCGACGAGTCCTTGGAAACCGGCAGGATTGCTACCGTACTTCCAATGCCACCACGCAGCCCCGAACTCGTGGGTGCCGTCGCCGCCGAAGACGGTCGTCAGGAGACCCGCAATCGCCTCGGCATCGTCCGGGCTCGACCGGCGCATGATGAACTCCGCGTTCGTCACGGTCCGTCGTGCCGCCGCAGCACCAGGCTCGCGTTCGTCCCGCCGAACCCGAAGTTGTTCGTCATGACCGTGCACAGACCGGCGTGGTCACGGCGCTCCGTGACCAGTGGCAACCCTTCGAGCTCGGGGTCGACGTCGGTCACGTTGATCGAGGGTGCGAGAAAATCGTGCTCGAGCATAAGCATGCAGTGGATGGCCTCGAGCGCGCCAGCGGCCGCCAGGGTGTGACCTCCCATGGACTTGGTCGACGAGAAGGGCGGCACGCCGTCGCCGAACACAGCCCGCATTGCGTCGACCTCCCTGAGATCGCCGAGCGGCGTGCCGGTGCCATGCGTGTTCACGTAGTCGATGGACGTGTCGACCGTGGCCAGCGCCAGCCGCATGCAGCGCGCAGCTCCCTCGCCGGACGGGGCGACCATGTCGGCGCCATCCGAAGTGGCACCGTAGCCCACCAGTTCGGCGTGGATCCGCGCGCCGCGCGCCAGCGCATGGTCGAGTGCCTCGACCACGACCATGCCCGCACCTGCCGACATGACGAAGCCGTCGCGAGCCCGATCGTAGGGTCGTGACGCCTGTGCGGGGGTCGCGTTGAAGCGGGTCGAGAGGGCGCCCATCGCATCGAACCGGCAGGCGATGGTCCAGTCCATCTCCTCACCGCCGCCGGCGAACACCACATCCTGCTTGCCCCACTGCACCTGCTCCATGGCAGCACCGATGCAGTGTGCGCTCGTCGCGCAGGCCGACGTGACCCCGTAGCTGAGGCCCTGGATGTGGTAGGCCGTCGCGAGGCTCGCGGCGACGCTGCTGCCCATCGTGCGCGGAGCGGTGAAGGGACTGACCCGACGCAGTCCGCGCTGACGCAGCGTGTCCACGCTCTCGACGAGACTCGCCGCCGACGACGCACCCGCCGCGGCGATGACGCCGATGCGCGGATCGGAGATGGCATCGGGGTCGAACCCCGCGTCGCGCAGGGCCTCGCGCATGGCGATCCAGGCGTGGATGGCCGCCGTGCACATGTGGCGGCGAGACCGCCGATCCAGGTGCGCATCGACTTCGACATCGACCAGGCCCGACACGTGGGAGCGCAGACCGGCCTGCCGGTACGACTCATCGAACACGATGCCCGAGCGGCCGGCGTGCAACGAGGCGAAGACCTCGGCCACCGAATTGCCCAGGCACGAGACTGCGCCCATACCGGTGATGACGACTCGTCGCATGCGCACTTCGGAGGGTCTGCGGGGCCGCCCCGACGTGGCCGACCAACCTATCAGACGTTGGCGGTCCTCGCCACGGCAGCAGGGTTCGCCGCCGCCAGGACTCGAGCACTCAGCGCAGCAGGGCGGTGTGGGCGAGGTCGCGATCGCCTCGCCGCAGCATGCTGCGGCACAGGGTGGCAAGGCTCGGCTTCAGGGTGTGGCGCGTGGTCTGGCCGTTGCGCTTCAGCACGATCGGCTTGCCGAAGTCGACCAGGCGGGCATCGAGTCCCAGCTGCAGCGCGTCGGCACCGTGGGTAGTCAACGTGATGACGTTGTCCCGACAACTGGCGGCGATGCGGTAGCCCTTGGCGGGCTCCGGCAGATGGAGCCAGTAGAAGTCCGATACCGTCGTGCCCGTCGTGTGCCAGGTGATCTCCCGCGGCGCCGGCCGGCGCACCGCGGGGTACAGGGCGCGGACCTTGTCGCGGTCCGGCAGCCCGCCGTGACCACGACTGGGTTCCAGCTCCATGGTCACGTCGAACACGTCGCTGCGCCGATCACGCAGCTTGTCGATCGCCGCGGCGAACTGCTTGCACCGATCCGCGCGCCCGTAGGCGCGATCGCGCCCACCGATCATGAAGCTGAACTTCAGGGCGCGGAAATTCTCCGCCGGGGTGATCCCCGGCGTCGGCGCAGCAGCCGAAGCGTGCACGGCAGCGAAACGGTCCGGGATGTTGGCCGCGATCGCGAACGCGCCGTAGCCACCGTGGGAGTAGCCCAGGGCGAATACCCTGCTCGGGTCGACATCGCCGCAGACCGTGAACTGCCGGATCAGCTCAGTGATCAGCGGCCAGACGTAGTGATCGTAGAACCCGTTCCAGCGGTCGTTCGGCGCCCGCAGCGCCACATAGCAGTAGCCACCGACCTCCGAATGGGCACGGTAGTAGGACTGCATGTGATACCACTGACTGTCGTTGACCCGCTTCTCGACCCCACCACCGCCGTGCATGGCGATGAACAGCGGCCAGCCGTTCTTGGGTCGTTGACCAATCCACCTGACGGCGTAGGGGCTCTCGTGCTTTCCGCTGCGCACTTTCCGGTGCGCGAAGTCCTGGCGCCGCCCAGCGTGGATCGGCGCGACCCGGTAGGCGCGCCACACTGCCTCGCGCGCCGCTGCTTCGTCCGCGGCGAGCTGCGCATCGAGGGCTGCTGGAAACTCGGGGCGCGCTCCGGCTCCGGCGGCGAACCACTTCGCAGCAGCGGTCTCGATCGGACCGCCGGGTCCCGGGAACTCCACCTCGACCAGCTCCTCGCGCCCCTCGTCCAGGCGGCGCGTCAGCACGCGTGTATCTCCACCCCGGACCACCGTGATGACGTAGGTCTGTCGGGGACGGACCTCGAACTCGAGAATGTCGTTGGTGTCGTTGCTCTCGTCCCGACTGCGGCCGCGATGGATGTCGGCCGGATGCGACTCCCGCGGCGGTGACTGCATGACCACCACGACCTGCGCACCGATGCGCCGGCCCGTCCCGGCCTCGCGCACGCGCACCATCAGCCGGGTTCGCATCCCCAGGGCACGGGACACCACCTGCGCGTAGCGCTCCGTCACGTTGACCGCCCACACGGGATCGGCGTCGCGTGCCCAGACCATCGGGAACCGGTCCGGGGTGCGCCGGTAGCTGACCGCCCAGATCGCATGCAGGCGTTGGTCCGCGCGGGCAAGCGCCGCATCACGCTGAAACCACGCCCGATCGAGTCCGGCCTCGTCCCACTCGGCCGCTCCGGTGAAGTGCCAACCTCCGTCCCACACCTCCACCCAGGTGTGGTTGCCGCGCTTCGTGACCCAACGAGCGATCCCGGCCAGACGCGCCGGAACGCCCACGGCCCGGCAGGCATCCGCCAACAGGATGGACAGCCCGGTGCACGACGCCACGCCGGTCGCGATGCTCTGCGAAGGACTCTGGTCAGCGCGCCGCCGCTCGCTCGAGTAGCGCACTCTCAATCGTTCGAACAGGGTCTTGTTCAGCACCTGCGCCGCCTCCCCCGCCGAACGGCAGCCGCGTACGAGGGGCAGGCACAGTTCGTACAGCTGCTTGCGCCAACGCTCGCGCTTCTCACTGACGTGGGCGTAGGGCAGGACATCCTCGAGATAGCGGGCACGCGGGATCGACTTCCCCCACGGCACCTCGCCGATCGCCTTGCGCGCCAGGGCGACGTTCTCCAGGAGGAACGCCGAGCTCAGCGACTTCAGATCGCGCGACGGCATGTGCTCGATCAGGAACGCCATGTCACCGCGGTGCGCCTCCGGCACCCGGTGCAGGGCCTCGGTCAGACTCGCGCGATTGTCCCCGGCGCGGGCCAACGCCTGCTCGACCGCGTCGTCCCACCACGCCTTCTGCGCGTGGGAAGCGCAAGGGAGTGCGATCAGAACGGCGACCAGGGCAACGGTGCGACACATGGCCCAAACGGTACGATCGGTCCGGGTCCCCGTCCACCGACGCGATGCGGCAACCAGATGTTGCCGAACTGCCGGGGCGTCTCGGCCTTCTACCACCTCGCTCCAGATAGATCGGAGTCGCGGTAGCGATCCTCGCGCCCGCAGCGTCGGCATTGTGGACGCCCGGCGCCGCGACCGGAGTTTGCGCGTCGACGCTGCAACCCGCAGTGTACGATGTGCAGGTGCGCCGCGTCGGAGTGTTCCTCGCCCTTGCCCTCAGCCAGGTGGCCCCTGCCCAGGTCCTGCGGTTTCCCGATTTCGGCACTCCGGCCCGCGTGTGGTCCGGGTCGGATACCGGCGTGGTGGAGTCGCGCTACCTGGTGATCGGAGACGCGAAAGCCTGGGCCGCGCTGTGGCGGCAGCACGATCCTGGCGCTGCGGTACCCCAGGTCGACTTCTCGGTCGCGCTGGTGCTCGCCGTGTTTCGTCCGCGGTGGGGAGCTGACGGTTTCCTCTGCGATCGCATCGCGCCAGGCGCGCTCGCCAGCGATCAGTCCAGTTTCAACGTGCACCTTCGAGCCACGGCACCGCAGCAGGGGAAGCACCCGGTGCGGTTCCTGATGATCCAGGTCGACCGCACCCGCCGCGAGTTTCGCTTCTACGCGAAGGATGCGCACCCGACCACAGCGACGCCGCGGCTGGTCGCGCGCGTCGAGTCGTATCGCGGACCGGCACCCGTCGCCTCGCTGCGCGCCGCCGCGCGCACGCTACTCGACGAGCACCGCAAGGCCTCGCCGGCGCGCAAGCGTCGAATCATCGTCGAGCTCGCGACCATCGGCGAGCCGCTACGGCCTTTCCTCAACGAGTTGGTGGCGGCCGGCGGGCCGGACCTTTGGGTGTGCCGCGAGGTGCTCACCCGCATGCTCGACGAAGAAGCCCGAGTGGCGGGCAAACCGATCCGGCATGCGGAGGTGGCACTCGCCAAGGCCACGGCAGAGGTGCTGGCGCGGCTCGGGACAGTGGCCAGCCCCTGGTTTGCCGAGCAGCAGGTGCGCCACGTGCAGGGCGTTTGGTTCGTCGTGCTCCGCGGCACCTACCGAGTCCTCAGCGACAGGGAGGCCGCGCGGCAGCCCGACGTTGCGGCGCGCATTGCTTTCCGCGCCGCGGATGGGGGCCTGCTCCGATGCGAGGTCCAGCGTGGCCACGACCGGCGCACCAAGTAGCCGGCGAGTCCTGGGACAGTCCTGCGCCCGGCCGCCATCCCCTGCATGAGGGCGGACATCAACCGCAGCGGCAACCACTCGGAGCAACGGACCGGCACGCGACGCGTGCCGTCCGATCGGGAGGAGATGGACTCCCCCGCGGACTCGCGTCGCGGGATGCCGAGTAGATCGAACCTACCGCACGCCGACCCGAGCGACGCCAGCATCGCTGAGGGTCATGGCGAGCGCGTTGGCCGAGCCGTCGACCACGGCACTCTGTAGGTAGAAGCGGCGCACCGACAGCGTAGCGGTATCCGGGACCGGCAGTCGTTGCGTGACGCTCGATGCGCCGACCCACGGCAGCGCGAAGTCGGCACTGACGAACAGCCGGCAGCCCGGCGCGCCGAGGAACGACAGCTCGAGCGGCAGCGGCACCGTACCCCAAGTGGTGCTCGACAGACCGACATAGGTGATCCCGAGGGTGGGCACGGTGGGGAGATTGTCGATCCGCCACTCGAAGGTCGTGCCGGTCTTCGGGGGCGTCACCGCAACCAGGCTCGGCACTCCACCGGCACCCTTGCAGCCATCTCCGATCTTCTGGAACGCGGCCGGCATGAGCGCGGCGAAGAACCCATCGTCCTTCCACACTTCCGAGTCGGCGAAGCGCACGATGGCCATCCGTTCGGAGCGGATCACCCAGAGTCGTTGCGTTCCGGAGCCGCGCGCCGCCACGGTGTCGTTGGGGGCGACGCCAGTCGGCAGCGTCAACCACCAGGAAACGCCATAGTCGCGTGCGCTGGGGATGATCGGCTGGAACAACTCGTCGAGCAGCGACTGCGCGAGCAGCCGCTGGTTGTTCCACACGCCACCGAGCCGCACGAACTCGCCGAACTTGATCCACTCGCGGGCGGTGAACTGCGCGCCGCTCGGCAGGTTCGGATCGCCCGTGGCGTAGTTGAGCCACGCACTCGGCGTCATGTTCAGGGGTGTGAGGATCTTCGCAGTCAGGTAGTCGGCAACCGTCCGCTGGCTGGATGCCAGCTTGCGCTTCAGGGCTTCGCCGAAGATCTGGAACGGGTAGGGTCCGTAGGAAAATGCCGTGCCCGGATCGGCGAACATCGCCTGCTTGATCGAATCGGCATAGCTCGGCGGTGAGCCGGTCTCGCCACCGAGGATGCCGCTCACCAGACCGAGCAGCTGGCGGTAGGTGATCACCCGGCGGCGCGCATCCACCTGCCATTCGGTGATCGTGTCGGAGACCCTCTCGTCGAACGACGCGATCAACTTGTCCTGCACGGCAAATGCACACAGGACACCGGTGATGCTCTTGGTGCAGCTGTGCAGCACGTGCCCCTGGTTGGCCGAGTAGCCGTTCGAGTAGCGCTCGAACACGACCTTGCCATCGATCGAGATCAGCAGGGCGTGCCCCCCGAGTTGGTCGTGGTAGGCAGCCGCCGCGTTGTAGTCCCAGTCCTGTGCGGGAAGCGGGGCCAGGGCGGTCAATGCGGCGAGCAGGGATGAGGCGGAACGCAGTGGCGTGGCGATGGGCATGGCGATTCGAGGTGGCCGGGCGATTCGTTGCGTCGCCCCACTCCCCCGCGTTGGCGCCCGTTTCGCGGTAGAAATCCGCGAGAATATTCGACCCCCGCCAACCTCCGGCCGCATCGACATGAGAACCGCAACCGGCAGGGCGACGTCGCGGTCGTCGAGCAGTGGTTCAGGAATCGCCGGGCCCGGGATGCGGGCCTTCTCAGGTCGACGCACCGGTTCGGTCGTCCGTGTCCCACGCGAGCGCCTCGGCCACTGCGTTGCCCGGGACGACACCGCGCCCGGACCGGTGACGACGACTCGTCGAATGCGCACTTCGAACGTCCTGCGGGCCAGGTCGACGAACTCGACCAACCCGTTGCCGAGCGCGGTCCCTCCCACGACAGTGGGCGGCGAGCATGTCGGTCACGCGGGTGGATGCCCGGCGCCCCAGATCACCTCGCCACTCGCCGCTCGCGGTAGTTCCTCGAGAATGTGAACGCGCCGCGGTTGCTTGTAGTCGGCCAGCCGGGCCCTGCAGAACGCCATGAGTGCTTGTTCTTCGACCGGACCCTGCAGCGTGACCGCGGCGACGATGTGCGCCATCCCCCGCGCGTCCTCCACGTCGGTGACGACGCTCTCCCGGACCGATGGATGCGACTCGAGCACCCGTGCGACCTCCGCGAGGGACACCTTCCAGCCGCCCACGTGTGCCACGCCGGGACGGGTGCGGTCGAGGTGGAGGAACCCGTCAGGGCTGAGGGAGCCGACGTCACCGGTCCAGTAGCGGCCGTCCCGGAACCCGCCCGCATCGCCTGCCGTCGCGGCTCGGACGTAGCCCGCCGCGGTGGCCGCTCCACCGATGACGACCTCGCCGCGGCTCCCGGCGGGCAACGCCTCACCGTGCGGGCCGACGATGCTCAGCTGCACACCGTGCATGACCCGCCCGACGGTTTCGGGGTGTCGGCCAGCCTCTCCGGGGTGACACAGGGTGATGCCGCCGGTCTCCGACGACCCGTAGTGCTGGCAGATCGCTGCGCGGAAGCGTCGCGAGAACGCCTGGGCCAAGTCGACGGGGAGCGGCGCCGTGCACGAGAGCAGGTAGCGGGTGGCGGACAGGTCCGGGGCGTGGTCGAGTCGGGTGCGGTTCAACACGTGGTACATGGCCGGCACGCCGAGGAACACCGAGACCCGTCCGCTGGCGAGTTCGGCCAGGATCGCCTTCCAAGCCGGGCGCTCACGGATGGCGAGCGACGTGCCCGCGAACAGCAGGGGCAGCACGCCGAGGTCGAAGCCGTAGGAGTGCGCGAGCGGCACCGGTGCGAGAACGTGGTCCGACGCGTCGAGGCCGAGCGTGGTAACGACGTTGGCGGCCGCCGCGCTCACATTGGCCGCGGTCCACAGCACGGCCTTGGGTGCGCCCGTCGACCCGGAGCTGAACTTGACCAGGGCGGGGTACGAGCCCGCATCACCCAGACCGAAGCGCTCCTCGACATCGAGGACGCTCCCGGCCGTGGCACGGAGGCGCAGCAGCCGCAGGCGCTGACCGCCGCCCCGATTCGTCAGGTCGTGCTCGGTTTCGACGTCGAGTTGCGCAGCGGCCTCGGCGGCATGCTGCGGCAGCACGAGGACGAAGTCGGGCCGCACGGTGGCCGCGATCACGCGGAGTTCGGATTCCCGGAAGCGCGTCGACACGAGGGCAGCCGTGGCCGGCAGCCGGGTGAGCGCCAGGAACGCGGCGACGAAGGCGACCGAGTTCGGCAGCATGATCAGGCCCAGGCCGTGTTCGCGCACTCCCGCCGCGCGCATGGCGTTCGCGAGTTCCGTGGCCTGCTCCGCAAGCTGCCCTCGGGTGATGGTCTCGTCGGGCGCGGACAGCGCGAGCGCGTCGGGATCGGCGCGCACCGTCCGCTCGAACACCTCCCAGAGTGTGGTCGTGTCACGAGGGACGGTGGTCATCGATGGTCACCGCGTGTGCCGTTCAGACGATGCCCGAGAGCGCACAGGGGCGGCGATGACGTAGGATCGGGAAGACGGCTGGCGTCCCGATGCACCCTTCTGCGGCCAATGTGAAGCAGCTCTACGGGGAGACCTTGCCCCCCGCGTACGACGACCGACCGTTGTCGTTCCCCCACCGGGTGCTGCGCGCGGCGAAGATGGTCGTGGGCAACAGGCTGTACGACTTCCACACCCAAGCGATCCGAGCCATCGAGGCCGCAGGCCTCGCCCGTGGCGACCGGGTGCTCGTGTTCTGCTGCGGGACCGGCCGCGAGTTCGCCGCCATTCGCGAACGGATCGGTGCCGAAGGGTCCATCCTCGGCGTGGACTTCTCCGCGGCGATGCTGGCCCGGGCCCGGTACAGCATCGAACGCGAAGGCTGGACCAACATCACGTTGCTCGAGGCCGACGTCACGGAATTCGAGTCGGCCGGCAGGGCTCCCTTCGACGTCGGCTTCTGCACATTGGGAATGTCGATCATCCCCGACTGGGCGGCGGCGTTCGACGGCCTGCTCAGCGCGGTGCGGCCCGGTGGAGGCGTCGTCGTAGGTGATCTGCAGCTGACTACCGGCGTGCGGGCGCTGCTCAATCCCCTGGTCTCTTGGTGGACCAGGCCGTACGGCGGTTCGCTCCGCGGCCATGCCAACACGCGCGAGCTGTTCGCGCGCATGGAGCGGGAACTCGATGTGGTCGCAACCGGCGAGGACGGCCACGGAACCTATCGGTTCTGCGCGGCGCGCAAGCCCTGACGTAGACCATGTGGGGCGCATCATGAGACCTGCGCCGCGCGCAGGTCGCGGGCGAGCCAGCGCGGGACCACCCCGCAGAGCACTTCCTTGACCTGACTTCTGGCCGTATCCCCGAGCTCGCCTTCGGCACCGCGCATGCACTTGCTGAGCGCGTCGCTCGCGAGACGTGCCTGACGAAGACTCAGGCCCCAGCCCATGTACTCGACGATGCGCATCTCGTTCGAGAGCTCGAGCCCGGCGTCCAGCAATTCGGCGATCCCTGACGCGACGAGGGCCTTGGCCTGGTCGGAGTCCATGGTCTCGTGTCGCCACTGCAGGCCCTCGCCGTGGAGGTCGAACGACTCCATGGCGCGACCGCGCACCGGAGCCTTGTCGACCAGGAAGAACTGTCCCAGGGCGAAGGAGTCCGGACGCGTCGCGCGCAGGAAGTCCACCGTGTTGCGGAACGACGCCTCGGTCTCGCCCGGGTAGCCAACGATCATGTTGACGTGGGTGAACAGGTCGTGGCGTCGGGCCACCGCCAGACCCTCACGTGCGTCGGCCGTGTCGTGGCCCTTGCGCATGAGCTTGAGAATGCGGTCGTCGCCGGACTCGACCCCGAAGAAGCAGCCCCAGCAGCCCGCGCGACGCATGAGCTCGGCGAGCTCGTCGGACAGGTCGTCGACGCGGCTGTAGCACGACCACTCGAGACCGAGATCGAGCTCGATCATGAGCCGGCAGACCTCGAGCGGGTAGTCGCGATGGCCAGGCGGGCCGTCGGTGAAGTTCGAGTCACCGACCCGGTAGCGGGTGATACCCAGTTCGGCGTTGCGCAGCAGCTCGGTGCGGATCTCGCCGAGCGAACGGATGACCTTGCCGCGATCGTAGGCGCAGTAGAAGCAGTTGTACTTGCAGCCGCGGCTGAACTCGATCGCGTAGACCGTGTCACGTGAACGCGGGTAGAGCGACCAGTCCGGGATCGGGATCGCTTCGTCGTCGCGGATCCGATAGGCCGCGTCGGTGCGCCCGACCCGCGCCAGGTCGTGGGACGCGGTCCCGTAGATCACGCTGCCGTCGGGTTGCCGGATCGCCAGGCCGGGGATCGACACCGGGTCACTCCCGCTGTCGAGGGCCGCGAGCAGTTGGACGAGCGCGCGCTCGCCCGAGCCGAAGATGGCGTAGTCCGCGAGCCCATGGAGCGACTCTCGGCGCCGCACCGTGGGTCCGCCGAGCACGATCGGCGTGTCGGGTGCGAGCGAGCGGATGAGCCCAACCGTCTCGATCACCTCGCGCTCGGACAGCAAGAACGTCGTAGTGAGCCCGATCAACACCGGCCGGCGTTCGGCGACCAGCTGCTCGACGAGCGTGCGCCGATGCGAGTAGCGCCCCACGTTGTCGACGATGGCTACTTCGTAGCCGGCATCGCGAGCAACCGTCGCCAGGTCGCACAACGCCAAGGAAGGTCGGTGGGGCGTGCGCAAAACGTGGCCTCGCGACCGAATGCGCAGCCACAGATCGGGGTCATCCACCCCCAACTGGATCGTCGCGGCAGCTCGTTCGGCTTCGTCGAACGTCGGCCAGACCTTGGCCATGCGGAGGCGTTGGCTGAGGTACTCGTCGTCGGCGAACGACAGCGACTCCTCGGCGAGCAGGAGCAGATCGAGGCGGCTCATGGAAAGGCCCGGCACCCTCGCCGAAGCACCATCGACGACGTGACCTCCCCCGGATTCGCTGCAGCCTCGCCACCCTGGCTCCCGATCGCCAGGTAGGGAGGCAAGCAGCTCGTTCCCTGATCGCAGAGAGACAGCACGGACTCAGAAGCCACTCGGCGTCCTGTCGGAAACCCGAAGTCCGCACCCAATCACGCGATCCGGAACTCGAAAGCAGACGCGACCCCGGAGCGCCAGCGTCGCGGCATTCTTCCCGCTCCAAGCTCCAGTTCGAACGGCATGTCCTGAACCATGCGGAACGGTACGTCTGCAGCAGACAGAGCGGAGGGCACGGCGACGACCGCCAGGGCGCTCATGGGACTCCTCTGGGGTCTCGACGTATCGCATCGATCGCTCCGCGACGATTCCTCCATCGCGGTTCGTCCAGTCTATCGAAGTCCGTGAATCCGTCGGTCTGCAGCACGACCGCGGATGGTCGGACCCGACGTATCGGAGTGTCGACAAACCGACGCACGTCCGTCGCCAAGGGCGAGTTCCACGGTGTCAGGAGTCGCACCTCTTCCCCCAGGAGTGCGTGGAGTGGTTCACGAAGCCGCCTCGACATCGAGTGGAGCAGAGTCAGTGCAGCACCGCAGGTTCTGTGCGGCAGAGCCAGCGTCGACCCTGTGGATTCGTGACCCCCCCGGGGTCGACTCCTCGAGCGTTGGGGTTGAAACGCCACCCCTCTCTCGCGTCGTGGCGCCACCGCGCATCGGCCAGACTCTCACTGGAGTCGAGCTTCAGCTTGCTGCCGTCGACGCGGTCTTGGCCTCCCTGGGCCAGCAGTGTGCGCCGAGCAACGTCGCGACCACAGCACCGGCCAAGCGCAGGCGGCCAGTCTTGCCGAACGACTGGCAAGCGGCAAACACTCCCCCGACGTGCTCCGCCGACACCAGCCGGGTCTGCCCCGCGAGCGGCGCGGCAGAACGAGTGCTCCGTGACCTCCGCCTACTGGTAGTCAAACCGCAACCTGCCGGTGCTCTTGTCGAGCTCGGCACGGCTGCGTCCCGCCAAGTTGATCGTGGGCGCTACCACCTCGCGTTCGGCGCGAATGGAGTCCAACAGGCTACCCAGGATCGCCTTCCGTGCTTCGCACTCGTAGCGACCGAGTTGCGCAGCCGCCTCCACCCGGTTCGTCGCAACGAGCGCGTCGATCTCGGCTGTCCAGTATCGGTCGCACAGCGGCGCGAATCCGCAATCCTCGCAGGCAGGTGAACCCTCGAACACCGGACCGGATGAGAGGCGCGAGTCCATCGGCCGCATCGACGCCGAGCCTCTCGCGGACGGGAAGAGCGTCGCAAACTCCTCGGGCTCCGCACCGCGTTCCGCGTGGTGCGAAGAACGATGCCATCGTCCGTGGGAATCCAGGTGCCCCACGGACATCCGCTTGCTCCAACCCAGGCTGTGCGCGAGGGGCATCAGAGCGCGGTGCACGACGCCGCGCCAGGGTTGGCACCGTGTGACTGCAACCCCGAGCCGAGCGGACAGGGCCTCGATCGCCACGAGGCCACGATCCACGGTCTCGCGCAGCGCGTCCGAACCGATCGAACCGTCGCGGAACAACGCGGGCCGCACGCGGATGGCGCTGCACGAACCCGTTTCGAACATGCTCAGCACGGAGGGCACGAAGTGCGGCGGGAAGTCCGTCGCGATCTCGACGATGACGTCGAACCCCAGGTCCGCCACGGCCGCCAGTTCGCTCCATGTCTCCTCCGGGGATCCATCGCCGGAAAACACCTCCACGAGTGCGACGACGCGATTCCCGCCGAAGACCTCGAAGAACGGCTCGCCCGCTGAGCCGATGGCATGCGGTGCCAGGGGAGCCTCGAAGTGCAGCTCCAACCCCTGCTCCCGCAGGGATTCCGTGAGCCGTGCCGCGAGCGAACCCAGGCGCTCCCAGGGTTCCTCCTCGACGCCGCGTGGGAGACCGGGGTCCGTGAGCAGTCGGAACGCGATGCCCTTGGGCCCGGAAGGGAGTTCCTCGCGCAGATACCGGACGAGCTCCGAGACCCGCGTGAGAATCGTGTCGTGTTCGAGACGCGTATCCAACTCGACCGTCAGGCAGCCGAAACCGAACTGGGGTGTTGTCTGCGAGGCCTGCACCGCACGCTCGACGTCGGCCGACGGCGCGAAGATGCCGCGCTTGCGCAGCCGGTCGAGGAGCTCGATCTCATCGGCTTGCCAGGGTGAACCACTGGCCGGGTCGAGCTTCTCCAGTGTGCTGTGGAAGCAGTCGCGCTCCCTCCTCAAGAACGTCAAGCTCGAAGGTCCTTGGAACGTGTCGTAGAGCAGGATCTCCTCGTCGTCGTCTTCGATCATGACCCACGGAGGCACGCAGACCTCCGTGCGAGACTCATGGGTAGCGCGGGTCGGCTCAGTCACGTCGATGGCCTCGCAGACACCTAGGAGTCTGCGCCACAGAAGGGTGACTCAGGAGGTTCGTGGATTTCGGCGCAGGTCGCCGCCCGAAAACACAGCCGAATTGGTGGATTCGGCGAGGATTTCGGGGGGTGACAGGTGCTGGAAGGCGCGGATCTCATGGGTTGTCATTCTGTGGCGCAGACTCCTAGGTCGTTCCATCCGACTCGGTCCCGCTGGCGGACTCGAGCAGGAGATCCAGCGACTCCGCACCCTGCTCCGCGATGCGATCGTAGAGCGACTCCGCGGCGTCGTACATCATCTGTGACCACGCGCAGAAGGTGTCATGGGGCTGGTAGATGGAGCCCGTATCCGAGAGGTTCGCAGCAGGGCAGTAGCCGCCGCAGATCGGGTTGACCGGACAGGTCTTGCAGCCTTCCTTGTGGAACTTCCCGTGATCGAACTCGAGGAAAGCACGCGACAACTCGTGGTTGAATCCCTCCTCGAAGATGTTGCCCATCCGGAACTGGCCGTCGGCACCGGCCGCGGAATCGGCGCCGTCGAAGCGGTGGCAGGGCCAGATGTCGCCGGTGTAGTCGATCATCATGTAGCCCTTCCCGGCCCCGCACGGGGACGCCCGGAACTCGATCCTCTCCGGCCGGTCCGTCCGTCGCCAGCGGATCAGCTTGTTGATGAGGTACTTGAACCCGGTCAGGGTGAAGGGCTTGTCCGTTCCGTGGCTCTCCACCGCCTGGTCGACGGTCTCGAACAGCTGCTCGCGCACGGTGTCGAGCTGCTTGTCCGTCCACAGGTGGTACTCGCTCAGTGACACGGCGACCTCGCGGAAACCGATCAAGCGGAAGTAGCGCATGCTCTTCGCGAACTTGTGCGCATACGTCGGGTAGAACGTGGATCGCGCGGTGGAATGCGGCCTGGTCTTCAGCAGCGAGCGGGCCCAGTACTCGACCAGTTCCGAGGTCATCTTCCCGCCCTTCTTGGGCCGCTGCGCGTCCTGGACCTCCGGACAACCGTCGATGGACATCAGGATCCCGAACCCGTACTCGTCGACGAACCGGCGAATCTCGTCGTTCCACAGGGTGAGGTTCGAGGTCATGCTGAAGGTGACCTGCTTTCCGATCGCGGCGCCGCGGCGCCTGGCCCAGGGAACGAACTTCTTGATGTCGTTCCATCGCAGCGTGGGCTCACCGCCCATGAAGTTGCAGTTCAACGTGGGGGCATTGCGGGAGGACTCGACCAACCACTCGAACGACTTCTTCATCGTCTCGAGCGACATGTTCTCCGAGTACTTCTCCTCCTTGAAGCAGTACAGGCAACCGAGGTTGCAGTTCTCGGTGACGTCGATGTCGAGGTTCGTGACCGTCGAGAGCGTTGGGATCGAGCCGGGGTGCACGGGGCGTTTCCCCGGGTTCTCCTCCAGCCGGCGAAGGGTGTCGGCGTTGGCTGGCGGGTGCTTCAGGGCGAACGTCTCGGGCGCGGTCTTCTGGGGATTGTGCTCCACGGAGGGGCCTCCTGGTTCCTACGGCTCCGGCTGAATCCTCTGCGCTGCCGAGGGCTTCGCGGAGCATTCCTGTCCAACACGTCTCATTCTTCGCGAGCGGTTCCGGCTTGGCCAGGGGTATCGAGCGAGTTCTCTCACCGCGGGCGACGCGATGAGGCCGACGGAGCCGAGATCCCGACACTGCCCCGGACGAGAACGTGGAGGATCGCCAAGGAACACTTCCACGGTTGTCGTGACCCCACCGAGTCGATATGGTCACGGTGTCGCAAGGCACCTGACCCGACGGGTAGCTTCTCAGGAAAGGACTCTCGGATGGAATCGCAAGACCCCAAGGTCGACGTCTACATGGCCGCCAGGCCTCGCATCCTCCGGCGTGGATCGCCCAGCGATACCGCAGTCGACACTCCCGCCGCTGAGCGGACGATCACGCGGCGGCGTGCGATGCGGTTTGCGCTCGGCGGCCTGGTCGCCGCCGTCCTTTCGCAGGTCGTTCCGGCAGCGGCGCCGCTCGCTGGCTGCGGCGACGACGGGGGCAGCAACACCTGCACGCCCACGTCCCTGAACTGCTGCACCGGCGCGGGTACGAACAACAACTGCAATGCCCAGGCCGGAACCAACACGTGCTCCGGCGCCGGCTCCAACCAGTGCACGCAAGGCGCGAAGAACAACTGCTACGCCGACAACACCTGCAGCGGGGCCGAGTCGAACAAGTGCGTCGCTGGCGGGACGTACACGGGCAACGAGTGCCACTCGGACAACAACTGCACAACGGCTTCCCAGTCCAACGCCTGTGTCGGCTTCTCTGCCTACAACAACTGTGAGCAGACCGCGAAGAACACGTGCACCGGGGCGGACTCCAACTCCTGCTACAAGTCGTACTCCCACAACAGCTGCATCAACGGCGACGGCAACACGTGCGCCGAGGGTGCGGAAGCGAACACCTGCCAGAGCTCAGGGAGCAACTCGTGCCTCGGCGATGGAGGCAACACCTGCAACGGGGACGGGTCCAACTCCTGCTGGGGTGTCACGACGACAAACACGATCATGTGCGACCCCGCGTACACCCACAACACTTGCACGCCCCAGTCGGGCAACCAGTGCTCGTGGGGGGCGTCCAACAGGATCTGGTGGGCGGACTAGTGCCCCTCGTCTGAAGTTCGCAGCAAAATGTGGCTGCGTCAGTCGAATCGCGCGCAAGGCGCTGCGACGACAAGGCTTGTTGGTGGACAAGCTGAGGAGCAGCAACGCAGCGAGCGGATCGAATGGCCGGGTACATGTGCTGCGAACTCCGGACGCGGGGCACAAGTGGAACGCTGACTGAGCAGCAGGCGTCGCGAGCGATCTCCGGCACGCAGCGTGACCGAGTAGCCACAGGGCGACCCAAACCGCGCAGGCAGCGTCGTGATGGCATGTGCCTGGCTTGGCCCCGTCCTGGAGGCCCGCGACCACGAGTTCGGGCCCGAACGGCGCCTCCTCGACGCGGCGTCGGGTTCCGGATCGCCCGGATCTGACCGATTGCTGCGATCGCGCAGTGCTGCTGGCTTCGTCGCACATCAGAACCTGCTCCTCGACGGGGATGCACCCCGCCTCCGGGCAGAACCTGCCGTTCTCCTTGCCAGCAACAACCTTGCACGATCTCGCGACGCTGCTCATATCGGGTCAGCCAGGGCCGAGGCCGGCCCTGGCTTCAGATCCGGACGTGCGGATTTCCGCATCCGGTTCTATTGCGGGCTCACCGCGAGTCTCAAACCAGTGGCGTGGCGGCGCAACGCGTAGCGCTGACCAGTTGTTCCCCAGTCCCGGCTGACGGGCCGCATTCGAGCGTCGCATCAGCCATTTGCGCCAGATCGAGCAGGCGCCGATAGCGGCCAGGGCGCGAGTTTCCTGATCCTGAGTACTGCAGTGCCCCGGAGCTGCGCGCCAGTTCAGCACTGGTCGCGCACGGGCAAGCGATGGCGGCGGCACCAGTCCGTCACCGCACTGAGGGCACGGGGACGGACTGCCGTTTCACGCCAGAAGCCTGCGACCGCCATAGGTGCGTGAAGCCAGAAGTCAGCCTGATCCTTGGTTGCGCCGGCGCTGGAAATCGAGCAGTGCCTTTCAGGGTGATGTCAGCCCGCGAAGCGTTGCGGGAACGCAAGACGCGCACGTCTGACACGCAAACGAGGACAAGTCGTCGGCGGCGGACCAGAACGCCGTCCGCGCAGCCTGCTCGCTGAACCATACGTCAGCACAGTGTGGAAGACGTTGGCCAGCAGAGATCACCCACTGAGTGCTGCTTCCGATGTGACCGATCGGACCCCGTTCAGCCACTTCCTGATCAGGCGCGTCAGCACGTCCGCATTGCTGGCTCAGGATCGCCTGGACTGGTCAGTGGCACCGAAGCAGCCACGAATGTCTGCTTCGATGACGAGCCGCCCAGGCTCACCCTTCGCGGCGACTGCCGTGTGCGGATCGCCAGGGCGAAATCCATAGATCAGAGTCCTGCCGTCGCGCCTCGAGCACCATCGCCACGGCTCGCTGCAGCACCTTGTCCTCGAACGTGGAATACCACGGTCGTTGACGCTCTCGGAGGCCCAACTGCCGGAGCGCGTAGCGCCGACTTCGCGCGATCAGCAGCGACCTGAGTTGCTTCGGATCCCTGCGTAGGCCGCGGATGCCACGCCGTCCCCCCCGGCACCATCCTTTCGCGTCCGGCGGTGCCCGCGCAGCAGTCTGATGCGCCAGAGCAGAACCGCCACCTGGATGATCTTCGCTTTTGCTACCCGTTGCAATCCCGGGGAGATGTAGGTCGACTCGATGTCCGGTCATCGTTCCCAACAGTTCGCAACAGGCAAGCCCTTCCTCAGCGGGTCCCCCGTCGTTCCCCGCCTTCGCGCCTACTCGCTCTGACTCGAACATCCGTCCGCGTCGTTTCTTCGCTCGGCGTTACCCGTGCCCTCTCGATCCGGCTAGGCGCTGTCCGATCCGGACCCGGCCGCAACCGGGATTGTGGGGAGATGGTCAGGTTCCAGTTCCTGGGAGTCCGTGCACATGCCCTGCCTCACCCGGTGGAGCCGCCGCGCCAGCCATCTGGCGCGCGATGTTGTCTTCCGTCATACCACGACGTCGACTCCCGACAACCCGATTTCAGGCTCGTCCCACCGCCGTCTACGCTGCCGCCGAGGTCTCGCGCAACGCAAGACGCTTCCGGGCGGTGCCAGCCCACCGGACGGTTACCGCGACCGAGAAGGTTTCAGTTCAAGTTCACCTCCACCAAGCTTGCTTGGCGCACGAATGGTCCGGGCTAGGAGCCGCTCCACGCACCGCAACGGCCGGACCGAGGGTAATCTCGCCGGGCATGCGCTCTCCACGCCGTGCCATCCCTCCCGCCGTCCTGTCCCTGATCGCCTGCCTCGGGTCCCTCACAGCCCAAGGCAAGGTCTGGGTGGTCGATGCTGCCGGCGGCGCCGGCGCCGACACCCGGACCATCGAAGACGCGGTGCTGAGGGCCGGCGACGGTGACGTGCTCCTGGTCCGACAGGGAAGCTACGGGGTGGTGAAGTCGGCGAACAAGGCCCTGACCATCGTGCGGGACACCAGCTCCGGCGCCGCGACGCTCCTGACTCTGACCATCGACAGCCTCGCCCTGGGGAAGAACTTCACCGTACGTGGCTTCACGATGTCGAGCTCGATCGTGCTGGTGGACTGTCAGGGATCCGTGTCGATCGAGGATTGCACGGTGAACCTCCTGTCGGGCAGTGTGTTCAATGCCCACCGGTGCCGCGCGATCACCTTGTCCCGGTGTGCGTTCACCGGATCGACAGTGCCCGGCCTCTGGGCGTACCAGTCCCAGGTGAGCGCGTTCGACTCCACGTTCACGGGCGGCGCAGGCACCCACGGGCTGCTGGTGTGGTACTCGCAGATCACCGCAACGGGCTGCACCTTCCAAGGTGGGCGGGGAGCACCCGGCGTGGTACTCAACGGCGCGTGTTACGTGCAGCCACAGGCGGCCGGCAATGGCGTGGATCTGGTACACGGGACGGTGGAGCTGCACGGGTGCACCACCCTCGCCGGCGCCGGCGCGCCAGCCAACGGCCCCTGCCCGTCGGGACCAGCCGGCGTCGCGGTCCGCAACGGCGCCGGAACGCTGATCCGGACGCAGCTCACGCCGCTCCGATACACCGCGTCGGCTACCGTGCGCGAGGGCCAGCCGTTCCAGCTGGACGCGCAGGGCGCTTCGGGCGACAACGCCTTGCTGGTGCTCAACCTGACGCACGACTCGGTCGCGCTGCCCGGGTGCACAGGGGCGCTGTTCCCGTCCCTGGCCGGGCACTCGCTGATCTTCGTCGGAATCCTGCAGGGGACGCCCTGGCAACTCCGCGGCACGGCGCCCACGATGGCGCCAGGCCTCGATCAGATCCGGCTCGCGACGCAGCTGGCGGTGCTGCGCCGGAGTGCGTGCGTGTTCGGTCCGGCCGCGAGCGTCGTGCTCCTCGACCAGCGCTTCTGACGCCACGAACTCAGCGTGTGCTGCCCACCGTGGTCTCGACCACCGGACTGAACACCAAGCCCAGGCTGTTCACCGGGTCCGCGCTGAAGAACTGCGTGTAGTACTTGGTCCCCACCGGCACGCTCGAGGGCAGTCCCAACGACAGCGAAGCCTGACCGCCGCTGTCGGTGCGAACCCCGACCAGCAGATCGAGGCTCGTGTAGAGCACGCAGCCGGGCGCGCCGAACGCACCCATGTCGCGCGGCAACAGCAGACCATTCCACGTGTGGCGCGACAGGCCGAGACCGACCAAGACGGCGACGTCGCGCTGCCCGCGGGACATCACGTATGCCACCGACCCACCGACGTGCGGATCCCCACCGGTGCTGCTCGGTTGGATTCCAGGAACGAGGCCGGACCTGCCGCGGCAACCGCCGCCGAAGGTCCAGAAGCTCCCCTCTTGGTAGTACCGGACCCCGTAGACCCGGGTGTTGTTGCGCAGTTCGCTCTCCCCGCGGGCGTCCTGAGCACGATTGACCCAGTAGCCCAGGTAGTAGCTGCCGATCGGGAAGTCGACCGGAATCGTGATGCGCGCCTGGACGTTCACGGTCTGCCGCGCGAGCAGCGCCGGGACCGCGACCTTGGCGAGCACCGGGTCGCTCGCCCCGAGCGTGTTGTTGAGCGAGACCATCACCTCGAGGTAGGTCGGCGTCGACGGATACCCGCCGAGGTTCTGCACCGGGGCGGTGACCGTGTAGGTTCCGCCGCGCGCAAACCGCGTCTCGGACGGGATCCGGTACGCCACGGTGAGGTCCGGCGCACCGTAGAACGGGTAGCTCTTGGGGTCGGTGGTGACGTTGTTGCCCTCGTTGCTCTCGTTCACCTGCCGCAGGTGATCCGAGATCCCACCGATGTAGAAGGTGCCCCGCGGCACGTCTTCCGGCACCGTCCACTCGAACTCGCGGATGATCTGCATCTTGCCCATCTGCGGCGTCTCCACCGTCTGGATGAGCGTGTCCGCAGTGGTGATGGTGCGGTCCGTCGAGATGTAGATCCCGTGGCGGCACGCCGCGATGGTCTTGTTGTCCCAGTTCGTGATCGACCAGCGGATCGTGACCTTGGCCCGCGGTGCGACGGTTCCGGCGGTGATGGTGACCAGCGGATCGTCGAAATCCTGCGCGGCGGCTCGTGGCGCGAGCACGGCGAGACCGACGATGGCGGGAAGTGCGATGGTTTGGAGAGTGCGGTTCATGAGGGGAGTCCTGCGATTGGGTTGGACCCCCCAGGGCGCAGAGTGCGCCGCGCACCGGCCAAGGTTTCTCGACACCTTCCGGCGACAGGGTTTGGCGATTGGTTCCGGCGCCCCCGATCGCTCAGTGACCCGGGTCCCAGTCCTTGTTGAAGGTCTTCCCGTCGATTTCGATCCGCAGCGCCAGACCGTGTACGTGCGACTTCAGCAGCGCGTCGGTGAACGTCCACTCGGCCCCGCTGCCGGCGGCGGTGAGCTGCTTCGGCGGCTGGCCCGGCACGTTCAGCACCGGCGGTTTGGTGATCGGCTTGGCGGCATGGTGCGGGCCGAACACCCAGAGCTTGACCACCCCGCCCGCCTCGTCGTGCGTCAGCTCGACGATCGGGCCGTGATCGGCGAGGTGCTTGAGCTCCTTGCCGAACTTGGGCTTGTAGTCGTGGCTCTTGTCGTCGGGCCGCGGCTTGGTGGCATCCGCGCACCCCAGTGAGAGGCCAGCGGCACAGGCGAACAGAATCGTGAGGGAATGTCGCGTTCGGGTCATCGAGGAACCTCCTGCACGGGGAATACCGGACCATGGGACGGCAACTCCGCGCTCCCCGCCAGCACCTGTTCGGAAACCCGGCGCCCACAGCGCCAGAACAACCCCGGCGTGAGGAGAAGATCCATGAGCGTGGTCATGACCAATCCCCCGAGGATCACGGTCGCCACCGGATAGAGCAGTTCGCGCCCGGGCTGATTCGGACTCCACACCAGCGGGATTAGCGCGATGCCGCTGGTCAGGGCGGTCATCAACACGGGCACGATCCGCTCCTGACCGGCGCGCCGGATCATCGCCTCGCTGAACTCCTCGCCCTCCTCGCGCATCAGGTGCAGGTAATGGTCGAGCAACAGGATCTTGTTGCGCGTCGCGATGCCCGAAAGCGAGATGAATCCGACGAGGCTCGCCACCGACACGTCTTGGCCGGACAGGAGGATCGCGATCGCGCCGCCGAGCAGCGCCGGCGGCACGTTGGCCAGCGTCTGCAGCACCAGATTGAGCGATCCGAAGTGCCAGAACAGCACCACCCCGACCGCCAGCAGCGACAGGACCGACAGCAGCAAGATCACCCGCTGGGCCCGCTGCTGCGCCTCGAATTGGCCGACCACGCGCACCGCATAACCCGCCGGCAACCCGCGACGGATCGGCGCGAGTGCGGCTTCGACCTCGGTGACCACCTGCGAGATCGAACGCCCCTGCACATTGTGGTGCACCGCGATCCTGCGGGTGGCGTTCTCCCGCTTGAGCTCGTTGCTGGTCAACGTGACGCCCACGTCGGCGACGTCGCCCAGCCGCAGCCGACGATCGGCGGTCGCCCCCACCGGCAGGGCGCGCAGCGTCGCGAGGTCGGCACGGGCGGCGCCGTCGAGTCGCAACACCACCGGATAGGTGCGCTGGCCGACGTGCAGCAGCGTGACGGTCTTACCCTCGAGCATCAGCTCCACGGTTCGGCCGAGTTCGGCGACCGTGTAGCCGAACTCGGCGAGCGCCGCGCGGCGCGGCCGCACCTCGACCTGCTCCACCAACACTTGCTGCTCGACCAACAGGTCGGTCACCCCCGGGATCCCGGCAATCGCGCCGCGCACCTGCTCGGCGACGCGCCGCAACACCACGATGTCCGCGCCTTCCACCTTGATGCCCACCTGCGCGGCCACGCCCGAGAGCATGTGCGAGATCAGGTGGGCCAGGGGCTGCTCGGTCGAGGTCGGGAAGCCCGGGAAGTGCTCGTTCATCCGCGCCCGAATGTCCGCCAGCATCTCCGCGCGCGTGCGACCGCTCGCGGGGTCGAACCGCACCACCAGCTCCGAGACGTGCACGCCCTCGGCGTGCTCGTCGTCCTCGCTTCGTCCGGTGCGCCGGCCGACCGACGACACACCCGGCACCGACCCGACGACCCGAGCGAGCTTCTCCCCCAGCTCGCTGGAGCGCTGCAGACTGGTGCCTGGCGGCAGCATCAGGTTGACCTGCGCCGCGCCTTCGTTGAACTCCGGCAGGAACTCGGTCCCGGTGTGCCACAACAAGGTCGCGGCGATCAGCAGCGAAGCCGCCAGCACGCCGAACGTGGTGCCGAGCTTGCGAATCCCGAACCCGATCAGCCGCCCTGCGAGCTGCTTGAGCCCGGTGACGGCACGTGGCTCCTCGTGGTCGAACACCGCGCGCGACCGCGGCAGCAACCAGTAGCAGAGCACAGGAGTCACGGTCAGCGCGACCAGCAGCGACGCGAGCAGACTCACGATGTAGGTCAAGCCGATCGGTGCGAACAGCTTTCCCTCCATGCCGCTGAGCGCGAACAGTGGCACGTACACTACGGTCACTACCAGGGTGCCGACCACGATCGGCTTGCGCACCTCGCGAGAAGCGTCGAACACGACCTGCAGCGCGTTGCCGGGCCGGCCCTTCGACTCGCGCAGCCGGCGGAACACGTTCTCCACGTCGACGATGGCGTCGTCGACCAGCGCACCGATCGCCACCGCCAGGCCCCCGAGTGTCATGGTGTTGATCGACACCCCCATCAGTCCGAAACACAGCGCGGTCACCGCCACCGACAGCGGCAACGCGGTGAGTGTGATCAGCGTGGTACGCACGTTCAGCAGGAACAGTGCCAGCACCAACACCACCAGGATCGCCCCGTCGCGCACCGCGTCCTCGACGTTCTCGACCGCCCGCTGGATGAAGTCGGCCTGGCGATAGAGCCCGGGCAACATCTCCACCTTGCCGGGCAGACCAGCGACGATTTGTGCGAGTTCCGCCTCGACGTGGCGCGCGAGTTCCATCGTGTCGGCGCCCGGCTGCTTGGTGATCACCAACAGGACCCCGCCGGCTCCGTTCACTCCGGCGTCGCCCATCCGGATCGCGGCGGGCTCGAACCGCACCGCACCGAGGTCTCCCACCCGCAGCGGACGCACCGGGTCTCGCCGCACCACCGCCTGTTCCAGGTCGCGTGCAGTGGCGAGCAGGCCACTCACCTGGATCGCCAGCCCCTGGGCTCCGGCAGTCACGAATCCGCCCGAGGCCGGCAGGTTCGCGGCTTCGATCGCCCTGGCCACCTCGTCGACTCCGACATCCAGCGCGAGCAACTTGTGCACGTCGAGCGAGACCTGGAGCTGCCGCGGTGCTCCGCCACTGGCGACCACCTGCGCGACCCCGGGCACCGACAGCAGGCGCGGCTTGATCCACTGGTCGGCGACGGTGCGCAGCTCGGTGGTGTCGACCGAGCCGTCGCGGCTGCGCAGACCGATCAGCTGCACCTGCCCCATGATGCTGCTCAGCGGTGCCATCTTCGCGACGACCCCTTCGGGTAGCGCCGAGCCCAGCATCTGCAGCCGCTCCTGAACCAGCTGGCGGCAACGGTACGGGTCGACGTCCCAGTCGAACTCGACCGCGACCGTGGCGAGCCCCATGGCGGAAGTCGAACGGACGCGTTGCACGCCGCCAGCACCGTAGACCGCCCGTTCGACGTGCCGCGTGACCAGACGTTCGACATCCTCCGGGATCATCCCGTGCGCCTCGCACATCACCGTCACGGTCGGTCGGGTGAAGTCCGGCAGGACGTCGATCGGCAGCCGCAGGGTGACGAAGGTTCCCCACAGCGCCAGCGCCAGCGCCACGACCGCGACGATCGAGCGATGGCTGAGCGAGAAAGCGATGATCCGGTCGAGCATTTGCGGATTCTCAGTGGTGGTGGTGGTGCTCTTGCGCGTCGCCGCCCTTCGCGCGTTGCATGGCCAAACTGAGCGCGAACGCCCCGCTTTCCACCACTGCGTCGTTGGGGAACAGCGCGCCGTCGTTCGCCACGACCACGTGCTCGCGGTCCTCCCAAACCACCCGCACCGGCTTGGGCCGGAACGAATCACCATCCTGCAGGTACACCACCCGATCCGCGCCCTCCGACACCACCGCCGCGACCGGCAGCACGAAAACCTGCTGCAGCGGCGCCTGCGGGATCCGCACTCGGTAGTGCGTTCCGGCCTGCAGTTGCCACCCCACTACCACGCCGTCGGTGCGCGCCAGACGATCGTTGGCACACGGAATCACCGGGTTCGGAGCGCCATCGCCGACCGTGAGAACCCGCAGGCCGCGAAGGATCGGACCGGTCCCTTCGATCGTCGGCACCGCCTCCAACAGCGCAGCGCGACGCACCGCATCCCGCAGCATCCCGAGTTCGTTGCCGACCGGACGCAGCCGGAGCCACATGGAGCGCGCATCCCGCACCACCGCGATGGTCTGCCCGGCGACGACCGGCTGTCCCGGGCGCACCGCGACCTCGACCAGGTCCCAATCCGGCGAGTCATTCGGCGCGGCCACCCGCATCAGGTCGTCCAGAGCCCCCTGCTCGGCCAGTCCGCGCACCCGCGGCAGGGTCTCGCCGCGCAGCAACAGCGCCGCACACTCGCGGAACCGCGTGCGCATCGGCGAGCTGGCGCGCAGCGCGGCGAGGAGTGCCGGGTCAGCCAAGCCGACGGCGGACAGCTCGCCGAGCAGCCCGATGGTCCACGGCGCGTTGCGGTACGACTCCGGCAGGAGCGCCTGCATCTGCCCGACCGCAGTAGTCCACAGCCCGTGCACGGTGAGCACCCGCTGCCACAGTTCGCGGCCGTGCGGCGGGTGATCTCCCTTCTCCACCGCCGCGACTTCCGCGGCCGAGAGACCGTGGTGACGCAGTTCGAACCGGGCGTTGTCGACCCGCTGCTCGGCCCGCGCGCGCTCGTAGCCGATCTCCACCAACCGACGTCCGTCGACCAGTGCCACGCCGCCTGCTTCGGCGTTGACTTGTTCGATCCGACGCCGCTCCGTGTCGAGGATCGCCAAACTGCGCGCCGCGGTGCGCATCTCGGTCAGCGCGGTGTGCAGCGACTCGCTGATCGGGTTGACGATGTCGGCGGTGATCTCGAGCTTCGGTCGGGGGATCGCGTCGCGCAGCACGGTCGCCAGCGTCGCACCATGCTGCACCACGGTTCCCGGTGCGGCGGCCACCGCCTGCACGATCCCGGCGAGCGGCGTCGCTACCGGACGGCGGGCCAGCGGCGCTTCCTCGACCACCGCTTGGATGGCACGGAACTCGACGAATTCGCCGAGTTTCGCCTTGCCGACCACGACCCCGAGGTTGGCGAGGGTCTGCGGCGACAGCACCCGCGGCCCTTCGTGTTCGGGCTCTCCACCGTCCGCAGGCACCTGACGGTGGCCGATCATCAGACCGCTGGCCAAGCCAGCACCTGCCAGCAACAACCCGAGCACCGTATTGCCCCACAGTGAACGCATCATCGCCCCACCCCCGAGTTGCTCGCGGCGGTCCCGTGCCGGCTGGCCACCCCGGCCGCGTCGGGGAGCGGCGGCACCGCATCCGGCGGTTCCGGCTCGCCGGGGAAGCGCAGCAACGGTGCACCACAGGCGCGTTCCAGCGCAGCCCACGCGCCGAACAACGCGGCTCTGGTCTGCTGCAGATCGATACGCGCCTGCTGCACGCGGCGCAGCGCAGCCGTGCGCTCCGCGGGATCGATGCTGCGCGCGGAGACCAGCATCCGCAGCTTGCCTTCGACAGCGCGTTGCAGACGTTCGGTGTGCTGCTGCTGAACCATGAAGCGGCCCTGCTGCAGCTCGAGCTGGGCGAATGCGCCGCGCAGCCCCAGCAGGAGATCCCGCACCGTGGCTTCGTACTCCGCGCGCCGCGCGGCCCGGCGCTGCTGCGCCGCGGCGATCGCCACCTGGTTGCGGTCGAACAGGGGCAGGGTGATGCCGAGCGGGAGCGACAGCCGGTCGACGCCTTGCTCGCGCTCCTCCGCGAACCCCAGGCTCAGGTTGGGGTACTGGCGGCTGACCTCGCGGCGCAGTGCGGCCTCGGCCACCGTATGCGCGGCGCGCAACCGGGCCAGTGCAGGGTGTTCCGCGAGCACCGCGCAGAGCTCGTCGAGCACCGGCAATGCAACGGGCAACACCGGGCGCGCCCGACCGGGAAGCTCCGCGACCCGCGCCGCCGCCACCCCACAGCGCCGCGCAACGTCGACCTGGGCCGCGACCAACCGGGCGCGGACACCGTCGACCTGGCTCGCCTGCGCGTGCTGATCGAACTCCGCGAGGTCGATCTGCAGTGCACCGAGCTGGGCGCGCAGCCCCATCCGCCGCTGGGCCGCCACCCCCTCCTCGAGGATCGACGAGAGCTGCTGTTCGCCGGCGAGTCGATCCTCGAGCATCGCGAGCCGTGCCAGCTCGTCGCGCAGTCCGAGGTACTCCTCGCGCGCCGCGGCCACCGCATCGATCCGCGCCGCATCTGCCGTCGCGGCGTTGAGATCGTCGGTCGCGCCGCGCGTGCCCTGCCACGGCAGCAACCAACCGAGCGAAGCCTGGAAGCCGTTGCGACTGCGCGCCACCAGCGCCGCTGGAGTGAACCACACCGGTCCGACGCTGAGGGTCGGGTTGGCCGCCGGAGTGGGCACCGCGGCAACCGCCTGCGCAGCGGCCAGACGACCGCGCGCAGCGACCAACCTGGGATTCCGCTGCAGCAACCAATGCACGGCCTCACGCAGTGTCACGACATCGACCTGCGGCGCTGGCGTCGCCAGTTCGGCGAACGTGCGCAGCGGTTCGGCGCGGTAGGTCACGCATGCCGTGCCGGCGAGCAGCGGCAGCGGAAGGATGGACAGGGGACGAAACGAGAAGGAGTGGCGGTACATGATCTCTCCGGAGAAGCGCGAAAACTCGGGCCCGAGCCGAGTGCGCTACAGCCGGAGGATCGTGGTGCGTTGCCGGCGCTCCGCCTGCGCGGTGATGCGCGGGAGCCGCCGCAGTCTCTGTCGCTCGTGCGCCGCCCGCCCCGGCGGATCGGCGCCGGCGCGGAACCTCCGGGTCCACGCCACGGTGGGCGCGTCGCTCGCGTGATCCGCGACGAGCGCGGGGGTCCCGTCGCCCAGTGGCAGATCCGCCGGAACGACGTTCCACTGCTGGAACACCAGCACGACGTCCACGTGGTCCTCGGCGCAGCGATGCGCATCGCCTGGGGCGGGCGGCGTCGATCGGTCGCCGGAGTCCGTGTGGTGGTGCGAGACGCAGTGCCCCCGATGCAGTGCGCACTCGGCGTGGCGATGCACCGGCTGCATCCATGTTTCGCCATTCCGGTGCAGACTGACCATCCAAGGCACCATCAGGCAGCCCCAGGACATCAGCATCAGCAATCGGACCATCACGCCAGGATTATCGTCCGAAGCGGGGGTCGCGAACAAGCGCGCAGGCGCCCAGCGTGTCGACTGGGGTCGCGGCGCGATGCACCGGTGGCGCGGTTGGTGGCGAACAAGCCCGCAGGCGCCCTGCGTGTCGATTGGGCGCCGCGACAGGCGGGTGTCGGGTGTCGGGGGTAGCCCTGTCCCGGACTTTGGGCGAACGATCTGCGGCGACCGCGCGGAATCGCTGCCGGTCCCGCCACAAGACCGCGCCCGCCCCGGACGGTGAACCCACGCCCCCCTTTCGGGCCGGATCTGCCGTGCTTGTCGCGGGCGACGACACCGCTCGGGATCGAACACCCCACGCTCACGAATCGTCCAGACCACCGGCCCTGGCCTTGCGGGCCAGCCGCAGCACACTCTCCTCCGTGGTGTAGCGGGGCAGGTCGCCGACCTCCACCCAGCGAACCTCGTTCGACTCGTCGGAACACACCAGCGACTGGTCTGGCGCGGCACGCAGCAGGAACCGGACATCGAAGTGGAGGTGCTCGGCCTCGGCACCGCGCGCCGGGATCGGGTGGAGATCGAGATCGAGCACGGTGCGGCCTACCGCGAAATCGCGCATCCCGGACTCCTCCTGCGCCTCCCTGAGCGCGACGCGCCACAGCTCAGGCTCACCATCGGCGTGCCCCCCGAGCTGCAGCCACTTGCCGAGCTTGCGGTGGTGGGCCAACAGACAGTGCCGGCCGTCTGCCGCGAGGATCCACGCCGAAGCGGTGAGATGGCCGGGCGCACAAGTGCGCAACAGACAGTCGGGGTGGGCGCTGACGAATTCGGCGAATCGCGCGGCGAGTTCAGCCTGCTCGGGATCGCGGCGCGCATGGGCAGCGAGCAGGGTGAGCACCGGATCGTGTAGGGAGCGGAGGTCGGGGTCGGGCCGCGTCACCGGAGCAGTCTAGCCCGGACCGTTCACGAGCAGCGTCGCGACATCGTGCGAGGTTGTGATGCTGGCGAGGAGAACGGCAGGTTCTGCCCGGAGGCGGATGTGTCCCCGTCGACGAGCAGGATCCGACGACTCGCGTTCGATCTCGTCGCCGGAGGGTCGGTCCCAACGGCTCGCACACGCCTCGTCGCGAATTCCAACGGTTGGGGTGAAGTTGCACGGCTCCCGCGCCCGATGTCTGCGGGGCAGGGGGTCGGGGTCGCCAACGATCCAGAGGAGAGACACTCATGACCCAGACCACCACACCGTCGATGTACCAGAAGATCGGCGGCCACTCGGCAGTACAGGCCGTGGTCGACGACTTCTACGGGCGCGTTCTCGGCGACCCGGAACTCGCACCGTTCTTCACGAACACGGACATGGCGCGGCAACGCCGTCATCAGGTCGCATTCGTGGCGATGGCTCTCGGCGGTCCGCGCGACTACACCGGGAAGGGAATGCGCGAGGCGCACCGTGGACGCGGTATCGAGGACCGGCACTTCGGGTTGGTCGCGGGCCACCTCAAGGACGCGCTCGAGGCCGCCGGAGTCGGCCCGGAGGACGTCGCGACGATCCTCAGCGTGGTCGGCGGGCTGCAAGCCGAAGTGGTCGGCGCCTGAGCGCCCCCACTTCCACCGCGTTCGGCGGAAGCTGGTATCCCGTAGGGGATTCGAACCCCTGTTGCCAGAATGAAAATCTGGAGTCCTAGGCCTGACTAGACGAACGGGACGTCCGCGAGGGGCAGAGAGCTTAGCAAACGCACCCCCGCGGGCACAGCATGCGTTCCACCCCGCGCCATCGCAAGCGCGGTTTGCGGAACGCGTGCGGTCCGAGGCCGGTGGGCGCGACCAGATCGCGCCGCACGGGCCGCGCCCGACTACTGGACCTCGATCTTCACCGTGTTGGAGATCAGGCCGATCGAGTTCGGCGCCGCCAGGTCGGTGACCACCATCCCCGTGTAGAGCGACAGCCCGGACGCCGCGGGCACGTTGGGCAGCGTTACGCGGGCAACCGCGCGGCCGGTCGCATCGAGGCGGTTGAAGTAGTTCTGGAACACGGTCGGAGCCGACAGCGACAGACTCGCGTAGAGCACCGGATCATCGCCGAGCCGGATGTAGCGGAAGTCGATCGGCAGCAACCCTTCGGTGATCGAGCTGGCGACGATGTAGACCGAGTTCGGCGAGTGCTTGGCGCGCAGGTCGAAGGTCACGGTCTCACCGAGCGCCGCGCGGTAGCGGAGCGTCGAGCCGGCGACCAGCAGAACGGAGTCGTGCTGCTCGACCGGGACTCCGGCCGTCAGCGTCTTGCCGGTGAGCTCAGGCCCGGTGGCGAGGTAGCGCGGCGAGCGGAACACCACGTTGCTGCCCGGGATCGTGCCCTGGTGCAGCGGGCCGACCGCCAAGTCCGCGTTGGTGTACTCCCACACGATCTTGTTGTTGACATCCACCTCGAACATGTGCGCATTCCAGCCTGCGCAGATCAGGGTGTTGCCGTTCGGCAGCCGCTGCCCACTCGACACGAATGGCGAGTAGAAGTCGGCCGGGTTGGGAGCCTGATAGGTCCAGACGATCGCCCGCTGCTCCCAAGTCGACGCGGCGCCGTAGCTGCCGGTAGTCGAAGGCTGCAGGTCGATCTCGTCGACCGTGGAGTGCGGAACGGCCCGCCCGGTGCCGTTGTTGAACACCATCATGTTGCCCGCACCGCGCAAG
Source organism: Planctomycetota bacterium (assembly GCA_020638695.1). Taxonomy (GTDB): domain Bacteria; phylum Planctomycetota; class UBA1135; order UBA1135; family UBA2386; genus JACKIB01. Next base: position 523,306 of record JACKIB010000001.1, read on the forward strand.
CCGGCCGGGATCCAGTGTGCGTCGTGCTGCACGAACAGGCGGCGGTTCGCCGCGGTGCCCGCACGCCACGCCGCGGGGTTGCCCCAGCGGAACAGCAAGTCACCGCCCTTGCCCTGCTTGCCCCCAGTGTGACCGCTGGCCTCGGCAGTGGTCGTGCCGTGGTCGATGATCCAGATCTCGCTGAACGCACGGGCGCTGAGCACGATCTGATCGAGCGCGGCGTTGTAGTGCACCGCGTTGGCGTGTTGCCAATCGCGGCTGCGATCCGGGGTGTAGTTGAGGTCGATCAGCTCCGGATGGCCACCGACGCTGCCGTAGTTGGGCTTGGTCGCGTCGAAATCCTGCACCAAGTGGTCCCAGACGTGCCACTCCCAGACGATCTTGCCGCCGCCGGCCGGGTCCAGTTGCACCTCGATGATCTTCTCCGGCCACAACTCGCCGTCGGCCATCGACGCCGGATCACGTCCCGCGGCGATCGCCTCGGCGCCGGTCTTGAGCTCCCAGGCGATCATCAAGAAGTTGCCGTTGGGTAGCTGTTGGATGTCGTGGTGCAGGCAAGCGGTAGCGTCGGAGTGCCGGTACCAGTTCTTGAGCTTGCCGTTCCAGTCGAACACCTCGACCACGCCGCCTTGGCCACCGGCGGGGAACGCGGGATTCGCGGTGTAGCCACAGCGCACCATGTCGCCGCCTGGGAGCAGGTAGCAGACCATCCCGGGGGTGAAGGTGCTGTTCCAGGTGTTGACCCGGCGGCCGCGCAGATCGATCAGGTAGGTCGACGTGCTGTTCCACGGCGCGAACAGCGTGTAGCCCGGGTTGGAACCCGCATCGTCACGCTGCAGCCCGACGGTCACCGGCACGGTCGCGCCGGAGAACTCGACCACGTAGCCGAGCATCTTCGCGCTGGACGGCGCATCCGCCCACGTCGCGCCGGCCTGGTTGCCACCGCCGAAGTGGATGCGGTCCGCGCCGTTGGTGTTGTTCGGGTAACCCGCGGTCCAGGCGGTGAACGCGAATCGGTCGAGCTGCGCCCAGCCCCAGTCGCCGGCCGGCTCTTGGGCGACCGCGCCCTGCAGGCCGCCGAGCCACGGTCCCAGCCACGTGCTTCCGGACTGGGTCCAGAACGATGGCTGGGCGACCAAGCTGTAGAGGATCTGGTTCTCGGTGTCGGACTCGACGGTCGCGAGGTACCCGCCAGCCTGGGCGGCGGCCGCATTGGCTTCGGTCCAGGTCACGCCGCTCGGCGTGGCGACGGCGAGGTAGTGGTGCGTCGTGCCGTCAGAGTGGACATACGTCGCGCTCTGCGCGAGCGTGAGCGTGGAGAGAAGAGCTGAGGCGAGGGTGGTGAGGAGGAACGGTCGGGGTGATGCTGCCACGGGAGGGATCGAGGAGAGGGGAATCGGGCCGGCAAGCTGCAGAAGGATACTCCAGCCCTACTGACCCAGCAGCGATCGCCGGTTGTCCCAGTCCCGTCCCGCGACGGATCACATCGGATGTTCCAACGCCGAAAACCCTTACAGGGCTCGAAACTCCCGTACGCTCGGCAGGTCTTCCAGTCCGGTCAAACCGAAAGTCTCCAGGAAGTGCTGGGTGGTCCCGTACTGCAGCGGGCGCCCCGGGACGTCCGCGCGCCCGACCGTGCGGATCATCCGGTGATCGAGCAGGGTTCGTAGGATCGGCCCCGCCTTCACACCACGGATGGCTTCGATCTCAGCGCGGATGACGGGCTGGCGGTATGCGATCACCGCCAGCGTCTCCAGCGCGGCGGCAGACAGCTTGTCCTGCTTCTTGACCGACCGCAGACTGCAGAGGAACGGGAACACGTCGGGAGCGGTCAGCAGCCGCACCTGGTCGCCGGCGATCGACACCTCGATCGGGATGGTGCTGGACTCGAGGCGCTGATGCAGCGCATCGAGCGCCGCGCGCACCTGCTTCTGCGTGACTCGCGTGACCTCCGCCAGACGCAGCAGCGAGAGCGGTTCCCGCGAAGAGAGCAACAGGGCACACAACACGCGGGGCAGCGCCTCGTCGGACACCGGCGGGGGCGCATCGCCGTCGGACGCGTCCGGAGACGAATGCGAGTCGTCCGCTGACGCGCGGGGCTCGGCTTCATCACCACCCACTTCGTCCGGTTCCGCGGGATGATCCTCCGGCGGAATCGCCGCACTCGCGTCGTCGGGATCCGACGCGTCGGGATCCTCGGCGATCAATGCGTCCGCCTCCGTAGTACCGAACCGATGGGCCGGCTCGATTCCGAACCGATCCGCGAACTCGACGCCTCCGGCGCGCGCCGGGTCGACCATCGGGTCCTTGTGCCGCAGGCCTGGCTCCACGACTCCCTGACCGGAGTCCTCGGGGAGCGACCCCCTCGAGATGTCGTCCATGGAGGCGGAGTTGTAGCAGGTCGTCGGCACATTGGGCACCGCAAAACGGCCGCGCGATGCGACACCCGCAGAGGGTGGCGCTTCAGACCGTTCATCGGCCGGCACTCGGGCGCTGCGACTCCTCGCTCGCGGTGCGCAGGCGGAGGTACAGTTCGCCCTGCTCTTCCGCGGTCACCGGATTGACTGCCTGGTCGCGGTCGAGCTCGGCGCGAACCCCTGCGAAAGTCACGTCCCGGCCCGGCATGTGCCGCACGCAGTAGACCAAGAAATAGCGCGTCGCCCCACCACTGCGCACCGTCTGGATCTCCGAGACCTCGCCTGGCTTCAGTGCGAACCCCACCTTGGCGAACCGGTTCTTGCTGCCGCGCGGGAACGGCGGCAAGAGCCCACCGCGATGCTGACTGCGATCCTCCGACTCGCGCTGCGCCAGTTCGTGGAAGTCGGCCCCCTCGCGGACTTGCTTGAAGATCCGCTCCACGGTCTGCCGGTTCTGATGGGCGAGAACGCGGACCTGAACGCGATCCTCACGCAGGGCCAGGTAGCGCACCACGTAGTAGCGGTACATCCGTCGCGCCAGCCGCCGCCGCGCCAGCCGCCGGTGGGTCTCGAGGTCGACCCCGAACTGTGCCTGGAGGTACGCGTCGACCGAACCCCAGTCCTTCTCCACCCGCTTGGTGAGCCGCGCCTCTTCGTCGCCGACCAGTGCATCGATGCGTTTCTGGTCGACCCGGATCCCGTAGCGCTCCGCCTGCTTCGCCAACAGGATGTCGAACACCAGGTGGTCGATCTCGGCGCGGGTGCCCTTGGGGTGTTCCTCGACCAGCCGGTCGTAGAGGTGGCTCTTGCGTACCGACACACCTTCGATCTTGACCACCTCGGCATCGGCTGCAGCGCTCGGCAACAGCACGCCGGGCGACAGCTCGTCGCGTCGCCAGGACACCGGCAGCGGCATCGCCGTATCGCGGCGCGCTGCCGCTTCGACCGGTTCGGCGGTTCGCTTCTCGGCTCGCCCGACCGCCGCGTCCCCGCGCCCCGGTACCGAGTCGCCCCGGCCCTCGGCCACACACGCCGCAAACAGGGTCAGCACAGCCAGCTGGAGCCCGGCTCGCGCCGCGCCCCGGGGGTTGGCCCGCGCGCGGCACTGCGGAAGCTGCTCGCCGGCGACCCCTCGCATCGCAGCTACTTGGCTCGAATGTCGCGCGTGTAGCGCGTCTTGTGGCACAGCGGGCAATCCCGGTACTCGTCGCCACCATTCGACGATTGCGAAGCGACGCGGCCGGCTCCGGCGCACATGGTGCATGGGGTGACGAAGGCCCCGGTGACGGTCATGTCTCCGCTGAATTCGGCGTAGTACGCCTTCAGCCAAGAGACCTTGGCATGTCGATCGGCGCTGTTCCACCAGTCCTCGGGCGTGACTTCCTTCTTGACGTCGGCCTGGCCCTTGCCCGCCGGACCTCCGCCGCGCCGCCCCTTCTTGGCTGCCTCGCGCGCCCGACGCAGAGCTTCCTGCCGTCGCTTCAGCATCTGCTCGAGCTCCGTCTCCTTGGTGTCCTTGGTGGTCTTCGCCTGCTTGGCCTCGGCTTCACCCTGCTTGGTGCCCTTCAGCACTTCCTTCTCGCCGAGCACCCACGAGCCCATGGAGTAGTAGTAGTGCTGCTGCTGGATCGCCCCTGCCACCTCGTCGCGCTTCTTCCACATCGCCTCGACTTCGTCGGTCTGCAGCGCGCGCGCCGCGGCGATCTTCTCGCGGATCTCCTTGCCCATCATGCGCTCGGCGTATTGCTTGGCCAGCGCGAGGGTGACCTTGGATTCGCCGACCTTGCGGGCCGCGAAGATCTGGATGTACTTGTACCACAGCCGCGCCACGTCGCGGGTCAGCACCCGCTCGCGAGTCTGGGTGTAGCCCTTCTCCAGACGCTCCAGTTCGCCGCCGAGCTTGGAGCTCGGGTACTTCTCCTTGAACGCCGCGATCTTCTCGGCAGCGCGCTTGAACTCACCCCGGTTCGTCGCGGTGCGGATCTCGTCGAGCAGCCCCTGCTCCTCCTTGGCCCCCTTGAGGAACACGAGGTGCTGAAGGCGTTGCTCGAGCACCTTCGGCTGCCGCCCCCCGCCGAGCTTCTTCGCCTCGAGCATGTGCTTCTCGGCGTGCTCGTAGTCGCGCACCCGCATCAGCTTCTCGGCCAACGCGAGGTGCTTGTCCGCGTCCTCACCGGGTGCGAACTCGGCAACTTGATCGTTGTAGTAGTCCGCGACCGTGAACACCTCGAACGGAGTCACCTGGCGCTCGGAGAACCCGAGCACATCGGACTTGCTGATCTTGGTCACATCCCGACAGCGCTGCACGTAGATGAAGTCCCGGTCGTCCTTCACCCGCCGCCCGACCACTTCATCGGGCGTGCCCGAGGGCCCCCGGTAGCGCACCACGTCGGCCCGCACCGTCACCTCGCCGACTTCGGTGGTGAGCAGTCCGAGCTTGGTGCGCAGCAGCTTGGCGCTGCCCTGGGTGAGGTGGCTCCAGCGCAACTTGAGCTCGCCGCCGTTGTCGGTGCGCACCAAGACGAACCCCTGCCCGTCCCAGTCCTTGATCTCCCCCACCAAGATGTCGCCGCCGCGCAGCTGCACCGCTTGGGCACTCGCCACGTGCATCGTCAGGACGACGAGGGAAAGGGCCGCAATGGCGCGGCAGAACGCTGCTGTAGACTTCATCTCGGATTGCCCCCGTTCTGGGACTTGAGTTCGGCGACGCGCCGCGCCAGCGGCACCTCACGCACCACGATCCGCTCGAATTCCTCGACCACGGCCTCGCCTTGTTCCTTCCACATCACCTGGATCCGGGCGAGGACCACCGCCGGGTCCTGCGGGTCCGCCGTGAAGCGCACCGCGTATCGCAGCTCGGGGAACCCCGGCACCGTCCGATCGACCGCGTCGGACATCGGCGTCGGCTGCTCCTTGTCGAGCGGGGTGATGTAGTTCTCGCGCAGATCCTGCACCACGTGGTCGACCATCGTGGCGGCGCGGAACCGCATCTCGCTGCCGCGCCGCGTGCCGATGCCCATCGTCATCGAGCCAGCCAGCGCGGTGAGGCCGAACACCAGGATCGCCAGCGCCACCAGCATCTCGGCGATGGTGAAGCCGCCCTCGGATTGCTTGGCTCGCTCAGCCATTGAAACTGTCCCTTGCGTGCGGCACGCGCAGCATGATCACTTCGGTGCGGCCGATTCGTACCCCGGTGCCGCGTTCGTGCGCCTTGGCCGTGGTTCCACGCTGGCCACGCCGCACCCCGCTCAATCTCCCACCGTGCCGCTCGCCGAACTGGACCCACTCGCTGCCGATCTTGATGAAGTTGCCGTGGATCGCATTCGGCAACCGATCGGTGTCGAGGATGCGGATCGCCTTCTCGTCCGCGGTGATGTCCTCGGCCAGCGAGGACTCCGGGAGGTCCTGCGAACTGGACCCAGCGACTACCAGCAGTTCGATGTAGTGCGGAAAGACGTCGTCGGTCGAATCGCGCGCGCTGGTCTCACCGATGTCGAGGCTGAAACGCGACGACTGCTCCTTGGCGTCGAGCGACCACCCGGCGCGCGCCGAATCCCAGACCGATTCCGGACCACCGCTGTCCGGGCCGTGAACCCAGTTGCGGGTCTTCTGCGAGGCGCAGCGGAAGCCGACATAGAGCAGGCCGGACGCGATCACCTCGGTGATCTCGGGGACCCGAGCCGCGGGCAGGTCGCCCGGCCCGAACTCGCGCAGGTCCATCAGCCCTCGACCGTTGGCCTCGCGGTACGGCAGCGGTCGGCCCGGCAGGAACCGCCCGCGACGCAGCTCGAGGTACGCCTTCTCCGCGTCCCCGGTTGGCCACGGCAACAACAGCATGTCGGCGCGCCCGCGCAGCCCGGTCCGCTCCATCGCCGCACGAACCAGGGCGGCGATCTTGTCCTCGCCGGCCGCCTGCCCGAGCTCCGCCTCCGCCGCACTGCGCAGTTCGCGCTCCAGCAATTGCCGCTCTTGCGCCTCGCTCAGCCGCACGGTTGCTCGCAGCACTTGCACGTGCCCGCGCGCCGCGGTCGGGTCCAGGCCGAGCGGAGCCCACTGCACCAGGAGCCTGGCATCGGACGGCAGATCCCGCCCCTCGAAGGTGGGCCCGGTCATCGCCCGCAGCGCTTCCTCGGCCGGTCGCCGCGCCGCGAGGCCACGCGACGCCAGCTCCTGCATCTGCTGACCGTCGTGGAACACCTCGGTGGTGGTCAGCATGATTTGGATGAGGAACATCATGAACACCGACAGCAGGCCCATCGCCACGGTCAGCTCCAGGATGGTGAAGCCACGCTGGGCGGCCGACACCAATCCGGGGCACTCGGTGGACGATTCCCACGCGCACGAACCGGTTTCGCGGCTCCCGAAGCTCATCGCACGGTCACCTGCTCGCTGAGGATGCGGGTCTCGCCCTCGTAGGTCAGCATGATGTCGTGCAGGGTGATCGCCTGCTTCCAACCGTTCGCCAGGAATGACACCGGGTCGAACGCCCCGGTTCGGTACTCGGTGGCGAACCGCAACTCGAACACGCTGCCCTGCCAGTGGATCCGGTTCGGCTTGCCGTCGACCGATCCCTTTTCGAAGGTGAACATGCCGGCCACCTTGGTCGGGTCGTCGGCGAAGCTGCCCGCGGCGTCGATGTTGGCGGTCGCGTGCAGCTTGAGGACCGACTGGTCGGGGTTGTCTTCGCGCCACTGCACCGTGCGGTAGAACACCGGGGTCTCGCGCCGGGTCATCTGGTAGTACGCCAGCTCGGGGTCGTCGGATCGCGCGTGGTAGCGGTCCCAGAAGCGAGTCGGGAACCAGATCACCGGCGAGCCGGAGGAAGCACCTTGTGCCTTGGTCCCGTAACGGTTGCGGAACAGCCCGATCCCCGGCGACTGCGCATCCTCGGGGTCGTACCAGTCGGGCATACCGAGCGACGCCGGACTCGGCGAGGTCCAGGTGTAGTGCAGGAGTTCCTGCCCCATGAGCACCGTGCCGCCGTAACGCGGCAGCGAGCCGAGGTGCTGCACCGGCAGCTTGCTCGCCACCGCGGACACCTGCCCGTTGAGGATCGCGCAGGGCACCTGCGGGACGAAGTGCACGCGGGCGCCGTCGCCGTGCGCACGCGGTTTGGTGCCGAGCAGCCCGCGCCCCTGTTCGGCGACTTGGAACACGCCATCGGCGAACGACTTGTAGGCGATCAACTCGCCGTCGATCAGCAGCAGCCCGCCCTCGTTCGGGTAGGTTTGCGTGTAGTCAGTGGCGCTGTTCACCGGGCCGTAGGAGAACAGCCGCGTGTGGTGGCGGGTCGGGATCTGCTGCGCGTCCGCGGTGACGTCCTGGCTGACCATCACCGGCTCGGCGTACTTGCCGACCGAGGAACACTCGTCGACCTGGCCGTTGGCTTGCTGGTAGTCGCTGGTCGACTTGGCGGGGCCGCCGAAGTACGCCGCTTCGACGTAGGCCGCGGGCAACTCGCCGCTGGGGAACTTGACCAAGCGGTCGACCCGCCGCGTATCGAAGGCCTCCTGCCGGGACGCCGGGCCGGTGAAGATCTTCTGCACGCCGTCCTTGAACGCGACCATCTGGAACGGCGCCGGGCCGAGCATCTCGCGGGTCGAATCGGAAGCGGTCGCGTTCTGGCCGCTCGGCGGATTGTCGAACCCGTGGCGCTGCCAGTACCAGTTGATGGTGTGCCACTCGACCGGCGGCCGGTTGCTGCCGCTCGCCTGCGTGCCGTAGACCATCGCGACCCGGTCGTTGCGCCCACAACGGGCGCTGAGCGCACCGAGTTCGCCGCGGTCGAGCTCGAGCCGCAGGCAGGGCGTAACGGTTGCACTTCCGCTGCTGAAGTCGTGGGACGTGGTGCCGCTTGCGTTGTCGCCACGGAAATCGAGCGTGGTGCGGGCCGCGTACACCACCCCCCAGGTGAGCTCGATGGGGTCGATGTAGCCGATCCGCTGCCCACCGTCGTCCTGCGGTGGGGTGAACTCGAGGGCTTTGGCGATCTGCTGATCCAGGGTGCCGTTGGTGCCGCCAGTCAGGGTCAGGCTACCGCGGTTGCTGAAGCCGGACAGACGCGACAGCAGGTTCCGCCACTTGCTGTGCCGCACCCGGACCACGTCGCCCTCGGGGCTGATCACGTCGTAGCGCACCCATTCGGTGTCCCACTCGCGGTTCTTGCCCGGGTAGATCTGCATCCACTCGGTGACCCCGGTCTCCAGCGGATCGTTGAGCGCAGCGGTGTTGGTCACCGCCAGCGACACCGGCACGACGTACAGCACGAAGTTCTGGAGCTCGCTGAAGGGCGTCGGCTTGCCCCCCACCTGCGCGAGGAGGAAGCGCGACCACTCGCTCACGAAGATCCGCCCGGTACCGTTGGTGCTGTACGACGCGTTGTTGCCGCTCTGCAGCATCTTGTCGGTGCCGGGGATCTTGGCCGCCCGCTTGATGCCCGTGAGCTTGTTGCCGTCCCGCTTGGCGTAGCGGATCAGCTCGACTCCGCCGAGCAGCTGCGACTGCGGATTCTGCGTCGGGTTGTTCGACCGGCCGTTGCCAAGACCGTCCCACTGCACCAACAACGCGTAGCCGCCACCTGCCGGGAAACCGGCCGGGATCTTCGCATCGCCCTGAGTCAGCGGCGGCGGCCCCTTGCCGGTCACGTCGGCCACCGGGTCGACCAGGTAGATGTCCTGGGTGTCGGTCTCGTCGAGCCCGCGTCCCGGGCTGAAGGTCTGGGTGCTTCCCTTGAGCTGGATGGTCGCTGGATTCTTCAGCATCCCGCGCGCCACCGAGAACGCGCCAACCCCATCGCGCAGCGGCGTGCTACCGACCGCGAGCGTGGTGTTGCGGAAGAGCGACGCGGCATAGCCGTACAGCTCGACCAGCGAGCCCGACGGAATCCTCGGGGTGCGGTCGTTCGACGGATCACCCGGGATCTGCTCGGCGTCGCGGTTGGGGCGGCCGTACTGGTCGACGTCGGAGTCCTTGCGGTACTCCTCCCACCGCATGCGCGCCTTGCGCTCGCCGATCGAGTCCAGCTGCTTGCAGTAGAAGGTGGTGGCATCGCGCGAGGTGTACTCGAACAGTTCGCGGCCGATCCGCAACACGCCGCGGTCGGGGAAACCATCGGTGCTCTCGACCTTGATCTGCGGGTAGCGCGCGGTGTCCTGCGCGGGAGTGACGCCGGACGACGGCCGCTTGTACTCGGGCACGTCGAACCCCTCCGCCAGGTAGGTCATGAACTCCGGCTTCTTGCGCGGCACACCATCGACGAACAGCGACAGCTGACCCGGACGGTTGCCGTCGGCGGACAGGTTCACGTGGTACCAGACGTTCGGCTTCAGGTTCGCGTCCGCCAGCGGGACCCGCCAAGTCGCCGCGCTGCGTGCCGGTTGGGTCAGCACCTCCGACGGGTTGGGGTCGAGCCCCGCTTCGTCGAGCACCTCGAACACCAGTCCGTTGGCATCGAACCGCAGGTTGATGCGGTTGCGGTCCGGGTGCTGGCCGGCGCAGTCGTAGATGCAGGTGCCGGCGGCGAGGCTCTTGATCTTGAACCAGAACGACACCGCGTGGCGCCGCGGCATCCCCTGGTCGGCGGCGGTGAACTCGAACGACGCCTCGGCGTGGCGGCCCTTGTTGGCGGTCCCCCCGGCGCGCGGGCCGGTGTTCACCATGTCGAACACGCCCTCCTTGGCGAGGTCTCGCCCATCGGGGTGCTGGCCGAATTCGAACGACTCGGTCGACCACGGGCTGCGCATGCGCAGGGCCTGTTGCGCCTTCCGGCCGATCACCGGGAGCGCGACCACGGTTGCGGCCCGGGCACTGCCCCGGTCGAGACTCGGGTAGCGCGGTTGACCGAGCCCGATGCCCGGGAAGAACTTCGCGTAGAGCAGCGCCGGCGAGAGCAGCCCGGGCGTGGTCGCGACGTCGCCCGAGCGCACCGCGCCGAGGTTGATCGGGAAGGTCAGGTGGTACGGTGCCCGCCGGTTGAGTCGCGTGTTCTCCTCCCAGTCGCGCTGGCGGAACACCAAGCAATCGAGCCCGTGGCCTGGCATCGCCGAGGCGATTCCCGCCACCTCCGAGCGCGCGGTCTCCAAGCCGGACAGCTTGGTGTGCATGCTGCCGACCCGGTAGCGGACCAAGGAATTGGAGGAGAAGGTCACCGGCATGGTGCCCATCTCCGCGCGCGGCTCACGACCGTAGAGGAAGTTGTCCTGCAGGGTGACCAGCAACCACAGGTCGAGCATCTTCTTGGCCGCCGCCTCGCCGCGGGGGAAGAAGAACCGCTCGGCCAAGTCCTGCCAGCTCTGGAACGGCCGCTCGCCGTTGCTCGGCTCGCCCTCGGTTCGCCCTTCGCGCTGCGCCAGCAGCTCGTCCGCCATCGTCGCGGCGAGCTTGGCATCGACCACCGGGCCGTACTGCGTGCGGTTGTCGGCGGCGTCCTTCTTGGGGTCGCCGGAGCGGTTGCGGGTCGGGCCGCGGCGAACGTTCTGAAGCAGCGCGATCAGCACCTCGCGGTCGGCGGTATTGAGGTTGACCGCGACCGGCAGCAAGGCTTGCACTTCGGCCTCCATCGGCTGGAAGGCGCGACCAGGCGGCAGCAGCAGGTTGAGCTGCCAGCGGTTCTGCAGATCGACCTGCCCGCGGTCGGTACCGCTGGGCTGCGTTGTCCACACCAGGTTGTAGTCGACCTGCTTGGGGTCGCGGATGCTGCGGATCCGCACCAATGCGCCGCCGCCGAACGGCATCGCCGACTTGGTGCGCAGGTACCACACCGGCGAGGCCGACGGGTCCTGGGCGTTGAACACCCGCTCGGGGCGGCTCCACTGCGCGCTGTACTCGTTGGCGCCGACGGTGGTGCAGTGATCGATGAGCGTGTCGATCTCGGCGCGATTGAAGCGTCCCACTCCGTCGCCCGCTTCCGCAATAGCCTGGATCGCGGCGACCGAGCTGTGGGGTACGTAGGCGGTGCGGCTGCGCACCTGGTGGATCACCGCCGCAACCACTCGATAGTCGAGCACCAGGCAATCCTGCGGCAGCTTCTGCGGCGGGCGGGAACGCGTCAGCTCGTGGAACACGTTGCCTTCGCGCCGCTGGTAGTCGATCCGCTCGCCGTACACCAGCAGCGAGCCGCGCTGCTCCGGGAATCGGGTGGCGTCGAGCACCGTCAGGGTGGTGGCGTCCGGCTCGTGGTCGCCGGCCAAGCTGGTCGCGAGCCCCAGGAGGTTCGCCAGCACCAGCGGCGAGGCGGTCGGCAAGTGGATCTTGCGCTGCAGATCCTCGAACGACGCTGCGCGCAGGTAGCGGTCGTTCTTGCGCTTGAACGCGCCCGGGTAGGCGATGCGCCCCGGGAACTCGGCACGGCTGTCCCAGTCCGGGGTGCCTCCCTCGACCGAGAACTCCTGACTCGGGTGGGTCTTCGCCGCCTGGTGCAGCGTCAGCGCCACACCGCTGTCGCGCGAGTGCATGGTTTGCTGCTCGTGCACCACGTCCGTAGCGATCGCACTCTCGTTGGTCATGCTGACCAGGAACGGCACCAGCAGAGCGAGCAGGATCGCCAGCGCTACCAGGGCGGAGACCAAGGCGAATCCCCGGGGTGCAGGTGCCAACGGGCTGTCGTCGCCGCCACACGCGGGCCGCAGGTCTGGCGACGCACGCAAGGAACTTCGGCGACAGCCCACGCGCTGCGCGGTCGCGACGTGATCGGAAGCGGGAAACGGGTCGAGCCGGTTCATTCGAGCACTCCTCCCGGCGCCACGCGGCGCCGCATGCGAGCCTCTCCGAGGGACAGTTCGATCACCGCAGGGGCGCGCAGCGCGCCGTGCGCATCGAACTCTATGGGGGCTTTCCAACCGTGGATCTCCGTGTCGCGGGGCAGCGTCACCGATTCGTCGTGCTCGTAGGCGAGCAGCTGGATCTCGTCGACCTTGCCCGGAATCTGGCTGCCGCGCGGCGACACCGTGAACTCGGTCGCCTGCGGGTCGCGGAACACCTCACCGCGCGCCTCCGCCGAAGCCACCGCCGCGCCGTCGATCAGCAGCTGCAGGGTGCGCCCGTCGTGGCGCAGCTCGAGGCTGCTCCAGCGGCGCAGCGGCAGGGGATGCCCCGCCGCCGCGACATCGACCCGTCGTCCGGGTCCGACCCCGTCGCCAGCCAGCGTGAGTTGGGCCCGCGGTGCGAGTTCCGCGTCGAGGCCGAGCTCGAAGGTGCGGCCGAACACCGCCACGATGCACTTGCGCCGCTCCTCGGGCCACAGCTCGATGCGCAGCGCGAAGCCATCGGTGAGTCGGAACCGCTCCCGCCCCTTGGTCGACACCGAGACCAGCGTGTCGTCCTTCTCCGGGTCCGGGCGCACGCACTGACCGAAGCGCCCGGACTCGTCGTACTTGCCGGTCACGGTCGCTTCGAGTCCGGCGAACCCGCGCTCGTCGGGCTCGAGGTGCCATTGCCCCACCGGGCTCAACACCTTGGCGCGCACCGCCAGGGTGTTCTCGCCGCGCAGCAACTCGACCGCGGTGGGTCGGCCGGTGCGCCGCGCGGTCTCGTGCGCCAGGCGAACCTTGTCGCGCAGCACCGTCCACGCTACGTCGGCGCGGTTGTCGGTCTTGCTGAGGAAACCGATGCCGATGCCGGCCAGGATCGCGATCACCCCCATCACGGCGATCAGCTCCAGCAGGGTGAAACCGGCGTCGCGCGCCGTGGCGCGGTCGGCGTGCTGTTCCGTATCGATTCGCTTCGCGTCGGCCCGCAAGATCGGTGGTCGCCTCCGCTCAGTGTTTCGGCCGTTCTGGGTAGCAGACGTCATCGTCGTCGCCGAACGTGCCATTGGCACCGGCGGAGATGATCTGGTACTTGCGCGGGTTGAGGTAGCCGCGGTCGTCCTTCATGGCTTCGGCCTCGGCGTCTTCCTGCGAGACACCCAAGGCGATCGTCTGCTTCTTGCCGTACGACGCGTTGTGGAAGTAGGCGAATGGATTGCCCCAGGCATCGACCACCTCGAGCTTCTTCCGGGTGCGCAGTTCCGGAATCTCGTCGGTGTTGTCGTCCTCGTCGGTGTTCTTCAGCCACTCGGGGTGGTCGTCGAACGTCAGGGTCCCACCGAGGCGCTTCTGCCCGAGTTGGATCAATAGACACTCGATACCGGCATTGCGCGAATCGGCCTTGGCCTTGATCGACTTCGGCAGCAGGGCGTAGTCCGACACCGGGTAGTCACCATTGTCGCGCTGGTACTTCTCGATCATCTGCTGCAGCAACTGGATGCGCGCCGTGGTCTGCGCCCCCTTGCTCTCCATGAAGATCTCGCGCACCTGCGGCAGCAACGCGACTGCGAGCAGCGAGATGATGCCGATCACGATCAGCAGCTCGACCAGCGTGAAGCCGCGCGCATTCGCGCGCACGGGATGGTGTCTCGACATGTCTATTCCTTGAGCTGCACGCGCCGGTAGTCCCGGAACTGCACGTCCAGGGGCTGGAGGGGGACACAGTCGGCCTGCAACCGGGTCTGCATGGTACCGCTGGTGCTCGCGTTGCGCCGCACGCCGGCCATCCGGAGGGGTTTCGGGAGCACCGGATTGCCGTCGAACGTGGCGTGCAGGAACAAGGTCTGCTGCCGCGGGTTCTCGGGATCGGTGGCGAACCGCAGCCGCAGCGTGTGCCACTGGCCCGGGGTGACCTCGATCGAGGTGCGGATCGGTTCCTTTGCCTTGCGGTTCTCGGTGAGGTCGAGCACCACCTTGCGGCTGTCGTCCATGCCGAACCGCACGCGGAACTGCGGCTCGGCGTTGGCGCCCGAGCCGGGGATCTGCACCACCAGACCTGCGAACTCGCTGCGGTTGTCGGCGCCGACCATCATGTCGATCGCCACCGAGACCAACCGCCCGGTCCCCTGCATGGTCCGCTCCACGTAGACCGGCCCGGACAGCCGTCCAGCCGCGCCGACCAGTTTGACCGACTCGGTCCCGGGGAGGGGCCGGGCTTGCCCGTTGGTCTTGGTCCCCCACTTGCGATTGCCGCTGCCGAAGCTGGTGAAGCGATCGACCACCTGCTCGAGGTTGGCGTGATCGGCCATCATCCCGAGCAGCTTCTCGGCGTGCTTGCGCACCGGGTCGTCCGGCTTGAGCCGCCGCAACCGCTGGAGCCGATCTTCCGCCCGATCGCCGCGCTTGAGGATGTACTCGACCAGGGCGAGCCCGATCTGGCAGAACGGACTGCGATCACCGCCGCGTTCGAATGCGGTCCGCGCGGCGCGCACGTCGCGTGCTTCGTAGTGCAGACGACCCTGCATCTCGACGAACAGCAGTTCCTTTCCGCCTTGTCGCTGATCGAGATCGACCAGGCGATCGACGTAGCGGACCGCGCGCACCAGCGCGCCGGTGTCGTTGTTGCGCCGGTAGAGCCCCCAGTGCACCCAGGTCAGTTCGGCGAGCGCTTCGAGGAAGTCGTCGCGCAACCGCAACGCCTGCAGCAACGGCTCGACGGCACCGACCAGGTCGCCGTTGCGCCGCAGCTGCCGGCCGAGCAGGTAGTGGAGGTACGGATGCGTCGGGTCGGTGGTCAGCGAAGCGCGCAGCATCTCGACGGCGTTGTTGCCTTCGCCCTCGATCTGCCCGAGCAACAAGCCGAGTCCGGCCTGCGCGAGGTGCCGCAGCCGCGGGTTGGCATCCGCGATCTGCTCGAACGCGGTCCGCGCCGCCGCGAGGTCACCCTTCACCAGCTTGCACGCGGCGACCCCGAGCAACGCATCGTCGATCTTGCCGCTCTGCGCGCAAGACTCGAAGTCGGTCAGCGCGGAATCCACGGACTGCTTGGCGTAGGCGACCAAGGCACCGAGGTAGGTGGCCCGCACCTGCAACTCCGACGAGATCCCCTGCGGCAGTGCATCGGTGGCACCGGCCAGGTCTCCAACCGCGAGCATCGCCCGCACCTTGACGGCGTGGAAGGACAGCACGTCGGCGTCGGTGGGGTCGTTGCGGCTCTTGTAGACCACCGCGTTGTTGGCCGGCTCGACCGCTTCGACCACACGGCCGCGGTCGAGCAAGAACTCCGCCAGCGCCGCGTAGTTGCGTGGATCGAGCGGCTTGTTCAGTGCCACGGCGGCGCGCAGGTGCTTCTCGGCGAGCTTGTCGAGCCCCAGCCGCGCTTCCACCATGCCCAGCCCGCGCAGCTGGAACGACGATCCCTGGAGGTCGGCCTCGATGTCCTTGAACATCCGGTACTCGGCGGCGAGATCACCCATCGCGGCGAGCACCTTGGCGCGGTAGAGGTAGCCGTGCTCCTTCGGGGTGACGAACTTGCGGTAGCTCTCGACCCGCTCCAGCGCCACGTCGTACACCCACGGCTCGACTTGTGCGGTTTCGAGCAGCCAGAACAGGAGGTCACGCTGCTGCTCGACGTTGGTCGAGCGGGGCTCGAGCCCGCGCGTGCGCAGTCCCACCTCGTTGCGCAGCGTTCTCGCCAACTCCAACTTGGTGATCTCGCTGACCTTGACCTTGAGTTCGTCGTGGGTGGTCCCGTCCTTCGGGTTGATCCACTGGAAGCGGAACTCGGTGCCGGGGGCGACCGATCGCCGCATCGCGATGTCGTACTTCAGCGTGTCCTTGCCGAGGAAGATGCCCCAGAACTTCGACCCATCCTTGTGCAGGCAGTCGTACACCAGGCTCGGATCGGAGGCGGTGTTGGGGTTCGTGGGCGCGGCGGGGCCGGGCTTGGGGGCGGGGTTGCCGTTGCCGGACTTGGGTTGTTCGCTGCCGGCGTCCTTGGGCTCGGACTTGGGCTCCTTGCTACTGGACGCCGGCGCCATGGCCAGCACGTGGCGCAGCTGGAAGTACGCGCGCGGTTGCTGGCCGATCTCCAGCGGCAACACCACGACCGGCAGCGTGCCGAGCGGGTAGAACGGCAGGTCGGCCTTGGGTGGCAACGGCTGTGACTCGGACGGCTCGACGAACAGCTCGCGTACCGCGGTCGGCGTGCCGGTTGGGTCGGCGAGGATCGAACGCGGCGTGGCGACCGCCGGGAGTTCCTTGATCTTGGGGCGCGGCCGACGCCCGGCGTCCGTGGGCTTGAGACCCATCGCCCACCACACGGTGAACGCGACCGTCACCAGCAGCAGGACTTGTTCCTTGCGCAGCGCCATTTCAGCTGCCCTCCTCGAGCGACTTGATCCGCAGGGTACGCAGCTCGCCGGTGACCGTCAGCGGATCGCCCGAGCGTCGGCCGCGGGTGATCTTCAACGTGGCGACCTGCAGTCTCGGACGACCGACGCGGCAGTTCTCGACGAACTGGTGCACGGTGGCGTTGTCGGCCTCGAACTTGAAGCGAACCCGGGTCTCTTCGACCAGCTCCTCGGCCGTGGGGCGCTCCCCGGGCTTCTTGCTGCGCCCACGAGATCGACTGCGGCGATCCATCTTGAAGTCGAGGATCGCGCGCAGCCCCAACGCTTCGTAGCTCTTGCCGGTCACGGTCTTGTGGGCTGCCAACAGGTGTTGCACGGCCAACTCCACCATGCTCGCCCCCACCAAGGCACGCTGGATCTCGTCGCGCTCGGTCGGCGCCGACCAGGTGAAGGCGTCCTCCGGGAAGTCGATGTTCAGCTCGTTGGCGGCCCGGTAGAGCGCCTGGCGCACCGCGCCGTAGGTGCTCGACCAATGCAGCTCCGCGTCGCCCTTGCCCTTGAGGTCGAACCGCTCAGGGAGATCGAAGTGCATCGCCTCGCGCAGCGAGTTCAGGGTCCGATCGAGTTCCTGGAACCGCTCCTGGGCCTGCTGCTGTTGCTGCTGCTGGTACATCGGATCCTTGACCAGCCGGCGTTGCACGGAAGCGGCCGCCGCGTGCAGCTCACGTCCCTTGGCGTTGTACAGCCGATCGATCACGGTGTAGCCGATCAGGAACACGAGGAACCCGATCGCGCAACCGAGCAGCCATTGCTTGCTCTCCTGCCAGAAGTCGTTGAGGTCCACTACTTGCTCCCCCCGTTCCCGCCGGCCTTCTCGGGGTCACTGCCGTTCGGCTGCGCGCCGCCCGCCAGCAGGTCGACGAACACATCGAACTGGATCTCGTTGCCCTTCGGCGTCGCCGGGGTCTTCACCTCGGCGATGCCTTTGAACTTGTCCTTGAGCGCCGCCGCAAAACCCTGGAACACCGAGTTGATCGGCTTGCCGCTGACTTCCTTGCCGCGACCGCGCACGTGGATCAGTTGGCCCTTGGTCGCGCCCTTGGCCGACTTGTTGGGCACCACCTCGACCACGTCGAGCCACAGATCCTCGGGCAGGAGCGCCTGCAGTGAGCGGAGCACTTGCAGGCTGCCGTCCAGCGGCACCGACTTGGTCGCCAGGAACTCGATCAGCTCCTTCCGCACCTCGTTCTCGGCCACCACCTCCGCGGTGGCCTTGTTGACCTTGGCGTAGCGCGCGTATTCGCGGTCGGCCGAGCGCTTGGCATCCTCCCCGGCCTGCGCGTCGCCGATTCCGACGTAGGCCTGGTAACCGAGCAACCCGATCAGCAGCACCCCGGCGGCGATGCTGAACACGGTCCGCTGAACGAAGCGCTGCCGGCGCTTCACCGACTCGGGCAGGATCTCCAGCGAGTAGAGCGAATCGTCGAGCCGCGTCGCGGCGAGCCCGAGGGCGACCACCGCCTCGCTGCGGTGGCTGTCGAGGTCTTCGAGCTCGGCCGGCGACAACTCGCTGAGGTCGACCGAGGCGAATGGGTCGAACGTCTCCACCGAGCAGTGCAAGGCCTCGCGCATCAGCCCTCGGATGCCGCGCAACCGCGCGCTCCCGCCACACAGCAGGACCCGGTCGAGGCGAAGATCGGGCTGCCGCGTCTGCTGCTTGCAGAACGCCAACGACGACTGGATCGCCGACACCAGCATCGACGCAGAACCACCGGCGGCCATCGTGACCTTCTCCGCCTGGTTCGAGGCGAACTTGCCGCGGCTCGCCGGGTCGAGGTCGAGCAGCTCCTTCTTCAGGGTCTCCGCCTTGCGGCCACCGACGTTGAACGCCGAGCCGATCGCGTCATCGAGAACCTTGCCGCCACCGGTGAGATTGCGGGCGAACAGCAGGTTCTGGCCCTTCGCCAGGGCGATGTCGATGGTCTCGTGGCCAATATTGGCGATGCACACCACCTCGTCTTCGTCGGTGGTGTAGGTGCGCAGGTAGGCGTTGAACACCGCGATGCAGTTGGGCACGTGGCCAGCCACGTTGCCACCCGCAGCTGCGACCAACTCGGCGACCCCGTCGAGCGCCTCGTTGCGCGCCAGTGCCATCAGGATGGTGTCGCTGTCGGACTCCTCCTCGGTCGGCGGCAACAAGTTGTAGTCCGCCGACAACGCGTCGCCGGACTGGTTGGCGAGGTCCGCGATCTCCAGCTCCATCAGGTTGCGCAACTGCCAATCCGGGGCCGGAGGCACCTGCGTGTAGCGCAGGGTCATCGACCGACCCGCCAACCCGGCCACGGCTCCCTTCAGTGGGATTCCCGTACCCGAGAGGCCCGCGCCGCCATCGCCCACCGAACAGGTGGCGAAGTCGGTGAGCACGAGGCCCTGCTTGCGGTCCTCCAATTGCAGAACCTTGAACGTGTGCGATCCGGGGTCGACCGCGACGGCCCGTTTCGCCATTACTTCCCCTCCCCCTTGGCGGCGGGTTTCTCGCCACCGGGCAGGTATTCCTTTGCGTAGGCGTCGATCATGGTGACCAGCTCTGCATCGTCCTTGCTCCCGGATCCGGCCAGGGCGCGCTTGAGGATCAGGAGTCGGGCGCGTACCGCGCCGTTGGCCTCTGCCTCCATCTCGTGGATCGTGTCGCGAACCCGCTTCCGCATCGCCGCGAACTTCTCTGGCTCGGTCAGGTACGCCTCGCCATAGGTGGTAACCGTGCGCCCGAGATCGGCATCGAGCCGGCGGTAGCCGGCGAGCGAGGGCAGGAAGATCAACTCGTCCAGCTCGCCGCGCAGGTAGCGGAGCTTGGCCTCCAGCTTGCCACGGACCTCGTTGCGCAGCGCGGTCAGCTTGGCAGCCTGGCGATCGTCATGCGGGTACTTCTGCAGCGCTTCCTGGACCCGATCGAGCACCGCGTGATAGTTGCCGGCCGAGGACTGCTCCTGCGCCTGCTCGAGCAGCACGCGGGCCTTCTCCCGCTGTTCGGCGAAGGTGTGGCTGATGCGCAGCTCGGGGAGCGCGGGAAGTGTCAGTCGGAACAGATCCCCTACGACTTCGCCGCGGAGCTTGGCGCGCAGTTCCCTGGGCAGTTCTATCATCAGCCGGGACGACTCGCGGCCGAGGAGCAGGCGATCCACCCCTTCCAGGGTGAAGCTGGCCCCGTGCGCCACGAACGGTTCGCCATTCCGACTGGCCAGCACGCCGGCCGCGACCACCGATGGATCGAACCACAGGTGCACCCCGCTGCCCGCGTTCTCGAACGACAGCAGGAAGAACGGGTCCTTGTCGGCGCACTTGAGCCCGACTCCGGCGTCGCTGCAACAGAGCAGTGCTGCCTTGTCGAGTTCGAGCAGCCCCGCGTCGGTGACGATCGGCGTCACCCGGTAGAGCACCGGCTGGGAGGCCCCATCGACCAGAAACACCGCGCTGCCAGCGCCCACGAGCCGCAGCCCCGAGGACGACTTGGCCTCGTGACTCGGCAGGTTGGTCTGCTCGACCATCGCCACGTCGTCGAACGACACGCTCGCCTCCGCACTCGGGAGCAGGGCGACGAGCTCGACGGCGGCGCGGTCGCAGCCCTTGGGCACTCCGATGGAGAACTCGAGCTTGGTGTAGCTGTCCGCAACCGCCGGGGTCGTTCCGGTGATGACCGTGCCGCCGCGACTCGGGTCGCTGGTCCAGAACCGAACGCGCAGCGACGCCTTGCCCCCGGACTTGGTTCGCGCCCAGGCCTGCAACGCAAGGCCACCCGGGGCGGAAACCACCCGCTCGCGGCAGCGGGCCACCGCGTGGTGCACCTTGCCGTCTGCATCGCCGCGGGCCGAGAGATAGCCTCGGCCGGTGTTGCTGCCGCGGGCGCCGGTCTCCTGGACGAAGCCGGCCCCGGACACCGCCAGATTCCAGCCGTCGCCATCGCCCTCCGCGGCATCCGGCCCGGTCTCCATCCCGCCGTTCTTCAGCGTGTTGCCGGTGACCACCAACACCGCACGGGGTCGCCCACTGCCCCCGGCACCACCTCCGGCCTTGCCGTTGCCGAGCAGCAGCCAGGCCGCGCCTCCGCCGAGTAGCAACACCGCGGCAACCAGCCCCCACAACAGGCCGCCGCCCCGCTTGCGGGTCTTGGCGAGCAGGGCGGAGTCGACCTGTCGAACTGCGAGACCGCCCCCGGCCGCCTCCGGAGTCGGCGCACCCGTTCGCTTGAACGCCACGCGAATGCGGCCGAGCTGGACGATGTCGTTCTCGGTGAGACCGACTTCGTCGATCCGCCGCCCCTCCATCAGGGTTCCATTGGTGGAGCCGAGGTCCTTGAGCACCCACTGGCCACCTTCGTTGGAGATCGAGGCGTGTTGGCCGGACACCTTCTCGTCGTGCAGCACGACGGTGTTGCCCTGCCTCCGTCCGATGGTGACTGTCTGGCTGCCGAGAGCAATCAGCTCACCGGCACGATCCCCGTCCAGGATTTCGAGGACGTATTCGGTCATGACCTGCGTGTCGGCCCGGACTTCTGGTGCGAGCCGCCGGGCTTTGAGGGGTTGGGATGATGGGGACGGGACACAATGTAGCACGAGCCGGACCGAGCCGGGACGGAGTCCCGCGGATCAGGGGTTCGCGGTGCGGCCGTGCGGTGCGGGGTGTCCCCCGCACACCCCGACGCGGCGTCCTGGCGCGGCGGGGTCGAGCGCAAGGCTACGCTACGTGCCGGAATGGGAATGTCAAACAACCGCACCACGTCCGGATGCCGGGGCAGACCGACGAATCCACGGCCTGCACAGCCGCGCCTCACTGCGCCTGGATCCGCAGCTTGGGCCCCACCCCGGGCCAGCCGAACGCGTTCACGGCGACCGGCGTGAGGTCGTAGTAGGCCTGGCTCACCAGGCCGGTCAGCGTCACCACGTGGCGCTTGTCGGCCGGGTCACCCACGGCGAAGGCCCAGACCTGACCCGTCGCCCCCACCCGCTCGACCAGGAACACCACCGCCGCATGCGTGTCGGTCGTCACGGCGACCTGCGTGGCACGAGCATTCTGGGCGAGTACGGCAGGCGCACCCACCACGGGTTCGACCTGCACCCGAACCCCCAGGCTCCCGGTCAAGCCACTCCACGTCGCGGTGATGGTCGCGTCCCCCACGTTTCGGGCGATCAACCCACCCATGCGTGACACCTCGACGCGCGAAGGATGTGACGACGACCACGCAACCTGTCCACTCACATCGCGCTCGGCACCCGAGCTGTCGCGCGCCAACGCCCGCAGTCCGAGCCGCATCCGCCCAAGGCTCATGGTAGTCGTGTCGTCCGCGGCGACCCGCAGGGAGACGATCGTCGGCGCCGGCCCCATCGACCGGCGCGCAGTCAGGAATCCGGTGGCGTACACGACCTGATTGCGGCGCAGGTCGTGGACGATGGTCATCTGCTTGTCGTCGACGGGAGTCGAGAACAGGCCGGACGGCACCGGCAGCAGGGCGCCGGGGAAGCCGAGAAGCTGCTGGTCGACCCCGCGTCGATCGATCATCTCCATCACTCCAGGCTCGAACGCGTAGTCGACGCGCTGGCCGTTGGCGGGGTTGATCGCCGACAGCGCCCACCGGCCGTTGGGTGACGACCCGGCGAAGCCGTCCGGCGGCAGAGTCACCGGGCGGCCCCGCACGGTAGTGGTCCAGTTGCCCGCCGCGTGGTTGGCCTTGAACTCGGTGCCGTCGGCGCAGCGAAGCACCAGCCGGGGATGCGCGAGATCGAGCCCAGCGGTCAGCGCTCCGTCGAGGTCCAGCTCGGCACCGGAGCCATCGACGTAGCGCACCTCGCGAACCTCGCTGGCACGCAACGCCGCCGCCAGGCCCCGGGTCAGGTGCAGACTGCGCAGCGAGTCGCGCCAATTCCAATAGTTGTTCGGCACATCACCGTTTGTGCCGAGGAAGGGTGCGTGCCCGTAGCTGAGCAGGGTGGTGTGCCAGCCATCCGACCAAGACTGCGGGATCGGGTAGGTGCTGCCGCGGTAGTGCGACTCCCACCCCATCCCGAACCAACCGGTGGCCTTCGGCAACACGGTGCCCAGCTCGAAATCGGGGATGACCGCAGCATCCCAGTTGACCGCGTTCGGTGGCCCTTGCGCGGGGCTCCAGTGGATCGGGATCTTGCGGCTGGTTCCGTCGAGCAGTCCGGCGGCGTAGCTCTCGAACGCGCGGTAGCGCCAGTGCGAGTTCTCTCCCATCAACGGCCCCTGCATGCCGTCCTTCAGCGCTTGGAAGGCGATCTCGCGCTGGCGCAGGTTCTCCGCGATGGTCTTCGCCCGCCCGGAGGTCGAGATCTGGTCGATCTCGATCCAGCCGGGGACCTCGGTCTGCGCGTCGATGTGCGCCCCCCCGGTGGGGAAACCCTGCGCGCCGCGGATCGCCCGGCCGAAGCTGGCAAAGCGCGCCGCGTAGCCGCTCGGCGTGGCGACGTCGACCGGATGCCCCTGCCCAGCGAGGTTGCTCCCCGCCAGGTTGAGGTTGGTGTCCCAACCCTTCTTCAAGTTGCCGGCGGCGTCGCGCGTGCACTGGGTCACGTCGTACGCCGGATTCGGCGTCAGGAGCACGGACCCGGCCGCGCTGTTCGGCAGGTTCAGGGTCAGGTTCGGGTAGCCGGAGTCCATCATGTTGGCGGCGAAATACGGCATCAGCCCCCAGCCAGCGGTCGCCGCCGCGTCGGCGTAGGCGCGCCACTCGGCGATGGACCCGAAGACCGTGCCGATGGGCGGTGCCGGCGCCGCCGGAAGGTAGTCCGGATCGTTGAGGTTGAACGGCCACTTGGACCAGTCCCACTTGATGTGCAGCATCGCGTCGACCCCGCAGTCCGCACACCGCTGCACCCATGCACTCGCCTTGTCATAGCGGTTGCCGGGCGCGTTCTGCGACACCGCGCGCTCCGCGGTGTGCAACCGGTACTCCGACGGCGGACGGTCGATCACCGGGAACGTGTCGGCGATGCGATCGCTGACCACCACGTAGGCGACCTCGTGTATCGGCGCCAGCAAGTCACCGAGTTCGTTGCGGTAGGTCCCCGAGCCCGTCTCGCCGGCGAACTGCGACCCCGACACCGAAGGTGGCGTGTGCGTCGTATCGCTGGCGGAACTCCGGTACCAGTCGAGCCACCGCGCGACGCAGACACCACCGCCGACGAACACCGGCACCATGTCCATGTACGGAACGTGCAGCGCCCGACCACCCGCGGGCAGACCCTCGCCTGCGCCGAAGGTGAACCCGGCGTAGTCGAAGTCTGCCGCCCGGCGCACTGACGGGTCACTGCGCGCCGTGATCTGCAGCGCGCGGCCGAACAACGTCAAGGTGAACGTCTTCTCGCAGGTGTACGCGGTAGTCCCGGCGCGGTACGTGTCGCGAATGCGCAGTTCGACCGCCTGCGTGCCGGGCACGAGTCGGTGGCTCACCAAGGTGCCGTCGTGGTTGGGGTCGTGCGTGCTGGAGAACGCCAGATCGTAGGGGGCGATCAGCCTGCCCAACCCCGCAGCAGGCACGCCGGAGGCGCGGAACCACAGCCCACCTGCCGCGATCGGCACCACCCCGGTCACGGTCTCCTCGATCCGCAGCACACCGCGTTGCACGAACGCGTGGCCGATCGGTAGGCGGTACTCGATGAGCACCCGTCCACTCAGGTCGCGCAGCGTCCACAGGTACGCGGACTGCGCCGGGTCGAATCGTGCCGTCGCGACGCCGGTCGCGCGGGCGCCGCGGGGGAACAGGTGCGGCATGTCGATCGCCGGCTGGGCCGGCACCGCGAGCGCGAGGAGCAGGACAGCCAGGGGCGTTGTGCCCGCGCGCATCGCGCTGCGGAGGAGGATCATCGTCGCTCGGTTATAAAGCCCCGCGCCCCCTCCCCGATGGCCCGCCGCTACCACCTCACCCCGCTGCCGCCCCCCGGGCGCCACCCGCTCCCGGCGGAGCTGAGCCATCACCTGGCCCGCGTGATGCGCATCCGGGTCGGCGATCCGGTTGTGCTGTTCGACGGGGCGGGTCTGGAATGCGCTGCAGCGGTGTGCGGGATCCGCGGCTCGGGCCGCAGCCCGACGGTCGAAGTGGAAACCGCGCTCCCGACGCCGGGTGGGTTCGAGCCCGATGTCCACCTGACGGTCGCGTTCCCCCCGCCCAAGGGCGGCCGCACCGCCGAGCTGCTGGAGCACGGCACCGAACTCGGGATCGCTGCCTTCCAACCGTTGCGCAGTGCCCGTGCGGTGCGCGACCTCGAGCGGCCGGAACGCTGGCAACGCGTCGTGGCGGCGGCGGCCGGCCAGTGTGACCGCGCCCGCATTCCCGCGCTGCGGCCGAGCTGCGCGTTGCGCACCCTGCTCGAGGATCCGGCGCTGCCCGCCGAGCGATACCTCGCGGACGCTGCCGGCCCTCCGCTCGCGCCCGCCCAGACCTGCGAAGTCGTGCTGTTGGTTGGCCCAGAGGGCGGCCTGTCCGAGGACGAGCGCAGCCTTGTCTGCGAGGCCGGCTTCGCCCCGCGACGCATGGCGATCCCCACGCTGCGGGTCGAGACCGCGGTGCTCGCGGGCGCTGCACTGCTGCTGTCCGCGTGCAACCGACTCGGGAACCCGGATCGTCCGTGAGCCGCGTCCGACACGGCAGTTCGAAGGCGTCCGCCACCCGATCACCCTTGGATCGCGCCTTCGCACCCCTCGGCGAAGCTGTAGTACGTCGTCGCCCCGACGACGACGTGATCGAGCACCGTGATGCCGAGCAGCTCGCCGGACTCGCGCAGCCTGGCGGTGACCTCGCGGTCCTCGGCACTGGGCGTGGCGTCGCCACTCGGGTGGTTGTGCGCCAGCACCAACGCCGCCGCCCCCTCGCGCACCGCCGCGGCGAACACTTCGCGCGGGTGCACCGGCGCCGAACTCAGACTGCCGACGCTGACCACCCGCAGTCCGAGCACCCGGTGACGAGCGTCCACCAGCAACGCGTAGAAGGACTCCCGCCGTACCGATCGCGCGGTCTCTCGCACGACCCGCGCGACGTCGACGGCACTGCGGATCGGTGTACCCGGACGGAGTCGCAGCTCGACCAGGCGGCGAGCGAGCCCGAACGCCGCCTGCAACGCCGCGGCGCGCACCGGGCCGATCCCGGGCTCCGCCGCGAGCTCCCGCAGTTCCGCGCAGGCCAGGCCAGCCAAGCCGCCGAAGCGGAGCAGGAGCCGCAACGCCATCGCCTCGGCGTTCTCCCCGGCCCTGCCGCAACGCAACACCAGCGCGAGGCTCTCGGCGTCGGACAGGCGTCCCTCGCCGACCTGTTGGATGCGCTCGCGTGGCCCGAGGGCTCGCAATTCCGGTGGTGCCTGCACCCCCCCCCGTGCCCGCGCGCACCGCACAGTGACGGTTCATTCGGAGAAATCTCGGGAGAACACGCGGGCTGCGCCGAGGCATGTCCGAGCTACCCTGCGGACCTCGAACCATGAGCGATGCACCCACCCACGATCTGGGAACCTGGCTGCGGGAGAACGCCCGCGCCGATTCGACCCTCACGCTGGACCGCCCGGCGGTGCAGGCCCTTTGGAACGAGATGCGCCGCTTGCAGCAGAGCAGCGATCGACTGCGGCGGCAGAACGCGAAACTGCGGCGGCGGCTGACGAAAGCAGGCGACTCGGAGGCTTCGGATTCCTGAGCCTGCTCGCGCACCCGCAGCGCGGCTCGCACTCGTCACCACGACCCAGCTCGCCGGGTGGCTGGCGCAGCGATGGCGCCGCGCACCGGGTTGTCCCCTCTGCAGCGGCGCGCGATACGATACCGCGGTCGAAGTCCGACCGATCCCAAACTGTCGCCCATCCCGCGGCCCCCATCCCGGACAAACCATGAAGATCGCTCTCGCCCTAGCACTCGCGCTGGCCGCCTCCTCCCTCACCGCCCAGACCGTTACCACCCTCGGCGGGACGACGAACACATCAGCCCGCACCTTGAACGGCAAGGGCAACGCGATCCTGATGAACGCCTCGGTGACGATGCTCAGCTTCGAGATGTACCTGAACATCCCCGGGCCCGAGACCCTGACCTTCTACATCTATCGGCACCACACCGACAGCGGCACCTTCAACTTGATGAAGTCCTGGAATGTGCAGGTCAACGGCTCCAGCGCGGGGACGACCTGGTACTCCTCCGGCATCGTGCCGACGCCGCTACTGTGCGGGAACAGCTACATCCTCGGTGTGTCCTGGAACACCAGCGTCACGTACCACTACAGCATCGGGACCTGCCGCAGCCCGTTCGCGCTCGGTACCTGGCTGAGCGGCAGCACGGTCAATCAACCGCCCCCGCAGACCGAGTCCGTCGGCTGCGACTCCGCGCAGTACTATCAACGCATCACCACCACACCCTTGCCCGCGGTGTCGTGCGTCGGGACCGGGTGTGCCGGCACCTCCAAGGCGCCGCGCCTGGTGCCGGCGACGCCGCCGGTGCTCGGCACCACGTTGACGCTCGACTTGGTCGACGGCGTGGGCTCGACGCCGGCGCTGATGCTGCTCTCGCCGTTCAAGCCGCTACCGACGCCGATCCCGGTCCTCGGCTGCTCGGTGTGGGTGGACCTGAGCCAGCCCTACGCGAACCTGACCGGCAGCCTGTCGAGCGCCGGGCAGTGGACGCTGAGCATCCCGATCCCCAACAGCACCATCTACCGCGGCCAACAGATCACCATGCAGGCCGGTGTCCTGGGTTCACGTTTGGACACCAGCACGGCGGTAGACCTCACGGTGTACTGAAGAAGAAGAAGCACCAGCGCCCCGCCGCCCGTCGTGCAAGCGGACCCCAGGGAGTACGCGGTGCGGACAGACGTCTCGAGGAGTGACTCCGGATCGTCCGGGCCCCGCGCGACCCGGACCTACCGCGCCGCCACCGCTTCCGACAGCAGCGAGTCCAGTCCGCGACCGTACACCAACCGCAGCGCGCGATCGCTCTCGGTGCCGCGGCCCAACTCGCCGAGCAGCTGACGCAGCAAGCGCGCCTTGCCGCGGCGCAACAGGTGGTCGACCAACAGCAGCGACTGCGCGTAGCCACGGCGCACGAGGTCTTCGTCCCGGTTGCTGGCGAACGCGCCGAGGAACACCGCGCGCGGCAGCAGTCCATCGGCGCCTGAGCGGAAGCGCGCTGCCAGCCCGAGCGCACTGCGGCCCTCGAGCACCTGGGCGTAGCCCTCGTGCAACCACAGCGGTGCCTTGGGGTGCAGCTCGTGCAGGAACGCGTGGGTGAGCTCGTGACGCAGATCGCGGCGCAGCTCGCTCGTGCTCGCCGGCCACTGCCGGAGCGCGACGCGCAGCTTGCCGTCGTAGTAGGCCCGCGCCCAGGCGTGGGCGCTGCGCACCCGCAGGAACTGCGCCTTGGTGTACAGCACCACCTTGATCCGTTTGGCCGGCCGCGCCCCCAGCGCCTGGCCGAGCTCGCGGTGCGCCTGCTCGAGAATGCGCAACACGGACTCGGCGGCGCGGTCGAGCCCCTGCTTGCCGGTCGGCATCGACAGCTCGAAGCTGCCGCGGGCGATTCGAGTGAACCCGGCTTCGACTTCCGCTTCGCGCGACAGCTTGCGCGCTTCGAACGCGTAGTCGCGCCGCCCCGGCTCCTGCGCCGCCGCGCGCGACAGCAGGTGGCTGGCGCGTTCGGTGTCGTCGTGCTGCACCGCGATGCGCCCCAGCACGCCCAAGGCGTGGCTGTTGTTCGGTTCGAGCTTCAGCACCCGCTCCATCAGCTCCTTGGCCTCGCGGGCGCGATGCTGCTTCATGCGGATCACTCCGAGGCTCTGCAGGATCTTCGCGTTGCCCGGCTCTAGACGGTCTGCGGCGGCGAAGTCGTGCGCAGCGCCGTCGAGGTCCCCGGCGCGGAAGCGCACGGCCCCGCGCCGGGTGTGCGCAGCCGCGAGCAACTGCTGCAATCGCGGGTCGGTGCTCTTGCTCAACGCCTCGCCGAGCGAGGTGATCGCCTGCCCAGGGTTGCCCGCTTCCAGCGCCTTCGCCGCCCGGTGGAGTACCGTCTCGACCACCTGCGACTGGGCCGATCCGACGGTGGCGAGCGCCAGCGTGACGCAGATTCCGACGGCGACGGGCTGCATGTGGGGTTCTTCGACAGTTCTGGCGCGAGACTGACCCGCGGCGCGGCACCGCCATTGGGAGCGGCGGGTCGGATCCGTAGAGTCGACCTCGCCGATGACCGATCCACGTGCCGCGCTGCAAGAGCTGTTCGGGTTCGCCGAGTTCCGCGGACCGCAGGAGGAGATCATCCGCCACGTGTCGGCCGGCGGCGATGCCCTCGTGGTGATGCCAACCGGCGACGGCAAGTCGCTGTGCTACCAACTGCCGGCTCTGCTGCAGAACGCGGTCACGCTGGTGGTCAGCCCACTGATCGCGCTGATGGAGGACCAGGTCGCGGCGCTGCGCCGTCGCGGCCTACCGGCGACCTGCATCCACTCGATGCTCGACCGCGCGCAGCGAGACAGCCGTCTGCGCGACGTGCAGGCCGGTGCGGTTCGGTTGCTGTACGTCACCCCCGAGCGGTTCCGGGTCGGCGGCTTCCTCGCGGCACTGCGCAGCGTCGAGGTCGCGCTGCTGGCGGTCGACGAGGCCCACTGCGTCAGCCAGTGGGGCCACGACTTCCGCCCGGACTACCGCCGCCTGGGCGAGGTGCGTGAGCAGCTGGGGTCGCCGCCGTGCATCGCCCTCACCGCCACCGCGACCCCCACGGTGCAGCAAGACATCCTCGCGGCGCTGGACATGAAGACGGCGCGCGTGTTCCACACCGGAATCGAGCGCCAGAACCTGTTCCTCGCGGTGCACCACGCCGAATCGATCGAGGAGAAGGTCGATACCGTGCTCGCGCGCATCACTGCGCTGGGCGGACCGGGCATCGTATACAGCGCGATCATCCGCGACCTGCACGACCTGGAGGATCGGCTGCGCCGGCGCGGTTTCGATCCGATCGTCTACCACGGCAAGCTGTCGGCCAACGAGCGCAAGCTGCACCAGGAGCAGTTCCTGGCGACGCGTGACAACGTGATCCTGGCGACCAACGCGTTTGGTATGGGCGTGGACAAGCCCGACATCCGCTTCATCCTGCACTTCCAGATCCCCCGCACGCTGGAGGCCTACTACCAGGAGATCGGCCGGGCCGGCCGCGACGGGCGCGGCAGCTACTGCGAGCTCGTGTACCTCGAAGAGGACGTGTCGATCCAACGCAGCTTCACCGAGTGGGCCAACCCCGACCAGGCGTTCCTGACGCAGATCGTGCAGCACCTCGCCGGTCTCGGCGAGCGCCTCAACAGCATCGATTCCGACGCGCTGCGCGACACCTTCTTGGTCAAGCAGAAGCACGATGGCCGGGTGGACACGTGCCTGCGGCTGCTGCGCGCCGGCGGGTGCATCGACGGCGAACTCGGGCTCGACGCGGTGTGGCTGCGCACGCCTGCACCCCACGAGATCGCCGAGTGGCTGCCGGATGACAAGCGCAAGCGCGACTTGATGGGGCTACTGCAGATGGTGCAGTACGCCCGCACGCCGCGGTGCCGGAAGGCGTACATCCACGAGTACTTCGGCTTCGCCGACCAACCGGACGCGTGCGGCGCGTGCGACGCATGCCTCGACCCCGCCGCTTGGCTCGACACCCACCTGCCGCCGGCGGCTCGGCAGCCGATCCCACGGCACGTCGCGGCGTCGGACCGCGCCCCCGGCAACACCCCGGTGCAGCGCGGGGACTGGATCGAGGTACGCGGCGTCGGACCGTGCGCGGTGAAGCGCGTCCACCTACACGGCAAGCGGGTGTCCGTCGACGTGGAGGTGGCGCGTGACCTCAGCGAGCGCACCTTCGATCTCGGGCGGGTGCGCTGGCGGACCGTCGACCCCGGGTCGTGACCCCGCGGCGGCGACACCGGGTGCCGCTCAGCGCAGCCGAAGCGATTCCGGCAGCATCGCCCACACATAGGTCGGGCGCGACGCGGTGAGCTGATCGAACACGATCTGCAGCGCGGTCTCGAGCCCGGGTCTCGTACCGAGCACGCGCTGGGCTGCCGGCGGCAGCAGTGCCTTGGCACCCATCATGCTCTCGACCAGCGCCGCGAACGAATCCGCGGGCTTGGGCAGGTGGGTCACCGCGTAGCCCGGCTCGAGCTTCGCTTGGTTGGCGACGTGCGTCACCGCGTCGGCCAGACCGCCGAGGTGATCGACCAGGCGCCGCTCCTTGGCCTGTTCCCCGGACCAGACCCGGCCCCCGGCGATCTTCAGCACCTCGGTCACGGGAATGTCCCGCGACGCTGCGACGTGGCTGGTGAAGCGGTCGTACACGTCATCGATGAACCGCTGGATGGTCGCCTTGTGCTCACCGCTCCACGGCCGATCCGCGGTGAAGTAGGCACCCTCGTCGAGGGCGACCACTTCCTCGTGCAGACCGACGCGGCGCATCAGGGCTCCGGTACTCGGCTTCATGCCGAACACGCCGATCGAACCCGTGATGGTCGACGCTTCGGCGAAGATCGGCTTGCCGAAGCAGGTGACGTAGTAGCCGCCGGACGCGGCGACGCGCCCCATGGAGCACACCACCGGCTTGGCCTTCGCGAGGCTCTTCAGCGCCAGCAGGATCGCTTCGCTCGCGGTCGCCGAGCCACCCGGCGAGTTGATGCGCACGACCACCGCCTTGCACCCGGAGTCGCCACGCAGCTTGTGGATCAGCCGCACCGTCGGGCCGGACACGATGTTGCCGGGCCGGCTCTTCTCTCCGTCGACGATCGCGCCGGAGAGGTGGAGCACCACCACGCCGCTGTCGATCTTGTCGCGCGCCTGCTTCGGGTTGAACAGGTTACTCAGCAGCGAGAACACGTTCACCGTCTCGCGCTTCTTCTTCTTCACCACGTCGGTGAACGCCACCTTGCTGCGACCGGTCACCTTGGCGAACGCGCTCTTCGCGCCGGTCCACGGCACCAAATCGTCGACCAGCCCGGCCTCCCGCGCCTGCTTGGCCGGCAGGATGCGGTGTTCCTGCAGCGCCCGCACCTTGGTCGCCGGGAGCTTCCGTCCGGTTGCTACCCGCCGCACGATGTCGTCGTTGATCGAACCGAGCATCGCCAGGTAGTGCTTGCGCAGGTGCACGCTCATCTGCGACAGGACGTACGGCTCGACCGCCCCCTTGAAGTCACCGCAGCGCACCACGTCCATGTGCACACCCAGCAGGTCGAGCGCGTCCTTCATGAAGGTGATCGACATCGCCACCGAAGGCAGCTCGACCATGCCCATGTCGGCCATCACCACGCGGTCGCACTGTGACGCGAGCTGGATCTGCAGCGACCCGGCGTGCTCGAGGTACGCGGTGATCCGTTTGCCGGAGCGGCGCAGGAACGCGAGGCAGCGCTCCATCTCGCTCATCTGTGCGAGGTTCATCCCGAAGCTCCCGGTCAGATCGAGCAGCAGCTCCTGGCTCGGCTCCTTGCTCAGCTCCTCGAGTCGCTCCACGAGTTCGTAGAACGCCTTGGGTTTGGCGTTGCCGCCAGTCAGCACCGACGTGAGGTCGACCCCCATCTCCGGGAGGTCGGCGTACACCCCGCTCGGCCGCAGGTAGAGAACCGCCGGCTCGGACTTCGAGTTCGGTTCGGCTTTCGCCGCCTTGTTCGGGGCCTTGGTGGCTACTTCGGCCTGGGCCGAGAGGGGAGCTAGGGCACAGAGGAGCAGCAGTCCGGTGGAGCGGATCATGGTCGCGTGGGGTTTCGGAGGGGGTTGCGGAGGCGGGCTGGTGGCCAGCACGCCAGCATAACCGTCATCGACCGGCGGCCAGGGGCAGCCGGAGCCCGGACGCGACTCGGTGGGCGCCGGTGGCTGGATGCGGTGGGCAGTGCGGTGCCTGTGGCACGCGATCGCCCGCGGCCGGAGGTACTCCGCGAAGACGGCTCGGGCGCCACCGGCTTCGTGGGCCATGGCCTGCTGCAGGCGCTGGGCCCCGGCGACACCCAGCAGGGGTCAGAACACGTCGGTGTCGCCGATCCCGAAGTACCAGCGGCGCTGCACCCAATCGATCGAGGGAGCCGAGCCGTACAGCTTGATGCACAGGTTGAATGGACTGTCCTCGGCGGTGAAACCGCGCGCCTCGGCGACCGCGAACAGCGGACTCCACGGCGGCAGCCACATCTCCACCCGCTGCTGGCCGACGTCCCGGGCGCGCCGCACCGCGTGCGCCCACAACCGCACCGCCGCACCGGGATCGTCGCCGGCGACCAGGCACTCGGTGACCGCCTGGATCGGAGGGCCGGTCCAGTCGTCGCGCAGCACGCAAAGTCCACGCAGCTCCCCGTCCGCGGCCGCTAGGCCGAACGACGTGTAGCGCGCGAACGGGCAGTCGGCGTAGCGCCAGTTGAGGAACGCCGC
This sequence comes from Planctomycetota bacterium, assembly GCA_020638695.1. Taxonomy (GTDB): domain Bacteria; phylum Planctomycetota; class UBA1135; order UBA1135; family UBA2386; genus JACKIB01. The sequence continues at coordinate 556,224 of JACKIB010000001.1, forward strand.
ATCGCGCACGGTACCCATCGCGACGCCGAGCCGCTCCCACAACCGGTCGGCCCGCGCGTCGAAGCGCGGCAGCGCAACGATCTCACCGGCCGGGTCGCCCCCCACCTCGACCTCGACGTCGTCGGACTTGGCGAACAGGTTGCGGCCCAATGTCCGCACCGGGGCGTGCACCGGCGTGTAGCCGAGCATCCGCACGCCGATTCGGAACGCCTTCTTGTTCGGAAAGCCGTAGCCGTACGCGTTGCGTTCCGGCACGCCCCAGGTGTCGAAGTAGCGGCGCGCGGTCCTGAGGAACAAGCCCTCGCTCTTCAACCCACGGCGGTACTCCGCACGCACCATCGAGTCCACGCCCTGCCCGCAGGTGGCGGTGCGGCCATCGACCACCACGCGGTACGGAATGCACGCGTAGTGCCCGGCGATCCGTCCGCCGGGCTCCTCGGCGACCACGATCTGGTGCCCGGCCGGATTGTCGCGGTAGATCCACGCCCATTGCTCGAGGGTGCGCGGGGTGTACCCGGGATCGTCCTCGCCGAACACGTCGTTGAGCAGCCCGACGATGCCGATCTCGTCACCCGGCCGGTAGTCGCGGATCAGCAGGTCGTCGAGGTCGGGCATGGGAAACGAAGCGCGGCGGCGCAACCACCATATCGCCGGGGTGCGCGTTCGGCGTATCGTGAGCGCAGGCCTGGCGTCGACTATTCACGAACGACTTCGCGAAGTCGTGTGAGGTCGCACGACGCCAGGGCACGGTCGGTCTTGCACGGAGGCGAGGTGCCTCCTGCTCGAGGGAGCCCGCCGCGGGCCTCCAGCGAGCGCAGCAATTCGGTCACGTTTGGTCCTGGCTCCGGTCATGAATCACCGCTTCTCCACCCGTTTGGCCGTCCGTTGGAAGGATGTCGACAGCTTCGGCATCGTCAACAACGCGGTCTACTCGACGCTGATCGAGCAGGCCCGGTTCGAGTACTTCGGCCACCTCGACCTGTTGCCCGGCGGGAACTTCCCGTTCGTGGTCGGCAGCACCAGCCTTCGCTTCCTCCGGCCGGCCCGCGCCGGGATGGAACTCGAGGTCGGGGTGCGGGTGAACCGCTTGGGCAGCAAGAGCCTGGACATGGACTACGTGATCCGCCACGGCGACGAGCTTCTCGTGGCGGCGGATGCCGGGCTGGTGTGGGTCGACCGCTCGACGCTGCAGAGCATCGAGATTCCCGACGCTGCACGGCAGCAGATCGCCGCGTTCGAAGGCATCGACGCCGGGCCGACGTCGACGCGCTGAGCGGCGGGACAGCGTCCGACGATCAGCGCCGCCGCGGCCACAGGCCACGCAGCCACGCGCCGGCCAGCCACACCAAGAACACCGTGTTGGTCACCAGATAGCGCCGCCACAATCGGCGCGGTTCCTGGCAGACGCGGTACAGCCACTCGAGCCCGAGCTTCTGCCAGATCCGCGGCGCGCGGCGCACCAACCCCGACACCACGTCGAACGAACCGCCGACGCCGTGCACTACCGCGGCGCCGGTCTCGGCCGCCCAGCGGGCGAGGAACAGCTCCTTGCGCGGTGTCCCCATCCCGACGAACAAGTAGTCGGCGCCGCTCGCGCGGACTGCCGCGGCAACCTCGCCGGCCTGCTCGGCTGCGAAGTAGCCGTCGCGTGCTCCCGCGATGACCAGGTCGGGGTGGCGGCGATCGAGCTCGGCGCGCAGTCCCTTCTGCACTTCGGCAGTCGCGCCGAGCAGGTAGACCGAGGAGCCATCGCGTTCGGCGCGAGCCAAGAGCTCGGTGAACAAGTCGATCCCGGCCACCCGTTCCGGTAGCGGCTGACGCAGGATGCGGCTGGCCCACACCAGCGAAGCTCCGTCGGCGATCACCACGTCGCAACCGCGGACCGCGGCGGCGAGTTCGGGATCGCGGCGCATCTTCACCACCTTGGCGGCGTTCACCGCGCCCACCACCAGGCGCTGTTCTCGACGGACCGCGGCGGCACACAGCTCGACCATCTGCGCCATGGTGACGGCGTGGATCGTCACGCCGAACAGCGCACGGGTCGGGACTTCGTCGAGCGAAGCGGACACGTCAGCGGGCGGCGGAGCGGTGAGAGGTGCGCTCAGGGGTTCCTCGAGGTTTGCCAGTGGTTCGTGGGGAGTCGGCGGCGGCACCGGGTTGCATCAGACGCTCCAGCACTTCGGCCTTGGCTGCCCAAGTATCGGCCGCCAGCAGCCGCCGTGCGAGCACGCGGCGCTCCGCCCTACGCCCTTCATCGGCAACCGCGACCGCCTGCTGCACCCCGGCCACGAACTCCGCGTGGCCGGCGGCGATCGCGATGTGCGCGGCGTAGCGCCGGGCGGCCGGGAAGTCGGTGCTGACCACCTCTAATCCGAGTGCCAGGTACTCCTTCAGCTTGATCGGGTTGCAGGCGCGGATCCACGGCGTGTCCCGGTAGGGCATCAGGCCGACGTCGAGCCAGGCGCCGTAGGCCGGGATCGCGGCGTGGTCCTTGAAGCCGAGGAAGTGGACGTTGGGCAGCCCGTCGAGCGGACCGACGTCACCCGGCACGTCGCCGACCAGCACCAGCTGGACGTCCGGCAACGCGCGCGCGACCGCGGCCAACAACGGCATGTCGACCAGGTGGTCGCGCAGGCCGCCGAGGAAGCCGACCCGAGGCCGCGGAATCGCCGCCAGGTCAGCCGGCTCCGCCAAGCCGTCCGCCGAGAACCGCTCGAGGTCTACGCCGTGGTCGAGGAACACCGCGCGCTCCCCGGTGTGCTCCGCCTCGTCGGCCAACAGCGTCTCGCTGACGTACAAGGTGTGGTCGGCGTGCGCGAACAGCTCGTGTTCCAACGAGGCGATGAACGCGTTGTCGGCTTCCTTGAAGTCCGAGTGCTTGTCCGAGCGGTTGTAGAACACGCACTGCCGGGGCAACCGACGCACCACGTCCCAGGCGGTGGGCACGGTGATCACCACTGCCGGTCGCGAGACTCCGATCCACCACGCCACCGCGCGCACCTGCGCGCGCACCAGCCATGCGGCAAAGCCGCGCAACCACGGTACCCCGTAGGCGGGAAACACCAGCGGCGACAGCACGTGGAAGTTCGGCAGGTCGGGCCGCGGGCGGCGCAGGAAGCGGAGGATGCTCTTCAGCTTCCGCCAGATCTTCTGCAGCACCTTCTGGCTCTTGCCACGGGACGGCATCCGCATGCCGATGCTGTTGACCAGCAGCACCCGATGGGTCTTCGCCAACTGCAACATCAGCTGGAAATCCGAGTGCGCCCGGTTGTGATACCACCAGTCCTGCCCGGCAAAACACAGCACGTCCGGCTGCGCGCGTCGGTCGCCGTCGGTCACCGTCTCCCTCCCTTCCCCCACGCTCTCTCTTACATCCCGGTACCGGTGAACACGCTGCGGAAGGTGTGCAGGATCAGCTTGATGTCCAACCACAGCGACCAGTTGTCGATGTAGTACAGGTCCATCTCGACCCAGCGCTTGAACGAGACCTTGTTGCGGCCCCACACCTGCCAGACACAGGTCAACCCGGGGCGGACCGAGATGCGTCGCCGCTGCCACCACTCGTAGCGCGCCACTTCGGAGGGCACCGGCGGGCGCGGCCCGACGAGGCTCATGTCGCCCTTCAGCACGTTGAACAGCTGCGGTAGTTCGTCGAGGCTGTACTTGCGCAGCACCCGCCCCACAGAGGTGACTCGTGGGTCCTTGCGGATCTTGAACACCACCCCGCCCTCTGCCTCGTTGAGCGCGGCCAGGTCCGCCTTGCGCTCGTCCGCGTCGGTGGTCATGCTGCGGAACTTGTAGCACTGGAACACCTTGCCCTGCATGCCGACCCGCTGCTGCCGGAACAGCACCGGACCGCCATCGCGCAGCTTGATCGCCGCTGCGCAGGCGAGCATGACCGGAGCTCCGAGGATCAGCCCGGCGAGCGACCCACCGATGTCCATCGCGCGCTTCAAAGCGAACCGGAACGGTCCCGCGCCGCCACGGTGGAACTTGAGCGCCGGTAGGTCGCCGAACCAGGCGACCGACGACTGCAAGTTGCGCATCGTGAAGAAGTCCGGCGCGAAGTAGCATGCGATCCCCGCCTCTTCGCACGCGTCGAATACTTCCTGGACCTCGCCGGTGCGCGCGGCGATCGCCGGGCAGACGATCACCGAGTCGACCGGTTCTTGGGCGAGCACCGACGTGAGCTTGCTGGTGGCGCCGAAGCACGGCACCGCGTCGAGCGGGGGAGCAATCCGATCGCTGAAGTAGAACGACCCCACGACGCGGATCCCGTAGTGCGGGTTGCTGATCAGCCGCTGGCACAACTCGCGCGCCGCACGACCGCGACCGACGATGCAGACGCGCCGGAAGTTGCGCCCGTGGAAGCGCAAGTTCCGCAGCAGCACACGGACCCCCAGCCGCAGCGAGCCGATGCCGGCAAACGCCACCGGGAAGGTGAACAGCGGCTGGAACGCCAGCGCACCCCAGACCGCGACGCCGATCAGGCTGGCGACGCCGAGCCCCAACAACAGCACCTCGAACAGCGTCTGCAGCTCGCGCAGGTGTCGCTGCGCACGGCGCGATTGGTAGAACTCGAGCCGCCAGGACATTCCCAGCCAGCACGCCGCAGCGATCGCTGCCTGCCCTAGTACCGCGCCGCCCCCCAGGGTGGTCGGCGTGCTGCCCAGAACCCGCCACCCGAGGTCACCACCGAGCACGACCGCGCCGGCCACGACCAGAAGGTCGCAGGTCGCGATCAGGTTCTCGAAGGTGCGGTGGTTGGTCTGGAGCATCGAGACAGGTCTACCTCGGCTTTCCGACACCCGCGGGCGAACCCCTCCCCTGGACGTGGCGCAAACACGTCGGTTCTCCCGGTCAACGGCGAGTGGAACGCCCGGCAGGGTGGGCGAAGGAGGGAGCATACGGCCCAGTGCTCGCGGGCACCAGTCCACCCCACCGCGAATTGCGGTCGAGGATCCATGGTCCGGCACCCAGGAGTGCCGTGCGTCCCCGACGCCGACGGGGCATCAACGCGCGGGACGCTCGGAGGGCGATCCCGATCCGAGACGATTCCCCGGTGGATTGCGCAACACACATGCGGTGTGCCGATGCGGAACGCAGGAACGGGAGCGCCCGACAGCATCATGGCACACGCACACCGAACGACCTCGACGCCCACTCATTCCACGCACCTCACGTGCGCTGCCGCGGAGCCTTCTCCGGCGCTGCGGCGACATCTCCTCGCTGCAGCGCTGCTGCTCGCGGGATGCAGCGCCGGAGGTGGCGACGCCGGGGGAGGCACGCGCGGCGGGGGCACGCCCAACAACAACGACATCACCCCCCCGTCGATCAGCGAGGTTCGCACTACTCCGGGGCTCAACTCCGCGGTGGTCACCTGGCAGACCGACGAGCTCGCGACCTCGGCACTCGCCTTCGGCACCACCGAGGCGTACGAGATCGCGACGCTGGTCGACCCGCTGCGGGTGACCGATCACAGCATCAAGATCGAAGGGCTGGCCCCGAACACCGCGTACCACTTCACGGTGGTCTCGGTCGACCCCTCGAACAACGAAGCGCGGACCGCCGATCGGGTCTTCACCACCACCACCGAGCCGGACACCACCGCGCCCAAGATCACGAAACTGGTGGTCATTCCCGGTCATGACTCGGTTCGATTGACCTGGGAGACCGATGAGCCGGCGCTCCACGGGATCGAGTACGGGCGCACGACCACCTACCAGCCGATCGTGCTCGGCAACAAGTGGCTGACGCGACACGACACGACCATCAGTGGGCTGACGCCGTCGACAACCTACCATTTCCGCGTCCACGTCACCGACCTGTTCCTCAACGTCAGCACGACCGCCGACGCGACCTTCGACACCACCGCCGCGCCAGACACCACGCCGCCGCAGATTCGCGACATCGCCGCTGGCGTCGGCACGGACTCGGCGACCATCACCTGGAACACGGACGAACCGGCGACCAGCCTGGTTCGCTACGGCACGACCACCGGGTACGAGCTGGGCAGCAAGGGTTCGCAAGGGTTGGTCACCAGTCATCAGACGGTGCTGACCGGCCTGTCGCCGGACACTCTGTACCACTTCCGCGTCACTTCTGCGGACGCCAAGAACAACTCGGCGAGCAGCGGCGACCTCACGTTCCGGACCGACAAGCTGCCGAGCGGCAACAAGCGCACCTCGATCAGCCAGTTCGGCATCACCTGGACCTTCGACAAGGCCTACGACGTCGGCCAGTACGCCAATGGCGACTGGTGGGTGATCGGCCCCATCAAGGTGATCGACATCGACCCGCCGTCGCGCTCCGGTGGTCGCATCAAGAACGGCTCGCAGATCAACCCGACCCCGCGCACCAGCTGGGACCAGGGCTACGACAGCGAGATGGACTACTGCCCCTACAAGGACAGCATGAACGTGGCACTCGACGTGTCGGCGAGCAAGCCGCTGACCGTCGCCGCGCACTCGTCGTTGGTCTCGACCATCAGTCTCGACGCCGGTCATCAGAAGCCGCAGTTGAAGGGTTGCTCGATCCTGACCGTGGTCGACAAGGCACCAGCCACCGGGGCGTTCCGCCCGCCCTACTGCGGCAGCGACAAGACCAGCAAGTTCCACGTCAACCAACTCAACTATTCGCTGTTGAAGAAGCTCGACCCTGCCAGTGGAACCCCAGCGCTGAGCACGGTGGAGAGCTGGCTCGAGCGGCCGTGGCTCGACTACTTCTCCGGTTGGGTGAACATCTACCAGCACCCCACCGACAACATGAAGGGCTACCAGCGCGATCATGCGAGCGACGCCGAGATCGCCGCGCTGATGCTGCAATGCAACTTCACCGACCAGCAGAAGCAGACGCTGCTGATCCGCTATGTCCAGCTCGGCATCGACCTGTCCGGAGTGGTCGACGACGGCGGCCAGGGCAACTGGTACGCCGACGGCGGGACCGCCAGCGGCCGCAAATGGCCGATCATCTTCGCCGGCCTGGTGCTCGGTGACCAGCACATGCAGACGGTGGGGTTCCGCAGCGTCGCGTTCGGCGAGGACCAGCAGACGTTCTACGTCGAGGAGACCAGTCCGGGGATCTACAACCAGGGCTACGGTGGCTACAACGCCAGCCACAAGGGCATGCCGGAGTGGGGTATCCGGCACGCATACCGGCCGAGCGCCGACTCCTCGAGCTGGTCCGCGTCCTATCGACGCTGCTGCACCGCCAATGTGTGGAAGGGCTTCATGCTCTCCGCGCTGATGATGAAGGCGCGCGGCTTGTGGAATCATGAGCCGTTCTTCGACTACATGGACCGCTACATCCCGACCAGCCGCGGCAACAACGATCCTAGTTGGATGACCTCCTGGGAGCCGTGGACGCTGGCGATGTGGGACAAGTACCGCAAGGACTACTGAACCCCGGACCGGCGCCGTAGCGCGGCCGATCCCGTCCGGGTGGCCCAGGCACACCGGTCGGGAATGCCCAGCGAGGGGCTCGGCTCAGGCCAGCAGTCGGTCGAACTCCAGCAACGCCGCGTCCGCGTGGTCTGCGCGGACCACGGACAACACCAGCTCCTCGAGCAGTGATCCCGCCGTACTCTGGAGCCGCTGCCCGCGAGCCGCATCGAGCGTGACCCCGAGGGCGCGGAGTCGCACATGAACCAACTCGCGACGAGCGTCGTCGAGCATCTGGCGACCTTCCTCGCGGCCGACCTCGCGGCCTTCCTCACGGCCGACCTCGCGGCCTTCCTCGCGGCCCCTGGCGTAGTACTCCCTGGCGAACTCGGACTGGTACACGTAGTTGGTCTTCATCCATTCTCCGATCGCCGCCTGCAGCCCCGGGCCCAGCGACGAGATGATCCAGTCAGCGTAGTCGACACCATGACCGTCGTCGAGCTGCCGCGCGGCCACGATGCCCCGCTCGGCCAACTTCCCCGTGGCGTCTTCTGCGGCGTGCGCCATTGCCGCAAGCACCGTCACCGCCGGAGAGTCTTCGTGCTCCAAGCCACTCAGTCGCGGGATGTCCTCCGGACCCAACACCACCGGTTGGAGCTGCGCCAACGGTCCGAGCACGATCGGCTCACGCGCCCAATCCGCAATCGCCTGGGTCGGCGCCACCACCAGTAGCACGACAGGGCAGCGCTCACGCTGACGCACCAGTGCGACGTACACCGGCCAGACCCATGCCTTGTCGCGATCCCGGTGCAGTTGCACCTCCACGATCACCGCACACACCACCGAGCCCTCCCGCAGCACCAGCACCGCGTCGGCGCGCCGCTCCGGAGGGACTGGCTCCGGCAGGGTGGCGTCGCGTAGCTCCACCGCGCTGTGCGACGGCACCGCCACACCCATGCGCACAAGCAGACTCGGGGCCAGCGAGGGGGACCCGCGAAACAGCGCGACCAGCAGTTCATGGATCATCGAGGGCATCGGGCGCCGGCCTGTGCCGCGAGACTGCCGCAGGTGTCACCGTGATCCGTGCGGATCGTGGAACTTCTTCCGTCGGAGTATCCTCGACCGGATGAAGGACTTCGCTCGCAACGATCGTGATCCCTTGTGCTTGATGGTGAACGTGATGATCCTGGGCGCACTGGTCTGGATCGCACTCGCAATCGGCGGGCTCAGGACCGTGCCACTCCCCGCGCCGCGCGAAGAAGCAAACGACGTCACCGCGCTCCGCCGCACCATCGAGTCTCTGGAGCGCGCACTGACCGCGCTGGCCGAGCACCCAGCACGGGGAACGACGGACCAGAGCCACCACCCCACGACGACCCAGGGGCCACCAGCCGTCGACACCTCGTCGAACGCGCGTGCGCCGCACACGAGCAGGGAGGTGCGGACTCCGCTCGCCGGGCCACCACTCCCGACCGGCAGCGGCGCACTCTACGACCTGGCCGCGGCAGTCGAGTCGAAGCGAGCGCGGGCCAATGTGCAGCGGGTCTTGCAGGCGATTCAGGAAGGCGACGAGCAGCAGCAAGAGCTCCTGCGCGAGTTCTTGCTGATGGACCGTGCGGCGGTGATCCGCCATCTCGGTAAACCGCGCGACATCGGCGTCCGTCAGAACGGTACGGAGTCCTGGAACTACGTCATGGGCGACAATGGGTTCTCGTTGACCATCCGCGACGGGATCGTGATCTCCCTGTAGCAGCCGTCGACGGTGTGGGCCGAACCCCCCGTGCAGTTCGCCGGGTTCGCGCTCGGTGTGAACCCATTGGGCGCGATCACGACCCACGTGACCGAACTGCACCCCGAAGCCCCCCTGGACCGAACTCGAGGGCTTCATCCTCCCGCCGAGTGAGGGGACGTTGCCTCGGGAGTGGTGCCGCCCGCGCCCGGCACCTGGACGTGATCCCTGGCGTGCACGACGCGGCACTGGAAGGTCTCGATACGCAGGCGGTGACCAGGTGCGGCCAGAGCAGGTCCGCGTCGTCCACGGCGCGCCCAAGACGACTCCTCGCGCAGCTACGTTGCCGTCGAGCACACAGTCGTCGAGGCTCGCGTTGCCAGTCGCGGCCAAGTCGATGCTCGAAGGACATTGCGTGTCGGCAGGGTCAGACGCTGCCGGTGAACCGTCCAGAACCTTCGACGCTGATCGCACCCTCCACCATCCGAATCAAGGGTAGAACGCCACAGCCTGGTCGTCGCTCACCCGATCCGTGCGAACCCGCACACTGGTGTCGTGCGGCACCAGCGAGCGAACTCGCACGTGCGTCCCGGCGTTGAATCGTCGGCGCATGCTTGCCAAGCTGCGCAGTGCGAGTCAACGCACATCGAACCCGGAGAACGGCATGCATCGCAGGAAGCGCGGGCTAGGGACGCAGGCAGCACGTAATGGAGTGTCTCCGACCGCACGATCCGTCGACATGTGCGACGAACCTCGGAGACACCCCACTGGTTCCCACCGCCGATCGCGGAAACCCGTGACCTGCCGCCCGCGCAGACGGCCGCATGCGCCGAGGTTCGCCACCGTCGCCTTGATCGGCGTCGGCGTCGTTCCCCTTTCCTCCGGCCTCGCCGCCCAACTCACGAGCGGCAGCTCGAAACCGCTGCTCGCCCCGGCGACACAGTGGCGACCCATCGAGTTCATGTACGGACACCTCAACGGCGTCGCATTCGACCCGGTCCGGGGCGTTGCCGTGACGCTCGGCGCGGAGCGGACCACATGGGAATGGGACGGGAACAGCTGGAGGAAGCGGCTGCCGCGCACCTCCCCCCCACCGCGCGCCGCCGCCGCGATGGCCTACTGCCATGTGCGCAAAACGGTGATCCTGTTCGGCGGCATCGCCAGGGGCAAGCGCGGCGGCCCACACCTCGGCGACACCTGGGAGTGGGACGGCAACGACTGGCGCCAGCTGAGTCCGTCTCGCTCGCCTTCGGGTCGAATGACCGCCATGGCCAGCGACCCGGTGCGCAAGCAGATCGTGCTGTTCGGGGGAACCCCCGACATCTGGACCACTCTGGGCGACACCTGGGTTTGGGACGGCAACGATTGGACGGAGTGGTATCCCACGAACCTCCCGTGGCCGCGGTTCAGCCACGCGATGGCGTTCAATCCAACTACCAACCGCGTGATGATGTTCGGCGGCTCGCGCGGCGGGTTCTACGCCGGCAGTGAAGTCCAGGAGTGGAACGGGGCCAACTGGGTGACCCTCATCAGACCAGTCCAACCTCCAGCGCAGTTGGCGTCGGCACTCGCGTTCGATCCGAAGCGAAACGCGGTGATCGCGCACGGTGGCGGCCGCGACGACGACCCCAAACCCACATGGGCCTGGGACGGGCAGCGCTGGACCCGGCTCCGCCCACGGATCACCCCGCCGGTCGGCTACACTTTCGCCGTCACGGACCAAGCCCGCGGCCGGCTGCTGATGCTCGGCATCGACGACCGCGACCCGCAGTTCGGCGCACAGACCTGGACTCTCGACAATGACGGCTGGGTGCTGCTCGATCGCGTCAGCGCTCCACTCCCGAATGCCTGGAACGTCGCCCACGACGATGCACGCGACGAAATCGTCTACTACGGGGGCTTGGGGACGGGCGCCAACTACGAGCAGGCCATGTGGATCCTGCGCGGCAACCAGTTCACGCGCGTCCGTCCCAAGACCCTGCCGTGGTACCGCGACGAGTCGGTGTTCTTCTACCACCCGCCGAGCCGACGGATCATCCTCATGCGGCTGGAGGAGTCCGCGGCGATCTGGACTTGGGACGGGACGGATTGGGCCAAGCATCCGCTGTCCGGACGCCCCCCGGTCCCGAGGTATCGAAACTTCGGGGCGTACGATCCGCGCCGCGACAAGTTCGTCCTCGAGCCGTACGGCGAGCGCGATCGAACGTGGGAGTGGGACTACACCACCGGCTGGCGCAGCGTGAGTTCGAAGACGCCGAAGGTGCAGGGACGTCTGGTGTTCGACCACCGCTCCAGGCGGATTCTACTGTTCGCCCACAGCTACAACGCGGCGCGCGAGGTGTGGGAGTGGAATGGGCGCATCTGGACCAAGCATTCCGTCCTCACCCCACCGGGCACCGGGACGCCCTACTTCAGCCACCGGCACGGCGCGATGATGCTGCTCCCGGGTAGCGGCTTCACCCCGCCTTCGTGGAAATACCCCGAGCTGTGCTACCTGCTCGACGGCGGGAGATGGCGGCCGCTCCCGGACAGCTGCGGTTGCCGAACCATCAGCGGCGCCGGTGCCGTCAGCTGGGTGATCACACCCGACTTCGGGCGGCAACGGGTGCTGGCGACGGCACAGTTCGAGTTGGCCACCCATCACCTGTTCCCACGCCGTTCGTACGTCCGTCCCGGGCAGCCGGCGGAGCTCGACGTGTCCTACCCCGACAACCCCGGGCAGACTTTCTGGCTGGCCCTGTCCACGGCTGACTGGCCGGGAATCCCGGTGCGCAGTGTTCCCTACGTCGGCACGCTGCGGCTGCCGATCGCCCACACGCCGCTGTTCGACGCCAGCGTGTCGGCCGGGTTGTCGGTCAAGCTCGATCGTGTGGGAGCGGGATACTTCCGAGTACCGATTCCACCGCAGCCAAGCCTAGTCGGAGTGGAGTTCCATGCGGCGGGCGTGCTGCTCGGGGCTAACGGGATCGAGGCGGTGAGCAACGCGGTGCCGCTCGCGGTGATCCGGTGAACGAACCTCGGGCGAGTCGTTTTTCACCCCGCGACCGCCCACGGCGACGACCCACCCCGAGCTTCGGTTCCCAAGCGCACCTCCAGCTGCGCAGTCCCCCAGCCTCGGACACCTTATCCTGCATTGCCTCATGCACAGTCGAGTCACCCACGGCCTCCTCGCACTCACCGCGGCCGCACTCCCGCTCGCCGCACAGACCTTCAGCCCAGCATACAACACGACACTGGCGGTCGACTCCGCGGGCAACGTCTGGCAGTTCGGGGTGCCACCGGCCATCGTGCCAGGAATCGGCAAGGCGTTCGCCGTGGCCGCCGGCCGCTTCCACTACCTCGCCGTCGAGCTCAACGGGACCGTGCTCGCGTGGGGTAGCAACTCCTCGGGCGAACTGGGCCTGGGTGACTACCAGAGCCGAACCACTCCGACGCGGATCGCCGGCCTGGGGAGCGTCGTCAAGGTGTTCACCACTGACGACGCCAGCTTCGCACTCGACTCGTCGGGACAGCTGTGGTCCTGGGGCAACAACATCGACGGCCAACTCGGTATCGGCTCGACGACAACGCGATTCAACACACCGCAGAAGGTGAACCTGCCGCAAGTGACTGCCGTGGCCGCGGGCCGTGCGCACGTCATGGCGATCGACAACACGGGACAACTCTGGGGCTGGGGCTACAACTCCTGGGGTCAGCTCGGCCTCGGCAACAACAGATCGCAAACGAGCCCGAACAAGGTCGCCAGCATGCCCAACGTCGCGCACGTGTCGGCCGGTCGCCACACGCTGGTCATCGACAACGCGGCACAGCTCTGGTGCTGCGGGTACAACGCCAACAGCCAGCTCGGCGGACTCGTGGGGATCGTGACCAGCTTCACCAGGTTCCCCAACACCAACCTCGTGCGCGACGCCGCCGCGGGCCGAAACCACACACTGGTCCTCGACACCAACTCGACTCTCTGGAGTTGCGGCTACAACGTCTCCGGACAGCTCGGCCTCGGCACGACCACGCAGGCCAACGTGCTCACCAGGGTTTCGCTCTCGTTCCTGCCCACCTCCGTGCTGTGCGGCGGCTTCCACAGCTTCGCGTTCGACATCCGTGGCGCGACGCGGAACACCTATGCCTGCGGGATGAACAGCACCGGCCAGCTCGGCCTCGGCCACGCACTCCAGACGCTCACGTTCGACGCGGTGCCCGCGGCACTCCTGACGTTCGGCACAGGATGCGCGGGCTCCAGCACCGCCGGCCCCCCAATCCTCACCGGAACCGCGCCTTCACCCGGCCGCTCGATGAATCTGGACGCCAGCAACCTGCCCGCCAACGCAATCGGTGGCCAGGCGATCCTCGGACTGCGACGCCTACCGACGCCGGTCGACCTCGGCGCCCTCGGTGCACCGGGTTGTCTCCTGCGCATCAGCGACAACCTCTGGGGACCGACGATTCCGGCTCTGGGGGGCAAGGTGAGCTGGACAGTGCAGGTGCCGGGGAGCGTCGCACCGTGGAGCCCATCGGTCTACGTGCAGTTCGGCGTGTTCGCTCCCGGGGTGAACCCGTTGGGAGTAGTCACGACCAACTCGGCCGAGCTGCGGCTCGGACCGGTGTTCTGAGCCTGCCGCCGGCCGGCGGATTGGCACGCATCACGGAGCTCCGGCGGGCGGGAGACGGCCGAGCACGGCGGAGCCGAGCGGGTCGTAGCGAGAGATCCGGTTCTCCTGGCAGGCAAAGCGCAGCAGGTCGAGATCCGCCGCGACCAGAATGCGAATCTGCAGCGGATTGGTGCCCTCGATCTCGCACGCGCTCACCAGCGCATTGCAGACCGAGTTCACGCACGCCGTCTCGGCGGCGGAGAAATCGAGCGAATCGCTGGCGGCGTGCGTCGCAGCGGCAGCGTGGTGGAACACGCAGGAGGCGGCGTACGCTTGCGCGGGCATGCTCTGCTCTTCCGCGCGCCGCATCGTGCGCTTCTCGGAGTTCCGCCACTGCCCCGTGACGGCGCACAGTTCGATCGCTTCACAGCCGGCGAGGAACAGCGTTCGCGTCTTCTCCGAGACCGTGTTTGGTGTGGCGAGCGCGGCGCGGCGCGCCATGCGCGCCGCAATCAGCACCTGTGCCCAGAGCGGGAGCTCAGCGACTCGCTCGAGTTCGGTACCGTCGAACGCCACTGGAATCCCTCCTGGATCGAAACACCGGTCAGATCAACTTGCAGCCGAACCAAGCGATCACCGGAATCAGCGCTCCGACGATCAGGAACACCAGCGGTCCGTTCGAGGGCTCGCGGATCAGGAAGGCCCGGTCCGGGAGATCGGGATCGACGTAGGCCGTGACCTGCGCGCCGACCGGGAAGGGCAGAAGCTCCTCCCGCGCGGCACTCTGCGAGGCGTAGCCCCGCACGATGATGCTCGGTCGGAGCAGATCGCTCTCGTGCTCCGTACCACCCACCGAGTAGCGGAAACGCACCTCCGGGGTGTAGCTCGTGGTACTGGTACTGCGATTCAATCGGCGATCCGTGTCGTGCGAAGTGGAACCCCTCACCTCTGACACGGTCACCTTCGCGGACACAGGGACCGCACGCTCGAGCAAGCGGCGCTGCGCGAAGTGCTGGCTGGCCCCCACGTACAGCATCACGGCGGCGAACGCAGTGAACACGCCGAATACGATCCACTGTGCCACGCGGCGCCCTCTCGATCGGGTCACGCCGGCCACGCGAAGCGCGTGATTACCGGTGCACTCGCCGTGCCGTCGGCGTTGCGGAGCTGGACGAAGATCTCGACCTCCGAAGGCACGCCATCCTTCTGGTAGACCCGGAACTCGATGCAACGCGGGTCGCCTTCGGATGGGCTGAAACTGTAGCCCCATACGAAATAGGGCTGCCCCTGAGCTCCCGCGCTGCGCGCCTGCTTGCGCATGGCCTCGGGTTCGAAACTCCCGCCCGCGGTGTGGCGCGACACGATGCGCACCAACCACTCGCCGCTGTCGCGGTAGAGCTCCTTGTAGGCGGCAAAAGCGTAGTCGTCGTCGAGGACGGCGTCGTAGGCCTGGAGGTACGCGAGCGGCGTGTATTCCCGGGACGAATCCGAGGCCGGGGCTTCGATGAGGGGCAAGGTGGGGCTCCAAGGGTCGAGCCGGAGAGCCCCGGCTCGAAGGGTGTCGGGAGCGTAGTCCCGCCGTCTGTGGGCAGTCAATCGGGCACCCCCGACCCGCGAGTCGAGAGGAGCACCCGTTGCCCGAATCGTCACGGGAGGACCGACTTGCTCCTTCCCGCGAACCCAACCGGACGGTAGGAAGTCGCACGATTCTGCCCACCCCTCGCGGCTCTCACCCTTCCTTGCGGACCCGACATGCCCGCGCTCGCGATCCTATGCATCGTCCTCGGCGGGGTCTCGTCCATGACAACCCTGGTGTTCCTCATGGCGTGCGCGCCGAACACCACTCCCGGACAGTCGGCGCTGCTCCGGCGACTCGCGATCCTCACGGTCGTGATCGGCGTCGTCGCCATGGTCGGGGGCGTCGTCGCGTTGGCGAAGGGGCGTCACGTTTGGTCGTGTGGACTGGGGCTCCTGCCGCTGCTGCTCGCGGCGGTCCTCATGGTCTGGTCGCTGGCTCGGGAGTCCTGAGGTGGGCGAGTTCGCGAACGTGATCGCCACGGTGTTCGTGCTCGGCGTGGTGATCGCCGGACCCGTGCTCGGCTTCGTGCTGCTGCGCGACCGACTCTCGCGGCGGATCGGCAAGCTAGGTCTCGCGGTCGCGCTGTCGGCGATCGCGGGGGCCTTCGTGGCCTACGCGCGGTCGCTCGGCTGGAAGCCCGTTCTGCGATCTGGCCACGCATTGGAGTTCCCACCGGAGGTCGGCTTCGCAGTTGTTGGCGCGGGCGTACTCGTCGTGCTCCTCCTCCAGGTTTTCCACACCGAGGACCGTCCGCGCGCCGCTGTCGCGGCGGTGGATCCTCCGGACAGGGAACGGCCCGCGGAGCAAGCGGAACCCGAGCATCGACGCCGCAGGACCTACCGCGCGCTCCTCGCGATCTACGGGCTCGGACTCCTCGTCTGGCCCTTCGCTTCGATCGCCGCCCTGTTCGTGCTCGGCGACCCCAAGACCGACAAGCTGCTCGCGCTCTACCCCGTGTCGTCGATCTGGGCCTACCCGCTCTACTTCTGGGCAGGTCACCGCCTGGGTGACCCGCGACGCAATCCGACGGTGTTCGCCGTTTCCCTGCGCACCAGCGTCCCCTTGCTCTCGGCCTTGTGGTGGTATGTCATGCGCGCGGTGTCGGAGCTCATGGGGTTGGGGAGCTGACCGCAGGGCACGACTGCGCATGCCGTGCACGGGTCTCCGGGCCCGCACCCTCGTGCACCTTGACAACCTCCACGAGATCGCGTGGAGTCTCCGTACCCCCGAAGAGGCAGAGAGCACCCCGCGAGTCAAAATGCGCTGCAAGCTCATCCACCCGGTAGGTTTCGCCACCGCGTCGCTGTTCGCCCTGACGCCGTCGCTGCACGCCCAGGAGTACCGCGACGAGAAAATCGTCGACGTCGGCATCGAGATCACGATCTCGAAACGACTCAAGCGGCTGCCGATCCGACTCGATTCCAGCGATCCGAGCCTGCGCGCCAAGTTCCGGCCGCAAGACGAGAAGGACTACGTGCAGACCGCGCAGGGGCCCTACTGGTGGTACACCAACGTCCGGGAGTGGAAGACCGACACGGGGCCGAAGACCGGGCCGGGCAAGGCCGCGGCCGAGCCGGGCAAGGGCAAGGACAAGGGTAAGACCGATCCAGAGGCAGACGAGAAGACCAAGGAGCTGCTCGAGAAGCTCAACATCAAGATCCGTGAAGAGGCGAAGTCGTTCGAGCAGTGGGTCAAGTCCGAGGAGCCATATCGCTTCTTGACCAAGGGCAGGGTCGTCAAGCCACGCGGCAAGTTCCTCGGCTACAAGCACTGGGAGTACCTCACCAAGGCGGGGACGTCGCTCGATTGGTACAACGCGGCGGCGGTGTACACGCTGGGCAGCCGGGAGGTCGCGCTGATCATCAGCATGCCGCTGGCCAAGGGGGACAAGCCGGTCGGCAAGTTCGCCACCTTCTTGCGCCGCTGCATCACTTCGGCGCGGGCGCTGGCGCCCGAGGAAGCGGAACTGGCCGACAGCGCCCGGCGCGACAAGCACGCGGACACCGACGAGAAGAAGGCCGCACTGGAGATCGCCAAGAAGAACATCCAGTCGCTGCGCGGCTGGGACTACTTCACGACCCCGAGCTACATCGTCCTGTACTCGTGGGAGGACGTGTCCAAGATGGGTGCGTACGTGTTCTGCAAGCGGCTGGTCACCAAGCTCGAGGCGATGCGCATGCTCTACCAGGACTACTACCCGCCGCGGAAGGGCATGAAGATGCCGTACTCCGTGTTCCGCATCTGCGCGACCTACGAGCAGTTCCAGAAGTACGGCGACTCGCCGCCCGGCGTGGTGGGCTGGTTCTCACCGAGATCGAAGGAGCTCGTGGTGTTCCAGGGGGGCGACAAGCTGATGCGGGCGAAAGGAGCGACCGACACCGTGACGTTCCACGAGGGATGGCATCAGTACTGCGATGCCTACTTCGGCACCGAGCTCCACCGTTGGTTCGACGAGGGGCACGGCGATTTCTTCGGCGCCCACGTGCAGCGCGGCAACGGCTGGTACTACGCGGGATCGCACATGCGCCACAAGTGGGTCAAGCTGATGGTCAAGAAGGGCGACTTCGTGCCGTTCAAGGACATCGTCACGTGGAACAAGGACAAGTTCTACGGGCAGCGCGCCGCCTACTACTACGCACAGGCCTACGGCATGATCGACTTCCTGCGCCGCGGCAGGGTCATGGGCAAGAAGTTCGACCCGAGTTGGGAGCAGATCCTGCCGACCTACCAGAAGGTGGCACTGGAGAAGCACGATCAGTCCGCAGCCGTCAAGGCCGCGTTCGCCAAGGTCGACTACAAGGCGATGGAGGAGGCGTGGAAGGACTGGGTGAACAGCCCGCGCTTCAAGGCGCCGAAGTGAGTCCGGGGCGAGCTGAGGTCCGTTCGCCTCAGTCCTCGATCGTCTCGACCCGCGTGATGTGCAGCGGTTCGAGGTAGATCGAGCGAGACGGCAACTCCGTGTTCGCCTCGAAGCAGTTGAGGATGACCCAGTTGGCAGCGATGAACAACAAGTTCGGATCGCGCACCTCGTACTCGGCGCCGTCGGACACGCAGATGCGGAACGGCCGGAACGGGTCCCGTCGTTCGAACTGGCGGATCTGAGAGAGCCTCATCGCGACCTCGGCTTGCATGACCGTTTCATGCTATGGAGGGAACGAGCGGGCGACAATTGGCGGAGCAGGTCCGGAGCGTCTTCGCCTCACGCCCGCCCACAGCGGCCACGCGACGAAGTCGACGTCACCCGCTCACCCCCCACCGAGCCTTCGCCGCACCGCCGCCATCCAACGGCGCGGGCTGGCCACCGCCGCGCGCACCAGGTGGTAACCACCACCCGCGAGGTTTCCACCGCGCAGCGCGAACTTCGCCAACCGCAACCGCGCGGCGGCCAGACGCGAGGCGAGTTCTGCACGGTGGTGTCTGGGTAGTTCCGAGTGCTGCGCCAGTACGTCCTGGTACATCACCACCGTCTCGACCCAGTAGCTCCGCTTTTGATCGCCGAGCACCGCGGTGACGCGGCCCACGGTGTCATCGGCAGTCATCACGGTTCCGCACGCCGGCAACGCACACGCCGGGCGCCCGATGCCGAGCCGCAGGAACAGGTGCGTGTCGTGGCGGCTGCGCAGCTCGTCACGCAACCCGCCGAGCGCGAGGTAGCTGCTGCGGCGGATCGCGCTGGCCTGCAGCATCATCGGCTGACGGCGCAGCATCACCCAGTCGGTGGCGTCGTCGACCAGCTGGTGGGGAGCCGCGGCGGCGAACGCACACAGCCCGAACAACGAGGTCGTGCCGGTCTCGACCGGCCACTGCATATCGGCGAAGTAGAACTCGGCGGCACCGCCGGTCGCCGAGATCGCAGCGCGCAGCGCGGCGACGTGGCCCGCCTCCCAGTAGTCGTCGGAATCGAGGAACGCGATCCACTCCGTGTCGGCGCGAGCGACGCCGGTGTTGCGCGCTGCGGACGCACCACCGTTGGATTGCTTCACCACCAGCACCGGCGGGCCGAACTCCTCGGCCACGGCTGCCGTGCTATCGGTCGAGCCGTCGTCGACCACCAGCACGGCATCGACCGGTTCGGACTGCGCGAGCACGCTGCGGATCGCCCGCGCGAGAGTCCGCTCGCGGTTGAATGCCGGGATGACCGCGGTGATGCCCGGAGCCACCCCTATTCCCACTCGATCGTGGCCGGCGGCTTGCTCGAGATGTCCAACGTGACGCGATTCAGCCCCTTGACCTCGTTGATGATCCGGTTGCTGATGCGCCGCAGGACTTCGACCGGCAACAGCTCCCAGTCGGCCGTCATCGCGTCCTGGCTCGACACCACGCGCACCGCGCAGGCGTTCTCGTAGGTGCGCGCATCGCCCATCACCCCGACCGACTTGACCGGCAGGAGCACCGCGAAGTACTGCCAGAGGTCGCGGTGCAGCTCACGCGACTCGATCTCGTGGCGGACGATCGCGTCGGCCTCGCGCAGCGCCCGCAGCTTGTCGGCCGTGACCTCACCGAGACACCGCACCGCCAGCCCGGGCCCGGGGAACGGTTGCCGGTCGACCAGCGCCGCCGGGAGACCCAGCTCGCGACCGACCACCCGCACTTCGTCCTTGAACAGATCGCGCAGCGGCTCGACCAGTTCCATCCCGAGGTCCTCGGGCAACCCACCGACGTTGTGGTGGCTCTTGATGGTGGCCGTCGCGCCACCGTGCGCCGCGACCGACTCGATCACGTCCGGATACAGGGTTCCCTGCCCGAGGAAGTGCGCCTTGCGCTTGCTGCGGGCCCGCTCCTGGAACACCTCGACGAAGATGCGTCCGATGATCTTGCGCTTGCGCTCGGGGTCGGTGACACCAGCCAGCCCATCGAGGAACTGCCGGCTTGCGTCGACCACCTCGAGGTCCATGTGGTAGTGGTCGCGGAACAGCGCCTCGACGCCATCGCGCTCCCCCTGGCGCAGCAACCCGTTGTCGACGAACACCGGGTGGAGCCGGTCGCCGATCGCACGGTGCATGAGCACCGCCGCCACCGAAGAGTCGACCCCACCGCTCAACCCGAGCACGATCTCGCCATCCTCGCCGACCTGCGCGCGGATCGCCTCGACCTTGTCCTCGACGATGCTGCGCGGCCGCCAAGTGGTCGGGCACCCGGCGAGGTCGACCACGAAGTTGCGCAGCAGCTCGGTTCCGCCCTCGGAATGCGTCACCTCGGGATGGAACTGCAGGCCGTACAGCCGCCGCGCATCGTCGGCCGCCGCGGCGACCGGACACGGGGTGCTGCGGGCGATCGTCACGAACCCGTCCGGCAGCGCGGCGACCTTGTCGCCGTGGGACATCCACACGGTGGCGTTGCGCGCCACCCCGCGGAACAACGGATGGTCTCCGACGACCTCGAGCGCGGTCCGTCCGTACTCGCCCCCCGACTCCGCCGCGGGCTGCACCGCACCGCCCAAAGCCTGGGTCAACCACTGCAGGCCGTAGCAGATGCCGAGCACGGGAATGCCGCGCTCGAGGATCTCGGCGGGCAGGTGCGGCGCATCGTGGGCGTAGACCGAGCGCGGGCCACCCGACAGGATCACCGCCCCGGGACGCATGCTGTCGAGGGTGAACAGCGCCCGCTCCGGCACGGTGATGCGTGAGTAAACCCCCATCTCGCGCACGCGACGCGCGATCAACTGACAGTACTGGGCGCCGAAGTCGACGATCAGCACCCCGCCGGCACCGGCGCTCAACTGGTCTCTCCGCTGTAGTTGGGCGCTTCCTTGGTGATCTGGATGTCGTGTGGGTGGGACTCGCGCAGGCCCGCCGGGGTGATGCGGGTGAAGCGCGCGTTGGCGCGCAGCTCCGCCAGGTCGCGCGCGCCGCAGTAACCCATCCCGGAACGGATTCCGCCGACCAGTTGGTAGACGAACTCCGGCAGCGTGCCGCGGGTCGGCACCATGCCCTCGACGCCTTCCGGCACGAACTTGCTGGTCTCGGTCACCTCGCCCTGCGCGTAGCGGTCGGCGCTGCCGACTCCCATCGCTCCGAGCGATCCCATGCCGCGCACCGACTTGAACGTGCGCCCGCGGTAGAGGATCACCTCGCCCGGCGACTCGTCGAGCCCGGCGAACAGGCTACCCAGCATCACGCTGTCGGCGCCGATCGCCAACGCCTTGACGATGTCGCCCGAGTTCTTGATGCCGCCGTCGGCGATGATCGACACGCCGGCGGGCCGCGCCACCTCGGCGCAGCTCTGCACCGCGGTGAACTGGGGCACTCCGACGCCAGTGACCACGCGGGTGGTGCAGATGCTACCCGGCCCGATCCCGACCTTGACGCCGTCGGCGCCCGCGTCGACGAGCTCCTTCGTCCCCTCGGCAGTCGCCACGTTGCCCGCCACCACTGGCACGTCGGGGAACGCGCTCTTGATCGCCCGCACGGTGTCGATGACGTTTGCCGAGTGGCCGTGCGCGGTGTCGACCACCACCACGTCGCAGTCAGCGGCCACCAACCCGGCGACCCGCTCCATGTCGTGGACCCCGACCGCCGCGCCGACCAGCAACCGCCCGCGGCGGTCCTTCGCCGCGCGCGGGTATTCCTCGGTCATGTTGATGTCCTTGATGGTGATCAGTCCGGCCAGCCGGCGGTCGCCATCGATCAGGATCAGCTTCTCGACCTTGTTGCGCTGCAAACTGCTGCGCGCCTGCTCCAGGGTGGTGTCCGGCGGACCGGTGACCAGATTGACCGAGGTCATCACGTCCTTCACCAGGGTGTCGCGGCTCTCGACGAACCGCAGGTCGCGACTGGTGAGGATCCCTTGGACTCGCAGCTGCTCGTCGACCACCGGCAGACCGCTGATGCGGTGGTTCTTCATCAAGTCCTTGGCCTCGCCGACGGTCGCGTCCGGACGCAAGGTCACCGGGTCGACGATCACCCCGTTGGCGCTGCGCTTGACCTTCTCCACCTCGCGCACCTGTTCCGCGACGCCGAGGTTCTTGTGGATCACGCCGATGCCACCCTGCAGCGCCAACGCGACCGCCAACCGCGCCTCGGTGACGGTGTCCATCGCCGAGGAGGAGATCGGAATCTGCAGGGAGACCCCGCGGCAGAATTGGGTCACCGTTTCGACATCGCGCGGCAGGCTCGAGGCCTTGCGTGGCACCAGCAGGACGTCGTCGTAGGTGAGGCCGGGACCTTCGATCCGGTTCAAGGTGTGCTCCCTGTCAGCATTGCCGTGTGGCCCGTACTGCTCATGACCGAGCTGCTGCGCTCGCACGAGGTCGCTGCGGGCTTCGCCGAACCTCGCACGACCTCACGACGTTGCTCATGGGTAGTCCGGGCTAGTGAGCGCGTAGGTCTTACCCGACCCGTCGCACACCGGCAAACCGAATCGTCGGCTCGGGCGGTCCCCGGAGTTCCCGGCGGTCAGCGCCCCCCGCCCCGGTAGAGCACCAGCGTCGCATCGTCGACCTTGCTCGGTTCGCCAACGCGCGGGTGCTCCATGCGCTCCCGGCACCGCGCCAACGCGGACGCCGCGGCCTCCTGCAGGTCACCACGCCGGATCACCCCTTCGACCTCCTCGACGTACAGATTGTCGAACAGCCCATCCGAGCCGAGCGCCACGGTGTCGAACGGCGCGAGCGTCAGCTTCGGTCCGACCGTGATCGACATGTCCACGCTGCCGAGCACGTTGGACACCAGGTGCCGTTCGGCGTGGTCGATCGCCTCCCGCTCGTCGATCAGCCCCGCTTCCACGCCGTAGCCGACCGGAGAGTGGTCGACCGTCTGGTGCTTGCGTTTGCCCCGTTGACCGACCACCAACACCCGCGAGTCACCGACGTGGTAGGTCCGTAGCTCGGCACCCTGGATCTCGGCCACGGCCAGGGTGGTCGCCGCGCCGAGGCCGAGCGCACAGACCGCCTGGTTGGCCGCGTCGAACGCGTCCAGCACCGAATGTGCCCCGCCGGCCTGCAGCGTCGCCGCCAGAGTCTCGAGCGCCGCCCGGGCGGCTTCCTTGGCGGCGCGCGAACCGCCCACCCCGTCCGCCACCGCGAGCACCACGTGCCCCTCCCCCAGGCGCAGGACGCCCGCACCGTCCTCGTTGGTCCGGTCGTCGATCGGCGCGGCGCGAGAATGCACCACCGCGGTGCCGCACTCCAATGCGTGCACCACCGGACCGACCAGATCGACCGCCAGGTAGAGCGACGCTTCGGACTTCACCGCCACGATTCCGCCCCGCAACCTACTTCAACGACTTCTTGCACCACGGACAGGTCTCCCAGAACCCGTTCACCACGCCCCAGCCACAGTGCCGGCACCTGTCGTCGTTGCCCTCGATGGACCACGGCTTGGCCACCTTCCGCCGGCAGCCAGGACAGTAGCGCATGAACGGCATCCAGGGCGTACGGCACGTCGAACACTGCGTGGAGTAGCGGTGGTCGGAGTAGGTACGGGTCGCCACCGTGGCGAACGCCTTGCCGTGGCACCACGCACAGTAACGCCAGTCCAGCTTACGGCCGCGCTTGCAGCGCGGGCAGCGGGCCGGGAACGACACCTCGTCCTTGCCGAACACCGGCTGGTGCGCACACCAGGGACAACACGACATGAACTCCGAGATCGGGCCATTGCACCGGCTGCACCCGCGATCGAGCCGCAGCTTGCGGCGGAAGCGGCGCAGCAGCTGGCGGTGGCGCAACTCCTCCCAGCTCGGGTCGTCGGTCGCGGGGCGGCGCTTGAGCGCCTCGCGGCGGGTGAAACGCAACACCGCTGGGCGCAACCGTTCGAACCCCGCCAACATCGCCGCTGCGTTGGCGTGCCGGTGCCGCGGGTTGATCTCCAGGGACTTGCGCAGGAAGTCGACCAGCGGCCCCGGCACCTTGCGGCGCACCCGCTCGAGTCCGGGCAGCGGCCACTCGAGTGGCCATTCCGGCAGCTTGCCGCTCAGCATCCGCCAGAAGATCAACCCCAATGAGAACACGTCGGAACGGAACGACGCCCGCCCCATCGCCTGCTCCGGCGCGATAAAGCCGATCGTCCCCAAACCCGAACCCTTCACGGTGCGCATCGCCAACTTCGCGATGCCGAAGTCGGAGAGCTTGACCGTTCCATCGGGGAACAGCAGGAAGTTGTCGGGCTTCAGGTCGCAGTGGATGACCTTGTGGGTGTGCGCGTGCGCCACCGCCTGGAGCATCTGCCACGCGAGGTCGACGAAGCTCGCCACCGACAGCCGATTGCGCAGGCGCTCGTCGAGGGTGCGCTCGGCCAGTGGACAGACGATGACGAACCGGCCATCGATCCAGTCAGCGTTCTTGATCGGCAGGATGTTGGGGTGCTCGAGTCGGGTGTGCAACCGCGCCTCCTCGCGCAGCCAGTGGACGAACTCGCTCGCCTTGGGCACCTTCAGCGCGACGTCGATCTCCTGCACCGTGTCCCGGGCGCGGAACACCTCCGCGTAACCACCGGCGCCGAGCCGCCGCCCGACCCGGTACTTGCCGAGCCGCAGCCCGGGTCGCAGTGGTTGGTGGCGCGGGCGGTCCGGTCCTCCTTGCATCGCCGGCGCACCGTCGCTCACGGCCGGTCGACCCGCCGGAACGTCACGGCCCCGGGATCGCGCCACGGATCACCTTCGACCCGAACCTCGGCGCGGGTCGCCGCGAGGTGGCGGAGCACCGACCAGGTGGTCAGCGGATCTCCGCCGACGGACCGCGCGAGTTCGGCCACCGACTGCGGTGTCGTGCCGAGTGCCGCCCACAGGGCGTGTTGCTGCGCGAGCACCGCCGCCGCCGCCTTCTTGCCCGCCTCCACCCCGGGTTGGTGGTAGGCGTTCACATCGATCAGCTCGGCGTAGAGCCCGACGGCGCGTTCGAACAGCGCGATCAACGCGCCGAGCGACGCTGCATCGAGCTGTGCCAGGTGGATCGTCGCCGAGCTGCGTCCGCATTCGTGCAGCGCTTGGCGCGTGCCCTGCCAGAAGCCGTCGAGGTAATCCCCGCTGGTCGTTCCGGGCTCGACCTCGCGCAGCTCGTCACCCGGCGCCCGGTCGTGCAGCACCCGCACGAACACGGCGAAGAAGTTGTGCAGACCCTCGCGCAGCTGCTGCACGTAGGCGTGCTGGTCGGTCGAACCCTTGTTGCCGTACACCGCCAGTCCCTGGTGCACCACCGCCCCGTGCCGGTCGAGCTCCTTGCCGAGCGATTCCATCACGAGCTGCTGTAGATAGCGGGAGAACAGCAGCAGTTGGTCGCGGTACGGCAGCACCACCATGTCGCGTGCGCCACGGCCGCCGCCTTCCTTGTGCCAGAACGCGGCGAGCAGCGCCGCGGGGTTGGCGCGCGGCTCCGGGGTGCGGGTGCACGCGTCCATCGCCGCCGCGCCGGACAACAGCTCGCCGATCGACACGCCACAGAGTGCCGCCGGCAACAACCCGACCGCCGAGAACACCGAAGTACGCCCACCGACCCAGTCCCACATCGGCAGGACCGCCAACCAACCCTCCGCACCGGCACGCTGCCACAGTGCGCTGCCTTCGCCGGTGATCGCGACCGCGCGCGGCGCGAACGACAGCCCTTGCGCGGCGCAGGCCTGCTCCACCTCGACCATCGCGTTGCGCGTCTCGGGCGTACCACCCGACTTGCTGATCACCAGCACCAGCGCATCGCTCAGCGACCCGACCCGCAGGAGGGCACGGTCGATGCCCGCCGGGTCGGTGTTGTCGAGCACGGTGAGGGCGAGCGCCGAGGGATCCGCCAGCGCGTCGGCGACCAGCATCGGCCCCAGCGCCGAGCCGCCGATGCCGCACACTACGACCTTGCGGAAGGTCTGGCCGTCGGGCGATCGGATCGCCCCGCCGCGCACCGCTGTCGCGAACTCCTCGACCCGCTGGCGAGTCGCTTCGATCGCGACGCGCAGCTCCGCGTTCGGCGCCCGCTGCGAATCGCGCAGCCAATAGTGCCCGACCATGCGCCCCTCGTCGGGGTTGGCGATCGCGCCGGCTTCGAGCTCTTGCATCGCCGAGTGCGCGCGCTGCAGCGCCGGTGCGAGCGCGTCGAGGTCGCGCTCCTCCAGACCGGAGTGCGCGAGGTCGAGTTCGACCGCGGGAGACGTGAGGGCACAGCGCCAGGCGAGGTAGCGCGCGAAGGTCACGGGGGAGGTCATGCGCGGCGGTCGGAGAAGGTTCGGGGGGCGGAACGCGGCCTTCCGCTATCGTGCGCCGCCCACCATGCCCGAGTCCCCGACACCAAGCAAGCCGGACGATCCGGGTCTCACGCAACCACCGCGGTGGCTCGCCGCGGTGCTTCTCCCGGCGGTCGGTGCTGCCCTCCTGTGGTGGAACCTCGACGGCTGGATGCACCCGATCATCGACTACGGGCGCGAGCTGTACGTGCCCTGGCGGATCACCGAAGGCGAGGCCCCCTACCGCGACATCGCCTACTTCAACGGCCCGCTGTCGCCGTACGTCAACGCCACCTGGTTCTCGCTCCTGGGGGTGTCGCTGCGCACCCTGACGCTGGCCAACTACGCGGTGATCGCCGGGGTCACCGCCCTGCTCTACCGGCTGCTGGCCGAACTCGCAGACCGGATGACCGCGCTGTGCGGCGGGATCGCGTTCCTGTCGCTGTTCGCCTTCCAGATGGTCGAGCCGATGGCGAACTTCAATTGGGTCAGCCCGTACTCGCACGAGGCGACCCACGGCGTGGCACTCGGTCTGTCGGCGATCGCCTGTGTGACCCGCTTCGCCCGCGTCGGCGCGTTGCGCTGGCTGACTGCGGCCGGCCTGCTGGCCGGTGGCAGCTTCTTGACCAAACCGGAGGTCTGCCTCGCCACACTGCTGGCGGTCGCTGCGGGGGTAGCCACGGGTGCCCGACGGGCCGGGGCGCCGGCACTCGGCCGGCAGCTGGCGGTGCTCGGAATCGGTCTGCTGGTCCCGGTCGCCGCGGCCTGGGCGCTACTCGCCACCGCCATGCCGGCGGGGATGGCGTGGCGTGGCACGCTCGGCGGTTGGGTCCACCTGTTCGACGGTCGACTGGCCCAACTCCGCTACTACGCCGAGTGCATGGGGGTCGACGACCTCGGGAAGAGCCTCGCCGCGACCGCGTTCTGGGCGGCGCACCTGGTCGGTGCGTTGCTGCTGATCACCGGGTTGGCGTTCGCGTTCCGGCGCGGTCGTGCAACCGCACCCGTCCTGGTGGCCCTGGCGGTCGCGCCGGCGGCCCTGCTGCTGTTCATCGAGGTGCCCTGGGCCCACCCGTTCCGCCCGCTCGGGCTGGTCACCGCGGGGATCCTCGGCGCGCTGGTCCGCGCCAGGATCCGTGGGGGCGCCACGCCGAGGAACGTGCTCCGAGTGGCGTTCGCGACCTTCGCCACGGCGCTGCTGCTGAAGATCGCGCTCAACGTCCGCTTCCACCACTACGGATTCGCCCTCGCCATGCCGGCGGCCATGCTCGGCCTGGCGGCGTTGCTCTCGTGGCTACCGCGCGCGGTCGCCCGGCGCGGCGCCTCGGCCGCGGTGTTCCGCGCCGGTTCGCTGGGGTTGCTCTGCCTGACGGTCTGCGGGTTTCTCGCCACGGAGGCCGACCGATTCGGCAAGGCCAGTCGGGTGCTCGGCCCCGGTCCCGACTCGTTTCGCACCAACCCCAAATCGGCGATGGCCAGGCACCTGACGCAGAGCGTCGCTTGGTTGCGCGCCCACACCCCACCCGACGCAACCGTGCTGGTGCTGCCGGAGGGGATCACCGTCAACTACTTCGCCCGCCGCCGCAACCCGACCGGCCACATCAACTTCATGCCTCCGGAGGTGATCATGTTCGGCGAGCAGGCGATCCTCGCGGCGCTGCAGGCCCACCCACCGGACTACGTGGTGGTGCTGCACCGGCCGACGCGAGAGTACGGCCTGCCGTTGTTCGGCACCGACTACGGCCGCTCGATCCTGCACTGGGTCGGACGAACCTACCGGGAAGTGCATGCCATCGGTGCCGAGCCCCTGCACGCCAACCGCCTGAAAGACAAGATGTCCGGGATGGTCATCTTGCGGCGGCCCGGGTGAGCGATCCCGCCCGGTGAAGTTTCGCGAGTTTCTTGGCAAGCTCCGCTTGAGTTCCGTTCGGTCGTGCGGTGCGATCTCGGCGTCTGAAGGGGAGCCATCTCGCCTGGACCGAGCCGACCGCTCTTCGGACGCCACGTGCCCCGACTCTTTGCTCGGGGGACACTCTGCCCGGCGGACCGACGTGCACCCTCCGCCTCGCCAGCGATCCAGGGGTGCGCACCGATCGATTCGAGACGAGACAGACCGAGAATGGGAACGAGACTGTATGTAGGCAACCTTTCCTGGGAAACGCAGGAAGACACGCTGATTTCGCTGTTCGAGCAAGACGGCCGCACCGTGAAGAGCGCCCAGATCATGACCGACCGGGACACCGGTCGTTCGCGGGGCTTCGCTTTCGTGGAGATGGCCACCGACGCTGATGCCCAGTCCGCCATCCAAGCGATGGACGGCACTGAGGTGGACGGCCGGCCGCTGCGGGTGAACGAGGCCCAGCAGCGCACCGACCGGCCGCGCGGCGGCGGAGGAGGAGGCGGCGGTGGACGCCGCGACGACGGCGGTGGCGGTCGCCGCGGTGGCGGCGGCGGCGGTGGTCGCTGGTAGGACCCAACTGCCACTTCGCCTCTGAGACTCGGCCCCCGCGACGCGGGGGCTGTTTTTTTTGGTGCCGCCACGCGGGACGACGCGGCACCGGCGAGCTATCCCCCGGTCGCCTCTCGGTCAGTGCGCGTGGCCGCCCGGACCGTGCGGGTGACCGTGCTCGAGCTCTTCAGCCGAAGCGCTGCGGATCGACACCACCTCGACCTCGAAGTGCAGCGTCTCACCTGCGAGCGGTGGATTGAGGTCGATGTGCACGGTCTCGTCGTCGATCTCGGTGACCCACCCGGGTTGCGCCCCGCCGTCGCCGTCATCGAACGCGAGCTCCTCGCCGACCTCCAGCTCGAGGTCGTCCGGCAGCTCGCTGCGCGGCATCGAGATCTGACCTCGGGCATCGTGCTCGCCGAAGCCGAGTTCAGGAGGGACGGAGACGGACAAGCGGTCGCCGACTCCCTTGCCGACCAGCGCCTGCTCGAGGCCGGGCACGATGTTGCCATGGCCGTGCAGGTAGAGCGCCGGATCCTCGCCGGCGGACGACTCGACGACT
The DNA here is from genome assembly GCA_020638695.1 of Planctomycetota bacterium. Classification (GTDB taxonomy): domain Bacteria; phylum Planctomycetota; class UBA1135; order UBA1135; family UBA2386; genus JACKIB01. The sequence goes on from JACKIB010000001.1 coordinate 585,649, forward strand.
TCGCCGTCGTCCAGGGTCAAGGTGAAGTGGATGGCAACCACCATTCCGTCGGCAATCACGTCGGGCATCCGCTCGACGTTAGCCGCCGGCAGCACATCCCGACAGCATCGTGCGGCAGTTCTGCCGCCCCACTCACCAGACCGGCCGAATCGGAAACCCGACCGCCAGCGGACGACGGCGTCACGCCTCGCCGAGGTCCATGCAGCACTTCTTGAACTTCTTCCCGCTGCCGCACGGACACGGGTCGTTGCGCCCGGTCTTCTCGGCCCGGTTGACGATCGGCTTGACGTTCGACGCCGGCAACCCCTCGCGGTGCGCGGCGCCACTGTCGACCGCGGAGCGAAACGCGGGTGCGTGTTCGTCGAGTGCCCGGCGCTGCTCGAACGCGTGGACCACCACCTCCGTCTCGTCGAGATGCGCGAGGTAGGCAGCCCAGACCGGCTCGGCGATCTCGGCCAGCGGATCCCGGCGGCCGAAGTGTCGGGGCAGGACTTCACACAACAAGCTGCCGAGCTCTTCGCCATCGAGCAGCCGCGGCGCCTTGCCCAGATCCAGGTAGCAGGCGCTGAGGAAGCGTTGCACGACCTCACGCACGTCCGCGCGGCGGATCCCGGCGAACTCCGGTGCGGAGTCGAGGAACGCCGCGGCGTCGAGCAGGATGCGGTTCTCGCCGGTCATCGAAGGTCGGACTCGGAGGCTACTCGTCGGATGCCGAGCTGCCGCCGGTCTTCACCCCGGTCTTTCCGGCAGCCTGCTGCGCGGACTTCCCCTTGGACTCCTCGGCGGACTGCCCGGTCGACTTCCCGGCAGCACCCTGCTTGGCTCCTTCTGGTGCAACGCGCCCGGCCTTGCTCGGGTCGCCCTTGGGCAGCGGCGCGGCGAAGCTCTTGCCCACGAACTCGAGCGACCAGCGCATCGCCTTCTGGATCGCCCCCGAGCCCCACGAATGCCCTCCACCCTGGATGAGGCGGAAGGTGTGCTGGATGCCCTGCTTCTCCAGCTGCTTGCTGAACGCGACGTTGGCCGGGCCGAATCCGTAGCGGTCTGCGGACCCGGCATCGAAGTAGATGCGCAAACCGTGCAGCAGCTTGGCGTCGTGCCCCTGCAGCAGCGCCAGCGGGATCTCGCGCGCCCACTGCTTGCGATCGATCGGGTTGCCGAAGATCGACTCCGCGTAGCGCCGGAACCGACCGAGGTCCTCCGGGTCGGCCGGGAGGACCGGGGAGGAGTGCACCGCGACGGCACCGAACCGTAGCGGGTTCTTCAACGCCATCTTCATCGCACCGAGCGCCCCCATGCTGACGCCGAGGATCGCCCGCTGATGCCGGGCCTCGGCAACCCGGTAGGTCTTCAGCAGGTGCTTCCACAGGTCGACCAGGATCAAGTCCTCCTCCTTGTTGCGCGGTCCGTTCATGTAGACCGCGCGGCCACCGGCGCTCGGCGTGACCAGGATCATGTCCGGCAGCTTGCCCTGCTTGCGCAGCTCGTCGAGCACCGCCGCACCCTCGTGGTGGAACCGCCACAGGCTGCCGCGCAGACCGTGCAGCCAGATCGCCAGCGGGTAGCGTCGCTTGGCCTGCTTGGAGTCGCCGTAGCCCTTCGGCAGGTAGACCCCGAACTCGAGCTGCCGCCCGCCCATGCTCGGGGCGGTGAGCTTCTCGACGCGGAAGGTGAACTGCTCGAGCTTCGGGTCGGAATCGCGCGGTCCGCTGCGGCGTTGCGCCGCGCAGAGACCCGAGAGGAGCAAGCACAGGGACAGGGTCGAGAAGAAGCGCGGCATGTGGACAACCATGGGCAAGGGAAGCACACGTCGAAGCTCGGGGCGGGAGACGGCCGGGGCGCGACGCGCCGCGGTTGTACCCCATCGCGGCCGCGCAGGTCGTGCGTTCCGGCGTTCTCGTTCCCCCGGATCGCCGCCGCACCCGTCTCGAACGATGTCGGGCTCCGGCGATGCAGTCGACCGACACCGTGGTTGTCGAACGCGGCGCCCGACGGCAAGCTCGCCCACATGCGATCGCTCGCGTTCCACGCCGTGACCTCGTCCGCCTTCGCACTCGCTCTCGCGGCCGCAGGTTGCCACGCGCCCGCGCGCCCCGACCCGGCGCGCCCATTCGCAGCCACCTGGCAGCCGCTGAACACCGGAACCCGTGCGCAGCTGCGGGGCTTGAGCGTGGTCGATGCGCGGACCCTGTGGCTCAGCGGAAGCGGCGGCACGGTCCTGCGCTCGATCGACGGCGGCGCGCACTTCGCGGTGCGGCGGGTGCAGGGCGCGGAGGCCGCGGACATCCGCGACATCCACGGGTTCGACGCCGAGCACGCCGTGTGCCTCGCCTGCCAGCCTGCGGCGCTGTTCCACACCAGCGACGGCGGAGTGTCGTTCGTCTGCACCTACCGCGCAGCGGACCCGCGCGCGTTCCTCGACGCGATTGCGTTCTTCGACGCGCAACACGGCTTGGCATTCGGCGACCCGGTGGACGGAAGACCCCATGTGCTCCGCACCGAGGACGGGGGACGAACCTGGCAGGCGGTTCCAGCCGCACACCTGCCGGCACCGCTCCCCGGCGAAGGTGGCTTCGCGGCCAGCGGAACGTGCCTGGTCGCCCACCCGAGCGGACGGGCGTGGATCGGCACGGGAATCGCCAGCGCACGGGTGCTGGTGTCGAACGACTCCGGCAAGAGTTTCGCCGCCGTGGCCACGCCGCTGCGCGCGGGTCCAGCCGCCGGCATCTTCTCGTTGGCGTTCCGCAACTCCGACGTCGGGGTCGTGGTCGGCGGCGACTACCAACACGAGCGGCGTGTCGGCGAGAACGCGGCGTGCACCCGCGACGGCGGCAAGACCTGGTCGGCGGCTCAGGTGCCTCCGGCCGGGTACCGTTCCTGCGCGGCCTTCCTTCCCGGTGCTGAGGTGTGGATCGCGGTCGGGCCATCGGGCACCGACGTGTCGCGGGACGACGGAGCGACGTGGTCGGCACTCGACCCCGCGGGCTACCACGTCGTGAGCGCGGCTCGCGACGGGACGTGCTTCGCCGCTGGCGCGGCGGGCCGCGCAGCTCGCCTGGTGCCGCGGCAATAGCCCGACGGCTCCGCGATCGACAGCCCACGGTCCGGGCGGGCAAGCGCGGACGAGGATCACTACCGCGGCGGGACGCCGCGTGCTCGCCAGAACTCGTTGCGATGCTCAGCCGAACCTCAGCGGCTCGGCCTACAGGATCTCTGCCGCACTGCGGCATCGAGTCCATCCCGCATCGACAACCATCATGATCACGAGAATCTCCTGTCCAATGCTCCCATCCCTCGCGGCGTTCACGCTGCTCTGCTGCCCTTCCACTCCGGCGCAGAGCGTCGGCGTGGAGACCGCCCACGCGCTGCACATCGCATCGGTCGCCGATGCGCAGTCGGCGTTCTTCGTCGGCACGGCGGTCTGCCTGAACGACCCGACCCGGCGCCGCTTCGACTGCTTCCGCGAACTCCTGCAGGACTACCACCAGGCCGTGCGGCTGGCCAACGCCCAGCTGCGCGAGCGGCTGCGCGTGGTGCGGCTCCTGCCGCCCGGACCCTACGCGCCGATGCTCGACCCCGCGAAGCTATCGACCAAGATCACCAACCGCTTCCTGCCGTGGAAGCCCGGTCGAACACTCGTCTACAAGGCCCGCGACGGCAAGGAGGTCGAGACGACTCGGATCACCGTTTCCGACAAGACCACCATGGTCGGCGACTACGAGTGCGTCACCGTGCGCGACGTCGTCTCGGTCGATGGCGAAGTGCACGAGGACACGATCGATTGGTACGCACAGGACCAAGCGGGCAACGTCTGGTACCTCGGCGAGATCGCCAAGAACTACGAGGACGGTCTGCTCGACAATCTCGACGGCTCGTGGCGCATCGGCAAAGACGGCGCCAAGCCCGGAATCCTGATGCTCGCGCAACCGAAGGTCGGCGTGACCTACCGCGAGGAGTTCCTACCGAACGAGGCCGAGGACCTGGCGACGGTCGTGTCGCTCAACGAGACCGTCACGGTGCCGGCCGGGACCTTCCGCGGTTGCGTCCAGACGCGCAACTTCACCCCGATCGAACCGGGGGTCGAGGAACGCAAGTTCTACGCGCCCGGAATCGGCGTCGTGCTGACCGTCGGGCCGACCGGCAAGCGCACCGAGCTGGTCCAGGTAATCGATCCGTAGGTCCGTCCGCGCGCGCGATCGGTCATGGCGATCGCGCGCACCAGGACCTGCTCCCCGACCGAGATGGCCCCGTACCCGCACAGACCACAGCCCTTCAAGCCCGGAACTCGTCTTGCACGGTCTCGAGACGGCAAACGAATCGCCCGGGCCACAACCCGCCTCGGCGCCGGGACACCCGAATCCGCGGACTCTCGGCGCACGGTCGACCGTGCGCACACCCGCGCGGCGTCGCGGTTCGGAGTGCGACGCGCACGCTGCGTCGCGATACCATCGCTGAGGTCTTTCCCCTCTGAAACGGGCCTCCGCGGCCTGACCTCGATGACCAAAACCTCGCTGAGCATTCTCCTCGCCGGCCTTCTCTGCCCCGCCTTCGCCACCGCCCAGGTCACCAGCCCCAACGGATTCCTGAGCACCGAGGGAGGCACCAACCACGGCTACATCCTCGGCAATCGCCTCGGCCTCACCTGGCAGCAGATCGACGCCTCGCTGCGCAACGTCGTGTTTCCCGCCCAGAGCATCGCTTGGCGGCGCGACGCGGTCACCGCTGCGAACACCGAGTTCGGCGCCCGCACCATGGAGGTCGAGATCTTCCTCGCCAACTCCGACCTGACCAAGATCACCACCAACCACTCGGCCAACTACGTCGGCACCCCGACCAACGTGGTGACCAAGAAGACCGTGAACGCGCCCGACTGGACCAACCCACCGACCACCACTCCGGCGCCGTTCAACTTCGTGGTGCCGTTCGACACCAACTACGTGCACGGCGGCGTGTGGGACTTCCTGTGGGAGGTCCGCGTCACCAAGAACAGCTACGCCGGTAGCGCGTTCACCAACTACCCGTACGACTTCCACTACGTGGTCCCGAGCGGGTCGTTCAGCGCCGCGCCGACCGCCTCGAACAACACCAAGCTGGGCACCGGCTGCACGATCGGCTCGGCCGCCTTCACGCACGACACGATCCTCTACAACCACGCGATCAAGTTCCGCCTGCAGCAGTCGGTGACGGCTGCGCCGGCCAACGCGCCGATCGCCGCCTACATCGGCCTGCAGGACCTGAACGTTCCCGTACCCGGCTGGTGCGAGCGCGTGCGGACCGACACGACCTTCCTGTTGCCGCTCGGCACTTCCGACGCCACCGGGTCGGCCACCTCCACGATCGACAACATCAAGTACGACGCGACCCTGATCGGCTTCCCGTTGTACTCCCAGACGTTCGCGCCGTACAGCGGCAGCGTCGCACTGAGCAACGGTGTGAAGTTCGCGGCCGGCACCGATCCCAACTACCCCAAGGTGGGACGGGTCTACAGCTACATCGTGGGCACCGGGACGACCACCTCAGGTCCGTGGACCGGCGGGATCGTCACCCGGTTCCAGTAGGACGAACCGAGCCGGCCCTTGCATCGCGACTCGGTTCGTTGGCGTCACCGCGCGCTGCTCGGCGCAATGCTGCTGTGCGCGTGTGCCGAGCCGCCTGACTGGACACCTGCTTCCACCGAACAGGTCGCGGCGCTGCAAGGCAAGCAGGTCAAGGCGGAGCGGGCTCGCGACGCCTTGGCTGCCGCCTTGCTGAAGGAGCTCTCCTCGGCGCTTACCAAGGGCGGCCCCGCTTCCGGGATCGAGGTGTGTAGCCGGCGCAGCGGCGAGATCGCTGCCGCGGTTCGTGCCGAGCACGGCGTGGCGATCGGCCGAACTTCGTTCAAGCTGCGCAACCCCAGCAACGCCGCACCGATCTGGGCAGCCGACGCGGTGCGCGACAAGGTTGCCGAACCGCGAATCTTCCGCAGTCGTTCCGGATCGCTGGGAGCCCTGTACCCGATCCGACTCCAGCCGCAGTGCACGCTGTGCCACGGCCCAGCGGATCAGCTCGCACCCGACGTGCGCAAGGCGCTGGCGGCGCGGTATCCAATGGACTCCGCGACCGGCTTCCGGCCTGGCGATCTGCGCGGCTGGTTCTGGGTCGAGGTCCCGTAGCCCGGACTACCGCCACGGGTGAACCGCTGGTGGGTGGTCGCCGGTGTTGGTGCACGCGTCGAGTTCCGTGCGACCCGGCGGAGTGATTGCGTCAACTCTTGGCCGCTTTCCGCTCGGCATTCCACTTCGCCGCGGCGCGCACCAGTGCCTTGAACTTCCGCGCATCGATCCGGTCTCCTTCACGGAGATCGATGGCGCGCCGCACGTTGCCCTCGAGGCTCGAGTTGAACAAGCTCGCCGGATCGTTCAACGACGCGCCGTGCGCGAAAGTGAGCTTGACGACCTGCTTGTAGGTCTCCCCGGTGCAGACGATTCCCTGCTGCGACCACACCGGGGTGCCACGCCACTTCCACTCCTCGCTCACCCCGGGGATCGCCTCGTGGATCAGCGCGCGGATCCGCGCCAGCATCTCGCCTCGCCAATCACCGAGTTCGGCGATCCGGGCATCGATGAGCGCGGACGGGGATTCGACGGTCGGAGGTTCCTTGCGCTTGGCCCGCGGCTTCCTGTTCATGAGCTTCACGATAGCGCCCACGTAACCCGCCGACGAGCGCACCCGCGCTGTCGCGCCGACCCCGGCGAAGAGCGTGTTGCTGCTCGATCCAGGCTCGGGAATCCGCCGCTGCTGGGGGCGGTCCGACTGACCGACGCGCACCGAAGACGTTCCCTTGTTTCGCAGCGGGAACAGCAAGCGCGATCCGCTGCAGACCGCGTCGGATCGCCGCGCAAACCCCGGTTGCCGCGCCGCGGCTGCGGGCTACGTTCGGTTGTTCCCTCGTCCATCGCTCGCTCACCCCCAACCACCGAGGTCCCTCACGTGATTCTCCGATCGCTTGCACCACTCGCCCTCCTCGCGCTGCCGCTCACCGCGCAGATCGCACCCGGCTTCCACGTCGCGCCCGCCGTCAAGCCCGGCGCCGCACTGCAGTTCGCGGTGGTCGGACAGCCGTCGCTGCCGTTCGCCTGCTACGCGGACATCCTCGGCGGGCCAAGGAGTCTCCTCGGCGAAGAGATCTTCCTCGACCTCGGCCCGGCGTTGACCCTGGTCCACAGTGGCACCCTCGACGCCGGTGGCTTCGGCCTGCACACACTGAACGTGCCAACCACGACCCCGGCCGGCGTGACGTTGTTCCTGCAGGCGATCGTCCTCGATCCGTCTGCACCCAATGCCACGTTCCGCGCATCGAACGGCGAGAGCACCTCGATCTACGCGAGCAGCCTCGTGTTCGCCGAGGAGTTCGTCGATCCGGTCGCCCAGGGCTACACCGGGACCTTCGACGCGACGCGACGCCACCGGCTGCAGGGCGCACCGGTCCGCTACCGCCTGCACACCGTCGAGCCCCAAGTGGGGATGGTGTTCCAGCAGGGCGTTCTCGGGCCGCTGAACCCGAATGGCGCGCGAGTGCAGATGGTCTACCGCGCAGCCGAACTCGGGGCGACCGGCAAGGAGGAGGTGCTCGTGGCGATGCGCTGGCGGCCGTTCGGTTCGGTCTCCAACGCGACGTTCCAGCGGTTCGAGATCTCGGTCGGACACACCAACGTGGTGCCGGACTACACCGTCGACCCCTTCTCGGCGCTGCCGAAGTTCCCCAACTCGGGACTGAACACGACCTACGCGCAGAACCCCAAGGTCGGCGACCCCCCGCGGCAGTGGAGCTACGGCGCCTACACGGTCCGCCCGCAGGACCTTCGGCCGGACGGCTACCTCGCGTACCCGCAGCCACAGCAGCGCATCGTCTACAACGGCTTCGACAGCCTGTTGCTGGACATCAAGACCTACCCGGTCACCACACCGACCGGAAGCAACGGTCAGACCGTGCAGCTGATGGTCCTGAGTTCGCCGCAACCCAACGGTCGCGTGCACCAAAGCGGATCACCGACCAGGCAGGTCGATCCTTCGATCGTGACCTCGGGTCAGGGCGACAACGCAGTGGCGCACATGCAGTTCGAGTTCGCGATTCCCGACTCGGTCGCCGTGGGCCCGTGGCGCGCGGCTCCTGTGCCGAACCCCGACTACCACACCCCGATGCTGGCCACGTCGCTGCCAACGGGGACCAACATCGTCGTCGAGTTCATGGGTGCTACTTCGCCCACCGGCGCCGGCGCGACCGGGTGGACCACGTCGATCGACCTGCTGGATGGCATGCCGTACCTGCGCATGCGGATCCACCTGTTCGGCGACGCGGTGTCGGGTGCCGTCCCGTCGGTCGAGTCGATCGTGATTCCGATCAACTGAGGTCCGGACTGCGGAACTAGCCGGACGGCCTCGCACGGGTCGGGTTTCGGGCCGCACGGTCCGATCTCAATTCGTCTACGCGAGAATCATGCGGCCGCCGGCAGCCCGTCCGCGGCAGCCCACGGAGGGAATGGCAGAATGCGGTAACCCCCGACCACCATGCCGAGCTCCGCGGCGTCCACGCGGCAGATCGAGACCCTCGCCAAGGTGGGCGACGCGGTGCATGCGCGCATCAGGCCGGTCGTGAGCGGTGGGTAGAGATCTGGATGCGGATGCTCAGGGGCGAGAGCGAGTAGTGTGCCGCGATTCAGCGTCCGAGCACCGTGTAGAGACATCGCGACTGCAGAGTAAGCAGTGACGCCGATGTCGCCGTGTGGCGGTGCGGGTTGGCGGCGTCGGGGGAGAGCGACGCGGGCCATGCGCCAGCGTCGGGTCCGGACCTACACTGCGCGGCGACCAGCGCCCTCAGAGTGACCTGGTCCCACCGCTCCCAGAAGCGGCCGCCGGCCCGGTACGCCGCCCGGGTGGCGGCGAACAAGAAGTAGCCCCGCTGGATCAGGAACGGACGACCGGTCCAACGCTCGCGTTCCCACGAATCGAACGTGCTCAGATCCTCGCTGCCGGCATCCATCAACCACGCGGCAACCTCCACGCTCGGCGCCAGCGACCTCGGCTTGCGCCGTGCTTCCGCCGCCCGGGCCGCGGACACCACCGGTTGCGGTACGATCCCGAGCTCCGCCCCGGCGCGCAGCGCGAGGTTGGCGATCTGGCAGGCGAACCGACCCGGGGAGCCCTCGGCCCCGCGAAGACTCCAGGTTCCGTCCGCGCCGTGCTGCGCAGCGAGCCGCTCGACCGGCGGGCGCGCCAGAACCGTCACCAGCGGATCGCAGGACAACACCGCCGCCTCGGCCAGGGCCCAGGCCACCAGGGCCTGCACCTCGGCTTCCATCCGCGAACCGGCCTGCACGGTGGGTTGCTCCCGGTCCGCCCAAGCAGCCAGCTGCCGAACCGCGGATGCGACGCGTTCCCGATCCGGACCGAAGCCCGTCGTGCTGCCTGCAGCGAGGTACACCAGAAGCTCCTGGCTCACCGATCGCGGGTCGACCGGGGCATTCTTCTGCCGGCGCAGCCACTCGAGCCCGAGATCGACCGCCCGCGAACACGGGGCCCGCCCCGCCGAACGGCGGGGTTTCCGGCCGATCCGGGGCATGGCGCTCTCACCGATCGCAGCTCGGTACGGGTGGCGTGCGGTGCGCGCGAACTCCGGCTGCTGCGCAGGCGGGCGCGATGGTGACGCGCACGCCCCGGCAAACGCCAACGCGCAGACCAATGCGCAGCCCCGCGTCATCTCCCGCCCACGCCCTTCACGCAGCTGCGGACGAGATGACGCGTGTTGCTCGGCACGGGCTCCCATCATGCTTCCGCTTGTACCCCAACCTCCGGCCAGATGTGGTAACAGGCGACCGGATTCCCCGCTTCCTGCCGGGCGTTCGGCGCTCACGAACCAATCCGTTCGACATCTCCACCACCACGATCCCCGGTCAGCAACAACAAGGCCGCCAGCGTGACCACACCCATCGCGCCGAACGCCGTCGCGTAGCCGTAGCGCGCGATCAGCACGCCACCGAGCGCCACCGACCACGCCTCGCACAGGTTCGTCGCCCCCATGAACGCGCTGAACTGCGTGGCGCCGAGACGCGGGTCCGTCCGGTCCATGAACAGCGCGTAGCTGGTCGCGGTGAACAGACCGATGGCGAAGTACATCCCCGCGAGCGCGGGGAACAGCACGGACAACATGGATGGCCCCGCCGCGCCGAGGGCACACCCCGCGACCCCGGCCACCGCGCCGGCGACCAGAACGCCGGACCCGCGCACCGCGCGCCGGTGGCCGAGTCGGTCTGCGGCCATGCCCCCGACGAGCGATCCGAGCGCCACGGCGACGAGCTGCGGCACGAAGAAGAACCTGCCGACCGCCGCCTCGGTTGCGCCAGAGTCCAACAACAGAGAGGAGGCGTGGCCCCCCGCCGCTTCGAACGCCGCACCCGCGGTGGCCGCGAACAGCACGGTGAACCAAGTCGCACGGCTCCGCGCCACCGCCAGCAGGCTGGCACGGAATGCGCGCAGCCGCCCGGCCGCATGCTCGGTCGCGGCGCGGTCGACCGCGGGCTCGTCCCGGTAGAACAGTCCTAGCAGCAACCCCGCGCCGAGCAAGCCGACCAGCGCGAGCACCAACCCCGCGTTCCCGGCCCACTCACGCAACAAGAGACCGCCGCCGCCGAAGCCCGCCCGCCCCACCATCATCCCGGCCTGCATCCACCCGTTCATCGACCCGCGCTCTTCCCGCGGGATCGTGGCGACCGCCAGCCCATCGATCGCCACGTCCTGCGTCGCCGCGGCGAAGCCGTGCACGACCAGCGCACCGACCAGCCAGCCGATCGAATGCCGCGGGTCGAGCCACAACAGCGGCAACAACGTCGCGATCATCGCCACCTGCGCGCCGAGGATCCACGCGCGGAAGGTGAACGAGGGCCCGCGGCACACGTCGACCAGCGGCGCCCAGAGGAACTTGCACGCCCACGGCAGCACGAGGAATCCGAGCACCGCACCGATGCGGTCGACATCGCCGCCGGACTTCCGCATCACGGTGGGCAGCGCCCACCAGAGGAAGCCGATCGGTGCGCCTTCCGTCAGGTACAGGCACGCGAACAGGCATCGGCGCCCGCGGGTCGTGGCGAGGAGGTTCATGAATGCTGGCCCGAGAGCGGGCCGGAGGACAGGGTACCCACTCTCTGTCGATGAGCGCGGCGCGAGTCCGGGAGCATCGGCGCGCCGGGGACCTTCGCACGGACAGCGACTTCCCCAGCGGCAGTTCCCGAATGGCGCGGTCAGACGGTCGCTGGGCCGCGTCGCGGACCGTCACCCACCACGCACTGACCACGACCAGTCCCATGTCAGCCCAGAACATCGCCAAGTTCGAGGGGTCGCCATCGGGCGCGACCGCCATGCTCCCGACGAACCCGCAGCCGATTGTCGCGACCAGCTCTACCCCGAAGAATCGGAACAGCTTGGCAGCGTCCACTTCAGCCACACGGCGCCGAGGCCAGAGCTGGAGAGCGGGATTCCCACGTGACTCCCGCGACGTTGACTCGGGATCTGAATTGGGTTTCGGGTCCATCCTCCGCGGCGCTCGCTCATGTGCACTCGCCCGCGATGGCTTGGAAGGAGACGGGGTGCCCGGCTACCCCCCTCGGAAGCACTCGCCATTCCGATCCCACTCCCCGTACACGCCACCGCCTCGCAGCGAAGCCACGAGGCGGTTGCGTCCGCTCGATCAAGCGGAATTGGCTCCCCGACGAAGACTCGAACTTCGGACCTACTGATTAACAGTCAGCCGCTCTACCGACTGAGCTATCGGGGACCACCCGCGGCGAACCGCGGGGCCGAGACGGTAGCCGTGATCGGCCAGGGGTCAAGGCTTCCTTGAGCCGCGAGGGCCGCGGATCGTGGCGGTGAACCGCTCGGACCGCGCGTTCGACGGTCCGAATCCGCCGCGGCTCGCCCCACCCCCGGAAGATCGGCCCGCCCGACCGCGCACCATGGAATCCAGCTCACCCGACCCGGGCCCCACGCCCGAGAGCCCCACCGCCGCGACCCACGATTCCCCTTGCGCCTCGCCCGGGCGGCCCCAAAGTCACTCCATGCTGCTTTCCGGACGCGCCCCGCGCGGTGCCGCACTTTTCCTCTTGGCCGCCTGCACCGGGCCCGCCGAACGATCGGCAGTCGCCGAACACGCCCCACCCATGTTCCAGGGCGACCCGTCGGCCGGTTCCACCTACCACGGCACCTTCGTCCCCGACCCCTACCGCGCGTTGGAAGCGACCGAGAGCGCCCGCACCCGCGTCTTCCTCAATGCGCAGCAGCGGGCGACCGAGGCGTTCCTCGCCCGCAGCCCCCACCGCGACGCCATCCGCCGCCGACTCGCGGAGCTCTGGCGCCGGCGCACGATGTCCCCGCCGCTGCGCGCCGGAAACCAGTGGATCCACATGTTGGAGGACGGAACGCGAAACCAAGCACAGGTGGTCCGCAGCGACCGACCGTGCGGCGACGGCGCCCTGCTCCTCGACCCGACAACCTTCGCGGCCGACGGCTCGGCCGCGGTGACCTCGCTGTCGTGCAGCCGCGACGGCGCGCTGCTCGCCCTGGCGGTGGCGCGCAAGGGCAGCGACTGGCGCGAGATTCGCGTCGTCGAGGTCGCGAGCGGCACGCTGCGCGACGACGTGGTCCGGTTCGTGAAGTTCTCGAGCCCGGAGTGGCTGGCGGACGGGTCGGGTTTCTTCTACCTGCGCTACCCCGAGCCGGCGGAGGGGAAGGCGCTGCACGCGGTGAACCAAGCGCCGCGCTACTGCCTGCATCGGTTGGGCACCCAGCAGCAGGACGACGTCACGGTGTGGGCCGACCCCGACCACCCCGAGCGCGCGGCCGACGGTCGGGTGAGCGACGACGGCAAGCAGCTGGTGCTGGAAGTCAGCTCCGGCACCGACTCGCGCAACCGGGTGGCGTTGGTCGATCTGGTCGAAGGCAAGCCATCGGCACCGCGGCCGCTGGTCGACGAACTGCGGGCCAGCTACGTGTTCCTCGGCAACGACGGACCGACGCTCTACTTCCTCACCGGCGACGGCGCGCCGCGCGGGCGGGTGGTGGCGCTCGACAGCAGCAAGCCGGGCCCGGCGATCACGCGCGTGCCGGAATCCACCGACACCCTCGCCGCCGCGCGGCTGGTGGCGGATCGCCTGGTGCTGGTCTACCTGCACGACGCCTACCACGTGGTGAAGACCTGCATGCTCGATGGCAGCGCGGTGCGGACCGTCGCGCTCCCCGAGGTGGGCAGCGTCGGCGCGCTCACCGGAGCGCGCGGCGACACGCGCGCCTTCTTCACCTTCCAGTCGTTTCTGCGCGCACCCGAGGTGCTCGGTCTCGACCCGCGCACCGGCACCCTCGAAGTGGTGCACCGCCCGGCCGTCGCGTTCACGCCGGCACGCTTCGCCACGCAGCAGGTGTTCCTGCAGAGCGGCGATGGAACGCGGTTGCCGATGTTCTTGGTGCACGACCGCGGCCTGCAGCTCGACGGCGCGAACCCGACCTACCTGTACGGCTACGGCGGCTTCGACATCGCGCAGACGCCGAGCTTCCGCCCCGAACTGATCGCTTGGCTGGAGTTCGGCGGGATGTACGCCCAGCCCTCGCTGCGCGGCGGCAGCGAATACGGCGACGCATGGCATCGCGCCGGAATGCGCGAGCGCAAGCAGAACGTCTTCGACGACTTCTTCGCGGCGGCCCACTACCTGCTGCGCAACGGCTATACGCGACCCGCGCGGCTGGCGATCGGCGGGCGCAGCAACGGCGGTCTGCTGGTCGGCGCCGCAATGACGCAGAAGCCCACGCTGTTCGGCGCGGCGGTGCCCGAGGTCGGCGTGCTCGACATGCTGCGCTACCAGGAGTTCACCATCGGCCACGCGTGGATCCCGGAGTACGGCAGCAGCGCCGACCCGAAGATGTTCCCCGTGCTGCGCGCCTACTCGCCCCTGCACAACATCCAACCGGGGACGCACTATCCGGCAACCCTGGTGATGACCGGCGACCACGACGACCGCGTGCTGCCGGCGCACAGCTACAAGTTCGCGGCGGCGCTGCGGCACGCGCAGGGCGGGCCGGCCCCGATCCTGCTGCGGGTCGAGCGGAACGCGGGACACGGCACCGGCAAACCGTTGGCACTGCGCATCGCCGAGGCCGCCGACCGGTGGACCTTCCTGCGCCGGGTCCTCGACTTCTGAGCGGTACCGCCCGCAGTCCCTCGACCGAGCCCAGTGGCTCGATGCACGCGCTCCTCGAATGCCCCGATCGCGCGTTTTGGTGCCACGGAGCCACGGCTCCGGTATCGTCCCGGGTCCCGTTCTCAACCCATCCGGAGGAATCTCCATGACCAAGACTGGAAGTGCTGCCGCTGTCGCAGCACTCCTGCTCGCCAGCGCACCGTGTGCCCAAGAGGGAGAAGCCAAGGGCTCCGACCTCGATCGGGTGCAGGCACTGCAGCAGGAATTCACGGCAGCGAACAACGCGTGGATGCAGGAGTACCGCGAAGCGAGCAAGGAAGAGCGCAGCAAGCTGCTCCAGTCCCGCCCGCAACCCGCCAAGTGGTTCGACAAGTTCCAATCGGTGATCACCAACGACCCGAAGAGCGAAGCCGCCGCCGAAGCCGCGATCTGGATCGTGAGCAAGCGCGCCGCCACCGGGCCGAACTTCGACAAGACGATCGGGGTGCTGCTCACCAACCACATCGAGCGGCCCTCGCTCGATCGAGTGTGCCAGGTGCTGGCGCGCGTCCCGTCCCCGTCGGCGGTCAAGCTGCTCGAGACGGCGATGAAGAGCAGCCCCCACGTGAAGGTCAAGGGTGTGGCGTGCTTCAGCCTGGCCGAGTCGCTGCGCTACCAATCGGGTACCGCCCGCACGCTCAAGACCGCCAAGGAAGACGTCATCAAGAACTACACGACGTACTACGGGCGCGAAGCGGTCGACATCCTGCGTTCCGCCGACCCGGCGAAGCTCGCCGCCCGCGCCGAGACGCTGTACGAGAAGGTGCAGTCCACACCGGAGTTCGCCGAGCTCTCGCACTACCGCGGCACGCTCGGCGCGGCAGCGAAGTCGAACCTGTTCGAGCTCCGCTCCCTGTCGATCGGCAAGACCGCGCCGGACATCGTCGGCGAGGACGTCGACGGCAATCCGATGAAGCTGTCCGACTACCGCGGCAAGGTGGTGGTGCTCGACTTCTGGGGCGATTGGTGAGGGCCCTGCCGGGCCATGTACCCACACGAGCGGTCGCTCGTGAAACGACTGAAGGACAAGCCGTTCGCCCTGATCGGAGTCAACTCGGACCGCGATCGTGACCAGATCAAGAAGGTCATGAAGCAGAAGGAGATCACCTGGCGCTCGTTCTGGAACGGCGGCGGCACCCAAGGCCCGATCTCCACGGCCTGGAATGTCAGCGGCTGGCCGACCATCTACGTGCTCGACGAGAACGGGGTGATCCGCTTCAAGAACGTCCGCGAACACGCCATGGACGAGGCCGTCGACTCGTTGCTCGCCGCGATGGAGAAGAACAAGGGGAAGACCGCCCCCGCGGGCACCGATGCCGGTGCCGCCAAGCACGACGGGAAGAAGGGCGAATAAGCCCCCAGCGCCGCCGCGCTCACCCGAGCGCGGCGGTGTTGGTCGCCGCGACCTGCACCGCGACCGCGACCCGCACCCTCACTTCCGGGCGCCGCCCGCCACCGCGGGCCGGCTCAGTGCGCGCAGGAACGCCACCAGGTTGTCCGCCTCGGCGTCGGTGAGCGACACCGGCTGCAGCACGGGATCGAGGTTGCGGTTCGGGTTGCCACCGCGCCGGTAGAAGTCGACCACACCGCGCAGCGTCGGAATGCTGCCATCGTGCATGTAGGGCGGGGTGAGCGCGAGTCCGCGCAGGGTCGGAGTCTTGAACCGACCGAGGTCGGCGTCCCGGCGAGTGATCGCCATGCGTCCAGGACGCGGCACGCCAGCTTCCACACCCACACCGGTGTTGTGGAACGCCTCGTCGGTGAAGTTCGCACCGCCGTGGCAGCGCCAGCACCGCCCCTTGCTCTCGAAGATCCACAACCCGGCGCGTTCGGCGGTGGTCAGGTGGCTGCCCTGCGCGGCGCGGAACTGGTCGACCACGGTGTCCCCGTGCACCACCGTGCGCAGGTAGCTGGCCAGCGCCGTAGCGAGGTCGTCGGCGGCCGGCGCGCGGCCGAACAAGGCTTGGAAGCGTGGCCCGTAGCCGGGGCTCCGCCGCACGCGCTCCACCGCGTCGCGCAGCGGCAGGGCCATCTCGTTGGGGTCGCTGATCGGCAACAGCACCTGGCGCTCGAGGGTCTGCGCCTTGCCGTCCCAACTGAACGCCTTGCCCCACGCGCGGTTGAACAAGGTCGGCGCGTGGCGCAGCGACCGCCGGCCGAGCGACCCGGCGGGCCGCGGCTCGGGGCTGGCGAACCCGTGGTCGGGCCGGTGGCAGCTGGCGCACGAGGTCTTGTGGTCGACCGACAGGATCGGATCGGCGAACAGGGTGCGACCGAGCGCCGCAACGGCTGGTCGAAACCCGGGCGCCCCGGGGACCGGGCCGGTCAAACCGCGCGGCACCCGGAGCTGCGGCTCGGCGGCGGCGGCGGCGGGCGCCGCCTCCTGGGCGGGCAGGACGGCGGGCAGCGAGAGGGCTCCGACAACAGTCCAGAGTGCACGCATGCCGCCATGTTCGCACACTCGACCGCCGGATCGCAGCGGCGAGCCGTGCGGCATCGAGTCGGGCCCCAGCCTGCCCGACCCGGTGGCCCGGGTGCCGCTTCCGGGCTCCCGCATCGCCCCCACCAGAGCGGCCGATCCCGACCACGAGACAAAAGCTCGACCGAACCGGATCCTGTCACGCTGCAGCACGTCTCGCCCGCCGCCGAGATCCCGGGCCGCCGATCGACACGAGAACCAACGACATGAGCGCAACCGTTTCCCGCCTTCCGATCCTGGGCGCGAGCCTGATCCTCTCCCTTCCGGCCGCCGCACAGGGGCTGCACATCGGCCCCGATCCCGAGCCACGCCCCCCGCTCGACCGACCGGTGCACCCCCCGGTGCGCGTTCCGATCCGCCGCCCGGCTCCGGCACGGATCACCATGAAGAGCCTCGCGGTGCGCGCCGAGATCGTCGATGGCGCGGCGACCACCGAGCTGACCCAGGTGTTCCACAACCACGGCTCCACGCCGGCCGAAGGGGTTTGGATCCTGCCGCTCCCCGACGGCGCCACCGCGGACCGCTTCACCATGACCATGGACGGCAAGCAGGTCAGCGGCGAGGTGCTGAGCGCCGACCGGGCGCGCTCGGTGTACATGGGGATCGTGCGGCGGCGGCGGGATCCCGGCCTGCTCGAATACTTGGGGAATGGCTGCCTGCGGGCGCGCGTCTTCCCGATCCCGGCGCGCGGCGACATGAAGATCGAGGTGCGCTACCGGCAGATCCTGCCGACGACCGGCGGCATCGCGCACTGGAGCTTCCCGCTGCGCGCCGCCAAGGTCGCGGGGCAGGGCGCCGAGCGCTTGAGCCTCGACGTCGACATCCGTTCGAAGACGGCGCTCAAGAACGTCTACTCGCCGCTGCCGGGAGTCGAGATCACCCGGCGGGACGACCACCACGCGCGGGTCTCGATGGAACGCAGTGGGACGTGGCAGGCACCGCGTGACCTCGAGGTGTTCTACGGGGTGTCCGACCAGGCCATCGGGCTCAACCTGTTGACCTACCGCAAGCCGGGGCAGCCCGGCTACTTCGTCCTGATGCTGTCCCCGCGGCTCGAATGGGACAGGAGCAAGGCGCTGCCCAAGTGCGTGACCTTCGTGGTCGACACCTCCGGCTCGATGAGCGGCAAGAAGCTCGACCAGGCCAAGCGCGCCCTGCGGTTCTTCGTCAACTCGCTGCTGCCGCAGGACTGGTTCAACGTGATCACGTTCGCCACCGAGGCACGCCCGTGCTTCTCTGCGCCGGTCCGCGCCGAGCGCAAGCACCTGGATCGCGCACTGGCGCGCATCGACGAGCTCGAAGCGCGCGGCGGCACCAACATCGAACAAGCGCTCACCTCCGCGCTGGGCGCGAGCCTACCGAGCGAGCCCAACGTGCTGGGCATCACCGTGTTCCTGACCGACGGGATGCCTACCGTCGACACCAGTGATCCGGCGACCCTGCTGAAGATCGTCGCGCGGAGCAACCAGCACAAGCAGCGGATCTTCGTGTTCGGGGTCGGCAACGACGTGAACACCAAGCTGCTCGACGGGATCGCCGCACAAGGGCGCGGCGACCGCGACTACGTGCGGGAGCACGAGGACATCGAGGTCAAGACCGGCGCGCTGTTCACCAAGCTCAGCCACCCGGTGATGAGCGACGTGCGGGTCGACTGCAAGGGGATCGAGGGCTTCGACATCTACCCGAAGAACACCCCGGACCTGTTCAAGGGCTCCCGCCTGCTGCTGACCGGCCGATACAAGGGCGACGGGCACCACGCCGTGCACCTGAGCGGGGTGATCGACGGGAAGCGCACCGAGTTGGTGTACGAGGCGTCGTTTCCGGACCAAGCGCGCAGGCACGACTTCATCCCGACGCTGTGGGCGCAACGCAAGGTGGCGGTGCTGCTCGATTCGCTGCGACTCAACGGCCACGACAAGGAGCTGGTCGACGAGGTCAAGCGACTCGGTGCCGAGTACGGGATCGTCACGCCATATACCTCGCACCTGATCCTCGAGGAGAGCTCCAAGCTGGCCGACGCACGCGGCGTGCCGCAGCGACCCGTGGGTGGGCGCGGCGGACGGTGGCGCGGTGACGGTGGATTCGGCGCCCCCGGCGGCACGCGGCGTCCGAGCGCTCCCGGACAGGGCGCCCCGCCACCTTCCGGGCCGACCACCCCGGGCGCCAGCGGCGGCAAGGCAGACAAGTCGTTCCACTTCGCGCAGGGACACAACGGCAAGGACCGCAGTGCCGACGAGCTGCGTCGCAAGCCCAAGGACTCGACCGCGGGCGCCGAAGCGCTCGACTACAGCCTGGCGATCCGCCGGCTGGCGAAGTCGCGCACGGTGGACGGTTCGCGCGAGTCTGCCGACATCCACCGCGTCGGTGGCCGCAGCTTCCACCGCATCGGCGGAGTGTGGGTCGACAGCGCGTTCCGCAAGGGCATGGAGACCAAGGTCAAGAAGGTGAAGGCGTTCTCCACCGAGTACTTCGAGCTGCTCGACAAGCACCCGGAACTGGCCAAGGTGTTCGCCTTCAGCACGCGTATCCTGGTGGTACTCGGGGAACAGGTGTTCGAGGTGGTTGCCGCCGACTGAGCCCCCGACCGCAGACGTCCGAGACGAGCTGACAGCCGACGATGCCGATGACCCTCAGATCCGCCAGACCCGCGACGTTCCCGGCCCGCGCCGGACTCATCCTGCTGCTCGGCGCGGTTCTGCCCCCGCTCGCGGGTCAGGGCCTGCACATCGGGCCACAGCCGCCCGATCCGGGCGCCCGGACGATCCGTCCTTCCCGGCCCGTGCCGCCGACCCGCGGGCTGACGATCCAGAGCCTCGCGATCTCCGTGCGTGTGGTCGACGGTATTGCCACGACCACGCTCGCGCAGGTGTACCACAACGCCGGCCCGACCCCCGCCGAGGCCACGTGGCTCTTGCCCTTGCCCGCCGACGCGTCGGCCGACGGCTTCACGATGACGATGAACGGCCGCCAGGTCGACGGCGAGGTGCTCGACGCCCGCCGCGCCCGTGGCGTGTACGAGAGCATCGTGCGGCGCCGGCGCGACCCCGGGTTGCTGGAGTACATGGGCACCGGTTGCCTGCGCGCCCGGGTGTTCCCGATCCCCGCGCGAGGCGAGATGCGCGTCGAAGTGCGTTACCGGCAGATCCTGCCGGAGACCTCCGGCCGCTTCCGCTGGTGGTTTCCGGTGCGCGCCGCCACGGCACACGGCAACGCGCCGCAGCGGATCGGTCTGGACCTGCAGATCGAGTCGCGGCGTCCGATCAGAAACGTCTACTCGCCCAACGCCGGGCTCGACGTGGTGCGCCGCAGCGACCACAGCGCCCGCGCCTCGCTGGAGCTGCACGGCACCCGTCGGCCACCACGCGACTTCGAGGTGCACTACGGGACCTCGGACCAGACTTTCGGCTTGGACGTGCTGACCTACCGCCAGCCCGGGCGAGATGGCTACTTCCTGATGCTGGTCGCCCCGCAGCTGGCGTGGAACGACCGCCAGCGGCTGCCGAAGTGCATCCAGTTCGTGCTCGACACTTCCGGGTCGATGAGCGGGAAGAAGATCGAGCAGGCGCGCGGCGCACTGCGCTACTTCCTCGGCTCGCTCGACGAGCGGGACACGTTCAACGTGATTCCGTTCGCCACCGACGCCCGTCCGCTGTTCCCCGCGCCCCGGATGGCGACGGCGCAGAACGTGGGCAGGGCACGGGAACTCGCTGCCGGGCTGGAGGCTCGGGGCGGCACCAACATCGCGGCGGCGCTGACCGCCGCGCTGCAGAAGTCCAGCGGGACCGACGACGTCGACCGGGTGCGGATGACGGTGTTCCTGACCGACGGCTTGCCGACGGTGGACACCACGGACCCCGACACGCTGTTGCGCCGGATCAAGGACTGCAACCGCGACGGCCAGAGGATCTTCGTGTTCGGAGTCGGCAACGACGTGAACACGCACCTGCTCGACAAGCTTGCCGAGCAGAGCCGCGGCAGCCGCGACTACGTGCGCGACGACGAGAGCATCGAGGTGAAGACCTCGGCGCTGTTCACCAAGCTCAGCCATCCGGTGATGACCAAGGTGCGCGTCGACTGCGACGGGATCGAGGGGTTCGACATCCAGCCCGGCACCACACCGGACCTGTTCCAGGGTGAGCGGCTGTTGCTGACGGGTCGCTACCGCGGCCAAGGTCGCCACGCGGTCCGCCTCAGCGGCGTGGTCGGCGGCGATCGACGGACGTTCGTCTACGAGGCGAACTTCGCGGCGGAGCGCACGGCGCACGACTTCATTCCGACGCTGTGGGCGCAGCGCAAGATCGCGACGTTGCTCGACGCGCTGCGGCTCAACGGCACGAGCCGCGAGCTGGTCCAGGAGATCCGCCGGTTGGGTGCCGAGCACGGCATCGTCACCCCCTACACTTCGCACCTGATTCTGGAAGAAGGCGCCAAACTGGGTCACATCCGCGGGGTGCGCGGCCGGTTCGATCCGGAGTCGAAAGAGCAGAGTGGCCGCCTGCGCGAAGACCTGCGACGCGCTGGCGAAGTGGGCGGGGCGGATGCCGACGAGATCCGCAAGTTGTTCGAACGAGTCGGCGGAGCGGAGCAGTCGGCACGCGACCAACTCCGCAGTTTCGACGCACCGGTCGGCAAGAACGCGGTGGACCTCAGCGCCACGCTCAAGCAACTGGCTTCCAGCCGGCAAATCGACCGCGACCGCGGCGCCGCCGGCATGGTGACGCAGCACATCGCGGGGCACACCTTCCACCTGATCGGCGGGGTCTGGGTCGACGGGGCGTTGCGAGCCGAGATGAAGGACCGCGTGCAGCGGGTGAAGGCGTTCTCCGACGAGTACTTCGCCCTGCTGCAACAGCACCCGGAGCTCGCCAAGGTCCTGGCGTTCAGCGCCCGGATCCTGGTGGTGCTCGGCGACCGCGTGATCGAGATCGTCTGACCCGGCGGGCCCCGCGGCCGATCAGGCGGTGCCGAACCACGGCGAGTCGACCAGCAACTGGCGGAGCACCGACGTCGCGTAGGCGCCCGCCGGCAGCTCGAAGCGCACGCGAATCCCCTCCGCCTCGCCGGCCACGTCCGCAGCGCTGACCGGCAGCCGCAACGGCCGCCGGCCGCCGGACATCGAGCGGTGGAATCCGAACGCCTCGGCGCTCACCTCGAGTTCCTGCAGCACCGCTTCCTCCAGTGCGCCGACCTCGGCCTTGGCGAGCAGCATCTTCGGCCCCGGCAGCGGCCCGGTCGGCGAGATCTCGAACGCGTCACACCGCGCCTGTTCGACCGGCAGGTCGTGCACGGTGAAGGTCGCGCCCGAGCCGTGCACGAACGCGAGATCACCATCGAGGATGCGGTCGAAGGTCTCGAGGCGCGCCGCCAACACCCGATTGAACACCTCGCTCTGCACTGCCGACAGCAGCAGCTTGAGGATGCGCGGGGCGAACCGATACGCCTCGCGCTTGGGTTTGGCGCTCTGCAGAATGCGCAGCCCCTGATCGAGATTGGCGCCGCGCTTGCCGAACCGCTGCTCGCCGAAGTAGTTCAGGATCCCCCGCCGCGCACACCACGCCAGGTTGTCGGACAGCGCCGGCACATCCTCTGGCGCAGCGCCGCGCAACAGGATCGAGAAGCGGTTGCCGCGCAGGTGCCCCGGCTTGAGCTTGTTGCCGTGCCGCGAAACCTCGAGCACCGTCACGCCCTCGAGCTGCACACCGCGCAACCGCTCGGGATCCACGTGCTCCACCGACAACCACTGCCGGGTGACCGCCTGCGCGTCCTTGAGCCCGGCGTAGCCGAACTCCCGTTGGTTCGCCCCCACCGCCCCGGCGAGCCGGGCGATCGCGTCGAGCGTCGACAGCCCACGCTTCTCGATCCACACGAAACTGTGGGTTCCCGATCCGCTCGGCGCGTACGCCGGCAGCTCTTCGACCGCGAAGTCCTCGACCTCGACCTTGTAGCGGCCGTGGACCCGCGGCGCAGGCGGCTCGGGCAGCACCGGCCGAATCGGCTTTTGCACCACCCGAGGGAAGCCGCCTATTCTTCGGCCGCAGCCTTGCGCTTGATCACGCCGCGCGCGCGCTTGGGCGGCGCTTCGGGGGCCGGGGGCTTGGGCTCCCAGGGCCCGTAGGCGGCGACCGGGTCGAGACCGCGCGCGTAGGCGACCAACCGCGCGAGTTCGTCGCGCATCCGGTCACGGGTCACGATGCGGTCGATCTGGCCCCGCTCCAGCAGGAACTCGGACCGCTGAAAGCCCTTCGGCAGCTCCTTCTTGATGGTGGTCGCGATCACGCGTGGACCGGCGAAGCCGATCAGCGCACCCGGTTCCGCCAGCAGCACATCGCACACCGACGCGAAGCTCGCGGTGACCCCGCCGGTGGTCGGGTGGGTCATCAGCGAGATCGAGAACCCGCCGCGGTCGTTGAGTTTCGACAGCGCGGCGCAAGTCTTGGCCATCTGCATCAGCGAGATCGGCCCTTCGTGCATGCGGGCGCCGCCCGAACAGGAGATCAGGATCACCGGCAGATCGCGCTCGATGCCGGTCTCGACCGCCAACGCGACCTTCTCGCCGACCACCGCGCCCATCGAGCCGCCCATGAACGCGAAGTTCATCACCGCGAGGACCACCGGGTGCCCCTTGATCTCGCAGGTCCCGGTCACGCAGGCGTCCTTCTCGCCGGTCTTCTTCTGCGTCGCCTTGAGTTTCTTGGCGTACGGCACCCGATCGACGAAGTGCAGCTTGTCCTCGGCCTCGAGCTTCAGGAACAGCTCGTCGAAGGTGCCCGGGTCGGCGGTCAACTCGATGCGCTCGCGCGCTGGCAGGGTGAAGTGGTAGCCGCAGCTCCCGCACACCCGGTGCTTGCTCTCGAATTCCTTGCGGAACAGCATCGAGCCGCACGCCTCGCACTTGATCCACAGCCCACCGGGCATGTCCTTCTTCTTGCCGAACCTGGTCCAGGCCATGGTTGTTCCTGTGTCGCCGCGGTCGCGAATGAGAGTTCGTGGATCTCGGAGATCGTAGCACCGCAGCCGAGCCGGGCGACCAGGGTTTCGACAGTCCGCGGAACCACCGACACCACGGGGCGGGCTCGGTCCGTGTCCCGAGCGAACCTACCCCCGCGCCGTCGCCGCCAGGCGGCGCAGCTCGGCGATCCGCGCCGGCACGTCGGGCGCGGCGAACACCGCGGTTCCGGCGACGAACACATCGGTGCCGGCAGCGGCACACGCGCCGATGGTGTCGGGGGCGATCCCGCCGTCCATCTCGATCAGACCGGAAAAGCCGAGCGGGCCGCGCAGCGCGCGGACGTTGTCGAGCACCGCGGGCATGAAGCGCTGCCCGCCGAAGCCCGGAAACACGCTCATCACCAGCACCATGTCCAGGTGCGGCAAGAACGGGCGCAGCTGCTGCACGTCGGCATCGGGGTTGATCGCCATGCCGGCCTTGGCCCCGCGACCGCGGATCCGCTCGATCAGCTGCTGCGCGTCGCCGCGCTCCGCTACCTCGAGGTGGAAGGTCAGCACCGCGGCGCCGGCGTCGAGGAACGCGTCGGCGTACTGCCACGGGTCGGTGATCATCAGGTGCACGTCGAGCGGCTTGGTGGCCGCCTGATGGATCGCCGCGACCACCGGCGGGCCGATCGTCAGGTTGGGGACGAAGTGGCCGTCCATCACGTCGACGTGCAGCCAATCGGCCCCTGCCGCCTCGACCATCGCGATCTCGTCGCGCAGCCGAGCGAAGTCACAGGCGAGCAGCGAGGGCGCGATGGTGATCGCCGCCGGGGCGCGTTCCGCGGGACCGGCCACCTCAGCGCAGCGCCGCGATGCCCGGCAGCACCTTGCCTTCGAGCAGCTCGAGGCTCGCGCCGCCGCCGGTCGAGACGTGATCGATGCGATCGCCGACGCCCAGCAGCTCGACCGCCGCGACCGAGTCGCCACCACCGACCAGGGACCACGCGTCGGCATCGGCCACCGCCTGGGCGATCTGCTCGGTGCCGAGTCGGAACGCGCGCATCTCGAACACGCCCATCGGCCCGTTCCACACGATGGTCTTGGCACCCCCGATCGCAGCGCGGTAGCGCGCCACGGTCTGCGGTCCGATGTCCAGGCCCATCAGCGGATCGGGAATGCCCGGCCCCTGGATGCTGGTCGTCGCGTCCGCTTTCAGCTCGGCGGCGCACACGTGGTCGCTCGGCAGCAGCAGGTCGACGCCCTTCTGCTGCGCCAAGCGCAGCGTCTCCGCAGCCGCGACGAGCAAGTCGCGCTCGCACAGCGACGCACCGATCTCGATGCCCTGCGCGGCGAGGAAGGTGTAGGCCATCGCCCCGCCGACCAGGATCGTGTCGACCTTGTCGAGCAGGTTGCGGATCACCGGCAGCTTGTCGCTGACCTTGGCCCCGCCCAGGATCGCCACGACCGGCCGCGCCGGTTCGTCGAGCAAACGATCGAATGCGCGGATCTCCGCGGCGAGCAGCAAGCCGGCGGCCGAGGGCAGGTAGTCCGGCACCCCGGACACACTGGCGTGCGCGCGGTGCGCGGCTCCGAACGCGTCGTCGACGTACACGTCGCCGAGCTCCGCCAACGACTTGGCGAACGCCGGGTCGCCGTCGGTCTCCTCGGGGTGGAACCGGAGGTTCTCGACCAGCAGCACTTCGTCGGCTTGCAGCGCCCGCGAAGCCTCGACGGCCGCCGGGCCGATGCAGGTGTCGCAGTAGCGGACCGGCACGCCGAGCAACTCACCCAACCGCGCCCCCGCGGGACGCAGCCGCATACTCTCGACCACCTTGCCCTTGGGCCGCCCGAGGTGCGACATCAGGATCGGCCGGCCACCAGCCTCGAGGATCGCGCGGATCGTCGGCACCGCGGCGCGGATGCGCGCATCGCTGGTCACTTGGCGGTGCTCATCCAGCGGCACGTTGAAGTCCACTCGCACCAGTACGCGCTTGTCGCGCAGGTCGAGATCGGCGAGCTGCTTGACCATGTCGGTGTCGCGGTCGGTCGGTTGGCGCGTCGAGGATCAGCCGAGGCCGTGGGCCTTCGCCATCAGGTCGACCACGCGGTTGCTGTAGCCCCACTCGTTGTCGTACCAACTGACGACCTTCACCATCTTGCCGCCGTCCATCGACATGGTCGACGCGCCGTCGACCACCGAGCTGTGCGCGTCGTGCACGATGTCCGACGAGACGATCGGGTCCTCGGTGTAGCACAGGATCCCCTTGAGCGGCCCCTCCGCGGCAGCGCGCAGCGCCGCGTTGACCTCGTCCTTGCTGGCTGGTTTGGTCAAGTTGGCCACCAGATCCACCACCGAGCCGTCCGGCACCGGGACGCGCAGCGCGAAGCCGTCGAGCTTGCCGTTGAGCGACGGAATCACCTGGCCGACCGCGCGCGCCGCGCCGGTCGTCGTGGGGATGATGTTCGCCGCGCCGGCCCGCGCCCGACGCAGGTCGCTGTGGATCATGTCGGCGATCCGCTGGTCGTTGGTGTAGGCGTGCACGGTGGTCATCAGACCGCGCTCGATGCCGAACGCCTCGTGGAGCACCTTCGCCATCGGCGCCAGACAGTTGGTGGTGCAGGACGCGTTGGAGATGACCCGGTGCTTGGCCTCGAGCACGTGCTCGTTCACGCCCATCACCACCATCGCATCGATCGCGCCCTTGGGCGGCACGGTCAGCAGCACGCGCTTGGCGCCCGCGTTGACGTGCTTCATGCAAGCCTCTTGCGTGGCGAAGAACCCGGTGGACTCGACCACGAAGTCGATCTTGTGCTCGCCCCACGGCAGGCTCCCCGGGTCCTTCTCGGAGAACACCCGCACGGTCTTGCCGTCGACCTGCATCTGCCCCTCGGAACTCGACACCGAGCCGCCGTAGCGGCCGTGCACGCTGTCGTACTTCAGCAGGTGCGCCAACGAACCGGCGGGAGCCAGATCGTTGATCGCCACCACTTCGAAGCCGGATCGCTCCTGCAGGACACGGAACACCAGGCGGCCGATGCGCCCGAAACCATTGATCGCTACCCTGATCGCCATGGGGGAAAAACTCTGTGCAGTGGGTCGGCGGGCAACAGCGCTCGAGGGTCGTGCACCCAGCCCGGCCGGCCCGGATCGAGAGCGCTAACATATAGCGGCCCGTCGGATGGTACCAATGGAACTCCGCGACCAGCTGCAGCAAACCGTGGCCGCGTGCCTGCGCCGCCATGCCATCGGCGGCGCCGGTGCGCCGGTGCTGTTGGCGTTGTCGGGTGGCCGCGACTCCACCGCGCTGGCCGCAGTGGCGAGCGCGCTGGCCCGCGGCGGTGCACTACCGGGCGGGCTCGCCGCAGCCCACGTCGACCACCGAATCCACCCGCGGAGCCGCGCGGCCGCGGCGTGCGTCGCGACGCTGTGTCGTCGGCTCGAGGTGCCGCTGACGGTGATCGCCCTGCGGGGGGTGGCCGCCGACGAAGCCGCGCTGCGGCAAGCGCGCTACCACGCCCTGCGGCGCGTGGCGCACGAGCGCGGGGCGTGCGCGGTCTTGACGGCGCACCACGCGGACGACGACCTCGAGACTCTGCTGTTCCGCCTGCTGCGGGGCACCGGGATCCGCGGACTCTGCGGCATTCCCGAGCTCCGTCGACTCGACGAGGACCTCCCGGTAGTCCGCCCACTGCTCGGCGTCCGAGCGGTGGCGCTGCACGAGCTGGTCGGCCAATTGCAGCTGCCGTGGCTCGAGGACCCGACCAACCAGGATCTGCGCTACGCGCGGAACGCGCTGCGCCACTCCCTCATGCCGCGCCTGCGCCAACAGCTCGGCGCCGGGTTCGACCGCTCCCTGCAGACGATCCTCCGCCAGGCTCGCGCCCGATACTCGGAATTGCAGGGGCACGCCGCGACCCTGCTGGAGCAGCAGGCGCGCTTTCCGACCCCCTGGCGGGCCGAACTCCGACTGCCGCCGGCGCTCGACCCGCAGGTGCTGCAGGAGGCGTGCTGCGCGGTGCACGAACGCCTGCACTCGAGCGGCCGGCGCCCGGAGTGGAGCTGGGTCGAGCGGGCCACCGCTCTGCGCGGCGAGGCCGCGGGACAGCGGGTCGACGGTCCGGGTAGGGTGTTGGTGGAGCGGACCCGCGAGGGTCTGCTGTTCCTCGATCCCGGGGAAGCAGGGGTCGCGCCCCCGACCGCCCTGCCGCTGGCCGAAGGCGACCCGACGCGGTTCGGCTCGACGGAGTGGTCGGTGACCGTGCGGCGGGTCGCCACCCACGCGGTCGACCCTGCAGCGGGGCGGCGCGACCGCGACACGGCCTGGCTCGATCCTTCGAGCGCACCTGGCCCGTGGCGGGTGCGGGCCGCCAAACCGGGGGATCGCTTCTGGCCGCTCGGGGCCCCCGGCCCGGTTGAGCTGCGGCGCTTCTTCCAGGCCCGCCACGTGCCGCGCTTCGACCGGGTCCGCTTGCCCCTGGTGGTCGATCGAGACGACCGCATCCTGTGGGTGTCGGGGGTGGAGATCGGTCACCCCCACCGGGCCACCGCAGCCAGTCGGGAGCTGCGCGAACTACACTTGGCCGTCGGCTGAGCAGTCGCAGCAGCGCGCACCAGCTGCCCGCAGCGCTGGTGCGGCGGCCGCGACCGCGCGCACCGTCAGTTGCGGTACTTCTTGTGGCACTTGCTGCAGGTGCCTTCCAGGTTGCGGAACGCGTCGGCAACGGCGGCGGTCGAACCGCGACCGCCCGACAGGGCCTGCACCGCGGCCTGCAGTGCCACCGCCTGCTCGTGACCCTTCAGCATCCACTGTTGGAAGTCGGCCGGCTTTCCGCGCACCTCGTCGAGTTTGGTCGCTTGGTCGAACAAACCCTGCAGCACCGCGACCTCGTTCAGCGAGTTCAGGTCCGGGTGCCCCGGGTCCCTGAGCCAACCGTGCTTCCTGGCGGCCTTCAGGTGATCGTGGGCCCGAGCGATCCGCACCATCGCGCCGGCGACCCCCTCCAGCGGACTCGCGGACGGGAAATCCCACCGGAAAGCCTCGGTCCGCCCGGCGCTCGGGATCTCGCCACAGGCGATCACCTGGTAGAGCCCTTCGTAGCTCTTCGATGTGCCGCAGCGTCGCATCTCGGCGATCGCCTGTTGGCGGGGGATGCCGTCGAGCACCAAGCGTCCGATCGCCGCCGCCGCGGGACCGCGGTGCTGACCGTGGAAACAGTGCACGTAGAAGGGTCCCTGCTGGTCGCGGAAGGTCTTGGCGATCTTCAACCGCTCCTGCTCGGTGATCCCCTTGTACTGGATCGGGACGTGCACGTAGCGCATCCCGTACTTGGCCGCCATCGCGGCATCGGGCACCTTGCCGTCGACCGACAGGATGGTGTGGATCCCCATCTTCTGCAGCCGTCGGAACGCCTCCTCGGTGTGCGGCTCGCCACCCGACACGATCGCCGAGCTGAGGGAGTAGACGTTGTGCAGGTCTTCGTGGTGGTCCGGCTTGGTCGGCGCGAGCGAGATCCGACCCGCGGCCTCGTACGCGGTGCCGCCGAGTTCGGCGAGTGGGGCCGGCACCGCAACGGCACGGCTGGCGGCCCTGGTGGCTGGATCCTCGGGGGTGGTGCGCGCCGGGTTGGCACACCCCATGAGGAGCGTGCCGATCAGCAGGAGCGAACGCGAGTGCGGTGAGAACATCGGGCTGGACAGAGCAGGGAGCTGTGGGGTCTTCAGGGCTGCCGGGCGCGGGAGCATGCCGCGCGGGCGCCCGACCCTAGACAACTCTCGTACCACCGATGCAGTTTCTCCCGAAGTCGACGAAGGCCAAGGCCTTGCGCCGCGCTCCCAGGTCCGCGCCACGCCCCGAGGCGGAGCAAAGCGTTCCCCGTACCCCCCAACTTCGCGAATCCGCGACAACGATGCCTGACCAGGACGGAAGAGGACGCAGTCCTCCGGGCCATCGCCGGGCCGCGGCCGGAGACGGAGACCCGGCGCGAGAATCCCGGTGTCGTGCGGCCCCGGCCCCGAGGCTCGCTCCAGCGCGTGGACACGGGTGTTCGGCCCGGCCTCGGCGAAGCGGTCGCGGCGAATCCCCTGCACCTCGACCCGAATGGTGGCGCGGGTCGTCGGGCTCCGTCATACTGAGCTTCACGGTCTGCGCGTGACCCCTCTCGCGATTCCTGCGCCGGCGGACCGCGGCACCCATGGCGGAACTGACTGTCGAAAACGGGCCCCAGCGCGGCGAAACGCTGACCTTCTCCGAAAGTGATTCTGTCGTGATCGGCAGCGCCGAAACCAGTTCGTTGCGGCTGCCGATCCCCGGCGTCGCTGGCGAACACCTGGTGATCAAGGCGCTGAAGAACGGTGGATTCGGCGTCAAGGCACTCGGCGGCCGGTTCACCCTCAACGGCAAGGACACCGAAGCAGCACGATTGAACGACGGTGACCTGATCGAGATCGCCGGGGCGCGCCTGCGGTTCGGCCCGCGGCCGAAGGCACCGTCCGACACCGGCCGTCCGGGGGACGTCACCGGGGTGCTCGGCGGCTACGAGATCCGCAGCGTGCTCGGTCGCGGCGGCCACGGCACGGTGTACCGCGCCGAGCAGCTCAGTCTGCACCGCGAAGTCGCGCTGAAGGTCCTGCCGAAGGAGACCACCCAGAATCCCGAGTTCGTCGGTCGATTCGTCGCGGAAGCGCGCGCCGCTGCGCGACTCTCGCACCCCAATGTGGTGCAGGTGTTCGACGTCGGACACGACGGCGACACGTACTTCCTGTCGATGGAGATCATGGAGCACGGCTCGCTGGAGGACCGCCTCAAGCGCAGCGGCAAGATCCCCACCGAAGACTGCCTGCAACTGGTGATCGACGCCGCGCGCGGCCTGGCGTACGCCGAATCGATGCGGATCGTGCACCGCGACATCAAGCCCGACAACTTGATGGTCGACGCGCACGGCACGGTGAAGATCGCCGACCTCGGCCTGGCGATGACCGACGCCGAGGAGCAGGGGCGGATCGTCGGCACTCCGCACTTCATGGCGCCCGAACAGGCGCTCAACAAGCCGCTCGACCACCGGTCCGATCTGTACTCGCTCGGTTGCACGTTCTTCCGGCTGCTGACCGGGAAGACGTTGTTCCAACGACCGTCCAGTCGGGAGATCTTGCGCGCGCACGTCAAGGACGAGCCCGAAGAGGCCAGCAAAGTCGAGTCGTCGGTGCCGCCGGTGGTCAGTGCGATCATCGCCAAGCTGGTCGAGAAGGACCCGGACGACCGCTACCAGAGCGCCAACGACCTGATCGAGGAGCTCGAGGCTGTGTTGCGCCCGCCGGCGAAGAAGGGCGCGTGGATCGCGGGCTTCGCGGCGATGGCGGTGGTCGCGATCGGCGCGGTGGTCTATCTCGCCACCCGCGAGCCCAAGACCATCGAAAAGGTCAAGCACACCGGCGTCAGTGCGGAGCAGCAAGCCAAGCTCCAAGCCAAGCTCCGCGAGCAAACCGCCGAGACCGAACGGTTGCGGCTGCTGCGCAACGAGAAGGGGCTCGCCCCGCTGCTGCTCGCCAAGGCGCTGGAGGAGTTCAGCAAGAATCCGGACTACGCCGGCACGGCGGCGGCGACCACCGCCCTCGAGGGCGCCAAGGGGCTGCGCGACGAGGAGACGAAACGAGTGGCTGCGGCAGCGGCGCAGAAACAGAAGGTCGATGCCGCCAAGGACTTGCTCGCCAACCGAGTCCGCGAACACCTCACCAAGGGCGACCTGCGCGGCGCGGCTGCGGCGTTGCACCCCAAGGACATCGATGCCCAGCTGCTGGCGGATCCGGAGCTGAAGAAGGCACTGGCCGAGGCACGCGACGCAGTGTCGAAGTCGGCCAACGCCACCCTCGACAAGCTGCGCGGCGAAGTCGAAGCCGCCAAGACCGGTGGCAACATCGACGGCATGCTCGCCGCACTCGGTCGCATCGAGAAGTTGCTCGACAAGGCGACGGGCTGGCCCGCGGAGGCGTTCAGCGACCGCGAAGCCTTGCAGCGCTACGTCAAGGGCGGCAAGTCCGAAGCCGCGACCCTGCGCACCGACCTGGCGAAGAGCCGCGAGACCGACGCTTGGGCGGCGCTGATGAAGCAGACCTTTGGCGAAGGCGGAGTCCTCGACCAGGTGCAGGGCTTCGACCTCGCCGGCGCGTCGGCCAAGGCTTCGGCGCTGGTGACTTCGCTGGCCGGTCGCAAGGCCGAGGCACACGCGCGTCAGCTGGCCGAAGTGGTGGCCGCCGCCAAGACCTACGCCGAGGATTTCAAGGCGGCGGTGGACGCCGGCACCGCGCGGGTCCCGGTCGAAGTAGGCGGCGCCACGCAGGACGCCGTGGTGGTGTCGTTCGATGGCAAGGAGATCCGCTACCGGCTGAACAAGGACGACAGCACCCTCGGGACGCTCTCGTCCGACAGCCTGCGGGGCGCCCGGCTGCGGCAGGCATTCGAAGTGGTCAAGCCCGACAACCCGGCACACGCCGCCGCGCGCTTGGCGTTCCTCGGACTGCACGCCCTGCGCACCCACCACCGCGCAGCCACCACCTACCTGGCACAGATCGATCCGAAGGACGACCGGAGCGGCACTGGCGATCAACAGTACGCCGACAGCCTCGCCGACCTCAACTACGTCGTCCGGCATACCAACTCGATCGATACCCCGTGGAAGGCGTTCCTGATCGATGAGTTGCGGGCCACCCGCGGTCTCGCTCGCGGCCTGCGCGCGTTCTCGAAGACCCAATACACTCGGGCAACCGGCTACCTCGAGGGGCTGACGAAGAACTACGGCAAGACGCTCGCGGCGCGCTCGATGTTGCGGCCGGGGAGCTGAACCACCGGCGATGGTCTCCCCCGCACAGCCGCCACTGCGCCAGCAGGTCAAGGACGCCGCGACGCGCATCCTGCGCATCACCGGCGACCGACCGCGCGCCGCGCTGCTGCTCGGGACGGGGCACAACTCGATCGCCAACCAGCTGCGCGACAAGCACGTGTTCGCCGCCGACGAATTGCCGCGCGGCTTGCACTTCGACCGCGGCGAGGGCCATGGCCCGCTGCTGTTCGGCTACCTCGAGGATGTCCCGGTGATCGTAGGGGACGCGCCGGCGGTCGCCTACGAGGGCTACACCCCGGAGCAAACCGCCTTCCCGGTGCACGTGTTGCGCGCCACCGGGGCGGAACTGCTGCTGCTCACCGCGGCCGCCGCCAGCCTCACGCAACAGATCGAACCGGGCGCGATCGCGGTGATCGAGGACCACATCAACCTGTCCGGTGTGCACCCGCTGCAGGGACACCACACCGAACACCTGGGGCCGCGCTTCCCCGACATGAGCGACCCCTATCCCTCCGCTTGGCGCGAGCTGGCGCGCGAGGTCGCCCGGGAAGCCGGCGTGCCCTGCCAGCCCGCGGTGCTCGCCGCCGTGCCCGGGCCTGCGCTACCCACGCGCGCCGAGTACCGCTACCTCAAGCTCGCCGGCGCGGACCTGGTCGGAATGTCGATGGTGCCCGAGGTCGTCGCCGCCGTGCACGCCGGGTTCCCGGTGCTCGGGCTGGTCGGGGTGACCCAAGCGATCAGCCTGGAGCGCCACACCCCCACCTCGATCGAGGACATGCTCGACGCGGCCGACATCGCCGCACCGCGTATCGCAGCCCTCATCACCGGCATCATCGCATCGTTCCGGTGAGCGTCGAACGCGCGGCGCTCGGCGTGTTGCTGTCGGGGACCGGCCGGACGCTGGCCAACTTGCTGCAGCGAATCGACGCCGGTGCGCTGCCAGCCCGCGTCGCCTGCGTCGTTTCGGACCGCGCCGACGTGCGTGGACTGGCGCTCGCCCGCGACGCCGGAATCCCCACCTTCGTCGAGGTCGACGGCGGGCGGACCTTCGACATCCTGCGAGCGCACGACGTCGCTCTGGTGTGCCTGTGCGGCTACCTGCGCCTGCTGCACATCCCTGCGGACTTCGCCGACCGAGTGCTCAACATCCACCCCTCGCTGTTGCCGAAGTTCGGCGGGAAGGGCTTCTACGGCAGCCACGTGCACGCCGCGGTGCTCGCCGCGGGCGAGAAGGAATCCGGCTGCACCGTGCACCTCTGCGACGACGAGTACGACCGGGGATCGATCGTGCTGCAGCAGCGCGTTCCCGTGCTGCCCGAGGATGATGTCGCACGGCTGGCTGCTCGGGTGTTCGACGCCGAGTGCGAAGCGTACCCCGAGGCGATCCGCCAGTGGATTGCCGCGCGCAGGTGACCCGCCGTCGCGCCGAACCGTCACCCCCGCCCGAGCCGCGCCAACAACACCACCAGGCTCAACACGTCCAGCCGGTTGTGTTCGAACACCAGATCCACCGGCCCCGTGCCATCACGCAACCAGTCGAAGAACGCCACCGGCGCGGCGGATCCGGGCAGGTCGTCGCATCGTTGCACCCCCAATCGATGCCGTTCGACGGTCTGCAAACGCACGTTCGGTAGCTCTGTCCGCCAGGCGCGGCGCGCCAGGTAGTACAGATCGAGATGCCGCGACGACAGGACACGCGAGCGAACCCGCTGCACCGACATCCGTGCCGCCAAGCGGTGCCGGTCGAAAGTCTTGCCGACGAAAGTGACCAGGTGCGGCCGAGCCCGCAGCGCGGCACTGACGTGCTGCAGCAGCGCGGGCTCGTCGCCGAAACTGCGTAGGAACACCTGCTCGACCACCAGTTCGCCGCGGTCGAGGTCGAAGTGGGCCAACCCGACCATGAACACCACCGTGCCCGCGCCGCCGGACAGACCCGTGGTCTCGGTATCGAGGAACGTGCACGCGGCGAGGTCCAACTCCGCAACCGACGCGTCGTCGGTCAGCGCGGCCAATCGATCACGGTCACAGCGCAACGCATCGCCCAGGCATAGCGTGCCGTGACGGGTGTCCAGCGGGTAGCACAGCCGACGCAGGAAGCAGCTGCCCCGCTCGTTCTCCACCACGCTGCCGTCTGGCAGCTCGACCACGCCGCGCCGCCGCGCCAGCAGTTCCGCACGACGCTGCAGTAACGCGCGCACCGCCGGCGGTTCCTCCGGCACGGGACGGGCGACGCGATCGTGCGAGCCACGCAGCCGTGCTCCGAACTCGCGCTTCACGCTTCGGCCTCGCGCTCCCTCGTGTGCGCCGGCGCGAGCATCCCGCCGAGCAGCACCCGGGCGTGCTGCTTGGGGGTCGCGCCGAGATCGCGTCCGGGACCGATGCAACTCGGACAACCGGTGCGGCAGGCGCAGCGCTCGAGCAACCCGCGGGCCGCCGCGAGGATCGCTCGGTGGCCGGCGAAGATCTGCTCGGCCAGCCCGACACCCCCCTGCACACGGTCGTACAGGGTGATCGTCGGGCAGCCGAAGTGCGGGTGCCGCAACTCGGTCGACACCTTGACGTCCGCGGGGTCGACGCGGACGAACAGTGGCACCAGCCCTTGGATCAACGACCCCAGACCGCGCAACCCGGAGGCACCCGCCCCGCTGGTCAGACCGGCTTCAGCGGCGAGGTCGGGCCCGATCGCCAGGAAGCACGCCTCGGTCTCGATCTCCTCCGGGGGCAGGTGGATCTCGCCGATCCCGACGTTCTCGCGCGTGTAGAAGCGGATCTTCTTGAACGCCTTGGCGAGCGTCGACACGTGCACTTCGCCGTGGTGCGACCGGTAGTGGTCGTGCTGTTCACTGCGGTCCACGTGCAGAACCCGGACCTCGGTCTCGCTGTCGGCCTCCGTGTAGTAGTCGACCTCTACCCGCTTGACCTCGGCGCGGCGGTCGGCGAAGTGCAGCTCCTCGACCAGGTACTGCTCGCCTTGGTGGCCGTAGATCGCCCCCTTGTAGACCTCGGTGATCGCCGATGGTCGATCGACCTCTGCCAGCACCGTGCGGTGCTCGACATCCATGATCACGACGTTGTCCATGTCCGCCGCGTTCAGGCTGACTCCCTCCGCCGGGTAGGTCGGGCCGGCGAAGTGGTAGCGCCCGCCTTCGCGCACCAACAGCCGTAGGTCGTCGGTGAGGAAGTCGAGCACCTCGCCGATCTGCTCGCACTGCCCGAACCCCGCGGCCTTGTCGAACGGCAGCTCGAACGCGGCACACTTGACGTGGTTGGTCAGGATGATCGGGTTGTCCGGATCGATCGACACCGCTTCACGCGGGCGATCGAACAGGTACCCGGGGTTGCCCATCAAGAACTGGTCGATCGCCATGGCGCGCGCCAGCAGGATCACCGCGCTCTCCCGGTTGCGGCGGCCGACCCGGCCGGCGCGCTGGAAGGTGCTGCTCACCGTCCCCGGGTAGCCGACCAGCACGCACACGTCGAGCGAGCCGATGTCGATGCCGAGCTCCAGCGCGCTGGTCGCCACCACCGTGGTGATCGCGCCACTCGCCAGGCCGCGTTCGATCTTGCGGCGGAGGTCGGGCAGGTAGCCGCCGCGGTAGCCGGCGATTCGATCCTGGTCGATGTTGCGCGCCCGAGCCTCGTCGCGGAGGTACTTCAACAGCACTTCGACCGAGCTGCGAGAACGGCAGAACCAGATCGTCTGCAGACCGCTCGCCAGCAACCGTCCGGCGAGGTGCCGTGCTGCCTCGACCGCCGGAACTCGCAAGCCGGAGGACGCGGAGACCAGGTTCGGGTTGGCGAACACGAAGTGCTTGGTGCCGCGGGCGCTGCCGTCCTCGTCGACCACTTCGACCGGCCGCTCGAGCAGTCGGCGCGCGTGCTCTCCCGGATTGCTGATGGTCGCACTGGCGGCACAGAACACCGGGTCGCTGCCGTAGTGGCGGCAAATGCGCGTGAGGCGCCGCAGCACGTTGGCGACGTGCGAGCCGTAGATACCCGACAGGGTGTGCACCTCGTCGATCACCACGTAGCGCAGCGCGGTGAACAGGCCCTGCCACAGGGTGTGGTTGGGCAGGATGCCGGCGTGCAGCATGTGCGGGTTGGTCAATACCAGGGAACCGCGCTCGCGCAGCGCTTGCCGGACCGACGGAGGGGTGTCGCCGTCGTACACCGCGACCGTCAGCTCCGCGCCGGGAACCGCACCGAGCAGCGCCTCGACCTCCGCCATCTGGTCGCGGGCCAACGCCTTGGTCGGGTAGAGGTAGAGGGCCCGCGCGGCGGTCGCGTCACGCAACAGTCGGTCGAGTACCGGCAAGTGGTAGCACAGCGACTTGCCGGAGGCCGTCGGGGTGGCGACCACGGTGTGCCGGCCCTGGTGGAGGAACTCGGCCGCGCGCGCCTGGTGCCGGTAGAGCTCCAAGATGCCGCGCGCCTCGAGCACAGTGCGCAACTCGGGCAGCAGCCACTCCGGGTACGGCGCCAGCCGCGCCGGAACGGGCGGCACCGAGTGCGTCGCCTCGACCGTGAGCGGCGCATCGTCGCCACGCAGTGAGGCCAGGAGCTCCCCGACGTTCATCGACCTTGTGTCCGGCGCGGCTCGCGCCTCGATCAGCGCTTCGCCGGCAGCGCGGGCACCGGCACGATGGTGGTCTCGTACAGCTTCGGCAGCATCTCGGCGAGGATCACCTGCAGGGTCTGGCCGGTCAGCGCGATGCCGTGCTCGGCGCGCGCCAGACTGAGCGGCGTACGCGCTTCGTTGTGGAACAGCCGGTCCAGCAGGACATGCCGCTGCCCTTTGCCATCGACCGGTCCCTTCACCACCAGCCGAATCGCGGTGTAGGCGACGGTGCGCCGGCGCCCGACTTCGAGGCCGGTGGCGGCCGCTTCGCGGTAGCGGTGCAGGGCGAGCAGCGAGGGCTCGACGACGAACTCCTGGTCGACGGGGGCACCCGCGGTGGATCGACGCGCGAAGATCCGACTGCGCTCGATCTCGTCGA
This sequence comes from Planctomycetota bacterium, assembly GCA_020638695.1. Taxonomy (GTDB): domain Bacteria; phylum Planctomycetota; class UBA1135; order UBA1135; family UBA2386; genus JACKIB01. The sequence continues at coordinate 623,151 of JACKIB010000001.1, forward strand.
CCAGCAACTCCTCGACCATCACCGGCACCGGCCGCTCCCAGATGTTGTCGGCGTAGACGGTGCGATCGAAGCTCGCGTCACGAAACGTCGGGACCTTCTCCCGCGCATCGCGCAACGGCTGGACGAACACCGGCGCCGGGCACTGCCGCGGCGCGACGTAGCCCGCGGTGCGGTAGATCAGCGTGTTGCGCGCCAGGTCCAGTCGCGATGGCGACGCGCATCCGACGCCGAGCACGCAATAGCCCAGCAGAGCCAAGGACGAAGAACCACGGAGCGAGCCGAACGCCCGTCCGCCTGACCGCGGAACACCACCACCCATGCACCGCATTCTATCCGCGGGCTACGACGCCCGTGCGTGCGAAAAACGCGGCATTCGAGCGCCGCCGTCTCGGACCCTCCCCCGGCAGCTCCACGCGACCCGGCATGACTCGGCGCCGGGTCGCGGGAGCACGGCAGGTCTTGCGGGGCGCGCCGGGCGATCGCGCGGGCGGATCCCCGGCCGAGTACACTGCCGGTCCATGCGCCCTCACCCACTCCTCGCGACCTCGTTCGCGCTCGCCGCCGCATTCCCGGCCAGCGCGCAGTCGATCCCGGACCTGACCCGCGGCGACCCCATTCCCCAAGGTGCAGTGCACGATTGGACACTGGGTGCCACCGGTGCTCGCGGTTGGATGCACAGCGCCAAGATGACGACCACGCAGGCGCGTCAAGTCGCGATCACCGACGTGGAGCGCGGCTCCCCCGCCGACGGGATCCTGGCCCGCGGGGACGTGTTGTTGGGCATCGGCAAGGCGCGCTTCGCCAGGGACCCACGCACCGAGCTGGGTGCGGCACTGACTGCCGCGGAGTCCGCCGCAGGGGCGGGACGGCTGGACTTGATCCGCTGGCGCGCCGGCGCGACCGAGACCGTGACCGTGCGCCTGCCGGTGCTCGGCAGCTACGCGCCCACCGCGCCCTTCGACTGCCCGAAATCGAAAGCGATCCTGGATCGCGGCTGCCGGGCGTTGGCGCGGCGGATGGCCGAACCACGGTACCGACCGAATCCCATTCCGCGCTGCTTGAACGCGCTCGCCCTGCTCGCCAGCGGCAACCGCGACTACTTGCCACTGATCGAACGCGAAGCGCGTTGGGCCGCCAAGTTCTCGGTCAAGAGCTTCCAGACCTGGTACTACGGCTACGTGCTGATCCTGCTGGCCGAGTACCACGGCGCCACCGGCGACGGGTCGATCCTCGAAGGGATGCGACGGCTGGCACTCGAGGCCGCGCGCGGCCAGTCGCGGGTCGGCTCGTGGGGTCATCGCTTCGCCGAACCGAGCGGGCGGCTGGCGGGCTACGGCATGATGAACGCGCCGGGCGTCCCGCTGACCATCGGCCTCGTGCTGGCCCGCGACGCTGGCGTTCGTGAGCCCGTGGTGGCGCAGGCGATCGAGCGCAGCGTCGCACTGTTGCGGTTCTACATCGGCAAGGGGGCGATCCCGTACGGCGACCACGACCCCTGGATCCTCACCCACGAGGACAACGGCAAGTGCGGCATGGGCACGGTGCTGTTCGACCTGTGCGGCGACCGACGCGGCACGGAGTTCTTCTCGCGGATGAGCCTCGCGTCGCACGGCTCCGAACGCGACACCGGCCACACCGGCAACTACTTCAACATGCTGTGGGCGCTGCCTGCGATCGCGCGCGCCGGACCGCACGCGACCGGGGCGTGGATGGCGGAGTTCGGCGCCAACTACCTCGATCTCGCGCGGCGCTGGGACGGGACGTTCCGGCACCAGGGTCCGCCCCAGGAACGCCACGATAGCTACCGCGGCTGGGACGCCACCGGCGCATTCCTGTTGGCCTACGCCCTTCCTCTGCGGAAGACCGTGATCACAGGGAAACGCCGCGCGAGCATCCCCGAACTCGACCGCGACAGCGCGACGGCGGTGGTCGCTTGTGGCCGGGGTTGGGACAACCGGGAGCGGTTCCGCTTCTACGCGGGACTGAGCGACGGCGCGCTCCTGCGGCGGTTGGGCAGCTGGTCGCCCGTGGTGCGGGAACGCGCGGCGATCGCACTGGGTCGGCGGCGCGCGACCGCGGTGCCGGCACTGTGCGGCATGCTGGGTGGCGCCGGATTGACGCCGCGGCTCGGCGCGTGTCGGGCGCTCGCGCAACTCGGACGCGCCGCGGCCCCGGCCGTGCCGACGCTGCGGGCGGTCCTCGATACCCCGCACCCGTGGCTGCGGATCCAGGCCGCCGAGGCACTGGCACGTATCGGCCCCCCCGCGATGTCCACGGTCCCCAAGCTGCTCGAGATGCTGACCAACCCACCGCGCGACGGCGACCCGCGCGGGATGGAGCAGCGCTACCTGTGCTTCGCCCTGTTCGACCGGCGCCGCGGAATGCTGCGGCGCTCGCTGGAGGGCGTCGACCGCGACCAGCTCTACCGGGCGGTTCGGGCGGGGCTATCGAACCAAGACGGCCGGGCCCGGGGCACCCTGGGGACGGTGTACGAGACGCTGTCGCTGAGTGAGCTCCGCCCGCTGCTCCCGGCGATCCACCGCGCGATCCGCGAGTCGGCACCGAGCGGGATCATGTTCGCCCACGAGATCCGCATGGCCGGCTTGCGGTTGCTGGCCAAGCACCACGTCCGCGAGGGGATCGCCGCGTGCGCGTGGTACGTCCGCCATCAGAAGCAGCACGGCAGCCAGAAGCGCGTCCCGCAGATCCTCGCGTTGTTGCGCCGCTACGGCGCCCACGCGCGCGAGGTGATCCCCGAACTGCGCCAGACCGCCGCCTTCTTCACCGAACAGGAGCAGAACTTCCCCAAGCCGATGAGCCGCCAGAAGGCGCAGGCCGTGCTCGACGCGGTTCGCGAGATCGAAGCGACCGAGGACCGTCCCGCGCTGATCTCGATCGACGACCCCGCGACGGAGGTCCGCAAGGGACGTTGAGGCGCCGCCGTCCGGTGGCTCACTTGCTCCAGCGGTCGAGCAACCGGCGGAAGACTTCTTTCCGCACCACGTAGCCGAACGGCGCGTCTCGACCGGTGGTCACCAGCACGTGCTTGCCGAGCGGTCGCAGGTCGAACTCCGCCAACACGCCACTCTGCTGGTGCACGTCGCGCCGCGCCAACACGTGCACCGCCGGCGCAGCAGGGCTCGGCATCTTCACCACGTCGTCGGCGTCCAGCAGCTTCATCCACGCGGCGAAGTCCGCGACGTCGGCGACCTCGGCGCCCGCCTCGTCGTGCCAACCACCCTTGTTGACCAACACCCGCCGCGGCTTGCCCGGCACGTCGATCTCGAGGCGGAACGGCAGCGCGTCGAGCTTGAGGAACCGACGATGGACGAAGTCGATCCACGGCTGCCGGACATCGGCGACCACTTCCTGGGGCAACAGCACCGCGGCCTGATCGCCCTCCCGGCGAGCGAACACCAACCCGTCCGTACGCGTTCGCCCGAAGCGGATCGCGGCCGGCGGCCCGAGCTGTCCGTGCACCGTGACTCGCACGGTGAAGTAGCCCTGCCCGTCGGCCAGCCCGCTGTCGGCGGGGACCTGCTCGAGGAACTCGCGCGCCTCGAGCTTGACCAACGCGTCCAGCAACTTGCTCAGCGGGGTCGGACTGACCTGCTCCGACACCACCGGACGCTCCAGCCGGAAGTCGCGGGACCCGGGCCGCGCCAGCACACACGGCTGCTGCCCGACGCCCGGGTCGAGCTCGATGCGGGTGATCTGCTCGCGGTCGACCTCCAGCAGGTGCTTGGCGCGCAGCAGCCGCGCCCACCACTCCAGGCGCGCGATCGGGCCAGCCGGCACCTCGAACACGATGTTGCGCTGCCGCAGGTGGCCCAGCAGCACCGGCGCGTTGCCACCCTTGCCGTCACCGAGCCGCTTCAGGTCGAGCGTCTCCATCCCGCGGCTGCCGGAGATCGAAAGGGTCAAGTCGACCTTCTCGAACTTCTCCACCGAGCCGCTGAGGAACCGGGCGACCTGCAGCGAGCCCGCTTCGCGCACCAGCCCGTCGACCATCTTCTGGTCGGCGCGCAGGTGCGCCGGCTCGACGATCCCGAACCAACCGTTGGGCTGCCGCTGGATCGCGTCGGCGACCGGCTTGCCGTCGACCTTGCGCTCGAGGCGTAGCCGCTGCACTTCGCCAACCGCCAGATGGGTGAACAGGACCCGCTCGCGGAACTCGTCGGGGTTGTGCTGGATGGCGCTGAACAGCGCCTTCGAGCCGATGAAGATCTTGCCGTCGAGCCGCACGTACAACTCGTCGCTCCGGTGCCCGTTGAGTCCGATCTCGAGCTTCACCGCCTGGTCGGCGAACCGCACTTCGACCTTGGCTCGCGGAGTGTCGAACCCGCACTTCTGCACCAGCTGGGGATCCTTGGCGAGCTCTTCGGCGGTGAAGCCGACCAACAGGTGCGCGGTGCCGTACGTATCGCACAGGCTCTTCAGCATCGCCATCGAGGCGACGTCGTCGACCGGGTCGGAGATCCGGAACTGCTCGTTGGCCGCGTCGAGCGCGAGGATCATCGGCTCCTGGTTGCCGATCTGGACCTTGATCTGGCGGGCCTCCCAGACGTTCTTGGGCAGCAGCTTGCGCGTGAGGCCATCATCGGATGGTGCCTCGGGTCGCTCGCCGCTGCTCTTGTAGAGGTAGAACGCCCCTCCGCCGACGGCCAACGCCAACACGGTGTTCAGCTTCCAGCCCACTATCTCGTCCGTTCGCTCGGGTTCAGGCGCGGCTCCGGCGCACCGCCACCGCGATGCCCAGGATCAGGAACAGGCTCGGTACGCCCAGGATCAACAACAGGAACACGCGCCCCAACTTGCGCGCCGCGAGGTCGCGGTCGGCCGGCAGCTCGATGGTGCTCGGCTTGAACTGCGCGCGGTGCACGGCGATCAACTCGTAGCGCTCGGCCAGCGCATCGAAACAGTTGAGGACGAACTCCCGCTGCGCGCCGCGGCGCAGGTGCCGGTTGCTGAAGCCACCCCCGGTGATCAGGATGATCTGCCCCATCCGCGTGCTTCCGTCCTTCGGGCGCACGTGGATCTGCACGCCCACGGTGTGCGCGGCGTAGCCCTGGCGCGGCGGCGGCGTATCGGCACCGACTCCCCCCGGTTGCAGCCAGCACTCCTTCTGGGTGCGCAGGAACGCGAAGTTCACGCTCCCGGCGTCGGCTTCGCCGGCGGTGCGCGAGATCGGCCGAGCGTCGAGTAGCGCCAGCGAACGCTGGTTCTTGGTCAACCCCTCGGTGATGCGTCCACCCTGCATCGAGCGGATGTCGAGCCCCGCCGCCTGTTCCGACGGCGCGTTGTTGTAGAACTGCGCCACCATCTCGTCGCCGAGCTTGACCCCGTATCGGTCGAGCAACTCGGAGAGCCGTAGGTTCCAACTCGGCGGCTGCTGGAACGGCACGGTCAGGAACATCCGCCCACCGCGCTGCAAGAAGGCGTGGATCTTGTCGCACTCCTCCTTGGTGAAGTCGCGGCGCTTGGGCTCCAGCGACAGCAGCACCGTGGCGTTCTCGGGGATCGCCGCGTCGCCGCCGAGGTTGAGCGGAACGATCCGGAATCCGTCGTCCTTCAGCGCGGCCAGCAACTCGCTGTAGTCGTACGGGTCGTTGCCGTTCGCCCCGGTCATCTCCTGGTGGCCGTCGAGCACACAGGCGACCGGCGCCCCACCCGCCATCAAGCTCTTGATAGCCGACGAGATCTGCTCCTCGCCGGTGTAGGCCATCAGCCGCGGCATCTTCGGGCTCTTGCCAGGGACCGGTGCGTCGGTGCCGAACTTGATCGCGGCGAGGTCATAGTAGAGCGACATCTCGCGCACCCGCACTGCGTCCGCCTGCCCCGGTCGCTTGTGGAACGCGGCCACCACCACCACATTCCTGCCGCGCACCGGCTTGACGCGTTTCGTCCAGTCCTCTCCGGCCTTGGGGTCGGTCCGGTCGATGCGACGCACGACCAACTGGTCGCCGCCGAGCGCGGCGTATTGGCGGAGCAACCCCGCGGTCAGCTGCAGCACCTCGTTGCACACCGCGACCTCGGCGCGCTGCTGCTGGTTGCTGTTCGGCGCCTGCACCACACGTTCGAAGAACGTCGCGATCTCGATCCGCACGTCGTCGCGCGCCCGCAGCGCCGCGACGATGTCCCGGCTGACCTGGGTCAAGCTGGCTTGGTGGCCGGGCGACAGGTCGAGGATCACCTTGAACTCGGGGCGCGCGGCGAGAAGCACCGCCAGCACGAAACCCGCGACGCCCAGGACACTGCCGAGCAGCAGCCCGCCCCAGCCGGAGATGCGGCCGCGGGTCAGCGCCATTTGCGGGTCTCCAGCGAACGCACGGTGAGGAACAGGAACAGCGCGGTGGCCGCCAGATAGAACACCACCTTGCTGGAGTCGACCTGCCCACGGCCGAACCAGTCGCGCAGGTGCTCGAACACGCTGGTCTGCTCGATGAACACGTTCAACAGGTAGCTGTCACCCAGCCAATCGCGCAGGTAGGGCTGCACCATGCCGGTGGTCATCACCGCGAGGTTGAAGATGATCCCGAGCATCGAGGCGAGCAGCACGTTGTCGGTCAAGCTGCTGGTGAACACGCCGAACGCGAGCAGCGCCGAGCCGAGCAGCGCGAGCCCCAGGTAGCCGGACACCACCGTGCCGAGGTGGAACGACTGGTCGAGGAATGGCCCGCTGGCCAGCACCTGCAGGATCACCAGCGTAGGCAGCCACAGGAGCCCGTAGAACACCAGCGCAGCGAGCCACTTGCCGAGCACGATCTCCGCGTCGCGCACCGGCGCGGTCATCAGCACCTCGAGCGAACCGGTGCGCCGCTCCTCGGCGAAGCAGCGCATGGTGAGGATCGGTGGCACCAGCACGCAGAAGGCGTAGGTGCACCCACCGTAGATGATGTAGTACGACAGGAAAGTGCGGGTGTCGTAGTGCGCGTCGGCGGCGAAATAGACCAACCGATAGACCTCGGCGCCGCGCCACAGGTAGAGGATCACCGCGATGATGTACGCCACCGGACTGAACAGGTAGGACATCAGCTCCTTGCGCGTCGTAGCGAGAATCACCCCCATCAGCTCGCGACCTCCTGCACCGCGGCGTCGCCGGCTCGGCCGGTGACGCGGGCGAAGAACTCCTCGAGAGTCGGCAACTCGAGCTTCAGCTCACGGATCCGCAGCCCCGCGCCCTGCAGCCGCTCGAACGCGCTGTCGCGCGGGTCGGCGCCGGCTTCGAGGTCGTAGCACAGCGTGGTGAATGCACCATCGCGAACCGGTTCACGCACCCCGCAGCTGCCCGCCACTTCGCCGAGGCAGGCGCGCAGCGCGTCGGGCGAAGCCGCGGCACACACCACCAAGCGCCGGCCCTCGCTGTGCGCCAACAGCTGGCGCGGGTCGCCGTCCGCTTTGATCTTGCCGCGGTCGATGATGATCACCCGCGAGCTGACGTCTTCCACCTCGGCCAGGATGTGGCTGGAGAACAACACGGTGCGGTCCTCGCCCAGGTCGCGGACCAGGGTCTTGATCCGCCGGCGCTGGTTCGGGTCGAGGCCGGAGGTCGGCTCGTCGAGGATCAGGATCGGCGGATCGGCGACCAGCGCATCGGCCAGGCCGACCCGCTGCCGGTAGCCGCGCGACACCTTCCCGATCAGCTTGCGGCGCACCTCGACCACCCCGCAGCGCTCCATCGCCGCCTCGACCGCGACGCGGCGACGCAGTCGCGGGACCCCCTTGAGGGCAGCGCGGTAGCGCAGGAATTCCTCGACCCGCAGCTCGGGATACAGCGGGACGTTCTCGGTCAGGTAACCGATGCGGCGGCGGACCTCTACCGGCTGGGCGAACACGTCGAACCCCGCCACCTTGGCCGACCCAGAGGTCGCGGGGTGGTAGCAGGTCAGCACCCGAATGGTGGTCGTCTTGCCGGCGCCATTGGGCCCGAGGAAGCCCACCACCTCCCCCTTGCCGAGGGCGAAGGAGATGTCGTCCACGGCCTTGGTCGCGCCGAAGTGCTTGCTCAGGGACTGGACCTCGATCATGCGCGGCAGATGTAGTGGAGCACGACGCGTTGCGTAACGCCATGCTAGCCCGGACTATTCGTGAGCAGCGTGGCGAGATCGCGAAGGTTGTCGCAGGCCGGAAGAATGGCAGGTTCAGCCCGGAGGCGGGTGCACCCCCGTCGCGCCGGGGCCCGGCCTGGCTCAGCCGCGACGACGCGAACCGGCGCAGGACTGGTCCTCGCGTGGCGATTGGTGGCTTTCTGCACACTCGCAGACCACGTTCCCGTCGCACCGCATCGCCGTGAACGAAGCGTTCAGCAGCTCGCATGGTCGCTGCCGCGGCGCAGAGGGTCCGCGGCCACGCCACGAGCGCTGGCGCTACGCCAGTCGTAGTTGCGCGCGGGAAGCTGCCCGTCAGCCGCCGCGTTCGGCCATCTCGATCCACTTCGCGGTCGGGTAGCGCCAGCCCTTGATTCCGCTGGACAGGGCGTGGGCGCGCCGCAAGTAAGGCAGGGCCTCCTTCCGCCGGCCGGTGCCGAGCAGGATCTGGCCGGCGTTCACTTGCGCCAACGCGTGGTCGGGATCCTCCCAGACAGCCCGCTGGAAGCAGGCCAATGCCCGGGACCGGTCGCCAGTGCGGAACAGGAACGCGCCGAGCTGGTACTGCGCCTCGGCGTTGCGCGGCTTCAACCGCACGGCCTCTTCGTAGTGCCTGCGCGCCGCCGCGGAGTCACCGAGCTTGTCGCAGGTCACACCGAGCAGCAGGTGTCCCTCGTGGCGCTTCCGGTCCAGCTCGACGCACTTCTCCAACTCGACCCGCGACTCGGGCCAGCGGCCGCGCTGCTGCAGCAACCGACCGAGTTCGTAGTGCGGCAGGAACGCTCCGACTTCGATCTCGATCGCCCGGCGCAACTCCGACTCGGCGGACTCGAGGCGACCGAGCTGCCGCAGGATGCCGCCGAGCAGCGCGTGCGGGCTCTGCGCCTTCGGGTCGATCTCCACTGCACGCGCAGCGGCGACCCGAGCTTCCTCGAACTTGCCTTGCTGCTGGAGCGCCGCGGCGAGCCCGGTCTGGGCGGCTGCCGAATCCTCGCGCAGCTCGACCGCCTTGCGGTACGCGCGAATCGAGTCCTCGATGCGATCGAGCAACCCCATGGCGTGCCCCATGCAGCCCCACGCCTCGGGGGAGTCCGGCTTGATGCGCAGCGCCACGCGACACCACTCGATCGCGTCGTGGGGTCGCTGCTGCCGGTTGCACACCCAGGCCAAGTCGACGAGGGTCACCGGGTCGTCGGGCGCGATCGCCACCGCCTTGCGCAGCAGCTCCTCGGCCTCGCGCAGACGCACGAGTCGCTCGGCAACACGACCCGAGACCCGCAGCGCAGCGGCGTTCCGCGGTTCGGCCTCGACCGCCTTCCGCGCCCACGTCCACGCCTCGTCGAACCGCTGCGCCTGCAACTGCATCTCCGCGATACCCACCTGTGCAGCGACCCACCCGGGGTCCTTCGCCAGGGTCCGTTGGTAGAGTTCGATCGCATCGTCGAAGCGATGCTGCAAGGCCAGGTTGTAGGCCAGCCCGGCGCGCACTTGCTTGTTCTCGCCCAGCGCCAGCGCCTTGCGGTACGCCTGCTCGCCCTCCATCAGCTTCTCGCTGTTGGTCAGCGCCCGGCCGAGCGCCATCCACGCGTCTCGGTCGTTCGGTGCCTCGACCAGAACCTTGTTGCCGCGTTTCGTCGCGCCCTCGGGATCGACCTTGGCCATCGCCCGCGCAATCACGATCTGCGTGGCTCGGTCATTCGGCCAACGCGCCTCGAGGGCCGCGGCGTGCCGTGCCACCAACACCGCGTCGTCCAGGTGCCCGGCGACGTGGGTGAGTTCGGTGAGGTAGTAGCGCGGCACTCGGTGGGAGAGCAGCAGCGCGCGACTGAGCATCTCGTACGCCTTGACGAACCAGGCGTCCACCCCGAGTTCGCCCAACTCGATGTAGACCATCGCCTGCAGGAAGTATTCCGCGGAAGTTCGCGCGGCGGGCAGCTCGAGGTCGGAGGTGTGCGGATCGGGCCGCGCGCCGCCGCGCGCACGCCGCACCAACAGCTGTTCGATCCCCGGTAGAGCATTCGACCGCGTGCCGATCAACTCCCGCGCGCGCTGCTGACCGGAAGGACTGCGCAGCAGAGCCAGGATCTGCCCGACCCGTGCCTCGACCACGCTCGGGTCGTCGGCCAAGATCGCCGCGAACTGCGCGACCGCCCGCGAGGGCAGTCCCTCGTGCAGCTGGTGGTAGGCGGTTGCCAACCGACGCTCCGTCTCCTCCTCCCGGCGAGTCTGGTCCCCTACCTCGATCGAACGGCTCTTCGCCAGCAGGTAGCCGCCCATCCCGACGATCGCCGGCACCGCCAGGAGCAGCACCGCGATCAGCGCAGCCTTCAACGGTTCGCGCCGCACGGTGCGCAGCACGCGGGTGCGCATCGACACGCGCCGCGCCTGCACCGGCCGATAGCTCAGGAACGACTCCAGGTCTTCGGCGAACGCGCGGGCGTTGGCGTAGCGCCGGTCCGGGTCCTTCTCGAGCGCCTTCATCACGATCGCCGCGAGGTCCGGCGCGAGCTTGGGGTTGAGCTTCTGCGGGTCGACCGGGTCCTTGGTGACGATCCGCGCCAACACCTCCTGATTGGTCTCGCCCGGGAACGCCAGGCGCAGCGTCAGCAACTCATACAGCGTCGCACCGAGCGAGAAGATGTCGGCGCGGTGGTCGACCGCCACCCGCTTCGCCATCGCCTGCTCGGGCGCGACGTAGTGCGGGGACCCGGCGAACTCGCCGGTCAGCGTCATCCCGGGCAGGTCGTCCACCCGCGCCACACCGAAGTCGGTGAGGACCGCGCGGCCGTCGCGCCGCACCAGGATGTTCGACGGCTTGACGTCGCGGTGCACCACGCCCTGGTCGTGGGCATGACCGAGCGCCTGCGCAACCTGCGCCATCAAACTCACCACGGTCTCCACGTAGCCCTTCGACCAGACCCGTTCGAGCTGCTCGACGTCGGGCTGCGGGTCCGGCCGAGCCTGCGCCCGCAGGCTCTCGCGCAACACCGTTTCGCCGACCGAGGAACCGCTCAGGGTGCTCGGGTCGTGACCACTGATCTGGGTGATCACCTTGTTGAGCGGCACCCCGTCGACCAGCTCCATGGCGAAGAAGTGCGCACCCTCGTGCTCGCCCACCGCCAGCACCTTGACGATCCCCGGGTGCTCGAGACTCGCGATGATCGTCGCTTCGCGGCGGAAGCGCGCCAGCGCACGGCTCTCGAGACTCAAGTGGGCGCGCAACAGCTTGAGTGCCACCCGCCGCCCCAGCGAGCACTGCTCCGCCTCGTACACCACCCCCATCCCGCCGGTGCCGATCCGCCGCACCAGTTCGAAGTCGCCCAGCTGTCGGCCGGCCACCGGGTCTTCGGCAACCGGCTCCGGGTCGCCATCGAGCATCGGCTCCAGCAGGTCGCGGAGGTCGGGATGGGCGGCCAGCCAGGTCTCGCGATCCTGCGGCGGTTCGGTGGATTGGAAGTCGAGGTAGGCGGCGATCGCCCGCTCGAGCCGCTGCATCGACTCCGTGGTCGAGGTCTCCTGGGTGGGGTCGTCCGGCGCTGCCATGCCGCGCACATCTTAGCCCGGGCGTCGGGGCCCCCAGCTGCCGAGTGGGGTGTGTCCGAAGTTCGTTGCATGAGTCGTCGTTCGCTCGCGAGGAGCTCGCGACGTCGCGAGCGGGCCGTAGGGGGCGACACAATTGACGAACTTCGGAAGCACCCCACTCGCCCGCGCAACGCGGTCGTGGACCGCTGCGCATCCCGAGGAGCCCTTGGGGGTGGTCGCCTCGGCGCACCGACCATAGCTTGTGTGCTGCCGGGAACCCTCGCGCCCCCAAGAGCCATGCATCACTCCCGCTCGCTGCTCGTGGCCGCCGCGGCCGTCGCCTCCTTCACTACCATCGCCGCCGCGCAGACCGGGCTGAAACTACGCAACGGCGTGGTGCCCGACACCTACGTCGACGTGCCGTACGCCAAGACGCTGTTGCCCGGCACCGGCCTCACGGTCGAAGCCTGGGTCACCTACGACGGCAGCGCGCTCGGCTCGGGAGTCCGCTGGCCAACCATCGTCCGCCAGAACACCGCTCCGGGCAGCGAGTCGTACGTGCTCCGCATCGATGCGGCGCTCACCAGCATCCGCCGACTCAAGTTCGGAGTGCGCACCGGGCTCGGCTTCAAGGAGGCGTTCCTCGACCTCGGCGCGAACGAGCTCAAGGCCTGGACCCACGTCGCCGGAACCTTCGACGGCCGGTTCGTGCGGCTCATGGTCGACGGAATCGAACGCGTATCGCTCGACATCGGCAGCCGCACCGCCCTGGTGGACGCCGGCGGCACCCTGCGGATCGGCAACGGCGATCTGTTGATACCTGGTGCCGAGGCTTGGGACGGCGAAATCGACGAGGTGCGGCTGTGGCCATACGCCCGCACGGCGGCCGAGATCGCCTCGACGATGACGCTGGCGATGACCGGCGTGCCGGGCGAGGTCAGCACCTGGAACCTCGACGCGTCGCCCCGCGACTCCTCGGCGGCGAACCACGGCACCGACGTCAACCAACCACCGTACGCCACCAACGCGCTGCGGCTGGCCACCGCACCCGCGACCGCGGCGACGTTCGGTCTCGCCAGCGCCGGCTGTGCCGGCACGCCAGCGATCGGCACCAGCAGTGTCGCCTACCTCGGCAACGACGCGTTCGCGGTCGTGACGGTGCACGCCGCCACGAGTCCGGGCGGCATCGGGCTGCACGGGGTGAGCCTGAGTCGCTTGTCGAGTCCGGTGGTGCTCGGCAACGCGCAGATCTGGGTGATCGGACAGATCCTGGTCGGGATTCCGCTGACTCCCGAGGGGTTGATCCGCCTCGATTGGAAGATCCCGGAAGACCCGACGCTGGCCTACGCCAAGCTCTACGTGCAGCAGGTATTCGCCCAGCAGGGCTGCACGCGGGAACCGTTCGCGACCGCGGGGCTCAGCATCACGCTCACGCCGCAGAGCGCACTGCAATTGGTGGGCACGCCGACGCCGTCCGGCACTTCGGTCGAGCCCACCGCCGTGGTACGCGCCACCTTCGACCAGCCGCTCGACCCGGCGACCGTGAACCCCACCTCGGTCACGCTGAACGACGGTTTCCGCGACCTCGAGGGAGCGGTCGACTACGACGCGTCGACCCGGTCGATCGTGTTCACCCCGGCGATTCGGCTAGGGCTGCTCGGCACCTACACCCTGACCATCCGCCGACTGTTGCTGAAGGCGGCCAGCGGTGCACGGCTCGGCAGCGACGTCATCCACACGTTCACCGTGCGCGACGGCACCCTGTGGACTCCGGCGGTCGAGCTCGACCCCAACAGCACGACGCGCTGGGACTCGGTGACCCAGGCGGCCAGCGCGTCCGGAACCACGCTGGTGGCGTGGCACAACAACAACGACATCTGGGTGCGGCGCTACGAGCCGGGCAACCCGATCTCGGCACTGTTCACCCCGAAGACGCAGCTCGACACCACGGCCGGCAGCACGCCGGTCAGCACGCCTTTCGCCACGATGGCCAGCAGCGGCCAAGGCTACGTGGCGTGGATCCAGGGCGCGGACGTGTTCGCCGCCCATTACCTGCCGGGCCCCGGTTGGAGCACGCCATTCGCGATCTCCCTGACGCCCAACGGCTCGCTGGTGCGCAACGCATCGATCGCCGTGATCGAATCCGGACACGCACTTGCGTGCTGGATCGAGCAACCGACCAACCGCGCCACCCAGAAGCTGGTCGCCTCGCACTTCGATCCGGCGCTCGCGCGGTGGAGCACTCCGGCCACGCTGGCGCAGGCAAGCGGCAGCACGTTCCGCACCACGCGTGCCGCGGTGACCCGCACCTCGCGGCCGGAACTGGTCGTGCTGTTGCAGAACGGCAACGACCTCGAAGCCTGGCAACGGTCGTCGAGCGGCGGGACCTGGACCGGCCGCAAGCTGAACGTGACCCCCGGCCGACCGGCGACCTTCGGCGATGCCTTGGCACTGGCGGACGGGCGCCTGCTGGTCGCGTGGCACGAAGATCCCTACACCCCGACGTCCAAGCTCGAGCCCATGGCGAACATGCTCGATCAGACCGGCAGCTGGGGAACCCCGCTGGCCCTGTCGACCAACCCCGGTGCGGTGCGCATGCCACCGCGCCTGAGCGAGTCGGCTGGCGGCCAGGTGCTGCACGCCGTCTGGTCGCGTGACGGCGGCTCGGAAGAAGTGATGGATGAGGCCACCGGCGACCCGAGGCAGCCGTGGAACAAGGTCTTTCCGGGCGCCCGCCAGGTGCGGTTGTCGAGCGGCTGCTCCAAGGTGACGAAGGCCACCTCGATGGCAGCCGGCGGCGGCACCGGGTTCAGCGCGTTCTTCTCCTGGATCGAGCACAACGAGGACTCCTGCGTGTCCTCTGTCTGGGTCGACCGCAACGTTCCAGGAACCGGTTGGGTGAAGGCGCTGCTCAGCACCGGCGGCACCAAGAACATCGACCTGGGCGGCTCGACTTCGGCGATCGGCGAGACCGTGCTGGTGTGGACCGAGGAACCGTCTTCGGGTTCGCCGCGGCTCTTGGTGCGCGTGTTCCGCTGAGCGACGGGCTCGGCCTTCGCCGAGCCACGCCGCTCCGCGACGATCCTCGCGCAGCCTGCCGACTCGCGGCCTACTTCACTTCGAAGTCGGCGTCCTTGATCTCCTCGTCACCGCCGCCACCCGACCGCGCCCCGGCCTTGGCGCCCTCGTCGCCGGACGGCGCACCGCCGTCGAACCCGCCGCCGGCGGGCGGCTGCTGGTAGAGCTTCTCGCTCGCCTTGTGCATCGCCGATTCCAGCTCGCCGAGCGCGCGGGTGATCGCCTCGGTGTCTTCGCCCTGCGCCTTCTCCCGCACCGTGGCGATCTTCGCCTCGATCTCGGACTTCAGCGCCGCGTCGACCTTGCCCTCGTTCTCCTTGAGGGTCTTCTCGATCTGGTAGGTCATCTGCTCGGCCTGGTTGCGGGTGTCGATCAGCTTGCGCCGCACCTTGTCCTGCGCGGCGTTGACCTCCGCCTCGTTCTTCATCCGATCGATGTCCGCATCCGACAAGCCGGACGACGTCTCGATGGTCACCTTCTGCTGCCGGCCGGTGCCCTTGTCCTTGGCCGACACGTTGAGGATGCCGTTGGCATCCAGGTCGAAGGTCACCTCGATCTGCGGCACGCCGCGCGGTGCCGGCGGGATCTCCGACAGCTTGAACTTGCCGAGCGTGCGGTTGTCGTCGGCGAACTCGCGCTCGCCCTGCAGCACGTGGATCTCCACCTCGGTCTGGTTGTCGCCCGCGGTCGAGAACACCTGGGTCTTGCTGGTCGGGATCGTGGTGTTGCGCTCCACCAACTTGGTCATCACGCGACCCATGGTCTCGATGCCGAGCGACAGCGGGGTGACGTCGAGCAACACCACCGAACTGACGTCGCCGGCCAATACACCACCCTGGATGGCGGCGCCCAGGCTGACCACCTCGTCGGGGTTGACGCTGCGGTTCGGCTCGCGCTGGAACAGCTCCTTGACCAGCGATTGGACCCGCGGAATGCGGGTGGAACCGCCGACCAGGATCACCTCGTTGACGTCGCTCGGCTGCATCTTGGCGTCCTTCAACGCCTGCAAGCACGGCCCCTTGCAGCGCTCGAACAGCTTGCCGCACATCTCCTCGAACCGCGCACGGGTCAGGTTCTCCTGCAGGTGCTTGGGCCCGCTCTGGTCCATGGTGATGAACGGCAGGCTGATCTGGGTCTGCTGGGCCGACGACAGCTCGATCTTGGCCTTCTCCGCGGCTTCCTTCAGCCGCTGCAGCGCCATCTGGTCGTTGCGCAGGTCGATGCCCGACGAGCTGCGGAAGGTGTCGCACAGCCAGTGGATGATCACCTCGTCGAAGTCGTCACCGCCGAGATGGGTATCGCCGTTGGTGGCCTTGACCTCGAACACGCCGTCACCGACGTCGAGGATCGAGATGTCGAAGGTGCCGCCGCCGAGGTCGAACACGGCGATGTTCTGACTCTTCTGCGCGTTCTTCTTGTCGAGACCGTAGGCAAGGGCCGCCGCCGTCGGCTCGTTGATGATCCGCTGCACCTCGAGTCCGGCGATGCTGCCGGAGTCCTTGGTCGCCTGGCGCTGCGCGTCGTTGAAGTACGCCGGCACGGTGATGACCGCCTGGGTGACCTTCTCGCCCAGGTAGGCCTCGGCCGCTTCGCGCAGGTTCTGCAGGATCATCGCGGAGATCTCCGGCGGGGTGTAGGCCTTGCCGTTGACCTCCACCTTCACCAGCTCCTCCGCACCCCCGACCACCTTGTAGGGGACCGTCTTCTCCTCGGCCGCGACCTCGCTGTGCCGGCGTCCCATGAAGCGCTTGATCGAGTAGATGGTGTTGGCCGGGTTGGTGATCGCCTGGCGCTTCGCCGGAGCCCCCACCAAACGCTCGCCGCTGGCGGTGAATGCCACCACCGAAGGGGTCGTCCGGGCACCCTCCATGTTGGCGATGACGACCGGCTCGCCGCCCTCCATGACCGACACCACCGAGTTGGTGGTGCCGAGGTCGATTCCGATGATCTTTGACATGCTGCTGCTCGCGGTTGTGGCTTGCGCCCGGCGGGCGCCGTGCTCCGGCAGACCCGTGCGGTGGAAACTCCGGGTCGGACCACGCCGACCCGGACCGCCGATGACAACTTGCGTGCCACCCGCTCCAGGGCGAAAAGGCCCTGCTCTGCGGCGGGTTCCGGGGCGGGGCGCCCGCGAGGGTGGTGGGTCCCGCGCCATATTGACAGCCGGGCCGAAACGCTCGGCTGTCACCGTGGCAGGCGGGCTGCACGTCCGGTGGGGCCGGCCGGATCGACGCAGCGGCGCGCGCTCTGAAACCTCCGCCCCACCCCCTCACCTCGGCGCCGAGCACCGCGGCATCGTCACGCGTCGGTCGCGGTTTCGCGGGTCAGCGGCCGAGCAGGACGCGCGCCCGCTCGAGGATCTTGGTCGGGCTGAACGGCTTGGTCATGTAGTCGTCCGCTCCCGCGCCCGTGCCGGTCTCGCGGTCGGCGTCCTGGCCCTTGGCGGTCAGCAGCACGATGAGCGTCCGGCCCAGCTCGGGGTCCGACTTGACCGCGCGCGTCACGTCGAAGCCGTTGAGCTTCGGCATCATCACGTCGAGGAACACCAGGTCCGGGCGCTCGGCGCGGATCAGCTCCAACGCCTCCTCGCCGTTGCGCGCCTCGAACACCTGGTAGTCGTCCTTGCGCAGGACGAACGACAGCGAGCGACAAATGAATGGCTCGTCATCGACTACCAGCACCTTGAATTGCTTCATGGTCAGCTCGCCGGCTGCGCCTTGATCACCACCGCAGTCACGTCGTCTCCCTTGTCGGTCTTGTCGGCAAAGTCGGCCACCGCGCCGAACACCGCGGCGAGAATCTGCTCGGCGGTCGCCGATGCGTTCTCGCGCAGGACGCGGCGCAGCCGCTCCTCTTCGAACATCTCGCCGTGCTCGTCGACCGCCTCGGTCACCCCATCGGTGTACAGCAGCACGACATCGCCGGCCTCGAGCTCCACCGACACCACGGTGTGCTCCGGCTCGGGCACGAACCCGAGCACCGTGTCGGCGCTGGAGATCTCTTCGATCGCACCGGTCCGGGCGCGGAACACCATGGTCGGGTTGTGCCCGGCGTTCACCAGCTCCAGCTGACGTCCGCTGGGCGCGACCGCCACCCCCACCGCGGTGATGAACCGCTCGGTGCGCGTGAGGTCCTGGTAGAGCGAGCGCGCCAGTCGGTCGAACACCACCCCCGGTCGGTCGTTGGTGTCGGCGTTGACCCGCAACGAAGTTCGGGCACTGACCATCAGCAACCCGCTGGCGAGGTTGTGCCCCGAGACGTCGGCCACCACCACCAGGGTGCGGCCGTCCGGCAGCTTCAAGAAGTCGAAGTAGTCCCCACCGACCGCACCCGAGATCAGGCACCGGCCAGCGATGTCGAATCCCTCCACCGACGGCGGGTGTGCCGGGAGAATCTGTTGCTGTACGGTCTGCGCCATGCGCATCTCGTTGCCCAGTTCGGCAACTTTGCGGGTGCCGAGCACCGAGCCGAGGATCGCCGCGACGGTGGTCGCCAGCTTGGTCTCCTGCGACCCCAGCTCCTTGCCCGCCGAGTAGGCGTTGGCGCGCTTGTCCATGATCAGCAGCGCGCCGAGCGTCACCCGCCGGTCGTTCTGCCCGTAGCACACCGGGGCGACGATCACCTGCTCGTGCGCCAAGCTCTCCGGGCTTCCCGCGATGCCGAGGCTTCCGCCCCGCGGCACGCTCTCGAGGATCGCCCCGGCACTGCCGATGCCGCGCCACACCAACCCGTCGTCCTCCGGGATGACCGGCTGGCCCGGGTAGGGTGCGGCACGCGCCGCGTGGCTGCCCGGCTCGGCACACAGGTGCACCACGACCTCGGCGTGGCCACGCATCTCGTCGAACCGGACGAACAGCGCCCGTTCGACCGAGGCGGTGACCAGCAGCGCGCGCACCCCGCGCTCGGCGACCTCGACCTCGCTCTCCCCCATCGCCAACTCGGGGAGCACGTCGTTGAACATCGAGACCTCTTCGAACAGCGCCAGTGAACCTGCACTGAAGCTGTCGAGGTCCTCCTCGAATCGCGCCCGCTCATCCAGCAGATCGAGCAGGCTGTCGACGAATGGCGCCAGCACCGCGGTGACCCGCTCGGCGAAGGTGACGACCCACCACGCACCGATGTCGTCCGACGCGGGACGGGCGACCACCGAGCGACCCGGCGCGCTCCGGAATCGGGGCACCGCGCTCTCGGACGACAGCTCGACCGCGAGGTCCTCAGCGGGAAGCGGCACCGCTCCGCCGGCCGCGCGCCGCGCGACGACACCGTCGGGAGTGACGAAGTAGAACGCGAGATCACCGGCGGCGGCCGCCGGAAGTCGGTCCAACACCGACGGACCGGAACCTTCCGACGCGTTCGAGCCGGCGTGCGCGTCCTGCCCAGCGCTCGGACCGGAGGCGGACACGCGAAACTATGCCTGGGCCCCGGTGGCGGTCGCCGCGACTCCGGCGTGGACCGACTTGGACAGGGTCAGGACGTTCCAGCCGTCCTCGCGGCGGTAGCTCAGTTCGTCCATCACCATCCGCACGATCACCAGCCCGTAGCCGCCCGGCTCGATCGGGACCCCTTCCTCGACGTCCGATCGAACGTGCTGCAGCGGGTCGAAGGCGATGCCCCGATCGCGCAACTCGACCGAGAAGCCGTCCGGCGACGCTTCCATGACGATCTGCACCGGTCCGGTGTCATCCCCCGAGTAGCCGTGGCGCAGGATGTTGGTCAACAATTCCTGCACCGACAGCAGCACGTTGTAGCGGATTCCATCCGGATCCTCGGCGAACGGCACGCTGGCCAGCAGCGTCTCGCCGGTTTGCCAGGCCAGCCGCAGGTGGTCCATCGACCCTTCCAGCTTGAGCTCGACACGTGCTTTCATCGGATGTCTCTCGGGTCCCCGGGCACTGCTGGCGACCAGCGGCACCAGCCGCGGCGCTCCGCATGGCAATCAGGAGATCTATCGGCTGCAGATCCGGTCGGCTTGAAGTCAGACCGGAGACTGGACCCGCGCAAGTGCTCGATCTATGCTCCGGCCCATCCCAGGGAGGGACCCGTGATCCGAATCCGACCGACCTCCATCGCCGCTGCGATGGGGATGATGGTGCTCTGCGGCTGCGTCGCACCGCCCTACTCCGCGCCGGTTCCGGCGCGGCTGGCCCCACGCGTCAGTGTGGCGTCGATCACCGCACCAGCGGTCGACGGGGAACGCGAGCTGTCGCGGCTGGACACCGCGAGCGGCGACCCGGCATGCCTGCTGCGCCGTGCCTACGTCCTGCTGTCGTGCGGCCGGGGGACGCAGGCGGTCCACACCGCCAACCGGGTGCTCTACCGGACCCCCCGCCCGACACCCGAGACCCAGTCGCTAGCCCTCTACGTCCGCGCCCTCGCGTTCCAGCGCACCGGCGACACCGGTCGCGCGGCCGAGGACCTGCGGAAGGCACGCACCCTGGCGCGCGACCCGGCGCTGCGCGACCGCTGCGGGACGGAACTGGGCGAAGTCGCGGCGACCCGCGAACCGACGGGCGAACCCGACGGTGCGCCGGCCGCCGACTTCGCCGTGCTGTCCCGGAGCCGCTGGAGCGCCAAGCGCCCGGTGGTGCCGCGGATGCAACCGATGCGCGGCGTCGGCCGAGTCACGCTGCACCACTCCGCAACCCTGAGCCGCAACGTCGAAGCGCGGGTGGTCGCGGCGCAGATCCGCGGCATCCAGCAGTTCCACATGAACCAGAACGCGTGGGGAGACATCGGCTACCACTTCCTGATCGACCCGGCCGGCCGGGTCTGGGAGGGTCGTGAGCTGCGCTACCAGGGGGCACACGCCGGGGGCGCCAACAACGAGCGCAACATCGGGATCTGCCTGCTCGGGAACTTCACCGGCCGCGGTCAGCAACCGACCTCGCGCCAGATCTCCTCGATGGAACAACTGGTGCTCTGGCTGCGCCGCGAGTTCTCGATCCCGGCCGGCGGTGTGCTCACCCACAACGAGATCAAGGGGCAGACCAGTTGCCCCGGTGCCCGCCTGCAGAGCGAGATCAACCGCATGCGCGCACGCCACGCCCGAGCCACCGCCGAATTCGGCGCACCCGGCGGCTCGCGCTGAGGGACGCGGGGGAACACGGGGACTGACCCGCGCGACGGGTTCGTCGCTCGGTTGATGGATGCCGGTGTGAATCGATGCGTGGTGTAGGGCACTTGGGCTCCCTCAACCTCGGGCTCTGAAGCCGGCAGGGCTCTCCCACGGCCCGTCGCCGTCGCCATCGACCCAGGCTCGCTTCGCTCGGCTAGCGCGACCGATGCCGACGGCGACGGGGCCGCGGGACAGCGGGTGGGGGTATGGGGTGAGGGTGGGCACTGACCGGGAGGATGTTGCGCTGAAGTGCGGCGACACGTGCGTGGATCGATTCGATGCAGCTGCGTCCGCATTACATGTGAGAACATTCAGTCGTGAATCGACGTGCCGCGAGCTTGCCTGCAAAACTACGCTCTAACAAGGTCAGGGTGATGCGGCGGACCTGCTGCCGTTCCCTCGTCGCCATGCGCGGGCCTACGTGATCGGTCAACGAGGTCCCCGACTGAAGACCACCATCGCACTTCCACCCTCCTGGGACTCCACCCACTCCCTCGCGGCCCCCGTCGGCATCGGCTTCGGTCGCAACTTGCCTTGGGCCGAAGCCGATGCCGACGGGGTCGTGAGGGAGCCCTCGCGGTTCTAGAGGTTGAGGCCGAGCGAGCCCAAGACCCCGCGACCCCCACGCGGCTGTCGTCGACCGCACCGCACCTCGACCCCAACCGTCGGTTCGACCGACTCGGTCGCGCGCAGCCTCGCCGCGTCGAAGTGGACCGTCTGTCCGCAGCACAGCGCGACGTTGCCCAGCAACACGGTCTCGGAGTTGTTGTGGTGTGGGTGTGGCGGTGCTCCCTCAACCTCGAGCTCTGAAGCCGCGGGGCTCTCCACGGCCCCGTCGCCGTCGGCATCGGTCCGGGCTCGCTTCGCTCGGCTAGAGCGACCGATGCCGACGGCGACGGGGCCGCGGGAGAGCGGGTGGGGGTCTGGGGTGGAAGGCCGTGCGATCTGATTGAGCACTGACCGGATCGTGTTGCGGTGGCGAGTGGTGATGCGTGAGGTGATCGATCGACGATTCACACTCGAGTGGATCGGTTCGATGCGGCTGGGCCCGCATTACATGTGACATGATCGTCGAGGCGAATGACCGCTCGTGCTTGTCGCGCGGCATGCAAGGGTTGTTGGTCCGCATCGCTCGGGCCCTGAACCGGCTGTGGCGTCGCGTAGGCAAGGTGCTCGCCGACCGCTACCACGATCACATCCTCCGCACGCCTCGCGAAGTGCGCCACGCGCTGGCCTACGTGCTCAACAACGCCCGCCGCCACGGCGTGCGGTTGGCACAGGAGATCGACTGGTTCACCTCGGGATGCTGGTTCGACGGTTGGCGCGAGAAGCTGACGAGCAAGCTGCCCTCAGGCCTAAGCAAACCGGTCGCACGCGCCCGCAACTGGCTGCTGAACATCGGCTGGCGCAGGCACGGCCTGATCGATCACCACGAGGTCCCCGGCTGAAGACCCCAATCGCATTCCCACGCCCTTCCCCAGGACTCCCCCACTCCCCTCGCGGCCCCGTCGGCATCGGCTTCGGTCGCAACTTGCCTTGGGCCGAAGCCGATGCCGACGGGGTCGTGAGGGGAGCCCTCGCGGCTTCTGAGGCTGAGGCCGAGCGAGCCCAAGACCCCACGGCCCCCACGCAGCACTTCGTCGACCGCGCCGCACCTCGAACCCCAACCGTCGGCTCGACCGACCGGGTCGCGCGCAGCCTCGCCGCGTCGAAGTGGACAGTCCGTCCGCCGCGCAGCGTGACGTTGCCCAGCAACACGGTCTCGGAGTTGTTGTGGTGTGGGTGTGGCGGTGCTTGGACTGCTGAGCTCCCCTCAACCTCGAGCTCTGAAGCCGCAGGGTTCTCCACAGCCCCGTCGCCGTCGGCATCGGTCCGGGCTCGCTTCGCTCGGCTAGAGCGACCGATGCCGACGGCGACGGGGCCGCGGGAGAGCGGGTGGGGTCTGGGGGTGGAAGGCCGTGCAATCTGATTGAGCGCTGACCGGATCGTGTTGCGGTGGCGAGTGGTGACGCGTGAGGTGATCGGTTGATGAGCCACACTCGAGCGGATTGGTTCGATGCGGCTGGGCCCGCATTACATGTGAAAACATTGAGTCGTGACTTGACTTGTCGTGACTTTGTTCGCAGAACTATGCTCTAACAAGGTCAGGGTGATGCGGATGAAGCAATCGAAGGACAACACGGGCCTGCTGCCGTTCCCTCGCATGAACTGGGGAGGTCGGCGCAAGGGAGCGGGGCGCAAGCCGAAGGGTGACAAGGCCGGCGTATCGCATCGAAGTCGTGCGGCGTTGGCCTCGCGGTTTCCGGTGCACGTGACGACGCGGTTGGTGCGCGGGCTTCCGTCGCTGCGGAGCCAGGGCGTGTACGCGGTGCTGCTCGCGGCGTTTGCGAAGGGCTGCGAAGGCAACGGCTTTCGCCTGGTGCACTACTCCGTGCAGGGCAAGCACCTGCACATGATCGTCGAGGCGAACGACCGCTCGTGCTTGTCGCGCGGCATGCAGGGGTTGTTGGTTCGCATCGCTCGGGCCTTGAACCGGCTGTGGCGTCGCGTAGGCAAGGTGTTCGCCGACCGCTACCACGACCACATCCTCCGCACGCCTCGCGAAGTGCGCCACGCGCTGGCCTACGTGCTCAACAACGCTCGCCGCCACGGCGTGCGGTTGGCACAGGAGATCGACTGGTTCACCTCGGGATGCTGGTTCGACGGTTGGCGCGAGAAGCTGGCGAGCACGCTTCCCCCAGGCCTCACCAAACCGGTCGCACGCGCCCGCAACTGGCTACTCAACGTCGGCTGGCGCAGGCACGGCCTGATCGGCCACCACGAGGTCCCCGGCTGAAGCCCCCAATCGCATTCCCACGCCCTTCCCCAGGACTTCCCCACTCCTCGCGGCCCCGTCGGCATCGGCTTCGGTCGCAACCTGCCTTGGGCCGAAGCCGATGCCGACGGGGTCGTGAGGGGAGCCCCTCGCGGTTCTCGAGGCTGAGGCCGAGCGAGCCCAAGACCCCACGACCCCAGCGCCCCCACCCCCCCACCCCACCAGCACCACCGCGCACCCGGCCGATACAACCCCCGGTGGCCGATCCCCACGACAGCACCGAACAAACCCCCACCACCGGTAACCGTCCTGCCACGGCCTCGACGACACAGCTCGGCGCCGGGATCGCGATGGTGCCGGGGAGCCAGATCACGTGCCTGGCGATCACGCTGCTGACCGTGATGCTGGCGATGTACTCCGGGCACCCCGAGATCGATCCAGTGCTACGGACTCTGTATTTCGTGGTGCTGTTCTCCGCCTTCCACGCGATTCGGCGTCGCGAGCCGGTACTCGACAGCGCGGCGCTGCGCTTGGTCACACTCGGCTTCCTGGTGCTGGCACTCGGGTTCACCGCGTCCGCAGCGGTGCGGCTGTCCGGACGCGCATCCCACGCCGGCTGGCTCGAACTCGGCGAATCGTGCGAACGCGGCGGCGTGTTTCTGCTCGGCGTGAGCCTGATCACCTACGGCATCCTGCTCACGATGCCGGCGCTGGCCGAGAGCTATCGCGTGCTGCGCCGCGAGTTCGCCGCCACCCAGGGTGAGCTGCGCGAGGTGGTGCGTCGCCATCACCACATGGAAAGCCGGATCCTCGAGGTCGAACGCTACCGGGCGCTGGGCGAGCTGGCGGCCGGGGTCGCGCACGATCTGCGCAACCCGCTGACCATCGTCAAGACGGCTGCCGAGGCGCTGTCGCGCAAGCCGCGTGGCGCCACGGAAGTCGCGGAGCACTGCGCAGTGATCTCCCGCAACATCGAGCGCGCCGAACGCACCATTGCTGCGCTGCTCGATCTGGGCAAGCCACGCAGCCTGTCGCTGCGCGAGCACGATCTCGGACGGGTTGCCGGTGAGGCGGTAGCACTGATCCGACCGGAAGCCCGGCGCCGGCGCATCACCCTCGAGCAGATGCCGTCGCCGAGCCCGATCGCCGTGCAGACCGACCAACGGCTGCTCGGCCAGGCGCTGATCAATCTGCTGCTGAATGCGCTGCAAGCCACGCCAGCCGGCGGGCACGTCACGGTGCGCACCCGCGCCGCCGATCGTGGCCGGTTGGCGGTGATCGCGATCGAGGACCGCGGCAGTGGCATGGCGCCAGAGGACCGCAGCAAGCTGTTCAGCCCGTTCTTCACCACCAAGGAGGGCGGGACCGGCCTCGGCCTGCTGTCGTGCCGGCGCGTGCTCGACGAGCTCGGCGGATCGATCGAGCTGTTCCCGCGGCAACGCGGAGGCGCTCGCGCGGTCGTGGTGCTGCCCGCACGACCGGTCGCCGCGGAGGTGCCGTGCGGCTGCTGATCGTCGACGACGAGCCAGACATGCGTTGGGTGATCCGGCGCGTGTTCGAGGACGACGAAGTGGACATCGCCGAAGCCGGCAATGGCCGCGAGGCTCTCGCGCTGCTCGAGACGTTTGCCGCTGATGTGGTGCTCACCGACGTGGCGATGCCGGAGATGGACGGGCGCGAACTGCTGCGCGCCTGCCGCAGCCTCGACCAGGACCTGCCGGTGATCCTGGTCTCGGCGCTGGAGGACATCGACACCGCGGTCGGGGCGATGAAGGAAGGCGCGTTCGACTACCTCGCCAAGCCGTTCGAGATCGAGCGGCTGCGGGCCACTGCGCAGCGCGCCGCCGAACAGCATCGCCTGCGGCGCGAAGTCGCCGACCTGCGCGGCCGGCTTCTCGACGACGCGGTCCGCTTCGGGTCCTCGCCAGAGGCCGCCGAACTCGACCGGATGCTGCACTTGGTCGCCGAGCAACGCGAGCTCACGGTGCTGCTTGCCGGCGAGTCGGGCACCGGCAAGGAGGTCGCCGCGCGCGAGATCCACCGCCGCTCGCCCTGGCGCAACGGTCCGTTCATCGCCGTGGACTGCGGCGCCCTGCCCGAACACCTGATCGAGAGTCAGCTGTTCGGACACAAGAAGGGCGCGTTCACCGGCGCCGACCGCGACCGTCCGGGACAGTTCCGGCTGGCCGACGGCGGCACGCTGTTCCTCGACGAGATCGGCAACCTTCCGCTGCCACTGCAGGCCAAGCTACTGCGCGCCCTCCAGGAACGCGCGGTGGTGCCGGTCGGCGGCGGCGATCCCGAGCCGTTCCGCGCCCGCCTCGTCTCGGCGACCAACGTCGACCTCGGCGAGGCGATCGCCCAGGGCACGTTCCGGTTGGACCTGTTTCACCGCATCTGCGAGTTCACGGTCCGCCTGCCGCCGCTGCGCGGTCGCCCTCAGGACATCATCGAGTTCGCCGACAGGTTCCTGCGCGAGGCGAAACGCGACATGGGGCGGCGGATCGAGGCGCTCTCCGAAGCGGCGCGCACTGCGATCACGACCTACCCGTGGCCCGGCAACTTGCGCGAGCTGCGGAACGCGATCCGACGCGCCACGGTGGTGTGCGCCGGTCCCGAACTGGAGGCGAGCGACCTCAACCTCGACGCCCCCGAGCGGTCCGCTGGTGCCGATCCCGGGCGCACCGGCGAATCCGGGCTGTCGCTCGGCGAGCGCGTGCGCCGCGCCACGGCGGAACTCGAAGCGGAGATCCTCGCGCAAGCGCTGGAGCAGGCCGGCGGCAACAAGGCCGCCGCGGCGCGCGCGCTGCAGATCGACTACACCACGCTGCATCGCAAGTTGAAGCGACTGGGCCGGGCCGGGGACTAGGTGTCTGCGCCACACAGTGGCACCCCATGGGGGCGACCCATGAGGTCCGCGCCTTCCAGCGGGCGCCGCCCTGTCGAGCAGCAGGCGCCGACGTTCGACGAAGCCGGCAGCGGCCTGCGCCATCGCGGCAGCTCGTTCACCAACAGTCCGGGCCAGCCCGCGAGGCCTCCGGCCGGCGGCTGCGAGACCGCACGCCCGGGTCCGCGTCGAGTCACCGCGACACGCGCCCCAGGAGTCTGCGTCACGGAAGGGCGATTCAGGAGGTGCGTGGATGGATTGCCATCCCGTGGCGCAGACTCCTGGGCCTCAAATACCATGGCACAGCTGCCATGGCCGGGCAGCGGCGCCATGGCGCAGAGGGGTGCACACGTGGCACGGCCTTGCGGTGCTCGGCGACGAACGCACGTTGCCGTCGCCCCCCCGCGGATTTCACCGCCGGGCGAAGCCACTTGGCAAGCGACGTGCTCCCCTTCGCTTGCCAACTCCCTTTGGGCATCCAGACAGCAACTCAGGCGGGGCCGCACGCGGTCCCGCCTGCTTTATTCCGGCGCACCTGGGTGGGATGGTCGAACTGCAGGGGGTTTGGCCCCAGCGCTGCCCGGAGCGCTGCAGCGCCGCGCCGATCGAGCGGCAGCGCGGGCCGGCGCCGGAAGTAGTCGGTCCGCTCCCCGCGGAGGTATGGCGGGGCCGCCGGGAGCCCGGGAGTGTTGCGCTCCCCGGGGCGTGTACTATCCGTCGCATGCCATCCCGAACCACCAGGACCCTCTCGCTAGCACTGGTTGCGTGGATCGTGGTCTGCAGCTGCACCAAGCGGCAGAAGCCGGCGTTGCACCAGGCACTCCCGGCGCCGCACCATGACTTCGGCACCCTGGATCTCGGCACCAGCGCGACCTGCGACATGGATATTCCCCTACCCTCGGGGGGCGCGGTGATCCCGCAGGCCTACCAAGGCGACTGTGGGTGTGCGTCCGGCATGCTGATGATCCGGCGCACCGACGGCAGCACCGAGCCGATCTACGGCCTGTCGCAAGACGAGCGGACGATGCAACTCGGGGAGAAGCTGGTGCTGCGGCTGACGCTCGACACCCGCAAGAAGGAAGCGCTCGACCTGCCACGCACGGTGTCGCACGGTTTCGTGGGGTTCAAGGTGGTACACGGGGCGGCGTGGCGCTTCGACCGACAACCGATCCAGTTCCACTACGCGATCCACACCCCGATCAGAGTGATGCCGGTCTCGCACGTGGAGTTCGGCGAGCTACCGATGTCCAGTAGTCCACTTGTGCGCGAGCTGGAACTCAGCAGCAACGATCCTGGACGCCCACTCTCGCTCGGTACCCCTACGTCGAATCAGGACTGCGTCGAAGCACGGCTGGTGCAATCGGACGGCAAGACGATCCTGCGCATCCAGATCACCCCGCGCACCGACGAGCGCACTTCACCGAGGGTGTCCTGCGCCGTGACGATCCCGACCGGGATAGCGAGCTACCCCAAGCTGGTGATCCCGGTGACCGGGAAGTTCATCGGCGACATCGAGTACGAGCCGTCGTACACCGTCAGCTTCAACCTGTTCCCGTTCACCAAGGCGCGGGAAGGCTTCGTCAACTTGATCGACCACGACCGCCGGCGGCCGGCCGGCTTCTCGATCGTCAGCCTGAAGTCGGACCAGGGTGAAGACCTGACGCGGCACTTCGAGGTCAACCTCAGCTCGCTGAGCGCGCGCAAGACACGAGTGACGCTGAACTACCGCGGGACGATGCGTGGCAAGACGATGCGCGCCTGGCTCCACCTCGCCAAACAGCCCGGCGGGGATCCGGTGGCCCGGATCCGCGTCATCGGCCACAATTCGCTATGAGACCGAGTCCCTTGCTCTGCTCTGCCGCGGCGCTCGCCGCGCTCCTGGTGTTCTCCCCGTCGTGCGAGCGAGGACCTGTTCCGCAAGCGACCCAGCAGGACAAGCAGTCACCCGGGCCGGACACCACCGCGCCCCGCCTGCGCATTCGCCTGTCGGGCAACCTGGGCGGCTACCTCGAGCCGTGTGGCTGCGCGTCAGGTCAGCTCGGTGGTCTGGCGCGGCGCGGCTACCGCAACAAGCTCGACCGCCGCAACCTCGATTTGCTGCTCGAGGGCGGACACCTGCTGAAGCGGGTCGACCTGCTGGAGATGTCCAAGCTGGCGTCGATCCTCGAGATCCTGGAAGGCGCCGGATACCACGCAGTCGGCTTGGCGCAGCAGGACCTCGCCGCCGGCGCGGAGGAACTCGGTGGCCTGCTGCAGAGCTTCGGGTCGCTGCCGGCGTTGGCTGCCGACCTCGAACTCGCCGAAGGCAAGCCCTGGCAGGCCGACGGCAAGGACGTGGTGCGCGCATTCCGCGAAGTCACCCTGCCGACGGTCACGGCGCGCATCGCATCGCTGGTGATGGACCTCCCGGCGGGTGCCGCCGGAAAAGCGTTCCGGCTCCGCCCACCGGCCGAGGCGTGGACGCGAGCGATGGCCGGAGTGGCGCCTGCGACCTACCGGATCTTGATGATCCACGCCGACCGCGACCGCATCAAGGCGCTGCGATTCAGCCCCAAGCCCGACCTGATCGTCGGGCTCGGCGACGACTACCACGAGCCGCCTGGCAGCGCCGACCAAGCCGACGGCGTGCCGCTGGTCTACCCCGGGGAGATCGGCCGCGTGCTGCTCGACGTCACACTGGTCCGCACCGCCAATGGGCCGATCTTGACCCGCTACAAGCCGGTACCGCTGCAGGGCAGCAAGAGTGCCCCGGAGGCGATGCGCGACAAGGAGGTGTTGGCGATCATCCAAGGGCACCGCAAGACGGTGCAGGAGCTGGGCATGCTGGAGGAGTTGGCCAACCAGCGGACGCTGCCCAACGGGTTGCGCTACGTCGGCGCCAAGGCGTGCGCCGAGTGCCACACCGACGAGAACGACAAATGTGCCAAGCACGCGCACAGCCACGCCTGGCAGACCCTGATCGACGCCGAGAAGCGCGAGGGCTGGCCGGTGACCCACTACCCCGAGTGCGTGTCGTGCCACGTGGTCGGCTACGGCAGCAAGTCGGGGTTCGTGTCGCCGCAGAAGACCCCGGGACTGCTCAACGTGACCTGCGAGAACTGCCACGGGCCCGGCAGTGCGCACGTCGCCGCAGGCGACGGCAACGTGAAGATGCCGCAGAAGGCGACCGTGAAGGTCTGCACCGAGTGCCACAACTTCGAGCACAGCCCGCAGTTCGACTACTCGAAGTACTGGCCGAAGATCGCGCACGGCAAGTAGGGCACGCGTGGGGTGTCTCGGACCTTCTTGACCCACCTCGCCGGCCATACGGCCAGCTCGCGGCGTCGCAGCTCCTCTGCTTGTCCGCCCACAAGCCGGCTCGTCGCGGCTTCTTGCGAGCGACCGCACGACTCGCCGACTCATGCAACCGAGTTCGGCGACAACCTACCCGCGCTCGCTCAGCCGATGCGCACCCGGACGGCCTTCCGCTTGCCCGACTGCAGCAGGTAGCTGCCGGGTCCCAGCGTGGCGCGCTCGTCGTCGACCTTGGCGCCGTCGACCCGCACCCCGCCACCCTTCAGCAGCCGCCGCCCCTCGCTGCTGGAGCCGCACAGCCCGCCTTGTGCCAGCGCATTGGCCAGCAGGATCGCGCCGTCGCGCAGCTCCTCGGCGGGAATCGCGACCTCGGGGATCTCGTCGGGCAGACCACCCTCGCGGAACATCCGGTCGAACTCCGCGACCGCTGCCTCCGCCGCGGCAACGCCGTGGTAGCCGGTGACGATGCTGCGGGCGAGCGCCACCTTGGCGGTGCGTGGGTGGCCACCCAACAGGGCGCGAACCTCCGCTTCCGGGGCGTCGGTGAGGAAGGTGAAGTACTTCTCCATCAACGGGTCCGGGATGCTCATGCACTTGCCGAACATCTGCGACGGCGGATCTGACACGCCGATCGCGTTGCCGAGCGACTTCGACATCTTTTGCACCCCGTCGAGCCCTTCGATGATCGGCGTGGTGATGCACACCTGCGGACGCTGGCCGTGCTGCTTCTGCAGCTCGCGGCCGACCATCAGGTTGAACAACTGGTCGGTGCCGCCGAGCTCCACGTCGGCCTGCAGCTCCACCGAGTCGTAGCCCTGCATCAACGGGTAGAGGAACTCGTGGATCGAGATCGGTTGGCCAGCGCGGTAGCGCTCGAGGAACGAATCGCGTTCGAGGATCTGCGCCACGGTGTAGGACGCGCTCAGCTTGACGGCGTCCATGAACGTCATGCCGTCGAACCACTCGCTGTTCTCGCGCTGCTCCGCGGCGTCGACGTCCAGCACGGCACCCACCTGCGCCCGGTAGGTCGCCTTGTTGGCGTCGACCTGCTCGCGGGTGAGCTGCGGACGGGTCTTGTTCTTGCCGGTCGGGTCGCCCACCATCGCGGTGGCGGTGCCCCACAGCACGATCACCCGGTGGCCGAGCCGCTGGAAGTCGCGAAGCTTGCGCAGGGGCACGGTGTGGCCGACGTGGATGTCCGGCGACGACGGGTCGATGCCGAGCTTCACCCGCAGGGGCCTACCGGTCTGCGCACTCTCGCGCAGCCGTTCGACCAGTTCCTCCTCACCGATCAGGTCCACCACGCCGCGGCGGATCACCCGCAACTGCTCGTCGATCGGCGGAAAGCTCACTTCGCCCTCCTGCCACGAGTCTGCTGGTGCGCCTGCCACCACAGCAGCCAGGACTCGCGATCGGATACCGGCAAGTTGGCGCGGGACACCAAGCGCAGCGCGCCCATCGCCACGCGCGCCTGCGCCGGGGTGCCGACGCGCACCGCATCGATCCACAGCGCCATCGCGGCTTCGCGATCCTGATCGGGCATGAAGTAGGCGGCGAGGAACTGGTGCGGGAAGTGCTTGGCCTGCTTGCCGGCCAGCGCCACCCGCAAGGTCGCGAGTGGCTGGGTCTGCACCGCCTGGTAGCCGGCGGGGAACAGCATGGTGTGGAACGTGCAGCACGCGGTGTAGCCGGCGATCCCACGCCGCAACCGCTGCGCCGGGGACAGGCGATCGGGGTCACCGGACTGCCGGCGACCACCCGGCTGGCTGACCTGCAGTTCTTCGTCGCCGAGCCGCACCACACAGGGCAGCAGCTCGACGCGGATCGAAACCTCGCGGATCACGGTCTCGCGCGGGGCTGCCGGCGACTGGAAGCCCAGCACCAGCGGATGGCCGGTGACTACCCGCGTGCGGCGATCGACCCGCAGCGTCAGGGACTCGCTGAGGTCCACCACTTCGCCTACGGCGTCGAAGTCGCGCAGCCGCATGTGCACCTGGAACGCGGCCTCCCGCTCGCCCCCGCCACCGAGCTCGGTCGCCGCCCCACTCGGGTGCGGTGGCATCACGAACTGGTACGACTGCGGCGTGTGCACCGACCGCGACTCGGGCAGCCGCGCGCTCGAGTGTTCGACCCGGCAGCGATCCGCCAGTTCGAGTTCGAACTGCAGGCCGTCGGCCAGCCGCGCAAACTGCCGCAACCGTTGGGCGGCGTCCGCCGGCATGTCCGGGCGGGTGTGCTGCTGCAGCAGCACCCGCAGCTCGCGGAGGCCGTCCGCGGTGCCGCTCGACCAGGCATCACGCATGCGCGCGAACACGGTCGCGTAGTAGCCGGTGACCGCCTCGCTGCTCCCCGACTCGGCGTTGGTGTGCATCGGCACCACCACCGGCCCCAGGCTCAGGGCCGGACGGGTCGGCGCGCACGACCACGCCAGCCCGGCGAGCAGCGGCAACACCGCCCACCGACCACAGGTCGACGGACGATTCAGGCGCGCCCGGGTACCCGAGCCATCGGGATCCCGGGCTGGTCGCCCGGCGGCAGCGAGTTCGATCGGCCGGAGCGGCATCGACGCCCCGACCGGTCAGTCCGACTTCTCGGCAGCCTCGGGTTCTTCGCCGCCGCTCTGCTCGGCAGACTTCGCCGCCTCGCTGTCGCGCTCGGCCTTCTCGGCGTCGCGCTCGCTGATGCGCGCTCCGATGCCCTTGAGCTGGCTGGCCAGCGAGCTCAGGTGCTCCGGACGGGCCGGCGATTCCTCGATCTCGGTCTCGTAGCCCTCCTCGGCCTCGTCGGTCTCGAAGCTCGCCTGGATCAGCGTCAGGCCGATCTTGCGCTCGTCGGGATCGATCTTGATCACCCGCACCTCGACACGCTGGCCGACCTTGACCACGTCCTCGGGGTTCTCGACCTTGTGGTCGGCGAGCTCCGAGATGTGCAGCAGGCCCTCGAGGCCTTCCTCGAGTTCGACGAACACGCCGAAGTTGGTGATCTTGGTGACGGTGCCGGGAACGCTGTCGCCGATGTGGTAGCGCGCCGGGATGTCCTGCGCCCACGGATCAGGCGTGAGCTGCTTGAGACCGAGCGCGATGCGCTTCTTCTCCTGGTCGACCGACAGCACCACGCACTCGACCTCGTCGCCCTTCTTCACCACCTCGCTCGGGTGGGTGATCTTCTTGGTCCACGACATGTCGGACAAGTGCAGCAGGCCGTCGATGCCCTCCTGCAGCTCGATGAACGAGCCGTAGTTGGTCAGGTTGCGCACCCGGCCGCGGATGATCGTCCCCGGCGGGTAGTTCTCGGAGACCATGGTCCAGGGGTTCACCTCGGTCTGCTTCATGCCGAGGCTGATCTCCTGCTTCTCCGGATTGACGTCCAGCACCACCACCTCGACCTTGTCGCCGACGTTCACCACCTCGCTCGGGTGGTTGACGCGCTTGGTCCAGGACATCTCGGAGATGTGCACCAGGCCCTCGACGCCGTCCTCGAGCTTGACGAAGGCGCCGTAGGACATCAGGTTGACCACCTCGCCGGTGACACTCGATTCCTTCGGGTACTTGGTCTCGATGTTCTCCCACGGCGAAGGCTCCTTCTGCTTCATGCCGAGGGCGATGCGCTCGCGGTCCCAGTCGATCTTGAGGATCTTGACCTCGACCTCGTCCTCGATGTTGACCATCTCGGAGGGGTGGTTGATCCGACCCCAGGTCATGTCGGTGATGTGCAGCAGACCGTCGATGCCGCCGAGGTCGACGAACACACCGAAGTCGGCGATGTTCTTGACCACGCCCTTGCGGATCTGGCCTTCCTCGATCTCCGCCAGCAGCGACGACTTGAGCTTCTCGCGATCCTCCTCGATCAGCTTGCGGCGCGAGATGACGATGTTCATCCGCTCCTCGTCGATCTTGATGATCCGCGCCTCGATCTCCTTGCCGATCCACTCCGAGATGTCCCCGGTGCGGCGGATGTTGACCTGCGAGGCGGGCAGGAACACCGGCACCCCGATGTCCACCAGCAGTCCGCCCTTGATCTTGCGCTGCGCGATGCCGCGCACCACGTCGCCTTCCTTGTGGGTCTCGATGACCCGTTCCCACCCGCGGATCCGATCGGCCTTGCGCTTGCTCAGCGTGATGTGGCCTTCGACGTCGACGATCTCCTCGACCAGCGTCTCGATCGGCATCCCCGGCACCACGGATTCGGGGGAGTCGAACTCGTCGATCGGGATGCGACCTTCGGACTTGTAGCCGACGTCGACCACCACCATCCCGTCCGGTTGGACCCGGATCACCTTGCCCTTGACAATGTCGTTGGTGTTCAGCCGAGCGACGTTGAGGGACTGCTCATGGGACTCCATGGTGGTCCCGGCCATGGCCTCGCGGACCAACTGATCGAGTTCGTCGGCGTCCAGTCGGAGTTCGCGGACGAGTTGCTTGCCTTGCTGCATCGAGAGAGGGGTCAGGGGAATCGGGGAAACGAACGGGGTTTTCTGGTCGGGTTCGCGGCACGCGCCGCTGGAGTCCGCCGAACCGTTCGGCGGCCCCGGGAGAATCGAAGGAGGACCCCGCAGCCGCGACTACCCGCCGGCTCAGCCGGGATCGGGCGAGCCTCCGGAGTCCGCGAAGAGCGTCCCACCGTCGGCCAGTTCGGAGCCTGCGAGGCCGGCGATCTCTCGCCGCAGGGCCTCGAGCCCGCCGGGCGCCAACACCTGCGCGGCCGGTCGGGGCGCTCCGAAGTGGACCGTCACCTTCCGTGGCCGCGGGATGCTCGTCCCCGGTGGGAAGGCGGCAAAGCTACCCCGGATCCCGACCGGCACAACCGTGGCGTCGGACTTCTTCAGCAGCAGCAGCATTCCGCGCTGGAACGGCTTGAGTCGACCGTCCCGGCTGCGGGACCCCTCCGGGAACATCCCGACCGCGTGGCCCTGCTCCAGGGCCTCGACCACCCGGTCGATCGACGCCCGGGTCGGGGCGGCCCGGTCGACGAACATGACCCCGATCGACCGCATCCAGGCGCCCACCACGGGGATATCCCCCAGGGTCGAGCGGGCGACGAACCAGCACCGGCGGCGCAAGCCGCTCCCGAGCAGGATCGGGTCGAGGTGACTGGCGTGGTTGCTCACCAGCAAGACGGCGCCCTCGCGCGGCACCATGGCCGCCCCGCGCACCCCGACCCGGTGCCACACGGTCACGAAACACCGGCACAGGAACCTGCTGAGCCAGTAGATCAGCGCATCCATTGCCGCTCGAAACTGGTCATGTCGGGTCCGAGCCGCCCGTGGCCTCTTCCTGCTGCACCAAGCGAGCCAGTTGCTCGACGACTTCTGCCGCCGAACGCCCGGTCGTGTCGAAGTACACCGCACCATCCGCGCGCCGCAGCGGTGCGTCGGGGCGGGTGCTGTCGAGGTGGTCGCGCACCTGGATCTCCTCGAGAACCTGCTGCTCGGTGACGTCGCGGCCGCGCGCCGTGAAGTCGAGGCAGCGCCGCCGGGCGCGCTCGTCGGGCGCAGCGTCGAGGAAGAACTTCCAGAGTGCGGCCGGGAACACCACCGTCCCCATGTCCCGCCCCTCCGCGACCACCGGACCGGCCGCGGCGATCTGGCGCTGGAGCCGCCGCATCATGGCGCGGACCGGGGGGCGCGCCGACACGGCCGACACCCGCGCCTCCACCTCGCGCGACCGCAGGTGGGCCGTGACGTCGTCGCCGTCGAGTTCCACCCGATCGCCGTCCGCCAACTGCAGCCGAAGGACTGCCAGGCGCTCCGCCAGGTCCCCATCGGGCAGATCCGCGGGGATCTCGTGGCGCAGCAGGTGCCAGGTGACGGCGCGGTACATCGCTCCGGTGTCGAGGTAGCGGAACCCCAGGGCCTGCGCCAGCGCCCGTGCCACGGTGCTCTTGCCCGAACCGGAGGGTCCGTCGATCGCGACGACGCGTCGCAGCTGCGCTGGGTCTGGGTCGGACATCGGGCGAACGTTCGCGGGCGATCGTAGGCCGGGCACGCCGCCATCAGAAGTCATTCGGTGCGTACGGCCGATACTAACCCGGGGCAGCGGCCGGAAAGTCCGGGCGCCAGCGGAACGAGGGGAACAAATGACGGGAATGCGCGAGGCACTGCGCGATCTGCGCTCCGGGGTCGAACCGGACGCGGCGGCGGCGCAGTTGGTCGAGTCCGGGCGGACCGCCGTTCCCATGCTCACCAAAGAGCTGACCCTGCAGGGGTCCCACTCGCTGTTCACCGGCACGGTGATGGGCGTCCTGCACCAGATCGAGTCCTGCTTCCCCAAGGCGGTCGGCGGCGCGACGGTGCGCGCCCTGATCGCGGACGTGCGCCCGTTCATCCCCCCGGCAATCGACTCCGCGCAACACGGCGCCTGGGTGATCGAGAACCTCGATCGGTTGGGACTCCAGCTGCGGCGTCTGCGGTTCGCGCTCGACGACAAGAACCTGCGCCGCGCCGAGAACGCGTTCCGCGTCGCCACCCGCGAGCAGGCGCTGCCGCGCCTCGCCGACGTGCTCGACGGCGATCTGGACGGGCTGCCCGACGACCGGCGCGAGTTCGTCGACGCGATCGGCTCGTTCCTCGACACCTGCGTCGGCGGCGACCCGGAGCTGGCAGTCGCCACCGCCCGCGTCGCCTCCTGCTTCGGCGCCGACGCCGGACGTTC
Organism: Planctomycetota bacterium; assembly: GCA_020638695.1. Classification (GTDB taxonomy): domain Bacteria; phylum Planctomycetota; class UBA1135; order UBA1135; family UBA2386; genus JACKIB01. The sequence goes on from JACKIB010000001.1 coordinate 659,599, forward strand.
GGTCCCGGGGATCGTCGCCCTGTTGCGCGAGGCCGCGACCACGCAGGACGAGCAGGACGAGAACGACCAGACCAAGCAAGTGCTCGCACTTCTGCGCTGCCTGGAGCGCATCGGACACGCCTCGATCGAGGCGATCCCCACCGTGCTCGACATGCTCACCGTGGAGGCGGATTCGCTGATCCGCGAGGACGGCATGCTGTTGGCCGTGCTCGACACCCTCGGAGGAATCGGCGCCACGACCGACGCGGTCCGGCATGCAGTGACGACCGCCACCGAGCACCCGGCGGAGCTGATCCAGGTACGCGCCCGAGACACGCGCTGGAAGCTCTGCCTGGACTGACCCTCCGTCGCGGCCGAGGCCACACCCAACGCCTTGGGTGAGCGCGGCGCGGTGCGCCGCCTTCAGGCCTCGGACCGCTTGCTTGCTGGAGCTTCCGGTGCCGCTGCCCGCGGGAGAAACACCCCCCCACGCGTCTTGGCAGTTGCCGAAGAACCTTCGCGTCCCGACACGGCGCGACCCCTCGGCTCAGTGCGCGCCGAGGATCACTCGGTAGTCCTCGGGGCCCAGCATGTAGCGCTCACGGCAGTAGTCGCACGACACCGCCAGCTCCTCGCCGCGTTGCAGCAGTCCCTCCAGGTCTTCGCGGCCCAACGCAGCGGCCGCGCTGCGCACCCGGTCGCGGTTGCACGGGCAGTGGAACGAGACCGGAGACTCGCTGAGCACGGTGTACTCGGCCCCATCGAGCAACATGGCGAGCAACCGCTGCGGATCGGCGCCTGACTCGGCGACCCGGTCGTACAGCGAACCGAACCGGCGCAGCCGCTCTGCCATCGCCATCAGCGGCGGCTCGGTCAGCTCCGGGAGCAGCTGCACCACGTAGCCGGCGGCGGCGGCCACAGCTCCGTCGCGCACCACGCAGGCCAAGTCGACCATGCTGGTGATCTGCTCCGACTGCAGGAAGTAGCCCTGCAGCGAGCGCACCAGCGATTCGCCAGGGCCGGTCCGCAAGTGGCCCCGGTGCGAGCCACCGGACGGCAATGCGCGTTCGACCAAGTACGAGCCGCCGTCACCGGGCTGCACGCCGAGCACGTCGTCCTGGATGCGGGCCAGGCCGCGGGTTCGCCCCTCGGGGAACGCGTCCCCGACCAACTGACTGTCGAACGGGTCGAGGTACACCACCTGCACTCGGTTGCCGGGCGCCATCGTCTCGCGGATCAGCACCGCCGAGGTCACGATCTCGGCCACCTCCACCAACGAGTGGATCGGGACTTCTTGGGCCGCGAGCACTGCGCCGACGGTGTCCGTGGTGTCCGCCAGGATGATGCGGAACGCGCTGTCCCCGGTCATCGCCCGGAGCACACGGTCGGCGTGTTCGATATCGCTTGGATCGGTCATGGGGGCGGAAGCAGGATACCGCGGCAGTGTCCAACCGCTCAGGCGAAGTGGCGGGCCGGGAAGTCGGGCAGTGTGCGCCCCACTGCGTCGCGATACTCGAGCACACCCCGTTCGTGGATCAGGTGCACCCCGTCGTCGTCGAACGCCGGCAGGATCGCGTATTCGCCCCCACCGGGGAACGCCCCGCGCGCCGCGCGGTGGATGTGGCCGAACACCAGCAGCGCGAACCCGGCAGCGAACACTTCGCGCAGCGCCGCAGCCGTCGGGTCGAAGCGCGTCGGATCGCCGCGCCCGATCACCTGTCTGCTGCGCGCCCGTGCGCGCGCGGCCATCCGCAGCCCGGTGCGCAGCGGCAACCGCCGCAGGAATGCGCAGGTCCACGGGTGGCGTAGCCAGCGCTTGGCGCGCTGGTACGGCAGGTCGTTCTGGCACAGCTCGTCGCCGTGCAGCAGCACCGCCCGCCGGTCACCGAGGGTCGCGTCCAACCCGCCGGCGACGACCCTGCAGCTGGCAGCCGCGGCGAACTCGGCGTCGAACATGAAGTCTCGGTTGCCGTGCAGGACGGTCACCGACAGGCCGCGGGAAGCCGCATCCGCGAGCACCATCGCGGTCTCGCGCCAGATGCCGACCCGCAGCATCTTCGGCCCGACGTAGGCGTCGAACAGATCGCCGAGCACCACCACGCGCGTGCTCTGCGCCGCGGTCGCCCGGGCGATCAAGCGGAAGAAGCACTCCGCGGCATCTCCGCCGTAGTCGGGAATGTGCAGGTCGGAGACCAGCACGGTGCGCGCGCGGTCGTCGTCGACAGCGCGCTCGATCCGCGTCCCCAACACCGACATGTCCCTCATCCCACCGCCGCGCGAAGCTGAGCTCTCACTCGCGACGCACCTCCAAGAACAGGCCGCGCCACGGATCGAACCGCAGTTCGTGCCGCGCCGCGGGGGCGAGCACGGTGCCGGTCACCTGGTCGACCAACGCGACCCGCGTCGGAAACACCGCGGTCAACTTGGCCGGCGACCGCTCGCCGAGTTCCGCGAGAATCGCCGGCGACTCGAGCGCATTGACCCGAATCGCCAGCAAGTCGCGTCCGTCCCGCGCCTTCAGCACGATCCGCTCCAGGCAAGTCGGCATCCCCTCGGCGCGCAACACCACCGGTGGCTGCACTCCGGCCTGCCGGAGCACGTGTCGCACTCGGCGGCGCAGGTCGAGCGCGACCGCCACCCGCCGGGGATCGAGCCGGACGTGGCCGTACTCGGCCACCGACAGGTTGAGGTACACCGTCTTGCCGCGCCCGTGGCTGCGCTCCATCTGCACGTGGAAGCCGGATGCCGGCTCGCTCAGAGCGGCGCTCAGGCCGCGTTCCGCCGCCGCGGCGCCGCTGGCCAGCCGAGCGTCGTCGAACGGACGCCCCTGGTCGAAGCGCAGCGCGTCCAAGTCGAGGCTGCGGCCCGCCACGCCGAACAGGGAATCGAGCACCGGCTGGTCGCGCAGCCGCAGTCGATCGTCGTAGAGGCCGGGCGTGTGGTCGGCGACCAGCACCCCACCCGCGGCGACGTAGCGGCGAATCGCCGCCGCAGCGGCGTCCGACAGCGCGATCGTCGCCGCCAAGACCAAGACGCGCGGCGGTTCGCGGCGCAGCACGGCGGCCAGGCGATCGACCGCAACCAGCCGGGCCTGCTGGCCGAGATCCTCGATCAACCGCACCCACCCGTAGCGCGCCGCCATGCTGGTGCTGTGCTCGCGCTCGTGCGAAGACAGCCGTTTGATCCAGGTCGCGCCGTCCCGCCGCGAGTCGAGCATCCACCAGGCGCGCACCGACGGCTGGGACTCGACGATCCACACCGGGCCCCGCCGCAGGCGGGCGCCGGCGAACGCCGCGGCCGGCCGGGCGAGCTCACGGAACGCTTTTGCAACCGCGCCGCCGAAGGTGCTCGGTCGCCGATCGGCGCGGAACACTTCGCCTGAGCTCCACACGACGACCCCCCAGATCCCGTGCGCGACCATGTCTGCGAGCCGGGCGAGCACCAGCTGCGGCGGCTCGCCGGACTTGGGGGCGAACAGGGTCGCCAACTGCAGGGCTTCGGGCGGCGCGAGGCACATCGCCAGATCGCGCGCCGCGCCGTGGTCGTAGGCTTCGAACAGGGTCAGGTTCGGCAGCAAGCGCGCGAAGTCGTGGCCACCGTACGCCGACGGCTGCTGCAGCCCCGTGAGGCCGCACGGCAGTCCCCCGGCCCTGCGCTTGACCTGCTCGGTCAGGCACCACACGACCCGCGCCAGTTCACCGTCCATGAACTCGCGGTGCGCCGCCCACGGCGCGAGGTTGCGCGGCAGGCGCGCACCGCCGAGCTCGCGTTGGCGGATCGCGTCGGCCGAGAACGGCAGCACGCGCGCGAACACGTCGAAGTCGGTACCCCAGGCTTGGTTCAACCGTTCGACCGTGCCGTAGCGCGCCTCGAGAAACTTGCGAAACCCGCGCAGGCTGTCCGGCGCGACACACAGATCGAGCGGGTTGGCGTGCCGGGTGATCGAGATCTCGTCGCCCAGGCTGATCGCCAGCGGGTGCGTCGGCAGGGTGGTGTCGAGCCGCACCCGCGCGGTCTCGATCAACCCGGTCAGCGTGTCGAGACTCGACAGGCAATTGGGACGCTGCAGCACCGCGGCATTCCGGTCGCGCGAGTACGCCGCGACCAGGGGCTCGTATTGGGCCGCCCGCAACTCGAGCACCCCCTTGCCGCACAACTGGTCGTGGTAGTAGCGCAGCCCGTACTGTCCCGGCAGCTGCGTGGGGGCACCGCCGGACACCTGCACGGCGTCGAAACCGAGCTGGCGCACCGCAGCGAACAGCTCCGCACTCGGGGCCGGACCACCGTGCATCCAGAGGATCCGCTGGAAGCCGCGGGCGCGCGGCTCCTCGACGCCCTTGGGCGCGGCCCCAGGAGCAGCCTGTGCGACGAGCGGCGCCACTGCGGCGGCCCAGAGCGCCGACGCGTACGCGATCGCTCGGCCGCGGTAGGCCACAGACCTCAATCGATCCCGTAGTCCTTGAGTTTCTCCCACAGCACTTTCCGTGAGATCCCGAGCACCCCGGCGGCCTTGGTGCGGTGTCCGCCGACGCTCTTGAGCACCTTCTCGATATGCCGTCGCTCGGCGTCGACCAGCACCTCGCGCAACGGCATCAGGTCGGTCGATGGGTTGAGCGCGGCGCGGCGCGTCTTGTCGACCGGCAGCAGGTGCTCCTTGCGCAGCACCCTCGAACTGCCCGCCATCGCGATCGCCTGTGCGACGTGGTTCTCCAGTTCGCGCACATTGCCCGGCCAGGTGTACTTGCTCATCGCCTCGAGCACGTCGGTCTTGATGCTGAAGTTGCGGCCGCCGCCGAGCAGACGGCGGAAGTGCTGCACCAGCAACGGCACGTCGCCCTCGCGTTCGCGCAGCGGCGGCAGGTTGATCGGCACGACGTTGAGCCGGTAGTACAGGTCTTCGCGGAACTTGCCTTGCTTGACCAGTTCGAGCAGCGACACCTTGGTGGCCGAGACGATGCGCATGTCGACCTGAATGGTCTCTTCGCCCCCCACCCGCTCGAACTCGCGCTCCTGAATGACGCGCAACAGCTTCACCTGCACCTGCAGCGGCATGTCGTCGATGTCGTCCAGGAACATCGTGCCGCCGTTCGCCAACTCGAACCGCCCCTTGCGCTGCCGACCGGCATCGGTGAAGGCGCCCTTCTCGTGGCCGAACAACTCGGTTTCCAGCAACGTATCCGGCAACGCCCCGCACGACAGCGCGACGAACGGCTTCACCGAGCGCGGCGACAGCTTGTGCAACGCCTGCGCGATGCGCTCCTTGCCGGTGCCGCTCTCCCCGGTGATCAGCACGCTGGCGTCGTTGCCGGCCACCGTGCGCACGACCTTGAACACGTCCTGCATCGCGCGGCTGTCGCCGATGATCCCCGGCAGGCCACGGCTGCCCTGGAGGTCTTCGCGCAGTTTGCGGTTGTCGTCGAGCAGCGTACGGTACTCGCCGATGCGACGCAGGCGTTCGACGACCGCCTCGTTGAGGAACGGCTTCTGGATGTAGTCGTCGGCACCACAGCGCATCGCCTCGACCGCGGCTTCGACCGTGGCGTACGCTGTCATCACCAGCACCTCTGTGTCGGGGCGGGCGGTCTTGGCCGCCTTGAGCACTTCGATGCCATCCACACCGGGCAGGCGCACGTCGGTGATGACGCAGTCGAACGCCTGATCGCGCAGTGTGCGCAGCGCCAGGGTGCCGTCGGCGAGCGCCGTGACCTCGTGGCCTGCTTCGCGGAGGTCATCACCCAGCGTGATGGCAATGCTCTCCTCGTCCTCGACCAGCAGGACCTTCATCCTTCGCCGGACCCGTCGTCAGGCAGCTCGTCGGCGCCGGTCATGCGGTCCTTGCCGAACAGGCAGGCGCGGTTGCCGCCGCGCCGAACGGAGTCGTCGAGCGCTGCCTCGGCCTGCGCCAACAAGGTGTCGAAGAACAGGGTCGCCTGGTCCTCACAGCTCGCCACCCCGATGCTCAGACCCAGCGCCAGCACGTTGTTGCCGATCTGGATCTCCAGATTGCGGAACGCCTTGCGCAGCCGCTCCGCGACCCGCAGTCCGGCGATGCCGTCGGTGTGCGGCATCACGATCAAGTAGCGGTCTTCGCTGGCCAGCCCCAGGTGGTCGGCGCCGCGGGTCTTGTCCTGCACCAGCTTGCCCAGCTCGGTGCGCACCGCCTCGCGCAGCGCGCCGCCGTGCAGGTCGACCAAGGCCTCCAGTCGATCGACGTGGATCAACATGCAGGCCACCGGGAAGCCGTAGCGCCGCGCCCGCGCGAACTCGGTCTTCATCAGGTGCAGGATCTGCGCCTGCGAGAACGGCGACCCTGCAACCGGGCCGCTGCGGTGGAATCGGCCGGACAGTTTGCCGGCCCCCGGATCCGAGCTTCGAAAACTTGCCATGCACCTTCCGAGCGACCCGGCCGACCACGCGCAAGCCGACCGCCGGCGGAGCGCAGCGCAGGCCGCGGAAAGAAAAGTGCCGCGCCTTGGCACCGCTGGCAACCGGCAGAAAAAAAAAGGGCTCCAGCCGGTCAGTGCTGGAGCCCCGATGCGGGAGAATGCTCTGGAATGGAGAGGGCGGTTAGGGAGGGGGATTATCAGGTCTCCACCCCACAGCCATGTCTCACCGCGTGTTCGACACTCGGGCGAGTCAGTCGTCAGTGGTTGCGATCAATCGAAGCGACTGGATCGGAGCGCGCGCCTCGATGCTGCCTGAGCACCGACCGCCCGTCGATCGAGTCCAAGAACCAGCAAATGCTGGAGCCGTCGTTCTGTGGATCGCTGCGAAGACAACCTGCGGGGGCAGGAAGTCTGGCAGCTCGCTCGAGTCACCCTGCTGGCAGGCAAACCAACAGGTCCGGCCCCGCGTGGAGCCAGCACGCAGAATCATGCCGCAATTCCGTGGCGATTCAACAGCGTTTGCACAAAAAGTCGGCATTGCGAGCTTCTCGGCCAGCGAGGTAGCCAGCCGGGCGGCCCCCACGCGATCGAACTCGCGTCAGCGCGGGCCGAAGGTGCCCGGCCAGGTGCGCTGCAGCCACTCGGTGAGCCGGTAGATGTCGAACTCCGGCCAGCGCGCCTTCACCAACACCAGCACCAACACGGCACACACCACGAACATGCCGAAGAAGATCAGCCGGGCGACCATCCGCGCCACGAACGACTTGGCGTGGTAGCTGACACCCTTGCCCGGCGTTTCCCGGCCGCCCCGGACCACCCAATCACGCTGGGACTTCAACGCCTGGGTGGAGAGTTCCTCCGGATCGATCGGCTCGGCGAGGACGCGCTCGACCACCGCTTGCCATGGGTAGCTCGCGGGACTGGCCTGCACGGTCTTCTGCAGCTCCTTCATGGTGGAGCGATTCACCGCCCCCGCCATCAAGCGCATCGAAGTCTCACTGATGCGTGCGAAGACATCGGCATCGTTCCCAGTCTGAGCGTCGTCGGCAGCCATGCAGCGCTTGAGCGCAGCAGAACCCGATCGAGAAGGCAAGCCCCGGCCGTGATACCCTCGCCCTGACAGACCCCGTGGACCACCCGACCTCGCTGCTGACCAGCCCGCGCCGCGACGACCGCGAAGCGTACCTGCTCGCCGACCTCTGCGCGGCGGTCGAGGCCGGACTGACCGCCGAGCAGATCCTCAACGGCCCGAGCACGGCGACCCTACCGGGGGTGGCACGGAGCGGGACCACGCTGTCGGAGGGGTTGCTGCAGAAGGGCCTGCACCTGGCGCCCCACGAGCTCTTGATGCTCGAGACCTCCGAGCGCGCCGGCTCTCTTCCGCGCACGCTCCGCGCCCTGTCGGTTGCCCGGTCGCGGCGCGCCGAACGGTTCCGCCAAGTGTGCTGGCGGCTGGCCTACCCGGCGTTCCTGCTGGTGATGGGGCTCGGGTTCTCGTTGCTGCTCGGCGTGGTGATGGGGCGCGGTCTCTCGCACACCCTGACCGCAATGCTGGTACTCGCCGGACTCGTGGGCGGCGCCTACTGGTTCGTCCGCTCGGCGATGCGCCGCCCGGACGCACGCGGCAGCGGCTGGATCGGGAAGCTGATGCTGGAGCTCGGCGAACTCCCCTACCTGCAGGCGATGCACGGCCTGTACGGCGCCGGTGTGAAGATCCACGAAGCACACGCCCTGGCGTCGCTGACCTCGCCGGTCGAAAGCGTGCGCGTGCAGCTCGACGCCACGGCCACCCGCATGCGCGATGGCGCGACCTGGTCCGAAGCGCTGAACGGGGTCGGCGCCCTGCACACCGAGACCCGGCAGATGCTCGCCACCGCCGAGCTGTCCGGCGACCTCGAAGCCGCACTCGACCGAGCGGTCACGCGCCGCCAAGCCAGCATCGACCAGCAGACCCGCCGGCTGCTGGTGGCCGTGGTCGCATTGTGTTCGGTGCTGGTCTACGGGTACGTGATCTACTTCATCCTCGACTTCTGGAGCAGCTACTACTCGGGGCTCAACTCCGCGCTCGGTAGGTGAGCCTCGAACGACGGACGGTTGTCGTCGCGAGGGCACGGTCACGCCCACCCGCAGCCGATCCCGAGACGGTCAGTCGGGCACTTGTTCTCACAAGGAACTCACACGCCCGTCCCACTCCGAATCGCGAATCCAACGCAACCCGACAGCGGCGCGATCCGCGGCCCCCGCAGCTCACGGCACACCCGGGCTATTGCCCGGCGAGCGCCTCGAGTTCCTCCCAGCGGGCGTACAACGCCTCGACCTCGCGCTGCGCCGCTTCCCGCTGTTCGGCCACCTTGTGGCCATCGATCGCCGGGTCGGTCCAAGTCGCCGGGTCGGCCAACCGGGCGTCGAGCGCGGCTACCTGCTGTTCCGCCGCGGCCAAGCGATCGGGCAGCGCCTCGAGCTCCTGCCGCTCGCGGGTGCTCAGCTTCCGGTTGGCGGTCGCCCGCTCGCTCGGTCGCGCGGGTTCCGCGGTCCGAGGCACTGCAGCCGCATCGGTCGCGGCACGCTCCGCGCGCAACTTGTCGAGCAACCCCGACAGGTCGCCGGCGTGGATCCGGTGCCCGCCGTGCCCGTCGAGGTAGACGATTCGCGTGGCGACGCGGTCGAGGAAGAACCGGTCGTGGCTGACCACCAGGACCACCCCGGGGAACGCGCACAACGCCTCCTCGAGGACCCGCAGGGTCATCAGGTCGAGGTCGTTGGTCGGTTCGTCGAGCACCAACACGTTGCCGCCGGCACTCAGCAGCTTGGCCAACAACACCCGATTGCGCTCGCCGCCCGACAGCGCGGCGACCTGGGTGTGCTTGCGAGCGCCCGGGAACAGAAAGCCGTCGAGGAACGCCTCGACCCGAATCATGCGCCCGTCGACCGACACGTAGTCGCGTCCCCCGCCGACCTCCTCCAGCACCGTCTTCTGCGGATCGAGGTCGGAGCGGCGCTGGTCGATCGCCGCGAATCGGACGGTGGAGCCGCGTTCGACTTCGCCTTCGCTGGGCGCCAACTCGCCGGTGCACAGACGCAACAGCGTGCTCTTGCCGGCGCCGTTGGGGCCGACGATGCCGATGCATGTCCGCGCGCCGATCTCCAGGTCGAAACCGCGCAGCAGCGGTTGCTCCCCGTATCCGGCCGTGACGCCGCGCAGGTGCAGGACGCGTTCACCGAGCCGTGGTCCCGGCGGGATCTCGAAGGCGAGTTCTGCACCCGCGGCCGGGGGCGCCGCGTCGACCAGGGCGTGGAACCGGTCGATCCGTGCCTTGGCCTTGGTGGTGCGCGCGGGCGGACCCCGCCGCATCCATTCGGTCTCGCGACGCAGCAGGTTGAGCCGGGTCGACTCCGCCGCGTGTTCGCGTTCGAGGCGGGCCGCCCGCGCAGCTACGAACGCCCCATAGCCACCGTCGTACTCGTGCACCACACCGTGTTCGAGTTCGATCGTGCGGCTGACCAACCGATCGAGGAAGTACCGGTCGTGAGTGACCAACACCAAGGGCGTCCGCCCCTGCGACAGGAAGTCCTCCAACCAGTCGATGGCTTCCGCGTCGAGGTGGTTGGTCGGCTCGTCCAGCAACAGAAGATCGGGCCCCGACAACAACACCCGGGCCAGCGCAACCCGCCGCCGCTCTCCGCCCGACAGGGACCCGCACAGCGCTTGGACGTCGCCCAGCCCCAGCCGCTCGACCATCGCCTGGACCCGATGTTCGACATCGTGTCCACCCTGTGCCGCGAGCTGATCCTCCAGCCGCGCCTGCTCGGCGAGCAAGCCATCGAGCCGCTCGGCCGGCGCGTCCGCAAGCTGGTCGTGCAGCGTCTCGAGCGCCGACAGAGTCGCAGCGCGTTCGGCCAGCGCTTCGCGGACCGCTTCGGCGACCGTCCGCTCGGCGGGAAGCGCTGGGTCCTGCTCGAGGTAGCCGATCCGGAGCCCGCGCTGCACCGTGCGCAGGCCGTGATCCGGATGCTCGACACCGGCGAGAATGCGCATCAGCGTCGACTTGCCGGACCCGTTGGCGCCCAGGATGCCCACGCGGTCGTCCTCGGCGATCACCAGCGAGACGCCGCGCAGCAGCTGCCGGTCGCCATAGGTCTTCTCGACCTGCTGCAGGGTCAGTTTGCCCATGCCCCGTTCAGCGGTCGCGGGCCGCGTGGAAGCGGTCGTATGCCTGTTCGACTGCCGGCCAGCTGACCGCCTTCAGCATGGTGTCGTTCACCGCCTCGCGGAGCTTGGTCCGCGCGGCGTCGCGTGCCTTCACCCGCTGGTCCGCTTGCTCCTTGGTCAGTGAAGGCACGTGCCCGGCGCCGGGGTTGACCGCGGGAACGCGCATTCCGCGACCGATCGCCCCCACCACCGCTTTGGCGTAGTCGGCGAGGAACGTCTCCCCGAGCGGCGCGCCGCCCTCGACCAGGAACCGAACCACGCGGGTGCGCAGATGCTTCAGCTTCCGATCGCGCGGTTCGGGGGGCGGGCTGGTCTCGCGAATCACCACCTCGACGCCCGGCAAGCTCCGCCGCCGGCGACCCTCGCGCACCACGTCGCGTTCGCCGTCGGGCACCACCGGCTGCAGCTTGCTGCCGGCCAACCGCGTGTTCGCGAGGTACGCAGCGACCCCGACACGCCACCACGCCGGCATCGATTCGTACAGCCCTCCGCACTTGTCGGTCAGGTACTGCTGCAGCAACCCACGGTGGAGCTCGTCGAGCGCACCGGGTTGGTGCGGTGCGCCTCCGGCCACGAACACCACCTCGCGGATCGACGGCACGTAGTCGTCGTCGCGGGTGCTGCGCGCCCGGTAGCGCCAGTAGGCACGCCGATCGGTGAACACCCGAATCACGCCGCCGATCGGCATCTCGTCGGAGACCCGCGCCAGGTGCGCGTCGAGCCAAGCCCAGCTCGCCTCCGCGGCGCGCAGCACCGCGGCGTTCACCTTCGGCGGCGCCTGCGTGATCAGCAAGAATCGCTGGGTGCGCTGCGTGCGCCAACCGGGCAGGGCGCGCTTGTGCACCGCGTCGAGGAACTGCTGCTGGAACGTGAAACGCTGCGCGTGGCGCTGTGCCAGCTCGAGTTCGCGCCAGCGCTGCGGATCACGCCGCCACAACGGCGGGCGATACGGATCGGCTGCGACCGCTTCGGGATCCTTGGGCCGCACCGCGGGCACCCGGTGGAAGCTTCGCAGCGTCGCGTCGAGCTCCTTGTGCAGCTTGTCGGCGTAGCGCTCGAGCACCTGCAGCTCGACCGCGATACTCGCGTGCTCGAGCTCGAACACCCGAGTCTCGATGCGGTACGCGCGGTCCATCCAGGTCTGCGCGAAGCGGAGTCTGCGGCACCGCACACCCCCCTGCTCGCCCTGCTCATCGAGCTCGACCTTCAGTTCACCCGGGACGTTGCGCTGCAGGTAGTCGGGGTAGTCGAGGTACAGGTCGACCACCTCGGGAGCGGCCCCGCCGGACGACGGCTCGCGGCCCGCGACTTCGGCAGAGGGCTTCGCCGCAGGCGCTCCGGGGGCCGCGGGGCGGTCCGGCGGCCGCCCCACGGGGGGCTGGTCCACGGGGGGCTGGTCCACGGGAGGGCTGCCCTTGGGCCGCGCCGCGCCGGATTCGCGCGGCACCCGCTGCTTGGCCAGGTCCTTAGGGAACACCAACAACCGCAACGCCGGCCGGTGGTCGCCCCGCTGACCGGGCACCGAGTAGCCGCGGGCCGAGTGGTAGAGGCCGACTTCGAATCGCCGGTCCTTCTCCGCGGGCATCCGTACCCACTTGTCCGGCACCTTCACCTTGAAGCCGTGTTCGACGGACACGTGGTAGCCGCGCTGCGCCACGGCCCCGGACAGCAACGTCCCGAGCAGGACCAGGCAGTGGATGGGTATGCGCGTGGACATCGGAACGGGCCGGCAGCATACCGAAGTGCCACGGCGGACGAACCCCGGGATCCACCCGGCGCTGGCGGTAGCCCCCTCAGCGGGAAACGGGCTCCGACCTTCGCCGCAACCGACCGCGTTCTCGCGCAATCGCGGCAACTCGGCCCGAGATGGTCCCCGGCTATTCGTGCCGCAGGTGGTAGCGCCGCTGGTCGGGCTTCACCCACCAGCGCTCCGGGACCATCCCGGTGAACCCCGGCACGGCGTCCTCGAAGCGCCGGTGCAGCAACAGCGCGTTGCGCGGGTGCACCAACAGCGTGACCGGCTGGTCCCGATGCACGGCGAGGTTGAAGCGTTGCAGCAACTCGATGCGCTTGGTGGCATCCAGCTCACGGCGCGCGGTGACCAGCAACGCGTCCACCTCGGCGTCGTGGTAGCGCATTCGATTGTGTCCACCTGGTGCACCGGTCGGGTTGGAGTGGAAGAACTCGAACGGGTCCACGCCCTCGGGGGAGTGACTCCAATACATCAAGAACCCGTCGAACTCGCCGCGTTCGCGCGCGGCGAGCGCCGCCCCCCATTCCATCAAGTTGCCGCGCAACTCCACTCCGGCGTCGCGGAATGCCCCCTGTGCCAGCTCGACCATCCGCCGGTATCGCGCCTGCCCGCGGTCGCCGACCAGCGTGATGCGCAGCGGACCGTTGGGTTGCCCGCTGCCGTAGCCCGCGGCCGCGAGTTCAGCGCGCGCCAGCTTCGGGTCGAACGCCCAAGGTGGGTCGAGGCCGTACTCCGGGGTTCCCTGTTTGAACCACGAACTCGCCACCACCGCGTCGCCACCGAGCAGCTCCTCGGCGATCGCCCGGCGGTCGAACAACCGGGTCAGGGCGCGCCGCACCCGCGGGTCGCGCAGCGCAGGCCGCTGGTGGTTCCACACCACCAGGTATTGGCCGAGCACCGCCGAGTCGTAGCGGACCGCCCGGTAGTGCTCGAGCAGATCGGGATGGTCGGCGAGCAGTCGACCGAGATCCGGAGGTAGCACCCAGTCGAGCTGCTGGGCGCGCAGCGCGACGAACTGCGCCGGCTCGTCGAGCCCGAAACGCAGCCGCATCGCGGCGAGGTTCCAGCGCTCCGGGAAGGCGCGACGTTGCCACGACGATGGATTCTGCACCAACCACAGCTCGGTGCCGGCCCGCCACACCGGTGCGCCACGCCGGTCGACAGCGAGTCGGTACGGCCCGGTACTCGGTCCGGGGAGGCGCACCGCAGCCAGCAGCCGACCGAACTCCGGCGCGCCGGGACGGTCCGGCACCGCCACGCCGCGTGCCGCCGCCAACTCCGCGATGCGCTGCACGAACCACCGCCGCTGCACCACCCGGTAGCCGATCGCCATCGCCGCCAATCCGGCGAAGTGGCGCGCCCGGAGCGTTATGCGGAAGCGCCGCGCATCGAGCGTCTCGAACGCAGCGATCTGCCCGACCGCGCTGGCGATCGACCCCGCTGGGACGGTCCGATCCTGCAACACTTCGTGGGTGAACCGCACGTCCTCGACCGTGACCGGCGTGCCGTCGCTGAATCGCACGCCATCGCGCAACGCGAAATCGAACCGCAACCCGTCCGGCGACGCCTCGCTCACCTCGGCCAACGCCGGCACCAGCGCGCCGCTGGTCAGGTCGATCGCCATCAGGCAGTCGTGGGTGAATCGCAGCACGTAGCTGAGCGCCACGTGGTCACTGGTGGTGAACGGGTTGAGGTGCGCGGGCTCGTGGAACGCGCCGCAGTAGGCGTCACCCTGTGGCCGCGGCCGGGTCGGATCGATCGGCGCGACGAAATCGGCGGAGCCGGTCGGTGGGGTGCGGACCAGAACCCAGCACAGCAACCCCGCGACCGCAACACAGATCAGCGCGACTGCCCACCGAAGCCGCATCGCTCAGCCGATCAGCCGGAGTCCAGCCAGCACGCACAGCACCCCGAGCGCGTTCTGCAGCAGCAGGTAGCCGGCGAACGCCGTCCAGCGCGCCTCCTGGAGCATCGTGCCAGCCTCCAGGGTAAAGGTGGAGAAGGTGGTGAACGCTCCGAGGAAACCCACGGCCACCACCGCGAGCGTCGCCGGCTCCACCCCACCGCGACGACTGAGCCCGACCAACAACCCCAGGGCGAAGCTACCCAACAGGTTGACGGTGCAGGTCGCGTACGGGAACTGGTCGCCCGCCACGGCGCGCACCAGATGCCCCAATCCGAACCGCAGCAGGCTGCCGGCGCCGCCGGCCAGGAAGATCAGGAGGATGTGCACGGCGCCCCACACTACCGCCCTGCGGCAGGCGCCGCACTGGCCGCGCTGGGTGCACGCCCTGGCCGGACCATTCGGGCGTCGACCTCTGCCTAAATCCACGCACGTCCTGAATCGCCCTTCCGTGACGCAGACTCCGAGCAAGGAGGACGGCAGGTTCTGCCCGAGGAGGCGCGGGGCAGCCCACCGTCGAGGAGCATCGTCGCGAAGTCCGTCGCAACGTCGTGCCATCGTGGACGCCTCGCCACGCGCCCGTCTCCGCCACCCCACACGGACCGAGCCGCGCAGCCGGCCAAGTGGTCGCCGCGAAAGCTCAGCGGACCGCGACGTCGCGGCCGCGGGCCGCGCGGCGGCGTGCGCTACTCGGCCTTCTTCTCGCCTGACTTCTCGGCAGCTTTAGCCGGCCGGCGGAGCCCCAGCTTGGCGAGCTTCTCACGCTGATCCTCCAACTTCTTCCGCTCGACCTCGTTGAGCGCGAGCTCCTTCTCGAGCGCCTTCACCTTCGACTTCTTGTCGGACTTCTGCGCTCGATCGAGTTGTGCGCTCAGCTCCTTGCGCCGGTTGTCGAGCGCATCGAACTTGCTGAGCAACTGCTCGATGCCGCGCACCGCGCGGGTCGGGTCGGCGAGGTAGTCGTGCTTGAGGACCGACGTGATCGCCGCCCAGGTCACGCGATCCGAGGACGTGCCGAGGAACGACACGACCTTCTTGCCGTCACGGCTCGCGATTACCAGCCGCGCTGGGTTCTTCGCGTCGAACAGCGACCGGTACAGGTGCTTCTCCTCGAGCGACGCATCGGCGAGCTGCACGCAGTGGAACCATTTGCTGGCCAACTTGAAGCGTTCGCTCCCGAGCGCGGCCTCGAGCAGCTCCTTGACCTTTTGGTCCGACTTCTCGGTCTCGAAATGGATCAGCAGGGGACGCAGGTCATCGCCTGCGAGCTCACGCAGCGCGGCGTCGCGACCCCGGGCCTGATCATCGAGAACCGGGTAGGCACCCTCCCAGTCGATGTTGAGAAGCGACTTGCTGGTCTCCAGCCGCGTCCAGGTGACGGCGCTCCCGGCGCCGCCTCCACCCCCGCATCACTGCGGGGCTGCGCCAGCGGGTGCGACGAGGATCGCGGCCAGGAAAGCGGCCACGCCGAAGGTGGGGAATCGGTGCATCGACGAACGGGGGATCAGGGTCTCGGGCAGTGGGCACAGCATAGCCGACCGCCGGGGCGTCGGTCACGCCTGAGCTGCAGGGGCCGCGAGTCGCGGCGGGACCCGGGGATTCGTCTGTACCTCCCAGGATACGTGGCAGCCGTTTCGCCGGCATGCAGCGGCCCCGGAAGCTCCAGCAAGCAAGCGGCCCAGGCCTCGTGGCGGCGCGCCGCGCCGCGCCCACCCAAGGCCTTGGGTGCGGCCTTGGCCGCGATAGGCTGCAGGGGCCGCGAGTCGCGGCGGGACCCGGGGATTCGTCTGTACCTCCCAGGATACGTGGCAGCCGTTTCGTCGGCATGCAGCGGCCCCGGAAGCTCCAGCAAGCAAGCGGCCCAGGCCTCGTGGCGGCGCGCCGCGCCGCGCCCACCCAAGGCCTTGGGTGCGGCCTTGGCCGCGATAGGCTGCAGGGGCCGCGAGTCGTGGCGGTACCCGGGGATTCGTCCGTACCTCCCAGGACACGTGGCAGCCGTTTCGCCGGCATGCAGCGGCCCCGGAAGCTCCAGCAAGCAAGCGGCCCAGGCCTCATGGCGGCGCGCCGCGCCGCGCCCACCCAAGGCCTTGGGTGCGGCCTTGGCCGCGATAGGCTGCAGGGGCCGCGAGTCGTGCCGGTACGCGGAGATTCGTCTGTACCTCCCCAGGACACGTGGCAGCCGTTTCGCCGGCATGCAGCGGCCCCGGAAGCTCCAGCAAGCAAGCGGCCCAGGCCTCATGGCGGCGCGCCGCGCCGCGCCCACCCAAGGCCTTGGGTGCGGCCTTGGCCGCGATAGGCTGCAGGGGCCGCGAGTCGTGCCGGTACGCGGAGATTCGTCTGTACCTCCCCAGGACACGTGGCAGCTGTTTCGCCGGCATGCAGCGGCCCCGGAAGCTCCAGCAAGCAAGCGGCCCAGGCCTCATGGCGGCGCGCCGCGCCGCGCCCACCCAAGTCCTTGGGTGCGGCCTTGGCCGCGATAGCGACGTCCTGCGCGCTACCGAGCTGCGCCGAGCTGGAATCCGCAGGCCGAGCCGATACGAAGCAGGATCCATGACCCCGATCGCTCCGGAACAGGGTGCAGGCCTCCTGTTGCTCAACCTCGGCACCCCCGATGCCCCCACCAAGGCGGCGGTCCGTCCCTACCTGGCGCAATTCCTCACCGACCCGTACGTCGTCGACATCCCGGCACCCCTGCGCTACGCCCTGGTCTACGGGCTGATCCTGCCGCGCCGCGCCGCGGCGTCGGCGGCCGCCTACGCGACGATCTGGACCGACCGGGGCTCTCCGCTACGGTTCCACACCGAGGACTTGGCACGCCGTGCCGCGGAGCGCACCGGCTGGCCCACAGCCGTGGGGATGCGCTACGGCAACCCCTCACTGCGCGACGCCGCTGCGCGGTTGGCCGAGGCTGGCTGCCAGCGAGTGGTGGTGTTCCCGCTGTTCCCGCAGTACGCCGAGTCGTCGTGGCGCACGGGGGTGGAAGCCGCCGAGCGGGCGCTGCGCACCGCGGGCCTGCGTCCGCTGGTAGTGGCGCCGTACTACGAGGACCCACGCCTGCTCGCCTGTCTGGCAGCTCAGGTGCGTGCGGTGACCGACGGTTTCGCGGCCGACCGGCTGCTGATGAGCTTCCACGGGCTGCCGGTTCGCCACGTGCGGCGCACCGACCACAGCCCCCAGCCGCGCTGCCTGATCGATGCAGACTGCTGCGCGACGATGGTCGACGCGAACCGCGACTGCTACCGGGCGCAGTGCTTTGCCACCGCGCGGAGTTTGGCGGCGGTGCTGGGTCTGCCGAGTGGCGACTTCGAGGTCGCGTTCCAGTCGCGGTTGGGTCGAACGCCGTGGATCGGGCCGAGTACCGACCAACGCGTCGTAGCGTTGGCTCGCGAGGGCTGCCGCCGGCTGGCGGTGGTCTGCCCGTCGTTCCCCACCGACTGCCTGGAGACACTGGAGGAGATCGGCGAACGCGCTGCGGCGGAGTTTCGCGCCTGCGGCGGTGAGGAACTGCGACTCGTGCCAGCCCTCAACAGTGCTCCACAGTGGGCCGACGCGGTCGCTACGATGGCCCGGGAGCGCCTGGCGTCCGCTGCGAAGTAGGCCCGATCAGCCGCCGCGGGTGTGCATCTCGAGGCGTGGGTCGGCTTGCAGTGCTGCCCGGTCGGCGAGCACGCCGCGGTTGCCGAGCGCGGCCCGCTCCTCCGCTCCGCGATCCGCACGCACCCGCCACGCCGACGCGATCGCCCGCCGCAGGTCTTCGAGCGATGCACCTCCCCGCAGCAGGCCGCGCAGATCGAGTCCTTCCCGCGCGTAGAGGCAGCGGTACCATGTTCCGTCCGCGGTGAGTCGGCTGCGGTCGCAGGAGCCACAGAACGGCGCGGTGGTCGACGCGATCACACCGAACACCGTGCCATCCGCGAGCCGCCAACGATCCGCGGGCGCGGCGTCGCGCCGCACCACGGGCTCGATCGCCCCGAACGCCCCGGCGACGCGATTCAGGATCTCCGCACGGGGCACCACGGTGGCTCGACTCCATTCGGTTGCCCCACCGACATCCATGTATTCGATGAAGCGCACCTCGACCCCGTGCTCCCGGCCAAACGCGATCAGGTCGGGGATCTCGGCGTCGTTGCTGCCGCGCATCACCACGCAGTTGAGTTTCGGGGTCGGGAAGTGGCGCACCGCCGCGTCGATTCCCGCGAGCACGGCTGCCAGGTCGCCGCGACCCGTCAACCGGCGGAACGTCGCGGCGTCCAGCGAATCCAGGCTGACGGTCACGCGCTGCAACCCCGCACCGCGCAGCGCCGCAGCGTGCTCGGCGAGTAGGGCGCCGTTGGTGGTCATCGCAAGGTCCCGTTGTTCGAGCCCCGCGAGCATCTCGACGAGCCGCGGGAGATCACGCCGCAGCAACGGCTCCCCGCCCGTCAAGCGAATCTGCGACACTCCAAGCGACTGGAATGCCGCGGTCAGCGTGCGGAGCTCGGCGAAGTCGAGCAGGTCACCGCGCGGGAGCCAGGCGTAGTTCGGCTCCGGCATGCAGTACCGGCAGCGCAGATTGCAGCGGTCCGTGACCGAAATGCGCAAGCTACGCAGGGGGCGGCCGCGTGCATCGGCGAGCATGGCGCTCATTCGACCCGCAGGCCGGCTGCCGCGCAATGCGAGGCGCCGAGGGGTCGAGGCGGAATGCGGTCGGGCCGGGACTCCGACCCGGTGGAGATCAGGCGACCTCGCCCGCGGCTTCCGCGGCCTCGTCCTTCGCGCGACGGCGACGGTAGCGGTAGGCGACGCCAGCCAGTCCGGAGCCGAACAGGAGCATCGTCATCGGCTCCGGGACTGGCTCGGGCGGGTCCTTGCGGCCCGGATCGGTGGCGCTGGGCGACACCGCGGGGCTCTGCGGAGAACCGACCGGGCCACCCAAGCTGTCGTTGGATGTGGAGGGGCCGGACGAGTGGCCGGAGCAGGCTCCGAGAGCCAGACCGGCGGCGAGAATCAGGGAACTGAGGCTGAGCTTGATCATGACTGGATCCGGCCCTTGCGCCGACGGGACGAGTCCGCCGGGGTGGGGGTTCAGGCGGGATGAGCGCCCATCTGGATACCGACCAGAAGGCGACCGGAACTAGGTGGTCGCCCATGCCGAGTTACCCAAGTGACCCAGAACTTTTTCCGAGCCCGTGGAACCGACCGCAACGCGCCGGGCGAGCCCCCGGGACACAGGCTTCTCTAGTGCCCCTCGTCTGAAGTTCGCAGCAAATGTGGCTGCGTCAGTCGATTCGCGCGCAAGGCGCTGCGACGACACGGCTTGTTGGTGGACAAGCTGAGGAGCTGCGACGCCGCGAGCGGGCCGTAGGGCCGGCGACTTATGTGACCAACTTCGGACACACCCCACTAGCTTCGTCGAACGTCAGAACCTGCTCCTCGACGGGGAGGCACCCCGCCTCCGGGCAGAACCTGCCGTTCTCCTTGCCAGCAACAACCTTGCACGATCTCGCGACGCTGCTCCGCGCTGAGGTCCACAAGGTCGCTGACCGCAAGGAGAAGCGCCGCTGTGCGGGACTCGACCCACACAACTCGGCAGCTCCCCCCTCGAAGCTGACCCGATCGCCCGGGTCGCTCCCTTCGCCTCGGCACGCACAGCCACCGGCAGCTCGCGACTGCCACACCGCTGGCGTCGCAGCACGGGCGTGGTCACCCACTCGGAAGCTCGAGGCGACCTTGGACTGCGCGCAAGAGCAGTGGACCGAATCCGCAGGCGGCTTCAGCCCTCACGCAAGCGACGAACCGCCCTGCGACGGCGCCGGATCAGGCGCCGGCCTTCGGCTTCGTGAACTCGCGGTTCTGCCCGCGCAAGGCGCGCACCAGCGGGAACGAGACCGTCTGACCCTTGTGCTCCATCGTGATCACTCCGGTCTTGATGGCTCGGGCCGACAGCTTCATCCGCACCACCGACCCCCACGGGGTCTGGACGCGCACGGTGTGGATGTTCGGCTTGAACTTCCGCATGCTGCGTCCGGTGCAGCGCAGGCCGATCCCGCCCTTCTTCTTGGCGATACCACGGCGGCTCACTCGGTTGCCGGGGCGCGGCCGCCGGCCAGTCATCTCACAAACGCGTGCCATCGGTTCAGGAAGGGTGGGGTTCGAAGGGCGCAGGATGTTAGCCACGTGCCGACCCGACGCAAGGGCAGCCACGAGGAAAAGCAAGGAAGGGGCTACCACCGCACCACCGGGGTGTCGGCTCTCCGCCGTGGCGGCGGCGAGCCGACACGTCCTTGGCGCACTTCGCGGAATCCTCATCTGAAGCCAAACAGCCAGGGATTCCCATTTCCGCGCGGTTTGCTATCGTCGCCATCTCGCCTCCTCGACCTTCGAGTCGCCCGCGAACGGGCAGACTGTCTCAGACGCACAACCATGCCGCTCCCTCGCCTGACGGGTCAGACCTTCAGCTTCGCACTCGCTGCGATCCTCGGCGTCGCCAACTTGCCGCTCACCGCCCTCGCCCAATCGCGTACCGAGATCCAGGACTCGGCAGCGGCCGACACCGGAGCCGGAGCGCATCCCGCGCCCGAACCGGACACCTGGATGCTGCTCGCCACCGGCGCGGTGATCCTGCTGGTGCTGTACACCCGCCGGCGCGCTCGAGTAGGCGTGGCTCAGCCGGTCGAAAGCTGACGCTCACGCTTGGCCGCGATCCCGCGTGAGCTGCGGGTTCACGCGCTGCCGAAGTGCAACGGCGCCCCGCGCGGCGACCCCAGGGTCGCATGTTCGCGGTAGGCCACTTCGCCGCGCACCAGCACGACCGTTGGCCAGCCGGCCAACGACCATCCGACGTAGGGGCTGTAGCCGGCACGCGAGCGCAACCACTCCTCGCGCAGCGGGCCGTGTTCGGAAGGGTCCACCAGCACGAGGTCGGCGTCGTACCCCACCGCCAGCCGACCCTTCCCCGCGATGCCGTAGACGTCGGCCGGACCGCTGCAGCCAACGCGCAGCAGATCCGGTAGCGCCAGCCAGCCGTCGCGCACCGCGGTCAGCAGGAGCGGCAGGATGGTCTGCACTCCGGGGATTCCCGAGGGACTTTCGGGATAGGGCCGCCCCTTCTCCGTCAGCGTGTGCGGCGCGTGGTCGCTGCCGATGCAGGTCAGCACACCGTCGACCAAGCCCTGGCGCAGCGCATCGCGGTGCCGGGCATCGCGCACCGGCGGGTTCATCTGGACGCGGGTTCCGTGCTCCCGGTAACACTCCGGCGCACTGAGGAACAAATGGTTCGGCGTCACCTCGGCCGTGACCAGTGAGCCCAACGCTCGTTCCCGCAGCAGCGCCACCTCCTCGGCAGTGCTGACGTGCAGGAGGTGCACGCGGCGACCGGTGCGCTCCACCAGGTCGAGCAGGCGTGTGGTCGCGCGCACCGCACAGGTGACGTCGCGAATCTCCGGGTGCTGCGCGACCGAAGCACCCGCGGCGAGCGCCGCGTAGCGTTCGCGCAGGCGCGGCTCGTCCTCGCTGTGCACCGCCACGCGGCGCGTGCCCGAGCGCAACACGCGCTCGAGGGTGGCATCGTCCGGAACCAGTAGATCGCCGGTCGAGGAACCCATGAACACCTTGACCCCGGCGCAGCCCGGCAACTGCTCCCATTCACCCAACTGCTCGGCGTTGTCCGCGGTCGCGCCGAGAAAGAACGCGTGGTCGCACCACGCGCGTCCGGCAGCACGGGCGAGCTTGTCGGTGAGCGCCGCCGGATCGATCGTTGCCGGCTTGGTGTTCGGCATCTCCATGAAACTCGTGACCCCACCGGCCACGGCCGCCAGCGATCCGGACTGCAGGTCCTCCTTGTGCGTGAGGCCCGGTTCGCGGAAGTGGACTTGGGGGTCGATCAGACCCGGCAGGACCAACATTCCGGTCGCGTCCAGGACCTCGACGCCCGGCGCGGCGCCGACCGCTCCACCCACTGCCGCGAACACGCCGTCGCGGATCAGCACATCGCCGGCGACAGCGCCTCGCTCGGTGACCAAGCGCCCACCGCGCACCCAGAGTTCAGCCACCGGTCACCCCTCCGGTCAGTCCCTTGCCACGGCGGAACAGCAGCAACAGCGTGCCACAGATCAGCATGCCGGTGCACAGCAGCTGCCCCATCGACAGGCCGAACAGGATCGTGCCGAGACCCTGCTCGTCCTTGGAGAAGTGCTCGTCCGGTTGCCGGAAGTACTCCACCGCGAACCGCATGAGCCCGTAGCCGATCAAGAAGATGCCGCCGTACACCCCGGTTCCGAACGGCCGGCGACGGCTCGAGCGGTACGCCAACCACAGGACCAACCCGAGGACCAGGCCCTCGGTCAGCCCCTCGTAGAGCTGCGACGGATGGCGCAGCGGCACCGCGTCCTTGATCTCGTTCCAGTTGCTGATCCCGTTGCCATTGGTGTCGTCGGTGTACGAGTGCAGCACCAGCAGCTCCCAATCCCGCTTGCCCATCGCATCCAACTTCGCGGAGTCGAGCCCAGCGGCCCGGGCCAGCGGCACCCGCGCCACAGTGTCGGTCGGGAACCGCATCGCCCAAGGTGGTTGCCAATCTCCCGGTCGAATGATCCGACCGTAGAGCTCGCCGTTGATGAAGTTGGCGATGCGCACCGCGAGGATCCCCGGACACGTGGCGAGCGCCAGCGCATCGCACAGGCGCCAGCCGGGCAACCCGTGCTTGCGTGAGTACAGGATGAACGCGACGACCACCCCCAGGAGACCACCGTGGAACGCCAGCCCGCCTTCCCACACCTTGAACAGCTGGAGCGGCTCGTGGAGTATCTCCGGCTTGTAGAACAGGCAGTAGCCGAGGCGACCGCCCAGGATCACCCCGAAGATCAAGTAGAAGATCAGGTCCCCGACCTTCTCTGGTGGCATCGGCAGGAAACCCGATCGCGCCAACCGTCCCAGGATGTACTGGCCGCACACGAACGCGACCACGTACATCAACCCGTAGTAGCGCAGGTCCAGGGGGCCCCACAGGTCCAGGAACACCGGGTCCCAATTCGGAAAGCGCCATTCGCCCATGGGGCTGACCTTACCACCGAACTGCGCTGAAACGACGCGCCAGACTCCCCGGCGCAGCGCGGCGCTACCGCGACCCGACCGGCGGGGCCGCGCGGCGGAACACGTCGTCGAGCTCGGGGAACAGCGGGTGCCGCATCGCCAGCCCGCCGGGGTAGTCGATCATGTCGGCGTCCTTGTGGGTCGCGTGGACGTGCACCGAATGGGTCCTGTGCGGCGCGTAGTGGGTCACATAGGCCTTGCGCGTCCGCTTGGGGTCAGCCACCGGGGAACCACCGTGCGCCAGCGCGCTGTGCCACAGCAGTGCATCGCCCTTCTTCGGGCAGAAAACCTGCCGCTGCAACCCGGCGCGCTCCGCCTCGCGCAGGATGTGCGCCTCGAACTCGATCTCGTTGCGCTTGGTGCCGGGGACCTTGAATGGCCCGTCGGCCCAATCGAACTTGCGCAGCCGATGCGATCCGGGGATGTAGACCAGCGGCCCGGAATCGGGATGGATGTCCTCGAGCGCCACCCAACTCGCGACCAGCCGCGCACGCGGACGGCCCGGCACGTACGCGAAGTCCTGGTGGATCGGCTGTTGGCTGCCGTAGAAGAAGTTCAACGACTGGAACGCGACCACCCGATCCCCCAACGCGTGCTCCAGCACGCGGGTGACCGCCGGATGCAGCGAGATGCGCTTGGCGGCCACCGAGTGGTGGATGAAGTCGAGGATGCGGATCGGTTCGATGGCACTGTCGGCGCGGTGGCTGTCGATCGTCGCTTGGTCGACCTCGCACATCGGCTTCTGCGGGTAGCGGTGCGAGTCCACCACGGTGCGGTAGCGGCGATGGTCGGACAGCATCTCGTCGACGTCGCCGAGCAGTGCATCGATCAGCTCGGGTTCCACCGCCCCGGGCACGATCACGTAGCCGAATGCCTGCCAGTGCAGAAGCTGGTAGCGCAGCAGCTCCCGGTCCACCACATCGGAACACCGCTCGGCGATGTATCGATCGATCTCGGCAGCCGGGCGGTCGACCCAGGGCAGGTCGTCGACGGGGAACTCCAGCGGGTCACTCATTTCGGGGTCCTGGCACGGCACGGGTGGCCGTCAGTCTATCGGCTCGGGCGGTCCGGTCGATCGCGTACACCGGGGCGCTGCGGCGCCGGCCGGGCCCAGCGGCTACGCTGCACGACCAATGGCTGATTCGAACCGCGCCGAGCCGCTCCCCGGGCTGCTGGATGGGCTGACCGCCGACGCGCGGGGCTGGCTCGACCGCGCACGGGCCGATGGAGACCTACCCGTGCTGTTTCCCCAGCTACCACGCCGCCTCGGCAGGATCGCGATGGGCGGCGGTGTCCAGCGCCACAGCGGGGCGACCCTCGACCTCGGTGCCTGGCGGACGTGCGACGGCGGCGCACTGCTGCTGCTCGAGACCCGCACGCCGAGTGCGGACGAGCTCGTCGACCTCTACCTGCGCGGCGACCTCGAGGAACGCACCATGGTGCTGCGGGCCTTGGCCTGCCTGCCGCTCGGCAGCGCCACCGCCACGCTGCTCGGCGAGGTGCAGCGCAGCAACACGGTCCCGCACTTCGCCGCCGCGGTGTGCGACTCGGACCTGCTGATCCGAGCGCGCGACGCCGGAGTCCTCGACGCCGACGATGCGAACCGCATGCTGCTCAAGTTGGCGTTCGTCGACCTGCCGTTGGCGCGCGTGTTCGACGCGACGCGGCTGGCCAATACCGAGTTGTCGCGCATGCTGCAGGATCTCGCCAGCGAGCGCGAGGCCGCCGGTCGTCGCGTGTGGCGCGACACCAACCTGCTGATCGCCCACGCGCCGACCGCAGGCACTCTCGCACGGATCGCCGGCGGCTTGGAACACGGCGACGACGCCCACCGGATCGCCGCGGCGCGCGGCGCCGCCCACATCGCCGATCCGGTGCTGCTCCGGCTGGCCCGCGAACGCCTCGACCGCGAACCATCCGCCGCGGTCCGCACCGAACTCGCTGCTGCCCTACGCGCCGCCGAACGAACACCATGAAGATCTTCGAGCCGCACATCCACATGTTCAGTCGGATCACCGACGACTACGAGAAGCTCGCGCTGGCCGGAGTGCGCGCGGTGCTCGAACCGGCGTTTTGGCTCGGCCAGAACCGCACCCATGTCGGCACATTCATCGACTACTTCGACACGATTCTCGGATGGGAGCGATTCCGCGCGCAGCAGTTCGGCATCCACCACTACTGCACGATGGGACTCAACCCGCGCGAGGCCAACGACGACCGGGTCAACGACGCGGTGATGGAGATCCTGCCCCGCTACCTGGAGAAGGACAGCGTGGTCGGCGTGGGCGAGATCGGGCTGGACGACCAGACCGAAAAGGAGGAACGCTACTTGATCGCCCAGCTGGAACTCGGGTTGCGCCACGAGCTCCCGGTGCTGGTGCACACCCCGCACCGCGACAAGAAGCGCGGCTTCGCGCGGTGCATCGCGATCCTGCAGGACATGGCGTACCCGATGGAACGCGTTCTGCTCGACCACGGCAACGAGGAGACCATCCAGATCACCCGTGAGGTCGGCTGTTACCAGGGCTTCTCGATCTACCCGTTCACCAAGATGGACGAGAACCGGATGGTCGCCATCGTGCAGGAGTTCGGCGTCGAGCGCATGGTGATCAACAGCGCCGCCGATTGGGGCGTCAGCGACCCGCTCATGGTGCCGAAGACGATCGTCAAGCTGCGCCAGGCAGGTGTCGCCGAGCACGCCATCCAGCAGCTGGTATGGGACAACCCGGTGGGCTTCTTCGCCCAGACCGGACGGTTGGATGCCGCGGAGCTGTCGCAACCGCCGGGCTTCGACCGGCGTGAGACCTTCGACGGCAACTCGGTGCTGCGCGGCCAGGATCCGACCCGCTGAAGCGCATCGCGCGCGCCAATTGGCGCCGATCGACTTCCCCAGTCGTTCGCCAACGCTTCACGGAACTCGTCGGACCGACGGATACCGTGTCGGGATGCGCTCCCTCCTCCTCGTCGCCTGCGCACTGTGCTGCGCCCCACTGCTCGCCCAGAAGGGTGAGATCCACACCGACCGACCGGCGCCCCGGTTGCTGCCGCTGCCCAAGCAGGACGACTGCTTCTTCTTCCTGATCTACGGCGACCGCACCAGCGGCGTACCCGCGGGCCTGAAGGTGCTGAAGCAGGCGGTGCAGGACACCAACCTGCTCGGCCCCGACTTGGTGATGACGGTCGGCGATCTGGTGCAGGGCTACAACCAGCCGGCACAGTGGCTGGAGCAGATGCGCGAGTTCAAGGCGATCATGAAGCGCCTCGACATGCCGTGGTTCCCGGTGGCCGGCAACCACGACGTGTACACCCGCGACGAGAAGCGCCGGATCACCAACGGCAACGCCGCGCACTACGAGAAGCACTTCGGTCCGCTGTGGTACTGGTTCGCCCACAAGCGGTGTGCGTTCGTGGTGCTGTACTCCGACGAAGGCGAGGCCGGCAGCGGTCTGGCCGGGTTCAAGGAACCGAAGTACCAGCGCATGAGCAAGGAGCAGCTCACCTGGCTCGAAGGCGCCCTGGCCGCCAACAAGCAGGCCGAGCACGTGTTCCTGTTCCTCCACCACCCGCGGTGGCGCAAGGGCGGCTACGGCGACGACTGGGACCGGGTGCACCAGAAGCTGGTCGCCGCCGGGAACGTGAGCGCGGTGTTCGCCGGGCACATCCACCAGATGGTGTACGGCGGCAAGCGTGACGGGATCGAGTACTTCGCGCTCGCCGCCACCGGTGCGAACCTCGCCGACCACTTGCCGGAACGCGCCGGGTTCCTGCACCACTTCAACCTGGTCACGGTGCGCAAGAGCGGCATCCAGGTCAGCACCATCCCGGTCGGCACGGTCCTCGACCCCAAGCAACTCACCGAACAGGTGAACGCCGACGTGCGCGCGCTCGACACGGCGCTGAACGCGGCGCGCGCCAAGCCCCTGGCGGTGGGCGACGGCGGCGCCGTCGACGGTCTGTACACGGTGGAATTCGAGAACCCCACCACCCGGCCGATCGAACTGACCCTGATCCCGGACGGGCCGGACCCGCGGTGGAGCTTCCGCCCCGACCACCAGCACAGCACCATCCCGCCGCACGAATCGCGCAAGATCACCTTCTCGGTGACGCGCCCGGCCAGCGACTTCGACGCCTGGTTCGCAGCGCCGCGACTGCGGGTGCAGTGCGACTACCTGGCCGACGGGCTGCGCATCTCGATGCGCGAGAAGACCCCGGGGCTCGCGCTGACGCCACCGAAGCTGACCGCGGGAGCCTCGCCCGGTTTCGTGCAGCTCGGCAAGCGCGGGCACCTCGAGACCGACACCGCGGGGCTTGCCTTGCGGGGTGCCTGCACCGTGGAGACGTTCGTGCTCGGCCGAGAACTCACCGGAGCGCGCGCGCTGATCGCCTGCCGCGCGTTCGGCTTGCGCTTGATCGACGGCAAGCCGGAGTTCCACGTCACGCTGCGCGGCCTGCCGCGCGGCCGCGCACGCCGGGTCGCCGGGACGCAGACTCCGCTGTCGCCGCGCGACTGGCACCATCTCGCCGGGGTGTTCGACGGCCAGACCGCGCGCCTGTTCGTCGACGGTCGCCTGGTCGCGACCGCGCGCGCCCAGGGTGAGCTCGCCGGACCGGGTCCCAAGTTGTGGATCGGCGCCGGGCCGGTGCGGCGCGGACTCGGCGAGTTCGGTGGCGTGGCGCTCGACGAGCTGCGCATCTCGGCGAGCGCGCGCTACGCCGGCGAGACGTTCGAGCTTCCCAACCGTCTACACGGTGCGAAGGACGACGCGAACACGCGCACGCTGCTGCACTTCAACCGGAAGTTCGGTCCCTGGGTCGCCAACGCCGCGGCGCGCGGCACGGGCACACCGCGGTGTGTCGGCGCGCTCGAGATCGCCCGCGAGCGCATTCAGCGGTAGCGCCACCGCGCACCGCTGCGGCGGTTCCCCTCGAGTCAGTGGGGCTTCTCCGAAGCTCCCCGCGGGGTGCGCGCTCTCATCCCGCGGCCCCCTCGCTCAGCAGATCCGCGACGTCCTCCGCCAACAGCCGCGACGTCTGCATGCGGAACATGCGCGGCTCGCCTTCGAACTCGCAGCGGAACGTGATCCGTCCAGCAGGGTGCACCATCACGGCGCGGAGCTCGGTGAACGGCAGTGTGTTGGTCACGAAGCCCCGACCCCGTCGCCATTCCTCGATGCGGATCCGACCCTCCCCGATGAAGAACCGCGGGCGTGGCCCGTCGAGAATCCACTGCAGCGCGCGCACCGTGCAGATCACCCCGAGGCACGCCACGCCGACTAGCCACACCAACATCGGCCCACCGGCTCGCTCCGCCCCGATCACGATGCGGAACACCTGCACCACGAACCCCGCAAGGCACAGTAGCGCGGCGACCAGCTCCAACCACGCGCGCCGCCCCGTCGGTGCACGCAGGACGAACAACGGCTCACCGGCCAGCGACGCGCCGCTCACACCTTCTTGGCCGGCTTCTCGGGGGCCTTGCCGCGCACGTCGAAGCAGTAGATGTGCTCCTGATCGCGCAGCAGCAGATGCCCGCCGATGACCACCGGATGCACCCAGATCATCCCGCGGCGCGCGCGGATCTTGCTCTGTGGCGACAGCTTGAAGCGCGACGCCTCCTTGTAGCCCTCCGGCGTCGCCTCGACCAACGCGACCGTGCCGGTGCGCTCCTCCAAGCAGTAGAGCATGCCGTCGGCGTAGTGGATGGCGCCCTTGCCCAGCTTCTCGCGCTCGCGCCAGACCTCCTTGCCGTCGGACCAGTTCTGGCACACCCAGCCGACGTCGGCATGGCCGTACAGGTGGGCCCCGACCTTCACCACGCCACCGTGGTGGTTCTTCATCACCTTGTTCTGCCACACCACCTTGGGCTCGTCGCTCCCGACGTCGACCAGCATGCTGCCGACGCCGTAGCCCGAAGTCACGTAGACCTGCGATCCGTCGACGATCGGCGTCGGGATGACCGCGGTGCGCCCCGGCCACTCGCAGCTCCACAGCAGCTTGCCTGAACCCGCGTCGACGGCGCCGAGCTTGCGCTGCAGGAGCCGGATGTACTGCGACTTGCCGCGGATCTTCGCCGGGACCACCGAGGAGTACTCCGCCTTGCCGGTGAACTCCGTCGCCTGCCAGAGCTTGCGCCCGGTGCCGCGGTCGAGCGCGACGATCGCCCCCTTCGCGCCACCCGGTGCACACACCACCCGATTGCCGTCGACCAGCAGCGACTCGCAGTAGCCCCACTGCGGCACCTGGCCACCGAACTTGCTCATGCGGGTGTTCCACACCTTCTTGCCGCTCTTGCGGTCGAGGCACACCAGCCGCCCACCGCCACCCATCGCGAACAACAGTTCGCGATCGACGGTCGGCGTGGAGCGTGGTCCGTCACCCCAATCGTTCGCGTAGATCGGGCCGACCTCGGTAGCCCAGAGCTCCTTGCCGGAGGCGAAGTCGAGGCAGAGCACGACCTCGTTGTCGTCGCGGGTCCCCATGGTGTAGACCTTGCCGTCCGCCACCGAGAACCCCGAGTAGCCGTTGCCGGCATTCGAGTACAGCCAGCGGCGCGGCGGTCCGTCCTCCGGCCACTTCTTCAGCAACCCGGTATCGGGCGAATGGTCGCTGTTGACCGCGCCGCGAAACCGCGGCCAGGAAGCCGGCCGGGACGTGTCGCCCTGCTGCGCAGCGGCGGCAGTGGCGAGCAGCAGGAGACCGAGGAGCGGGACGGATCGCATCGGGGTGTTCATGGCGGTGCGCAGAGCGTAGCGCCCGCCGGGCGGCGGCGCCGCTCCGGGGGCGGGTTCGCCTGTCACGAGTTCTTCACGACCGCCCGGTCGCGTTCACCACTGCCACGGGGCGTGGTAGCGCAACCCCAAACCCAGGATCCGCTGGATCAGGTCCTCGTAGCCGATCCCCGCCGCCTCCGCCGATTCGGCGAAGTCCTCACCGTAGGTGATGTCCGGGTTGGCGTTCGCCTCCAACACGTAGATCCGCCCGTCCTCCCGCAGCCGCAGGTCGATGCGCGCGTAGCCGCTCATCTCGAGCGCCTTGTAGACCCGCTTGGCGGTGCGCTCCACGGCGCGCTCCAACTCCGGCCCAATCTTGGTCGAGCGCCCGGTCGTGATGCCGTGCTTGGCTTGGTACTTCCGGTCCCACTTCACCTTGCGGGTGGCGATCCGCGCCTGATCGGCCACCGTGCCGAAGTCGACCTCCCAGATCGGCAGCGCCTGCAAGCGATCGTTGCCGAGGATCCCGACGTACAGCTCGCGCCCCGGGATGAACTCCTCGACCAGAGCATCGGTGCCGATCCGGTCGTGGATGAACTGCACCCGTTCGACCAGCGCGTCGTGGTCGTGCACGACGGACGCCTGCGAGATGCCGAGCGAGGCGTCTTCGGTGGCCGACTTGACCAACAGCGGGAACACCACGCGCTTGTCCGGGCGCACCACCCGCTTGCGCGGGAACACCAAGAACCGCGGCGTGGGAATGCGGTGGTAGGTGAGGATCTTCTTGCTCAGCGCCTTGTCGTGCGACAGCAGCAAGCCGCGCGGGTTGCAGCCGGTGTACTTCTGGCGCATCAGCTCGAGGTAGCTGGCCACCGCCTGGTCGTAGGTCACCACCCCGTGGAATTCCTCCAGCAGCATGAACACGAGGTGCGGCTTGAACTCGTCGAGCGCCTCGCGGATCGGCCCGAGATCGTCGTAGACGCCGATCATCCGCTCCTGATGGCCGAGCGCCCGCAGCGCGTCGAGCACGTTCAGCTCCATGCGGAACGGATCGATCTCCTCCTCGCTCAACTCCGAGACGTCGTCCGGCGGCACCAAGCCTTCCCGCACCAGCACCAGGACCCGCCGCGCTTTCACAGCACCAACCGGTGGCGCCCACCGTGCAAGTAGTTCATGGTCTGCATGGTGAGCAGCACCAGGAAATCGCGCTCGGTCTCGGAGCGCGAGCGGTGCTGGCGCAGTTTGAGGTCGCGACACCGCTGGGTCATCTGCTTGAGCACCTGTTCGATGGTGTACTGGTACTCGCCGGTCCACACCGCCACTCGGGTGCGCACCGCGGTGCGCACACTGCGCAAGAACTGCACCGCGGTCGGACAGTCGGCGTGCGCGGGGTCGGCGGAGAACAGCCGCCGCAAATCGTGGTCGTAGAAGCCCGGAAACTCGATCCCGTAGTAGTCGCGCTTGCGCGCGTAGTGCTGCCGCAGCGTCTGCGTGAGCGTCTTGAGCGGCGCCTCGTGGCGACGGTTCGACACCTTCATCGGTGCATCGCCCAGGTCTTCCATCATCTGCTGCACCGCCTCGAGCTTCTTCAGCGCCGGCCAACCCTTGTAGCGCGAGCGCCACGGCGAGCGCGGCTTCAACCACACGGCGAAGGTCTCGGCGAAGTCCTCGACCGGATGGCTCTGTGCGTACCACATGTCCAGGTGCAGCACGAAGCTCTTGCTGAACGGCTTGGGGCTGTAGTACTGCGGGTACTTCTTCGACGCCGCGCCGAACGCCTCCCGCCAGCGCTTGGTCCGCCGCAGCCGGTAGGCGTTGTCGATCGCGTGCCCGGTCTCGTGGCGCAGGATCTTCATGCACCAGACGTCGCTGCCGCCCTCGACCTCGAGCATCTGCCGAGACTCGAGCCGCATCAACCGTGGATGCGCCAAGTAGAACGGCACCGCCACGCCGGGCACCCCGTCGGGAGTGAACCATTCGTCCGACAGCCAGAAGTGCGGGCGGAAGCGCAGGCCCCGGTACTCGAGCTCCGCGTGGATTTGTTCGATGCGGCTCTCCAACGGCGTTCCGGCGATCCGGATCGGCAGATCGCACAGTCGCGTGTCGAGCAACTCGTCGTCGGTCATGCCGTGCAGCGAGGGATCACCGAAGCGGCGTCGCGACACCATGCGGAAGCGGCGGCGGGTCCGGCGCGCGGTCACGAGCCGGTCGGCGAGCGGTCGATGCGGGCGAATTCCATCAGCACGACCCGAGGCTAGCCGATCGGCGCGACGACGCAAGCGCGCGCTCGACGGCGACGCGCTACACCGCGACCGCGCCGAGCATCGCTTGCGCGATGTCTGCCAGCGGCAGGACTTCGCACACCGCGCCGGCCTCGATCGCCCGCCGCGGCATACCGAAGACGACACAGGTGGCCTCGTTTTGGGCGATGGTGTGCGCCCCGGCGTCGCGCATCTGGCGCATTCCATCGCAGCCGTCGTCGCCCATACCGGTCATGATCACACCGACCGCGTTCGAGCCGGCGACCCGCGCCACCGATTGGAACAGGACCTCGACCGACGGGCGGTGCCGCTTGACCGGCGGCGCATCGAACACCTTGGCGCGGTAGACCGCGCCGGAGCGCGTCAATTCGAGGTGGAAGTTGCCGGGGGCGATCAGACAGCGCCCCGGACCGACCACCTCGCCGTTCTCGGCCTCGTGCACGTCGATCTCGCACTCCCGCGACAGGCTCTCAGCGAAACTCCGCGTGAAGTGCTGCGGCATGTGCTGCACGACCATGATTCCCGGGGCGTTGCGCGGCACTGCAGGCAGCACGCGGCGCAGCGCCTCGGTGCCGCCGGTCGACGTTCCGATGGCGATGATCTTGTTGGTGGTATCCGCCAGGGCCCGCGACTCCAACCGGCGAACCGGTGGCCGGTTGCGCGCCGGATTGCGATCGATCCTCGCGCGCGCCGCGGCCTTGACCTTGTCGACCAACTCGATCGACATGTCGGCGGCCGAGAAGGCGGAGTTCGGCTTGCACAGCACCTCCACCGCGCCGAGCTCGATGGCTTCCACGGCCAACGCGCTGTTCGCCTGGGTCAGCGACGACACCACGACGGTGGGGATCGGGTGGTGCTGCATCAGCTTGCGCAGGAACGTGATCCCGTCCATCCGCGGCATCTCGATGTCCAGCGTCACCACGTCGGGTTGAAGCTCGACGATCTTCTCCCGCGCGACGTACGGGTCACACGCACTCCCCACCACCTCGATATCCGGGTCGGCATCGAGGATCTTGCTGAACATCTGCCGGACGACCGCGGAGTCGTCGATCACCAGAACCCTGGTCTTGTGGCGACTCATGCAATGACCTCGACGCCGATCAGCACCGCGGCGTCTTCGACCAACAAGGCCGCCACGCCGGCGCGTGCGGCGAACGCGGCCCACTCGCCCGCGTCGATGCATCGAGCGCTGGGCGGCGTCAGCTCGAACACCTGCTCCACGCCGGCGATCTCCGGAAGCAGTTGCCCGGCCGCGACGTTGGCCAGTTCCTTGGCTGCGTCGAACACCGCCTCCTGGTCGTCGATGTCCCCAGCGTCGACCCCGAGGGTGTTGGCCGCGAACTCGACCACCGTCTCGGTCGGCACGAAGATCGTCAATTCGCCCCGTTGTGCGCCCTGGAACCGGATCTTCGCCTCCAGGACCTCGCCAACCGGCGGTGTCGCGCCGGCGGGATCCGCAGGCTCGGCGAACAGCATCGCCATCTCCTCGAACACCCGCGTCAGCACGCCTTGCGCCGCTTCCCCGTAGCTCATCCCACGCTCCTCGTCACGTCCTCGACCACTTGCCGAACCTGCTCGGGGCTGAACGGCTTGCGCACGTACGCCGCGACACCCTTCTCCATGACCTCGCGGATCCGCTTGACGCTGCCCTCGGTCGACACCACGACCACTGCCAGGCTGGCCATCCGGCCGCTCTCACGCAGCTTGTCGATCAACTCCAGACCACCCATTTCGGGCATGTTGATGTCGGTGAACATCAGGTCGATCGCGTGCTCGGCGAGCACCTCGAGTGCCTGCTTGCCGTGCTCGGCCTCGTACAGGTCGCCGATCGGCAGGCCCGCCACCCGGAGCGTCTTGGTGATCACCGAGCGCACGGTCTTCGAATCGTCGACGATCAGCACATTCAGATTCATCGCAACTCCACTGCTTCCCCGCTGCGCAGGGTTCGAACCTCGACCAGCTTGCTCGCCGTTTCGCACAGCACCGCTTCGACTACCGAAGGCTTGAGTCCGAGTCGCGTCACCGTCGCCGGATCGGCGCGGTACTGCGTCCCATCGACGCCGCTGCCCAACCCGGCCATGGCGCAGAGGTGCTCTGCGGCGTGCACCAGATCGGTGGGGCCCCGCATGCTCTCGTCGCAACTGCTCGGCAAGTGGTGCCAGCGCACGATCTGCACGATCTCCGCCGGGAGCTGCCAGCGCTCCAGGAGCAACGCGCCGACTTCGGCGTGGTCGATGCCCAGCACTTCACGTTCCGCGGCATCGAACGCGTGATCGCCTTCGAAAGCCAACGCCATGATCGCGTCGCGGTGGCGGCACACGAACGGGCCGAGCACCAGTTTGCCCAGATCACACAGTAGCGCGGCCGTGAACACCTCTCGGGGCGCTCGGGTCCCGCAGGCCCTGGCCAGCTCCTCGGCGGTCAACGCGGTTGCCGCGGCAGCCTCCCACAGCGCCCCGGGACGCAGCTCGTAGCCTTCGACCGGTGCGGCAGCCAGCGGTCCGCTGTCCAGCGCCGCTGCAATGACCCTGCCGCTACCCAACCGCACCACCGCGTCTCGCACGGTGCGGGTCTCGGCTCGGCCGCCGAGCAGAGACGAATTGGCCATCTTCAGCACCCGGGCGGTGAGCACCGGGTCGAGCGCGATCGCGCGTTCGACCTGTCCGGCATCCGCCTCGGGGTCCTGCGCGATCCGCACGATTTCGACCGCCGACGACGGCAGTACCTCGACTTCCTGGACGCTCTTCAGCACTCGCTCGCGAATGTTCACAGCTCGCGCTCCCCGCCGGTCGCGATGGTGGTGCGACCCTCGTTCATGTACAGGCGCATGGTGCGCGGCAACGTCCCACCGACGTCCTCGGAGGAGATCATCAACGAGTTCTTCCACAGCAGCTTGCGCGCCACCGTGTGGTTGCGATGCCCGATCTGGAACCGTCCGTTCTCGTCCATGGTGCTCGCCGCTCCGGCGAGCTTGACTCGCAACGACTCGGCCCGCGCACCACGGCGGTAGAGCTCGCCGAGGATCGCCACGATCCCACTGTCGACGAATATTCCCGGGGTCGCGCGAGCGCGGTCCTCGTTGGTCTTGGAGATCGGCAGCATGCAGTGCATCAACCCCCCGACACGGGCCTCTTCGTCGTAGAACGAGACCCCTAGGCAGGATCCGAGCGAGTAGGTCACGAGCATCTCGTTCGGGTCGTCGGACACCACGAGGTCGCCGATCCCGACCACCCGCGTGACCAGCTTGATCTCCTTGCCAACCGTAGGTCCCCCGATCATCCGATCCTCCGGTAGATCGACGGACCGGCGCGCTCGAAGCGCCCCTCGATCCGCAACAAGCTCTCCGACAGGCCGGTGATGAGCAGTCCGTTCGGTCGCAGCAGGCGGTGGAACTCCCCCACGAGTCGATCGCGCATCCCGTCGTCGAAGTAAATCATCACGTTGCGGCACAGGATGGCGTCCAATGGACCACGCATCGGAAACGGCGGCTTGGCGAGGTTGAGGCGCCGGAACACCGCGTGCTGGCGTAGCTCGTCCTTGACCTGCCAGGCCTCCGGTTCACTACCGCGAATCGGCTCGAACCAACGCCGGCGGATCGACTCCTGGAGTCCTTCGAGCTTCGATGCCTCGTACACCGCAGCCTCCGCCTTCGCCAGCACCCGCGTCGAGATGTCGGTCGCGAGCAGCCGCCAATCCACCGAACTGCGCGCGCGCTCGAAGGCTTCCCGGGCGCAGATCGTGATGGTGTACGGCTCCTCGCCAGTGGAGCTGGCGGCGCACCACAGACGGATCCTCCGCTGTCCGGCCCGCGCCTGCTCCTCCAGGAAGCGACCCAGGTAGTCGAAGTGCTGTGCCTCCCGGAAGAAGCTGGTCACGTTGGTCGAGATCACGTCCAACAGCTCGACCAGCTCCTGCTTCGATTCCCCCATCAGGTATTCGAGGTAGGCAACTTCATCGGGCAGGCGCAGCACCCGCAGGCGCTGCGCAAGCCGCGCGGCAACCATGGTCTCCTTGCCCTCCTGGATGCGGATTCCGCTCTCGTCGTAGACGAGTTTGCGGATTCGCTCGAAGACCTTGGCGTCCACGCAGCTCTCTCCTGCTCTTTGAACTCAGAAGTCGGCCAGATCGTCGTCGTCCAGCGGCAGCACCTGTGACGCGGACCGCCCGCGTCCCTTGGGGGGTGCTTCCGGCCGCGGGCGACGCGGGGCCTCGGCACGCGCCGGGGCGCGCTGCTGCTGTCGCTGCCGCCCGCCGTCCTGGCGCGTCATCTGGAACTGGCTCAGCAGGTCCATCAGCTGCTGCACCTGGCTGTTGAGCTCGTTGGCTGCCGCCGACGACTGCTCACTGCTCGCGGCGTTGTCCTGGGTGACGCGGTTCAGTTGGTCGACCGCGGAGTTGACCTGTCCGATCCCGTCCGCCTGCTCTCGCGAAGCGGCGGCGATCTCCGTGATCAGGTCGGTCACCTTGTTGGCACCGTCCGTGATCTCACCGAGGATCGACTGCACCTCGGAGGTCAAGGCCACGCCGTTGTCGACGTTCTTCGCGGAGTCCTCGATCAACTGCGCGGTGTTCTTCGCCGCCTCGGCGCTGCGCTGCGCGAGCGATCGAACCTCTTCCGCGACCACGGCGAAGCCCTTGCCGGCGTCGCCGGCGCGCGCCGCCTCGACCGCCGCATTCAGCGCCAGCATGTTGGTCTGGAACGAGATCTCGTCGATCGTCTTGACGATCTTGGCCGTCTCGTCGCTCGACGCCTTGATCGCGTCGATCGCCGACTTCATCTTGACCATCTGGCCGTCGCCCTTGTTGGCCGACTCCTTGGCCGCGATCGCCAGGTTCTTCGCCTGCGAGGCGTGCTCGGCGTTCTGCGTGGTCATCGACGACATCTCCTCCAAGGAGGCGGAGATCTCTTCGATCGAGCTGGCCTGGGTGCTCGCACCGTTGGCCAGTTTCTCGCTGCCCTGGCTGATCTCCTGACTGGCCGACGACACCTCGGAAGTGACGGTCTCGACCTGGCTCAGCGTCTCCTCGAGGATGTCGACCAGCTGGTTCACGCCCTCCACCAGCGAACGGTACTCGCCGCTCACTTCAGCGGTCTCACCGCGCCGGGTCAGGTTACGCTCGCGCGCTGCATCGATGACGTAGCCCACCGCCTCGGTGGCGCGCTGCTGCTGCAGCTCGGCGAGCTTCTTGTCGGTGATGTCCGACGCGAATTTCACGACCTTGAACGGCTTGCCATTCGGGTCGAGGATCGGGTTGTACGACGCCTGGATGTAGATCTCGCGGCCGCCCGAGCCGAGGCGCTTGAACTCGCCGGCCTGGTACTCGCCGCGCGCCAGCGCATTCCAGAACTCCCGATACTCCGCAGTGCGCGCCGACTCGGGATCCATGAACATGCGGTGGTGCTTGCCGCGGACCTCCTCCAGCGTGTAGCCCAGCGTCGCGAGGAAGTTCTGGTTGGCAGTCCGGATCGTGCCGTCCATCTCGAACTCGATCACCGCTTGCGACTTGCCGATGGCCGCGATCTGGCCCTCGTAGTCGGCGTTCTTCATCTGTGCTGCGGTCACATCGGTGGCGTACTTGATCACGCGGAACGGCTTGCCGTCCGCACCGATGCTGGGGTTGTAGGTCGCCTGGATCCACACCTCTCGGTTGCCCTTGCCGAAGCGGCGGTACATCGACGAGGCGAACTCGCCGCGGTTGAGCTTCTCCCAGAACTCCCGGTAGCCCGCGCCGGCTGCCTCCTGCGCGTCGACGAAGATGCTGTGGTGCCGACCCTTGACTTCCTCGAGCGTGTAGCCCATCGCCGTCAGGAAGTTCTGGTTGGCGGTCCGGATCGTGCCGTCCATCTCGAACTCGATCACCGCGAGTGACCGGTTGATCGCTCTCACCTGCGCTTCGTAGGCGGCGTTCTCGGCCTCCTTGGCACGCACGTCGGTGACGTCGTACCACTCGAGGCGCGCCCCCAAGTACTCACCATTGCTGTCGTGCAGCGCGGTGATGTTGAGCTCGATCCGCAGCCGACCGATCTTGATCTCGGCCTTGTGCGGCAGGTTGCGCGGGTCGTCCAGCAGACGCCGCTGAACCTCGGGCTTGAGATGGAAGTTGTCGATGCAGGTGCCGAGCAGGTTGTCGAAGTCGGCCTTGGGGAAGGCCTTCTCCAGGTCCTCACGCACCGCGGCGATCAGCCGCACGGTCGCTGGATTGACGTAGGTGACCACCAGGTCGCGGTCGACGTGCACACAAGCAGTCGCCGAGCCCTCCAGGGCGCTCCGGTACACGCTGTCGCCGGAGTTCGACTTGCGGCCCAGTCGGGCGATCGTCTCCACGATCTCCCGACCCTCCTGATCCAGAGCATCCAGATCCAGTTCGCTGCCTGAGTTCAGCAGCTCGGCAATTCGCTTCGTGCGGCGGTCTGTGGTCGGGGAACGCTTCGACTTGCTTCCCTGCTTGGTCGTGGTCATCGGTCTCTCCTCTCCTCGCTTCAATGTCTTTTGCCCGTCTGCACCGTGGGCGGTTCTATTCTCTGTTCTCCGGCGCCATTGCACCGCTCAGCGCCTGCCGCGGCACAGCACTCAGAATCTGCTCCGTGTCCAGCAGGATCTTGACCTCGCCCCTGCACTTGGCCACGGCGCGGATGAAGCTCATGTCCACGCCATCGCCGAACGACGGCGGCGGGTCGATCTCGTCTGCGCCGATGTCGAGCACTTCGCACACGCCATCGACCAGGATCCCCATCTGCGAGGTTCCCCCTTCCTTCTCGGAGTCGACGACGATGATCGAGGTCTGCTCGGTGTCGGGGATCGTCTCCATGCCGAACCGCTTGCGCAGCTCGAGCACCGGGATGATCCGGCCGCGTAGGTTGATGACACCTCGAATGCAATCCCCGGTGCGCGGCACCGCGGTGATGTGCATCAGGCCGATGATCTCCCGGACCTTGAGGATCTCGAGGCCGTACTCCTCGGAACCGAGGCGAAAGGTCAGATACTTGGCGGCCAGCTCGTCTACCCGCGGCCTGGCGTCGGCTGCTTGCGTCATGGGCGTCCCTCCTGCTCCTTGGACCAACCGCCTCATCACGCGGTCACGGTCGCTCTCGTGTTCGGCCAGGTCCCGCCGGGACCTTGAATCCATCGCCGATGATCCCGCAGGTTCCGGTGCAGAGCGGAGCGCAATCGTGTCGATACCGCACCCGGAGTCGATCCATGAACAGAGATCCCGCCACCAAGATCCTCGAGTTCGCGCTGTTGACCGTCGCCGAGTCGGTTGGTTCCGCGCAGGACGACCTGGAGACCCTCAGCACAGCGTTCCAGCGCCTCGGCAAAGTTTTCACCGACCCGGTCCTGAGCGACCTCGCAATGGAACTGGTCGAGCAGGCGCGGCGCGTTGCGAACACACCCGAGAGTTCGAGCGCACTCGCCCGGGACACACTCGACCGCATGAGTGCAACCTTGCGTTATGCGCTCGGCTTGGAGGTCGACCATAGGGCAGCGTCGTTCCCCGAGACGCTGCTCTTGGCGCTGGGCGTTCGGGCGGAGGACTTCGACGTCAGTGCCGTCGAGGAGAGCACGTCGCGCGAGTGGTTGACCGCACTCGACCCGGACCTTGCATCGGTGTTCGTCTCGCAGCACGAGGAGACTCTCGAGAACATCGAGGCGATCCTGCTGCCGTTCGAGGACGAGTTCCCCGACTCCGAGAGCATGGCGGCGGTCAAGCGCATGCTGCACACGGTGAAGGGTGACGCGGGCCTGGTCGGACTGCGTGAGGCCGAGCGCCGCGCCCACGCGCTGGAGGACGATCTCGAGAGCGGTATCGACGACGTCACCACGCGCACGCTCGCATTCGTCGATTGGCTGCGGCAGCGAATCCGTGAGATCGTGGGCTTCTTCTCCGGAGCCGCGGAGCCGACGAAGCCCCCGGTTGCGACCAAGCAACCCGAGCCTGCGGACGCCCCGAAGGTCCTGGTACCGCCCACCGTGACCGCGGACCCGGACATCACCGGCGAGTTCGTCACCGAGGCGAACGAATTGCTCGAGAGCATCGAAGCGACGCTTCTGCTGCTGGAATCCAACCGCACGGACGAGGAGTCGATCCACTCGATCTTCCGCTCCTTCCACACCATCAAGGGCATCTCGAGTTTCCTCGAGCTGCACCACATCAAGGCGCTGGCCCACGAAACCGAATCGCTGCTCGACGCGGTGCGCGGCCACACCCTCGCGCTCGACGACGTGGTGTTCGAGACCACGCTGGCAGCGTTCGACTTGATGCGTCGATTCATCGCCGAGTTGCAGCACGCCGTCGCGTCCGACGGCAAGCTACCGCCCAGTCCCGAACTCGATTCGGTGCTGACCCGGGTCGGGGCGGCTCGTCGAGGGGAGGCAGTAGCCGCCACCCCCGGCGAGAAGGCGACACGGAGCGAGCGAGACGACTCTTCCGACCAGCACGATCCGACGCCCGCCGAAGCGGCCGCGCCGGCCCAGGAAGCGCCCCGTGCCGGAGCGCGATCCGCACCGGCAGCCGCCGCCATGCAGGAGACCATCCGCGTCGAACCGCAGCGCCTGGATCGTCTGGTCGACTCGATCGGCGAGCTGGTGATCGCCGAGTCGATGGTCGCCAAGGCGCTGGAATCGATCGGCGGCGAGGCCCGCTTGTTCGGCAGCCAACTCGGCCACCTGCGCAAGATCACCCGCGAACTGCAGGAGATGGCGATGTCGCTGCGCATGGTGCCGCTGCGATCCACCTTCCGGCGGATGGCGCGACTGGCCCGGGACGTCGCCAAGAAGCTCGGCAAGCGGATCGAGTTCGTCACCCTCGGTGAGGACGCCGAACTAGACAAGACCATGGTCGACGCGCTCAGCGATCCGCTGATGCACATGATCCGCAACTCGGTCGATCACGGGCTGGAGAGCTCGCCGGCCGATCGCCGTGCCGCGGGCAAGAGCGAGGTCGGCCGGGTGACGCTGCGCGCCTACCACGAGGGCGGCAGCATCCTGATCCAGGTCTCGGACGACGGCGCCGGGATGAACCGGCAGGCGATCCTCAACAAGGCGATCGAGAAGGGCATCCTGCGCGATGGCGACGCCCTGTCCGACTCCGAGGTTTTCAACCTGGTGTTCGAACCGGGCTTCTCGACCGCGAAGCAAGTGTCGGAAGTCTCCGGGCGCGGCGTCGGGTTGGACGTGGTGAAGCGGGCAATCGAGAACCTGCGCGGGCACGTCGAAGTCCGCTCCAAGCAGGGCGAGGGAACGAGCTTCGTGATCCGCCTGCCGCTGACCCTGGCCATCATCGACGGCATGGTGGTCCGCCTCGGCTCGCAGCGCTACGTGATCCCGACGCTGGAGATCGTCCGCATCATCCAGCGCCGCGATGCCAGCGTGACCACGATGTTCGACCGCGCCCCGGTGCTGCGGGTGGGCGAGCAGCTGATCCCGTTGGTCGAGACGGGGTCGGTGCTCGACGTGCCCGACTGTGGCGAGCCGGAAGATGGCGCGGTGGTCGTGGTCGACCGCGGTGTGGCGCTGGCGGTCGATGAACTGATCGGCCAGCAGCAGATCGTGATCAAGAACCTGGGCCCGAGCCTGAACGGGGCACGCGGCTTCGCGGGCGGCGCCATCATGCCGGACGGCCGGGTCAGCCTGATCCTCGACGTCGCCAGTCTGCTGGCAGGCTCCGCATCCCCCGCGCTCAGCGCGGTCTGATCGCAGCGCCCCGGATCCGGGCGTACATGTTCAGCAGGTCCTTGTAGGCCTCTTCGAACGCCGCGGCATTGACCGCGTCCATCGCGTACGGGGCCAGCCGCTCGATGATCTCCAGACGGGCGAGGATCAACGGCAGATCCGCCTCGGTCAGCTGATCTGGATCGGGGTAGCCCGTGTTGTTGAGGTCTTCGATCAGATCGGAGCGCACCCCTTCCGGCAACCCGGGATCGTCGATCGCTCGCATCCAGAGGCGCTCGGCCTGCGGGTCGATCCCGACATAGGACAACGCGGTGAACGCCATCTCCTTACCTACGCGCGGCACCGCACCGGCCAAACGGTTCGCTCCGCGCCCCGGCGCAGACCTTTCGGTCGCGACACTCCCGCTCGCCAGCTCGGACGGGGCACGCTCCCCGAACTCGCCGGTCAACGCGCTGGGATGCGCCGGCGGCGCGTCCGCTGCGGGGGTGACGGCCGATCCTGCACCGCCTCGACCCGTCGACGGCAGCGCGGTCAGGTGCGATGCACCGCTACCGGAAACGGCGTCCGGATGCCCTACCGCACCTCCACGTGCATGCTCGACTGCGCTCGGCCACGCCAACCAACCACCGATCGCGGCGCCGAGCATCGACACCGCGCCGAACGACCACATCGAGTGCATGTCCTGAAGTGTCGCACCAGCCCGCCGTCGGTCAATCGGCGGCGCAGCCGGACAAGCAGAACCTCAGCTCGGCACCTCGGCCGGGGTGGCGTCGAGGTCGACTTCGAGCTCGACCTCGACGCACCACGCCGGGTCGAGCAACCCGGCGACCAACACCGCGGTCGCCACCGGCCGCACCCGCGAGAACACCTCGCCGTGTACCGCCTGCACCGCGTTCCAATCGCCCAGCCGGCACAGGAACATCCGCGTGCGCACGGTCTGCGCGAGCGTTCCGCCGAGTTCTTCGACCGCGCACCGTGCGACCTCCAGACAGCGCCGCATCTGCGCCCCGGGGTCCCCCGGAGCGAACGGCCGGCCGTCGTCGCCGATCGGCGCCGTGCCGGAGACCAGGATCCGCCGGCCGACGCGCAGCGCGCGACAAAAGCCCGCAGTGCGCTCGTAGGGAGACGCCGACGCGGCACGCACGGCCCCCGACTCGGGTTTGCGCGCGCGCACCCGGAGCTGCTGGAACACATGCAGCTCGGTGCGCACCTCTTGCCGCAGTTCGTCGACGAGATCGAAGCCCAACGCGCGAAGCTCGGCACCGAGGCGCACGGCGCTGTAGAAGCGCATCTCGAACGTGTCGTCGTCCGGGGGGTCGTCAGGTGTCCCGGGCCCTTCCTCTGGCACCAGAAACACCAGCTCCCCGCCGGGCCGCAGCACGCGGAACGATTCCGCCAGGTACGAGCGCACCGCCGGCCGCGGAACGTGTTGGAACACGATGTGTGAGAACACCAGGTCGACGGCGCCGTCCGGCAGCGGCAGGTGCCAACCATCCCCCTCGAGGAACGAGACGTTGGGCAGGTCGGCGAGACGTTCCCGAGCCTTGGCGACCATCACCCCGCTGACGTCGACCCCCACCAACGATCCGACGCGCGGAGCCACGTAGCGGTCCATCCGGCCGATGCCGCAACCGATGTCCAGCACTCGCTGGTGCGCAGCGAGCTCGATGCCGGTGAAGAACAACTCGACATCACGGGCGCCAGAAGCTTCGAACGCTTCGTCCGAGTCCTCAGTGGCGATGAACCAGCGGGCCGACTTCTCGGCACGCGCGTTCCAGTCCTGCTTCATACGGTCCCGCATCGCCGCGCAGACTACTCGGTCGCCAGGCGTACGCCGGGCACGCCGCCGGCAAAACCCCGCCGAACGGCGCCTGGATGCCACGTCGGCCGTCGCTCCGTGTCTCGTGCGGCCGTGGATCGATGGCGATTGCACCCGTCCCGCCACGGCGAGCGTGAAGACCCTCGACGACTCAGCGGAACCTCAGCGGCGCGCAACCACGGGCGGCGTTCCGCGGTCGGTCGGCTACGCTGCCACGGACGCATGAGTCGACCTCGCCCCCACGTCTCGATCCTGCTGGTGGTGTTCGCGGCTTCGATGGCCCTGACTTGGCTCGCGGTCACCGCGCTGCACGGTCCAGCGACCTCCGCGATGCACGGCTCTCACTCCGGGCAGCCGGCGTTCGAATCCAGCCCATCGACGGTGCGCACCGGGCCGGGCGCCGCACCGGGAAACCATGCAAGCGCGGCGCAGCGGGACGCGTCGGCCCACGCGATCCGGCACGAGCTCGCAGCGGGTGATCTTCGGGTGACCGGGCGGGTGGTCGGCAGGGGCGAGCCGCTGCAGCAAGCCAGCGTCGCTCTACTCGACCCGCGTGGCAACGAGTCCACGTCGACCAGTACCGACCGGGCCGGCGGTTTCGCGCTTTCCGTTGCGAACACCCCTACGGTCGCCCTGCTGGTGCAGTCGGCTGGCTTCGCGCCGCGCATCACGCGCCACACGTTGCTGTCGAATGCTGCACCGCGGCAGCTCGGTGATATCGAGCTGCGCGCAGGGGGCACGGTTGCCGGCCGCATCACCGGCACGGACGGGCGACCAGTCGCCGGAGCGACCGCGACCTTGGTCGCCAGCCGGAACGACCCGGATGCGCGGGCCCCGGCACTGCTCGCGCTGCGCGGGCCACGCGCGACTTCCGCCGACGGCACGTTCCGGTTCGAACACGTGATGGC
The DNA here is from genome assembly GCA_020638695.1 of Planctomycetota bacterium. Taxonomy (GTDB): domain Bacteria; phylum Planctomycetota; class UBA1135; order UBA1135; family UBA2386; genus JACKIB01. Next base: position 704,268 of record JACKIB010000001.1, read on the forward strand.
CGGCACCTACCGGGTCACCGCCCGAGCCCCCGGCCACCAGGAGGGTCGCGCCGACTCCTACGTACAGGTCACCGAGGGCAGCACGCACCAGCTGGACGCCATCGCGCTCTCGCCCGGGACGACGCTGCGCGGCCGCGTGGTCGACCCCGATGGCACGGCGATCGGCGGGGCGACGATCCGCGTGCGCAGCGCTGCCGCCGGGGTGCGGCTCAACCGCACCGCGTCCAGCAGCCCGGACGGACGGTTCGCGCTGCACGGCCTCCCGCCCGGAGCGCTGCGCGTGTCGGCCAGCGCACCGGGCTACCTGCACACCGAGCGCGAGGCGGTCGACGCGACGCAGACGCCGGAGCTCTTGTTGCGACTGGAACGCGGCATGACGATCACCGGCGTGGTCCGTGCCGCGGGCCGGCAAGCCCCGATCGAGAGCTTCGCCGCGGCGCTGAGCAGGGTCGGATCGCTGCAGGGTGGGAACGGCGACATCGCACGGCAGCTGAGCCGCAAGATCGACGCGATACGCGCCTCGGCAGCGACCACGAACGACGCGGAGAACGCGCAGCGCGACGCGTTCGCCCGCGCACTGCAGGAACGCCTGACCCGCGTGCGCGAGCAGCACCGCACCCGTCCGGCGGCGGCACACCGCGACCTCGGTTCGCCCAGCGCCCGCCCCGGCGGCGAGTTCGCGTTCCCCGGCATCGACGAGGGCATCTACTTGGTCGAGATCGACGCGCCGGGCTTCCTGCGGTATCGCAGCGAACCGCTCGAAGTCCGCCGCGGCGCACCCTGCGCCCCGCTCCGCGTCGAGTTGCAGCCCGCACACCGCTGCAGCGGGACCGTCGTGTGGCAGCGCGACGGCACACCGGTCGAAGGCGTGGTAGTCGAGTTGATGCACGTCGTCGCGGTGTCGGCCACGACCCGGGACCGGCAGCGATCGCCCTACCCGTGGGCGTTCCCCGCCCCCGGGCCAACCGGAGTGCCCGTGGTGTCGGTGCGCACCGACCGCGACGGGTCGTTCCGCTTCGACCAGGTACCGGCCGGCCCGTGCTTCCTCGCCGTGCGGCATCCCGGCGTCGCCGACCTCGACACCGAACCGTTCCTGCCCGAACGCCAGCAGAACCCGCTCGACGTGCGGGTGACCGCTCGATCGACGGTGCGCGGCCGGGTTCGCACCATGCCGACCCCACCCGAAGCGGTGCACGTGCTGGCGCTCGGCGGACACGGCACACTGCGGGTCGAGCAGGTGGCAGCAGACGGCAGCTTCGCGTTGGCAGGCCTGCAACCCGGCAGTTATCTGCTGCGCGCGTTCCGTGGCGACCGGCAGGCGGCCGTGCCGCGCACGCTGGCCGGCTTGTTCGCCCCGCACGCGGCGGCCGCGGAGGAGCAACCGCCACCGGCAGACCTCGAGCTGCGACCCGGCGAGGATCGCTCGGTCACGCTCGACGTCGACGAGCCGCCATCCGGGGTGGTCACCGGGAGCTGCACGCACAACGGGGTTCCCGGCAAGGGATGCCGCATCGTGTTGCGGCCGGTGACGGGCAGTGCGCCGGCCGCGGCGCTCACCCTGCGCACCACGGTGGACGATGCGGGCGGCTTCACGCTGCGCGAGGCCGCGGCCGGCCGCTACACGCTGCACGTGTACAGCAAGCGCGGTCAGGAGCTCGACCGGCGCACCGTGGAGGTGGCCACGGGGACGCCGGCGTCGGTGCGCGTCACCCTGTCGACCGGCGCGCTGCGCGGCACCGTGCTGACCCCGGACGGCAGCGACCCCGCCTCACTGCGCGGTTCAGTGTTCGTGTTGCCAGGTGCGACGGCGGCACCCGCGGACTTGATCGCATTCCGCCGGGGTCACCGCAACCACCGGCTGCGGTTGCGCGGCGGCCGATTCGCCGACGACCTGCTCAGCGCCGGACCGGCGCTGCTGTGGGTCGAGGTGCCCGGCCGCGAGCCGGCAACCCGCGCGATCGAGATCCCGGTCGGCGCGGCGCTCGACCTCGAGCTGACCGTCGGGCGGCAGAAGCAGGAGTAGCGCAAACCAGGCGACGTTTTTTTGGCGGCGCCGCGACGAATCAGTGCGGCGACCACGCTCGGCACCGACATGGCAACCCCCCACGCGATCCTGCTCCTCTGCCTGGTGCCCGCACCGCAAGCACCGCAGGCACCCTCCTGGCACACCGAACAGGTCGGTGGCATCGCCGTGCACGTGCTGCAGGTCACCGATGCACCGGTCCAGACCGTGTTCACCTTCCTACCGACCGGGCTCGCCACGGACCCGGCCGACCGCGCACAGTTCGCCCACCTCGCGGAACACATGCTGATCCGCAGCACCGACCCTACGCGCCTTCAAGTCGGTGGCATCCGACTGAACGGGGAGACCACCGGCGAAGCGATGCGACTGGAAAGCGTCGCGCCGCCGGACTCCTGGCGCCCGGCGCTGGTGCGGCACATGCGCTGGTTGACCGCACGGCAGTTCGACCCGAAGGTGCTGGAACGGGAAAAGGTGCGCATCGCGGGCGAGGAACGCGCTACCGCACCGCGGGGCTTCAACCACAAGTGGGCGATCGCTGCCTGGGCCCAACTGCTCGCCGGGCGCGATCATGCAGCGGTGCACGGCGACGTCGCAGCCGCCACCGTCGCGCAGGTCGCAGCCTACGTGCGCGGCCGCGTGCGGTTGTCCGAGGCGCGGATGATGGTGACCGGCCCGCGCGCGCCGGCCGAAGTGGTCGCGGCGCTGCGGGAGGAGTGGAAGGCGATCTCGGCCCCGGCCGGAGCCGCCGAGCCGCAGGAACGAACCGCGCCGTCCGCGTCCGCCACCCCGTCCAAGTCCGGACCGCAGAACGGGGCGCCGCGCCACACCGCAGCCACCTGGGACCTCCCGGCCGAGATCTACGCGGCGTGGTACCCGCTGCCCGTCGACTGCTCGGCCGCCGAGGCCGAGGTTCTCGCGACGCTACTGACCACCGCCTGCTTCGGCGCCCGAGCATTCCGCGATCTGCCCGGCCGCGCCTTGGCGAGTGCGCTGTCGCGCGGGGGCCGGCGCTACCTGATGGTGTCCGCGACGCCCTCGCGCGAGCTCGATGACGCCGCGCTGCACCGCGAGATCGACGCCGCGGCGGCGCGGTTGCCGGGCCTGGCCATGATGCAGAGCGGCGGCATGCTCGCCCGCCTGGTCGATCCGGTGCCCGACTTCGCGGCCCAGCGACGCGCGGTGCCCAATGCCCGCAGTCGCGAGATGGTCGAGGCGCAGTTCGGCATGCAGTGCGGCTACGCGGTGATCCGGCTCGGCGTGCCCCTCGATCGCGCTGCGGCCGAGTACCGGGCGGTGGCACGCGCGCGGCTGGTGGCACTTGCCAAGACCTGCACACCTGCCAACCGGCACAGCGCACGGTGGCGCTCCCGCGAGGCACGGCAGGCACCGCCGCACAAGGTGCGCTGAACGCGCGCAGTTCCCGGTTCGCGTGCGGGCGAGTCCGCCCGCCTGAGCTGCCGGGGCGGCGGATCGTGCTGGTACGCGAAGATTCGTCTGTACCTCCCAGGACACGTGGCAGCTGTTTCGCCGGCATGCAGCGGCCCCGGAAGCTCCAGCAAGCAAGCGGCCCAGGCCTCATGGCGGCGCGCCGCGCCGCGCCCACCCAAGGCCTTGGGTGCGGCCTTGGCCGCGATAGGCTGCAGGGGCCGCGAATCGTGGCGGTACCCGGGGATTCGTCTGCACCTCCCAGGACACGTGGCAGCTGTTTCGCTGACAGGCAGCGGCCCCGGAAGCTCCAGCAAGCAAGCGGCCCAGGCCTGATGGCGGCGCGCAGCGCCGCGCCCACCCAAGTCGTTGGGTGGGGCCTTGGCCGCGATAGGCTCAACGCGCGCTGCGCGCCAACAGCTCGACCAACTGCGCGGACTGCTGCGATGAGATCGGAAACGCCGGGGCGACCTTCACCACCTTCCCAGCCGTGCCAACCAGCAGTCCTTGCGCACGTGCCCGCGCTTGCACCGCGCCGCAGGCGTCGAACGACGTGCATTCGATCCCCAGCATCAGGCCCTTGCCACGCACCGTGGCCACCTCGGCCGATCCGGTGAGTGCGGACTCCAGCGCCTCGCGTAGCGCGACACCGGCGCGCCGCACCTGCCCGCACCAGTCCTCGTCGCGGATGCGACGCAGCACGTGCAAGGCCGCGGCACAGCCCAGCAGATTGCCCGTCTGGGTGTGCCCACTGCGGAACGCGCGATCCATCGAGTCGCCGAGGAAACCCGCGAACACGCTGTCGCTCGCCACCGTGGCGGTGATCGAGAAGCCACCGCCAAGGCACTTGCTGAACACCACGATGTCGGGCTCGGCCCCCTGCGCGGCGGCTTCGCACAGGGATCCGGCGCGGCCGATCCCACAGAACACCTCGTCGGCGATGACCAGGACGCCATGCTGCCGCGCCAGCGCACACAGCCCGCGCAGGAATCCGGGTGGCTGCTCGATGGCACCGGCGAGTCCCATGACCGGCTCGACGACGATCGCGGCAATCGCCTCGCCTTGACGCTCGAGCAACTCCCGCCACACCTCGAGGTCGCCACCCTGATGCGGGGGCGGCACCGCGAGCGAATCGTCGCCCGAGACGAACGGCAGACCGTCCTTGCAGAAGCCACGCTGGGTGGCGTAGAGCGCGCCCATCGTGCAACCGTGGTATGCGTCGGCCAGCGATGCGATCTTCTGCCGCGCGGCCCCGCGATTCCGATGGAACTGCCACGCCATCTTCAACGCGGTCTCGATCCCCTCGCTGCCGCTGAGCGTCAGGAACACGTGGCGCAGCCCGGGGACCGCCAGATGCTCGACCAAGGTCGCCGCCAGCTCCTCGGTGAGTCCGGTGTCGCCGGTCACGCTGCAGAAGTGCACCAACCGGTGCATCTGCCGCTGCACCGCGTCCAGGAGCTGCGCGTCGCCGTGCCCGAAGCAGTGGTTGTAGCTGCCGGAGATCGCGTCGAGGTACTCGGTGCCGTCGTCGCCGAAGACGCTCAAACCGCTGCCGCGGGTGATGCGGGGTAGCGGTGCGGGGTGGGCCGCTTGGTCGAACGGACGCCAGAACGCGCGCGGGTCAGAGTGCATCGCCTACCTCGCCTGGTGTTGGGGTGTCGCCGAAGTTCTTCACATGTGTCGCCGGCCATACGGCCCGCTCGCGGCGCCGCAGCTCCTCGGATTGTCCACCAACAAGGCATGTCGTCGCAGGTCCTTGCGAGCGAACCGCATGACCCGCCGGCTCATGCAACGAACTTCGGCAACACGCCACCAGGTCACGCATCCGTGAACATCCACGCATGGGGTCCTCCAGCGAAATGCTGCCGCAACTCGTCGAGATTGGCGACCACCTCGCCGAGGCGCCGCGTCTCCTTCTTCTTGGTCCCGCTCACCAGCCGACACGAGTGGACCCCCAGGAACTCGATCACCCGAGCCGCCACCGCGTCGGTGTCCTCGACCAACTGCTCGTAGGTGAGGCAGAGCACCCGCTGGCGGTGGAACTGCGCCAGAAACCGCGCCCGGCTACCCTCGTGCAACGCGATGTCGGCCTCGAGCTCCCGCGGCGTGATTTCGACCCGCTCCGCGGCGCTCACCTCGGAGTCGGTGACGCCGACGTACCACACCTTGTCGGACAGACTGCGCTTGAGCGAGGCAAAGCGCGCCAGGTGGTTCGCACGTTCCAACACGATCACCCGAAGATCCTCCATCGCCGCGAGTTCGTCCCACACGTTCTCACCGGCCCACGTGGCGCTGAGGTTGCGGAACAGCACGAACCCGACCGCTTCCACGTAGTCGAAGCACGGGCGGAACACATGCCGCGCCAACACGGTGTCGACGTCGGTCTCCAGGCCGTACGGCAGCAACGCCAGGCCGAGAGTGTTGAACGACTCGCCGTGCATCTCGACACACGGGTGCGAGCACAGCAGCGTGCGCAGCAAGTGGGTCCCCGAGCGCGATGCGCTGGCGATCACGAAGCGGGTGTAGCTGCGCGAACGATCGATCGCCGTCCTGTCCAGGCTGCCGCCCAGCCAGCAGTGGAACTCCGCGTCGCGGACCTTGCCGTGCAGCGCATCCAGCAGCGCCGGGTCGAGCGTCGCCAGGAACTCGAACGACGCCGCGACTTCGTCGCCGCGCAGGCCGCGGGCGATCCAGCCCGCACCCGCGCGGGCGAACTCACGCACGAACGCGGCCAGCGCCGCGAGCTCCAGTGCGGCGAGCGGTCTCGGCAGGCGCGGAGCGAGGTCGACGACGAGGCGATGCTCGAGCGCGTCGGGATCGCCGGCCGCGGCGGCCAGCCACCCCTGCCACAGTTCTTCGAACCCGCTGCCTTGAGTCATTGCTCGACTGTGCGATCCCCGAGCAGGGCAAACGTGCCGATCTGGCGAGGAAGCGACCGAAGCGCGCGACCACGAAACCTCGCCCCACCGACCGAACGAGCGGCGCAGGTGCTCGCCGGCGGGCACGGGGCAACGCTTGCGGCGTGCGCCGACGCCGCGGACGTGGGGTGCGGGTTGGTCATCGGTTCACCGATTCATCGAGCAGGTGAGCGGACAACCGCAGCGCCAGCGCTGCAATGGTCAAGGACGGATTCACCGGACCCATGGTGGGGAACACGCTGGAGCCGACCACGTGCAGGTTGTCGAGTTCGTGCATCTTCAGCTGGGGATCGACCACGCTGTCGGCCGGGTCGCGACCCATCCGGATCGTACCCGCCGGGTGCGGCGCAAACCCGAACACCGGGCCGTACACGCTGAGTCGGTCGAGCCCCATGGCCGCGAGGATGCGCTTCAGCTGCGCGATCGCGTCGTGGATCCCGGCGCGTTCGTAGTCACCGAATGCGAAATCGAGTCGGGGCAACGGGTCGCCGAGCCGGTCGACGCGATCCGGCGAGAGCGACAGCCGGTTGCCGTGCTGCGGCAACATGTCGATGTTGGCCACCGCGCGGTAGCAGTACGCCTCCGGATCCGACGGGTCGGCCGCCTCGTTCTGCCAGGTGAATTCCGGGACGAAGCTGTAGCCGACCAGGTAGCTGCCGCAGCGTGAGCGTTCGGGCCGGTTGCAGAAGTCCGCGGTCACCAAACGCTGGAAGCCGTGCGGACCCCGAGGTGCGGCCGGCCTGCCATCCACGACGACGGTCGGGTGGTCCATGAAGTAGCGCCCGAGCACGCCGCTCGCGTTGCCGAGGCCGAGCGGATGGTCCGGGCCGGCCGACGCGAGCAGCAGGCGGGTACTGGCGACGGTATGCGCACACAACACCACCTGCCGAACCGGCAGCGACACGGCACTGCCACGGTGCCAGCACTGCAGCGTGACCGCTTGCCGTCCCTCGGCGCGGATCCGACGGACGTGGCAGTCCGCGCGGACTTCGACGCATCCGGTGTCGCGCGCCAGCGCGAGGTGATGCAGGGCGGTGTACTTCGCCCCGGTCGGGCAGCTGGGGATACAGCTCGCCGAGTCGGCGCAACGCGGACGACCGCCGAACGCGCGCGGATTGCGCGCCTGTGGCATTGGCGCATGACCGACTCCGAGCACATCGAGGGCGTTGCGAAACCGCGACTCGACGTCGGTGTCTTCGAACGGCGGCAAGGGTGGGGCTATCCCATCGCGTTCGTCGAACGGGCCACGCGCGCCACCGGCCACACCCAGCTCGACTTCGGCGTCCGCATAGAATGGTGCGAGTTCGGCGTACGACAGCGGCCAATCGCGGCCCAACCCGTGGCGGGAGTGCAGCTCGAAGTCCCACGGTGGCATGCGCAGCGCGTTGCCCAACCACGCCAGCGTGCTGCCGCCGAATCCCTTCAGCTCGATATTGCTGAGCGGATAGGGCAGCGGCGCCGCGACGTCGATGTCGGGGGGCGAAGGATGGGTATCCGGGAGCCGCCACACATCCATCAGGTCGCGGCTCTTCTGCCGGTGAAACCGCTCGACCACCGCCGCCTGATCGTAGCCCGGGCCGGAATCGAGCAGCAGCACGCGCGCCCCGGCACGACCGAGGCGGTACGCGAGCAGCGCGCCCGACAACCCCGCTCCCACGATGCAGAAATCCGCGGCCCCGCGGTCGCTCATCGCCACCTCGAAGCCGACCAGGTGCAGCGACACCGCCGGGTGACGCGAAGCCGGGCGCGACGGCGGAGGCAACCGCGACAGACCTTGGTAGAGCGCTCGGGCAAGTGGAACGAGGAACGCGGAAGCGACAGCGGGTGCATTCTAACCGACCGACTGCACCGTCGGCCGGCACGCGGATCACGCCTTGCCGCCGGACACCGGGCGCGCCAAACCACCCCGCCTCGACTCCGCTGGCGGACGCGTGCGCCGGCGCGGCGCGTCCCTATCCTCCCCCTGCCACACCCGGAGACTCCCATCGACGGCGTGTCCGGCTGCCTACTCACGCGCCACTGCGATGCCGACCCAATTGACGTCCTCGGTCCTGCCGATCCTCATGCTCGTCGCCTCGAACGTGTTCATGACGTTCGCCTGGTACGGCCACCTGAAGTACCGCGCCGCGCCGCTGGCGCTGGCGATCGTCACCTCGTGGGGAATCGCGTTGCTGGAATACTGCCTGGCCGTCCCAGCCAACCGACTCGGCCGCACCGTCTACTCGACCGCGGAACTGAAGACCATCCAGGAAGTGGTCACGCTGTCGGTGTTCGCCGGCTTCTCCTGGCTCTACCTGCGCGAACCGCTCGGCTGGAACCACGCGGCGGGCTTCACGCTGATCGTCGCCGGCGCCGGACTGGTATTCCTCGGTCGGTAGTCCGCGGCGGATCCGCGCCCTCAGCGGACCGGCGTTGGGCGGGGCCGCCGCTTCTTGGGCTTCACTCGGTGGAAGCGCAGGAATGCCGCCTCCAACTCCTCGAATGTCATCCCGTAGACCTTCTTCAGCAGATCGCGGCTGGCCTCGGTGCCGCGGCTCCACGCGTAGCGGCGTTGCGCCGCCTCGGCCAGCAGCTTGTGGAACTTGCCCGCCATGCGCGGCTCGCCGGTCTTCATCATGAACTCGATGATGCAGCCGGCGTGGGTGTAGTTGCGCGAACTGTGCTTGTCGGCGATCAGCGACGGGATCGCGATGAACTCGGCGAACGGGTAGTAGCTGCCGTTGCGCAGGTCGGAGCGCATGCCGCCCGACACCTTGCTGCCCAAGATCGTGTTGGCGGCGTACTCGGCCATCCCCTCCTGGAACCACGACCCGACACCGCTGATGCCGAGGTTGGCGTGCACGATCTGGTGGGTCGCCTCGTGCATCACCGTCTCGGACTTCGGCGATTGGTAGTAGGCCGCGTAGTAGGCGCCGGTCGCGTGGCCGGCCGAACGCTCGGCCTGGACTCGCGACCAGCCGACGACCTGCGTACAGAAGTCGTAGTACTCCTCGGCGCTGGCGAACACGTAGGCGCGGTGGTGGTGCGACAACTCCTCGAACGGCCACAGCTTCTTGGTGAAGTCGTACAACTGTTCGAGGCTCTGCGCGAACCGCTTGACGGTGGTCTTGGGACCGTTGGTGAACACGTGGTAGTGCTTGCCTTGCACCACCTGGAACGACTTCAGCCACGCCTGAACCCGACGCTCGCCCTTCGCCGCGACCCGCGCCGGAACCATCTTCTTGGCGATCTCCTCGCGGAACGCGTCGAGCTTCTTGTCGAGCGCGGCGTCCTCGAGCGCTGCCGGAGGCTGGGCCTTACGCTTGTGCGCGGCGTCCTGCGGCTTTTGCGCCACAGCGGGGACCAACGAGAACGCGTAGACGGAGAGGCGAGTGAGTGTTGCGATTCCCATGGAGCGATTCCCGAACGGCACGATGCCCTACCGACGGTCCGGATCACCCGCCGGCATGAGGCAGGTTGCCGATCGCCCCAGCGTTCCGTCGCTTCAGCCGCGAGATTCGCGAGTCTTCTTGCGCACCGTCGCGGCGGGCGGTGCCTCCCTCGGGAATGTTCCGGATCCACCCGCTCGGTGGAAGCGCACGCCCTGCTGCTCCCGCTGTACCCGCTGCACCCGCTGCACCCGCTGGACATCGATCACGTCGGTCCCGACGCCAGCGTTACCGTCGACGGACTCGGGGAAGATCCAGACCACGTCGCGAGACTCGTTTGTCGAAGCTCCGCCCGCCCGGGACGGTTGCGCATGGCGTACGCTCCCTGGCCCAGGCCGGGGCTCCCGAGGATGATCCATCGCAACATGGAACGCGTGCTCCGGGTTCTGGTCGCCGGCCGAGTGCAGGGAGTCGCATTCCGCTGGGCCACCTGCGAGCAGGCGCGCAAACTCGGGGTGCGCGGCTGGGTTCGTAACCGGCGCGATGGATGCGTGGAGGCACACCTCGAGGGCCAAGTCGACGCGGTGGACGCCCTGCTCGGGTGGCTGCACACGGGCCCCCCGCAGGCTCGCGTCGACAAGGTCGAAGCGATCGAGGCGTGTGGCGAAGGCGCCGCGTCGTTCGAGGTGGGCGACTCGGTCTGAGCCCCGCGGCATGAGATCCGGGGCGCGCCCGGCGATGCTTCACGACAGACGTCCGCCGACCGACGCGGTACGGGGCGCCGCCAGCGCACCGACCATCGAGCCCACCGCCCCCCCGGCGATCACCGTGAACGGCACCCAGATCCCCAGCTGTGCGATGCCGGCGGACAGCATCGTCTCGCCGAACCCGCGCTCGATCCCCGCCGGACCGAACTTGGTGTAGTGGGTGTTCCAGCCCTGGACCTTGGCCAGGCAGGTCAGCGCCACCACGGTGAGCCGCGCGCCGAGCCCGTAGAGCAGCAGCGTCCAACTGAGGCGCGGCCACACGAACGACAACGCCACCGTCAACCCCACCGCGACGAGCACCACGCGCAGCACCGCGCCGCGCAGCACTTCGTACGCCGCGTCGCTCTGGTCGGTGAAACTCACCTGCTGGAAGGCCCACAGCACCGCGGCAACCAACCCGCACGCCGCCAACATCGACCAGAGCCAACCCGGTCGGATCCGAGGTCGACTCCCCGCGCGTGCCAGCCGCAGGCCGAACCACGCCCCGAACACGAACACCAACCACACGATCCCGAACGGCGAGCCACTACCGCCCGAGTTCGCGGTGACCATCCCCTTGACTTCGGCGGCGAGCCGCAGGCAGGACAGGACGATGGTGACGAGGAGCGGCCAGAGCAGCAGACCAGGAACGCGGGGCGAGGTCATCGGGGCAGGAAGGTGCGTAGAGCGACGGGGTTGATCGCGGGACGAGCATAGCGCGCATCGCACCGATGGTCGGCGCGTCGGCGAGTCGGCTGGCGCCACATCACTCGACCACCAAGTGGCGGAGGACCGAACAACGCAAGGGATGTCGAGATCGGTGTTGTCGATCGTCACGCAGCTCGAGGACCGGGGATCCGTTCCCGCAGCGACGCACGCGGCATCCTGTCCTTGTGCTGCTGCCGGATCGGCAGCGCGGCGACTACCGATCCTCCCGGTTGCCGATCGGGTACTCGCGCCAATCCGCGAAGTCGAAGTGCCACCACTCGTGCTCGTACACGGTGAACCCCTCGGCTTGCATCGCCCGGCGCAGCAGTTCGCGGTAGTGGCGTTGCCGCGACGTGCCGCCGGGGTAGTCCGGGTACGCCCGCGCGGTGAATTCGTCGTAGCCGGACGGCATCGGAATCTCCGCGCCGCTCGCGCGGTCGTAGAGCGTGAGGTCCACCGCACAACCCCGGTTGTGACGCGAGCCACGCATGGGGTCGGCGACGAACAACTTGAGGTGGCGGGGCGCGGCGTCCCAGAACACCTTGGTCACCCACCACGGGCGGTAGGCGTCGAACACCTTCAGCCCGACGCCGTGTGCGGCGAGCCCGCGGTGTGCGCGCAGCAAGGCCTCGGCCGCAGGGCGCTGCATCTTCGCGATCGGCTGCGCATAGACCTTGGCGCCCAGGAAGTTGTCGGTGGTCGCGTAGCGGATCTCGAACTGCAGAGTCGGGTCGAGCGGCCGCAGGTCGACGAGTTCGTGCGGGCGGTTGCCCTGCAACAACACCGCGGGTGGCGCCTGCCGGCGCGCGGCGGCCACCAGATCGGGCACCGGCTTGACCGCCGGCATGCGGAACGTGCCGGCGGTGGGTCCGCCGCGGCGCGGAAACCGCGCACCCCCCACCACCGCGGCGCAGACTCGACCCTTTGCGTCGCGTTCGAACAGCAGCCGATCGGCGGTGTACATCCCGGCCGCGAAGCGGTAGCGGTCCTTGGCCTCCCGGACCGGCATGGCGTGCTCCACCCATTCGATCAGCACCCCGAGCCTCTGATGGTCCTCGTAGACGACCAACACGTTGTGGTCCCAGCCGTACTCCCCGATCAACTCGCCGAGCTCGGCGGGGGCCGCGGGCGGGGGCGCGTCATCGCGCGCGAACTCGGACTTGCCGTCGTGCAGCGCGCCATTCGGCAGGATGGTCAGGCGTCGCGATCGGCCGATCGACAGCGCATCCCAGGCCACCAGCGAACCATCGTCCGCGCGCCGCATGCGCGAGCGCACACCGACCCGCGGCACGTAGACCAGCTCGCCGTCGCGTTCCAGCAAGTCGAACCAGCCGCCGCCCCCGACGTAGTGGCCCTGCAGCGCGCGCGCCGCACTGGCGCCGAGCTGCTTCGGAAGGCGCACCGGTGCCAGCGTCTTGCCGCGGCGGTTGGCCAACACGCTGCGCATCGCGCGGTTGGCGATCGCGCTGGAGACCCGATTGACGCAGTCCTTGGTGCAGACCACCGCACACGCGACGCGCTGTTCGGGCAGTGCGGTCAGCGTCGACGCAAAACCGTAGACCGCGCCACCGTGCGACACCCGGAGGTGGCCGTCGAGCGCGCCGACGAAGAAGCCGAGACCGCAGTGGCCGTGGTCACCGGCGGGCAGCTGCCACATGCTCGCCTGCGTGTCAGGACGCAACACCCGCCGCTTCGCATCGGGGAACCAACTGCGGGCGAACCGCACCAGATCGACCACGGTGCTGCGCAGCTCGGCCGCCGGCACGTAGCCGAAGCGGAACTCCGGAGTGGGGATGCGCCGGCCGTCGTACGTCCACATCACGCCGTGGGCCTGCCGTTCCACCAGCTCGGCGCGTTCGGCGAAATCGCTGTCGTCGAGGCGCAGCGGGTCGAGTACCAGCTGCCGCATCGCCCGCTCGAACGGTGTCCGCGTCACCTGTTCGATGATCCGACCGACCACCCCGATGCCGGGGTTCGAGTACTTGAACCGCGTTCCTGGCTGCGCGACCAGCGCGGTGTCGTTGAGGCTTGCCACGGTGGCAGCCAGGCTCGGGCCGTCGGGATCGAAGTAGTGGCCGACCGGCGACTCGCGCACCACACCGGCGCGGTGTCCCATGAGGTGGCGCAGTGTGACCGGGGTGCCGAACGGATTCTTCGGGGCGAACTGCGGCAGGTAGGTGCGCACGTCCGCGTCGAGGTCGAGCTTGCCTTGCTCGACCAGCACCATCGCCGCGGTATCGGTGAACAGCTTGCTGATCGAGGCCACCCGGTGGGTTGCCAGCACCTCGCGCGCGGCCCGTGCCGGCAGCGAGTTCACCGGCTGACCCACGTGGCTCGCCCACAGGTGCTCCGCGCCGGTCTCGGGGTCGACCTCCAGTACCGCCAACCACACACCCGGGACCGCCATGTCGTCGCGCAGGCGCTCGGTGTAGGCGAGCAGATCGGCCTGGAACGACGCGAACCGCGGTGTGTCGAACCGCGGCGGCGGAGACGCGCATGCAGCCAGCGCGAGCAACGGCAGGAGGCGACGCATACCGCAAGCGTGCCCGCCCACCCCGCCGCCCGCAACGACCGCGCCTGGGCCGCCTGGATGCCGCTTTACCGCGCACCACGCCGCCGGCATCCTGTGCCGCCCATGCTCCGCGCATTCCGCAGCCTGGCCCACAGCGTGTACGGCGGGCTGCCGGCGATCACCTGGCTGATCTGCCTCGCGGCGTTCGTCAACCGCGCGGGGTCGATGATCCTCCCGTTCCTCAGCCTCTACCTGGGCAAGCGGTTCGGCTACGACGTCGAGCAGGCCGGCTATCTGGTGGCGATGTACGGCATCGGGTCGGTCGCCGGGAGCATCGTCGGTGGACGCCTGAGCGATCTGCTGGGGCCGGTGCGCGTGCAGCTCGTCACCCTGTTGGGCGCTGCGGCGTGGATGCTGTTGCTGACCCAGCTGGAGAATGCGTGGTCGCTGGCGCTCGGCATCCTGGTTCTCGGCCTGATCAACGACGCGTTCCGCCCCGGCAACATGGCGTCGGTGCTGGCCAGCGTGCCGCCGGAGCTCGGCCCCACCGCACTGACGCTCAACCGCGTGGCGGTCAACGCCGGCTGGGCGATCGGTCCGACCATCGGCGGTCACCTGGCCGAGATCGACTTCCGCTGGCTGTTCGTCGCTGACGGCGGGACCTGCGCGCTCGCCGCCCTGGTGTTGTGGGCGTTCGTCCCGCGCGACCTGGCTCACGACATCCACCCCGCTTCAGCCGGCGAGACGGCCAGGCAGGACTCGCCGTGGCGCGACGGCCGATTCCTGTGCCTGCTCGCCGTCACCGTGCTGACCCTGCTGGCCTTCATGCAGTACTTCAGCACCGAGACGCGTTACCTCGCCGCGGCGTTCGGTCTGACCGAGGGCGACATCGGCTGGCTGTTGGCGATCAACCCAGTGCTCATCGTGCTGGTGGAGATGCCCCTGGTCCGCGCGCTCCGCGGACGCCCGCGCCTGCCGCTGGTGGCACTGGGCACGCTGCTGATCGCGCTGTCGTTTCCGCTGCTGGTGCCGGTGCGCTGGGGTCTCAGCGGGGTGATCGCGCAGCTGCTGCTGTTGACCGTCGGCGAGATGCTGTCGTTCTCGCTGCTCAACAGCTTCGTCGGAGATCGGGCTCCACCGCGCCTGCGCGGGCAGTACCTCGGCGTGCACGGCGCATCGTTCGCCGTGGCGTTCGTACTCGCGCCAGCGCTGGGCGGGCGGGTGTACGAGCGGCTGGGGGCAGACGTGCTGTGGTACGGGTGCGCCGGGCTCGCGGGCCTGGCAGCACTCGGCTACCTGTGGCTGAACCGGCTGTACGGGCGAACGCGCGAGGCACCGCCGCGGGCCGACTGAGGAGCGGGCCCCACTCAGCGGGGGCCGATCTCCACCTCTCCCCCCCACCGGTACCGGGTCATCATCGCGCGCGGCGACCCTGCCGGATGGATCGTGCCGTAGACCGGCAACCGCACCCGCGGGTCCACCTCTTGCACGACGTAGTGCCCCTCGTAGGTGGCCCGTGCCCCGCGCGGGTCCTCGAAGCGGCTGGTCTCCAGCATCGGCACACCGACCCGCAGTCGGCCGAGGTCGAAGCGCACCACGCAACCCGGCGTGCCGATCGCCAACAGATCGATGCGCTCGCCGACTCGGAACGGGCCCGGGTGCGGCCGCGCCAGCGCGAACACCGACAACCGCGGCGTCAATGGGCCGGGCTCGGGCCGCAGCGCCCCGCCGTTGAGGTCGATCGCAGCGTGGCGCCCGACCGCGCGGGTCAACTCGCGCAGTTGCGAGCCGCGCAGCGCGGCGAGAGGTTCGGTGGCGGCGGCCACCAGTCCCGTCGGTCCGCCCGACAGGCCCGACCCGACGCTCTCGCTGCGCTCGGTGCGAAACAACCGCTCGCGCGTCGGGCCATCGTGAAGCTCGAGGCGCAACGCGACTTCCGCCCGCGACTCGAGCACGTAGTAGGCGCGATTCCACCGCAGGACATCGCCGTAGAGCACTCCGTCGACCTTCAACACCGCCGCGACCCTGCGCGCGAACTTCGGGTCGGCGAGCTCGCCAGCAGACATGCCACTGTGTGCCAGCTTGGTGTCGGAGACCCAGGTCTCGACCACCTCGAACGCCCCCTGCCGCAACCAGGCGACGACGTCGCCGCGCAGCAGCGCACCGATCCGCGCGCGGTCGGGCAACCGCGGTGCGCCGGGCTCGAGCGCGAACAACTCACCCACCGGAGCCAGTGACGAGGCGAGGAATCCGTCAGCGGGTGCGGTGACGGCGAACGGCATCACCGCGATCCGGTAGCCCATGGCGCGCAACCCGGCGAGGCGCGGGTCGGACTCCGTCTGCACCCGGGTGGCGCATCCGGTCACCAGCAAAGCACACGCGAACGCGGCACCTGCCGCCCGACGAACGGCGCATGACGCCACGGAACGACTCATCGCAGCTCGACCTCCGCAGCGACCGGATCGCCGCCGAACGGGCCGCGCGCGGCTACCCGCACACGCCGAACCGAACCCACCGGCACGTCCTGTGCACCCACGAACACGCCGGCGCGGCCGGCCATCGGAATCGCGGTGCGCCGCGGATCGAGGTCGAAGGTGAGCGTGGCACCCGGGCTGGCGTTCGCCTTCACCACGATCCGCTCGAGTCCCGCGGTCGGCACAGCAGTGCGCTCCGCGCGAACCTCGGTCAGCGACACGTTCGACCCCGGTGAACCGTCGACCTGCTTCTGCACCGGCACGGTCTCCGCGACGTCCTCGACGTAGGTGTCGACCAACCCCAGCGTCGCCATCGACGAGCCGTGCACGATCTGGGCGCGGATCTCGCTGATCACCTGGCCGCTCATCAACAGCAGACCGCCGAGCAACGACGCGACGTGGTTCGCCGACCACCACGCCGACTCGGTGCCGTTGCGTAGCCCGATCGTGCCGCCGAACGCGTGGCGGCGCAGCAGCAGGATGTTGAAGCGGCTCTCGTCGAGGTCATGGCCGACCAGCACCGCGTCGACCGCCAGCACTTCCCGCACCTTCGGCAGCGGCAGCGCCTTGGGGTCGAACCGCTCCGGGTCGGTCAGCCAGCCCTGTTCGGCGAGCACGCGGTCGACGAAATCGATCGCGACGACTTGCAGGCCGCGCCCGCGCAACCGCTCGACCAAGAGCGCGCGCGCCAAGGTCCGCGCACCTGGGTCGGCCTTGCCACCGAGCGGCAGCACCGCCACCGATCGCGGTGCCGCCACGTCCTTCGCCACACGGAACGACACCCCGCCGCAGGCAACCAGCACCCAGGTGAGCACACCGAGACACACGAGCCGCAGCAGCGTCGAGCAGCTCATCTGGAACCTCCGACCGCGATCGAGCCGCGCTGCTCACCGGCCGCCCCGCGCACCACGAAGCCGAACCGTCCCGCGTCGTGGAAGCACAGCGACGCGATGCCGTGCGCCGGGATCGCCTTCGCCACGGTCTGCGCGCCGTCGGCGACGAATCCGAGCGCTGTCGAACACTGCGAGCAGACGCCGAGCGGTCGATCGACCTCGATCGTGACCGCTTCGCTGCGCGCGTTGCGGAACACCACCGTGCCGAACGTCGGCAGGGAGACCTCCGCCGCCGGCAGGAGCTGCCCATCGGTGATCGTCACCGTCTCCGCGGCAGAGTGCTCGTGGGCAGAGGACACGGGCGCGCCGGCGCATGCGGTGAGCATCGCGATCGCCACGCAACGGGAGAACACCGAAGCGCCGCGTCGCGAGCCGCGTCGCGGAGTCTCGCTCGAGCGCCATTTGGACGCGTTGGGCTGCATCTCCGACAGCATGCCAGCTCGCGCGTGCGGATGCACGGGGCGGTGGGTCCCGCGCAGCGCGGTTCGACCTGCGCCGGTCGCGGACAAAGTTGCGACGTTTCGTCCACCATCAGGTGCGTGAGGCAGGCTAGCCTCTCCGGCCCTCAACCCACTCCCCGGAGCACGACCCATGACCGATGCAGGACCCTGGCCCGGACGCTTCGTCTGGCACGACTTGATGACGACCGACGCCGCCAAGGCGCAGCAGTTCTACACGCAGTTGTTCGGCTGGCAGATCCACGAAGTGCCAATGCCAGGATTCACCTACCGGATGGTGATGTGCGGTTCAGGCCCGATCGGCGGCATCGTGCAGGAGGCCGCGATCCCGGTGTCCCATTGGATGCCGTACCTCGCGGTCGACGACGTCGACGCCACCGCCGAGCTGGTCAAGCAGCACGGTGGTTCGGTGTGCGTGCCGCCGAGCGACATTCCGCAAACCGGGCGGTTCGCGGTGGTCGGCGACCCGTGCGGGGCGACCTTCTCGATCTACAAGGGTCTGCCGTGCGCGCAGGGCTTCGACCCCGACGTGCCCGTGCCGGGCCGGGTTTGCTGGAACGAGACCTACGCCACCGATGACGACGCGGCGCAGGCGTTCTACACTGCGGTGTTCGGTTGGCAGCCGCAGTCCAAGGACATGGGCGAGGCGGGGATCTACCGCGTGCAGATGCTCGGCGACAAGCAGGCCGGCGGACTGATGAAGCACCCGATGCCGGGCGCGCCTTCGTGCTGGATGGTGTACTTCTTCACCGAAGACCTCGCCGCCTCGACCGCGCGGGCCAAGGAACTCGGCGCCACCGCGATGATGGAATGCCTGCCGATCCCGGAGATCGGTCAGTTCTCGATGCTGACCGACCCGACCGGGGCGATGTTCGCGATGTTCCAGGCGAACGCGATGCCCGGAGCCTGCTAACCCGGGCTATTCATGACCGAGCTGCTGCGATCGCGCAAGTTCGCTGCTGGCTGCGTCGAAACGTCAGAACCTGCTCCTCGACGGGGAGGCACCCCGCCTCCGGGCAGAACCTGCCGTTCTCCTTGCCAGCAACAACCTTGCACGATCTCGCGACGCTGCTCATGAATTGTCCGGGCCAAGTCGCGGGGCCGGCGGACAACCGGCACGCGGACCTTCTGCTCGGGTCGCCGGCCTTCTCCGCGGGCGCGAAGTCAGCTGCCGACCCGCAGCTCGAGCGCGTTGGTCAGTCCGCCGCCCCCGGAACACTGCACCCACACCTGCGCAGTCAGGTACACATCGCACAACCCCGGGTCGACCGGCACCGGCGCCGGCAGACGTAGGCCACCCGAGCACCCGCCACTGCCGCCGGTAGAGAACGAACCCAGCAGGATCGGCATCGATCCGGCAATCGGCGTGTGCACCAGGCCGCACAGCCCCGGCACGGGAATCCCCGGAACCAGCGCACGCCCGATCGACATGAACAGCGACGCGGTGGCGTTGGCCGGCGCGGCGGTCAGCGTCAACTCCAGCGCCGGGTTTCCGAGGATCAGGTCGCCCGCGACCTCGAGTGCCATCGCGTTGCAAGTCGCACAGCCGAGCACTGCGCAGCTGTTGCCGACCGAGTTGACGGTCGAGCGCGGGATGTACGTGAGGCTCGCCCACAGTTGACGCGGCACGTTCAGCTTGCAGCACGGCGTCGACGCGTTGAGGTTCTTGGGCGCGGCGAGGTTCGACAGGTCCATGCGCAAGACCGCCGAACCCTCGGTGACGAACAAGATCTTGGAACAGGCGTCGTAGGCCAACCCGCTCACCGCCGCATCGGCTCCCCCACACGGCACCAGCGAAGGCAGACCGAACGACGTCGCCTGACCGATGCACGCGATCGGCATCGGCACGTAGCTCACCGAGTTGACGATCCCCGACGACGTAGTGAGCGAGACGCTGTAGAAGATCAGATCACGCAGCTCGTCGTATGCGAGCCCGCGGGCGGTGCCCGGGGCACTCACTGTCGGCAGCGGAATCGCACAGGTGGTCGGCAGCACCTTCGGCGGGCACTGCGTCGTGTCGTAGAAGCGCAGCGCCATGCTGTTGCCACTCGAAGTCGGGAACACCTCGAGTTGGATCAGTTGCCGCTGCCGGTTGTTGTGCGCCAGTCCGGTGACCACGTTGTTGGTGCCGCCGGTCAGCGTCGCGGTGAAGCGACAGCTCTCGTTCCCCGACGCAATGTCCTTCAGCGTGATCGAACGCCCGTCACTGATCCACAGACCCTGACGCGCCGCGTCATACGCGGACCCGCCGCCGCCCTGGGTGGTCAGCGGCATCGAAAGCGTGCTGCCGATTCTGACCGCGGCGCCACAGCTCGCGATGTCCTGACGGTAGGCGAGTCCGGTGATGCTGACTGCGGGTCCCGAGGGACTCAGGTTGCCCGCCAGGCTGCCACCGTAGGCCGTCGACTGAGCCGCGACCGCGCCGCAGAGAACGAGAAACGAGACGAACGACGGAATCGAGGAGTAGCGCATCGGCGGGGGTTCGACTGCGGCAGGGGAACGCGGTGAGGCTAATGCAGCGGAAGCGCTCTGCCCAGGGTGCCGGACGGACCGGGCACCGCCCCACGATCTCGACATCGCATCGGTCATGGACGACGCCGGGGCCATGCCGGCACGATCCGCGGCCCCAGCAGCTCAGAGCTCCTCGAACAGCTCGCCGACGCGGAAGCCGAACCCGGGGAGCACACGAGAGGAGAAGGTGGCGTCCGCGCCGAGTTCCTCGCCCACCGAACGGCGCTCCTCGCCCCGGAACACGGTGAGCACCCGGCGCTCGCTGTCGACCAGCACGTACTCCAGCACCCCGTTGCGCGCATAGACGCGCCGCTTCGGCCCCAGGTCGATCCGCGCCGTGCTCGGCGAGAGGATCTCGAAGACCAACTCGGGGACGACGCGCAAGAACTTCCGCGGCCGCGGCGCGGTGCCCCAGCGCGCCGCGGAGACGAACGACACATCCGGCTCGACGGTGTCCCCCGAGGGAAACTCGAAGCCCTGGCTGGACCCGAAGCTCCGGCCGAGACCACGTCCATCGAGGAACGATTTCAGCCGAAAGACGATCTCCCCTTCGACCTCGCCGTGCGGCCACCCCGCGGGCGGCTCGCGGACGATGAAGCCATCGATCAACTCGTAGTGACACAGGTCCCCCGGCGGGACGCTCGCCGCGAAGCCCGCGAAATCCTCCTGGGTGAACTGCTCACAGGACCGGTAGACGATGTCGTGCACATCCAAAGGGGAACGGGAGCCTCGCATCGTGCGAGGAATGCTAGCGGATCTGCCCGAGTCGCGATCGAGCCGACGGACGCAGTGACGCCTGGACATGGGCCACGCCGAGTGGCCTATCGCGGCCAAGGCCGCACACAAGGCCTTGGGTGAGCGCGGCGCCATGAGGCCTCAGCCGCTTGCTCGTCAGAGCTTCCGGGGCCGCTGCCTACTGGAGAAACAGCCGCCCAGTTGTCTTGGAAGGCACCGGAGGTCTTCGCGTGCCGGCACGATCCGCGGCCCCAGCAGCTCAGAGCTCCTCGAACAGCTCGCCGACGCGGAAGCCGAACCCGGGGAGCACACGAGAGGAGAAGGTGGCGTCCGCGCCGAGTTCCTCGCCCACCGAACGGCGCTCCTCGCCCCGGAACACGGTGAGCACCCGGCGCTCGCTGTCGACCAGCACGTACTCCAGCACCCCGTTGCGCGCATAGACGCGCCGCTTCGGCCCCAGGTCGATCCGCGCCGTGCTCGGCGAGAGGATCTCGAAGACCAACTCGGGGACGACGCGCAGGAACTTCCGCGGCCGCGGCGCGGTGCCCCAGCGCGCCGCGGAGACGAACGACACATCCGGCTCGACGGTGTCCCCCGAGGGAAACTCGAAGCCTTGGCTGGACCCAAAGCTCCGGCCGAGACCACGCCCCCTGAGGAACGACTTCAGCCGAAAGCCGATCTCCTCCTCGACCTCGCCGTGCGGCCACCCCGCGGGCGGCTCGCGGACGATGAAGCCATCGATCAACTCGTAGTGGCACAGGTCACCCGGCGGAACGCTCGCCGCGAAGCCCGCGAAATCCTCCTGGGTGAACCGCTCACAGGATCGGTAGACGATGTCGTGCACATCCAGAGGGAAACGCGAGCGTTGCATCGTGCGGGAATGTTAGCGGATCTGCCCGATCGCGACCGGGCCGACGGACGCGGCGACACGGCTGCCCCGCGCCGAGAAGCCGCAGACAACGCGCCCCCGCCCGGCACGCGCTCGCGCGGTCCCGCGGTGCCGCGACTCGGGTCGACCGGCATCGATTCAGCGAACCGGACAACCAGCGTAGTGACGATGCGGTTGCAGCACCTCGTGCTTCATCACCACACTGTGCGGCGCCACGGTGCTGCCCTGGCCAATCTCGGCTCCGTAGAGCAACACCGCGCCACCGCGCACCGTCGAGCCTTCGCCCAGCCGCACGCGGCCGATCTTCAACACCCGATCCTCGAAGCTGTGCGCCTGGAACAGCCCTTCGAAGGTCGCGCCATCGGCGAACTCCAGCATGTCCGGGTCGACGACCTGGGCAAAACCTCCGCCGAGGAGCACGCGCCGACCGATACGCATTCCCATGGCACGCAGGTAGAACGTCAGCCACAGGGTCCCGGCCAGTCGATCGAGCAACCCGCGGGCGAGGAACCCCCACGCGACGTAGAGGAAGTCCCACCGGCAACACCAGCTCGACCAGAGGCCGTGGCGCCCCGGTTGCACGCGGCCCAACAACAGCCACTTGAGTGCGAGCACCAACACGCACGGGGCAGCGACCGTCAGTGCGCCCGAGCCGACCACGCCGGCCCACCAGGACAGGCCGCGCGGCACGTCGTGCAGTGCTCCGACCACGGCGAGCCACCCGACCAGCACCCCGCTGCCGACCGCCGGCAGCGCGAAGCGAAGCAATTCCCAGGCGAGGCGGTGCAACCAACGCAGCGGCGAGGGTCGGTGGGTCAACGCGCGGTCGAGCTCGACCACCTCGCGGTGCGGTAGCTCGAACGGCGGGTGGCCGAACCACGACGAAGCGGAGCGCAGACTTCGTGGTTCCGCCGGCGTGCAGATGCCGAGCAGGAGGTCGTCCGGCAGAACCGCGCCGGGGGGCACCACCACGTGGTTGCCGAAGAAGGTTCCAGTGCCGATCTCGGTGTGGGCCGTGGTCACGGTGCCGCGATCGATCCACGGACCGGCGAGGTAGATTCCGTCGGCGAAGAAGCACTCGGCGCCGACCGTGACGTTTTCCGGCAACACATCGACGATGGTGCTGATCTCACAGCCGCGGCCGATGCGCATTCCGGCGCCGCGCAGCCACACGGGCCACAGCAGACTCCCGGATAGCCAGGTGCCGGCGCCCGTCACCAGGTCGGTGCGCAGCCACACCCCAACGTAGCGCGGGTCGAACCGACCGATACTCCCATCGGGCACCGCGGGGATGGCCCACAGCAGCAGCGCGCGCATCACCAAGCTGGCGAGCAATCCGAGCACCGACAACCCGAGCAGCGCGGCGACGAACCGCCAGTCGATGCCAGGGTCGCTCCACCACGCGAGCAGCTCCGGATCGCCGAGTTCGGCGAGCCACACCGCCGCCGACACGAACCCAAAGAACGGCAGCGCGAGCAGCACCGAAACCCCGGTCTGCGCGGCCATCAAGCGCAGGCCGAACGCGTGTTCCCCCAGTTCTCGTTCGTGGTCGACCACGGGTGCCGCAGGCACCGCGTCGCGTGGCTGCGCCGGCACGCCGTCCCACCGCGCTCCTTGGGGAATCCGCCCGCCGTCGCAAAGTGAAGACAGTGGCGTGAGTTGCGCACCGGCCCCGACCACGGTGTCGCCACCGACTCCCGAGCGCACTCCGAGAGTGGCTCGGTCCTCGATCCGCACCGGCGCGCAGTGCACACGCCCGGCCGCGAGGTGCACCAACCCGACTCGAACTTCCTGCCCGAGCGTCACGTCGTCGCCGATCTCCAGCAGGTCCCAGCCACCCGACAGCAGCTCGACGCCGCGGTGGATGTGCACACGCCGACCGACCCGCGCGCCCAGGGCGCGCAGCACACTCGCCTGCCACGGCGTGCCGGCGAGCCGCCGCCATGGCACGAGGCGCACGGTGCGCAGCACGATCCAATGGCGCAGGTAGAACCAACCCCACGCCGGGTGTGATCCCGGCCGGTAGCGGCCGATCAGCAACCGCTTGGTCGCCACCGCCAGGGCCACCGAAGCGACCGCGCGGAGCGGCATCAGCAGCGGGCCGAGGAACGGCAACAGGAGCAACGCACCCACTGCACCGAGCTGCTCCACCGACCAAGGCAGCACGTCGAACGCCAGCAGGTAGCCGAGCGGTGCCACCCACGACAACCCGAACAGCAGCCACAATCCCTGCGCCACCGTGCACAGCACCGGCCGCGCGCCGGGAACCGAACCGGGCGAGTCCTCGGGATCGGGCAGCGCACCTTCCGCCGCCCCACCGTGCCGTGCGCGTGCCGCGAGGCGTTCCACGGTGCGGAGCTCGTACACCTCGCGCACGGCGAGCCGCGCGGTGTCCGGCGTGGTGCGCAGCGCGGAGATCAACTCCGCGGCGCGCAGCGAGGTGCCGCCGAGGGAGAAGAAGTCCTCGTCCCGCCCCACCTGAGGAAGCTCCAACGCGCTCGCCATCGCGGCGGCGATGCGCCGTTCGATCGGATCCGCCAGCGGTGCACCTGGCGAGGCAGGCGCGACCGCACTGCGCGCGGCGGCGGCGCGTTCGAGCTCGGCTGCCAGCGCGCGGCGGTCCAGCTTGCCGCCCACCGTGGTCGGCAGCGCCGCCACGAGCACCAGGCGTGCCGGCACCATCGGCTCCGGCAGCTCGGCGCGCAACCGGGTGCGCGTCGCTTCGGGGTCGAACGACTCGGCCGGCGCGACTCCGTTCGACACCACGCAACCGACCAGTTGCTCGCGCCCGACACTACCGACCAGCACGCAGCCAGCGGCACGTACTCCGGGTACTGCCGCGAGCGCTGCCTCGATCGCTTCCAGCTCGATGCGGTGCCCACGCACTTTGACCTGGGCATCGAGCCGTCCCTGGTACAGCAGGGTGCCGTCGACCTGGCGCACCACGGAATCGCCAGTGCGGTAGAGCCGACCCAGGTGTGGGTGCACGGGAAAGCGCTCGGCGGTCAGCTCCGGCAGTCCCAGGTAGCCACGCGCCAGACCGACACCGGACAGGCACAGCTCGCCAGGCACACCGTCGGCCACCGGGTGGAGTTCCGGATCGAGTACCAGCGCGTTGCGCCCGGGGATCGGCACCCCGATGGTCACCGGAACACCGGGATGCAGCCGCGTGCGGGTCGCAGTGACCGTGCACTCGGTCGGCCCGTAGCCGTTCTCCAACCAGATGCCCTGCCCCCAGCGCGCCACCAGCTCGGGCGCGATCGCCTCGCCGCCGGCGTACACCAGCCGCAGATCCGGCAGCGCGGCGTGCGGCGCCACACAGCCGGTGGCGCGCAGCAGGGTCGGCGTCGGCATCAGCACGGTGACGCGTTCTCGGCGCAGGAACTCGATCAAGTCCGGGCCGGAGCGCACCACCTCGTCGTCCATCACCACGCAGGTCGCTCCGCTCGCGAACGCACACCAGACTTCTTCCAACGACGAGTCGAATGCGTGCGACGAGCCCTGCGCGATGCGGTCGCCGGGCGCCAGACCGAAGTAGCCGAGGTCCTGCGAGATCAGGTCGACGATGCCCGAATGCTCGAGCAACACTCCCTTGGGCTGCCCGCTGGTGCCCGAAGTGTAGATGACGTAGGCGAGACTTCGCGGGGTGAGCCAGGGCGGGCGTGGCGAAACGACCGGAGCAGACGGCAGCGCCGCGACATCGAGCAGAGGGATCCCGATGCCGGCCAGGCGCGCTGCACCTGCCTCGTCGGTCACCACCGCGACGGCTCCCGAGTCGGCGAGGACGAACCGGAGGTGTGAATCCGGGAACAATGGGTCCGGGCAGACGAACGCCGCGCCGCACCGCAGCACCCCGATCTGCGCCGCGAACAATGCGGGGTCGTGCCGCGCCAACAATACCGCGACGACGCATTCTCCCGTCACGTGCTGCTCGACGGCCCCGCGCACTCGTGCGGCCTGCGCCTCGAGCTCCGCGTAGGTCCACTCCACGCGTGCGGGTCGCTGCGGGCCGGGCGGGATGTCGAGCGCGATCCGCTGCGGGTGCGCGCGCACCGCTGCCGTGAGCAGCTCGTGCAGACAGCTCGGACGTGCGGCAGCCTCAGTGGCGGTCGGGTCGGCGTTCATCGCTGCTCAACGATGTTTCGGCTGTGCAAACAACTTGTCGCACTGAGCGATCAACGCCTCGGTCGAGGTTCGTTGCGACTGGGCCCCCCAGTAGCGGGGGTGCTGCTCGGCGACGCGCCGGAACAACGCCACCGCCTTGACCCAGCGAGCCCGCGCCGCCTGCACGAACTCCGTCACGTCGCGGTCGGCCTTGACCGCACGCATCGCCCGGCTCCACTCCCAGTGGCCCATCGCCGCCTCGGACTCCGCCAGCGCGATCTGGTGATCAGGGCTGTTCGGTTGCCCGGCAGCCAGCACCTCGGCGAGTTGCAGCGCCTCGCGCGAGATTCGCCCACAGCTGTCGACGTCTTCGCGCACCAGATGCACGGCGGCCAACTGTCGCAGGGCGATCCGCAGGTTGAGTCGGCCGCGTTCGCTCTCGGGCGCCGCCCGCAGGTTCTCGCGCTGCAGAGCGACGTCCTCCTCGGCCAGCGGCAACGCGTCGGCGCCACGCCGATCGGTGAGCAGCAGCGTCACCAGACGGGACACCACCAGCGACAGGCGGTGGATGTAGCCGGAGTTGTCCGGATCGGCAGTGCGCAATGGCCGCAGTTCGGCAGCCGCCGCGCGGTAGGCGCGCTCCGCCTGCACCTTGTCGCCGTCCATGTAGTACCAGAAATCGGCCCGGTGCCGGTGGACGTGCGCGCGCAACAGCCGGGCGCTGACCGAACGATCCTGCGGGGTCAGGAGCCGCTCGATCTGCGGCAACAACTCGTTCCAGCACTTCTTGGCACCCGCGTCGTCGCCGGAGTTCCAGATGGCTTCGAGACGCAACATCATCACCTCGAGTCGGCGCTGCCATGCGCGCAGTCCGGCGTCGTGCTTGGGCACCGGCAGCAGCGCCAGACCCTTGCCGAACCCCACCGCCGCCTCCGCCCAACGCCCGTGCTGGCGATCGAGTTGGGCGCGCGCGAACAGCCGGCGGGCTCGGTAGACCTGCAGCACGTCGCGTGTCGCGTCGGTCTCGCGCACCGTTCCCGCCAGCGCATCGGCATCGGCCAACAACCGCTCGAACTCGTCGAGCTGCGCGGTCTCGAGCAGGAACCCGGCCCGCTCCAGTCGCCCGGTGGCGAGCGCCAGCGTCAGTTCGGGATCGGCGGGAGTGTTGCGGTGCAGGTGTTCGAGCAACCCGAGCCCGACGTCGAGCGTCGCGACCGCGCGCTCCGGTTCGGACAGACCGTTGCCGGCACCTTGGATCCCCGCGGTCGTCCGGTACAGCTCGGCCACGGTGCGCAGCAGCTCGGGCCGATCGCCCGCCGCCGCGCGAACCTCGTCGAGCCACGACCGCACCCGGTCGAGCAACGCGCGACGCAGCGGGGTGGCGCCGGGCAGCTCACCGAGCCGCGTCTGCAGTTCGCCGGCGACCCACTCGGAGAACGCGCGGTTCTGCGCCACCAGCCGCTCGGCCTGCTCGGCGCGCCGCTGCTCCGCCTGCCGCGCCCGCTCGGTGCGCACCGCCATGATCACGCTGACCACCGCGGCCACCACCACGGCGATCAGCACGACCGCTGCCGCGGCGACCAACACGCGGTTGCGCCGGGTAAACAGCCGCAGCTGGTAGCCGACCGTCAGCGGGCGGGCTTGGATGGGCAGGCCTTCGCGGTACCGCGCCAAGTCGGCGCGCAGTGCATCGGCCGACGCGTAGCGGCGCGCGCGGTCCTTGGCGAGCGCGGTGGTGACGATGGTGTCCAGGTCGCCGGCGAGCTCCGGGCGGTATCGCGACGGCCGCGGTGCCGGGCTCTCGCGCACCAGGCGGACCGCCTCGTCGAACGGCAGCCCGGTGAAGGTGTGCGGTCGCGCACCGCACAGCAGTTCATACAACAGGACTCCCAGCGAGTAGACGTCGGTGCGTGCATCGAGGTCGCGCGCCTGGCCGGCGAGCTGCTCGGGACTCATGTACGCCGGGGTGCCGACCACCAACCCTTCCGCGGTGGCGAACGAGCGTTCCCACGACTCGTCATCGGTGACGCACGCGACGCCGAAGTCGATCACCTTGGGGCGCCCCTCGGCGTCGACCAGGACATTGGCCGGCTTCAAGTCGCGGTGGATCACACCGCGCAGGTGCCCGTGGTGCACGGCGTCGCACACGTCTTCCACCAACCGGCAACGCTCCTCGATGCTCAGCCGCTGGCGCAGGCACCACTCGTCCAAGCGCTGCGCGCCGGCGACGAACTCCATCACGAAGTACGGCAGCGCCTGGCCGGTCGCCGCGTCCTCGTCCACGCCGAACTCGTGGATCTGCGCGATCCCCGGGTGGTGCAGGTTCGCCAGCACCCGGGCTTCGAACGCGAACCGCTGCCGCGCCGCCGGCCCGGGCAGGCCGCGCATCACCTTGACCGCGACGTGCCGCCCCCAGGGCGCTTGGACCGCCGAGTAGACGGCGCCCATGCCACCCTCGCCGAGCAGTTCCTGCAGTTCACACGAACCGATCCGCCGGCCGCGCAACGCCGCGGTCGATGCGGGCGCCGAGTCGTCGCGATGCACGGTCGGCGGCTCGAGGAACTCCGCTCCCGCACTCTGCTCGGCGACCCCGAGCAGCACCTCGACCTCACTGCGCAGCTGTGCATCACCCGCGCACTCCTGGTCGAGCAGCCGCTGCCGGGCGGGCCCGCTGGGCAGATCCGAAGCGGCGTGGAACACCTCCTGGATGCGCCGCCACAGCTCGGGGTTCATCGGTGGAAGGCGCTCCGGCGCTGCCGTCGCATCGGGTCGCACCTTGGTTGGTCGGCATTCGGCATCCGCGGTGCTGAGGATCGCCGCTGGCGCCGGTCGCGGTCAAGGGGAGCCAAGACTCCACCACCTGCCGGGAGCTCGGACCTCGCCACGGCAACGGTCCGCACGCGCGCCGGGCCCGTGCCCGGAGGCGGGGTGCATCGCCGCCCGGGCAGACGATCCCCTCGCCACGTTGCTGCTCCACCGCTGGTCCACCAACCGCCGCCGGTTCGCAGCGCCTTGCGCACGAACGCCGGGCCGACCGCCCCGTGCGGCGCGGTAGGCTTCCGACATGCCCGCCCCCAGCCCCCGCATCCGGCGCCGCTGCCTGTCAGTGGTGGGAGCGCTGCTGCTGGTCCACCTCGCCATGCTCATGCGGCTGGCGCAGCAGACGCCGTGGACGGTGGACGAGAACTCCTACCTGATGGCGGGCATCGCCTTGCGGCACGAGCTGTCGTTCGAGTCACAGCGCACCATTCCGCACGGTCCGCTGCCGTTCTACGCCAACCAGTTGAGCAGCTGGTTCGGAGCCGAGCAGCAACCCTCGTTCGTCCCGCTCGAGGCCAACAAGCTCCGCGGCCGCCTCGGCATGCTGGTGTTCTCCCTGCTCGCCGCGGCGCTGCTGGCGCGCCTCGCCTGGCGGGCGCTCGGCCCGCCTGCGGCAGTGGCGGCGCTGATGCTGTTCATCCTGCATCCGCTGGTCTCGGCACACGGTTGCTTGCTCACTGCGGACATGGCGCTCACCGCCGCGACCCTTCTGGTGGTCCTCGCGGCGTGGCGCTACCTGGAGCACCCCGGCGTCTGGCGCGCCGCGCTGCTCGGGGCGAGCCTCGGGATCGCCTGTGCGACCAAGTATCTGGCACTGCTGCTGCTGCCGGGTGTGGTGGTAGCGGTGTCGTGGCTGCTCGTCACGCGCCGCCTGCGCCCGGGGCCGGCGCTGGGGCACGCGATCTGCTGCGCGACGGGATGCGTGTCGGTGCTGCACGCCTGCTACCTGTTCCACGCCGGCTGCTACGACCCTGCGCGGCACCCCCTGGCGCCCGGAGGACTGCTGGAGCGCGCCAGCTGGTTGCAGCTGCCGGCGCGCCTACTGCCGGACCCGATGGTGCGCGGCATCGACTTCCAGCTCGCCGCGGGGAAGTCGTACGACCGCACGTTCTTCGCCGGCGCGGTCCGCCCCGGGCATCCCGCCTACTACGCGGTCGGGCTGGCGGTGACGACACCGCTCGGCATGCTCGTTCTGCTGCCGCTCGACGCGCTGCGCCGGCGCACGCTGCCGGGGTGGCCCACGGCCCTGCAGTGGATCGTCTGGCCCTCGCTGCTGCTGCCGTTCGCCTACCTGTCGTTCGCCACCACCCTGCAGATCGGCGTGCGCTACGTGCTGCCGCAGCTCGCCCTGCTGTGCCTGCTGGCCGCACGCCCGGTCGCGGCGCTGTGGTCGGGAGGCCGCACCGCCCGCGCGGTGCTCGCCATGCTGACGGTATGGGTGGCGGCGACCGCCGGGTTGCAATGGCCGCACAACCTCGGCGCGATGAACGCGCTCGCCGGCGCGCGACCGTACCGGCTGTTCGGCGACTCGACCGTGTCGTGGCAGCTGGTCCCCGGCGACGACCCGGCGCTGCGCACCCTGCTGAGTCGCCACGCTGGCGCACAACGGTTGTACCCACGCGCGGGCCCGCGGCTCGGCGTGGTCGTGCTGCACGCACGCGACGCGTGGCCGGGCGACGCCGCCGAATTCGGGCCGCTGCACCACTGGCTGGACCCGTTCGTACCGTGTGACCACGAGGGGTCGTTCTTCTGCTTCGACGTCACCGCCGAGCTGTACCGCGAAGCGCTGCGCCGCTCCACGCCGAACCGGGCCCGCTGGCAACGCGATTTCGCCGTCGCACTGCTCGGCGCGGGGGCGATCGACGCCGCGGCCGCCGAGATCGACGAGTTGGAGTCGCCGGACCCTCTGCTGGCCGCCCAACTCGCGCGGCTGCGCGCCAAACCGCGCGACCCGCGCGCCGTGCTGGCCGGCTGGAGCCAGTTGGGTCGCGCCGACCGTGTTCTCGCCGACTCGGATGCCACTGCGGGCGAACGCGCCCATGCGCACTTCGTGCGCGGCGACTACGTGGCGTGTCGCGAAGTGCTCGAGCCGCTGCAGCGCACGCGGCGCCTGCAACAGACCGAGGCACTCGAACTGATGGTCGCGCAGGTTCGCAGCCTGGCGGTGCGTGACGCGATCGCGACGGTGCGGGCGTACTCGCCGCCGGCGGACAGCCCGGCGTTCCCCGCGCACGCGCAGCGACTGGCACAGCTCGAAGCGCTGTGGGCCGACCTGCGCACGCTTGGTCGCCAGTGCGGCTTGGCGTTGCCAGAGTAGTCTCGCGATCCAAGGCACCGAGTGGCGCGACGCTCGCGAGAGCTGTACGCGTGCTCGAGTGCACTTCCGATTGCGAACGCAAGTCGGGCTACTGCCCACGCGCATGCGGACTACGCCGTGCAGCCAATGGCACGGTGTCGCGCGGGGAGGTTCGATGCTGGAGTCGAAACACGAGGAGTTGTCATGATGAAGCACACCACGACGCTGGCGAACCTGTCCGTGCTGCTCCTGGCAGCAGCACCACTCTCGGGTCAGTCGCATCTCTACACCTACTGGGGCCAGAAGTGGACCGGCGGCCAGTTCGGGCATGCGGTCCGATTCGTCGGCGACGTCGACAAGGACGGACGCGCGGACTTGCTGGTCGGAGCTCCCTTCGCAGGCGTTGGCTCGGAGGGGCGCGCCTACCTGATGCACGGCGCCACGGCGCGCGGCACCGAGATCCAGGGTTCCGCCGCCGGAGGCGACGAATCCGGCCACGCCGTCAGCGGCTGTGGCGACATCGACGGAGATGGGTACGCCGACTACATGGTCGCCGCACCGGTGTTCGGCGGCGGCTTCGGCACGGTCGAGGTGTACTCGGGCAAGTCCGGCGCCAAGCTGTTGTCGATCTACAACCCTGCCTGGCGGGGCCTGGGCACCAGCCTCGACAGCTGCGGCGACATCGACAAGGACGGCAAGCCGGACGCCATCCTCGGCGCCCCGTATACCAGCCCGAACGGTTCCGCCATCGTGGTCTCGCTCGCGCCCTACAAGGTGCTGTACGAGATCAGGGGCGACACCGGCTTCCCGAGGGCCGGTGCAGGAGTGGCCGGGTTGGGTGATGTGGACGCGGACGGCTACCCGGATGTGTTGGTCGCCGGCAGTACCCAAGTCCGCGTCTTCAGCGGCAAGACATGGTCGCTGCTCAGGTCGTTCCAAGCGATCGGAGGCACCGGGCTCGGGGACATCGACCGGGATGGGTATGCCGACTACGCGGTGTGGGACGCCAACCACAAGGTCTTGGTCGTGTCCGGCAAGCTGCACACCGGGTACAAGACCCTCACCGGAACCGCGGCAGGCACAGCCGGAGACGTCGACGGGGATGGCATTCCCGACATCCTGCTGCAAACCGGCACCGGTCAGATCCAGCTGTTGTCGGGGAAGGACTTCCAGGTGCGCTTCGTCGTGCCGGGGTGGAGCTTCGCCGGCGGAGGCGACTTCGACGGCGACTCGTTCGTCGACATCGTGGTGGGCGACGAGAACGCGGACAGCGGTAGCGGAAACGTGACGATCTACTCGGGGCGCAAGCTGTCGCTGTGCACCGACACGCACACTGTCTCGCTGGCCGCCCTGGGCGCGCAGGCGCTGCACCTGGACGCCGGAGCGGCGAACGCCGACAAGGTCTACTGGATGGTCGGCTCGATGAGCGGCTCGCTGCCGGGCTTCGATCTGCCGGGGCCGGTGCACATGCCGCTGAACTGGGACGCCTACACGGACATCGGCGCGTCCATGCCGAATGCCGTGATCACCTACGGGCTCGGATCGCTGGACGAACACGGCCGCGCGTTGGCGTGGTTCAAGCTGCCGCGCAACACCCCGGCGGCCGCCGTCGGTGTGATCCTCCACCACGCGTACGTGGTCTTCGATTCGACTTCGGGCGCATTCGAAATGGCGAGTAACGCGGTGCTGGTCGACATCGAGAACTGAACCTCGTGCGCGGGCGACTTCGTTCGGCACCCGTCAACTACGGACCGACGGGCCGCGGCTGACGCGGCCAAGGCCGCACCCAAGGCCTTGGGTGAGCGCCACACTGCGCGCCGCCATGAGGCCTCGGCCGCTTGCTTGCTGGAGCTTCCGATGCCGCTGCCCGGTGGAGAAACAGCGGCCCAGGTGTCTTGGAAGGTACCGGACGATCTCCGCATGCCGGCACGATCCGCCGCCCCTGCAGCTCAGGGTGACGGCTCCGCGTCCAGATCACCCGCCCCGAGGTCCCACCGCCGCGAATCCGGCGCCCAGCTCCCCGGCCCGAAGAACTGGGTGATCAGCCCCTCCAGTCCGGTGCCGTAGGTGCGCTGGAAAGCCGACTGCCCGGCATCCCGCCAGTCTGCATGGCGGACGAACGCGACGAACACGTTCGGTTCGCCGACCAACGCACACACGGCCATGCGCGCCAGCTCGTACGCCAGCTCGGACGACACCGGATCGGTCCACGCGCGCCCGCTCCAGAACTGCTGGATCGTCGCGACGTCCCAAAGGTCCCGGTGCTGCTGCAGCCGCGAAGCATCGAGCGAGAGCGCTGGGCCCTGCTCGACGACTGCCTCGAGCGTCCTCGCGATTCCCTCGTCCAACCACAGCGGAAGCTCGAGTTGCGATAGACAGAAGTGAGTGAGCTCGTGCGCGGCCGTCGTCTTCGTGATGCCGAGGTCGTCTCGCCTGGACACGTAGTGCGGCACCGGCCTCCGGAGGAACATCCCCCCACTCGCGGCGATCTCGTTCTCCGACTCCTCACCGCGACGCTGGAGATCGACGTAGTCGTAGTACCCGTCCCACGTCTCGAACAGAACCACCAGCAGATGGGGCAGCCGTGAAGTGTCGACCAGGCTGGGCAGACTGACTTGGATCTTCGCCAGGGCGGTCTCGAAGAAGGCGAACAGCGTCTCGGTGTCCTCCGCGCCGGCGCACGCCACGAGGGTGAACTGCTCACTGTATGTGACTGTTGCCGGCGGCTGCATGGCGGCCGCCAGCCGCCGGATCCAGGCGTGGATCGTCTGCGACCACGCGCCGTCACGCTCGGTCTCCCCATCCCTGGCCCGATCGATCCGCTCGCGGACTTCGTCCCACCTGGGTCGTGGCAGTCCGTGCACCGTGTCGCTGCACGCGTCCAGGAGCTCCTCGACATCCATGGGCGGGATGCGCCCGGCACGCGGGCCGGACGCGTTCGCCAGAATGGTATCCGCACGACGCCCCCCCGGTGGGAATCGGCGGGACCGAAATGCCCCCATCGAGCGTTCGCCCCGACTCCCAGCCGCTCCGTGGCGAGCGAAGGAGTTTGGGACCCGAATCGTGCGACGCGCACCGACCGTCTTGGCGCCCCGAGGGGTCCCGCGATAGCGTGCCGCACTTCGGATGCGTCGGCCGAATCGGCGTGCGGTCATGCCTGGCCGATGAC
This sequence comes from Planctomycetota bacterium, assembly GCA_020638695.1. Taxonomy (GTDB): domain Bacteria; phylum Planctomycetota; class UBA1135; order UBA1135; family UBA2386; genus JACKIB01. Next base: position 738,317 of record JACKIB010000001.1, read on the forward strand.
TTCCCCCACCTGGAAGGAAGCATGCCCCACCGTCGTCGTCGCTGTCCCACACTCTCCACCCTCCTGTTCACCGGCACCCTCGCCCTGCCCGCCGCCGCGCAGTGCGACCTGGCCTTCCAACCGGGTGAGCTAGTAGGAACGCCGTACAGCCTCACGGTCGGGGTCGGGAAGTTGCAGGTCTGGGATCCGGACGGTGCGGGTCCATTGCCGGACTTGCTGATCGCCGGAGGGTCGTTCGCCGTGCGGTCCAGCCAGAGCGTGTCGATCGCGGGTTGGGACGGCACCGAGTGGCAGCTGCTCGGCACACCCCCTGCTGGAGGGTGCTCGGCATTGACCACCTTCGGTGGTCGCCTGGTGGCCGCGTTGGAGCGCAGCTCTCTGGCCACCGACATCGCGACCTTCGACGGCGCGACCTGGCAGGTGATCGGCACCGTCAACGGCACGGTCCGGGCGATGGCGCTGTTCAACGGCAACCTCGTGGTCGGCGGTGCATTCGGCCACGTCAACGGACTGCCGGCCGCCAGCATCGCGCAGTGGAACGGCACCGCTTGGTCGGCGCTGGGGGTCAGCGCCGGCGGCGTCAGCGGCACCGTTCGCGCCCTCGCCGTCTACTCCGGGGTGCTCTACGTCGGTGGCGACATCACTGCGGCGAGCGGCATCCCGGTCGGCAACCTCGCGGTGTGGACCGGAAGTGCATGGGCGTCGAGCGCGGTGTTCAACGGCACCGTGGAGGCGCTCGGAGTGCGCATCACGACGGCGGCGACCAGCTCGCACCTGTTCGTCGGCGGCGCCTTCACCACGGTCGGGGTGATCCCCGCGCTGCGGATCGCCCGGTTCAACTCGGTCAACGGCTGGTTTGCGATGGGCGCGGGCCTGCCGCTCGGCGCGTGTTCGACCCTGTTCGTGCGGGCGACCGGGTTGACCGGCTACGAGCTGACCGCCGGGGTGCGCGGCGACCCCCCGCACTCCTTCTACCGTTGGACCGGCTCGACCTCGACCTGGGGAGTTCTCGGCACCGGACCGAGCACCGATAGGGGCACCAATTCGACCTCGCTCGCCCTGTTCCGCGGCAGCTACTGCGGCGTGATCGGCAGTCGGGTGTACGGACTCGACGCGAGCGGCAGCTGGCTGTCACTCTGCGGAACCGGCATCGACGGCCCCGTCGAGACAGTGCACCCGACCGCGAACGACGTGATCCTCGGCGGGAGGTTCACCGCGATCTCGGGGGTGCGGATGAACGGCGTTGCCCGCGGCACCTTCGGCGCGTGGCTACCACTCGGCTCGGGCATGCAAGGCGGGGTCGTCACGGCGCTCACCACGATGCCGAACGGGGACGTCATCGCGGCCGGCGAGTTCAGCACCGCGGGCGGCGTGAGCGCCAACGCCATCGCCCGGTGGAACGGCAGTGCGTGGTCGCCGCTGGGCAGCGGGATCCGCAACAACTCGTTCCCCGGACGGGTCTACGCCCTGACTGTGCTGCCCAATGGCGATCTGGTCGCCGGCGGGAGCTTCTCCGAGGCGGGAGGCAAGGCTGCCAACAACATCGCGCGCTGGGACGGCGCCGCATGGTGGCCGCTGCGCGGGGGCACGGACAACTCCGTCGGCGCGCTGACGGTCCTCGCAAACGGCGAGCTGATCGCCGGAGGGGTCTTCGAGAAGGTGGACGGCTTGGCGATGCGCGGCGTGGCGCGTTGGAACGGCTCGGCATGGCAGGGCTTTCCCGCGCAACCAAACGGCGGAGTGGGGACGCTCGCCGTGCTCGCCGACGGACAGCTGTTGGTCGGGGGCAGCTACTCGCACGTGGGCAGTACGCCCATGCCCTACATCGCGCGCTGGAACGGGGTGTTCTGGTCCGCCGTGCCCGGCTTCAACTTCGTCCCGTTCGGCGCGGTGGACTCGATCATTCCGCTCCCGAACGGCCAGGCGATCGTGCACCTCAACCCGGCCAACCTCTCCACCAACCCGCAGATGGCGCGCTTCGACGGACAGGGCTGCGTGCGGCTGCCGCTGTCGCCCAATCAGTACATCTCCTCGGGCGCGCGAACCGCGCAGGGCGAGGTCCTGTACAGCGGTTGGTTCACCGCGATCGGCAGCGTGCCGTGCGCGTTCCTGGCCCGAGTGGTTTCCCCGTGCCCGGCACGCGCGCCGACCTACGGCAGCGGCTGTGTCGGATCCGGGGGCGCCAACAACTTGCGAGTCCGCGAGCTGCCCTGGGTCGGGAGCTACTTCCGCGCCGAGGCCACCGGCATGCCGGCGAACTCGCTCGCGATCGCGGTCACCGGCGGAACCCAGACCGCGATCCCGATCGCCGCGCTGCTGCCGCAGGGCCGACCCGGCTGCGATCTCCTGGCGACGCTCGACCTGCTCCAGCCGGTGACACCGCGGCTCGGGAGCGCGCAGACGCAGCTGTTCGTGCCGCTCACGGCGTCGCTGGTAGGCGCGGTCGTCCACCACCAGGTGATCGCCTTCGAGCTGGGGACGTCGTCGAGCGTGCTGGCGATCACGAGTACCAACGGGCTTCGCTTGACCGTCGGCGTCTTCTGACGCCCGGCCGGGCGAAACCGTTCTCGGCCTGCCAGCAATGGCGGTTGCGCGGAACTCGACCGCTCGCTACCCTCCGACGCCCGAATTCGGGGCTCACACCAGCAGGACCCCGAATGCAATCGGCCCCACACCCCTCGACCACCCCCGAGCCGTTCGCGGCAGTTCCGACTCCGCTGCGCGAGGCGATGGTCGAACGCGGGTTCACGGAGCTCACCGCGGTGCAGCTCGCCGTTTCGGCTGCGGTCGAGCCGGCGCGCGACCTGCGCATCTCCTCGCAGACCGGATCGGGCAAGACGGTCGCCCTCGGCCTGGCACTCGCGCCGGCGCTGCTCTCGCGCGACGGGGCCCGCGATCGGCCAGGCCCCTCGGCCGTGGTCGTCGTGCCGACCCGCGAACTCGCGGCCCAGGTCACCGCCGAGCTGTCGTGGCTGTTCGGCAGGATCCGTGACGTGACCGTCGACTGTGTCACCGGCGGCACCCATGTCGGCCAAGAACGCCGGCGCTTGGCCCGTCGACCTGCGGTCCTGGTCGGCACCCCCGGCCGGTTGGTCGATCACCTCGGGAGCGGGGCACTCTCGGTATCGGGGGTCGGGCAACTGGTGCTCGACGAAGCCGACCAGATGCTCGACATGGGCTTCCGCGACGAACTCGAGGCGATCCTGGCCGCTGTGCCGGTGGATCGACGCACCCACATGCTGTCGGCGACCTTTCCGCCCGGCGTGCGCGAGTTGGCGGATCGCTTCCAGGTCGATCCAGTGCACGTCGAAGGCACGCGGCTCGGCGCCGCCAACACCGACATCGCACACCTCGGCCATGTCGTGCGACCGAACGACCGCTACGCGGCACTCGTCAACTTGCTGCTGCTGGCCGGCGACGACCGCACGCTGGTGTTCGTCGCCAAACGCAGCGACGCCGCGGAACTCGCCGAGCGATTGGCTGGCGAGGGATTCGCGGCGATGCCACTGAGCGGCGAGCTGGCGCAGGCGCAGCGCACCCGGACCCTGGCGGCGTTCCGCAGCGGGGTGACCCGCGTGCTGATCGCCACCGACGTCGCGGCCCGCGGCCTCGACGTGCCCGAGGTGAGTACGGTGATCCAGGTCGACATGCCGATGGACAGCGAGGTCTACACGCATCGCAGCGGTCGCACCGGACGTGCCGGACGCAAGGGTCACAGCATCCTGCTGTGCAGCCCGAATGCGCAGCGCCGCGCCCAGCGCATCTTCGATCAGGCCGGCGTCGCCGCCACCTGGCGGTCGGTGCCGAGCGCCCGGAGCGTGCAAGACGCGTTGACCGCCCGCGCCCTGGTTCGCTCGCAGCAACGGATCGACGCCGCTCAGTGCAGCGACGCCGAACTCGCGAGCGCACGCGTGCTGCTCGACGGGCGCGATCCGGCGCGAGTGGTCGCGGCGTTGCTGGCCGACCGAGGAGCGCAGGGAGCTTGCAAGCCGCGCGACGTCGCACAGGCCCCGGAGCGCAGTGGCCCATCCGGTGCGCCGCGCCCCCGCAAGTCACGCGACCCGCGCCCCACCGATCGGGGCTTCACCGACCGGGCCTTCACCGACCGGGGCTTCACCCGCTTCCGAGTCAACTGGGGTTCCCGCGCCGGCGCCAACCCGCGCCGGCTCCTCGCCGCCCTGTGTCGGCGCGGCGGGATCTCGAGCCAAGAGATCGGCGCGATCGAGATCGCGGACTGGAGTTCGACCTTCGACGTCAGCAACGCAGCCGCGAACGAGTTCGAACGGTGCGCGGCCAAGCCGGATTCGCGCGACCCGAACCAACGCATCGAGCGATTCCGCGAACGCGCGAGCGGCCCGCGGCGCCGCGCGCCGGTATCGCGGCAGCAGTCGCACGGGTCGTTCTGAGATCCGCGCGCCTGGCACGGACCCAAGGGCGTGCGAGGTTGCGGGTCGCCCGCAGCGACCTTGCGCGATGGTCCGGGCCGGTTCGAACGACGCGAAGGCTATCCCGGACTATTCATGACCGAGCTGCTGCGATCGCGCAAGTTCGCTGCTAGCTTCGTCGAACGTCAGAACCTGCTCCTCGACGGGGAGGCACCCCGCCTCCGGGCAGAACCTGCCGTTCTCCTTGCCAGCAACAACCTTGCACGATCTCGCGACGCTGCTCACGAATAGTCCGGGCTAGCCCGACCGCGGCTGTACTCGTGCGTGCGAGCCGTGATCAACCCGGACAGCGGTGGCGGGTAACTGACAGGGAGGTAGAGCTCGACCGACGGACGAGCTCGAGGCGACCTGGCCGCGGCTCCGGTGGACTGGGGCACCACAGGCGGCGGACCCCGACAGCATGCCGGTTTCGGCCCTGGTGGACCATCGTCGGGCGATGACGCACTAGACTAGAATCCCGGGTCGGCGGCGACGGGACCTCGTTCACCGCCTCGCCGCCCGGCTGTAGGGATTCCTTGACATCAACGTATCCATGTTCAAACACGCGCTCCTCGTTTCTGCCCTGATCGCCGTCCCGGCGCTGGCGCAGAACACCAAGTACATCCCCGACAACGCCTCCTCCGGGAGCAGCTGCAACCTCATCCCATTCGGCTTCGGTACAACGTCGACCACCTGGTCGAACCAGCGCTACCAAACCATGGCGACCCTCGCCGACCTGGGCAACCCGACCGCGCCGTTCGAGATCTGCAACATCGGTTTCATCTCCTGCGGCACCGGCGACCAGATCACTCACCACGACACCATCGTCGTGCAGATGGGCCAGACGACCACCTCCTCGCTGACTAGCACCTTCGCGGCCAACCTGGTCAGCAATGTCCAGACCGTGCTGAAGAGCACCGACTTCCAGTGGAAGAGCGTCGGCGGCCAGTGGTCACGGCTCGGCCTCGACCGCAACTACAGAGTCGACCCGAAGCTCGGCAACGTCGTGCTCGACATCTGCGTGACCGGCAGCAAGAAGGTCGTCGGTGTCACCACCGGCTTCTACACCGGCACACGCAACCGAATCTACGACTACGGCTGGGTCGCCTCCACCGGCTGCCCAACCACCGCCAGCGGCGCCTCGAGCTTCGCGCTGAAGTGGTGCGTCGACATCGGCGCCTGGTCCACCAGCGAGACTGGAGTCGGCTGCCAGGGCCTCGATCTCGCGTTCGGCGGCAGCGCCGAACTCGGCCGGAGCCTCACGATCTCGACCGTCGGCGCACCCAACACGGCCGGCTGCACCCTCGTGATCGGACTGCAGTCCTCTCTGCCGGGCCTCGACCTGCTTGGCAACGGCTGCCGCATCTACGTCAATCCCATTCTCTTCGTGCCGGGGCGGACGCTCACCGCGCCCATCCCCAACGACCGCAATCTGATCTGTCAGCAGATGTTCGCGCAGTACTACTGCATCGACGCGAGCTACACCGGCGTCATCGCCACCAGCGACCGCGGGCTGATCGTGCCGGGGCTGCCGCAGTAGCGGGAGGATCGGCGTTCCAAGCTGTTGGACGCAGCGCTCCCGCGTTGCGTACAGCATCACCCTCCCGCGGTGCTGGTCGCCACGCCACCGCCCCACCGCGGGCCACCCATGACGCCCGATCCGTCGAGCGGGAGTCGCGCCGGCGGCGCGGAATTGGTCGCACGGGTCGTCCTGAGCCGCGCGCCTCGCACAGACTCGGGGCGTGCGAGGCTGCGGGGCGCCCGCAGGGACCTCGAACGGTGGTCCGAGCGAGGCAGGGGAAGCTAGCGGAATCGGTCGAGGAGGTTCAGGCGCGGAACCTGACGGTCTACAAGCTGTGCGTGGAGCCCGCCGTGAGTCTCGCGCTCGGCCTGATCCCCGGCGCGTTCTGGTTGTGGTACCTGCGCCGGCAGGACGACCACGAGCCGGAACCTTGGCGCCTGGTCCTGTTGGTGTTCCTCCTCGGCGGCTTCTCGACCTTCGCCGTGCTGGCGATCCGACCCTGCTTCGAGGACCTGCTCCCGCTCGGCACAGGCCCCGACCGCACGGTCGCCGACGCGTTCCTGCTCACCGCCCCGCTCGAGGAACTGCTGAAGCTCGCCGCGCTCTTCTTGGGGATCTTCTGGAGCCGCGAACTCGACGAGCCGCTCGACGGGATCGTCTACGGAACCGCAGTCGGGCTCGGCTTCGCGTCGTTCGAGAACATTCACTACATCGCCCGCGAGTCGAGCCTCGCGGCGCAGGGGCAGCTCACGGTGCTGCGCGGCTTCACGGCGACCCTGGTGCACACGTCGGCGTCGGGTTCGATCGGCTACTTCCTCGGGCTGACGCGTTTCTCGGAGCGGAGCCGGCGGCCATGGCTGGTGGCGGTCGGGGTGCTGCTCGCCGTGTCGTTCCACGGCACCTACGACGCATTCCTCGCCAACCGGGCGCTGCACTGGATCGCACTGCTGCTGGTCTTGCCCGCGATGCTGTTCCTGCTCGGGGTGAAGCTGCGCTGGGCGAGGGGGCAGAGCGAGAGCTACCACCCGGGGCGGCGGCGGTAGTTGGACGCCTTGCTCGCAGCCACGGGCACTTGCGACGTTCACTCGCCGCAGAGTGACGCTACAGGAGAACGCCAGCGTCGGTTTGAGCTGCACGGCGACCGGTCGAGCGACGCCTGCGTGCTCCCACATCGTCCTGATGGCGTGCTCGTGTCGATGTTCGCCCATACCGGGTAGCCGTCGCCGAACCTGCGTGAGAGCGAGGCACGCCATGCCACACCCATCGGGCCCCCGCCTGGGCGATCGTGCGGCCCGCGCGAAGCGGTCGGCCGCCGTAGCCGCACGCCATCGCATCACGTCGAGTAGCGCAGGAGCGGGGCGAACTCGTAGCCGTACTTCGGCCCCACCCTCCGGCTGGAGCGGCTGGGGTCGAACACCGCCCGGCGCGCGAACAGCCGTGGCGCCAACGGCCAGGACGTCCGCAGCGAGTGCGTCATCCGCACAGCGCCTGTTCGTCCCGACGACGACCTGCATGTACGCCTCGTGCGAATCGAGAGTGTACCTCCACGAGTTGCCGGCCTGACTGTTGTGCAGTGCCCCGCCGGTGAAGTCGAAATCGAGACAGACGTCGTGCTGGCCCGCCGAACCCCACGGCTGACTGAAAGCCAGGGACAGGCCGCCGGTCCCCCAAGGCCGCCGGTCGGCTCGTCGGGAAGCCGACCCGCGTCGACCACGTCACCGAACCGCTGAAGACACGGGTAGGCGTCGACAACTAGTTCGAGCCGAAGGTCGCGGTCAGCAGGGCGAGGTCAGCAGGGCGAAGTCAGTGTCGGCGAGGTCCAGCGTGCCGCTCTGCCAAGTGCGACCCTGACCCGCCTGCGCGGGGTAGGCGTAGCCGTGATGCCGGAAGGCGACCGCCTTCATTGTCGCTGGCGTGTCGCGCGGCTCGCCGTCGACGAGTTGGTAGCGAAGTCAGCCGAGGGACCCACCTCAACCGAGATCGCCTTTCTTCGTCAGGTAGCCGGGCGGCGAGGCGAGGGGGCCCTGGCTGAGGGGAGCGGCCAGCGGGACCGAAAGGGCGAGTGCGACAAGACGGTTCGGAAGGCAGGTGCATCGGCGACGGGACGACGGAGCTCGAACCCGATGCGGATGTCCTGCGCGAGGGCGCGTGCCGCCTCCGCGAACTCGACTACACCCCCCGCCTCGCAATCCCCAAACACACCGCGATCGGCTCCGTTGGGCGCATCCGACCTACCGCGGGCCGCCCTACAACTCCCGATCCATCGCGCCGCAGTCGCTGCTGACGGCGCGTCTGCTGCGCGACCGTTGGCAACTCGGTGTCGAGCCAGAGGTGGCTGACCCGCGTCGGACCACCACCGGGTCGCCGATGAAAGCGTCACGGGCCCGCGCAGGACGGCCCGGGTGTGGCCGTGCTCTGCTCGGCGATGCCGGGACTTGGCAACACGTCCGGCATCGCTACCAACCGAGCTGGTGCTGCACACGGAACATCATGCCATCGTCACCGACGCTGTAGTTCGGACCGGAGTTGGACGCCGGCGAGCCGTTGAGGTGGATGGCGTCGAGCGTCACCTTGTTGGTGTGCGTGCCATCGACGTACCAGTTCACCGCGACGCCGTACTCCCACGTGCGCTTGAAGTCGCCCTGCACGGTGGAGGTCAACAGCACCAGCTCGAGCCGCTCCGGAACGAGCATCTGGCCAGCCATCACGTAGCCGCCGTAGGCCTCGTTGCGCCGGAAAGGGAAGCCGGCCGGGGCGGCACCGATCGGACGGATGCTGTCGAGCCAGCGGTAGTAGCCTTCGCCGTGCAAGCTGAAGCCTGCCACCTTCAGCGACACGTCCACCGCGGCGATCCACATACTGAAGTGGTTGACGCCGAGCTGGGTGAGCCGCGTGCCGTCGTCGAGCCGAAGGAAGTTCGTTTCCGCCAGGGCCACGTTGCTGCTGGTGACTCCGCTTTCTTCGGCGTACGCCGCCGAGGCGCCGAACCGGGTCCGCAGGTTGCTTTCCGCCTTTAGGTCGGCATAGCCTCGACCGAACTTGCCGGTGGGCTCGACCCAGACGGATCCGGAGAAAGCGAAATCGCGGTTCACCTGCGCGACGTTCAGGTCGGTGGTGTTGTAGCCGTTGCCGACCATCACGCGGTAATGCACGTCCGGTGCGACTTCCCCGATCGCCCAGATCCCCACCGAGCGATCCGGACGGAAGAACGTGGTGGCCATGGAACGGTCGGCGAAGTGGCTCGTCGTCGATCCGTTCAGCCACTCGCGGGATGCGGGCACGAATGCCTTGCCGAGGTAGATCGAGTGCTTCTCGTTGAGGTCGTAGTTGACCCAGAAGTCGTGGAAGATCACCGAGTGGTTGTCATCGGTGTCGGCGTCCAAGTTGATGTAGAAGTGCAGGTTCTTGTCCTTGAACGTGCCATTGAACTCGAGCCGACCTCGCTCGATCTCGAAGTCGCTGCGCGCTCGACTGCGAATCGGCGTGCCGCTGGCCATGGTGCCGAGGTTCTGAAAGGTCTTGTCCTCCGCCTCGAACCCGGAGTAACGGAACTGCATGCGACCGTTGATCCGCAGCGAGAACGGCACCTTGTCCATGTCGAGAGACCGGATCACGTAGCCCTTCTCGTAGCCGACGAACCACTGGCGATCGCGGGCCGGCGCATCGCTCTGCCGCAGGGCGGCTTCCAGTGCTTGGATGCGATCCTCGTGATCGCGCTTCGGTGCAGGCTCGGCGGTCTGGGCCGCCACGGTCGACGCGAGGAAGACCACGCCGATCGAGAGGAACGAAACCGCGGCGCGGTGAGAGTGGTTCAGCATGAGAGCATTGCGAGACTCTGTGGTTGCCGCAGAGCCTAGGGGTCGAGTCCGCCGTCGCGATGCTGTCTGGAGAAAGAAAGTGACGGGCCGCTTGCTTGCTGGATCTTCCGGGGCCGCTGCATGCTGCGGATCAGCTGCCACGTGTCATGGGGGGGTACAGACGAGTCTGCGCGTACCGTCATGACCCGCGGCCCCGCAGCCTATCGCGGCCCCTACAGCTCAGCGCACCTGGATCACCATCGTGTGGCTTGTCTCCACCGCAAGCGCGGGCGGCTGGCAACCGGCACTCCCACCCAGCAGCGCGTTCTGCACCGCCACCGTCGCCCCGAGCAGACCGGGGTCGCTCGGAATCGCGAGGTCCAACGCGACGCCGGGCAGCACGGCGAGGATAGGCGCGACCCCGAGCTTGCAGCCGAGGGCGCACAGCTGAACCGGAGGGCTCGGCAGCCCGATTGCGAACACTTGCTTGTTGAGGTCGAAGCGCGAGGCGCGCAGCCGCAGCGTGCCGCCGAGCAACGGCTCGTCGAGCGCGGACAGGTCGACGCGCCCGCACTTCGAGGCGACGAACGATATCCCGCCCGTCGGACTGAAGCCGTCGAACAGCGCGCCCTCGACGGACAATGCGCCAGCGCTGTTCCGCTCGAACACCACCATCGAGCGAGCCATCGGGCCACCCATCTCGGCGGCGCCGGCGATCGCCGGGAACCTGTTGTCGACCGTCGACGGAGCATGCAGCAAACGGTGGCCATCGCTGAACACGACGCCCGGGATCGAGACGACCATCGCGTAGACGTCGTGCAAGCCGAAGATCCCGTCGTCCTCTTGATAGACGACCGTGTAGCGGGCGCCGTCGAACGAGACCACGGGGGCTTGTTGATCGCGGCGTGGGATTCCGGTCGGTTCGACTGCGGTCAAGTTGACGGCCGGCCGCAGGAGGACAGACCCTGGGTCGACACGCAGCGAGCGGCCGAATATGTCCGAGTTGCCGGGACCGACCAGCTTCGCATAGACCGCGAAGAACTCGGGCGCTCGACCGGCGATCCCGCCGAGGACGCAATCGCCGCTCTCGTCGATCGGCGCGCGGCGGAACGAGGACCCGGTTACCGGCACCTCGGCCAGGTGGACGTGGCCGAAACCATTCACGTTGCGCAGATAGGTGCAAACCCACGAGCCGTTCGCCTGGCGGGCCTTGGCAATCTGCAGGTTGACGACATCGTGGTTGCTCGGTGAGAGCGTCAGCCGTGCCTGGAGCACGCTGCCGCTGGTCGACACCCTACTGAAGACCAGCGCCCGTCCGTTGCGACCGCCGGTCATGCAGAGCACCGCGTAGACGTTGCCGTTCGGGTCGTTGACGTTGGCGCCGCCGACCGCTGGCCGGAGGTCGTCTACGCCGAGACCCGGGGAATCGAGGATGGTGAAGGTCTGCCCTTGGACGGTGTTTCCGGAGCTGCGCAGCCGGCCGAGGATCACCCTGTCGGCGATCCCGGTGTCCTCGTCCCAAGCGATCAGGAACTGCTTCGCCGGCCCGTTGGCGGCTACCGACGGGCGAGCCGATTCTCGGCTGCCGGTGGCGACCACCAGCTCTTCCAACAGGTTGCCACGGTTGTCGAACCGCCGGCTGATGATGTCGGTGTCGGTGGTCGAGAACGACCGCACATAGGCGACCAGCCAGGTGTCGTTGGTCGGTTCGTAAGCTACATCGGCGTCGGTCACCTGGTCCTTGCCGCGATCGATCGCGATGGTGCGCACCAGCGGGTCGATGGTCAGCGGCGCCTCTGCTGCAGCGAGCAGCGCCTCATCGACGTGCAATTCGAGCCGGCCGGCACGCAGCCGTGTGGCAGAGCGGGCGCTGCGTCCGCCGGAGTCGTACGCCAGCACGTCGCCGTAGCGGACTTCGCCGAGGGTCGGGTGGGCGAACACCAGCCCCTCGGTGGCGCGGCGCGCCGCCAGTTCGGTCCGCACGTCGATCTCGACCAGCAGGTCGCCCTCGCCGCGTAGCTCGTCGAGCACGAACGTCTGCTCTGTTCCATCGCTGCGCAGGTGCCAGACCTCCCGCACCGCACCGCGGTCGAACAGGATCCGGTCGCCCTCGAGCACCGGGGGCGCCACGCGGTCGCATTCCAGTGAATGCCCACCACGCGTGATCCGTGCCACGCGGAAGTGCACCGGGTGGTTGCGGCGGGCGCGGGGGCCGAAGTACGGCACGTATTCGATCCCGTCGCGGGCGAACCGCGCCTTGTAGCCTGGCGCGAGCACCCAGATGCTGCCGTCGGCGGCGCGGTCGGTGTGGATCCGCTGCAGGTTCGTGCCCGCCGCGACGCCCGCCGGGCGAGGCGCCTGACCCGGAACCGCCGTTGCCAGGAGCAGCGCCACCGCGGCGAGCGCGCGGAGCACGGGGGCGCGGAGACACTGGGGTGCGTAGTGAGCGTTGAACCTGAGCTCGTGCATGATGCTCACCAGACGCCAGGACTCGCCGCGGACCGACACGAAGGCCGATCAGAGTTGCGGGAATCGGAGCCGCCGACCCGATGCGGGAGAACGCGCCGACGGGCGCCAGGCGCGGTGCCACGGGCACGTCAGTCGAAGCGCCCCGTTCTGGTGCAGCACCTCGGTTGTGGGGGTCGGGCTGCGCGTGATTGCGCTGCCCCGCACCGCGCCCGGGTGCACGACGCCGCCGCCCGACTCGCTGCGGTGGGCCGGCACAGCCGCTCCGGCCGATCGCGGCGCTCCGCCGGGATCCTCCCGGCAGCGCGCAGCGAGAACCCGGGAGTCGCACCTCACACGCGGCAGCCTGGCAGCGCGCAGCAGGTCGGATTCGCGTTCGGTCGCGCCCTGGTGCAAACGCCCGTCGCTGAGCACCGCCCCCCGGCGCAGACCCAGGCGGCCGAACGCTACTGCACGATCCCGACCCAGGGCGCGGACAGCACGGGTCCCGCATTGGCTGCGGCCGCGAGGAGCTGCACGCCGAAGTGAGTGCCCACCAGGCCCGACGGCAACTGGCGCAAGTCCACCGGAATCGACGCCAGCCCGTTCGCGTCGTGGACCGAAACGACCGGCAGCAGTGGCTGGGCCAGGTCGAGCGCCAGCACGCCGAGCGCCGTGGTCACCGGAGAGACGCTGGGCGATGCGACGGTGAGCGACACCGCGTTCGGCCACGCCAGCAGATCGAAGCGCCCCATCTTGCCGAACCGCACCCCACGGCTGTGGACAACCGGGATCGGCGGACTCGACGTGCCGACCTGCGACAGGGGATCGACGTAGAGCGGCTTTCCCGCGGAGCCCTGACCGATTGCCACGCCGCCGCGGAGCGTCGTGCCGGACCACTGCAGGATCGCACTCTGCAGCACCACCCCGTAGCCCCCGCGCGAGCCCGCGAAGATCTCGCTGCGGCCGCCGGAGATCACGTCGGTTCCGTCCCCGCTGATGCGGATCCGCGAGCTGAACGCGCGCAGCGCGGTGCCGCCATCGCTCGGCCAGCGCGCGCTTCCACCCGACGCCCAGGGCCCGGCGATGGAGCACTGCACGACCTCGGCGACGCACGATTCGATCACCACGCAGTCGGCCGGGCCTCCGAACGGCGACGCGTAGTCAGCTTCGAACACACAGTCGCGCAGGAACACGTGGTCGACCTTGACGAACCGGAACGAGTAGGTCGGATTCAGCGACGGGGTCGCGATGACCTTGGCGATGCAACGCGACAGAGCAACCGCACCTCTCCAGTCGAGCACATCCCACGGGCGCGCCGACCAGACGTTGTCGACGAACACGTCCCCCGCGCCGAGCCCGATCACGGCCACGTTGGTCAGCCCGCCCAACTGATCGAGTGTCAGCGACGCGATCCGGGTGACACTTCCTGCGGGCTGCTGCCGGACGATCAGGCCAGTGCCGTTGGCGAAGGTGGGCCGAACCAGGACGTCCCAGGCGTTGCCTGTCACGCCGACCAGCGTCAGAGGCTTACCCGCGAGTTCGATCGTGCCGTCGTAGACACCTGGGTAGATCAGCACCCGGTCGCCGCTACCCGCCGCTTGGACGGCCGCGACGATGGAGCGGAAGGTACCAGGACGCCCCGACGCGTCGACCACGTGCGTCGCCTGTGCGGAAAGGGCCGCGGCGCTGACGAGTGCCTGCAGCACCGAGCGGGCCAAGGCCAGGGGAATGCGCATGACCCCGCGAGTGTACCGCGCGCCTGCGCAGTCGTCCCGTCCGCGAGCCAGCAGGAGTCTCCGGATGCGGCGGCCTACGCACGTCGCAACACGCGGCTCGCGGGAACCGGGCCACACGGCTGGGCGCGGCTCATTCGGCCTCAGCCCTCGACACCCACCTGCCGCGGCACCACCTCGCCGCGCACCCACGCCACCACCGACTCCGCCGCCAGCAGACACATCCGCGTCCGCGTCGCAACCGACGCGCTGCCGATGTGGGGCAGCAGGACGACGTTCTCGAGTTCCAAGTACCCCGGGTCTACTTCGGGCTCGGCGGGAAACACGTCGAGCCCGGCACCCGCCAACGTTCCCTCGCGCAACGCCGCGAGCAACGCACCATCGTCGACCAGTCCGCCGCGCGCGGTGTTGATCAGGCACGCGGTCGACTTCATCTGCCGCAGCTCCGCTGCGCCGATCGAACCGCGAGTGGTCGCATCGAGCGGGAGGTGCAGCGAGACGAAGTCGGCGGCGGCGAACAGCTCGGCGCGCGTGACGAACCGCGCACCGAGCTCCCGCTCCGTGGACTCGGGCAGCTGCCGCCGGCTGTGGTACAGCACCTCCATCGCGAACCCCCGCGCACGGCGCGCAACCGCCTGCCCGATACGGCCCATGCCGAGAATGCCCAGCGTCGCACCGTGCACCTCGCGACCGCACAACAGGTCGATCTCCCACTGCCGCCAGTTCCCGGCGCGCAGCCACCGCTCGGCCTCGCCGACCCGGCGACCGACCGCCAGCAGCAGGGCGAACGCCAGGTCGGCCGTGCTCTCGGTCAGCACTCCCGGTGTGTTGGTGACCACGATCCCGCGCGCGGTCGCGGCACCCACATCGATGTTGTCGTAGCCGACCGCGACGTTGGCGATCAACCGCAGCTCGGGCGCAGCGTCGAGCAGATCCGCGTCGATCCGATCGGTGAGCTGGCACACCACCGCCGCACAGCTGCGCAGCGCTTCGGTCAGTGCGTCGCGCGCGAGTCCGTCGCGGCTGTCGCGGTAGTCGACCTCGGTGTGGCGGCGCAGCAGTTCGAGGGCCGCGGGGTAGACGTAGCGGGTGACCAGGACGCGACATCGGCTCACGGCGCGGCCTCGCCGGGGTCGTCGCGTTCCTCGTCTCCATCGTCGCCGGTCGGGTCGTGCAGCATGCCCTCCTTGGCGGCGACCACTGTGGCGACGGTCGCGTCGCCGGTGATGTTGAGCACCGTGCGACACATGTCGAGCGGGCGATCGACACCCATGATCAGCCCGATCCCCATCGGGTCGACGCCGATCTGCTGCAGCACGATGATCAGCATCACCAGCCCCACTCCGGGAACTGCCGCGGTGCCGATCGACGCGAGCGTCGCGGTCAGCACGATCTCCAGCTGCTGCTGGAAGCCGAGGTCGTGCTTGTAGACGTTGGCGATGAACACCGCGGCGACGCCCTGGTACAGCCCGGTTCCATCCATGTTGATGGTCGCGCCCAGCGGCAGCACGAAGCCCGACACCTCTTCGTCGACCCCGACGTTCTTCTCGGCGCAGCGCATCGTGACCGGCAGGGTCGCACCGGACGAGCTGGAGCTGAACGCCAGCAGCTGCGCCGGCACCATGCCGCGGAAGAAGCGCATCAGCGGCATCTTGGTCATGAACTTCAGCAGCGCCGTGTAGACCAGCGCCGCGTGCAGCACCAGCGCCAGCACCACCGACACGATGTACCACCCGAGCGCCCGGAACAGCGGTCCGACACTGCCGTCCTGTCCCATGTCGGCCACCACCTTGGCGATCAGCGCGAACACCCCGAACGGCGCGATCTTCATGATGAGGTGCACGATCTCGATCACCGCATCCGACAGGATCTCGAACACCCGCACCGCGTGGCCGGCGCGCATCGCGTCGAGCCGCGTCAACGCGATGCCCAGCATCAGCGCGAAGAACACCACCTGCAGCATCTCGCCGCGCGCCAACGCCTCGAACGGGTTCTTCGGCACGACGTCGATCAGCTGTTGGATGATGCTGACCTGTGCGGTCGACGCGATCTTCTGCTGGGCACTCGACTGGAAGCGCTCGCGCAGCCGGTCGACGAAGTCGCCGGAGAGGTCGCGGCCGGGACCGATCAAGTTGACCACCACCAACCCGATCGAGATCGCCACCGCAGTGGTCAGCAGGTACAGCACGATGGTGCGCGTGCCGATGCGCTTGACCTTGGCGGTGTCGTTCAGGCTGGCGACGCCGGCGACCAACGAGAACAGCACCAGCGGCACCGCGATCATCCGCAGCAGGTTCATGAACAGGTCCCCGAACGGCGCCACGTAACGCAGCACCATCCCGGGGAAGTCCAGCTCCACGAAGCTGGTCGGCGAGGTCGCGACCACCACCACGCGACCGAGCTGCAGCGCGAGCAGGCCGGCGCCAACCCCCAGTGCCATGCCGATCAGGATCCACCAGTGCAGCGCGAGCTTCCGCATCGCAGGAAGGCTAACCCCCTCGATCCACGAGCCCGCCGCCGCAATCGCCCGAAGCGGCCGCCGGCCGGCGGAGAAAAAGCCAGAATGGACCTGACGCCGTGGGTCGGCCACGGCTCTACCCCCACGATGAGGGCGGACGGCCTGGACGATCCACCCTTGTGCCGTCCCCCGCTGTGGCGCACCGCAGCATGTGTCGCACTGCAGCAACGAGCCCGGATTCGTCATGAGCAACGTCGTGAACTCGCGCAAGATCGCCGCTGACCAGGAGAACGGCGGCGCGCACCCCGGGGCGGAGCACCGCTACCGGCGGGTTGCACCGCCCGAGGACACCGCCACCGACCCCGCGCGGGTCCACGGACTCGGTCATGGATAGTCGAGGCAAAGGCTTGGAACCGACCCCACCCGCGACCCGCCCGACCCTGCCCCAGGACACCCCGGACCCGGAGTTGGTCGCCCGGTTGCGCAGCGGCGACCCGGGCGCCTTCCAGCTCCTGGTCCGACCGGTGCTGCCCTCGCTGCTGCGGCTGGCGCGCCGCCTGACCGGCGACCCGCACTGGGCTGACGACCTGGTGCAGGAGACGCTGGTCCGTGCCGTCCGCTCGATCGCTTCGTTCCGCGGCGATGCGTCGTTGCGCACCTGGCTGTTCCGCATCCAGCTGCGCCTGGCCGCCCAACCGCAGCGGTGGCGGCGGACCGACCCGGCGACCGCACTGCTCGACCCGCCGGACGTGCCGGCGCACCCGCCCGAGGACGACCCGCGGGCCCGCGAGCTGGCAGAACGCCTCGACGAGGCGATGGAGCGCCTGACGCCGCGGCAGCGCACGGCGCTGCACCTGCGGGCCGTCGAGGGCTTGGACTACCGGGCGATCGGCGCGCTGCTGGACACCACCGCCGGGGCCGCTCGGATGCTGGTGCTGGCGGCCCGCCGCCAAGTGATGCAGCGCATGGGGAGGCACTTGTTGCCATGACGGGCCAATTCCTCGACGACTCACCGGCCCACTGCCCCCACCTCGGTGAGGTGGTGGCGGCGTTTCTCGACGGGGCGCCGCGCGACACCGCGCCGACCGAGCACCTGCGCGGCTGCCGCGATTGCCAGCGCGACCTGGGGCGCGCCCGCCGGCTCGACGCCCTGCTCGCGAGCCAGGCCGGCCCCGGCCCCGACGAGGCGCAGGCGGAGCGCTGGATGACCCAGGCGCTGCGCGCCGGTGCACCGGCGCCGCTGCCCGAGGTACCCCTCGCACGCCCCGGGAACCGCGCCCGCTTCGCCGCTGCGGTCGCACTCGCCTTGTGCACCGGTATTGGACTCGGCACGTGGCTCGAGCAGCCCGGCGGAGGCCCGACAGCGCCCGCTTCGAACGAGACCGCTGCCGTGCCGCGCGCCGCGTCGGAACACCCGACTTCCGGCCGCAGCCCCGCGCTCGTCCTGCCGAACCGGACCCGCCCGCGCACTCCCGATACCCGCGATGGAACCCCGCGGAGGAGTCGCACGGAGCCCGCACCCGAACCGTCGCGCGACCGGGTGGTTGCGGAGCTCGTGCGGTCCCGGCGCGGCAGCGACCAGGACCTGCTGCACAGCCAGCTGGCGACCGCCGCCGAAGGACCGGAGGCCGAGGCACTGCGGCGCACGGTGCGCGAGTGCGAGCCCGCGGTACGACGTCTGATGCACGCGCTCCAGCAGCGGCCTCCGTCGCACCTCGCATTGGTCGCCGCGGCGCGGGTCGGCCACCCCAAGCTCGACGAGGCGCTGCTGCGGCTCACGCGTCGCCAGCCGGAACTGATCGACACGGTGGCCGCCGCGATGCGCCCGCTCGACCACCGACCCGGGCGGACCGTGTTGCTGCTCGAGCTGTGCGGTCACTGCGAACCCGACACACTCGCCGATTACTTCCGCAGGCTCGGTGGAGAGGCGACCGCCGAACTGGTGAAGATCGCCCGGCGCACCAAGCACGCCACGCTGCGCCGGCGATGCCTGCACGCCCTGGCCTGGCGATGCGACGCGAGCGCGATCCCGTTCCTGCTGGAGTGGATCGACTGCCCGAGTCTCGACGAGGCACTGGCTGCGGCGCACGCACTCAGCCACCTCCCCGCGATCCACGCCGACAAGCTCGCCAAGGCGCTGCCCCGCGCGCGCCGCCGCTCGCTGTTGCTCGCAGCACTGTGCGGCGTGCATTTCGAGCGTGCGGCGCGGCACCTGCGCCAAGCCGAGCTGACCGACGAGGAACTCGACTTCCTGCGCGGGGGCGCCTTCTCCCCGCCGCAGCTGGAGATCGCGGCGCGGCTGTGTCGCCGCCGCAGCACCTTCGCCGACTGAAGTCGGCAACCCGCCCGAACGACCCCTCCGATGCACAAGACCCTGTTGCTCGCCGTCCCCGCTTTGGCCGCCGCGACGCTGGCCCAAGACCAACGCAAGCCGTCCGACCAGACTCGCACCCTGCAGATCGTGCCGGTCGCCGACCTGCTCCACCACGTACCGCTGGTCCGGCCGCCGCGACTCGGCCGCCTCACCGGCCTGCGCGGCTCCGACGACGAGCCACGCTCGCTGCTGGCGCGCGGGCCGTTCCGCTGCCTCGAGAGCGATCAGTTGATCGAGTTGATCCGCACCGACTCGCGCGTCAGCGACGGCGAGGCCGACGTGGTGCGGCGCGGCACAGACCTGCTACTCACCGGCCGCGCTGCTGCCGTGGCGAAGCTCGAGCGCGTGGTCGACGCGATCCGCCACACCCTGACCCGGCAGGTGGTGATCCGCGGCCGCCTGTTGCGCATCGACGACGACACGGAGTTCCCTGCGGTCGCGAGCCCCGAGCTCACCGCCGCGTTGACCGCCAAGCTGCCGCTGCTGTGGACGGGCTCGGCACGGGCGATGTCCGGCCAACAGGTGGTGCTCGGCCAGGAGACGTTCTCGCGCTACACCGGCTCGGTGGAAGTCGAGGTGGCCGAGAAGTCGCGGATCGCCGCGCCGAAGTCGGTGTTCGCGTTCGAGGGCATCCGGCTGCTGGTCGAGAACCACGCGCTGGTCGGCACCACGGAGCGGGTGCTGAAGTGCCAGTTCGCGATCGGTGAGCGCCGCGGCGAGGTACATGAACTGCCACTCGGAGTGCGCGGCTTCCCCGCAATCGGGGTGCCGGAATGGAACTCCACGACCGGCGGGTGCTCCGGCCGGGTCGCACCCGAGGGTGCACTGCTGGTGACGATCCGCGGCGGACCGGCGGGCGGGAGCAACCTGCTGCTGGTGGTACAGGCGGAGCAACCCGGCGGCCAGTCGCCGACCGAGGTCGCGATCGGCAACACCGTGATCTTCCCGGTTTCCGCGCTCACCGGGACGTCGCTGCGCCGCGCGTGCCGACTGGCCAACGACGACGAGGAGGCCGACGGCGAGGGCGCGCGCGGTGCCTACCCGCCGATCTCCACCTCCGACGAACCGGAAGACGCCGGCGAGGCACTGGCTGAACTACTGCGCAACGGCCTCGGCGACGAACTCGACAAGTCCGAAGCCACGATCCACCTGCTGGGCAACGGGATCGGCACCGGTTACCTGTTGGCGCGCGGATCGGAGCAGTTGCGCACCGCAGCGCGGCGTCTGCTGACCCGCCTGCAGAGCGAATGGCTGCAAAACGTCGAGGTCCAGGCGATCACCCGGCTGCACGCCGCTCCCGATTCACCGGCCACGTTCACCCCGCTCGACCAGCGCGAGCCGATCGGCCGTCTCTACGGGTCGACCGTGCCGTGCCTGTCGGGTCACTCGGCGCTGGTCCTGCAGGGCAGCGAGTCGTCGGTGGTGCGCGACTGGGAGGTCGAGATCGCCTCGAAGTCGTCGATCGCGTCGCCGGTGATCCAGCCGACGTTCCGCGGTATGGCCATGGCGGTGCAGGTGGCGCGACGCAATGGCGCGCTTTGGGCCGAATTCGAGCTGCTGCTGAACCACCACGATACGCCCCGACGGGCCGCGACCGGCGGCGTCGACGGCGGCTTCTTCCAGCACCTTCGCGCGCAGCGGTCGCAGTTCCGACACCACGGCGAGCTGGCCCACGACCGCGAACAGTCGCTGGGTTGGGGTTCGTGCGTGCGGCTGCAGTCCGGGTGCGCACGCGCGCGCCAGACCGTGCGGTTCCGCAAGCTCTGACCTCGCCGACGCGTCGAACGGCACGGCAATCTCGCGCGACCTGCCGGGTTCCTCGCCGCGCCTGAGCCGCCCACCCCCGCGCCGCGGCCCGACCGGGTGACCACCGCGCGGCGAGGGTGTTCCGCCGCCGAGAGCGGCGACTCGGTCGAACACGACCGGCACGCGCAACGTCGGGGTGGCACTGATTCGCCCCGGGGGGCGCGGAGGAACCGACAGCACGGGGCTCGGTCGACGGCTATGATCCTTCGATCGCAGGACCGGCGGGTCGCGCATCCGAGCGCCGCGCGGTGCCCGCCCTCCCATTCCCCAGTGCTCCGATGCGTCTTGGTCTGACCCAACAACTCCGCGCCGAGCAGCGGCTGATCCAGTCGCCGCAGATGATCCAGGCGATGAAGATCCTGCAGTGCCCGATGCAGGATCTGAAGGAGCAGATCGAGCAGGAGCTGAGCGAGAACGTGTTCCTCGAGGTGGTCGAGGACGGCGAGCCGGAGGCCGCACCCGAGGCCAACGACGAGGTGCGCTCGTTCGAGGACGACCTCGAGGCCCGCATCGGCCGCGAGCTCGACCAGCTGGAAGAGCGGACCGACTACGGCGTCGGGACCGGCATTCGCCCCAACCAGGAGGACGCCGACCGGCGCTACGAGCTGCTGCTCAACACCGCGCGCGAGGCCCCGTCGCTGTCCGAGTACTTGCTCGAACAGGTGCGGATGATGGAGATCCGCACCGAGCTCCTGGCGGTGGTCGAGCACCTCATCCAGTCGCTCGACGCCAACGGCCGGCTGCTGGAGACCGCCGAGCAGGTCGCCGACGACATCCTGGTGCCGATCCCGCTCGCCGAGGAGGCGATCGAGCTGGTGCGCGGCCTCGAGCCCGCCGGCGTCGGAGCGCGCAACCTGCAGGACTGCCTGATGATCCAACTCGACCGGATGAGCTTCGTGCCGCAGCTCACCCGCACCCTGGTCGCCAACCACCTGGACGACCTCGCGCTCAACAAGCTGCCGAAGATTGCCCGCGACACCGACTCCACGGTCGAGGAGATCAAGGAGAGCTGGGACTTCCTCCGCACCCACCTGAACCCGCACCCGGGCGCGCGCTTCGTCGAACCCGCGGGCGGCGTGATCACCCCCGACGTGGTGGTCGAGGAGGTCGACGGCAAGTTCGAAGTGCGGAGCCGCCGCGGCGACATCCCCGAGCTGCGCATCTCGCCGACCTACCGGAAGATGCTCAAGGAAGCCAAGTACGACAAGAAGATCGCCGAGTTCCTCAAGCGCAAGATCGAGGCAGCGAAGTGGTTCATCGAGTCGATCCACCAGCGGCAGAGCACGATCACCCGGATCGCCAGCGAGATCGTCAGCCGGCAGAGCGAGTTCCTGCGGCGCGGGGTGGAAGGGCTGAAGCCGATGCGCATGCAGGACGTCGCCGACGCCGTCGGCGTGCACATCTCGACGGTCAGCCGCGCGGTGTCGGGCAAGTACATCCAGACTCCGCAGGGCATCCTGGAGATGAAGCGCTTCTTCTCCGGCGGCACGGTCACCGACAGCGGCGCGATGATGAGCCAACAGGCGGTGAAGAAACTGCTCGGCGAGATCGTCGCCGGCGAGGACAAGGTGAATCCGTACTCCGACGATCAGCTGGTCGAGCTGCTGGGCAAGGAGGGCGTGCACATCGCGCGGCGGACGGTGACGAAGTACCGCAAAGCGCTGCACATCGAGTCTTCGAGTCGGCGCAAGCAGTACTAGGCGCGCCCGCGGGGCGGGACGCCGTGAGCCCGCCCAGCCGCGCAGATCGGGCTTCCGGGCCCGCCGCAGCCAGATCCAGCGATTCCACCCGCGGACACGTACGGGCAGTGAATACAGTCGCGCCGTCATGACCGACTCGGAACTGGGCCTGGGGTTCGATCTCGAACTCGATGGCCTTGGCCGCCTGAGCGCCGTCGGCGCAATACTGGGCGACGCGGAGTTCCGTCGTTCTCGGGTCGACCGATCGCTGGCCCTGCAGGACCTCGACGCCTTCGCTGCCCCGGCCGAATTCGTCTTCGGCCACAACGTCCTGTGGCACGACTTGCCGTGGCTGCGCAAGCACGCGCCGGAACTCCGTCTGTTGGAGAAGCCGGTCGTCGACACGCTCGTGCTGTCGACCATCGCGTTCGCCGAGCACCCGTACCACGCGCTGGTCAAGGACTACAAGTTGGTTCGCGACGCGGTCAACGACCCGGTAGGCGATTCGCGGATCTCGGCGCGGGTGCTGCACGACGCCCGCCAGCGCTTGCGCAAGCTCGCAGCCGCGGAGCCGCGGTTCGTCCGCGTGCTTCGCTCATTGGGTGCGCGGGGTCTGGCCTCGATCAGCCCGCAGGCCAGCGCTGGGTTCGCGCTCGCGTTCGAGACGATCACCGCGCCGGCCACCGACCTCGACACCGACCTCGATACTCTGCTCGCCGACCGATCGTGTGCAACGGCGCGGCAGGCGCTGCTGCCGTTTGCCAAGCAACCACCCGATCTGCAGCTCGACCTGTTGTTCGTGGTCGCCTGGCTGCGAGTCGGAGGAACTCCTGACGCCCTCTCGCCCTCCGTCGTCATGCCCTGGGTGCGACGCCGGTTCCCGAAGGTCGCGGAACTGCTGCACGCGCTGCGCGACGTCCCCTGCCATCGCCCGGGCTGCGGCTGGTGCGTGCGGATGCACGACGCGGTCAGACAGCTCACCAGGTGGTTCGGCTACCCCGACTTCCGCCCCACCCCGACGCTGACCGCGGATGGTCGTCCCGCGCAACGTGCGATCGTCGACGCCGGATTCGCGGATCGACCGCTGTTGGCGCTGTTGCCGACGGGTGGCGGCAAGTCGCTGTGCTTTCAGCTGCCGGCGATCCAACGCTACTTGCGGCGCGGATGCTTGACGGTGGTGATCTCCCCGCTGCAGTCGCTGATGCACGACCAGGTCGACAGCTTCGTGCGCAAGACCAACGCCGACTGTGCCGTGGCCCTCACCGGTCGCCTCACACCACCCGAACGCCGCGCGGCGTTGGATGCGATCCGCTCGGGGCATGCGGGGATCCTCTACGTGTCGCCGGAGCAGCTGCGGAACAGCACGTTCCACCGCGCAATCGCGTTCCGCGAGATCGGCGCGTGGGTGTTCGACGAGGCGCATTGCCTGTCCAAGTGGGGCCATGACTTTCGACCCGACTACCTCTACGCAGCGCGTTTCATCCGCGAGTTCAGCGCGGAGCAAGGAGTGGCGTGCGCACCGATAGTCTGTGTCACGGCAACCGCGAAGCCAGAGGTGCGCGACGAGATCCTCCTGCACTTCAGGAGCGAACTGGGCCAGGAGCTCCAGTACTTCGATGGCCACCAGCCGCGCCAGAACCTCACCCTGCGGGTCGAGGCTGCGTCCGGCGCCGCCAAGGTAACGCGCGTTCGGGAGATCGTCGCCGAGCAGCTCGCGCTGCACCCCACCGGCAGCGTGCTGATCTACACCGCCACCCGCCGCGGCGCCGAAGAGTTGGCGGCTTTGCTTGAAGTGCCCGGCATCCCGGCCGAGGCGTTCCACGCCGGTCTCGATGTTCCGAGCAAGAAGGCGGTGCAGGAGCGGTTCCTCAGCGGCGAGAGCCGCGTGGTCTGCGCGACCAACGCGTTCGGCATGGGGATCGACAAGCCGGATGTCCGCCTGGTCGTGCACTTCGACATCCCCGGGTCGCTGGAAGCCTATGTGCAGGAGGTCGGGCGTGCGGGTCGAGATGGGCAGCCGGCCGAGGCGGTGCTGCTGTTCGCGCCCGACGACATCGAGCTGCAGTTCCGGTTCGCGGCGGCGTCGCGCCTCGACCTCCGCGACCTGCGCGGCGTGCTGAAGCGTGTTCGCCACCTCGCTCGCCCAGCTCGGATCGCGGGCGCGCACGAGGAGGTCCGCGAGGCCATCTGCACTTCGGGTGAGATCCTGCAGGACGAGGGGCTGGCGGAGCGCATCGACCCCAACGACCGGAACGCCCCGACTCGGGTGGTGACCGCCATCGCTTGGCTCGAGCGGGGCAAGTTCCTGTTCCGCGACGAGAACGCGACCTCGGTGTTCCAGGGCCGGCCCCTCGTGGCCTCCCTCGACCTGGCCGAGGAGAAGCTCCGTGCGTTGAACCTACCGGGGCGCAAGGCAGCCGCGTGGAAGGCGATTCTCCGGCGCCTGATGAACGCCGACAGCGACGAGGGCTTGGTCTCGGATGACCTCCTCGGACTTCCCGAAGTGGTGGGCGTCGTGAACACGAGCCACGCCCCGACCGCGGGCCGATGGATCCTGCGCACCCTGCTGGAGATGCAGAAGGCCCGGCTGTTGTCCAGCGGCCTGCAAATGACGGCCTTCCTGCGTCATGGCGTGGCGGGCGCGTCTCGTCCCGCCTTGGATCACGCAGCGAGCTTGGAGATGGAGATTCTCGCGATCCTGCGCGAGCAAGAGCCCGACCCCGAACCGCACCGCAGCTATCCCTTGCGTCTGCGAAGTTTGAGCCAGGCGTTGGCCACGCGCATGGGGACGGCCCCCCTGCTGCAGATGCAGAAGGTCTTGGGATCCATGGCCGACCGCGCGGCGCACGCGGGATCACGTGCGGCGGGCCTGAGGCTTCGGTTCACTGCCAGCGATCATTGCCAGGTCGAGGTCCGAGGCACCTGGGATCAGGTGTTCGACACGGCGCGGCGCCGCCACAGGGTCGCGCACGTGTGCCTGCAGGTGTTGCACGATCGGTTGCCGGATGCCCAGATGCGCGGCGCGTCGCTCTTGGTGGAGTTCACCCTCGAGCAACTGCTGGCGGCGATTCGGCAGGACCTGCACCTGCGCAGCGATCCCGCGCCGGATCCGCCATCCGAGATCGAGTACGCGCTGTTGTTCTTGCACCGCATCGGGGCGGTCGTGCTGCACAAGGGGTTCGCGGTGTTTCGGCAGGCGATGATCCTGCGGGTGCCCGAGAGTCCGGGACGGCGGAACTACACCCGGGACGACTACCTGCCGTTGGCTGAACACCAGAACGAACGCACCGTCCAGATCCACACCATGCACGAATTCGCCCAGCGCATGGAGCGGTCCCCCGCCGATGGCCTGCGGTTGCTCGACGACTACTTCCGGCTGCCGCGGGACGTGTTTCTGGATCGCCACTTCAAGAAGCGGCGTGCCGAGCTCGAGCGGGCCACCAGCGCCGAGTCGTGGCGGAGGATCGTCAAGGGGCTCAGCGCGGAACAGCGGGAGGTGGTCACGGCCAACGAGAACGAGTCCCTGCTCGTCTTGGCCGGACCCGGCTCGGGCAAGACCCGGGTGGTAGTGCACCGCTGCGCATACCTATTGCGCGTCAAGCGTGTCCCCGCGCGTGCGATCCTGGTGCTCTGCTACAACCGGAGCGCCGGCCTCGAACTTCGCCGCCGGCTGCGCGACCTGGTCGGTGACGACAGCGGCGGCGTGTTGGTGCAGACCTACCACGGGATGGCGTGCCGGCTGCTCGGGTGCTCGCCAGCGGACAGGATCGAGGCCGGGGCGACGCCGGACGTGGCGTTCGTCGAACTCATGCGAGCCGCGGTCGCGCAGCTCGCTCCGGGCAGCTCCGACACGGCGGCCACCGACAGCGAAGAGCTGCGCGACCGCCTGTTGGCCGGGTTTCGCCACATCCTGGTGGACGAGTACCAGGACATCGACGCGGAGCAGTATCAGCTCGTCTCCGCGATCGCCGGACGCACGTTGCGCGACCCGGACCGGAAGCTGACGGTGCTCGCCGTGGGCGACGATGACCAGAACATCTACGAGTTCCGCCATGCCAGCGTGGAGTTCTTGCGCCGCTTCGAGTCGGACTACTCGGCCCGCCGCCTCTCGTTGGTCGAGAACTACCGATCGACCGCGCACATCCTGGCAGCTTCCGGGCAGCTCATCGCCCAGAACCGCGAGCGATTGAAACGCGACACCCCGATCCGGGTCGACCGCGCGCGACAGCAGGCCGCGCCAGGGGGGCGCTTCGAGGAGTTGAACCACCCGGCCCGCGGCCGCGTGCAGATCCTCGAGATCCCCGGCATCGCCGGGCAGGCACCGGTCGTGCTCCGAGAGCTGCGGCGCCTTTGGGCGTGCGACGCGAAGATCACTCCCGAACGCTGCGCTGTCCTGTCGCCAACGCGTGCGCTGCTCGATCCGGTTCGCGCCGTGCTCGAGCAGGAGGGAATTCCCGTCCGCTACCGCGTCACTGCGGACAAGAGCTACTCGCTGTTCCGCTTGCGCGAAGTTCAGGAGTTCCTGAGCGCAGTGGACGCGGCACCCGTCCCGGTCGACACGGAGGTGCTGAACGACCTCCTGGCGCGCCTGCGCAGCCGATTCCCGCGCGAGTGCAACGTGGCGCTCGTCGCGCAAACGACCGAGGATTTCCTCGACGAGTACCGCGGGTATCCGGATCTCGGGTCGCAGTTGCGCGAGTTCTTCGGCGAGGTGCTGCTCGAGCAGCGGCGCGAGCGCGTGATCGGGTCCGGGGTGATGCTCGGCACCGTGCACGGCAGCAAAGGAGCCGAGTACGACCACGTGATCCTGCTCGACGGTGGCTGGAGAGGTCGCAATCACGATTCTCCGGAACAACGGCGCCGGCTGTACTACGTGGGCATGACGCGAGCCCGAGAGACGCTGACTCTGATGCACTGCAGGCCGGGCGGGGCACCCTGGATTGCCACATTCCGAGGTGCGTCGTTCCATCGTTCCCGAGTCGAGGTCGCGACGTCTACCGGGTCCGCGCCGCAGTTGCGGTGCGAGCTCCTCAGCCAGGCAGACATCGCCCTGTCCTTCGCCGGACGGGTTTCCCACCACGCGGAGATCGAACGCGCGCTCGAGGACGTCGCGACCGGCGATCGCTTGAACATGGTGGTGAACGATGGCGGTGTGTTCCTCGAGACCGCCGGTGGCGTGCGCGTGGGCGCGCTGTCCAAGGCTGCGGCTCGACGTTGGCGGCCTCGCGCCGAGCAGGTGCGAGAGGTGCGTGTGGCAGCGATCTTGGTGCGCCACCGCTCGGATGAAGCCGATGGGTTCCGAGTTCGTCTGCGCCGAGATGCCTGGCAGGTCGTGGTGCCCGAGATTTGCTCTTGCGAACACAGCCAGGGCGAATGACATCCGTGTTCCCGGCGCCCGCATCGTGCAAGTGTCGGCCCCGCCCCATGGGATATGGTCCAAGGAGAGCCAGGAGTGGAGCCGACGCTCGCTCTCAGGCAAGCATTACGTCTACCTCTGGGTCGACGGCGTGCACTTCAACGTGCGGCTGGGGGATGATCGCCAGTGCATCCTCGTGGTCATGGGAGCCACAAAGGATGGCAAGGAGGAGCTCGTCGCCATCGCCCCCGGGGATCCACACCGAATCCGCACCGCAGATGCCGGCCCGCCATTCCCGGATCAACAACCGCCAATCCACCCACTCGACCCCATCCCCCACAACAAGCACACCCCCGCCACCCGGCGATGATCGTGCATCCTGGAGCCCAACAAGTCACGAGCAGGAGCACCAAGAGGCCGGCGGTCGCTCTTGGCGGGTCGGGAGGAACCTCAGGACGATAGCCCGCGGCGGGATGGTCGTGGCGTGGTGGCGATGCGCAGCCGGCGGCAAGCGAGTTGGACTCCTCCTCATAGTCCACGCGTGAGGTCGCTCAGATCCTCCGCGATGAAGCCCTGCTCCGCCAAGGGTCGTCGCAACTCAGCAGGGATCGAAGCGGAGAACGCAGCCTTCTCGATCTTCCAGGATCCGTACTTCGGGTGCGCGTTCAGGAATCGTTCGACGTGACCGTCGAACGCCTCGAGCTGACCGAGGAGCTTGCCAGGGCTTCGCTTGCACGTGCCGAATCGGATGGTCTTCGACTCCTCGTCGAGCGCGACCAGGTCGATCTCGGTGTCGCTGCGATCCCAGAAGCCCTCGACCCGCGCGGTGAGCTGGAAGTCACCCACCGCCTTCCGGCTGCGCTCCTCGTAGAGCTGGGCGACGAGGCGTTCGAGGCCGTGGCCCTCGGCGCGCCGCAGGCCGTCGTTCGCCTTGTCCACCAATTCGCGCTCGGGGCGAAAGTTGAGGGCCGAGACCGGGCTGTGCAGAGCAGCTAGCCAGCTGCGCAGGAAGTTGTCTCGGAGGTAGTACCGACCGCGGCGTGCCGAGGGCCTGGCGAAGATCGGCAGGCGTCGCTCCAGCATTCGGTACTTCTCGCGGAGGACCTTCAGATATCCGCCGACCTGCTCCGCGGTGTCGTTGCTGATCTCCCGGACGTGTGCCTCGATGTCGCCGTTCGTGCATCCTGGGTGTCGGGCGACGTACTTCAACACGACGTCGTAGCGGCCGCGAAGTTCGCTCAGGAACCAGTTCTCTGCCTCGCTTCGCAACGGAGACGACGAGCGAAAGAACATCTTGGCCAGGACAGCTTCTCGATCTTCGCCGAGCACACCCTGCTCGTAGCAGTCGCGGTAGAACTTCGGGACGCCCGCGAAGAGGATGTTGGTACCGATCCGAGGGTTGCCGAAGCCATCCGCATCCCAGTCCCAGTGGTGCTCGGACGCAGTGGGGAAGTCGAGCGGGGACTGAAGAGCCGGGAAGGTGAAGGTCGGCTTGCCGAAGTAGTTGTGGCCGAGGATCACGTTGCCCGCCGCGTTCGGTGAGCCATCCGGCGATTCGTTCAATCCGGCACCGATCAGCGGGTTGGTTCCCGCGACGCCCTGCGCCGTCCGCACCGTCGGCGCCAGCCGGTAGTCATGCTGGCAGCGGAATGGTGCTCCGACCGGCGCATCGATGTAGTTGCGGAACACATCGCGGATGTAGAGCACGTTCACCGAGCTGGAAGGGTCGGTGTACGGGGCGATGTCGACTCCGGGAACGTACGGTTGTGGCCCCGGCACCGAGGCCGGCCGTGCAGGAACGTTGATCTGAAAGCCGGTCAGCGCGTCGACAAACACCACGGCAACCGAATCAAGCACGGCCGGGACCGGCCATACGGGAGTCGCGCCGGCGCCCACGAAGTAGCGGTATGCGGTCGAACCCGGAAGGGCGGGACCCGTGAAGACCTCACCCCAGACGGTCTGCGCACCCCCGAGGGTCCCCAGCTGGTACGCGTTCGGGTTGTACGTGGTGGGCACGACACCTCCCGCCATGTCGATGTAGCTGCTCAGTCGGCAGTCATCCCAGTGCACTCCAGCCATCGCGTAGGGACCAACCTGCGGCGCGGGTGCGATCGTCGGCGGGGGCGGTGGTGGCAGTACCGTGACCTGAGGCCCAAACGCATCCAGGATGTTGTTCAAGATGATCGGTTGCGCTGTTCCTATGTTGAACGATCCCAGCACCGGTAGCCCAGGAAGAAAGTTCCCCGTGGGATACCGATTCCCGTTCCAGATGGCATAGCTGTAGTCGGTCGCTGGCACGGTTTTCCACGGATGAATGGTGTTGTTGACGATCAGCGGCCGCGCATTCGGCAAGACCGAAGTCGCCGGCACGGTCGTATCGTCCCACCTGGACTCGATGGCCACCCCGACGACGGTGTTCACGATGAAGCAGTTCGAGACGATCGGGCTGAAGCTCTGATTGCTGTACTCACCCCCGATGTACACGCCCACTCCCGAGCCATTGCCCCAATTGCCCGGGACGCCCGGGACCGATGCTATCGGGAACAGCTGTGTGTTGTTCCGGATCGTGACCCCATCCACGAACGTGTCAGAAAAGAACGATGGCGGAAGAGTCGTGCCGATCGGCGCCGGGACGAACGCGATCACGGCGTTGTCGCCGGTGAATCGCTGTTGCGTCGGCACGCGATTCCGTGCGTCGAAGATGGTGTCCATGGCGGATGTGCCCTGTAGGCACACACCGTGCATCATGCGCACCGGGAAGTCCTCGTCGTTCCAACGCAGCCCGCTGTCGGGGTCCGTCGCGTTGGTGGGATTCGGCCCGTAGAGCCCCGGCAGGCAGTGGATGATGATGCGCGTGATCCGCTTGTTGCCGGTGATGGTCACCGGCAGGTAGGGCGTGGGGCTGTTGTTGAAGATGTGGTTGAGGATGTAGGCCAACGCCCCTTCGCCGCGGGTGATGGTCTTGAAGGGGAGCGGGGCCTGGATCAGGTCGCCCTGGATTCTGGTGGCGGGTTGCGCCGGGTGGATGCCCAGCGGAAGGTTGAACTGGTTCTTGGCCAGCACGGGGGCCGCGCCGGGAAACCACAGATCCCAACGCGTCCCGCTCGCACCCTGCGTCTGCACGGTCGGGTTGCCGCGAAACGCCGCCTGATCGTTGCCGTGGATCGGATCCACGTGGATGTGGAACGTGAAGTCCGTCCGCTGCGCGGCGACCGGCGCCACCAACGCGGCGGCGATGAACAGGCACCCACACCATCCCCGCCACGAACCCGTGCTGTGATCCTTCATGTGTGCTTCTCCCGAACGGTTGCTTGGTGAGCAGGGAGGACGCAGTCGACCGCCCGTTCGTCGCCGAGTCGCGGCGCACTGCGCGCACAACGGATCGTGGTCGTGGCCGGCACTTCTGGTCTCCTTGCAGCGTGAACCGGCAGCCAGCGTGAACCGGCAGCCAGCGTGAACCGGCAGCCCTTTCACCTAGCGCTCATACCCGATATCCCAGCGTGGTCAAGCCCCACGCTCAGGTTTCACTTGTCGTTCTCACGGCAAACGCCGGCGGCGCGCACCGTAAGCCTCGTCAGCACCGTCGAACGAGCGTTTCCGCTCAGCTTCGCCCGGTCGCCCGGCCCCGGCGCCCACTCACCCCCCGACCCCCAGCAACACCGCCACGATCTCCCGTCGACTGCGGCCCGTCTCCCCCACCAGACGCCGCACCTCCCCGTCTTCCGGCCGCTGCACCACGCGGCCCGACGGCAGCCGCGCCACCTTGAACTGCACGGCACCCAACGGCGTGTCGCGCACCTCCTGCCAGCGCTCGAGCACCACGCGTTCCACGCGGCGATACCGCAGCCCGAGCGACGTCGACTCCTCGAGCAGGAACGCGGCGATTGTCTCGCGATGCGCGGGATCGACCAGCGACGTGATCGACCAACCGGGTCGCCCCTTCTTCATCTGCACCGGGGTCGCGAAGCAGTCAACCGCGCCGCGCGCCAGCACACCGTCGATCAGGAACGCGAGCTCCTCACCGGTCGCGGTGTCGACCTGCAGCGACAGCTCGTCGAGCACCGACTCCGACGCCTGCGCCACCGCGCGACCGAGCGCGATGCGCAGCAGGTTGGGGCGTGCTTCGTCGTCGCGCGTTCCCGCGCCGTAGCCGCAGCGGTCGGTCACCCAGCAGCGGTCGGGTTCGAATGCGTCGACCAGCTCGCGCAGCAGCGCGGCGCCGGTCGGCGTGGTGCACTCGCCGGCGACGCTGCCGGGACGCGTCGGCACGCCGTGCAGCAACGCCGCCGTGGCCGGGGCGGGCACCGGCATGGTGCCGTGCGCGCAAGCCACGGTGCCGAAGCCGGTGGTCACGGTCGAACAGGTGATGGACGAGATCCCCAGCAGGTGGCAGCCGAGCAGCACCGCGACGATGTCGACGATGGTGTCCACGGCACCGACCTCGTGGAAGTGCACCGCCTCGATCGACACGCCGTGCGCGGCGGCCTCGACTTCACCGATGCGGCGGAACACCGCGCTCGCGCGTTCGACTACGGAAGCCGGCAGCGCGCCCCCTTGGAGGATCGCCAACACGTCGCTGAGGTGGCGGTGCGGCTGCGGGGCACCGGGAGGCTCCTCGACCCGGAAGTGGGTGCCCATCAAGCCACCGCGCCGCACCCTCTCGGCGTGCAGCCGGACCCCGTTCAGCGGCAGCGTGGCGATTGCGGCCGCGAGCTCGTCGAGCGGCAGGCCGAGATCGAGCAGCGCGCCGACCCACATGTCGCCGGAAACGCCAGAGAAGCAGTCCAGGTGGGCAAGCGGCATATAAGGAACGCGAATTGCTCTTCAGCGGCGCGCGGCAGCGGCCCGATGCGAAGTTCGTGTGATCGGCGGAATCCGACTCGCGTATCGTGAGTCGTCGTACTCCGCGGCATCCTACCGGCCCCGGCCAGCTCCAAGACACCGATCCACCATGCGGCAAATCGCTCAACTGTGTTGCGGCATCGCTCGCCTCGCCCTCCTGGTCGGGACGCCGGTGGCCGCACAGGGGCTGGTCCCGGACCCGCTGGTGGTGGCGATCGAGCCGCTGCTGAAGTCCACGTCCCCCGAGCTACGCGGCGAGGCGGCCCTGGCGCTCGCCAGCACCGGGTCACCCAGTTTCTACGCTCCGCTGCTGGCGCTCGCCGCCGACCCACACCCCGCGGCGCGCCACCGCGCGATCCTCGCACTCGGCCACCTGGGGCACCCGGGCACCGACGTGCTGCTGCAGCGGATCCTCGACAAGGGCCCGAAGGACGCCCCCGACCGCCCCCTCGCGGCGCTGGCGTTGGGGCTCTTGGCCGAACAGCCGCGAGTCCCCGCGATCGATCAGTTCTTCGAGCGGCTGGACGGGTCCAGCCCGCGGCGCATGCGACCGCTGCTCGGCTCGCTGCTGGTCGGCATGCTGCGCACCCCTCACCCTTCTCGGGTGACCGTTCTGCGCAACGTATTGGAGAACGCCTCCTACCGCCGGCAACCGATCCTGTCGCTGGTCGCCGCCAACCTGGCGCAGGTGCCGAGCAAGGAGAACGCCGCGGCGCTGGTCGCGACCCTACGCCGCGACAACCCGGAGCTGCTCCGCGCCGCGTTGCGCGCGCTGGCCGACCCGCGCCTGGACATGGCGCCCGAGGAGATCCGACACGTCATTCGACTCGCCCGCACCCACGGCAAGTCGACGGTGCGCGCTGAGGCACTCCGCCTGCTCGCCCGGCGGCGCATTCCGGAGGCACTCGAGCTGGCGGCCCAAGCGCTGCAGACACAGGACCCGGTGTTGGTCGGTGCGGCGATCCACACCGCGCTGCGACTCGGCGGCGGCGAGCTGCGCGACCAGGTGGAGGCACGGATCCTCGCGACACCGGACCCGCGACTGCGCGCCGCGATGACCGCGGCGAAGACCGGACCACACAGCGACGGCTTCGTGCGGCGCAACCTGGAGACGGCGCGCGACATCGGCACGCCGTTCGAACTGCGGGTGCAGGCCACGCGGGTGGTCGCGGAGGCCGGATGGGCCGAGATCGGCCCGGTGGCGAGCACGCTGTTCTTCGGCACGGATCGACCCCACGCCGCACGCATCCTCGCGGGTGCGCTGGCCGCCGCGAAGGCGCCGATCGACAAGCGGATCCACCCGGCCACGACGGTAGAGGACGCGTTGCGGCTGCCGCTGCGTCTCGACGCGCTGGTCGCCAGCGGCCACCCCGACGCCCCGTCGCTACTGCTGCGCATTCTCAAGGACCCCCACGCGGGGAACGAGCTCCGCCTGGCTGCGGTGCGCGCCTACCGGCTCGCCAAGTTGGGCGGTGCGTCGCCGGAAGAACTGGCGAACCTGCCGCCCGCGGTGCTGCGGTTGGTCGCTCCCAAGTCCGAGTAGCTGCGCGCCCGGCGGAAGCGTCGGGTGCTGCGGAAGAGCCCGTGGCACACCGCCCTGGATCGCCTCACCGCGCGCAATCGACGCTCGGCTCCGCCATGAGCTGCAGAGGCCGCGAATCGTGCCAGCACGCGCGGATTCTCCGGTGCCTTCCAAGCCTTGGCCGCGAAGGGTCCGACCGGTCGGCCCGCCTGGCGCAAGCGACCCACCCGCCGCGTCGCGAGATCGCCCTTGACTGGATCCCGGTTGTTGCCGGCCAGGAAGGCGGAGGTCGTTCGCACAAGGGATGGTGCGACCCCGTCGAGAGGCGAATTCTGACGTTCGACGAGCCCAGCAGCGACGTTGCGCATCGCCGCGCCGCGAACACGAACGGGTTCGGCCAAGACGGCCGCGACGCGGCGGCCAGCCCACACAGCACCGTGAACCCGTTCCGCCGCGGAATCGACCCGCCCCGTCCCCTTCAGAGGATGCTCTTGCCGAACGCGGAGCTGATCAGCTCCACCGCCACGACCCCGGACTCGTTGCGCACATCGAGGATCGGGTTGAGCTCGGTGATCTCGATGCTCGTCATCTTGCCGGTGTCGGCCAGCATCTCCATCAGAAGGTTCGACTCGCGCCAATTGATCCCACCGCGCACCGGCGTGCCCACGCCCGGCGCGTACGACGGGTCCATCCCGTCGAGATCGAACGACATGTGGATCCCGGCGGTGCCGTCGGTCGCGTAGCCGATCGACTGTTCCATCACCCACTTGATCCCGCGCTCGTCGATGTCGCGCATCGTGAATGCGTGGAGGCCGGTGCGCTGCACCAGCACCTTCTCCTTGTCGTCGAGGTTGCGGATGCCGATCAAGCAGACGTTGCGCGGGTCCACCTTGGGTTGGAACCCCGCCATCGACACCAATCGATCCGCCCCCATCCCCAGCAGGGTGGCGAGCGGCATCCCGTGGATGTTGCCCGACAACGTGGTGTCCGGGGTGTTCATGTCGGCGTGGGCGTCGACCCAGATCACCCCGACCCGCTCGCCACGCTGCCGGTGGAACTCGGCGACGCCGGTGACCGAGCCGATCGCGATGCTGTGGTCGCCGCCGAGCACCAGCGGGATCTCGCCGGCCTCCAGCGCGCGGCGCACCCGCAGCCGCAGTCGATCGCAGACGTGGTAGATCGCGTTGAGGAAGCGCGCCTTCGGGTCACCCGCATCGTGCGCTTCGGGCGCGGGCACCGCGACGTCGCCGGCGTCGAGCACCGTGTAGCCGAGCTCGCGCAACGCCGTCGCCACGCCGGCCAACCGGATCGCGGACGGCCCCATGTCGACGCCACGACGGCCGGCGCCGAGGTCCATCGGCACGCCGATGATGCGGATCGGGCGGGATGCGTTGGTGCGCACGGTAGACCTCAGACCGGCGTGCCGAGGATCGCGTACAGCTCGGCGCGCTTCTGCTCGAGCAACGCCTGCGTGTCGGCCTCCAGACACATCCGCAAGTACGGCTCGGTATTGCTCGGCCGCACGTTCACCCACCAGTCCGGGTAGGTCACGGTCACCCCGTCGAGGTGGTCGATCTCGCCGCTGGCGAACGCCGCCTCCACAGCGCGCAGCTTCTGGTCCTTGTCGGCGACGCGGAAGTTGACCTCACCGGTGCCGTGGTAGACGCGCAGCGCATCGGCCGCCGCCTTCAGCGTCACACCCTCCTCGCTCAACTGGTTGAGCATCAGGATGCAGGCCAGCACCCCGCAGTCGGTGTAGTAGTTCTCCGCGAAGTAGAAGTGGCCCGACAGCTCGCCGCCGCCGATGCAGTCCGTGCGGCGCATGGTCTCTTTCATGAACGAGTGCCCGACCCGCTCGCGCACCGGTCGGCCGCCGAGTCGCTCGATCTCCCGCGGCAAGACCTTCGAGGAGCGCAGGTCGTAGATGATGCCCTTGCCCGGGTGCCGCGCCAGCATGCCGCGCGCCAGGATCGCGGTGGCGAGGTCGGCGTGCACCGTGCGCCCCTCCTGGTCGACGAACGCACAGCGATCCGCGTCGCCGTCGAACGCGACCCCGAGCGGCGCACCGTGCTTCCGCACCGCGGCGCGCAGGTCGTCGAGGTTCGGCTCGTGCAGCGGGTTTGCCTCGTGGTTGGGGAAGGTCCCGTCGAGCTCCTCGAACAGCGGCACCACCTTCAGCCCGGGGATCTTGGCGAAGATCGCCGGAGCCTCGTGCGCCCCCATGCCGTTGGCGTAGTCGACCACGATGGTCATCGGCGCGATGCCGCGGGCGAACCCGGCGATGTGGTCGACGAAGTCCCGCTTCACGTCGACTTGATCGCGCTTGCCGCGCCGCTCGGCGGGCGGTAGGTCATCGGCTTCCACCAGCGCGCGGATGTCCTGGATGCCGTAGTCGGAGCTGAGTGGCCGAGCCTCTTCGCGGCACATCTTGAAGCCGATGTACTGCTTCGGGTTGTGCGACGCGGTCACCACCGCGCCGCCGTCGCAGGGCAGCTTGCCCATCGCGTAGTAACCCATCGGTGTCGAGCACATGCCGATGTCGAGCACGTCGCACCCCTGGTCCATGATGCCCTCGCAGAACGCGTCTTGGATCGCCGGCGCCATGGTGCGCATGTCGCGCCCGACCACCAGGGTCTTGGCGGACAGGAAGCGGGCGAATGCCGCGCCGATGCGGCGCGCCATCGCCTCGTCGATCTGGTCGGGATGGGTGCCGCGGATGTCGTAGGCCTTGAAGATGCTCACGGTCGGTAGCTCGGATTCGGGCTCGGGTTCGGGCGCATCACCCCCGCTGCGCCCAGGCGGTTGCCTGCTCGATGCAGCGGTCGACGTGCGCGTCGGTGAGGTCGCGGTGGAACACGAAACGGAGCCGCCGCGGTCCGAATACCATGGCGCGGATTCCGTGCGATTCCAGGTGCTCGAGCAGATCCTTGGCGCTGGCGCGGGTGACGTCGAGCATCAGGATGTTGCTCTCCACCGCGTCGAGGTCGACCGCGAACGCCGGCAGCGGCGCGAGCGCCTCGGCGACCGCCTTGGCGCGCCGGTGGTCGACGGCCAGCCGGGCGGGACCGTCGCGCAGCGCCAGGCGCGCCGCCGCCGCCAGGATTCCGACCTGGCGCATCCCACCGCCGAGCGCCTTGCGCACCCTCCGTGCCTGATGGACGAACTCTGCGCTGCCGGCGATCACCGAGCCTACCGGCGCGCCGAGCCCCTTGCTGAAGCACAGCGACACCGAATCGACCCCGGCGACCAGTTCGCCCGCCGCGACCCCGCTGGCCACCGCGGCGTTCGCCAGCCGCGCTCCGTCGACGTGCACCTGCAGTCCCAGGCGGTGCGCCTCCGCGATCAGCGCCGCCGCGGCTACCGGCCCGAGCACCCGCCCACCCGCGCTGTTGTGCGTGTTCTCCAGCGCCAACACGCGCGTGCGCGGCAGGTGCGGGTCGTCCGCCCGCACCATCCCGGCGAGCTGTTCAGGCCGCGGGAACCCGGCGTCGCTGGCGAACGGCCACAGCTGCGCGCCGGTCCAGCGCGCCGCACCGCCGCCCTCGTAGAGGAACACGTGGCTGCGCGCGTCGCACAGGATCTCGTCGCCGGGTCGGCAGTGGACCGCCAGCGCGATCTGGTTGGCCATGGTGCCGGACGGCACGAACAGCGCGCGCGGTTGGCCGAGGAACGCCGCCGCCTCGCGTTCCAATTCCGCCACCGTCGGGTCCTCACCGAACACGTCGTCGCCGACGTCAGCGGTCGCCATCGCGTCGCGCATCGCCTGGTCGGGCCGGGTCAGGGTGTCGCTGCGGAAATCGGCGGTGTCCATGGGGTGCACGGCGAAGCGATCACAGGAGCGGTCGAAGGGTGATGGCCAACCACACCACCAAGGCGTAGGCCAGCCCACTGAGCACCAGCGGACGGTCGCGGAACAACACCCGCGCCGGGTCGCCGACCTCGCGCCCCTGCGAGACGAGGTACTGGTAGCGGTAGACACCGTACACCACGATCGGCACGGTGACGATCAGGTTGCGGCTCTGGTGCTTCTGGATCGTCTCCGCGGCGACCGTGTAGAGCGCGTAGCTGAGGATGCTGATCGCCGCCAGCGACGGGATCACCTGGTCGAGGAACTGCTGGGTGTAGCGCTTCATCGTCTTGCGCGTCGCCCCGCTGCCGTCGGACACGTTGATCACCTCGTCACGCCGCTTGCTGAACGCGACGAACAGCGAGAAGAAGAACGTGCACAACAGCAGCCACGAGCTGCTCTTGACGTCGACCAGCGCGACGCTGCCGGCGTGCACCCGGAACAGGAAGCCGAGCGCGATGCACAGGCAGTCGACGATCAGCATCGTCTTGAGCAGGAACGAGTAGCCGAGCTGCAGCACCAGGTAGGCGATCGGCAGCGCGACGAACGGCAACCCCGGCCGAGCGAAATCCGACATCGCGAAGCCCCAGCCCACCGCCCCACCGGCGGCCAGCAGCGAGGCCAGCAACGCCACCGGGACCGGCAGCGCACCGGACGCCACCGGTCGGTTGCGCTTGCGCGGATGCGCGCGATCCGCCTCCCGATCGATCACGTCGTTCAGCAGGTACACGGAACTCGACAGCAGGCAGAAGACCGCGAACGCCATCAGCGCGCTGCGCACCGAAGACCACTCGCCCAACCGGTGGTCGAACACCAGCGCGACGAACACCAGCAGGTTCTTCACCCACTGGTGCGGCCGCAGAGCTTGGAGCAGCGCCTTGGACATCGGCGGCGATTATGCGGGCGACCCGCGACGGGTCACGAGGTTCTGGCGGCGGATTCCCGGGCGGTTCGGGGTTGCCGAACCGCGCGCGGCACCGCTCTACTGGGTGGCGCCCAACGCGGGTGGCGGTCCGCGCGCGCGAGCGCCCGACGCCACCGCCCGGCCCCGACCCTTCATGAGCCGACCACCCCGGAGCATCGTGCCGAAACCGGATCGGCGAACGCGTCGGCCGACAGACCAGCCGGATCCGAGCCGTGTTGCCGCAGTTGAGGTGCCGGACCGGTTCTGCCGGCGCGCGGGGCGGATCCCTCCGAGCCGCGCGCCTCGCCGCGCGGCGGTGCAGGCGGTGAGGAGGGTGGCGAAGCGGGCGGGGTTGCTGGCAGCGGTGCGCGTGGTGACGCGGGCGGCGGCGTGCGGCAAGCGCGATGATCGCGTTCTGGACCACTCCGGTCGACCCGCGCGGGCACCATGACGTCGCTCCCGGCGCCGATGACCCAGGCCGCCT
>JACKIB010000010.1 GCA_020638695.1 Planctomycetota bacterium
TGAGTCGCCCTTCTGTGGCGCAGACTCCTAGACTGCGGCAATGTTCGGCTGGCTCACGGACCTGCGACGCAAGTGGATCCTCGAGCACCCGTTCCCGGAGTCCTGGGACGGGTTGCTCGAGCGCAACATCACGCACTGGGAGCACCTCGGTCCCGACGAGCGCACGTACCTGCGGGAGCTCGTCCAGGTATTCGTCGCCGAGAAGAACTGGGAAGGCTGTGGGGGGCTCGAGCTCACCGATGAGATCCGCGTCACCATCGCCGGACTCGCGTGCCTGCTGGTGCTCGGGATGGACCACGTGTTGTACCGCAACGTGGAGAGCATCCTGGTCTACCCGTCGACCGTGGTGCCGCCTTCCCGCATGTCCGGGCACCGTGGTGCGCTGACGGTCGAGATGTCCTCGGTGCCGATCGCTGGTGAAGCGATGCTCGGCGGGCCGGTGCTGTTGGTGTGGGACGCGGTCAAGCACGACACGGTGCATCCGGAACGCGGCCACAACGTGGTGTTTCACGAGTTTGCCCACAAGCTCGACATGCTCGACGGCCTGGTCGACGGAACCCCGCCGCTGGCGACTCGCGAGCAGCATGCGCGGTGGGTCGAGGTTTGCACCCGCGAGTTCCGCGAGCTCAGGCAGCGGTCGTCCGCTGGCCAGTCGACTTTCTTGGACGCCTACGGGGCGACCAATGTCGGCGAGTTCTTCGCCGTCGCCACCGAGCAGTTCTTCGGGCGTCCGGTCGACATGAGCCACCGCCACTCGGATCTCTACGGAGTGCTGCGCGAGTTCTACCGGCAGGATCCCGCGATGCGGGTGGCGCTGTGCGGCGGCGATGCGAGTCCGCATTCCTCGGCGAGCGATGAGTGAATCGCCACGCTGGCGTCCGAGCGCGAGGAAGGCGACCGAGCGCGCCGCAACCCGGATTCGAACTCGATGAGTCGCACTCGTCGGCTGGGCAGGGCACCGCGACTCTGCACGCCGTCAGGAGCGCCGCCGATCGGATTGCGGGTCTTCGTCGCGTCGTTGCGTTGGCGGAGTCAAAGGTCGTGGCGGGCACTCTTCACCACGACCCGGCTGGTCGGCAACTTCTCCATCGCAGCACGGCGCGAGGATCCCGTGGCACACCGAGCACTGCCCGTGTCCGTGCACCCAAACGACGCGCAGCGGGTAGCCGCACACCGGGCAACGCTGGGGCGGTGTCGGCTTCTCGGGATGCATGCCGTGGGCTGCCGCGTCGCGGCGCCGCGCGTCAGTCCTGACCGGTCTCCAGCGAGCCGAGTCGCGGCAGGGTGCGCAGCTGCCGGTGCAGCGCCGGAGTCATCCACTCGGCGCGCAGTTCCAGCGAGGTGAGCGTGGTCTCCCGGCACAGGTCGGCGATCACCGATGGGGTCACCGACGTGCCGCTCAGGCGCAGGCTCTGCAGCGGCAAGGCCTCGAGCAGGCACCGCACCGCGTCGTCATCGATGTCCTTGCACCCGGACAGGTCCAGTCCGCGCAGGGCGGGGAAGGTGCACAAGGTCGCCACCGCGCGCTTCGAGAGGCGGGCTCGGGGAATCTCCAGCTTCTGCAAATCGGTCAGCTTGGCGAGTGTCGCGAGCAACGTGTCGTCGATCGGGTTCGGCCCGTTCGACCGGTTCGGGTTGAGTTCGGCCAGCCGCAGTTCCTGCAGCTGACGGAGCGAACCCAACGCGCGGAGACCCTCGGCGGTGACGCCACCGCAGCCGTCCAGCGACAACCGACGCAACCAGTGCATCTTCGCCAGTTGCCGCAAGGAGTCGTCGCCGAGCTTTGGCAGGATGCGAAACTCCAGGCTGCGCAGCTGCGGCAGCTGGCGGGCCAGCGCGCCCACTCCGTCGCGGTCGACTTCGGTGCCGGAAAGCGTCAAGGACTCCAGGATCCGCAGACTGCCGAGGTGCCGCACCCCGACGTCGCCGAGCTTGCGCTGCCAGGTCAGCGCCAGTTCGCGCAGCTTGGGGAGCGAGGCCAGGTTGGCGAGCGCATCTTCGGTCGGGCCGGAGCCGCCGTCGCGCCGCACTCGGAGTTCGAGTCGCTCGAGGTGCGACACGCGCCGCAGCGCGCGGAGCTCGGCGTCGTCGCAGTCCATGGCGGCGAGGTTGCGCGTATCGCTCGGCAGGCGCAGGATCTCCTCCGGGGTGCGCACCAAGACCGGCGGTGGCAGCGAGACGGAGGAATCGTCCGGTGCTTGCGAACCGCGGTGCGTCGACCATGCGATGAGCGCCACGACCGCGAGCCCCGCGGCGGCGACGAAGATCTTCGGCAGCATGCGGCTTGGGTCGGACGAGTCCGCGCCAACGGGTCCGCCTTGCGGCGCGGACTGTTCCAAGCGTTGCAGGATCGCGTGCGTCAGGTCGGG
The DNA here is from genome assembly GCA_020638695.1 of Planctomycetota bacterium. Classification (GTDB taxonomy): domain Bacteria; phylum Planctomycetota; class UBA1135; order UBA1135; family UBA2386; genus JACKIB01. The sequence continues at coordinate 2,370 of JACKIB010000010.1, forward strand.
TGGGCGATGCAGTCCTTCCAGCTCTGCGAGCGCCCAGTCCAGGCGTCGCTCTTCGACCTGTTCGCGCAGGGTTTCGTCGGTGCGGTCGTTCATTGGATCCTCCGGCGGACGCAGTCACGCAACACGAGCCGGGTGCGGTGCAGCAGGGTCTTCACCCCGGCCTCCTTCATCCGGAATTCCTCGGCGACCTCGGCCCGCGATGCGCCATCCCGATAGAACCTGGTCAAGATCTCCCGCCCCCGTCCCGGCAGGGACTCGACGCACTGTCGCAGGGCTTCGATCCACAGCTCGCCATCGTCCTCGGCGCAGTCCCGCTGCCAGGCGCTGTCGGCCAGCTCCACGAGGATCTCCTCGCGCCGCCGCGCAACGCTCCGCGTGCGCAGGAACAGGAAGCGCGCCGTACTGCGCAGGAAGCCGCCCACCGCGGGGGCCGGCAGGGTGATCAAGTTCTTGTGGATCGCGGTGACGAAGGTCTCCTGGGTCAGGTCGTCGGCCAGGTCGGCTGGACACCCCAGCGCCCGCAGGTACCGCCAGACCCCCACTTGGTGGCGGCGCACCAGCAGCTCGGCAAAGCTGGCCGGGTTCGCGTCGTGGCCCACCGCCTCACCGGCCGGCGGGCGTCGAGTGGGGGTCGCACGCATCCGAAGGAGATCCACGGAAACGGGCCAGGGTATCCGCCCGGTACCGAACTTTCTCACCGCCGCGATCGGCCCGCCAACATGGGCATTGCGGTCCACCCGTCGTCATGGGCGCGGGGCCGGCCGCCCGGCCACTCAGCGGCGCCGCTCGTCCCGCTCTCCGCGATCGCCACGGCGCCGCTCTTCACGATCGCCGCGGCGCCGCTCTTCACGATCGCCGCGGCCCCGGTCGTTGCGGCCGCCACGCGAGCGTTCGCTGTTGCGGTCGCCGCGCGGGCTGGGCGGCGTGCGGACGCGGTCCGACCGTTCGCCGGAGATCGGCGATCGGTGTTGCGGCTCGCGTCGTACCTCGTTGTTGCCGCGGCGTTCGGTCTGCACCTTGTGCTCGCGCTCCCTTCGCTCGTCGCTGAACCGCTGCAAGGTGCGCTGCTTCTCGACGAATTCCCGGCGGTGCTCGGCCGACATGGGGCGCGGTGCGGCGCGGGAGTTCCGCTGGATCAGCACCGTGGTCGAGTGCCCACCGCGACCGCCGACGTGGGCGACCGCGAAGCTACGCGATGGCCGCGCAGCGAGGTCCCGAACGCGAACCTCGTAGTTGGTGCGCGCGCGCTCGAAGAACCGCGGATCGGACCTCCGGTGCTCGAAGCGGCGGTAGGACACGATCGGGTCGTACGCGACGCGGCTGTGGTAGACCCGAAACGCCGGGACGTAGCCGACGCGGGCATACCGCCGATCGTAGTAGTCGCCGAAGTAGTAGTGGTGGCGGCGCGGGCCCACGAAGCAGTGGTCGAACGCGAGGTTCAGGCTCACCACGACCGACGGTGTCCACACGATCCCTGGCCGCAGCAGGTGGGGATGGAACCGGCACGGTGCGTACAGCACGCCGCGACGCACCGGGGGGTAGTCCCAGTACCCGTTCACGTACACGAACCCCCCGGGAGTCCACACGTAGGTCGCCGGCACCCAGATCCAGTCCGGCCGCCCCATCGACCAGTAGCCGGGCTGCCACACGTAGCGGTTGATCCGCCAGACCCAGTTGCCCGACACCCAGATGCGGTCATCCCCGGGGGCCTTGCTCGACGGACCTCGCTCGAGGGTCCTCGGCGGCTCAGGCAGGTAGGATTCGTCGGTCTTCGTGGTGTTGCGCCAGTAACCGGAGACCCATTGCGAGCCGCCGGGTACCTTGCGCCAGTAGCCGGGGACGTACTCGCGCCCCGGAGGGGCGTCGCGCCACAGCCCGCTTACCCACAGGAACTCGCCGCCGTCGGCTGGTGCGGGCTGCGCCGGTCGGTTCGGCGCTCCGGGCTGACCGGCGTCGTCGGGCACGCCGGCTTGCCAGCTCCAGTAGCCGGGGATCCACACCACCGAGTTGCCGGTGGGCTTGTCCTCCGGGGGAAGTTCCTCGACCGGTGCCGGTGGCTCCTTGGGCACCACCGGCCCGGGCTGGGCGTCGAACGAGACCGGGGTACCGAAGGCCTCGTGGATCGGCCCGTGGCCGAGTTGTTCGGGCTCTTGCGGTGTGGCTGGCGAGTCGACCGGAGGTTGGTTGGGCGGGGGTGGTTGCTGCGCGATCGAGGTCGGCGATGGGGCGGCGGATACGGCGCCCGGCAGTGCGAACGCGCAGGCGACAAGCAACGACAGCGTGAAGATCTGGGGTTTCATGTTCGGCGGCTGGAACGACGTTCGTCGTCGGCGGTGGCGCCGCGGTTGCGTCGGGATGGCGCGGAGCATAGCGACAGGACCTCCGGCCTCAGGGGGTGTCACACCACGGGTGCGCTGCCGCGTGTCAACTGTCGCGCGAGCGTCACGCGCGGGACTTCGATCGGCAGGTTCGTTCCGATTGTCTCGGGGTCACGTGCTCGCCGGGAGGACTCCGCGTCAGCGGAGTTCGACGCCGATCGCGTACTTGGAAAACCGCGTCACGCGCACCGGACACGAAGCAAGCGCGCGCACCGCCCGGCGTCGGTCCTCCGCCTCGCACTTGAGTTCGAGCACGTGGACGTCGGGAATGTGGGACCGCCGGCGCAAGTTGGGCGAGCGGGCTCGAGTCTGGTCGAACATCTGCTGATCGGTGTCGAGGGTGACCCGTAGCACGCGGTCGGCCGACTCGAGATAGCGGCGGTGGTAGCGATTCAGCAACGTCGCTCGAGGGTGCTCGTCGAACTCGCGGCGGACGTCCCGTGGCAGCTGCGCGCGGATCCGGCGGTGCACGTCGGCCCAGCTGTCTCCGGAGACGTACGGGGCTTCGATCGCGAACGAGTCCTTCCAGCCGAGCGTGCCGTGCTTGTGCTTGAGTTCCAGTGTGCCCCGTTCCGGCAGGTCGTCAGCGCCGTACCAGCGGAGTCGGACCTTGCAGCGCCGGCTGACGCCCGCGAGGTTCTCGGCGAATGCCTGCAGATCCGGAGTGTCGAAGTACACGTTGTTGACGCGGCGCGGTGCGAACGTGCTGCGGAACGCGTCCGGGTGAGCCGCGAGCCACGCGTCGATGGTGCCTGCGTGGTGCGGCGCGAAGCAGACCTTGATCTCGAAGCGCATCGTGGTCCCGCTCAGTTCTTGCGCATGTGGCCGGTCTTGTAGAGCGCATCGACGTCGAGCTCGACCGGTTGGATGACGCGCCCGTCCACGGTGATCCGGCTGCCGACTTGCGCCAGCACGCCGTTCTTGGCGCTGCGGATCGTCACCTCGTGGGCGTCGATCGTGCCGGGGCCGAACTCCGGCTTCTTCACGTAGGCCATCAAGGCCACGTGCACGATCTCCTCGAACGTGCTCTGGCGCAGCTCCGTCTTGGACCCGTCCTTGCTCGCTACTCCCGTCCCTGCGCGCCGCACAGTCACGGACCGGACCTTCATCGTGCTCTGCTCGCCGACCGACAGCGCCTTGTCCTTGACGCCATCGAACGCGGTGCCGTCGACCTCGATGGTGGTTCCGCTGACGTCGATTCCGTCGCCCGCGGCATCGCGGATCGTGCCGCCGCGCACCACCCCCCGGCAGAAGTCCATGTCGATCGCATCGGAGGTGGTGCGGATGACGTCCACCCGCTCCAGAGCGAACGTCGACCGGACCAGATTGAGTGCGTCCTCGCTGTGGTTGTCGCGGATGCTGCAGTCACGCAGCTGTACGTCGCACTCGTAGAACATCACGCTCCCGGTGGTCTGCCACTCACCGAGCCGCAGCCCGCCGGTGCGCTCGACCTGCACGTGCGACCACGAACACTTCGCCCCGGAGCCGAGCACCGCGACGCCCCGCCAGCGCTCGCCCGTCGGGTGCAGGCGGATCGGGTCCTGCGCCGTGCCCGTCATGTGCAACGCGCCGCGGCACAGGATCAGCGCGCCGTCGGCGAACGCGAGCGTGGTCCCGGCGGCGACCGTCAGCGCTGCCCCGGACGGGAGCACCAGCGGCCGGTCGATCTGGATGCGACCCGGACCGAGTCGGGCGCCGTCCTTGTCGCGTACCAGGTAGGGATGGAGCCTTGCGACCTCCTCCCAGCCGACCTCGGGGAGCACCGCGTGTGTGGCGATCGCCGGATAATGTGTGGCGCGCAGCTCGCGCCGTTGGTCCGGGTATCCGGGGATCCTCGCCGTGACGTGCACCGCGACGTCGGCCGCGGCGTCGGGCACGGTCAGTTGGATCCGGGTGGGCGTCGGCGCCGTCATGTCCCGGGTCGGCGGCAGGGTGAGGGGCAGTGCGATGGCCGCCTTCGCCACGACAGGCTCGCAGCGCACCGCTTCGATCTGCAGGGGATAGGGGACCAGGTTGTAGAGCTCGAGTATCCAGCCGGCGGGATCCCGGCGCACGAACGCGTGCAGCAGCACCGGGTAGTTCGGCGGCATCAGCGGCAGGATGCGGAGGTTGTCGTCGTCGACGTGCAGCAGCCGCTCGGCGCGAAGCTTGTAGAAGTCGAACGGGATCGGGGCGATCAGCGGAAACTCGGCGTGCACGATCGCCGCGAGCTGCTGTTCGCGGGTGCGGAAGGTGGCCTGGACCTTGTCGCCGCGGAACTGTGTGGCGATGCGGTGCAATTCGCGCAGGAACGGTGCGCGGATCCGCGGATCCTCGAGCCAGTCCGCGCTCACGTTGTCACCCAGCCGGAACACGCTGACCAACGCCGTCGAGATGAAGCGGAACGCGTAGTCCTGCAGGTTGGCGTCGAACGCGATCGGCTCGAGCAGCCCGGTGATCGGGTTGTAGTAGAACCGCAGGTTGTTCCAGACCAGTGCGTGTTCCGCGCCCCACACTTCGCACACCGCGAGAAACCGCGCGGTGACTGCCGGGTCGAACACCCGAGACGGTGGGAGCGTCTTGTCGAGGAACGCCCGCAGCAGACCCGTGGCGCGGCGCAGGTCCGCCTGCAGCGTGGGGCTCTTCTCCACCTCGCCGCCGCGGAATGGCGTGATCAGCGGGTAGGGCGCGGCGAAGTTCACCTCCTGCCCCATCATGAACAGCGTGCGCCACTTGAGGGCCTCGTCGAAGCGCACGATCACGCTGGCGCGCCGTTGCTGGGACTCGAGGAGCTCTTTCGCGAAGTGCTCCTCCAGGGCCATGATCCCCTTGTCGTTCCCGTTGACGACTACCCGGACGAAGCGATAGCGCGGCGCCAGCACTCCCTCGCTCCGCATGTGCTCCAAGAAGATCGGCTCGTGGAGATAGCCGCGGACCTTCGGGTGTTGGATGGAGAACACCCGCATGCCGAGGATCTGCCCGCCGCCCTTGACCTGGACGCGAAACGACCACTTGTCGCCCTCGATGTGGTCGGTGAAGTCGCCCTTGAGGCGGATCCGCGTGCGCACTTCGTAGCGGTCCGCGCCGTCGACGACCCGCACGTTGGCCGCCACGTAGTCGCCTTCTTCCTGGATCAGGTAGCCGCGTCCGAGCGCAGTTGCCCGCTTGCGAGCCAGCTTGCGGACGTTCTTGAACTTGATGTCGAAGGTGAGCTGTGGGATCGACTTCGCGTCTGCCGCACGCTGACGGGGCAACGCCTCGCGGAACAGCGTCCCCAGGTTCGTCCACACCGACGGTGTCGGCTGGCCGCCGCGACTCTCCACCGCGCCTGCGGTCTGTGTGGCCAGCCAGGAGTACGAGCCGAGTACCGCGACCGAGCAGACCAGGAGCGCACCGAGACCGAGCAGCAGGGTTGTTATGCGCCGGGGACGAGTGTCGCTCGGCGTGGTGACCGGGACTCTCATACCGAAGGCATGCGATTCTGATCGATCACCGTCACCGTGATGCCGGGACACCCTTCACGCAGTCCGGCGATGATGTCGCCGACTTGGTCGATGCGCGTGACGTCGAGGAAGTAGGTGGCGTCGAATCGATCGTCCTGGGCGTCGACCCGCCGCAGGTCGTTCTGGCTGGCGTGCTGGCCGAGAATCCGGTGGATCGTGTCGAGCGGTCGACTCTCGCTGCTCGGCAGCTGCCACTCGATCGACAGGAACAGCCCCTTCCCCGAGCTGCGCTTGCCGGACCACTGCACGGCGGCCATCGCCAGCAGGATCGCTGCCGCCGCCACCGTCGACTGAATCCACAGGTTGGCGCCCAGACCGACGCCGATCCCGATCGTCAGGAACAGGTAGCCGAGCTCCTCGGGTTCCTTGATGGGGGTGCGGAAGCGGACGATCGACAGCGCCCCGACCAACCCCAGCGACAGTGCCAACGCCGACTTGACGACGCTGATGACCAGGATCGTGGTCATCATGATCAGCACGAACACGCGGCCGAACTCGCGGCGGTTCGAGAAGGTCGAGCCGAACACCCCGAAGTGCCAGCGCATGACCAGTGCGAGACCCAGCCCGATCGCCAGGTTGCGCAACAGGACCTCCGGCGGGGTCACCTCGAAACCCCCCATGGAGTCGCGAACAGCGTCCTTCACCACCGACTTGAAGCCCTGTTGGGCGCCCAGGAGTGCGACATCCACGAGTTGGCTCACGAACGGAGTTTAGGCGAGGGGCCGGGAGTGGACGAAACTCGAATGTGCTGCACCGGCCCACGATGCGCGAAGATTCCGGCGGCGTCGCCACGGTGCGGTCGGGGCGGTCCGGCCGGCCGCGAAGTCGCCGATGGCGCGGGACCCGCGGTGCACTCCCGTGCGGGCCGTCGCGCGTCACCCGGGGCGTGGCGTTCGCCGTGCTAGACTATTGCGCCGCATGGCATGCCAGGCGGGAGCCGCCCGTGGCGCCGCGGTTGGGCCGATCGGAACGATTCATGACACTGGACACCCTGCCGTGCGCGTACCAACTGCTAGTCTCCGCGGCCCGGCGCCGGCGCTCGGCGCGGTCGCCGGGTGTTTCCCTGGCTAAGATGCAACACCCCACCAGCCCCGCTGGATCGCCCGCTCACCGGCCCGCGTCTTCGACGGCCCTCGTCTCCCGCCGCTGAATCCATGAAGGTCGTCCTCTCCTCGGTCTCGTTTGCGACGCCGTACACGCCGCAGCTGCGGTTCCTGTCGCTCGGCTACCTGCACGCCAATGCGTTGGCGGACGAGGTGATCCGCGAGCGCGCGGAAATCGTCCACAACTACTACGACCCGTCGCTGCGCAGCCCGGAGGAGATCGCCAAGGCGATCGCTGCCGAGGCGCCGGATGTGGTCGGGTTCACCTGCTACGTGTGGAACGCGCCCGACAACTTGCGGATCTGCAAGGTGCTCAAGGAGATGCTCCCCGAGCTGGTCGTGATCCTCGGCGGGCCCGAGGTGTCGTACCACTACAACAAGCTGCTCAACGCCCACAGCTACGTCGACTTCATCGGGGTCGGCGAGGGCGAGCACACGTTCCGCGAGTTCCTCCGCGCGCTGGTGCTCGGCCGGCGCGAAGACCTGCTGTCGATCGCCGGCTTGGCGCAGCGCAAGGACGGCAAGCCGTTCCTGCCGGCGCCGCGCGCGTACGAGAAGGACCTCGACCTGCTGCCGTCGCCGTACCTGACCGGGGTGTTGGATGTGTGCGACGTGCGCGGCGGCGTCAACTACCAGACCGCCCGCGGCTGCCCGTTCGTCTGCACGTACTGCGACTACGGTCGCAACCAGCCGTACTTCGAGTTCTCGATGGAGCGGGTGCGCGCCGAGTTCGAGTTGTTCAAGCAGATGGGCGCGCGGATCCTGTTCAACACCGACCCGACGTTCAACTACAGCCGCAAGCGCGCCGAAGGGATCCTGCAGCTCGGGATCGATCTGGACATCAAGGCGATCCACTGGTTCGAGGTGTTCCCGACCTTGATCAACCAGGACTTGGTCGAGCTGGTGAAGGACTCCTACTTGTCGTTCATCGGCTGCGGGATCCAGACCTGCACGCCGCAGACGATGCGCAACATCCGGCGGGTGTGGCGTCCCGAGAAGGTCGCGCCGATCCTCGATGCGCTGAGCTACAAGCGCAACATCATCCTGTCGTACGAGATCATCATGGGCCTGCCGGGTGACAACGTGCAGAGCTACAAGGACACGATGTCCTGGACGTACGCACGTCACCCGGCGGACATCAAGTCGTTCAACCTGGCGATCCTGCCGCGCACCCCGCTCGAGAAGGAAGTCGAGAAGTGGGGGATCGAATACGACCCGGACGTGGGCCACGAGATCCTGGCTACCCAGGACATGGACCGGAAGGAGGTGCTGGTCGGCAAGGCGGTGAACGACTGGCACCGGTTGCTGCAGAACGTGTTCTTCCGGCTGGTCAAGGTCATCGACGAGCCGGCCGGCGAGTTGATCGAGAAGTGGGGTTGGGTGGTCTACGACGCCGGATTCCACGACCACATCCCCGACCTGCAGGTGCACCGGATCCCCACCCAGCTGATCGAAGCGTTGGCCGGGCTGTGGGAGCGCTTCGTCGCGGACCTGTGCGTGGGCCACGGGGTCGCCGACGTGTCGCTGCAGTTCCGTGAGCTGCTGCGATACCACTTCTTCCGGCGAGCACGGACCTGGGCGAGTGCGTTCTTCGCCGACGTGCGTGACATCTACTTCAACGAGCCGTACCCGGAGCTGCACCGCGTGTTCGCCGTGAGTGCAGATCGGCTGCCCGCGGAGCCGGTGGACGCAGAGGTGCTCGGCGCGGTGCCGCAGCTGGGCGGCAATGTCGACCACCAACTGTTCGCGTTCGACATGCACGATCTCTACCCGCTCAGCTCCGTCGAGGAATTGGCCGCGGTGCCGTCCAAGTCGACCGACTACCTGTTCTTCATGACGCCGGACACCGGTGCCGGCTGCGCGATCGCGGTGGATGCCGCGGCGCGCAAGTTCGTCGAACTGGTCGACGGGCGGCGCAGTGTCGCCGAGATCGAGCAGGCGATGAACGATCCGCGCGTGCCGAAGATCTACCAGGCGCTGCGCGCCACCGGCCTGTTCGATCGGCCGCGGTTCCTGTCGAGCTACGAGGAGGGCACCGTGGCCTGGCAGAGTTGCTTCCCAGAGGTCTACCGGGCATACCACTGACCCGTCGGCGGCTGCACCGACGAAACCGAGAGAATCCGTGCTCTACGACCTCAAGCAGATCGGCGCCCACTACCGCAAGGTGATCGAGGCGAAGACCGACGAGTTCTACGAACGCTTCGACCCGTTCATCCTCGACAAGCGGCCGATGGTGCGGGAGCTGGTGCGCAAGACCTTCGAACGGAACTTCCCGGACAAGGTCCCGGTGTTGCTCGACGTCGGTTGCGGGACCTGCTTCTACTTCCCGTTGTTGGCGCAGCACGCGGAGCGGCTCATGGGAGTCGACGTCTGCATCCCGATGCTCGACGTCGCGCAGGAATTGATCGCCGCCAAGCAGCTGGGGAATTGCACGGTCCGCGAATCGTCGGCCATGGAGCTGCCGTTCGAGGATCAGAGCATCGACGTGGTGCACAGCTGGGACTTCCTGCACCACGTGCCGGACGTGAACAAGGCGATCGCCGAAGTCCACCGCGTCCTCAAGCCGGGCGGCCGCTACGTCGCGGTCGAACCCAACGTCCTCAACCCGAGCATCGCGTGGTACCACGCCCGTCGTCGCGCCGAGTGGGGCCTGATCAAGGGCAAGAACCAGTTCTTCCTGCCGCGGGCGTTGCGCCGCAAGTTCGACGTCGACATCCGCTACGACAACACGATCATCAGCTTCCTCAACGAGCGGACCAAGGGGTTGTGGAAGGCGGTCGATGGCTTCACCAGCTTCTGGCCGACCAAGTACCTCCGGTTCCGCTACATGATGGATTGCGTGAAGCGCGCCTGACCCGCGCCACGCCGTCGCGACGATTCGGTGGTGGCCCTCGCCCGGAACCGCGGCCCGGAATGTTCGTGACCGAGCCCGTCGCGTCGCGCCTAAGCGGCCCCTCGGCTCACGGGGCGATCAGCACCAGCTTGGGCAGCAGGTCCTGCACCGGTCGTTTGGGGAAGTAGCCGGTCCATCCCGACGCGAAGATCCGGGTGCCGCGCATGACGTTGGTCTTCGGCCAGTTGATCTTGGCCTCGATCCGCCCCGATGCGGCGACGATGCCCTGCAGATCGGTCCACAGCGGATTCGGCGCCAGCGACGCGATGAACAGGTCATCGGGCACGAGGCTCAGCGTGCGCGGGTCCGACGGGGTGAACAACGACAGCGGAACACCCGGGGTGTCGCCCAGCGACAGCGCGATCACGTACGGTAGATCGGCGCTGCCGGGGGCCGCGCCGTGTAGCACCGAGCTGCTGGCGTCGGTCAGCGCTGCCAGCGTCGGCAGCTCGCGGGCCGGCTTCTGTACGGTGAACGAATCGACGTAGGTGCCGCGGCCCTTCCAGGTGTAGATGCCAAGCGAGCCGCTGGTATGGCTGCCGTCGACCACGTCGGCCAGCAGTTCGCCGGACACCCACAGCCGTAGGCGATCGGCAACCGCTTCGATGCGGATCTCGTAGCGCTCGAGCCGGTTGAACTCGGCGGGCTGTCGCCACAGGTCGGTCCACGCGTTGGCTACCACCTTCTGCAGCGCGCGGTAGCGCTCCCGGCGATGCCAGGTGAAGCGATAGTGGTTCCCAGCATCCTTGTAGCGGAACACCACGCCGAACGCGCCGTCGCTCAGGCTCAGCATCATCGCGGACAGCTGTACGTCGTCCGGCACCGGCTGGGTGAGCAGGCATACCGAGCCCGGCGCAGGCAACGGGTCGTTGGTGTTGACTCCACCGATGTCGGTGAGCTGCAACAGGGCGCCGCCGGCCTCGACCCAGCGCGAGGGGCCGTTCGTGTTGGTGTGGTCCTCGGGCTGCCACGGCTTCACGCGACCGTCGGTGAAGTCGTCGCGGAACACCAGATTCGCTGCGGTCAGCGGCTCCGTGTCGGTGGTCACCACCAGATCGTCGAACGCGGCGAGGTCGACGTTGGCGGTCTGCAGGCCGACCGTACCGGTGGCAAAGCTCGAGTCGGTGGCGCTGAGTGCCCGGAATCCGTCGACGTAGACCGTCAGATCGCTGCCGCGAGCCACGCAGCGGACGTCGTAGAAGTTGTGCGAGAGGAACGCCTCCGGTCGCTCGGCGAGGGTGACGTACGAGTCGCCATCCCGGCGGTCCAGCCGCCACAAGTTGTTCTCGGTGTCGACGAAGAACCGGTAGTGGTGCCTGGCGTCCTGCACGCGGAACAGCACACCGAGTCGACCACGGTCGTGGGACTTCATGCGCACCGAGACCGAGTAGTCGTCCCAGGTGTTGCTCCCGTCGAACAGGATCGAGGTGCCGTTGCGCAGCGATGCGGTGGTCCGCGACGTGTCGCCGATCGGGCTCGCCTGGTGGAGGATCCCGCCGTCGGTGACCCATGACGAGGGCTGGTTGACCGCGTTGGTGTCGTCGACCACCAGGTGACCGGACAGCGGCTCGTCGAAGGTCTTGGCCAGCAGCACGCGAGGCGCCGGAGTCTCCCGCCACGCTGCCGCGACCGCGAGCGAGGTGCCGGGCAACACATCCAGTTCCAGGGCGGCAGGGCGCGCCGCGAACTCGGATCGGGGCGCGAACGAGACCCGGTAGTGCCCCGGCTCGACGCGGAGCAGGTTCGCGCTGCTGTTGCGATCGGTGAGGAACATCGGCCCGGACAGGAACACGTCGCCGGCCGGCTCGTCGGTGCTGACCCGAGCCCGTGCCGGGGTCTCGGCGCGGATCGTCTCCGAGTAGATCGGTCCCATCCGCCCGCGGTACTCGAAGGTGAGCGTCGCGGGCGTCTGCGTCGTGTCGACGCGAACGCGTGCGTAGTTCTTCTCCCCGGCGCGGAACCGCACCTGAGCGCCACCGGGCTGTTCCGGGCGCAGGTCCTGCGCCAGCGGACCGATCATGAACTCACGCACCCCCTCGATGTGGTGGTGTACCGACACGATGTGGTTGTCGCCGGTGATCGCCAGCACGTTGCGGATGTCGTGCTGCAGGATGAACTGCAGCAATTCGCGGCGTTCGTGGACGAACCCGCGCCAATCGTCCATCCCGGTGTTGCCGTAGCGCAGCGGCACCGAAGTGCACAGGATCTTGAAGGTCGCGTCCGAGGCGAGCAGTGCCTTCTTCAGCCACTCGAGCTGGGTTGCACCGAGCATCGTCTTGCCGGGCACCGAAGGCGATCGGCTGACGTCGCGGTGCGACCGCGTGTCCAGCAGGAACAACTCGACCGCAGCGCCCCAACGCACCGTCCGGTAGATCTCCTTGGCGCCGATCGGCAGCGGCATGTAGTCGCGGAACGCCTTGGTTCCCCAGCCGACGAGCTGCGGGTTGGTCGACTTGTCCCAGTCGTTGACGACCTCGTGGTCGTCCCAAACCGCGAGCACCGGGAAGCGTTGGGTGAAGGCCAACCACGCCGCGTGACTACGCACCTGCTTGTGTCGTTCCCAATACTCGGCCTGGGACATCGACCCGTCGGCGTACGGCATGTCGCCTAGGCTGACGTAGAACGCGGAGTTCTTGTCGGCTCGCATCAGGTCGAACATGTCGAACTCGGCCTGGTAGAGCACGTCGGCCGACACCAGGAACTCGACCGCGGCCGGCTGACTCGGCACCGGCGGGGTCCGCGCGGTGCAGAACGGGCCGACCGTGTAGCTCGACGGCCGGAGCGGGTCGATGATCTTGGTGGCGATGTAGTAGGTGGTGTCGGGCTCCAGCTCCTTCAACTCGATGTGCGCGGTGAAGTCCCGAGCCGGGTCCGCCGCGATCGGTGCGGTCTCGCGCGCCCCGTCGATGGTCGGTTGGCGGTTGTAGAGGGCCGTCACATCGGCGGGACCGGAGGCACGGGTCCACACCACCATGCTCGTCGGGCGCAGCGCGCCGATCATCGTTCCGTGGCTGTGGGACTGCGCGCTGCCGAGCGAGCAGAGTACGAGGCACAGGCCCGAGGCCATCGACGCGAGGGTTTTCATGGAGACGAGGTGTTGCTGTCGCGGCGAGCGGAATCTGGGAAGTCGACGCCGCAGGCGGGGGCGGACCGACGGATCGGAGTGCGGTCCCGGTGGTCGCCCGAGAGCGCACTATTCATGACGGAGCTGCGGCGATCGCGCAAGCGCTTTCGGCTACGTCCGAGACGACGGCACCGGTGGCGTTGCGGCCCCAGCGTACCGCGAACGGGATCGATCGGGGGGTTCGCGTGTCCTCTATCGAACCGCCCGCGCGATCGGTGACCGCAACAAGCGATGGCATCGAATGTGCGCCTTCCGTCGGACAACCGAGCACGCGGAGTCGTCGTGGGTGGATGGCCTCATCTCGACCGGGAGAAGTTCCATGTCGCGCAACACAGTCGCTCCACCGTGCCGACCTGGATCCGCGTGGCCGGTTGGCTGCGATCCGCGAGTTGCAGTGCGCTCCGCAGGACGTCGGAACCTACCCCAACGACGCGGAGTCGGCCCCGGGCGGGTCAGTACGAGTAGCGGAACCCCGGGTTGTAGAAGTAGTCGCCGTACGGCCCCTGCGTGGCGAACGAGCCGTAGGTGTAGATCATCCCGCGGCGGGCGATCGTGTCGACCGGTGGCGAGGCGGGCAGCTCCATTTCGCGGGCCTGGGTGAGGTTGAACGCGTTGGTCTTCGAGTCGTCCCAAGCCGCCTGGCAGATCATCTTCAAGCCGGATACCAGCGGCTGCCAGTCGAGCACCAGGTAGTCGTAGCCGCTGTACGCCGTGGAGCTCACCGCGAGTGGCGGGACGACGTGTCGCTGGAACATCATCGGGCCCTGCATGTGCAGCTTGTTGCAGCCGGTTCCCAGATCGACGCCCGTGGGGTTGGTGATGAAGCCCCAGGCGTGGATCACCGGTCGCTCGGGCGCGGTGTAGTAGCTCACGCTGTGGATCACCAGCTTGTTCTGCCACGCCGTGTTCGGGTGCCATTTGCTGTAGATCGTGCCGTAGATCATCGAGTACGACCCGTTGGTGGTGCTGCCGAACACCGAGTCGTTGCATCGACCGGTGACGCCAGCCGAGTTGTTGTTGAGGCGCACCGGCGGGATCGACGCGTAGGTGCTCTCCGCGTCGGAGCCCGGCTTGCCGTAGCTGTCGAAGTAGTACTCACGGAAGTAGGTCGACAACCAAGGGCTGTTGTTGGCGAGCGTCCCGCCGGAGAACGACCACTCGGACAGCACGTCGGCCGTGCCTTGGGTCTGCCAGGTAGTGGAGAACGGGAATCGGTAGTCCCCAGCGGCGCCACCCCACGTGTCCGGCTTCTTCGGCGGGAAACCGGAGATGGTCGGCCAGGTCACCGAGGCACTGAAAACCCGGGTGGGGGTGGACTTGCGATTCGCCGTGTAGTCGGTGCCCATCGAGACCACGTCGCCATCGCACAGGTCGATCGCGACGTTGGCGTAGGTGCGTCCGGCACCGGTGGTGGTCGAGAAGTAGTTGCGACCGTCGAGTCGGAACGCGATCTCCTTGAGAGTCGCTTGCTTGCCGCGGATCTCGCCGTCGCAGATCTGGGAGCGCATCGGGTTGTAGGCGCCGAGGTAGTAGCTCGCGCTCTGCCCCTCCAGGGTTGCCATGGAGGGCGGCGAGTACAGACTGCCCTGTGCAGCCAGCGGCAGGGCGCCGGCGAGAACGAGGAGCGGAAGGAGCTTCATGGCGGGGTTTGCGAGGGGGTTTCGCGGGGTTTTGCCCGAGGGTCCGGCGTGGCGGGCCGTTCGAGTCGAGGTGCGGGCCTATCGGGAGGATTCTGGAGTGCCTGGGTAGGGTGTCAAGGGCCGCAGCGCGGCACGGATCCGTGCCCCGGGTGCCGAATCCCACCAGACGTAATGCCGGGGCGATGTCCTCGGAGTGGGCTGGCCCGCATGGATCGGGGCCCGCAACCAAGCGATGGTAGCAGCACCAAAAAAACCACATCCGGGAAGCTGGCCGGCGCGCGGTGCGTCCTCGAGCCGACCCGAACGTCCCGTGCCCCCCGTGCGAAGGAACCAGAGAACCACCTCGTCGTCGCCCCGTTGTGCCACTTTGCTCGGTGACCCGCTACGATCGCGGCGACTCCGCAGCCGCCGCTGCCTGCCGACCGCGATGCGCTTGCTCCAAACCACCGTCGCAGTGGCCTCGACGTTCGGCGTCGTCGTCGCCCAGGGATTACCGACGCCCCACCTGCCCTACGGCCCGATCGCCAAACGGACCCTGCCCAAGGGCGGCCCGGTGGCGGTGCGTGGCAAGATCGTCGACGAGGACGATCGGCCGATCCCTGGCGCCGGGGTGTTGCTCAGCGACGGAACCACCGTTCCATCGCGCCGAGCGCTGCACGAGCCGTTGGCCAAGTCCGGCGCCGATGGGGTGTTCCGGTTCGAGCTCAAGCCGACCTTCCCGGATCGGTTGGCCAAGCGGAAGTACTTGGTCATCGCCGCGCCGGGGCGGCTCACCGCACGGCTCACGGTGCCGAAGATCAATTTCACCGCCACGAAGCAGTGGAAGGAAGCGAAGACCGAGGAGCTGAAGCTCGCCGAGGTCGGGCTCGATCGTCTGGCGCGCATGTGGGGCCGGGCGATCGCGCGTCCGCGCGGCGGGGTCGACTTCGGCAAGGTGGTGCTCGGCCAAGGCCGGCTGCTTCGGGGGCGGGTCGTCGACGATCGCGGCAAGCCGGTGGAAGGTGCCAAGGTCCGGGCGTCCGACCTGATGGTGCAGGGGCGGTTCAGTGGGGTCTCCCGGCGTGGCAAGGCGCAGCACACCAGTCTGGATGTCACGGGCAAGGACGGTGCATTCGAGCTACCGGGCACCGTGTCGACCGGCAGCGTGATCACGGCCTCGGCCGACGGCTTCATGCAGATCGAACAGCACGTGATCGAGCCGACGGAGTCGCTGGAGCTGCGGCTGACGCGGGGTGGCGAAATCTCTGGGCGGGTGTTTCGGTCGAACGGTCTTCCGGCCACTGGCAGCGTGCGGATCGCCTACGAGGTGGCGACGTCGACCTACTCCGAGAGCATCGCCGATGACGGCCGGTTCAAGTTCAACCTGCGTTTCCCGCACCGCTATCGCCTGACGTTCCAGCCCGGCGGCACCAGCGCGAAGGACAGTCTGGTGACCTACTCGGAGTTGCTGACCGGACCGCGTGAGGGGCTGGAGGTGACGCTGCCCGCGAAGAAGGTCCCGAAGAAGGTCGCCGTCAAGAAGCCCAAGCCCAAGCCCAAGGTGGTCATCGGTTTCCCCGTGGTGATCGTCGACAAGGCGACGCGCCACCCGATCTCGGGGTTCAAGGCCGCAGCGGTTTGGTCGTACCCGTACTACGCCAAGAACGACGGCTACATGGAGCGCAGCGGGAAGGCTCAGGGCAAGACCTCGAAGCAGCCCGGCTACATCCGTCTGCGCGGGCCGACGTCGTCCTACACACCGCACGGCGCGATCGTCGTCACCGCCAAGGGCTACGCCAACTACGTGCAAATGGGCCTCAACTGGGAGGAGGACCAGCATCCGTCGGTGGTGGTGGAGATGGTTCCTGAATCGCGGATCACCGGAACGGTGCACGACAAGCTCACCGGTGAGCCGGTCCCGGGCGCGCGGATCACGGTTTCGCGTGAACCGGTGTCCGATAGCTACTCGTCCGTGTCGGCCACGGCCGACAAGCACGGGCGCTTCACCGTCGACTCGCTGCGCCGCGGCAAGTACCGCGTATACGCCGCCCACAACCGGCGACCGGGCGCATCGGAGACGGTGGAGGTCGGCGACGAGGACTGTCGGTTCGTCACCTTGCACATCGGTCACGGCGCCACCGTGAGCGGACGGATCGAGGGCATCGAGATCCAGAAGGGGTGGTCCGCCGAACTGCTGCGCGACAACCAATACAACTACGGCTACTACTACTATTCCTCCAGCTATCGCCCCTCCGGCACGCGCACCAAGCTGCTGAAGGACGGCAGCTTCGAGTTCGAGGACGTGGCTGCCGGCTACTACGAGGTCTGCGTCCGCATCCCCGCCGTGGACAAGTGGTCCGGCGACGACATGCTGATTCCGCTCGAGCCGATCCGGGTCCGCAAGCGCGATGTGGAAGTGATCGCGGATGCTTCGCAGGATCGTCCGGGACGGATTCGCGGCAAGGTCGAGCTCACCGGCGCCAAGCTCGACCTCTCCCGGCTCATGGTCGTCATCAGCAAGGAGACCACGCGCTACCCGTACTACTACTACAGCTACCGCAGCAACATCGATCTGAGTGGTGCCCGCGCCCAACTCGGTCCCGACGGCAGATTCGATCTGCCGGTCGAGAAGGGCAAACACGAGATCAAGGTGGTCGACTTGCTCACCGGAGTTCAGCTGTTCCGCAGCAAGTATTCGATCGAGGTCGACTCGGGTGCCACCGTCGAACAGAAGCTCGAGGTGCCGCTCGCCGAGGTCGCCGTCGAGATCAAGTCGAAGGCAGAGGGCGGGAGCGTCGCCGCGACCTGGTTGAACATCGAGGTCGAGGAGCCGCAGGAAGAAGCGCTGCGGATGTTCGTGTTCTGGGGGGGCTCGAGCTACCGCCGGCCCACCGGCCTCTCGCTGCGGGACTATCGAGGCGGCAAGCTGCGCCTGGTGCTTCCTCCCTATCTGACGCGGTTTCAGGTGCACTCCGATGCCCGAGGGTTGTCACGAGCTCGGGAGAAGCCGGAGTCGCAGATCGGCGATGCCGAGTTGAAGCTCGAGTCCGGCAAGGTCAACGAAGTCACCGTGGAGATCGAGGTGCCGGTGAACGGCTTCGATCCCGAGCCCAAGCCGGGTGAAGAAGCGGATGCCCAGGGCAAGGAAGCCAAGAAGGGTGCCGCGAGCGCGAAGGCCGCGGCCCCGAAGAAGGGCGCGGCGAACAAGGATTCCACAAAGGGCGAGCGCGCGAAGAAGGCCACCACGAAGAAGGCCACCACGAAGAAGGCTTCGACGAAGAAGGACTCCGGCAAGAGCACGAAGGGTGCGACCGAGAAGGCCGACGCGAAACCCGCTGGTGACAAGAAGGACGCGGGCAAATCGAGCGATGGGCGCGACGAACCGGTGCTGCCCCTCCGCGCGACTGCAACTCTGGGAGGCAATGCATGAGGGGCGTTCGTCTCGGTCTCGCGATCTGCAGTCTCACGCTCGCTGTCCCGGGACAGGCCGGCTCCGGTTCGTCACCGGAGGTCAAGATGCAGTTGGTCGATCGCAACGGCAAACCGCTCGCCGGGGTGGGGATCACCATCGGCAAGACGGGGGACCTTCGCACCGAGGATGCGCTGACGCGCCCGACCGCGACCAGCGATGGGCAAGGGCAGCTCCGCGTCTCGCTCCCCAAGACCGAAGCCGCCGATCCGTACCGCTCCACCATCATGTTCGGACTGGTCGCCAAGCGCGGGTACACCACGACCCGCATCGCGTTGGGCAACAACCAGTACTACTACACGCCCTGGGGCGGGTACTCGTACTCCGGCGGGGACCGCGACCTCGGTCGGATCGTGCTGGAACCGGCCGGAACCCTCAAGGGTCGAGTGCGCGGCCAGGGTGGGCGACCGCTGGCGGGTGCTGTGGTGACCGCTATCGAGCCGCTCCACGTCTCCATCCGCAACGGCGGTGTCTACGGCCACCAGGAGGTGAGCGTCGCGATCTCGGATGCCAAGGGGCACTTCGAACTCGTGGGTGTGCCGGAGGATGGCGTGTCGCTCGAGCTGTCGGCGGACGGGTACTACGACTGCGTCGAACCCTTCGCCAGCAAGCGGCAGAACATCGACATCGCCATGGAGCCGAGCGGCTTCATCGAAGGGCGTGTGCGCGACATGGAGGACAAGCCGGTCGATGCGCACATCTACGTGGCCTACGAGTGCGGATCGTACGACAGTTCGAACGGCTCGGAGGTGCGCACCGACAAGGCTGGGCGATTCCGCGTCACCCGGCGGGCCCGCGGCAGATACTGTGCGCAGGCGGTGAAGGTGGTCAAACTGGGGCAGGAGTACGCCCGCGCGGTGAGCAAGACGTACTCGAGGCCGACCGACAAGATCGTCATCGAGCTCGCCGGATCCGGTGCCAACGAACAGAAGCCGGTGTCGGTGAAGGTCGTCGCCGAGGCAACCGGAAAGCCCGTGACTTCCGCGCGAGCGGCGGTGGCCTGGATGGACCCGCAGCAGATGAACAAGGCGATGCTCGAGCAGCGGTTCAATGCCGGCGCGGTGGCAGCGGACAAGGACGGCAAGCTCGCCCTCCCCGCTCCGGTGGGTTCGCAGCCGCTGACGGGGGCCGTGTTGGTGAAGGCCGACGGGTATGCGCCTGCAGTCCACAAGAAGCTCGAATACGACCCGGATCGGCCCAGCGAGATCGAGATCAAGCTGGTCAAGGGGGCGCGGGTCCGCGGCCTGGTGCGGGACGCCAAGACCGGGGCGCCGCTCGCGGGAGCCAAGGTGAAGTGCAAGGTCGCAGGTGCGCCGACCTACAACCCCTACTACGGCTACCGAGCCAGCAACGACCCGGAGGTCGTGAGTGGGGCGGATGGTCGCTTCGAGTTGAGCAGCCTGCCGCACGGTCGATACGAGCTGGAGGTGCAGAGCCAGGGCCGCCCGACCCCCAAGGTGACGCGCATCGAGCTCGCCAAGGGTGAGGAACGCGGTGACGTGGTACTCGAGGTGCCGATCGGTGTGACCGTGTCGGGGCGCGTATTCGCCGGCTGGAGCGAGGCCGGCGCCAAGTTGCCGTTCGCCTTCGACAAGAGCGCGGGATGGCGGGTCAAGCTCACCAAGTCCGCGAGCAACCGCAACCGCTACTACTACGACTTCGGTTACTACAACGGCGGTGTCCAGACGGACAGCGCTGAGCCGGTGCTGTTGGCCCAGGACGGCCGGTTCGCGTTCCCCGGCCTCGGTGCGGACCGCTACCGCTTCTACCTGGTCGCGCCCGCGCTCGGCAAGCGCAGTCGGGAGTTGCAGATCAGCATCGAGCCGCTCCGGGTCCGCGACAAGGACATCGCGCGCGACTTCGACGTGGGTGAGGACCTACCGGGAATCGTGCGGGGTCGCGTGACCATGCCCGGTGTGCAGCTGCCGGCTAGCCGGCTGCGCATCCTGTCCACCACGGGAACGTACTGGCAGGGGCGCTCGTCGGTGTCGTCGAACCTGATCCGCTGCATGGTGGAAGAAGACGGTTCGTTCGCGTTCCGGGTGAGCCACGGCCGCCACCTGTTGTTCGTGGTCGATGGCCCGACCGGCACCGTGTTGGCTCGCGCGGCGAAGTCGATCGAGGTGAAGACCGGCAAGACCTGTGAGACGACCCTCGAAGTTCCGCTGACCAGGCTGCGTGTCTGTCTTCGTCCTGCGGACCCGGGCGGCGCGGTGATCGCGGGTCGGCTGGAGTGGAACATCAAGCACCAGGGGGATACCTCGGACATCTACTTCTCCGACTGGGACAACGGGTACGGGGTCGCGGTGAAGGGTCGGCGCGACATCATGCTGGTTGTGCCGCCGCGGCCGATCTCGTTCGCCGTGCGCACCAACGTCGCTGGGGTGGACGAGGACGGCGGGCACTCCTACAGCCCGGTGGCTTTCGGGGAAACCGTGGCCAAGGCCGGACAGCTGAATACGCTGACCATCAAGATCCCCCCACCGGAGTCGATCGCCAACATGGCGGAGTCGGAAACCGAGCCGGCGAAGACCGTCGCCGGGGAGGGATCGAAGTAGCGACCACCGCACACCCATGAACAAGACCGCTCTGCAGCAGTTCGTCGGCAAGGTCTGGGACGACTCGATCGTGCCGTGCCTGGTCGACTACATCCGGATCCCCAACAAGTCGCCGCTGTTCGACCCGGCTTGGCAGGAGAACGGGCACATGCAGCGCGCCGTCGAACTGATCGAGGGCTGGTGCCGGGAGCAGCCGATCGAAGGGATGACGATCGAAGTCGTCACCCTCGAGGGTCGCACCCCGTTGATCTACATGGAGATCCCGGGCGAAACCGACGACACGGTGCTGCTCTACGGGCACCTCGACAAGCAGCCGGAAATGGTCGGCTGGCACGAGGGTCTCGGGCCCTGGGAGCCGGTCCTGCGTGGTGACAAGCTCTACGGTCGCGGTGGCGCGGACGACGGATACGCGGCGTTCGGTTCACTGACCGCCATCCGCGCGTTGCGCGAACAAGGGGGCAAGCACGCACGGTGTGTCGTGCTGATCGAGGGTTGCGAGGAGAGTGGCAGCTACGACCTGCCGTTCTACATCGATCACCTCGCTGACCGCATCGGGCAGGTGAGCTTCGTGATCTGCCTCGACTCGGGTTGCGGCAACTACGACCAGTTGTGGTGCACGACGTCCCTGCGAGGCATCGTGTCCGGCAACCTCGACGTGCACATCCTGGAGAGCGGAGTGCATTCGGGCGACGCGAGCGGAGTGGTGCCGTCGAGCTTCCGCATCGCCCGGCAGCTGCTGAGCCGACTGGAGAACGAGAACACGGGGCGCATCCTGCCCAAGGAGTTCTGGGTCGACATTCCGAAGCAGCGCGTCGACCAGGCCGCCGAGTGTGCGCGGGTATTGGGCGAGTTCGTGCACGAGCGCTTCCCCTGGGTCGATGCCGCGCACGCCGTCGACCCCGACCCGGTTGCCGCGGTGCTGGCCCGCACCTGGCAGCCGGCGCTGTCGATCACCGGCGCCGCGGGGCTGCCTTCGCTCGACAACGCCGGCAACGTGCTGCGGCCGTTCACTTCGCTTAAGGTGTCGCTGCGCATTCCCCCGATGGTCGATCCGGCACGGGCGACCGAAGCGCTCAAGCGCTTGTTGGAACAGGATCCCCCGTACGGCGCACGCGTCACCTTCGACTCGGAGCAGGGGGCGGCGGGCTGGAATGCGCCCGAGTTCAGCCCGTGGCTGCTCGAGGCGGCGCAGAGTGCATCGCAGGCCTACTTCGGCAAGGAGGCGGTGTACATGGGCGAGGGCGGGACGATCCCGTTCATGGGCATGCTGGGCGAGAAGTTTCCCGCGGCGCAGTTCTTCATCACCGGGGTGCTCGGCCCGGAGTCCAACGCCCACGGCCCCAACGAGTTCTTGCACATTCCGATGGGCAAGCGGCTGACCTGCTGCGTCGCACAGCTTCTCGCCGACCACCTCGCGGCTTCGAGCTGATCGTCGAGTTGCGGCCCACATGTCGGGCGCATGCTGGCGGGTGCGGCGCGGTGTGCCGCGCTTCGAGTGCGTCCCCCGTCCGGGCCCGACCGGTGGCAGTCCCGCGCATGGCGCGGAACGTCCCGGCCGGGCACTGCTCAATACGCGTCGTACAACAGCGAACTGATCCGCCCGAGATCCTCGCCGATGCTGTCGGTGGTTACGCCCTGCGCCAACGGGACGTTGTTGACCACCACGCTGAACACCAACTCACGGCCGCGGCGCGTGTGGATGTAGCCGGCCAACGCCTTGCTGGTCAGCAGGCTGCGCTGGTGCATCGCGTCGTACACGTAGTAGGTGCCGGTCTTCGCCCGGACGTGCCCGCGAGCCGCGCTGTCGGTGCCGACCCGCGCCAGCGTTCCATCCACTCCCAGGACCGGGAGGGCGTCGCGGAAGGCCTCGAACCAGGGCCGACTCGCGACGTCGCGCAGCAGTTGCACCGTCGCGCGCGGCGTCGCCATGTCGGCGCGCGCCCCGCCCGCGCCACCGCCGAACGACAGCTCGTCGGTAGCGACCCCCAAGCTGTGCAGCAGCATCCGTTCGCGCTGCAGCCCGCGCTGCAACTCGCCCGTGCCGTGCCGGCTCTCGATCAGCAGCGGTAGGGCGCTGGCATGCAGGTTGTGACTGGTCTTGAGGATCAGCCGGGCGGCGGCGGCGAACGGTGCCGACACCAACGACGCGACGAGCTGCAGCCCCGCACCGTCGGCCGGCAGCCGTTGGGTGGCGTTTGGCGCCGCGGCGTCTGCGTCGATTTCGACACCGGCACGGCGCAGGCAATCGAGGAAGGCTCGCCGTGCCATCGCCGTCGGGTCCGCAACCTCGTGGATCTCGACCCGCGGTGAGCTTCCCATGGGTATGGACCCGGTCAGCACGTAGAGGCCGGGCTCGGGGCGCGACACCTGCACGTCGTACGTGCCGTGGGCTACCGTCGTCACTCGCGACTCCACCCGGATCCCACTCATCTGCGGGCGCCAGTCGACCCGCGCGCTTTGGCGCGGCGCCGTGGGGCGGACCACGAAGTCGAGCAGGTTGTCGTTGATCGCGATCGGGGTCACCTGCCGCGGGCCACTGCCCGTGGATGCGCACGGACGGAAGATCCGGTCGTCGACGATCACGTCGCGCGCCCGGATGATCCCCGCCGCCCGCACTCGCGCGGCCAGGTGACGCAGGCCGGCGAGTGGATCGGCAGAGGTGAGGCGAGTGTGCGGGTTGCCGCGCGCGTAGATGTGGTCGGAGTCGGTCACCTGGATCCCGCCGTGGCCGTCGTCGCGGCCGCCGAGCGTGAAGTCACCGCTGGCGCGCAGGACCAGGTGGCCATCGAGCACCCCGCCGTCGCGCACCGGTCCGGTCCGGTAGACCGGGGTTTCGAAGCGGAAGTCCGGACCCAGCGCCTCGAATGCCGCCGCGACCGAGAACAGCTTGGTGTTCGATGCCGGGGCGAACAGCCGGGCGCCGTTCCAGGACAGCAGAACCTCACCGGTGTGACGGTCTTCCACGTGGAGACCCCAATGCGCGTGACGGTATGCCGCCTTCCCGGTCACCACCGACAGGTCCGGCCCGGGGGAAGTGTCGGGTCGGGGAAGGTGGCAGGCTGGCAGCGCCGCCAGCATGGTCAGAACAGCGACGCGACGTGCGGCACGCGCTGCGTCGCGGCAGGGTGTCGTCGAACTCACCCGTGCCACTATCGAGCCCCCGCAGGGGCGGTGCAACGCTGGTGCTGCGGCCTGGCCGCGCCCATCCGTTATCTTCCGGGCATGTCGATGGTGCCGTTCTTCCAGGGCGGCCTCGGTGAAGTGTCCGAGGTCCAGCAACTGTGCGCGGAACGGGGTGTCACCGCCGTGCCGATCGAACCTCCCGGTGGCTGTGGGAGCGGTTGAGGAACCAAGCTCTGGCTCGCGGTCGCGAGCTCGGACCTGCCGAATGCACAGCTGGCGTTGCGCGCCTTCCACGACCAGGGCCTGTCCCCCGAGCAGCGAGCCGCGGCGGACATCGTGCTCGACTTCGGTGCCCCGACCATGACCTGTCCGGCCTGTCTCGTCGTGTTCGCCACCGGGCCCGACCGGTGCCCCGACTGCGGGTTGTTCTTCGGTTGAGGACGGGGCGGTGACCGGTCGCGCACAGCCCCTTCAGCCGAGTCCGTGGTTCCACGGCGTGTGGTTCGACTTGATCCTGATCGTTGGCACGCCGTTGCTGGTCTGGCCACTCGTGCTCGGCGCACGGCAAGTCTGGTCGGCCGCGACGCTCAGCCAACTGATCCTGCTCACGGCCACCGGGCACTACTTCGCCACCTTCGTGCGCGCCTACGGTGACCACGATCTGTTCACCCGCTTCCGGCTGCGGTTCGTGGCGATGCCGGTGCTGCTGGTCGCGACCTGCGTGTGGTGTTTCGTGAGCGGCTACTCCGGTCCGCTGCTGCTGGTGGTGGGCATGTGGGCGTTCTGGCACTGGTTGGCACAGGCGTTCGGCTTCGCTCGCATCTACGACGCCAAAGCGGGCTCTTTCAGCACCGTCACGGCCTGGCTCGACAAGCTGTTGGTGATCTCCTGGTTCGTCGGCGCCGTGGTGCTCAACCACAGCGCCACGGCCAACTTCGTCAACCTGTTCCTCGACGCCGGTGTTCCGGTGCCGGGCGCGCCGTTCTTTGCCGGGCTGCGCTGGGTCGTCCTGGTGGTGGTCGCCGGCGTGACGCTCGCCTACCTCGCCAATCTCGTCGTCACTCTGCTGCGCCGCCAGCCGGTCAGTTGGGTCAAGCAGTTCAGCCACCTCAGCGGCATCGGCTTCTACTGGTTCGCGTACGGCTACATGCCGAACTTCTTCGTCAGCTACGTGCTGTACGAGCTGTTCCACGACATCCAGTACTTCGCCATCACCTGGGTCTCGTGTCGCTCGCGGGTTCGGCGTCCGGGGACCTCGGGATGGATGAACGCGATGTTCCGGCCCGGTGCTGGGCGCGTGTTGTCGTTCCTCGCCGTGATGCTGGCGTTCGGCGTGATCGACATCGGCGGACGATCGTTGCCGGAGAACGATCCCGCGGGACTGGTGATGCGCGGGCTGTTCCTCGCTGCAGCAGTGCTGCACTACTACTATGACGGGTTCATCTGGAAGGTTCGCGACGGCGGCAACCGCAGCGATCTGGGAATCTCCGGCGCAACCACCGGGATGGTCGATCGCTCGGTGCGCCACGCCCTGGCGTGGGGGGTGTTCTTCATCCCGCTACTGTGGCTGATCGGCCGAGCCCCAGACTCCGCGACCCGGGACCCGCTGCAGCGCACCACCGCGATCCTCGCCGCGGCACCCGACAGCTTCGAGGCGCAGGCCAACTACGCCCTCGCGATGGTCTCGCGCGGGGAGTTCGCCACGGGGCTCGACCACTACCGCAGGTCGGTGGCGCTCTACGGCAAGTCGGTCGAGAGCCGATTCAACTACGGTTCGGCGCTCGAGCTCACCGGTGACCTGGACGCTGCGGTGACGCAGTACCAGTCGGCGCTGCAATGCGAAGACACGCGTGCCACCCACGCCCGGGTGCGCACCAACCTGGGCGTCTGCCTGCTGGCCCGCGGGTCCGAGCAGGACGCGCTCCCGCACCTCCAGGCGGTCGGCCGGGACGCGGTCCGCGCGCGGATCGCCGCGATGGCCGGGGCGTTGCGTCCGCAGCCGTCGCGCGCATTGCCGTACCAGAAGCTGCTGGTGAAGCTCCTGCCGCAGGATCCCGGGGCTCGGCTCGCGCTCGCCGAATCGCTGGCGCGCACCGGCGTGCTCGACCAGGCCGAGATCGAATGCGAGCGCGCGGTCGCACAACAGCCACCGCTGCTCCCTGCGCTGGTCGAGCTGGGGCGGATCAAGCTCGCCCGCGGCAAACGCGCCGAGGCACGTGCGCTGGCCGAGCGGGCGCTGGGCCTGCAGGCCGACGATCCCGGGGCTCGCAAGCTGCGCGACGACGCGCGGTGAATCTCCCGGCCGGCGCGGCTACCGCCATGGACTACCGCCGTCCGGCAGCAGCCCCGCGGCCCGTCCACGCGCCAACAACTCGTCGATCGCCCGTCTGCCGGCCCTGCTCAGCGTGACCGAGTCGTCGTTCACGTACAGCGCGATGTGGCGACGGCACACCACCTCGTCCATCTCCTGAGCGTGTTCCCGTACGAACTCGCGACTGCGCATGGGGTCGTCGAGCGCGGTCCGCACCGAGTGGTGCAGGGCCGCCTCGATTGCTCCGATCAGCGGCTCGCCGAGCGTGCGGCGCGCAGCGATCAGACCGAGCGGCAGCGGCAGGTCGGTAGCGTCTTCCCACACCGAGCCCAGGTCGCTGATCTCGGTCAGCCCGTGGTCGGCGAAGGTGAAGCGGCTCTCGTGGATGATCGCGCCGGCATCGACCTCGCCTTCGGCGATCGCGGTGAGGATCGCGTCGAAGCGCAGCGGGACGGGTCGCAGGTTCGCCGGCCCGAAGATCCGCAGCAGCAGGTTGGCGGTGGTGTGCTCTCCAGGGATGGCGACCCGCAGGCCGTCGAGGTCCCGCAGGTTCTTCAGTTCGGGCCGGTCGCTACGACGCACGACCAGCGGACCGCAACCACGGCCCAGCGCGGCACCGGACCCGAGCGCGGTGTAGTGCTCGACCGCGGCGGCCAGCGCCGGGATGCTGAGCTTGGTCACGTCGAACCGACCGGGGCCGAGCAGCGCAGCGCGGTTCAGCGCTTCGATGTCGAGCAGCTCGAGGTCCCACTCCACCCCCGGAACTGGAGCGCCACCGCGCACCAGTTCGTGGAACATGAACGTGTCGTTCGGGCACGGCGAGATGCCCAGCCGCAGCTCACGCGCCACGACAACGCCCTCCCGCGGATCGGGGCTGTCCGCCGGATCCCCGCCCTCGCCAGCCTGAGCCCCGTGAGTCAGGGCCTGCGGTGCCGAGTGATCGGATCAGTACAGCACGAACACCAGCGCGATGCAGACCGCGGAGACCACGAAGCCGAATGCCATCGTGGCCTTGTTGGTGATGTCGTTCTCGAAGAAGCCCTCGTGCAGGGCGACGACTTGGCGGAGGAATCCCATCGGTTCGTGGTGCGGCCGCACGGAATGGCGGGCCAGACCCAATGCAGTTCGGAAGCCGTACTTTCGTCACTGGGGTGCTTTTCTCCGCCATCTCACTTCGAGACCGGCTCGGCACCCTTGGCGTCCTTGGCGGCGGGGCGATCCTTCTTGCCCGGCGGGGTCGCGGCGGGCCGAGACGTCGTCGCCGCGGGCTTGCCGGTCGGCTTGCTACCGGCCGGTTTCTTCGCGGTCGGCTTGCCGGGCTTGGGTGGGTTGGTCGGCTTGGCCGACGCCGGTTCGGTGATCGAGTCGTCCAGCTTGTAGCCGTCGAACCGCATCACCTGCGTGTTGATCTTCTTCCCCGCCACGGAAACCGTTTCGGTGATGCTCGCCACCACGTCGAACCCGCCCAGCTGCTTGTAGGTGATCTTGGCCTCGCAGCGAATCGCCTTGCCCCCGTGGGTGAACTCGCTCGTCCACCCGCTGGCCCGGTGCCGCGTGCCGACCCGTTCGTACGTCAGGTCGATCGTGGACTCCGGCTCGCCCTCGTCGCCGCACAGCGTGATGCTGCGCGCCACCCCGTCGGCGCCGAAGGTGAACGCCCGGTAGCCGGCTGTGGTCTTGCCGTCGACCGCGATCTTCACGCCCCCGTCCACGGGCGTCGCGGTGAGCTTGGTGTCCTTGAGCTCCGGCCGGATTCCTTCGGGCTTGATCCACCGTTCGAACATCTGCACCGTCAGCCCGCGCTCGGCGAGCATTCCGGTCATCTTCGTGTCCTTCCACGCCAGCGTGCTCTTGTCGCCGTCGAACTTGTAGGTTCCGTCGACCTTGTGCTTGCCGAGCGAGCCATCGTTCTCGAAATGGATGGTCATGGACAGCTTGTCGATGCCCGCTCGCCCGAGGTGGTACTCGAGCTTTTGCCAGCGATCGAGCGTCTTGCGGCTCAACGCGTCCATCCGGATCCCGTGTACGTCGGAAGGGCCGGGCTTCGACGGCCGGCTCGCCTGGGCGGCGATACCGGCGGCTGCCATGGTGGTCGCCAGGGCGACGGCGAGTCGGTTCATGGGCGCAGTCTAATCGCAGGCGTGACCTGGACGGCCAAAGGGGGTGGTCGCATTGCCTTGGTTCGGGGACCATCGGGTGACCTGCCGCGACCCGATCGGTGCCCATGCCTGCTGCGACCGCCCTGCGTCTCCTTCCCGCCTTCTTCCTACCCCTCGCCGCAACCACCCTGCTGGGTGCGCAGGCGACCTGGCAGGCGGTGAACCCGCCGTCCGGACCCGCGGCCCGCAGTGGCGCGTCGGCGATGGTCACGCTGAGCGACGTGGAGATGTTCGGCGGTCGGACCGCGGCCGGGGCCTCCAGCGAGCTGTGGACCTTCGACATGTCCACCTCGACGTGGTCGCAACAGCTGATCTCCGGCCCGCTCGCCCGCGACAAGTCGGTGTTGGTCTACGACCTGACCAACTACCGCGGGGTCCTGTTCGGCGGGCGGAATGCACAGGGCGCCGCGCTCGCGGACACGTGGCTGCTCACCACACCGACCTCCCGCTACACCTGGACCGATGCCAAGCCGACGGTCGCCCCGGCGGCGCGGTTCGATGCGGCAGCCGAATGGGACCCCAACACCCGGCGCGTGGTGCTGTTCGGCGGTTCCGACGGCACGCGGTTCTTCGGTGACACGTGGAGCTGGGACGGCAAGGTCTGGACTCAGCTCGCGCCGTCCGCGTCGCCGCCGGCGCGCGCCGGTGCGCGTCTGGTGTACGACTCCGCGCGCTTGCGGTTGTTGCTGTTCGGTGGCGAGGACGCCAGCGGAGTGCGCGGCGACACCTGGTCGTGGAACGGCGTCACGTGGCAACCCGTCCCTACCGCCACGATCCCCGGTGCGGGCAAGGGGCTCACCGACTACTGCGCGACCTTCGATCCGGTGCGGGACCGCCTGGTGCTGTTCGGCGGCTTCGACGGAACGGGGCTCGGTCGCAACACATGGGAATTCGACGGCCAGGATTGGATCGACCGCGGCGTTTCGGCGGCGGCCACCGCGCGGCGGGGCGCGGTCCTCGGATGCACACCGCTCCCGACGCCCGGCGGCGTGAGTGCGATGTTCGGCGGGCTGGCGAGCACCCCGCTGGGGGACACGCTGCGGTACGCGAGCCCCTACCTGGCGGCGGTCTCGCAGGGATCGGGGGGCTGCTTCAGCACATCCCATGGCGTCGGCCTCACCGTGCCGGACCTCCCCTGGGTGGGCCAGACCATGCGCGTGGAGCTCAGCCCGGTCGCACCCTCGCAGATCGGCTTGGTGTTCCTCGGCACGACCCTGAACGCGTTCCCGGGGTACCCGTTTGCCCCCGACCCGACTTGTGTCCTGTACGTGGTACCTCTGCTTCAGGTCATCCTGCCGCCGGCGGTCAACTCGAAGTCGACGTGGGCGGTGGCGATCCCGAACACCCCCGTACTGTCCGGAGTTCGCTTCCGAATGCAGGGCGCGAAGTTCGACGCAACCGGCCCGGTTCCGGTGCTCAGCGTCACCGACTACTTCGGGGTGCTGGTCGGGATGAAGTAGGGTCCGCGGCTCCCCGCGGCGCGACGCCGCGGGGAGCCGCACTGAGCTGCAGGGGCCGCGAATCGTGCCGGTACGCGAAGATTCGTCTGCACCTCCCATGACACGTGGCAGCTGTTTCGCAGGCATGCAGCGGCCCCGGAAGCTCCAGCAAGCAAGCGGCCCAGGCCTCATGGCGGCGCGCAGCGCCGCGCCCACCCAACCCGCCCAGGTGCGGCCTTGGCCGCGATGAGCTGCAGGGGCCGCGAATCGTGCCGGTACGCGAAGGTTCGTCTGCACCTCCCATGACACGTGGCAGCTGTTTCGCAGGCACGCAGCGGCCCCGGAAGCTCCAGCAAGCAAGCGGCCCAGGCCTCATGGCGGCGCGCAGCGCCGCGCCCACCCAAGTCCTTGGGTGCGGCCTGGCCGCGATCGGCTGCAGGGGCCGCGAATCGTGCCGGTACGCGAAGGTTCGTCTGCACCTCCCATGACACGTGGCAGCTGTTTCGCAGGCATGCAGCGGCCCCGGAAGCTCCAGCAAGCAAGCGGCCCAGGCCTCATGGCGGCGCGCAGCGCCGCGCCCACCCAACTCCTTGGGTGCGGCCTTGGCCGCGATGAGCTGCAGGGGCCGCGAATCGTGCCGGCACGCGAAGATCCTCCGGTACCTTCCAGGACATCTGGGCGGCTGTTTCTCCAGTGGGCTCCGGCACCGGAAGCTCCGGCGAGCGAACGGTCGAGGCCTCATGGCGGCGCGGAGCGCCGCGCTAGTTCGTTGCCGGAGCCGACGGCAGCGTCAGAGCGTCACTTGTACTCGGTGAAGTAAGCCTTCTTGGTGATCGGATCCTTCACTTCGTGGAGTTGGAACAACGGCGTGCACTCCGAATTCCAGGGTTGGCCGTAGACCTTGCCCTTGGTCACACCGACCGAGAAGTCGCGGAGGTCCACATCAGCGAGTTTCGCGCCGCTCTTCTTGATCTCCGCCTTGCCGCTCAACGTGACCTTCGAGTCGGCTTCCTTGGAGATCAACACACAGCCACCCTTGGAGCGTTTGACTTCCGTGATCACCACGTAGCTGAGCTTCCAGTCCTTGCCCTTGGCCTTGTATAGGTCGACGAGGGCATCGCCGAACTTGCCGATGTTCTTGATCCGCTCGGTCGTCACCCCTTCGACCTGCAGCAGGATGCTCTTGGTCTTGCTGAACGTCACCTTCACGTCTACTTGGTTCTTGCCATTCTTGTCCTTGGCGCCGACGTCGACGTTCACGTTGGTGTTGCCCGACGATGTGTAGGTGATCGGGCCACTGGCGAACTTCTCTGTCGTGAACTGGATCCCGAACTTCTTCACGTTGCCGAGTCGCTTGAACACTTTGCCCTCCATCTGGCCGAAGTCGCCAAGCGAGAACTTGTTGGTGGGGTCCCACGCCGCGAAGTAGTCGAGCTGCTTGTGGATCTCCTTGGCGTACGCCGCATCGAGACCGGTGCGGACAACAGGTGCCGACTTCGGCACGAGGACGCTCGTGGCAAGTGCCACGACGCTCAGGATCTTGGTCGCGGTTCGAAGTGTAATCATCGGAATTGTCCCTCAATACGTCTCGCGGACGACCTGTCCGCCGAGGACCAAGCAACCTCGAGGGCAGGTCGTCACGCAGAGATTCGAGAATCTGCGAGTTTCTCGTGGGGCGGGGTCCCGGTGCTCGGGCGTCCTGCGACACCGTCGCGGTCACTGCTCCAACAGCGCAGGCGGCTCCGGTCTCGCACCGAAGGTTCGGCGGTCTGACCTCGGCTTCGCTATGGCCCTCGTCCGTCGGCTCCGCCGAGATCCCGCTCGTGCGACGGAGCTCGTCGAACGGCGTCTCGCCACACCGCGGGGTCGACTGATTCGGCGAGTATCCGCAGTACGGCTGCCCACCCGGACATGTAGAGCGACACTCGGATGGTCTCGCCGTACCGGTCGCGCAATACGAGCCACTGGGGGATCGGCGAGAGCCGAACTTCGGTCAGGTCATCCCAGCGCATCGAGCGGTGGCCGCGGAATGCGGTTGTTCCGCGGATCCCTTCGCGGTCGGCGACGAGGAACACCTGGAACTCACGCCAGGTGACGAACCCGAGTGCGCCCATGATCGGCAGCGCCACCGCGCCGATCATGCGGTCGCGCGGCTTGTCCGGTGCGAGCAGCAACCAAACCGCCAACCCGACCACCACGGCGCAGAACACCGTGCCAAAGACCTGGAACCAACGCATCTCCCGCGGGTACCGCACGGACACCACGCCATCCTCCAGCATCTCGGGTGCACGCCGCGTGGCGCGAATCAACCACGCCATGAGGCCAGCGCTGAGCAGGGTCGAGATCGCGGTGTTCAACCAGTTCATGCTTCGAAAGCAGCGCGCATCGCCGCCCTCACCCGCCCTTGTAGTAGGCGCGCCGCGCCGGCACGGCCACCAGTTCGCGTTCCGGGTAGCGCAGCGCGGTGAGCGCGCCGCCGTACACACACCCGGTGTCGATGCAGATCGCGCCGTTCACCCAGCGCGGCTGTTTGGTCGGGGTGTGGCCGTACACCACCGTTCGCGCGCCGCGGTAGTCCGCCGCCCAATCGGTGCGCGCGGTGCCCTGCACCGGCAGGCAGGCGTAGAGTGCGAACCACACCGCGGCCGAATCCGCGCGTTCCAGCAGCGCGTCGGTCATCCCGGCATGGACCACCAGCAGGCGGTCCTCGTCGAGCCGCAGCCAGGGCGGCAGGTCGGCGGCGAACGCACGCAGCCGCTCGGTGAGCTGCGGATCGCGGCGCAGCTCCGCCATCGTCTCGGCCAAGCCCCACAGCGGCGGCATCTCGCCGCGCAGGTGGCGCAGTAGCTGCAGCTCGTGGTTGCCGAGCACACAGTGGGCCGTGCCCGCGTCGACCATGTCCATCGCCAGGCGCACGGTGTCCGCGATCCGCGGCCCGCGGTCGACCAGGTCGCCGACGAACACGACGCGGCGTTCGGGAGGTGCGGTCAGCCCGCCGGGCGTGGTGCCGTAGCCCAGCCGCGCGAGCAGCTCGACCAGTTCGTCGAAGCAACCGTGCACGTCCCCGATGATGTCGAAGCCGACGCCCGCGGCGGCGGCGTCCAGGGCTGGGGCGTCGGTGGACACGCGACGAGGAGTGTAGCCGGGACGGCCCGCCCGCAGAGTGGGATCGGCGCGCTCGGCGTCTGCAGCGCGGCACGATTGCGTTGGGTCGCGGTGGACGAAGCGGCGGGGTCATGGCTGGACCGGGCCGCTTCCAGCGCGCCGGACGCGTCGGCCTGGCGCCGAGCCGTCGCGCGCGGCTCCGACGGCGCCGGCCGCAGCGCGCCATGCGCCACGCGCCCTACCGCGGCCGCTCTGCAGTGACCTCGACCTGCAGCGGTGCCGTCCAGTGCTTGTCCGCGCCCGAGTAGTACGGGTAGGTCCGTGACGCCGGCCCGGTGGTGGTGCCGGGCACCCGGGCGATCAGGTCGACGGCGATCTCGCGCTTCTCGTGCGCATCGAGCCCACGCAGGTAGAGCACCACGTCCTGCCCGGAGAGCTCCCACGCGGCTATCTGCTGCGCCTTCTTCAAATCGTCGAGAACGCGCGACTCGACGTGCAGTCCGGCGGGCAGCCCGAGCACGACCATCGCGTTGGCGATCGGCGTCGCTGTGCGGTTCTCGACCACCGCACGCAGCGCCACCGGAGCCCCCTCGACCACCGTCCGGCGGCTCAGCGAGGTCTCGAGGCCGAGCGGGCAGTTCGGTCGGCTGTCCGGGACCTCGGCGATGAGCCCGGCATCGACGCAGTACGGCAGCTCGCTCCCGCCGGTGACCTCGATTTGCAGGACCCTGCGCCCCGCACCGTGCGTGCGGATCGCGTCGCGCAGCGCCGTCCCGAGGTCGAGGTCGATCACGTGCTTCTCGTCGCCGAACACCCGGCGTTCGTGCGCCACTGCGCCGTCGATCCGCACCACGATCTTGCCGGGCTTGACCGTGCGCACGTTCGCGGCCGCGTAGCCGCACATCGCCTGCAGCGCGAGCACCGTCGCCTGGGTGCCGCCGAACTGACCTGCGCCGATCCGACAGCCCTCGAGGAACCGCACGGCGCGCTCGATCGATTCGGTGTGACCCGCGCCGCTCAGCCAGGCGAGCACGGCGAACGCGGTGGTCTCGACCGCGAGGTCGCGCTTCCCCGAGCCGGTGATGCTGACGGTGCCCGGCACCGAACCATCGCGCCCCTGCAGCTTGGCGAGCCGCTGGCGCGCCGCGGCGGCGCCCTGGTGTCCGGCACGCGCCAGGCCGCAGGTCGCCACCGCGAGTTCGTAGCCGTTGTCGGTCTGCGCGGCCCGCTGCGCCAGTGCATCGACCTCGCGTCCGAGCTCCGCGGCCGGCGTCCCGCCGTAGAGCAGCGCCTGGGTGATGTAGCTCGAGCGCAGTTCGCGCGTTCCACCTTGGAAGTGCCCGTAGCGGCCGCCGCCGGTGGTGAAGCCGCCCTTGCCATCGCGCTGCGCCAGCAGCCAGCTGCGCGTGCGTTGCACCATCGCGGCATCGACCTCGAACACCTTCGCCATGTCGGTGAACTGCATCAGCCCGTACGCGGTCAGCGCCGCGTGCGCTGGCTTCTCGCCCCACCATTCGAAGCCGCCGCCAGCGACTTCGTACGCCTTCAACTTGGCGTAGCCGGAGGCCAGCAGGGTCCGGGCCCGCTGGGCGGCGGCCGGGACGTCGTCGCCGGAGCCGCCGAGCAGCGTCAGCACCATCACGTTCGGGTAGTTGGTGCTCGACACCTGCTCGAAGCAGCCGTGCGGTTCCTGCAGCATGCCTTCGAGGCCCTGCTCGAGGTTCGCCAGCGGCGAGGGGAACAGCCGCACCCGCAGCGTCGCGGTGCGGTGGGCCAGTGCGTCGTCGGGAATCTGCAGCGGAACCTCCACCGCACCTCTGGTCCGGCCGGCGCGTGACAGCCGGTGGGGGAACCCGCGCGGCAACACGCGCAGCGGCAGCGTGACGAGGTCGCTCAGCCCGCCCAGGCTGCCGCGCAGGATCACAAGAGACGCGTCGCGGCCGGCCTCGCTGACCTCGGCGTCGATCACCACCCGCCCGCGCCCGCCGCGCAGCGCGACGGTCTGCGGGCCGCGGCTCGTGATGCGCAGCGCGCCGCGCCCGAGCACTTCGACCTGGGCGCTGGTGGCCGCGGCGTCGTCGGCGACCACCGCGATCGGGATGCGCAGGCGATCGCCCTCGGTGACCTGGTCGGGCAGCGAAGGTTCGAGCCGGAACGGCAAGTAGGAGGTGAACTTCGCGCTGGCCTGGCCGACCCGGCCCTGTCCGTGCGCGTCGGCGGACACGTTCCAGGTGGTGATGCGATCGCTGACGTCGAACTCGACCGCGCCTTCTCCCGAAGCGTCGGTGATCAGCAACGGTTGCCAACACAGCGTCTCGGCGAAGTCGGCGCGGGACTCGCCCTGCGGGTGGGAGTGGAAATAGGTCGAAGAGCGGATCGCCCAACCGTACGCCCAGCTGGGGTCGGGTTTGGGGTTGACGGCGACGAGCCCTTCCTCGGACGACGGTGTCGCGGCCGGACGACGTGCTTCCGTGTCCGACGTGTCGTTGGGTTCTGGCGCTTCGGCAGGCGCGATGGTCGCCGGAGCCGCGGCGTCGAACAGCGCCTCGGTCCGGGCGCGGACGTCCTGGGGTTCACCGTCGTCGAAGAACAAGTACGGCTCACCACCAAACGCGTCCATGACGGGCGGGGCCGGGGTCGCGGTCGGTGCGGCGGCCCACCCCACCACTGCCTTGAACTCGCGTGGCGCGAGGTGAGTCAGCGTGAGCGGCAACAGCACCACCAGGAAGAGTGCGATCGCGCCGCCGGTCAGCCACACGCGTGCGGGCGAGCCGATGCGTTGGCCCAGTCGGAAGACACCGTGCGCATAGCCCAACAACAACAGCAGTGCCACCGCACCGAAGGCGAGCAGCGCGAACCACTCCCCGGCGCGTCGCTTCGCCCACCGCAGTGCCGTCAGCTCGCCGAGATGCGCCGACAACGAGTCGTGCACCACCGGAGCACGTGCACGGCCCTCACGCGCCGGCAACGACTTGGCCCACGGGCCGCCGGCGGCCACCAGCGCACCGGTGTCGACCTTGTCGCGCCACGCGTAGCGCCGCCACCCGGAGCTGCCGAGCAGTAGGTCGCGGTTGCGCCGCCGGTCGGGGTGGTCGGCGAGCAACAATGCGACCTTCTGTTCGGGCTTCTGCAGGTCGGCGAACAGCATGTGCTGGTCGACGATGCCGGTGCGGGTGCTGGCGAGCATGTCGGCGATCGCCTGGTCCGAGACGCCGAGGCCGACTACCGAGGCGACCGGCTTGCCGAGCTCGTCGGTCGTGCGCACGGTGATCCGCTGCCGAGTGCCCGGCGTGGTGCGTTCGGCGCGCACCTGCAGGGCCACGTTCAAACGCTCCGTCGGGTCGCGGTGGATCAGGCGTTCGGCGACGGGGATGAGCTTCTGGTCGAATACCGTGACGCGCAGTACGCCGCTTGCCGCCGGCAGCAGGGCGAGGTCGACGTCCCGCGTGCCGGCCTGCAGGATCGCCCGCTGGCCGACCAGCACACCCCGGCAGAACGCGGCGACCAGCCACGGTCCCCCGCTTCCGGACGCCGCGACGCGCAGCCGCGCCGGCGCTCCCGCGGCGACGAAGTCGGTGGTGGCGCGCAGCACAACGCCGCTTTGCTGCACCGCAGGCAGGGCGAACTCCGCCTCGCGCGGCGACGACAGGCGCAGCCGGTAGGTGTGCCCGGCGCGCGGGGTGAATGTGACCCGGCCGCGGCCGAGGTACTCGGTGCGCAACGTCGCGACCGCGACTCCTCGTTGGTCGACGATCTCACCGGCGCCGCTTACCGGTCGGCCCAGTGAGTCGGCGAGGCGGGCGTAGACGCGGCATTCGACCCCTTCGACCAAGGCCCCGCTCTCGGGGTCGAGGCTCGCGACCACCTCTCCGGTCGGGATGACGAACGGCTCGAGCGCGGTCTCGACCACCCCGCCGTCGGAGATTCGCGCGACCAGTCGGGCGGCGCCGCGCCGCACGTTGCCCGGCACGGGGAAGCTCACCAGCGCTCGGCCCGCGGCGTCGAGCACGGTCTCGCCGCGCCACGTCTGGTCGCCGTCGACCACCAGCGTGGCCACGACCCCGGCACCCGCCGCGGCACCGCCGCCGCTCCGCGCCACTTCGACCATCGCCTCGCCGCGGTCACCCGGTGCGTAGGTCTGCCGACCGAGCACGACCTTCTTCAGCAGCTTGGGCGCCTGGAAGTGGCGCACCAGGAACTCGAGCCGCTCCAGGGTGGCGAGGTTGCTCGGGTCGCGCACTTCGAATGCGTACGTTCCGCCGGCCGCGGCGTCGGGAACGGTCCAAGCGAATGCCGCGACGCCCTGCATGGTGCCGAGCACCTGCTGCCGCAGCACGACGTCGCGCGGTCCGACCACCCGGCAGTGCAGCCGTTGGTCGCCAACCGGCTGCAGCGACAGTCGGTCGAGGCTCGCTGCCCGCAACCGCACCGCTTCACCCGGCCGGTACGCCGCCTTGTCCGACGACAGGAACAGCAACGGGGCGGCCCGTGTCGGTTGGATCGCCTGCTCGATCGTCTGCGCGAAGCCGTGCGCGGCCGCCTTGGTGGTCAGCCGCAGCCGCCGTGGCTTGCCGAGGGAGCTCGCGACGGTGATGTCGGTCTGCCCAGCGCACGCCGCGTCGGCGCTGGCCAACGTCTTGCCGGCCTCGTCGAGCACTTCCCAGTGCAGCTGGGCGGTGACCGGACGATCCGCCAGGTCGTGGGTCTCGACGTGGAACCGCAGCGGCGCCCCGTCGGGCACCGCCGGGGGCGTCGAGACCACCACCCGCACCCGTTCGGTGCTCACCGCGCGCAGGCGGTAGCTGCGGAAGCCCCACAGTGCGCCGCCCACCGCGATCGCCAACCCTGCGGCGGTGGCGGCGATGCGCCAGGCGATGGCGAACCCGCGACCGCGGCGCGGCGGCGTCAGGTCGAGCGGCGGCGCCTCGACCTGTGCGGCCTCGGCGAGCAGCGACGCGGTGCGCCGGACCCGCGCGTACAGCGCTGCGACCTCGGGATCGCGCAGTCGTTCGACGACCGACTCGGGATCGGGATGGCATTCGAAGTGGTACTCGAGCAGCTCGCGCTCGAGCGCGTCGTGGTGGTCGGAGCTCATCGGGCCCTCCGGTCGTCTCGGGTCGGTGCGGAATGCCGCGGGTCGGTCGCTGGAATCCACTCGGTCGCGGCGAACCCGCGCAGCCTCGAGCGCAGGTGTCCGAGCGCGGCGCGCATGCGCGTCTTGGCGGTGCCGACCGGGATGCCGAGTGCGGCGGCGGCTTGGTCGAAGCTCAGCCCGGCGGAGGTGCGCAGCAGGAAGACCTCCTTCTCCGGCTCGCTCAGGGTGTGGATCGCCGCGCGCGCGGCGGCGAGCGTCTCGGCGCGTTCGGCACCGGCGGCGGGTTCGGGGTCCTTGCCTTGGAGTTGCATCGGGTCGACCTCCTCGATCGGGTGGTGGGCCGCGCGGCGCGCCTTTCGGCGGCGAGCGTCCTTCGCCAGATTCATGGTGATGATGAACAGCCAGGCGACGACGTCGCGCGGTTCCGCACCGGCGGCCCGGTGC
The DNA here is from genome assembly GCA_020638695.1 of Planctomycetota bacterium. Taxonomy (GTDB): domain Bacteria; phylum Planctomycetota; class UBA1135; order UBA1135; family UBA2386; genus JACKIB01. Next base: position 40,672 of record JACKIB010000010.1, read on the forward strand.
CGCCAGGCCTTCAGGAACGCCTCTTGGAGGATTTCCTGCGTGTCGGCCTGGCGACCCAGGATGCCGCGCACCGCCCCGGCCAAGCCGTTCGCGTGGGCGCGGAACAGCTCGGCGAGATCGGGGCTCGCCGCTGCGTCCGGGCGGTGGTCTGGCGTCATCTACCTGTCTCGAGGGAACAGACGCAGGAGCGCTGGTTCGGATTGCCCCGGGTGCAGATTCCTCGGATCCCCGGTGGTTGGTCCGCGCCATTCATGACCGAGCTGCTGCGATCGCGCAAGTTCGCTGCTGGCTTCGTCGCACGTCAGAACCTGTTCCTCGACGGGGATGCACCCCGCCTCCGGGCAGAACCTGCCGTTCTCCTTGCCAGCAACAACCTTGCACGATCTCGCGACGCTGCTCATGAAGAGTCCGGGCTAGTGGGGTGTGTCCGAAGTTGGTCACATAAGTCGCCGGCCCTACGGCCCGCTCGCGGCGTCGCAGCTCCTCAGCTTGTCCACCAACAAGCCGTGTCGTCGCAGCTCCTTGCGAGCGAACCGCATGACTCGACGACTTATGCAACGAACTTCGGACACACCCCACTAGGCCTGGACCGCGTCGAGGAGCAGCTGGCGGTGGGTGCCGAGCAGCACCCACAGCTCGCGCCACTCGGCTGCGTCGAGGTCGCGATACGGGAGCCCCGCGACCCGCTCGATCAGGGCGCGGACCGCGGCGATCCCCACGGTCTCCCCGGCGTAGCGCAGCTCCGCGAACGAGCCGGCGCGGCCGGCCGGCCGATTGCGTAGGTGTTCCCGCACCGCGGGTTCCTGGCGGAGGAAGGTGGCGAACGGCGTCAGGCCGAACGCCATGGGGTCGCGTTCCAGCGGATCGGCATGGTCGCGCCAGCGGGCGATCTCCACGTCGATGTCCGGCGCCGCGTACCACGCGGCAAACAAATGTTGGAACAATGGATTGGCGACGCGGTCGCCGACCTGGAGGGCTTTGTGGTCCGGGTCGTGGAGGGGGACTCGGGTGCTCGGCGGGCTGACCGGCGCGTGATTGTTGGTAAGCACCACACCGTCGCACAGGGCCCGGGCCAGCAGCGCGGTCTGCTCGGCCGTGCGCGGCGCGCCGCGCACCACACGCCGCACCGCAGCCAGCTCGTCGCGGGTCCACCGCGGGGGAGTCGCGTGGGTGCGGGATCGCAGCGTCAGGCCTCGCGTCCGCTGCCACCAGATTCCGAGTCGTCCGGGCAGCGGCAACCCGCGGGTCCCCGTCTCGAGCAGCGGGTGCAGGCGCAACTCGACCGAATCGGGACTCGGCGTGGCACCGCGCCGCTTCCGCAGGCAGAGGATCAGGTTGGTGCGCAGCTCCTGCCACCGGTCGAGGTAGTCGAGCACTTGCCAGTCGCTGACCGGGCCGAGGCCGAGGGCGTTGCGCATCGCCGTCGGATCACCCCACGGCCGGTGGAACCAGAATCCCGGCTCGAGGTCGGCGGCGGTGCACATCTCCCCGAGTTCGGGGGCGGAGAAGCCCCGGTCTCCGGCGTGCAGGAACCCGTCGACGATGCCTGCCGGGTTCGCGCTGTCCGGGTAGGTCGTGAACGCGTAGCGCAGCGGGTGCCCTTCCGGCAGCTGCTGCACCAGCGAGCGCAGCGCCTGCGGGTGCGCGCGTTCTCCCGCGTGCAGCCCGAGCAGTCGGGCGACGCGCTGCACCTGGAAGATGCGCTGCCGGCTGAAGTGCGGGTACACCATCAGCCGCAGGATTCCTTCGTCGGTCAGCCGTTCGGCCATCCGCGCGAGTGCAGCCGCGGGGTCCTCGAGGTTCATCAGCACCCCGTAGCACTCGATCCAGTCGAACTGCCCGTCCGGCCACGTCGCCGGGTCGTTCAGGTCGACCTGCACGAAGCGGTGTCGGCCGAGCCCGTGCCACAGGCAACGTTGGCGGGCCTGCCGCAAGCTGCGCAGCGAGATGTCCGTGGCGACGACCTCCGCGCCGGGATTGGCGAGCCCCAGGGTGTACGGCTGGAAGGTGCCGCACCCAGCGATCCAGATTCGCGGCCGCTTGGGTGCGGCGCCGAAGCCACAGCGGTCGCGCAGGTAGTCGAGGTTGAGCTGCCAAGTGTCGAGGCGGCGCACCGCCGCGAACCTGGGAAACTGCGGGTAGGGCCAGGTCTCGTACTGCTCGCGGATCCGCTCGCTTCGGGTGGTCACTGCGGCGGAGTCTACCCGCTGTGCGTGTGGGTCCAGGGGGTGTCGCGATCCGTCCGCGCGGCGTGTTCGGGCACGGTTCAGGCGGCGTGGCCGCGCCGCACCTTGCCGGGTCGCGGGTTGCCAGTGGCGCGCAACAGCGCGTCGAGCTGTGCGCGGGCGCGGTGCAGCCGAGTGCGTAGGGCGCCGTAGCCGAGGCCGAGGACTTGGGCGAGTTGCTTCTGCGGGGTCTGCATCGCGTGGGAGATCAGCCATCGGCTGTCGGGTGGCAGCGCGGCGAGGGCTCGGGCAATCGCCCCGCCTGGCCCGGGCTCACCCGCCGGGGTCGGTGCGGGGGACGGGAGTGCATCGAGATCGGGTGCCGCTCCGCAAGCCTGGTCGAGAATCGGCAGCAGGTCGCGTCGTCGGACCAAGTCCAGTGCGGCGTTGCGGGTGATCGTGCACAACCAGCCGCGCAGACGTCGGCGTTCGCGAGGACCCGACCCGCTGCGCAACGCCTTGAGCGAAGCGTCTTGCACTGCGTCGTCGGCGAGGAACGGGTCGCCAAGCACCCGCAGGGCCACGCGACGCATGGTCGCGTGGTGCTGCACCAGGGCGCGGGAGACTTCGTCGTAGGAGGGTGGCCGCGGGGCGGAGGAAGCGGGTAGGGCGGAGTTCGTCTCGACGTGCATGTTCGGTCTCGCGGGTTCGGTTCGGGGGGAGGTTCCCCCCCTTGCCGGCTGCCCCGCCGTCTTCACTCCCGTTCTCGAGAATCCGCCCTGCCATGTTCCGGTGTATCTTCGTCCAACCCGAACCGCTCGAGCACCTCCAGTGCGGCGGCCAGCCAAGTGATCGCCGACGCGTGCTCCGGGTGCAGGACGCACAACCGCGCGACCGCGGCGGCGCGGTGCCGGGGCGGCTGTCCCCTCAGCTGTTCCAGCCGGGTGCGCAGGGCTTCCGACAGCCCGCCGGGTGCAGGGTCACTCTGTCGAGGACGATCCGGAAGCCGAATCGTTACCGCGGTCGGCGATCTGGCGCACCAGAGTGCCGAGTTCGGGGACCAGCGGGATCAGCAGCCGGAGCGTGTCCAACAGCGCCGTCCTCACCTGGTCCGGCGCGTGGTAGCGCTTCGTCTCGGCGACCAGGTAGGTCAGCAGGAAACGGTTCGCGTCGAGTTTGCGGTTGTGGATCGTTCCGGTCGCCAGTCCGAGCCGCTGCGCGAGTTCGTCGGCGCTGCACGGCGCGGACTCGATCGGACGGTCGGCGGTGGCGTCCGCGTAGCTCTGCACGGTCCACGTGGCCCGGTCGACGACCAACCAACTCAGTCCCTGGAGCTCCAACCACACGTTCGCCCGCTCGGGGTGCTTGGCGCCGAGGCGCTGCAGCGCGAGGGTGAAGGTGCGGAATGCCCAGCGCCGGTCGATCTCCACACCGGCATCCACCTCGCGGGCACCCGCTGCGTCCGGGTCGGTCAGGTCGACCCCGACGTGGCGCCGCGTGGTGCGCTGCCACGACCGCAAGAAGTTGTGCAGCACCCCCTGCACGAACGCCCGCATCGACCCGCGGTCGCGATCCCACGAGTCGAGCGGCGAGTGCGGCTCGGCCGCGGGACCGCGGTCGTCGGCACGCCGCGTGGTCCGGCCGTCGAACAGGTACCCCAGGAAGTCCCAGATGAGGTCGTCGACCTCGGCGGCGAGTGGTGTCCCGCGCACCCGCGCCTGCAGGCAGAACGACAGGGGTTCTTCGTAGCGGCGGATGAACTCCGACCAGGCGTGGTCGCGGATCGCGGTGTCGCGGTCGAGCATCCGCCCGACCAACGACGGGTGGGTGGTCGGGAAGATCTCGCGCCGGGTCACTTGATCTTGCTCCGGTACTCGGCCGACAAGGCCGGCGTCGGAAGCTCGTCGAGGTAGTCCTTGAACAGCGCAAGGGCGTCGGGCTGCCGGGGGAAGTCCGAGAGGACCGCGACCAGCAAATCCATCGCCGCGCGGTGCTGGCGCAGCTGCCACAGGCTCTCGGCCATCGACACCCGCAGGTTGATGGCCTTGGGCCGGAGTGCGATACCGGTGCGGAACGCGTCGACTGCACGGCGGTGCTCGCCCGCGAGCATGTGGGCCCGGCCGAGCCGGAGGTGGCCCTCCGACCATCGCGGTCGAAGTTCGGTGACGCGGGTGAAGCAGGAGACGGCTTGCGCCTGGTCCGACGAGAAGAGGGGCAGCAGCGCATTGTCGTACCTTCGGTCGTGGGCCAGCCCCTTCAGGTACCACAGCGAGTAGTCGTCCGGCGACGCCTTCAGCGCTGCGTCGAGGTACGGGATCGCGCGCTCCGGCCGCTTCCTGGACAGCTCGACGTTGGCGATTCCCTGCAGCGCCGGCACGTAGTCCGCGCGCTTGGCGAGCACGCGGGTGTAGTGCTCGGCAGCCGCTTCGAGGTCCTGAGCGGCCAGTCGCCCGTCCTTCTCGGCACGGAGCTCGAGTGCCACGGCCAGGTTGGTGCACGCCCACGCACTCTCCGGACGCAGGTGAGTCGCCACCGTGCCGTGGCGGACTGCCGCGTCGATGTGCCACAACGCGTCCTTGCCGTCCCGATATGCGCGTACGAGGTGGTGGTTCGCCAATCGGCTGTGCACCGTCGGGTCGGCCGGGAACGCGCGGGTCGCGAGTCCGAGCACGCGTTCGGCGTAGCCGGCATCCGGGTGGTATCTGGTCAGGTAGGCCAGCAGCAGGAGCGCTGCGGGTGTCCGCTCGGTTTGCACCGCGAGCCTCTCGAGGGGTGGCAGCTGCGACGTGCCGAGCTGCTCGCCACGCGGCAGCGCCTGGTGGGCGCGGATCAGCGCTGGGCCGAAGGACGTTCGGTCGAGTTCGGCCCATGCGTCCGGCAATGCGCGCCACGGCTGGTCGGATCCGCCGGGGCCCGTTTCGGTGGGGTCGCACAGCCGGTGTTGCAGGTCGAGGTTGAGGAACAGCAGGTAGATGCCACGGGTCAGGAGCGCCGCGAGCCGTGGATCGTCCGCCGCGTGGCGTGACTGCGGGGCGGCGCGCAGGTCGAGCCCTTGGTTGCGGAGCTCCTCGATCAGCTGGTGCGCGGCGCCCGCGAGTCGACGCCGTTGGATCACGGCTTGCCGCGCCGTGGCGGGATCCGGTGTCACGGTGGGGGTGCCGCCGCGCGCTGGGCCGGTCGACTGCAGGCTCGCAGGATTCAAGGTCAGCGAGCCGTCGGTGAGGCCTTCTTCTTCGAGCTGGTCGAGCCTCAGCTGCAATGCGCGGCGGTTCTCCCGCGCCTCGAGCGCGCGCAACGACGCGACGACTTGCAGGGTCACCAGCGCCAGTCCGACCACCAGCATGGTGCCGAGGCTCGCCGCCGCCGCGGTCGGGTGGCGCTTGACCAGGCGCCGGGACCAGCGCCACGGGCCGTCGCGACGTGCGGTCAACGGGCGGCTGGTGCGCAACGCTTCCAAGTCGCGCAGCAGCGCCTGAGCGTCCGGGTAGCGGTCCGACTTCCGGTGGGCCATCGCCTTGCGGCAGATCGCCAACAAGTCCGGATCGGGTCGCCACGGGGTGTGCCGCGCTGCCGGGTCGTTGAGTTGCCCGTCGCGTGCGCGGCGGAGCACCTCGTCGAGGTCGGCTCCCCAGTACGGTGGGGACCCGGTCGCCAAGTGGTAGCCGAGCGCGCCGAGTCCGAACAGGTCGGTGGCGACGTCGACCTCCGGCAAGCCGCGCAGCTGCTCCGGAGCCATGTAGCTCGGGGTGCCGCACACCGCACCTCGGGTCGTGTGGGACCAGGTGTGGTCGGGCCGTGCGCGCTGACCGGGTTCGCCGCCGTCCGCCGCAACCCGCAGGGCCGCGAGCCCCCAATCCATCACCTGCACCTCGCCGAACCCACCGATCATGACGTTGTCCGGTTTGAGGTCGGCGTGCACGTGACCCTGCGAATGCGCGAAGGCCAGTGCTTCGGCGATACGCTCGAGGATCGCGATGCCACGCTCCCCGCCGAGCTCGCCCGGCGCGCGATGCGGTGCGCGGAGATCTCGGTCGATCAGTGCCGCCAGGGTCTTGCCGTGCACCAGCTTCATCACCGTGAACACCTGCCCGTCCGGCGTGGTGCCCAGTGCGTAGACCGGGACGATCGAGGGGTGCTCGAGCGCGCCGACCACTTTGGCTTCGGCTGCCAGCGCATCGTGCAGCGAGGCGAGCTGCGTGGCGCCGAGGTCGGCCGAACGGTCGACCCGGGCCATCTTCACCGCCACCTCGCGGTCGAGCCGCAGGTCGTGCGCTCGGTAGACCACGCCCATGCCACCGGTATCGAGTGTGTCTTCGATGAGGTACCGAGCTTCCAGGATCTCGCCCCGCATGGCGCAGGGCATTGTCCTTCGGGTCGTCCGCCTTGTCGCCTCCCCACTATGATCCCGGGCCTTGTCCCTCGACGACTACCGACGCAAGCGCGACTTCGCCAAGACTCCCGAGCCCGCTCCGGCGGCGCGACCCGGAAGTGCGTCGGGGCGGCGATTCGTGATCCATCGGCACGAGGCGCGCGCCGTGCACTACGACCTGCGCCTGGAGCACGGCGGAGCGCTGTGCTCTTGGGCGGTGCCGCGCGGGTTTTCGTTCGACCCCAAGGACAAGCGCCTCGCGGTGCGCACCGAGGACCACCCGATCGAGTACCTCGAGTTCACCGGCGTGATCCCGCGCGGCCAGTACGGCGCCGGCACCATGCTGATCTGGGACCGCGGGACCTTCGACTTGGTGGTCGAGAACGATTGGGACACCGCGGTGGCCAAGGGCGAGCTGAAGTTCGTGCTGCGGGGCCGCAAGCTGCGCGGCGAGTGGCACATGGTGAAGACCAAGCAGGCGCCGAATTCGTGGCTGTTGTTCAAGTCGGGCGACCGCTACGCCGGGCCACCGCGCGACACGGTGCTCGGCGTCCCGCTCGATGCGGCGATCGCCGCGGATCTGCCGCGTGCCGTCACCGTCGCCCGTGCCGATGCGGTGTCGGCGCCGTTCTCCGCTCCCGACTGGCTGTTCGAGATGAAGTTCCTCGGTCGCCGGATCCTCGCCGAGAAGCGCGGCGACGCGGTGCGGCTGCGCGGCATGCGGAAGGAGGTGCCGCCGGTGCTCGACGGTCTGCGCCGGCTGGTCGCCACCGACGCCCTGCTCGACGGGGTTCTGGTGGCCACCGATGAAGCGGGCCGACCGAGTCGGGAGGAGTTGGAGCGGCGGTTGCGCGCGGGTGCGGTCGAGGAGCTGCAGTACTACGCGTTCGACTTGCTGCACTTCGACGAGTTCGACACCCGGCCGATGCCGCAGCTCTGGCGCAAGGGCGCGCTCCGGGCGGTGCTCGCCGAGCCGTCGGCGGTGTTGTTCGTCGATCACGTCACCGGCAGCGGCGAGTCGCTGGTCGAAGCCGTGACGCAGGCGGGCCTGCCCGGCGTGATCGCCAAGCGCGCCCACGCAGCGTACGGGCAACCCGGGGCGTGGTGCGAAGTGCCGGTCGCCGGGGATGCGCCGGATGCGGACGTCGCGACCGCATTGAACGCGTCGCGCCGCGCGCGCCGCCCGGGGCGGGTGCGCTTCTCCAACCTGGAGAAGGTCTACTGGCCGGCCGAGGGCTACACCAAGGGCGACCTGATCCGCCACTACGAGCAGGTCGCCGATCTGCTGCTGCCGTACCTGATGGACCGTCCCGTCCACATGCTGCGCTACCCGGACGGGATCGAAGGGAAGTCGTTCTACCAGCGGCAGGCACCCGAAGGCCTGCCGGAGTGGTTTCCTACCGAGACGGTGGTCAGCCGCTCCAGCGACGAAACCCACCGGCACATGGTGTGCACCAGTCGGGACGCGATCCTGTGGTTGGTGAACATGGGCAGCATCGACCTGCACCCGTGGATGTCCCGGGTCGGATCGCTCGAGTCTCCGGACTACGTGGTGATCGATCTCGACCCCGGGAGTGCGCCGTTTCGCGACGTGGTGCGCGTGGCGCGGGTGGTCGGCCGAATCCTGCGCGGTATCGGAGCGCAGCCGGCGCTCAAGACTTCCGGCAAGAGCGGGCTGCACATCCACGTGGCGTTGCGGCGCGGTTACAGCTACGAGCAGGGGCGCATGTTCGCCGAAGGGGTGGCGCGGGCGGTGTGCCGGGAGCTGCCGGAGATAGCGACCGTGGAGCGCAACGTCGGCAGCCGCGGCAGCAGGGTCTACCTGGACTTCATGCAGAACCGCACTGGGCAGACGGTGGTCCCGCCGTACGTGGTGCGGCCGGTGCGCGGGGCTCAGGTATCGGCACCGCTCGCCTGGGACGAGCTCGAGCTCGCGATCGAACCCTCGCAGTTCACCATCCAGACGCTGCCGGAACGGCTTGCGCGGCACGGCGACTTGTTCCGGCCGTCGCTCGACACCGGGCTCGATCTGCTCGACGCGGTGAACGCGTTGCAGGAGCTGCTGCGCTCGTGATCCGCGCACGCGGCTTGACCGGGCGGCGTCGCACCTGGAAAGATGCCTGCCGATGGCCGCCCGACCGTTGCTCCTGACCGCGGTGCTGGCCGCTGCGGCGTGCCTGTTGCCTGCGACCCTGGCGCATCACGGTCCCGCGGCGGTCCGGCGCATCCTGCGGGGCATCCAGCTGGGCGTCTACGAGTTCGGTCCCGGACGTGCCGCGCAACTGGTGTTCGCGGACACGCACCGCAAGATCGCGGCGATCCCGCCGCACACTGAACGGGCGGTGGAGTTTCGGTTCCGCAACCGAGGTGGCAGTGCGGTGCGGTTGGTGCGCACCGCGTCGTCGTGCGGTTGCGCGCGGGTCGAGATTCCGTCCGACCCGATCCCACCCGGCGGTGACGGCAAGGTCGTGGTCGTGATCACGACCAAGGACCGCACCGAGGGATCCATGTGGATCCTGGCGCGCGCCTACTCCGATGCAGCGCCGGACGCGCCGTACGTGCTGATGGTCGAGACCGAGGTTCGCCGGTGAGTGGTGTGCTGCGCGTGCTCGGGCTCGCACTGTTGGTCGCCGTGGTGCGCCACGCGGTGTTCTTCGATGCCGTGTTGGTCGATCCGGCGGCGGTGTGCCAGCGGGTCGGGCGGCTGGTCAAGGTGCGTGAGTGGGGGCGCGACGCGGCGCGCGACGGGATTGCACGTGGCGAGTTGCAGCCGGTGGATCTGCGGCCGCAGACCGGGGTGCCGATCATCGCCGGACAGATCGCGTGGGTGCTGCCGATGCCGCACTCGATGCAGATCCTCGCTCGACCCGGCTACCGCGAGGCGGCCGGGCACAACAAGAAGTCGCTGCTGTTCCTGCTGCCGGACGGCGAGCGCGGTGAGGCCCTGCGAACCCTGCGCGCCGTGTGCGAAGAGCTCGGCCGGGCCACCGCCGGGTACGTCGTCGGAGGCGTCGAGTGACGTCAGCGGCACGCTTCGCTGGGTGGTTGCTCGGCGCCACGTTGCTGCTGAGCGGCGCGCTGAAGTCGATCGACGGCACTGCCCCGGTGTTGGCGGCGGGCGCCTACCACCTGGTCCCGGCGTGGCTCGCCTTGGCGGTCGGTGCGGTGCTTCCGGCGCTCGAGGTAGTGGTGGGGGCGGCGTTGTGGACCGGCTGGCAGCGGCGCGCCGCCGCGATCTGGGCGCTCGGGCTCGGGCTCGCGTTCGCCGCGGCCAACGGATCCGCCCTGGCGCGGGGGCTGGCCGTCGACTGCCAGTGCTTCGGCGGCCTCGGTGGAGGTTCGCCGGCGGTCGCGCTGGGTGTCGACGCCGGTCTGATCGCGCTCGCGCTGCTGGTGCTCAGCTCGACGCGTCGGCCTTGAACTGCTCGATCGCCGCGCGGCGCGAGGCGTCGAGGTCGACGATTGGCCGCGGATAGTCTGGAGCTGATGGATCACCGACCCAGGTGCGGACGAACGTGCCGTCGGGATCGAACCGCTCGGCTTGCCGCATCGGATTGAAGATGCGGAAGTACGGCGCCGCGTCGGTTCCGGTGGACGCCGACCACTGCCATCCGCCGTTGTTCGAGGCGAAATCGCCGTCGACCAAGTGCTGCATGAAGTGGCGCTCGCCGAGCCGCCAGTCGAGGAAGAGGTTCTTGCTGAGGAACATCGCCGCGACCATCCGCAGCCGGTTGTGCATCCAGCCGGTCGCGAGCAGTTGGCGCATTCCGGCGTCGACGATCGGGATTCCGGTGCGGCCCTCCTGCCATGCGGCGAACTGCTCGGCGTCGTTGCGCCACGGCAGCCGGTCGGTTTCGCGCCGGAACGCGTGCCCGCGGCAGACGTGCGGGAAGCCGAACACCACGTGGCGGTAGAACTCACGCCACAGGATCTCGGTCAGGAAGGTGCTGTCGTCGAACGGCTCGCGCGCTGCGCCGACGTCGAAGCACTGCCGTGCGGAGATCGCGCCACAGGCGAGGTACGGCGACAACCCGCTGGTACCGTCGATGCCGGGGAAGTCGCGGCGCGCGGCGTAGTCGACCTGCTGCTCGGCGACGAACGCTTCCAGCCGGGCGTGTGCCGCGTCCTCACCGACCGGGAACCTCGACAGGTCGGCGTCCGCCCCCGGGAAGTCCGGGGGCGATTCGGGCAGCGCGGTGGGCTCGATCGACGGCCCTTGGGCGGCGGGCTCCGGTAGCGGTTGCGGCAGGCCGTCGGCGAGCAGCTTCAGGCATGCCTTGCGAAACGGGGTGAACACGGTGAAGAAGCCGCCGGCCCCGGTCTGCACGGTGCCCGGTCGGAGCAGCACCTGATCGTCGAAGCCGGCGATCTCGATTCCGTTGTGGCGCAGCAACTCGGCGACACCGCGGTCCCGTTGACGCTCGTTCCACTCGTATTCGCGGTTGCAGTACACCGCATCACAACCTTCGTCCCGCGCGGCTCTCAGTACCGCCTGTGCGGCGTCGGCGAAGCGGTCGCAAGTCCGAACGCGCAGCGGGATGCCGAGCTCGGCGAGTCGGTGCGACAGCGCGCTCAGGTGATCGAGCAGGAATCGCAGGCGGTTGTGTCCCCAATCGTGTTCACGCCACTGTTCGTAGGCGAGCAGGAACAGACCGACCACCGGGCCGCGCTTGGCGGCGGTGTGCAGGGCGGGGTTGTCGGCGACGCGCAAGTCGGCGCGGAACCAAACGAGAGTACGCGGTTCGGGCATCGGGGATCAGGGTAGCTCGCGGAGTCGCGCGCGCACCTTCACCGCCCAGGGACTGTTCGGATCGTGGCGGAGGTACTCGCGCCAATGTCGCTGCGCCCCGACCACATCGCCACGCAGCGCGAGGGTCTCGGCCAAGTTGTAGTGCGCATCGGCGTACGACGGCTCGATCGCGATGGCTCGTCGATACACGTCGATCGCGCGCTCGGACTTGTCGATCTCGCACAGTGCGTTGCCGAGGTTGTTCCAGGCCTCGACGTACTCCGGGTCGATCTCGAGCGCCCGCATGAAACAGGCAGTCGCCTCGACGTGGCGATCCATCGCGTAGTAGGTGTTGCCGAGGTTGAAGCACACCTCGGGCTGCAAGTCGGGGAGCGCCATCGCCTGCTCGTAGGCTTCCGCAGCGCATTCCAGCGCGCCGGCCTGTTCCGCTTCGATGCCGACGTCGAACCACTCCGATGCGGTGCGCTGGCGGGGCAGCAGCTTGTGGGTCGGTTCGTCGTCTCCGGCTGATCCACGTTCGAAATCGAAGTGCAACTGGCCGTTGGGTTCGGCGAGGCAGCCGTCCTCGAGGCGCACCAACAGTGCCCCGCATCGCTCCAGAGGCTCGAGCCGGGGCAGTGCCGACCCGCCGCTCGGCAGCCACGCGTGGATCTGCTGTAGGCTGCGGTGCACTCGCCGGGCGCTCACCCCCGAACGCACCAGCCGCTGGACGCGGCGCGCGCACGCCACCTGGGCGAAGTCGAAGTAGCACAGCCGCTTCACGACCTTGGTCGGCTGAATCAACCGATGGCGGACCCAAGCGCGGATCTCGGCGCTTGGCATCGACAGAATGCGACCCAGCTGCTCGACCGTGTAGAGGCGCCGGAGATCCTCGCCGCGATCGCCGAGTCCGAGGCGAGCGACGAACTCCGGTTCGTCGACGATCACCAGTTCGGCACCGCGGCGGCACAGTTCTCGAGCGCGCACCAGGCTGCGGGTCGGACGTCCATCGCGCCGCAGCGGGGGACCATCGCTACCGACGACCAGCAGACCGGTCGACGGCCGCGGGCTCGCCACGTAGGTGCCACCTTGCTGTTCGATCGCGCGAATCGCCTCGTCGCGCGACATCGAAAGCAGCCGGCCGGTGATCGCCAGCTCGCAGCCTCGCACTCCGTCCGCCACCGCTCGATTCATCGCGCTCGCTGCCAATTCGTCTCGCTGCCAGTCACCTGTCACACCCGTTCGGCGCATCGTCGACGATCAGCTCCACGAACACCGGTGCCCGCAGATGCCCTGCCGCGGTCCATTCCAGGTAGTCTACGGTGCAGTACAGGCCCGGCTCAACAAACAGCCCGTCGATCTCGCACGCTACCAACGGGGTGGCGCGACGCCGTTGCTGGAGCAGCGTTATCAATCGAGTTCGCGTCGCACCGTCGAGACCGCTGCCGACCTTGCCGACGTAACGCAGCTCGCCGTCGACGTCGGTGGCGACGATCAGGCTGCGCAGCTCGCGTCCGGTGAGCTGGAAGCCGAGGATCGCGCACTGGATACGGAGCCTTCGCTTGATCTTGAGCCAGTCGGCACTGCGCACCCCCGGCAGGTAGGTGCTGGTGAGGCGCTTGGCCATGACCCCCTCGAGCTGCTGCGCCACTGCGGCCTCCGTGAACGCGCGCCCGGCCCCGACGACACCGTCGGAGAACAGGAGACCGGGCAGGTGTGAGTACGGCTCCAGGCAGGCATGAAGGGCCGCGCGGCGCTCGAGCAAGGGCGCGTCGAGCAGCGACTCGCCGCGCAGGAACAGCAAGTCGAAGGCGACGAACGTGGCCGGGGCGGTGCGGCTCAGCGCCGCGGCGCGCTGCGGTCCACGAGCCTGCTCCCGGCTGAGCATGCCGCGGAAGTCCGGCTTGCCGTCGCGCAGCACGACGATCTCGCCGTCCAACAGCAGTCCTTCGCCCAGCTCGCCCAGCCCGGCGAGTTCGGGATAGCGGTCCGTGAGGTCGGCCCGCCGGCGGTTGGTCCACACGGCTCCTCGGTCGGTGATGCGACCCTGGGCGCGCGTCCCGTCCCACTTGATCTCGAACAGGAACTCGTCCGAATCGAACGGCTCGGCGCGGCGCGCCAGCATCGGCGGGATGAAGTCGGGTAGTGCAGGCATGCGCGGAGATCCCGGGCGGAGCCGCGGATTCGTCGGGGCGTGCGTGCCGGTGAGCCGCCGGGAATCGCGGAAGCGCCGTGCGGCGCGTCGGAATCAGCCGCTCTTCTTCTTGCGCGTCGTCTTCTTGACGGTGCTCGGGGCCGCCTTCTTGGACGGCTTCTCGCCGGACTTGGGAGCAGCGGGGCTGTGGCCGCTGGCCGCCTGCGCCTCGGCGACGCTGCGCTTGAGGGCTTCCATCAGATTGAGGATCTTCGGCTCTTCGGTGTCCGGTTGGCTCACCACTTCCTTGCCGTCGACCTTCATCTGGATGAGCTTCGTCATGTGTTTGACGTATTCGTCCTCGTACTTGCCGAAGTCGAACTCGGGGATGAACGTGGCGCTGATCAGCGTGGCGGTCAGCGCACGCTCTTCGTCGGAGAGATCCATCGCCTGCAGTTCGTCCTCGAACTCGTCGATGCCCTTGACCTTCGCCTTGTGCTGCATGATCGTCATCACGATCATGTCGTCGACTGGGCGGAGCACCACCAGTTGTTCGCGGCCGGACATGATGATCTGCGCCACCGCATGGACGCCCGCATCGCACATGCCCTTGTGCAGCAGCGCGTACGGCTTGCCGCCGGCGGGTCCGTCCGGCAGCAGGTAGTAGGTCTTGCCGGAGAAGTACAGCGGGTCGATGTCCTCGGACTTCACGAACCCGTCGATCTGGATCGACTTGTCCGACTCCTTGCGCAGCTTGGCGACTTCGGATTGGTCGATGATGACGTACTGGCCCTTGGCGTACTCGTAGCCGCTGACGATCTCATTGCTCGCCAGCTCACCGTGCTCGGGGCAAACCTTTTGGTACTTGACCCGCTGGTGGCAGTCCTTGTGGAGCTGGTTGAGGTGGATCTCCTCGGACGAGTTGTTGGCGGTGTAGGCCTTCACCGGGACCGAGACGAGACTGAGCTTGATGAAGCCCTTCCAGCTGGTGCGAGGAGCCATCGGTTCGAGGCGGCGGAAAGCCGCGGGGGAGGAGGGTGGCGGCAGCAAGATAGCACCGCCGCAGCGATCGCGGTCCAGTCTAACCCGCTCGAGTCACGCGCTGTGGGCGGTGGATCGTGCGGGGAGCTGAACACCCGTGCCGTCGGGTGTTCATCGGCGCGAGGGGCGTTTCAGCCTGAGCATCGCGTGCCGACGCAAGTGGTTGTGGCTCGGTCGGGCTCGCACCACTCCCGGTGCTGCACGTGGCTTGCGCACCGAGTCCCGGACCGTCGGAGGTACTCGGCGGGACACCTCCGGGTAGCAACACGGCCACTTCACCTCACCTTCCTGCGGAGTCGCGGGGCAGCGCGGTCGATCGAGCAGGTGGTGCGGCGCGGGTTGGAGTGGCTGGTGACTGCGAGGTGTCCGTCGCTGTTCCGGCTTACTGCGTTCATCCGAGGCGTTTGTCGCCCGGCTCGACGAACGCGCGGATGGCTCGGCGCTCACGATGCCGAAATCGGCGCCGGTGTCCGGTGCCGTGAAGCACAGTGCTCCGTCGGCTCGGGCTCCACTGCGCTCAGTCGCGGGCGAAGGTGGCGGCGAACAGCTCGTTGACATCTCGCCGGAACAGACGGTGGTCGACGTGTTCGCCCAGCTGCGCCCCATCGGTCGGTTCAGAGCCGGGCCGTCGAACCGTCCCCCCGGTGTGTGGCTCCGCCGACCTTGGAGCGATCGCCACCGCGGTCGGGTCGACACTCCGTGGAGCCTGCGCTAGCTTCGGAGCGGCGTAGCGGAGGGAGTCTCGTCCAACCCGGAAACCGTACCATGCGAATTCTCCCACTCACCTCGCTCACGCTGTGCCTGGCAACCTTGGCCGCCTCCATCCCGGCGCAGATCCCCATGTCGAAGTTCGCGCGCACCTTCAGCTCCTCGCTGACGCGCGGCTTCTACTTCCAGGCACCGACCAATCTGGTCCTGATCAAGGCGCAGGTGCCGGACGAGGCGAGCTACGGCAAGCAGATCATCGCGATCTACAAGCTCACCTCGGCACCGCCGGCCTACTCGCAGACCATGGATGCGAAGCCCAGTGCGTACATCGACGAGATCCCCAGCTCGACCTGTTGGTCGCTACCGACGCCGGTCGTCTACAACAAGGGCGACTGGGTCGCCGTCCTCGGCGCCTGTGGCACCACCTCCGGCACGATCCACAGTTCTTACGGTGGCGCCGCGGTGACCAGCGAGGTGGCGGGCACGCCGATCACGCTGTTCCGCTGCGGCAGTCAGATCAACATCGCCACCACCAAGGGAGTGCTCACCGGCATGGTCAACCTCCAAGCGGGTCTCGTCGGTGGGCCCGGTCTCCCGCTGACCAATGGTCTGGAGATCGTGATCGGCAAATAGGTTGAAGCACGCGGCGTCCCCCGGTCCGTGTGCTCGCTGCGGCTCGCATACTAGCCACTCCAGCACGCTGCCGAACCGGGCGGATACGGACGACGGCAAGGGCGTGGGCTCGGCGCCTCGGCTGACTGCTTGGCGGAAGGCCGATGATGCGCAAATTTGATGCATCCCGCCCCGATCCTCGGGGCGGGGACTCGTCTCAACCCACAGAAAGTCATGATCAAACTCCAGATCCTCGGTCTCGCGGCCAGTCTCGTGCTGGCAGCTGGCGTCGCCTCGCAGGCCTGTTCCAAGCTCACAGCGACCGGTTCCTCGACCGGTGTTTCCCTCGAGCTCACCGGCGGCACACCGAATGCCGTGACGTTCCTGGCGTTCGGCGAGCAGGCGGGCACCACGAAATTCGATTTCGGACCGCTCGGAACTCTCGAACTCGGCCTCGCTTCGCCGCTGATGGTGCTGCCGATCGGCCGGACCGACGCAAAGGGCGACCTTTCGCTCAAGGTCGACTTCCCGAAACCGGTACCGGCTTTCGAGGTCAAGGCACAGGCGGTCAACGCGAAGCTGGACGTTTCTGGCGGTCCGCCGCCGACCTTGACCCTCAAGTTCTGCACCTCGAACGTCGCCGACGTCAAGGGCGGCGGCAGTTGATCGCGGACGCCGCGAACCCAGTCATGGTTCGCGGCGGTGCCGCGCGGGTGCCGGTGCCCGTGAACGGTGTCAGGCGTTTGCGTTCGGGGTGCCTCACTTCTTCCCCACCGCGAAGCCGTCGCGCACCGCCTCGGTGACGAAGTGCGTCGCCGCGGCCTGGCTCGGGTGCCAGGTGTCGCCCTCGGACTGCTGCACGGCATCCCCGGCGTCCAGGGCGCGACGCAACCAGTGCTCCAAGTCGTAGTGCTCGATCGCCAACCGGTCGAGGATCGCGAGTGCCGTCCGGTGGCGGTTTCGCTCCGCGGCCGACCAAGCATCGCGACGGCAGACCGGCAGCAAGAACACCGTCAGTCGCGTGCCGTCGCGTTGTAGTAGCTGCTTCAGTTCGGCCAAGTTGCTCTCGATCAGCGCCGCGCCGGCGCGGTCGTCGTGGATCGCGCGGCGGGAGACTCGCGAGCGGAACCAGACCCTGTACAGGTAGCTGAAGCGATAGAGCATCGGGTTCAGTCCGACCGATGAGCGGTCGGGGCAGAACACGGCCATGCGACCCTGGTCGTCATAGAACGCGACCGGGGTCACGTCGAAGTCGTTGTTGTGCAGCGTCAACACCACGTGATCCGGGCGGATCGGGGTGCAGAACCGCTTGTAGTAGTGGACCTCTTGGTAGGTGTTGTAGCCCTCGACACCGCAGTTCCAGAACTCGTACTGTGCGCCACCGTACCGCTGCCGCAGCGCGTTCTCGATGGTTCGCCGTGCGGTGACCGAGTCGCCGAGCAACAGCACGCGCGTGATCCCGGGGCGCTTGCGGACGTCCTGCCGGTGACCGCCCAGGATCAAGGTGCCGTATTCGTCATAGTGGCTGGTTCCCAGTCGCGGGTGGAATCCCAACTCGGCGTCGGCCACGAACGCTTGCTTGGCAATATCGGAATGCTCGCGAAAGTGCCGCCATTCCTGACCGTGGATGAAGGACTCGCTCGGCATGACGCAGCGCAGTGCGCCTTCTGCCAGGAGGATTCCCGCCAGCGAGCCGGCAATCACCAGCGCCAGGCGTTTGGCTCGGGTTCGCTGGTGGGGTTTGACTCTCTCTCTCTCTCTTCTTGCACTGATCTGCTCCGGTTCTCCTGTCCCCCCTTGGACACGGTAGCAAGGCAAGCGGCATATCGCGACCCCGTACGCCCGCGACCTCGCCGGCATCCGAGCGCCTTCTCGGCAACCGACACAGCCGGCCCCACGATTGCGGGTTGGAACGGGGAATCCCGGGTCGCGACGCGTCCCTGGCGCCTGCGGAATCCCTACTTCGCTGGAGGGATGGGCACCGTCACTGCACCGATTCGTTTGCCCACCGCGACGGCCAGCAACAGCTGACCCTTCACGATCTTGATCTCGCTCACCTTCAGCGCCGCGACCGGCTGAGGTGCATCCCGCCACTGAACGCTGCCTGCCAGGATCTGCTTGGCGTCGAAGCCCTTGACCCCGGCAAACCCGAAACTGTCGGTCGGTGCCGTCATTGCGGGGAGGAACCGCGCTTGTTTGGCGTCGACCAGCAGGTTGTAGACCTTGGGGCGAGTCTTGCTGCCGCCCTTGGCCCGCAGGGTCAACACCGGGACCGAGAGTCCCTTCGCGAGCTGCCCGTCGAACAGCGTCCCTGGCCAAGTGAACGCTTCGGCGGTGAAGCCGCGGACCGTCGCCTTGGTGCTACCGATGGCCACCATCGGCATGTCGATCCGGTACGGGCCGAACGACAACCGCAGCGCGGTGCGTTTGGCGAGCTTGCCGTCGACCGGGTCGGTAGGCACGCCCTTGGTTTCCTTGCCGGTCGCCGCGGGTTGCCCGGCCGGTGTGTTCGCCGGCACCCGGTCCGTGAACGCCAACTGCAGCTTCTCCTGCGGCTTGGGAAGGTCCTCCAATGCGCCCGGGAAATACGCCGCTTTGCCGCCGGTCGCCAGTTCGCTGCTCGCGACCAGCAGACCGAGCTGCTTCTCGGTCTTGCGGTAGAGGCTGACCCGGTACGAGCCCGGAGCCACGATCCCTGCCTCGCCTACCAGCGGAAGATCGGTGGCGATGGTGGACGCCAGGTTCATCCCCATCCGCCAGTCGCTGCCGGTCGGTAGCTCGGCCAGGGTGTGCTTGCCGAACCGCGCCACGCCGTAGCTGACGGTGACCTTCCGCTTCTTCCAGTCGAAGTCGAGGTCGACGCGTTGGGCGGGGAGCGAGGCGAGCAAGCAGGAGGTGAATGCCGCGCAGATCGGAAACAGAGTGTTCGTCATAGGCGTGCCCCCCTACGTCGCGCCGCCGAGCGACACGAGACCAATCGCACGAACCGCGGCCGAACGCGGCGATACGTGCGCTGCGGTGGCCGATTGTGCGACATCGCACGCTCGACGCCGTCCCCGCCAGGGCGTGGTAGACTCCTGGCGACGTGGACCGCGAAGATGTGGAGCGGACGACCCGCTTGCTCCAGGCGCTGACCGGCGGGGACGCTGTGGCGGCGGAACAACTGTTGCCGCTGGTCTACGGTGAGCTGCGGCAGATCGCTGGGCGGCTGATGCACGCCGAAGCACGCGGCCACACGATGCAGCCGACCGAGCTGATCCACGAGGCGTACGTGCGGCTGGCCGGTGGCGCGCAGGGGGCCGAGTTCGACGGCGCATTGCACTTCAAGCGGGTCGCGGCGCGCGCGATGCGCTTCGTGCTGGTCGACCACGCCCGCGCCAAGCTCGCGAGCAAGCGCGGCGGCCGCCGCGGCCACGTGACATTGGACACGCAACTGTTCACCATCCACGACCGGGCCGAAGAGATGCTGTTCGTGCACGAAGGACTCGAGCAGCTGCAAGCGGTCGACCCGCAGCTCGCCAGTGTGGTCGAGCTGCGGTTCTTCGCCGGCATGACCATGGAGGAGATCGCGGCTGCGCTCGAGGTATCGACGCGCACCGCCGAGCGCTGCTGGCGGACCGCCCGCGCCTGGTGGGTGTCGCAGTTCGGCAGTGACGAGGATTCGCATGGCTGAGTGGCGCGACGTCCGGGCGGCGTTCGAAGAAGCGCTCGAGCTCGAGCCCGCACGACGGGCCGCATTCCTCGACACGCGCTGCGCTGGCGACGCCGAGCTGCGGCGCCAGGTCGAACAGCTGTTGTCCGCCGATGCCGCGACCACCACGGGACTCCCGATCGGCGAGCCAGGTGGGGCGGCGATGCTCGCAGCCGACGTCATGGAGGCGGTCGCTGGGCAGTACATCGGTGCGTACCGCATCCAACGTCTGCTCGGTTCCGGCGGCATGAGCACGGTGTTCCTGGCCGAGCAGGAGAACCCGCGGCGCCAGGTGGCGGTCAAGACCATGCAGCTCGGTCGGCTGTCGAGCGAGGCGCAGCGGCGTTTCGGCTACGAGTCGGAGGTGCTGGCGCGGCTGCGGCACCCGGCGATCGCGCAGGTCTACGAGGCCGGCACCTGGAGCGAGCCGCTGGTCGGCAGCGAGGTGCCGTTCTTCGCCATGGAGTACGTCGCCGATGCGTTGCCGCTCGATCGCTACGTGCGCGACAAGGGCCTGGACCTGCGAACGACGCTGGTGCTGTTCGCCCAGGTCTGCGATGCCGTGCAGCACGGCCACCAGCACGGGGTGATCCACCGCGACCTGAAGCCGGCGAACGTGCTGGTCGACGGCGAGGGGCGGGTGAAGGTGATCGATTTCGGAATCGCGCGGGCCACCGATCTCGATGTCCAAGGGCTGACGCTGCAGACCCAAACCGGGCACGTGCTGGGCACGTTGCAGTACATGCCACCCGAGCAGCTCGACGGGATGCCGGACCGGATCGACCTGCGGGTCGACGTCTACGCGCTCGGCGTGATGCTCTACGAGCTGCTCGCCGGGCGGCCGCCGTTCGACCCGACCGGGTTGCCGCTGACCATGTATGCGCGGCAAGTGCGGGAGACCGATCCGCCGCTACCCTCGTTGCAGCAGGGTGGGTTCGCCCTGTCCGGCGTCGAGCGGGACCTCGATTGGATCACCCGCCACGCCATCGCCCCGGACAAGGAGGAACGCTACGACTCGGTGGCGGAGCTGCGCGCCGATCTGTTGCGGTTCATCGACGACCAACCGGTCTCGGTCGGGCCGCCGAGCACGGTCTACTACCTGCGCAAGTTCATCCGGCGCAACCGGGCGCTGGTCGGTGGTCTGGCGGCGGTGTTCGTCGTGCTGGTGGCGGGCATCGCCACGACCACCTGGTGGTGGTTCCGCGCCGAGGAGTCGCGGGTGCGCGCCGAGCAACAGGAGCAGACCGCGCGGGATGCGGCGTCGGCGGCGCAGCGGCAGGCCCGCAAGGCCGAGACCATCAACCAGTTCTACGGTGAGCTGTTGAAGTTCGCCGACCCGGCGGAGGGTCGCTACCGCAGCCGCCCCGACTGGACCTTGCGCGAAGCGCTCGACGAGGCGGGCCCGGTGGTGTTCCGCCGCCTCGCCGACGACCCCGATGTCGAGGCGGACGTCCGCCTGCTGATCGGCAGCGCCTACAAGAGCTGTGGCCAACTCGACAAGGCGGTGGACAACCTGTCGCGTGCGGTCGAGCTGCGCCGCAAGACGCTGGGCGCCGACCATCCTGACCTCGCCGACGCCATGGTCACGCTCGCGGTCGCCCTCAACCTGCAGGGCAAGCACGCCGATTCGCTGCAGATCGAACGCGAAGCGGCGCAGGTGTTCCAGCGGGCGCACGGCGAGGTGCACCCGAAGGTCGCGCTGTGCCACCTGAATCTCGGCTCTTCCCTGCGCCAGCTCGGCAAGCTCGACGAGGCGCGGCGGGAGATCGAGACGGCCCTCGATGTCTACGCGCGGTGCCCCGGGGATCAGGTGCGGTTCCGCGCCATCGGACTGTCGCACTTGGCGTCGGTGCTGCGCGACCAGGGCCAGCACGATGCAGCGATCCAGCGCTATCGGGACAGCCTTGCCGAGTTCGAGAAGTGCGGGCGGGGTTGGCATCCCTACGCCGGCCACAGCCACACCTGTCTGGCCCAGCTGCTCGTCGAGCACAAGCGCGACCGCAAGACCGCGGCGCAGCACTTCGCACGCGCTCTGGAGATCCACACGAAGGCGCAGGGTCCGAACGTGACGATCGTCGGTGAGCTGCACCGCGAACTCGGGATGCTGGCGTTCCGTGCCGGCGATCGCGAGCGGGCCGAGCGGCACCTGCAGAGCGCCTTCGACAACTTCCGGCGCAGCATCCCGAAGGGCACTTGGACCACCGTCGAGGCCAGCCAGGCGCTCGCCGCGCTGCTGCGGATGCGCGGCGACCTGGACCGTGCGATCGAGGTCGCGCGCCACGGCTACCGGCAGGCCCAGGGAATCGGTGGGCCACCGAACGTCACTGCGGGACTGATCGCCGGGGAGTTGATCCGGAGCCTGCGCGATGCCGGCAAGCTTGCGGAAGCCGAGCGCCTCGCCCGCGAACGGGTGCCGATCGCCCAGGCCAATCGCCGGGATCCGGTCGCTGCGCTGGTGGCGGAGAACGACCTCGCGATCATCCTGACCCGGCGCGGCAAGCTCGCCGAGGCGCGATCGGTGTTCGACCGGATCTTGCCGGCGAGCGCCAAGCTGGTGCCGGAGTCCCACTGGGTGCGGGCGATGTTCCGCCGCGCATACGGGGTGTATCTCGGCAAGGCGCGCGACTTCCCGGCGGCCGAACGCGAACTGAACGCGGCGCTCGCATGGTTCGAGAGGGCGTACGGCAAGCGACATGGCAATGTCACGCTCACCCTGCGCAACCTGGCCGACCTGTATCGGGACTGGGGGCGGCCGGCGGACGAGCAACGGTGCCGCGCCCGATTGGCCGGCAACCAGTAGTCCGGCCACCGGGTGACCCAAGGGCACGAGCCGGTGGCATGTGCGGGTCGTCGGGCGACGCCGCGCCGCAGGCACGCCGCGGTCCCGGCTCTCGGGGGTGCGTTGGCGTCGACAGCCGGGCCGCCCCCTGGCGGACTCACGGCGAAAGGGGTAGAGCATCGGCTACGTATGCAGCCCAGCGCGCGGCCCACGGCCCGTTTCGTCCCCTCTTCGGTTTGGGCGGTCGCGTTGCTCCTCGGCTCCCTGTGGGGAGTCGGTGCGCCGGCGGTGGCCCAACGAGCATCGGGTGGCGGGCGTTCGACGCCGGTCGGACGTGTCCCGGTGCTCACCGTTCGGGGCTTCGGCGAGGGCGAACAGGCGATCGAAGAGCTGCTGCTTCACTTCGATCCCGACTACGGGGCGGAGCTCTACCCGGTGTATCGCGATCTGGCGCGTGCGCTGAGCCCCGAGACGCGGATCCTCGTGGTCGTCCCCGACGCCCGGCACCTCGAAGGGGCGCGGTTCACCCTGCAGTCCGCAGGCTTTGCCGAGGCGCGATGTGAGTTCTGCGCCACGGAGCGGCCGATCTCGGTGTGGGCGAGGGATCGGATGATTCCGCTGGTCACCGGCGGCAGGCTCGAGTTCTTCCGGCCACTCGGCGATCAGGTCGACGCCGAGCGAGCGGGGGACCTCGACGTCGCGCCGCTGCTGGCGCAGCGCCGTTCGGGCACGCTGCTCGGGGGAATGTTCCTCGAGGGTGGGAACGTGATCGTCGGCAGTGGCCGGGTGTTCGTCGGTCGTACGGTGGTCGAGGAGAACCCCGGGGTTGGCGGCGCGGTGGCGGTGGTCGAGCGTCGTCTGCGCGAGTTGTTCGGCGCCGAGCCGCTGGTGCTCGGCACTGCGAGCACGCTGCCCCACCCGCACATCGACATGATGCTGACCCACATCGGCGACCGCACGGTGCTGTTGGCCGACCCGGTGCCCGGGATCGAGTTGTTGCGGGCGCTGCGCCGCATGCGGATGCCGTCGTTCATCGGGGTGCCGATGGTGGAGGTGACCGAAGAGCTGCAGATCCGCAAGCTGCCCGGCTACGAGGTCATGCTCGGGCAGCTGCGTCGCACTGGGTTGCAGATCGACCGCCTGCCGATCCTCCATTCCACCGGTGACGGGGTCTACACGTGGAACAACGCGATCGTCGAGCGTCGGGCCGACGGGCGCCGCGCATACGTGCCCGTCTACGGAGTGCCGCAGCTCGACGAGATGGCGCTGGCGACGTACCGCAGGCACGGACTCCGCGCCTTCCCGATCGACGTGTCGCGGGTCATGCACATGGGCGGGGCAGTGCGCTGTCTGAGCAACGTGGTGCGGTGGGGCGATCCGCACGTCGCGCGGCCGGTCCAGCCGCGCCCGGTGCGCGGCTGAACCGCTCAGGAAGCGGCCGAAGCCGACAGCTGCCGCGCGAGCTCGGCGCAGTAGTCGTGCAGCGCGGGCACCGTGCGCGGAAGGTCCGGGTACCGCTCCAGCTGCGCCAGCAGCACGTCTGCGGTGCTGTCCGCGTCGTGGCCTGCACTGTGTGCCCCCTCGATCTGCCGCCCGCAGTAGTGGCGCACCGCCGCAGTCAGGGTGCGCGGACCCATGAGGAAGCGGTCCCAGCCGACTTCCTTGGCGTTGAAGATCACCTTGGCGTCGATCTGGTGGCGTCCGGTCATCGAGAAGGGGATCGCATGCCGCCGGCACTCGGCCAGCCAGAGCGGGACGTCGTAGGCGATCGAGTTGAAGCCCGCGAGGTCCGCGTCGCCGAGGAACTCGAGGAGTCCACCGGCGAGCTTGGACAGCCGCGGACGGCCGAACAATCCCCGCACGTCCTCGGTGCGGATGCCGTGCACGCGCGCAGCTGCGTCGGGGATGTCGATTCCGGGATCCACTCGTTCGACCCGCTGCTCACGGGTTCCGTCGGGGAGGAGTTTGACGAGACCGACCTCGACGACCCGGTCCGCTTCGACGTCCAGGCCGGTGGTTTCGAGATCGAAGAAAACGAGCGGACGGGAGAGCTTCAGGAGCATGCTGACCATCAAGTCCTGGGGGGTGGGGGGAGCGGGGACCCAACCGCCTGGGCCCCACCGGGCCGACCATAGCAGGAACGTGCGGTCACGCGAGCCCTCGGTCGCCGCAGCTCGGCGGGGGGTTTGGCCGACGGTCGTAAGTTCATTTCCCAAAGTTGCTTTCGCTGTCTGCCGCCCGATCGCTCCGACGCGATTCCGGCCGCACCCGGGGCCGCTCGCAGCCGGAGATCTCCCGCGCGGGGCGATTAGGCATCCGAACAAAACACAAAACTAGGGTTGTGTTAGGCGGTCAAAACCCTAACATCTGGCGAGTCTTCAATCCAGGCAGGCACCTCATGCAGAAGCGAAGAGTCGAACCAACCGCCTTGCTGCCCTTCCCCGAACCCGCGTCGGCACCCGACGTTCGCCGCCGCCGCGCCTCCGGGTCACTTCCTCCGCTGCAGCTCGATCGACTCGAACTCAGGATGATGCGCCGCGGCCACGTGGGCCGGTGGGGTCGC
The DNA here is from genome assembly GCA_020638695.1 of Planctomycetota bacterium. Taxonomy (GTDB): domain Bacteria; phylum Planctomycetota; class UBA1135; order UBA1135; family UBA2386; genus JACKIB01. The sequence goes on from JACKIB010000010.1 coordinate 65,463, forward strand.
GACTGGTCCGGACCGGCGGGCGTCGAGAAGTCGGATCGCTCTGAGCCAGCCGCCGCCGCGCCCATGCGCGCGCGCGAATCCTCGCCACCTCGCGCCACGACTCCCGCCGTGCGTGCGACGTCGGCGGGAGGCGCGGAACAGGCTGGAGGCGAGTTCCGCCGGCCCGTCCGAGCCACGCGCGCCGAGGGCCTCGGAGTTCGAACAGAGCGCGTCCGAACGCAGCGCACCCGAACGCGGCCTGCCGGGCAAACCCGAGCGGCGACTTCCCGAGCGGTGACGATGCCCCAATCGGCGACGCATCGGGCGCCTCGCACTCCGACTCCCCGCAGCTGCGTCGCGCAGCGCGACGGTGCCCCGGACGCTCCAGCCGTCGCCGCTCGCCGTCGACCCGCGCCCGCACCGGTGCCGAGTTCCTGCGACGCGTCGCCCCGCGATCGCACCGGATTCGTGCTCGATCTCGTCGGCGCAGCGCTGATCATGTCGCTGGCGGTGTTGGCGGCCATCCTCGCGTGATGGGCACGCGATCCCCTGATTCTCGATGGACTCCGCGATGAGCATCAACCTCACCGAGAAACAACTCAAGGTGCTGCGGTTCTACCGCGATCACCGAGCCAGGCACGGCCTGTGCCCGACGCTCGAGGAGGCCGCGGCCAACCTCGGCATCACGAAGGTGACCGTCTACGAGCACCTCAACCAGTTGATCGCCAAGGGCGCCGTGCGCCGGGACAAGGCGAAGGCGCGTTCGGTCACCATATTGTTCGATCCCGACGAGCAGGATGCAGCGTTCGAGCACCCGAGCCTGCCGATTCTCGGCAGTATCGCTGCGGGGCGCCCCATCGAAGCCGTCGAGGATCGAGAGGACGTGCTGCTGACCGACCTCGTGCCCCACGGCGACCGTCACTACCTGCTGCGGGTCCGTGGAAAGTCGATGATCGAGGACCACATCGACGATGGTGACTTGGTGGTGGTCGAGCAACGACCCACGGCGCGCAACGGTGAGATCGTGGTGGCAATCGTCGATGGCGATGAGGCGACCTTGAAGCGCTTCTACCGTGAAGACGGGAGGATCCGCCTGCAGCCTGCGAACTCCGAGCTCGACCCGATCTACCCGGAGAACTGCGAGATCCGGGGTGTGGTGCGCGGCGTGATCCGCCGCTTCTCCAAGGTCTGATCCGGTCAGTGGACGGCGTGGAAGGAGGAGCGCGCTGCCCCGGCCCGTGCGTCTTTCGGGTTGAAGCGGGGGGCAAGTACGCGTTCTGCCGCTGTCGGCGGAGTGCGCACTACCCCAAGTGTGACGGCAGCCACCGATTCCTCGATCCGCCGTCGTCGATTACGCCGCTGAAGGTCATCGCCGAGGCTTCCGGTGAGTTCGCATGGTGCGGATGCGGACAGACGAGTCGAGCGCCGGACTGCGACCGCTCGACCGGGTGTCCGGCCGCTGGATGACCACGGATCGCCCCGGGGCTATGCGCGTTCGAACAGCCAACCGGAGCGCAAGCGCACCTGCTCCGGGGTTGCGTCTCGTTTGATCCGCAGGCTGACCGAGAGGCGTCGGGGTGCGGGCTCCACCGTGAGTTCGACGATGCGGCTGCGGCGCGACAGCATCACCGGAACGGCGCCGTTCGGCGCCACGTTCTCCAGCACGCGTGGCAGTGTCGATGCGGTCACGCGGATCCCGGCGAGAGCGAGTATCTCGTCATCCGGCATCAAGCCGCTGGTCCACGCCGGGGTCCCCTCGAGAACCGAGCTGACGACGGTCGAATTGGGCTGGAAGTGCACCCCGAGGTACGGCGAGGTCTCCCCGCCCTCGGTGACCTCGATGCCGAACGGGGCGAACCACTCCGAGAAGTCGGGATCGAGCGGTTGGAGTACCAGCGACTCCACCAGTTCGCGCGCATCGAAACCCCCGGCCTCGCCGATCGCGGCGATGACGTCCGCACGGGTGTAGCCCTTGCCGGACTCGAAGGTCTCTGCGTACAGCTGCCGCATCACGTCGTCCAGCGATCGCTCACCCGCGGTCGCTTGTCGAATGCGCAGGTCGAAGCGCAGCGCGACGAGCGCGCCGTTGCCGTAGTAGCTGAGCGTGGAGTTGCGCGTGTTCTCGTCGGGGCGGTAGAGCCGGATCCAAGCGTCGAAGCTGGCTTCGCTCAGCGATTGACGCAGTCGCCCGGGGGTGTGTTTGAGCTCCTGGATCGTCTCGCCGAGGATCGTCAAGTACTGCTCGACGCTGAGCAGGCCCGCGCGGCGACACAGGTGGTCGTCGTAGTAGGCGGTGAAACCCTCGGCTACCCACAGCAACTCGGTGTGGTTCTCCTGCGTGTAGTCGAGGTGCCAGAGGTCGACCGGCCGCATCCGCTTCACGTTCCACACGTGGAAGTGCTCGTGGGCGATGAGCCCGAGTAGTTCGAGGTAGCTCTTGCGTGGCCGGAATGTGGTTCGCGGCGCGAGGATCGCGGACGAGGCGAGGTGTTCGAGTCCGCCGCGGGCCGACTCGGTGAACATGCAGAGGAACGAGTACCGGTCGTACGGCAGAGTGCCGCCGAACACCGCGGCGGCTTGCTCGATCAGGGTGGCTACGTCGGACGCGAAGTGGTCCGGCGGGCGAATGCCGAGCAGTCCGTCGAGCACCAGTGCGTGTGGTTTGTCGAGGCAGTCGAAGCGCAGCACTTCGAAGTTCCCCGCGAGGATCGGGCAATCGACCAGCGCGTCGCGGTCCGGGACCTGAAAGCGGAACTGCCCGGGTCCCTGGGTCGAGCACTCGACTCCGGCTTCCACCTGCCAGGCGTCGGGCACCAGGAGTTCGACCGTGGCTCCGCCGCTCTGCCGACCGATCGGCCAGAGGAACACCGCTGCGCCGCAGAGAAACGCTCGCCGGTCGGTGACGTCGTTGGTCCGCACCGACAACTCGTGCGCATAGAGGGTGTACTGCACCTCGAGGGTCGCGGCGTCACCGAGCGTCACCCGGAACCGGTCCTTCCCGACCTTGCGGCACACCAGATTGCGGCCCCTCTCATCGGTTGCGCGCAGGTTGCCGACATGGCGCGCGTGTTCACGGATGAGGTAGCTGCCCGGCGTCCACGACGGGAGCTGCAGGTCTACCTCGCCGCCGCGCGCCCCCATGGCGTCGACGCTTCCGCGCACCGAGATTCCGACCGTGCGGTGTGCGGGGTGCCGCAGGTTCAGGATGTAGGTCAGTTCGGACACGGTCCCTGCCTTGTGCCTGGATCCCTGGAATGGTACGCCCGAGAGGATTCGAACCTCTGACCTTCGGCTTCGGAGGCCGACGCTCTATCCAGCTGAGCTACGGGCGCACGAGTGGCACGGCAGGCGCGGACTCCCGGTCATACCTGCGCATTCCTCGGAAAACAACGGCCTGCCGAGGCGTGGCTCATCGCCTCCCGCCACCGTGACACGGGACTATGGGCTGCTTGCGTCGTTCCGCGTCCGGGGGTCTAATCTCCCTCGACCCCGGGGGGTTGACCCGGTTGCCGAAACCCTTCGCGGGGTGGAGACTATTCTCCTTGCGCTGGCCCCCTCCCGCGTCCTGACATCTCCGAGAATGCCGCTCCTTCGCACAGCCTGCCTGGCACTTCTGGTCGCCGTGCTGCTCAGCAGCCGCGATGAGTGGTGTGGGTCCACCGCGCTCGCCCGCGCGGATGCGAATGCACCGTTCGACGATCCGGATGGTGACATGGTACCGACCTGCATCGAGGAGCTGATGCAGACCGATCCCAATCGCGCGGACACGGATGCCGATGGGATCGACGACTTCGAAGAGATCCTGACCTTCACCAGTCACGTGCCCTGCTCGGCTCCGGCGCCCGTGGATCAGGGCATGCGGGTGCTCGTGACCAGCACGCCGAATGCGTGTGGCCAGCCGGTTGTCTACCTGCACCTTCTGCTGCGGTTCGTGAACCTGAAGCTGAACGAGGTGAAGTTCCACGACCTCTACGTCGACTTGGAGGGCAAGCAGTACTCCTTGGTGCGCTTGCTCGGATACGGCGGCCAGATGCTGTCTCGCCACCGCGAGCGCGACGGGTCTTCCTTCTTGATCAGCATCCCGCTGGCTTCGCAAACCGACCTGATGCGCATCCTGCCCTGCACCGTTGGCGCGAAGGCCGCGCTCGGTGGCAAGCTGGTGAACAAGGGGTGCTACCTGATGCAGGTCGGCGAGGACATCGGGGCGCTGATGCCGTTCGGCGACGGATCCTTGGCGCTGCAACCGGTGAGTTCCCTCGTGCTCACGCAGGACGGCAACCCCTACTACCGAGGCGGCGGCCGGGTCTGCGAGACCAAGCTGATGGAAGTCGGTTCATCGTCACGCGGCACCCTGTGCGAGGTGATCTCCGCCGAGTGCAAGCCGGCCGCGGGCCTTCGCTGCTCGGTGACCTGCCCGAAGAAGGAGGGCAGTATGGTCACCATTCCCGACGGCCTGCAGACGATCACCGGCGGCTGAGTCGAGCCGCGGCCCACGCGCCCACAGGCTGCCGGTTACGCAGTTCGTGCCGGCGCGGCAACCGGGCAGCGCGTGCAGTCCCTGCGAGACGTGAGGTCGGCGCGTGTTTGCTGCAGTGTGCGGCCTTGTCCCGGGTGTGGAGGATGTCCGAGGTGTCGAGGACGACCACCGGCAGGTGCCCATCGGTGGTGATGTCGCACCCCTGGCCTCCTCCATCGCACGGCCAGGCGGGTTCCGGTGGGTGGGACTCCGCCCCGTGGCAAGGGATGGCCCGCCGCGGCTCCGGGTGACTGAGCCATCGGGGTGGTTCCCATCGGTGCCGATTCGAGGGAACATGGTGATGTCCCTGTTTCGTCTCCTCTCGACGTGGAAGCCTCGAACGACCCCGACGCTGCGCTTGTGGCGATGTGTCAGGCGCCCGACTCGGACGAGTTCGAGGCGGCGTTCGAAGCGCTGTACGTCCGCTACCGCGATCGGGTCTATTCGATTGCCTACCGGATCACCGGCACCACCGCCGACGCGCTGGATGTCGCGCAAGAGTCGTTCGCTCTGGTGTTTCGCAAGATCGGCGCATTCCGCGGCGAGTCTCTGTTCAGCACCTGGCTCTACCGCATCGTCGTGAACTGTGCGATCGACTCCAAGCGGCAGTCGGGGAGCGCCCTGCAGAAGCGCACCGGGAGCCTGTCCGCAGTCGATGGCCCCGAGTTGCAGGACGAGCGCGAGAACGGCCCGGACGACACTGCCGAGCGTCGAGAGCTCGGGGACCACGTCCATGACAGCATCCAGCGGCTCAGCCCCAAACTGCGGGCGATCTTGGTGTTGCGATACGTGGAGGGGCTGAGCTACGAGGAATTGTGCGTGGCGCTGGACCTCTCGATGGGGACTGTCAAGTCGCGCATGGCCCGTGCCCACCTCGCCCTACAGGATGTTTTGACCGGAACCCTGGAGCCGTTCGGCTTCGTCTCAGGTGCGCCCATCCCCGAGTCGGGTGAACGGCGTCGCAAGCCCGGAGCGGGACTCTCATGACCACCCCTTCTCGAGACACCGTCCGATTGCACCGCGAGCTGCTTCGCGCCATGCCCGCGCCCGTGGTTCCCCTCGATCTGCACCGGCCGGCATTCCTGGAGGGGGTCTACGCCCGTGCTACCGACGTCCTGGCCACCGATCTCGGCCCGTTGCTGTGCGAGGGGCTGCCCCGGGTGACCGCTCCCGACCTGCCGGAAGGGGGGCTGTGCATCGAGGAGCCCGCCGGCGTGGTGCGCGCCGTGGAGTCGCTCATGCCGGGTGCTCCCGCGCCTGGGTGGCTCTGGGCGCGGATCCGGGACGACCTTGCCACCGCCGCCCCGGCTCGAACCCGCCTCCGCAGGACTCGAGCGGTCGGCCTGGTCGCGGCAGCGGCGGTGCTGCTGGCCCTCGTCGGTTCCGCGTTTTTCCGCACCCATGGCGGAACACCAGATACCTCCCGGATCGTCTTCCGCCTGGATCCACGGCTGGGTCAGGCGGGTGACGCCCTGATGCCACTTGGCCGCTAGCCACTGGGTCGTGTGGAAGCTCGCTCCCTGACAGCATTTCGATCGGCTACCCGTTGGACAACTGCCGGCCCCGTGCCGACAATGGCCGAACGGCAGACCGTGCGGGCTCGCCTCGCGCGCTCGTCGCCCACCTCTCGTAATCTCGTCCCCAAATGACTCGGAATTGCACGCTGCGCTTCGTCAGGTTGCTTGGCATCCTGGCGCCACTGAGCCTGGCGTGTGCTCAGGTTCCTTCGCCGACGTCAGCCGCGCCGTTCGCTCAGCCCTGGGAGCTCACGTTCTCCAGGATCAAGGAAGCAATGGATAGCGGACCGGAGACCCTGGCGGTCGAACAGGTGCGCCGCTTCCTGCGCACGTCGTCGACCCCCTCCTCCGCCCAGTTCGACGGCTTCGTCGAGCAGCTCCACCACCGTGCCGCGCGACCTGGTTTGACCGAGCGCTTCCAGCTCGCGCTGGTCGGCATCGAAGGGCGAACACTGAGTGCGAACGAGCTGGCATTGGAAGCCGCCAGATTCGAGCAATCCCAAGCGGCGTACAACTTCCGGTTCCAGGGCTTTCGCATCAGCGATGCCCAACGTGCGGAAGCCAACTACGACCTGGTGTTCCTGAGCCGTGCGCAGCGCGTCGTCCGCGAGGGAACGCGCGATGTCTACCGGGTCGCGGTGTTGCCGAAGAACTGGGATCGCACCGCCTGGCTGGTCGAGCTCGATACCGAGACCGCGTACCCGCTCTACAGCGGGCAGTACAGCCTGGATGCGAACCGGGTGTGCTGCCTGCAGAGCGAGCTGGTCGTGCGCAGTTTCCGCCCCGGTGTGGTGATCCCTGCGAACTTCTCGTGGTGGGAGGCTGCCACCGGGATCGAAGTGGTCGACAGCGCGGAGGCCGCACTGCAGGCGGTGCTGGTCAGTGGATCGTTCGTGCTGCCTGCGGCCGAGGACCTGCTCCCCGGTTTCGCCGGCTTCCGCTTCGAAGTGCAGACCGACCCCTACGGTGGAGAGCGCAGCGCGGTGTTGGCCTACTCGGACGGCATCGACCACGTGTTCCTCCGCCAGCAGGACGCGAGCGCGACTTCCCCCGAGGATGGGGACACGATCGCCTACCTGAAACGGCGCTGTGAGACGATCTGTCAGTTCTCTCACGGCGGGGTGGACTACCTCGTCCGCGGCAGAGTGGGCGGTGGGCGTGGCGACTGGGACGAGGTCCAGTTCATCAGCGCCAGGATCATGGCTCGGGCCGTCGGCCGCTGAGCGCCGACAGCCGAAACCGACGTCCATTCCGCTGGACGTTGTCGACCTGGCGCGACGCGATGTGGTGAAGTTTCGACAGCCGGAGCGGGCTGGTCGTGGTCACCGGCGAGCCGCACCCGGATCTGCGAGCGATGGCATGGCGGTCTCGGTCGTTTGCGGGCTGGGTGTCGGCAATCGGCACGCTGCCTGCTCAGTGGTGTGTGACCTGGAACCGTCCACCCAAGTCCACTCGATGGAACCGACCAATCACGATTTCGACAAGTCTCCCAATCCTGGCCTGAGCTCGGCGGAATACCGCGCGAAGCTCCTGACCAAGCTCAATTGCCTGATTGCGGTGCTGCAAGTCGCGATCGCCAAGATCTCCCGGAGTATCGATCTTCCTGGTGCCAACCAGGAACGGCTCACGAAGATCCGCGGCAACCTCGAGAACACGCTGTCCATCTGCGAGCGCGCGAAGAGCACGCTCGAACGCGGGACCGACACCGCGGTGCGGCAGCGTCCTCGCGCGGGTCATGGAGACGACGGCAAGATGAGCTACCGCGACTACGTCGAGCTCTCGAGCATCGACGAGTATCGGAAGTTCAAGTCGCTTCCGCCCATCACCCCCTCGGAACTCGACTCTGTGGACCTCGACGGGCTGATCCGCAAGCTCGCGGACGGCTAGGTCACAACGACACGAACCCTTCTCCCACGGGGAGGGCGACCGGTCGTGCCGCGTCGTCCTCCCCGGACTTTTTTCGTGTCGCCGCGCGCTCAGCCTTTCGCTTTGAGCACGCCCTCGATGGCTGCCAGCACCTTCTTCTTGGTGCTGCTGCGCTGCCGCAGGACCAGCTTGCCCTGCTCGTCGAACACGAGGAACAGCGGCACACCGCTTGGCTGGTAGACCTTCTTGATGAACTCGATGCCCACCGGCAGGATCGTGTAGGTCACCTTCTGTTCGGCCACGAACGCCTGGATCGCTTCGACCTTGTCCTTGCGCTCGCGCTTCTGCTCAAGGCTGGCGGCCACCACGACCACGTCCTTCTTGCCCCAGCTCTCCTGGAGGTTCTGCAGCAGCGCGGCGGTGTTCGCGGCCTCACGGTCCCACGTGGACGTCAGGGCGAGCACGACCTTCTTACCGCGGAAGCTCGAGAACTCGACCTTGTTGCCGTCCAACCCTTCGACCGCGAACTCGAACCCGGTGTCGTGGTTGCCGGGCTGGTAGATCAGCCCGGCCGGCACGTCGACCTTCTCGCTTGGCTTCTTGGTGTCGGGGGCCTTCTTCTCGGCCACCGGCTTCTCGCTCTTGGCGGGGTTCGCCGCGGCGGCGGCGGCGCCGCCGGACAGACCCAGTTGCTTGCGCACCCAGGTCTCCATGGCTTCGACGTGTGACGGATCGAACCCGACCTCCACGTGGTCGAGCTTCATCCCGCGGTTGAAGAACAGCATCGTCGGGTAGCCGCTGAACCCGATCACCTGGCGTTGGATCTCCGGTGTGCCCAGCGCCAACGGGTAGGTGATGCCCTGGCGTGACGCGAAATCCCGCACTCGCGCCAGAACCTGTTCCTTGGTGCCCTGCTCGCGGTAGCACAGCCCGATGATCTCGAGCCCGTGGTGCTTGTACTTCTTGTACAGCTCGACCAACCCTGGGATCGCTTTGCGGCAGGGTCCACACCACGTGCCCCAGAAGTCGACGATCACCAAGTTGTTCTGGAATTGGTCGTGGTCGAGTTTCTGACCGCCGAGGGTCTCGATCTCGAATTTGAAGCTCTTGATTTCCTGCGCCGCGGCACCGGCGCCGAGGAGGAGAAAGGCGATTGCAGTTGCTGCTTGCATGTGCGTCGGTCCAGTGTCGAGACTCCCATCATGGCCCCTGGTCGGGCCGGCGACCAGCCACGAACTCGCGACGCCGCTGGCGGGTGGAGGCACGGTGGCTCGGATCGGGTGCCGCTCGCGTCCGAAGCGGCTTTACTGGATACCGTCAGCCTGCCGATCTACCGCGTGTATGAGCGGTCCCGCGCAGGCCTCACAAACCGGTCGTCTGATCCCGGGCCACGTCTTGCTGGTGGGAAGCGACTACGGGGCGGGTTTCAGCCAGGGACTCGCCGCCGCGGCACGCCAGGTCACCGAGGCAGCGGACGACGTGTTCGACGCCGTGCGCGGCGCCACGCCGGACGTCGTGTTGCTCCTGCCGAGTGGTGCGGAGCGGCTCGGGGTCGATGGCCTCCGGCGCCTGTGTGCGGTGCCGAGCCCGGCGGTCGTCGTGGTCGTGCGGGACGATGGGCTGGACCAGGGTGCGGATGCCCTCCGTGCCGGTGCGGTCGACTTCCTGGTCGATCCACCCGGATTGGAGCAGACCGTGGCGACGCTGGCACTGGTCGCAACCAGCCGAGACCTGCGGAGCGAGAACGAGCGCTTGCGGCGCGTGCTCGACGAGTTGCGAGCCGAGACGGTCCTGATCGGCTGCAGCCCTGCTTCGCGGCGTCTTTCCGGGGCGCTCGCGAGGGCCGCGGACAGTGCGGCCACGATCCTGATCGAGGGTCGACCTGGCGCCGGCAAGACTCTGGCGGCGCGCATCGTGCACGACACCGGCTGTCGTTCGACTCGGCCGATGCTGGTCGAGGACTGTGTCGCCTTGTCCTGCGAGCGACTCGACGAGGTGCTCCAGGCGGAGCACGGAGGCACCCTGGTGTTGGAGGATATCGAGAACCTCGGCACCGATGTCCAGGCGCGCCTCGTGCGGCACCTCAAGGAGCACGCCAACCGGCTCGGTGAAGGCGAAGTTCGGATCATCGCCACCACCTCGGCGAATCTGCCCGAGCAGGTAGCCCGTGGGAAGTTCCGCGAAGACCTCTACTACCGGATCAGCTCGTTCCCGATCGGCGTCCCGTCCCTACAGGAACGACGCGAAGACATCGCGATGCTCGCCGCCCACTTCCTTTGCGAGGCGGCGCGTTGCAGCGGCGCGACTCCTGCAGGGTTCACCCGTGCGGCCATCGCCCTGCTCGAGACCAACGGTTGGCCGCGCAACGTGCAGCAGCTGAGGGACGCGGTGTTCCACGCGCACGCCTTGGCGATGGTGGAGACGGTCGATGCCAGCCACCTCGCCGGGATCGAAGGGGTCGCGATACCACCCCAGCGGGAACCGGCGCCCGCGCGCCCGGTCGCAAAGCCCGAGCGCAGCGCGCACCAAGACGACGATGGGGCGGTGCGGGAAGAGGACATCCTGCCGCTGGAGACCGAAGAGCGGCGGTTGCTCGCCCGCGCGCTCAAGGCTACCGAGGGGAACGTGCGTCGTGCCGCGCAGCTGCTGCGGATCGGTCGCGCGACCCTCTACCGCAAGATCCAGGTCTACCAGCTGAAGCTGAACTGACGGGGACTCGCTCCTAGTGGGGTGTGTCCGAAGTTGGTCACATAAGTCGCCGGCCCTACGGCCCGCTCGCGGCGTCGCAGCTCCTCAGCTTGTCCACCAACAAGCCGTGTCGTCGCAGCTCCTTGCGAGCGAACCGCATGACTCGACGACTTATGCAACGAACTTCGGACACACCCCACTAGCCCGGACTATCCATGACCGAGCTGCTGCGATCGAGCAAGGTCGCTGCTGGCTTCGTCGAACGTCAGAACCTGCTCCTCGACGGGGAGGCACCCCGCCTCCGGGCAGAACCTGCCGTTCTCCTTGCCAGCAACAACCTTGCACGATCTCGCGACGCTGCTCATGAATAGTCCGGGCTAGGAAGATCTCCCGGGCCACCGCGGCGGTTGGCTATCGTCGTGCGACCGTGCCGCGAGATTCGATCCCCGTGCTGTACCAGGATGCACACCTGGTCATCGTCGACAAGCCTGCGCCCCGCTTGGTGGTCGGGGCCCCGGGGCGTCGCGGCCCCACCGTCGTGGACCTGCTGCAGGCACAGCTTGCCCAGCGGCTGATCCCGGTGCACCGCCTGGACGAGCAGGTCACCGGTGTGCTGCTACTGGCGCTGAACGAAGTGGCGCGCGCGGCGCTGGAAGCGATGTTCCGCGACCACCGGGTACAGCGGACCTACCTGGCCTTGTTGTCGCACGCGCCGGATCCACCCGCTGGCCGGATCGAGTCGCGGTTGCGCGAGGGACGAGATGGTGTGGTTCGCTCGGTGGTCGGTGGTGCCGGTGAACGGGCGGTGACCCTCTACCGCACCCTGGCGCGGCGCGGTCGCCACACTTTGGTGGAGTGCCAACTGGAGACCGGCCGGCGGAACCAGATTCGCGCCCACATGGGGGAGCTCGGCTGTCCGATCGTCGGCGACCGCAAGTACGGCTACCGCGTCCGCGGCGGTGCGTCGTTCCCCAGGCCGCTCCTGCACGCCGAGCGGGTGGGTTTCGCACACCCGATCACCGGTGAGGCAGTCGCCGTCGCATGCGAGCCCGCGGAGCCCGAGCTGCGCCGAGGCGAGAGCCCGGACTATTCGTGACCGAGCTGCTGCGATCGCGCAAGTTCGCTGCTAGCTTCGTCGAACGTCAGAACCTGCTCCTCGACGGGGAGGCACCCCGCCTCCGGGCAGAACCTGCCGTTCTCCTTGCCAGCAACAACCTTGCACGATCTCGCGACCGCTCGGTCGTGGATAGTCCAGGCTCGAGTCTTCCCCACTTCCTCGAACCGCTCGCAAGGACCTGCGGCGGCACGACTTGTCGGCACAAGGGCCGAGGCACGGGCTGGCAACGCGACCGAATTGGTGGATTCGGCGAGGCTCTCGGGAGGTGACGGGTGCTGGAAGGCGCGGATCTCATGGATTGCCATCTCGTGGCGCAGACTCCTAGGTCTCGAATCGGGGCATTCGTCCACACAACTCGGGGAGTTCGCGCAATCCGCGGCGCTGCCGCATGAGTAGGATTTCGGGGCGTTGGAACGCCCGCGACAGCCACAGGGACGGATCCTGCGATGGGCCGCATTGACTGCGGCGGGGGCGGCGCTGTCCTGGGCGACTGCGGCGATGGTGCGGAACGGGTTGCCAGCGCTGTCGCCGGCCTCGTTGTGCGGACTCGACTACATCGCGGAGAGTGCGCTGCCCCCCCTCGCGCTGGCGCTGCCGTGCCTGGTCGCCTTCGAGCTGGCGCGGCGCGGCAGACTGCGCCAGTGCGGTCTGCTGATCGCGTGGGGCTTGTTGCTGTTCTGCCAGGTCGTGCTGGTCCCGCGCGGCGTGTTCGCGGTGGGGTGGTTCGTGCAGCCGTTGATCGTGCTGATGGTGACCTGCACCTTCGGCATGGTGCCGGGCCTGCTACAGGCGGTGACGGTGGTGTTGGGCTTGTCGATCGCAACGTGGATCACGTCCGCGGAGATCACCCCCCTCGCTGACAGCCACGCGGGCCCCGTGCTGCAGGCGGTGGTGGCCAGTGCGGTGACCGTGGCGATGGCGCTTTGCGGCGTGCTGCTGCACCGGACCCTGGTCCTGGCGATCCGCACCGAGGAGCACCAGAGACTGCGGATGGAGGAGCAGCGGCGGGCGCTGCGGCACCGTGAGAATCTGCTGCGCCATGCGATGCGGATCGACACCGTTGGCGAACTTTCGAGCATGGTGGTGCACCAGCTGCGCAATCAGTTCCAGTTGATCCTCGGCTACGCGACGATCGGGATGCAAGCCGCCGATCCACGAGCCACCGCGGGATTCCGCAGCATCATCGAGACGCTCGGCAAGTCGAACGATCTGCTGGAGAACCTCCTCGGCATGGCCCGGCAGAACGACGGACGGGTCGAGCCGGTCGACCTGTGCGCGCTGTGCCGTCAGGTCGCGGACAGCTACGCGCGGGTGTTGCCGTCGCGCATCGCGCTGCGGCTCTCGGTTCCCACGCACCCGGTCTCGGTGCTGCTCGATCCACAGGGGCTCGAGCACGCACTGCTCAATCTGGTGATCAACGCCCGGCAGGCGATCCGCGGCCAGGGGGCGATCGAGATCAAGCTGACCGCCACCGCCGACAAGGCCGTGCTCGAGGTGTCGGACACCGGCCCGGGGATCGCCCCGCAACACCTCGAGAGCGTGTTCCGACCGTTCTTCACCACCAAGGAGAAGGGCAAGGGAACCGGACTGGGGCTAGCTGCCGTGCAGCGGTTCGCCCGCTCGTCGAACGGTGAGGTACACGTGCGCAGCGAGCCCGGGCAGGGCGCGGCGTTCATCCTCGAGTTCCCGGCGTTGCGGTTGGAAGTGCTGGGGCCGCGGCGCGAAGGCGACCGTGCGCAGGGCCTGGGCTGAGCCGAAGTCGGTCGCCGGCGCGAGTGTCGACCCCGTGCCGGATTGCCTCTACTTCACGCGAGCGACACAGCGTGGCCCAATGCGGTGCTCAGCGTCTGCTCGAGGATGGAACACAGCTCGCCACGTCCCTTGGTGTCCAGCCACTGCCCGCTCGCTGCATCGAACTGGAAGTGCCACGCCGTGGCACCGTGTGCCAGCCAGATCTGCTGCGCGGCACCCTGCCGATTCATGATGCACTTGCGGCCATCCGCGAACTCGATCGTCAGCACGCCCATCGCCAGCTGTGGATCGATCTCGTCCGGGTCGAGACGGTCGAGTGCGTTCAGCACCGACAGCATGAACGCATCGGCGCGCCGCTCGAAGTCGACACTCGTCGCGTTGGAATCCGAGGGCATGGTGGGCGAACCGTCCGAGTTGGAGTCTTGTTAAAAAAGAGGACCGAGGATCACGAATGATCCTCGGTCTCGTGGCCCCGGGCAAAAGCCCTCTCGGAGATCACGACCAGCTCTTTCCCTGCAAGAGCTGGTCGCGGCCGGGGCCGCTCGTCCCATGCACCGAGGTAGACGTTCGAGCTCCCCCTCCTTTCTGGAGAAAGCCAAAAAAGATCGTCCCCTTCGCTGTGCACCGCACTGCATCGCGACGTCGGTGGGACATGTCCGCCGCGATCGTGAAGTGCACGTGAACGGCGCGGTCGCGTGCTCGTTCAGCCGTGCCGTTCGGCGCGCACCTGCCACCCGGCGAGGAGTTCGGCGATTCCGGTGCCCTCGGCCTCGGCTTCGAACGACAGCACGACTCGATGCCGCACCGCGGGGAGCATCACCGCGAGCAGATCCTCCTTCGCAACGCACGGGCGGCCGTCGAGCAATGCACGAGCCTTGCCCGCGAGGATGATCGCCTGGCCGGCACGCGGGCTTGCGCCAAAGCGAACCAAGCGGCGCGTCGTCGGGTCGGCATCGGCCGTGGGATGGCTCGCGCGCACCAGTGCCGCGACGTAGCGCACCAGGTGTTCGCCACACAGGATCTGGCGCGCGGTCTGCTGCAGTTCGACCAGCTCTTCGCCGGTGAGCACGGCCGTGAGCTCGGGGTGCTGGTCGCCGGTGGTCGCCTCGAGCACGGCCACCAAGTCGTCCTCACCCGGAAGCGTGACCTCCAACTTGAACAGGAAGCGATCGAGCTGGGCTTCCGGCAGCGGGTATGTGCCCTCCAGCTCGATCGGGTTCTGCGTGGCCACCACCGAGAACGGCTGGCGCAGTCGGTGGGTGGTCGTGCCGACGGTCACCGAATACTCCTGCATCGCCTCGAGCAGCGCCGACTGCGTCTTCGGGGTGGCGCGGTTGATCTCGTCGGCCAACAGCAGATTGGTGAAGATCGGACCGGGCTGGAAGCGGAACGCCCGCTCTCCCTGCCGTTCCTCGATCACGCGCGTCCCGGTGATGTCCGCCGGCATCAGGTCGGGAGTGAACTGGATGCGCGAGAATGCGAGCCCGAGGCTGCGCGCCAGCGACTTGACCAACAGCGTCTTGCCGAGTCCCGGTAGCCCCTCGAGCAGGACGTGGCCCCCCGCGACCACCGCAAGAAGCAACTGATCCACCAGGTCTCGTTGGCCCAGCACCGCCTTGCCCACTTCGTTCCGCAGCACGGCGATCCTCCGGCGCATCTCGCCGACCCGCTCGCGCAGTGCGCCCTCGGTTGCTTCGCTCATGGTCTGCGATTGTAGGAGGGGCGGCCGGCCCGCAGAATGCTGCGCGATGACCTGCCTGCGACAACCCGTGGTGCGGCGACGGCAGCGCGGTGCCCCGGGACCCGAAGCGTTTGCGTCCGCTAGCGCCGGAGCCGCTGTCTGGCTGGCGGGCGTGCTCGTGTCGTGCTCGGCGGTCGGCCCGAGCCCCGCAGAGCGCGCCGCCACCGAGCCACCTCGCCGCGAACCCTCGGCCGACCAACTGCAGGCGATCGCTCGACACACCCAAGCGGCGCTCGCCGCGTTGCGCGGCGGGGACCCAAAGGTGGCGCGGCGCGAGGCCGAGGCAGCCCTGCTCATGCTGCCGCGGGCCGGCCGCGCGAGAGCGATCCTCGGCCGGGCGATGCTGGCGGAGGCGCTGCGCCAAGACGATCCCCCGCCGTTGCCCCAGGTCGAGGCCGCCGAGGGAGAGCTGCGGTTGGCGCTGCGAATGGACCCGCAGGATCTCGAGATCCGGGTGCTGTTCGCCGAGTTCCTGGCTGCGACAGGGCGGGTCACGCACGCGGCCGACCAGTTGGACGAAGTGCTCCGGACGCAGCCCGAGCACCGTGCCGCGCTGCGAGCCGCGGCGCGGATGCGCTTCGAGCTGGGGCAGGAACGCGCCGCGGTGCCGCTGCTCGAACGCGTGTTGCAACACCTGCCGCGCGATGCGGAGACCCACCGCCAGCTGGCGCTGTGTCGCTACCGTCTCGCCGAGGCGACCGCTGCCGGTGACGTCGATCCGCTGCCGGCCGACGCCGCGGCAGCGGCCCGCACGGCGTTCCTTGCCGCGGCCGAGTCGTTCCGCAAGTACGCCGACCTCGCGCCAGGCTCCGTGGGTGGCTATCTCGGCGAGGCGGCTGCCAAGTTCGCCGCGGCGCGGCTCCTGCCCGCGGCGTCGGCACCGCAGATGCGCACCGAGTGCGCGGCGGTGCTGTCGATCCTCGCGGCGGGCGCGCGAATCGGCGTCACTTCGCCGGGACCGCACCACAGCGCCGGGGTGGTGCACGAACACCTGGACCAGACCCGAGAGGCCAAGCAGGCGTACGAGCAGGCGCTGCGGCGCGACCGCGACCACGTTCCCTCGGTGCTCAACCTCGCGGCGCTACTGCAGCGCACCGGGGACCGGCTCGGCGCGCTGGACTTCTACCGCCGTGCGCTCAAGCTGGAGCTCTCCAGCGACGAGCGGCGGAAGGTGCAGCGGTTGATCGAGGCAGAACCCGCACAGCAGCCGCGCGCCGGCGCCAAGGTGCCCGCGCCGAAGACCGGCCGCTGAACGAGCCAGTACGTTCCCCCGATCGCCGGGGGGTCACGTGCCCATGATGCAGAATCCGGCGTCCACGTAGATCACCTGGCCGGTGATCCCGCTGCTGCGCGACGACAACAGGAACGCCGCGGTCTCGCCAACTTCCTCTTGGGTCACGTTCCGCCGCAGCGGCGCTCGGTCGGCGATCGCTTTGAGGATGTCGCTGAAACCCGAGACACCCATCGCGGACAGCGTCTTGATCGGGCCAGCGGAGATCGCGTTGACGCGCGTCCCGGCTGGGCCCAAGTCGGCGGCGAGGTAGCGCACCGAGGCTTCCAGTGCCGCCTTCGCCACGCCCATCACGTTGTAGCTCTCGACCACCCGTTCGGCGCCGAGATACGTCAGCGCCAGTACCGAGGCGTTGCGGCCTTCCATCAGGGGCTCGGCCGCCTTGGCCAGGGTCACCAACGAGTACGCCGAGACGTGCTGGGCCATCAGGTAGCCGTCGAGTGACGTGTCGACATAGCGACCACCGAGCTCCTCTCGCTTGGCGAAGGCTACCGAGTGCACCAACGCGTCGATCCCTCCGCACGCCGAGCCGACCTCGGCGAAGAACCGCCCGACCTGCTCCTGGTCGGTGACGTCGCACGGGGCGACGAGCGTGTCCTTCGGCAGTTCCTCGGCCAGCTTGCGCACGCCTTCCTCCATGCGCTCGTTCTGGTAGTTGAGTACCACGCGCGCACCATCGCGCACCATCGCGCGGGTGATCGCCCAGGCGATGCTGCGCTTGTTCGCCACGCCGAAGATCACCGCCGTCTTGCCGTCCATCTCTCCCATCTTGTCCTGGTGTGCGCTGTTGGAACCGTCGTCGGAATGCGGCCGGGCAGCGTAGCGCATCGGCGCGCCCGCGGTCTACGGGGAGCGCTCCTCGGCCGTCAACCCGACCGTGGCGAACACCTTGCGCGCGATCGTCGTCCATGGAGTGTCCGGGTCGTCAGGACGGGCGGCGATCCACGGCGGTCGTGGGCGCACCGCGGGGCTCGCACCGGCGAATGCACACACCGTGATCCGATGGTTCGTGATCCCGTGCTGCACTCGACCGAGTGCACCGCCGACGGTGCAGCGCAGGCCCCGGGCCTCCAGTTCTGCCGCCAGCTCCTCGGGTCCGTCACAGGCGACCAGGGGCCCCGGTCCTGGCAGATCGACCTGGCCCGCGTTGATCGCACCCGCCGCCACGCGCACGCCGAGGATCTGCGCGCCGCGCCAGGGGATCAAGGCGACGCAGGTCGCCACCTTCACCGCCGCCACACGCGGCGGGAGCACCGGGAGCTGCGCGGTAGTGCCGTCGCGTCGCGCGACGCAGTCGCCCGCCACCGGGCACTCCGCACATACCGGGCGGCGCGGCGTGCACACCGTCGCGCCGAGCTCCATCAACGCCTGGTTCACGTCTCCGGGGTGACCTTCCGCCAGCAGTTCCATGGCGAGCTCCCGGATCCGCCGCGCGCCGGTCCCGGACTTCACCGCGGAGGCGACACCGCGATGGCGCGCCAACACCCGTTCGACGTTGCCGTCGACTGCCGGCTCGGGGTGGCTGAATGCGATCGACGCCACCGCACCGCGCGTGTAGCGGCCGATCCCCGGTAGCGCCCCGAGCTGTTCCGGGTCCGTCGGTACCTGCCCACCGTGGCGTTCGACGACCGCCCGCGCGCCGTCGCGCAGCAGCCGGGCGCGTCGGTAGTAGCCGAGTCCTCGCCACGCGCCGAGTAGCGTGTCGTCATCGGCGTCCGCCAGGTCCGCGGGTCGCGGGAAGCGCTGCAAAAAGCGTTCGTACGCCGCGGTCACCGCCGCCACGCGTGTCTGCTGCAGCATCACTTCGCTGACCCAGATCGCCCACGGGTCGGAGGTGCGCCGCCACGGGAGGTCGCGCCGGTGCTTGCCGTACCACGCCAGCAACCGCCCGGCGAACCGGCGCGGAACCGGGTCGGGCACTACTCCGCCGACTGGGGGCGGGCGCCCATCTCGAGGCCCAGGCGCGACCGCAGGTCCGCCTCGGCGCGCTCGAGCAGGTCGTCCAGCACGGCCGCATCGGTGTGCTCGCCGAACAGGCTGATCCGCAGGCTGACCACGTCGCCGCCGCCGGAGATCACCCGGGCGCGCGGATTGATGCCCGGGAAGCGGCGCGGGATGTCGGTCAGGATCCGCTTGAGCGCCGACTCGTCGCCACCCGGCCATTCGACATGGCTGGCCTTCTTGAGCACCCCCGGGCCCTCGGCGGCCAGCGCCGGGGTCACGTAGAGGTCGAACATCCGCTGCATCTCCTCGGGGACGCCGGGCAGCAGGAAGAATGTGGTCTCCCCGACCTTCAGGCGGACCGCCGGGGCGGTGCCGATCGGGTTCTCGTAGCACACCGACCCCTCGGGCACGTCGGCCATCGTCAGTCGGTCCTCGTTCAGCTCGGCGTCCTCGACGATGCGCCGCGCGACCAGTCGCTTGTAGGACTTGGCGACCATCTCCACGGCTCGCTCGTCGCGCACCAGTTCGCGCCCGGCCGCTGCCGCCACGCAGGCGCGCGTCAGGTCGTCGTGGCCCGGCCCCATCCCGCCGGTCGTGATGATGTAGGCGGGTGCGCGGTCCAGCGCGGCGCGGAACGCCTCGACCATGTCCGACTCGACCTCGTCGACCACCTGGATCGACCGCACCCGGAGCGCGAGCTTGTCGATGCTCTTCGCCATGAAGTTGGCGTTCCGATCGAGCACGGCCCCCTCCAGGAGCTCGCGCCCCAGACAAAAGATGAAGACGTTCTTCGTGCTCAAGAGTCGATCCTGGATGATGCGTTTCGAGCGGGGTAGCCGGCCCACCATACCGGATCCGGGTCGGCAGATCCTAGCCCGGACTGATCATGACAGCTGCCGCGATCGCGTGCACGCTGCCCGTGATTGGGCAGGGCAGGGACCCGCGTCGAGCGTAGCCCGCGCCCGCGTCGGGTCCAACGAGTAGCGCATGACAGACAGCGGCCCTCAACCCCCCGTTCCCGACTACCCCAACCTCCTTCTCGAAAAGGAGATGCGGGAGAGCTACCTCAACTACTCGATGAGTGTGATCCTCAGTCGCGCGCTGCCGGACGCGCGCGACGGGCTCAAGCCGAGTCAGCGAAGGATCCTGGTCGCGATGCACGACCTGAACCTCGGGCCGCGCTCCAAGCATCGCAAGTGCGCGAAGATCTGCGGGGACACTTCCGGCAACTACCACCCGCACGGCGAATCGGTGGTGTACCCGACCCTGGTCGGCATGGCGCAGCCGTTCACCACGCGGTACCCGCTGGTCGACAGCCAGGGCAACTTCGGCGCGATCGACGGCAGTCCGCCGGCGGCGATGCGCTACACCGAGGCGCGGCTGGCCCAGCCGGCCACCGACCTGCTCGCCGACCTCGAGAAGAACACCGTCGACGAGGTTTGGAACTACGACAACACCCGCAAGCAGCCAGTGGTGTTGCCGGGTCGATTCCCCAACCTGATCTGCAACGGCTCGACCGGCATCGCGGTCGGGATGGCGACCAGCCTTCCACCGCACAACCTCGGCGAGGTGGTCGGTGCGTTGAAGGCGATGCTCGACAAGCCGGAGATCACCCTGGACGAGCTGATGCAGCACGTCCAGGGCCCTGATTTCCCGACCGGTGGCCAGATCATGGGGCGTGCGGGGATCCGCAACGCCTACGCCTCGGGGCGCGGCGCGGTGGTCGTGCGGTCGAAGTACCACGTCGAGGAGCGGGCCGGCCGTCGCCAGGTGGTGTTCACCGAGATCCCCTTCCAGGTGAAGGTGAACACGATCCTGGAGCGGATCGCCGTGCTGGCCAAGACCGGCCAGATCGACTCGATCGCCGACATCAACGACGAGACCAACGACCGCGTCGGACTGCGCATCGTGGTCGAGCTGAAGCGCGGCGTCGAGGACGAGTCGGTCACGGTCAACCAGCTGTTCAAGCTGTCGCCGCTGCAGAGCAAGTTCAGCATCATCAACCTAGCGATCGTCGATGGGCAGCCGCGCACACTCGGCCTGAAGGCGCTGCTGCAGTGCTACATCGACCACCGCATCGACGTGATCACGCGGCGCACGCGCTTCTTGTTGGAGAAGGCGGAGGCGCGGCTGCACATCATCGAGGGGCAGCTGATCGCGGTCGCCAACATCGACGAGGTGGTCGAGATCATCAAGACGTCGCGCAGCCCTGAGCACGCGCGCCATCGCTTGATGGAGCGGTTCGAGCTGACCGAGATCCAGGCGCGGTCGATCCTCGACATGCGGCTGGCCAAGCTCACCGGTCTCGAGATCGAGGCGTTGAAGAAGGAGCACGAAGACGTGCTCGAGGAGATCGCCGGCTATCGGCGGATCCTCGCGGAGCGTTCGGTTCTGCTCGGCCTGATCCGCGACGACCTCGACGAGATGGTCAAGTCGTTCGGCGACAAGCGCCGCACGATTCTGTCGGACGAGGAGGTCGGTGGCTTCGTCGACGAGGACCTGATCACCGAGGAGATGATGGTGGTCACGGTCAGCCACGGCGGCTACATCAAGCGCACGGCCCTCGACCAGTACCGGGCGCAGGGCCGCGGCGGCAAGGGTGTGCAGGCCGGCGACACCAAGGAAGGCGACTTCCTGTCCCAGCTGTTCGTCGCCAGCACCCACGACTACTTCCTGTTCTTCTCCGATCGCGGGCGAGTCTACTGGCGCAAGGTCTACCAGCTGCCGCAGTTCGGCCGCACCGCGCGCGGCCGGGCGCTGGTCAACGTGGTCAAGACCCAGGTCGAGGGGGAGCGCATCACCCGAATCCTGCGCGTCGACACGTTCGACGGCGATCGCTTCCTGCTCACCGCCACCGCCAAGGGGCTGATCAAGAAGACCCAGTTGTCCGCCTACGCGCGGCCGAAGAAGGGCGGGATCATCGCGGTCGGGCTCGAAGAGGACGACCGCTTGATCGGTGTCAGCCTCGCTTCTCCCGGTCAGTCGATCATCCTGGGGACCCGGGAGGGGATGTCGATCCGCTTCGACGAGACCGACGTGCGGCCGATGGGCCGCAGCGCCCGCGGGGTGCGCGGCATCAAGTTGTCGGACGAGGACGAGGTGGTCGACATGGTGATCACCGACGATGACCACACTTTGCTCACTGTTTGTGAGAACGGCTACGGCAAGCGCACGTCGCTTTCCGAGTACCGTCTGCAGGGTCGCGGTGGCAAGGGGATCATCGACATTCGGACCAGCAAGCGGAACGGCAAGGTCGTCAACCTGCTCGCGGTCACCGACGCCGACGAAGTCATGCTGGTGACCCGTCAGGGTCAGATCGTGCGCACCCCGGCGAAGGGGATCAGCGTGATCGGTCGCGGCACCCAGGGGGTGCGCTGCATCACCCTCAACGACGCCGACGCGCTGGTCGCCTGCGCCAAGGTGCCCGCCGACGAAGAGGAGGAGCAGGGAGAGTCGTAGCGACGGCTCCCGGCGCGGACGCTCATGAGCAGCATCGCCAGTTCGAAGGTGGGTGCCGGCGAACGTGGTGGCAGGTTCTGCCCGGAGGCGGCGTGCGTCCCCGTTGCTGAGCCGGTGCCGCCGGCCGTCTCGTCGCAGATCTTCGCGAGCGAACCGCACGACCCGCTGATGCTTGCGACGAACTTCGGCGTCAACCCATCAGGTCGTGCACCATGACCAGCCTGTCGGAGCGATTGACCGAGGACGTCAAGACCGCACTGCGCGCCGGGGACAAGCAGCGGCTGCAGGTGTTGCGCATGCTGGTGGCCTCGCTGCGTGAGGCTGCCGACGCCGCGCAGGGTTCACTCGGGCCGGCCGACGAGATCGCTGTGCTGACGCGTGCGGTCAAGAGCCGCAAGGAGTCGGTGGCGCAGGCGCTCGCTGCGGGGCGGCAGGAGTTCGCCGATGCCGAAGCGGCGGAGATCGAGATCATCCACGGCTACCTGCCCCGGCAGTTGTCCGGCGACGAGTTGTTGGCGCGGGTCCGCGAAGTCGCCGCAGAGGTGGGCTACGGTGGGCCCAAGGACACCGGCCGGTTCATGCAAGCGTGGATGTCGCGGTTTGCCGGTTGTGCGGACGGCCGCGACGTGCAGGCTGCGCTACGCGGCCTGAGCTGACCCCCGCGGAATCGCGGCACGCGCGCGCGGTGCGACTCCGCCGTTCGACGCGGCAGCGCGCGGCGATAGGATCGCGCCGATGTCCTACCTGCGTCTCTCGTTCGTGTTCTTGTTCCTGTGCCTGGGCCAGAGCTGCGTGTTCCACTCGCATGCCACCGAGTGGAACGGTCGGGTCGGTCCCGACGGCAAGCCCGTCAAGCTGACGTCGACCACCAAGGTCGGGCTGAAGTTCCTCGTCGCCCTGCCGTTCCTCGGCAACATGGAGATCGGCGGCCTGGTCGACGACATCACCCGCTCGGTGAAGGAGGACGGTGGCGACAAGGTCCGTGTGTTCCAGGCGGCGTCGGAGAACTACTGGTACGGCTTCCCGCCGTTCACCTGGATCCTGACGCCGGTGATCAGCACGGTCGCCGCCGAGTACGAAGCCGGCCCGCCGAAGACCGGGCAGTGAGGTGGCATCGGGGGGCGGCCACGGGCGCGCGCCGCGGGCGCTGGCTATGATCCGGACTCCATGAAGACGTCCACCTCGATCCTCCTCGCGGTTTTCGCGTTCGCCGCGTGCAGCGAAACCGCGCCCGTCAACTCCCCGGCGCCCAAGAAGAGCAGCGGACCAGCCGCTGCCGCGGGCACCAACGCGACCAGTCAGCCCTCCACCGCAGAGCCGAAGAAGGAGGCCACGCCGGCGCCGGCGGCCAGCCAACCGGCCGAGAAGAAGGTCGATCCCAAGGTCGGGTTGGTGCCGCGCATGGCGGATCCCGGCTACGACTACTTCGGAGACGGAGTGGCGAAGGATGGCGACGCGATCTCGGTCGCCGCGCTGGCGGGCAAGGCCAAGGATCACGCCGGCAAGCGGGTTCGCCTCTCCGGCACCGTCCAGTCGGTGTGCAAGAAGAAGGGCTGCTGGATGGTGCTCGCCGCGGGCGACGACAAGGTCCGGGTGAAGTTCAAGGACTACGGTTTCTTCATGCCGCTCGACTGCGAGGGTCGCGAGTGCATCCTCGAGGGCACCTTCGCGGTTCAGGAAGTGTCCATCGCGATGCGCAAGCACCTGCTCGAGGACGCGGGCAAGCACGACGAGGCGGCGAAGATCGACAAGCCGACCCAGGAGATGTCGGTGGTCGCCGAAGGCGTGGCGATGCGCAAGCGCTAGCCGAACGCTGATGAACTGCGTCGCGAGATCGTGCCAGGTCGTCGCCGGCAAGGTGAGCGGCAGGTTCCGCACGGAGACAGCGTGCCAACCCGTCGAGGAGCAGGTTCCGACCTCGCCGCTGCTGACATCGCTCTGGCGGGCCACTTTCGACCGGTCGGTCTAGTGGGGTGTGTCCGAAGTTGGTCACACAAGTCGCCGGCCCTACGGCCCGCTCGCGGCGTCGCAGCTCCTCAGCTTGTCCACCAACAAGCCGTGTCGTCGCAGCTCCTTGCGAGCGAACCGCATGACTCGACGATTCATGCAACGAACTTCGGAGACACCCCACTAGTGGGGTGTCTCCGATCTCGCCGGCCCTGCGGCCCGCTCCCGGCGTCGCTGCTCCTCAGCTTGTCCACCAACAAGCCGTGTGGTCGCAGCTCCTTGCGGGCGAACGGCACGTCTCGACGACTTGTGCAACGAACTTCGGACACACCACTAGCCTGACCGGCCCGGAGCCAAGAACTCGATGCGCGCCTTCGTCGTCGGGCTCGGGCTGCTCGCCGGGCTGCTGTCGCTGATCGGACTGTGGTGGTGGCTCGGTCGCGGCGCCGCTCCCTCGGTGCCCCAGGGGCTCGCCGCGGACACGCCGACGGTGCGGGTCGGCACGTCGGGCAACCCCGAGCTCGAGGTGCGTTCCCCTGCGCCGACTTCCCCCGAAGCCGCAGGTCGACCGCTGCGCTACCGCTTGGTCGATGCGCGCAACAACACCCCGGTCGCCGGCGCGCGCATCTGTCGCGCGCGAGACGGTGAAGTCCTGGCCACGTCGGATGCCGAGGGGTTCGCCGAGGTCCGTGGTGCGGCACTCAACACGCTGGTGTTCGTGGCCGACGGCTACCTACTGACCCACTACTTCGACCGCCGGCCGCTCGCCGAGCAGCTGCTCCGTGCGGCGCCAAAACGCGGCCACGTGCGCGTGCTGCTGGATCGCGACGACCTCATGGTGCCCTGTCGGTTGCGGTTCATGACTACGGCCGGCACCGCCGCAAACGGCGTGGAGTTCCAGATCCTGAGCCTCGACGACCCGGCGCCGCACTCGGGCTCGGTGCCGACGGCGCGGCTCGGCCACATCCAGGTCGACCCGGAGCTGCGCGCCGCCTGGCAGCGCCACCGCCTCCTCGGCACCCTGACACGACCGCGCTTCCCGGTCGCCGCGCTGCACTTCGGACGTGACAGCCGCGCGACGACCTACCGCTGCGACGCCGCGACCACGGTGCGCTTTCTCGCTGGCGGGGTGTACCGCGTCGATGCCCGCGCCGCCGGGGAGCTCGCCCACCAGATGATCGAGGTCGCCGACTCGGGCCGCGGCGAGGTCACCGTGCAGCTGCGCCCCGGCGTGTGGCTCACCGGCCAGGTGCGTGGCGGCGCCGAGAATCGTCCGGTGGGTGCGGCGATGGTGGTGGCGCTACGCGATGGCCGGATCGTGGTCAGCGGCGAGACCGACGCAGGGGGTCGCTTTCGCCTGGGCCCCACGCCGGACAAACTGCTGCGGTTGGAGGTGCGCCACCAGGCGTTCGAGCCCTTGGTGGTGGAGAACGTGCGCCCCGGCACCGACGCCGTCCACGTGTTGACGCCGCTGCCCGAACACCCGGTGCGCGGCGTCGTGCGCCGCCGCCCGGCGCGGACTCCGGTGGCCGGTGCCGAGGTGCGTCTGTTGGGCGAGCAAGGCGTCGTGGTGAAGACACGCACCGACGCGTCGGGGTCCTTCGAGCTGCGCTCGTTCCTCATCGAGCCGACCGTCGAAGTGGTCGCGGTCGGGTTTCTCGACTACCAGGAGGCGCTGAACGCCAACGGTTCGCCGCGGACCTTCGACCTGATCCCCGCCCAGCCAGAAGAACGGCAGCGCGTCGGGCTGACCGCCTTGGTCATCGGGACGGTGCTCGACGCGGCGAGCCACCCCGTGAAGAACTGTCCGGTCCACGTGCAGCCGGTCACGCCGTGGACGCCCAGTGGCATCGAGGGTCGACGCATCCTGCGCGGTGGCCTGTTGCCGTTCCAGCAGATGGTGGTCACCGGCCCGGACGGTGCGTTTCGCGTCGAGTGGCCGCGGTCCGAAGCGCTGCGCTTGATCGCGGTGCAGGGTGCCGTGACGGAGGAGCAGGGCAAGCTGGTCGACGTCGTGGTGGGGAAGCGCCATCAGCTCGTGTTGCACCCAGGGCAGTAGCCTATGGTGCTCCCATGAGCGTGGACCCCTGGGCGACCCTGAGCGACGAGCGGCTGCTGAAGTACAAGGTATTCGACGTGCGCAAGACGACCCGGCGCTCGCCGCGCACCGGCGAGGACATCGGGTTCTTCGTGATCGACACGTTGGACTGGGTCAACGTCGTGGCGTTCACCCCCGAGCACGAGCTGCTGATGATCCGGCAGTACCGCCACGGCTCGCGCGACGTCACTCTGGAGATCCCCGGCGGCGTGGTGCACGAGGGGGAGGACCTCGCCCTCGCGGCGATGCGCGAGCTCCGGGAAGAGACCGGCTACCGTGCGGAGCGCGTGGTGCGGATCGGGTCGGTGAGCCCCAACCCGGCGTTGTTCACCAACGCGTGCGCCACCTACTTGGCGGAGGGCTGTCAGCCCGATGGTGAGCTCATCCAGGACCCAGGCGAGGACATCGAGGTGGTGCGCGTGCCGTGGGTGGAGGTCGAACGGATGGTCGGGCGGGGCGAGATCAGCCACGCGCTGGTGGTGGCCGGGTTGTATTTCTACCGGCTGCACGCCGCGCCGCGCTGAACGCGAATCGGCTGCGTGCGGGGGGGCTGCGGCCTGACGACCCACTCCCGGGACCTGTGCTCGTCAAGCTGCCAGAGCCCTGTGCTCAGCGATCGAGCCTGGCGATCGCGTCCTCGAGGGCGCGTTCCAACGGTGGATTGGCGCCTCGACACGCTTCGAGCACCTTGCGCGATCCGGCGACGTACTCCCGCTGCCGCGTCGCGTCGAACCCGCGCATGTCGGTGAGGTTATCGAGTCGATCGGCGAGGCGGATCGCCTTCGCGGCGGCAGGGGCACTCCGGATGCGGTCGATGATCTCCTGTCTCCGGGCGGGCTTGGGTAGCCGCATGTCGCCACTCAGCACCGCGACCAAGTTCGCGACCTCGGCACCGAATCGATGCTCGATGTTGGACCACTCGCACTCGGTGTCCTCGATCAGGTCGTGCAGCAGCGCGGCGATGACGACATCCATGTCGTGGATGCCACCGATGCTGCGGATGCTCTCCGCTACGCGGATCGGGTGCGCGATGTACGGGGAGCCATCGCGGCGCCGCTGGTTGCCGTGCTTCTCGATCGCGTAGAGCACCGCCTCGGCGTAGCGGCGATGGGGTTCCTGTTCGGACATGGTCCCGCGCCACAATACTGGGAGTCTGCGCCACGGAATGACAATCCATGAGATCCGCGCCTTCCAGCACCCGTCACCCCCCGAAAGCTCCGCCGAGTCCACCAATTCGGCTGCGGGGCAGCGATCCGAGCAACCATCGCAGTGGACCCGCCAGCGAGCGGGGAGCGGGACGATCCGAATCGGCCGGGGCCCGCCGAACTCGCGACCCACGCGGAATCGCAGTGTGTGTGCGAGCTGCGCAGCACGCCGCGTGATCAGTCGTGGGGCGAGGCGTCTCCTCGGCCAGGTCCGCACCTTCGGCGCGAACGGGCACCGAGGCCGCAGGGCTCGGTCGGCGGATCATGCGGTCCGTCGCGAGGATCCGCGATCACGCGCCGGTCGGTGCCGAGCAGAGGAGCCGCGAGGTCGGTAGCGGGCAAGGCCGGCGACATATCTGGCGAAGTTCGGCGGCGCCCCAGTACGATTCAAGCGACGATGGCAAGGGTGTGTCGGTGCGTTCCCCGGAACTCGGGCCATCCGGGGGCGGCGCCGCTTCACTCCCTCGCCGGTGTCGGTCGAACCATCATCAGTCCCATGAGTGCCAGTCCGATTGCCGGAGGGGGAACGCCCGCGCTGCAGAATCGGGTCTACTCGGGGCTGAAGTGGGTCGGCATCACCATGGTGCTGCTGCGCTGCACGCGGTTCGTCACCACCGCAGTGCTCACCTGGTTGCTGCTGCCGGCGGTGTTCGACGAGATGACGCTGGCGCTCGCGGTGGTCGGGTCGCTCGGCGTGGTGCGCGAGTTCGGGTTGGGGCAGGCCTACGTGCAGATGAAGGTCCGGGACGACGCCCACCTCGCTGCGGCCAAGGACACCGCATTCACCCTGACGATGGCCTTCAACCTGGGGCTGTTCGTCCTCGCTTGGACGGCCATTCCGTGGATCGCCGAGTACTACCCCAAACACCCGGGACTCGCGCCGATCCTGCGCGTGGTGTTCCTCACCTTCGTGCTCGATGCGTTCGCCAACACCCCGGGCTACATCCTGCACAAGGACCTGCGCTTCCGACACTTCTCCGCCACCGAGATGTGGGCCGGGGTCACCAACGCGGTGATCGCGATCGGCATGGCGCTGGGCGGGCTGGAGGTGTGGAGCCTGGTCGGCGGCTTCCTCGGTTCGCGCGCGATCCAGGCCGTGCAGTTGTTCCACTACTCCGGCTACCGCCCGCGGCTACGCATCGATCGATCGATCGCCAGCGAGCTGTTCCACTTCGGCAAGTACATGTGGGGCTTCGCCGCGCTGTCGGCAGTCGGCGGGATGTTCGACCGGCTGGTGATGGGGCACGCGGCGAACATCGGCAAGGGTGAACTCGGGATGTACGGGATCGCCAGCAACCTGTGTCTGTTGCCGGCCACGCAGATCACGTTCTTGGTGGGCCGCATCGCCTTCCCTGCGCTGAGCCAGATCCGTGACGATACCGCCGAACTGCGCCGGGCCTTCCTCAAGGCGCTCAACCACGTGTCGGTCTTGGCGATCCCGGTGGGCTTCGGACTGTGGGCGGTAGCGCCCGACCTGGTCGCCGTGTGCTACGGGAAGAACTTCCAGGGGATCGCGCCGATCGTCGCGGTGTTGGCCTTCTACGGCATGCTGATGGCGGTGGCCTCGGTCTCCGGCCCGACGTTCCAGGCGATCGGCAAGCCGCAGGTGTTGTTCCACGCGAGCTTGGTGCACCACGCGATCCTGTTCCCCCTGGTCTTGTGGCTGCTGCGCTACGGGGTGCTCGGGGTCGCGGTCGGCATCTTCGTGCCGTTGGTCGTGTCGTCGGCGATCGGTTTCGTGCTCGTGGCCCGCTGCCTGACTCTGCGGGCCTCCACACTGCTGGTTCCGATCGCCAAGACCCTGGTCGCGGGCGGCGCGATGGCGTTGTGCGTGAAGCTGCTGCAGTCGGCCCTCGGTCCGAACACCAAGGAGTCGGTCCGGTTGGCGCTGTCGGTCGCCGCGGGTGTGGCGGTGTACTTCGCCATCATCCGCTTGACGCACCGCGACCTTCTCAAGGAGTTCCGCCAGACCATGCGGCGCACCGCGGTCGCGTCGGAGGGAGCATGACGTTGGCGGAGTCGATTCCGTCCCGCAGCGCCGTGTCCACCGGGGCCCCGGGGAAGCGCGTCTCGATCGGCCTACCGGTGTTCAACGGCGCGGCGTACCTGCGCGAGGCGATCGAGTCGATCCTGCAGCAGACCTACTGCGAGTTCGAGTTGGTCGTCACCGACAACGCGTCCACCGATGCGACACAGTCGATCTGTGAGGAGTTCGTCGCCAGGGATCCGCGGGTCCGCTACGTGCGCCTGCCGGAGAACATCGGCGCAGCGCCGAACTTCAATCGCGCATTCGAGCTGTGCTCCGGCGAGCTGTTCAAGTGGGCCGCGCACGACGACCTGCTCGACCCGCGCTTCCTCGAGGAATGCGTCGCTGCACTCGACGCGAACCCCTCCGCGGTGTTGGCCTATCCGCGGTCGGTGGTCATCGGCAGCGATGGTGCGGAGATCGAGCCGTACACCCTGAAGCTGCCGACCGATCACGACGACCCGGTGCGGCGCTTCGACAGCTTGGTGCGCGGCGGCCACAAGTGCTTCGAGGTGTTCGGGTTGATCCGTCGATCCGCGCTGCTGGCCACGCCGCTGATGGGTTCGTATTCGCACGGTGATGGCGTGCTGCTGGCACGTTTGGCGCTGCGCGGCCGGTTCGCCGAGGTCCCGGAGCCGTTGTTCTTTCCGCGTCGGCACGAACAGCAGTCGATGGCGATGCTCAACGAGGACAAGCCGAAGGGTCGCGAGCGCAGCATCGATTACGTCAGCTATGCGGCGTGGTTCGACTCGAGGCTCCGCGGCAAGCGGGTCTACCCGACGGTGCGGATGGGAATCGAGTTCGGCAAGTCGGTGTTGGGTGCGCCGATCGGTCTGATTGGTCGGTTGCGTTGCATCGGGTCGCTGTTTCGGTGGGCCTGGATCTACCGCGGGATGTTGCGCGGCGATCTGAAGCGCTGGCTGCGCCTTTCGCGCGGGACCCGCTGACCGATCCGCGCACCCCGCACGCGGCGCGAGAGGGTCACGTCGGCCGGGCTCGACCGCTTCTTCGTCGTTGTCCAGGAGGGTGGGAAGAAGCAGCGACTGCGACCGTCTTCCTGCGCTGCCCCCCCCCGACACTTCTCCGAGGAGACGCATGAGACGCACAAGTCCCCGATGGGTGGCCGCGTGCACGTTGGCCGCGGCAGTTCTAGCTGGTGGTTGCGCACGGTTCGAAGGACTGCGGGCGCCGGAACTCGGCCAAGCCGAACGGGCGCAGCAGCAGGTCGTGCCCGCCCGGCCCGCAACGCCCCCGATCCCGGTGCCCGTAGGGGTGCGCGGTGACGAGATGGTGGTCAGCGGACCGTTCCGCCACGAGAACCTCGCGGTGTTTCTGATCCGGAACCCGGACGAGAAACGCACCGCGCGCAAGGTCCTCACCTTGGAGGAAGCGATGGCGCAGAAGAAGGTCGAAGTGCACGAGACCGGTGAAGTCCAACAGCTCACAATCCGCAACCTCGATCCCGACGTCGACATCTTCGTGCAGTCCGGCGACATCGTCCGCGGCGGCAAACAGGACCGCGTGTTGCAGAAGGACCTGCTGTTGAGTGCCAAGGCTGGTCACGTGCCGCTGGAGAGCTTCTGTGTGGAATCCGGGCGGTGGAACTACCGGTCGGAACTCGGGGCGCCGGCCAGTGTCGTCATAGGGTGCGGCGCAAGTCCTGATGCGAGCTTCCGATGGGACCGGTTCGTAGCGTCGAGCAACTCTCTGGCGACCAACGAGCTCAAGCGTGCGGTGAGAGTCGCGAAGGACCAACGCGAGGTGTGGAGCGAGGTGGCCAAGGTGCAGAACGCGTTGGCGGGCAAGGTCGCCAGGCGTGGGCTCGGAGATTCCTCCATCCTCAATGCGTCGGGCAGCCTCGAGCTGTCGCTGAGCGACGCGATGGTGCGGAAGGCGGCATCGGCGTACGAGAAGGCGCTCCTCGAGGTGGGCAGCGGCCAGGCGCACGTGGTCGGCTTCGCCATCACTATCAATGGCAGACTGAACAGCGCCGAGGGGTATGCCACCAGCGACCTGTTCAGCCGCCTATGGCCGAAGCTGCTGAAGGCCGCCGCCATCGAGGCGGTGGCGAAGAAGCCCGAAAAGGCCGCCGCCGCGTCGCCGACGAGCGTCGATCGAGTGCGCGATTTCCTGGCCATACCGGCGAGCACCCAGGGATTCCGCGAAGATGTCGACGGCCGCATTCGCCTGGTGACCGCGGACGGCGCCTCCAAGTTCTTCGCCGAGACCCGTGACCGCGACGCGGGGTTCGCCTGGGTTCACCGGTCGTACCTCGCCAAGTAGCGCCGGCGAGGGATCACCGAGTCTCTCCGCGCGCCGCGGCGGGTTCACCGAGCAGCTTGGTCGCTTCGCCGTGCAGGGCGCCGAGTTCGCGACGGTAGGAGTCCGGCAACCCGGTCTGCCGCGCACGCCAGCGCACTGCCATCGCGAGGCTCGCCCGCGCCGCGGCGCGTTCACCCGCCGCGTGTTGCGCGAGAGCGAGCACGTACAAGTCGTGGGCGACCTCCCGGTCCAACTGGGTGCGCAGGTTCTCGAGCAGCAGGGCGATTGCCTCGCGGTGACGTCCGGTGCGGTAGTCCGCCAACGCCAGGGTGTTTCGACAGTAGAGTCGGTCCTGCTCGCTGGTGGCGCCACGCAGCGCTCGCTCGGCCAGGACCCTGGCTTGCTCTGCTCGCGCCGCCGGACCCGGCAGGACCACGAGGGCCCACGCGAGACCGTTGCAGGCCATCGGGTCGTTCGGATTGGCGTCGTGTTCCTTGCGCGTTCGCTCGATCTCCCGCTCCGCGAGCTGTTCGGGCGAAGGCTCGGGCGATGCGACCAGGGTGAGCGCACGAGTTCCGGTGGTGGTGGGCGCAGATAGTAGCGGAAAGTCCCAGTCGAGACCGAGCTCGGCGAGAAGCCGACGGATCCCACGCAGATCCCAGAGCACGAGCGAGTCGCTGTCGTGTGCCGAGACGCCGACGAGCTTGCTGCCATCACCCGAGAAGCACATGCCCGACAGGCGTCGCTGGTGTGGGTCGGTCAGCTCGGCCACCAGTAGGCCGCGCTCCACGTCGCGGACCTGGATGATGCCGTTGGGTTGTGCGATCGCGAGCAGGTATCGCTTGCTGGCTTCGGAACCGGCACTGGACCGCGCCTCCAGCAGCGGCGAGAAAGCGACGAACAGCCCCTGCGACAGGGCGCCCGCCGCGGACAGCGTGGGGCCCTCGGCGAAAGAAACCGTGTTCCACAGGCGCACCCGATCGCCAGTGGTCGCCAGCCAGCGTCCGTCCGGGCTGAACTCGACCTGGCTCATCGCCCCGGTCGCGAGCTCGGCGACCAACGCCCCGGTACGCGCGTTCCACACCTTGGCGCCCGCCGTCCAGCTTCCGGTCGCGACCAAGCGACCGTCCGGACTGACCGCGCTGTAGCGGACGTCGTCATGCGGGCCGAGCGACACCGCCGGTCCATCGCGGGCGCCCGGGCGAATCACCCACGCGCCATCGAAGCGGGGAATCGCCAGCAATCCCTGCGCGGACCGAGCGATCCGTGACGACATGCGGTGTTCGGGGAGCGGGATCCTGGTCGGTGGACCCATTCGGGTGATCAATCCCTGGGTCGCCAACGGCCAGCTCTGCAGTCCCGCTTCGCCGAGTACCAGCAGGGAGTCGGTTCCGGCGAACTGCAACACGCCACCGGAGCGCGGGACGAACCCGAGGCGCCGACCGCGGGCACCGTCGAACAGCTCCAGTCCATTCTCGGAGCTCACCGCGAGCAGCTCGCCGTCCGGGCTGGCCGCACAGTCGACGTAGTGCCCCGATCCGCCGGGGCCGAACCCCAGAGTGCGGTAGACCAACCCCGGGTCGAACTCCCAAAGCCCCACCGTCTTCTCGTCCTGATGCAGCATCAGCATGCGGCACTCGGTCGTGGACCGGATCGCCAGCAAGCGCCCGGGCCACCAGGCGCGCAGCAACTTCTCTCCGGTCGGGACGCGGAACACCGCCAGTCCGGCATCCCACCAGGTGTGGGAAACCAACAGCTCGCCACCTTCGTGCATCGACAGGCGCATGCCACCACCCAGGTGCTCGAAGGTCCGCAAGCGTTCACCGCTGGTTGCGTCGAGCAGGACGATGCCCTGGTTCGTCGGTCCGAAGGCGAACGCCCTGCCGTCCGGCGTGAAGGCTGCCCCGCCGCACGCGCTGCTCTCCAAGTGCCTCACCTTTCCGCTGGCCAGATCGACGATCTCGAGGTTCCCGTCGGGTGTCGAGAAGCCCGCGCACCGGTGGTCGGGTGACAGCACCGCGTTGTCGGTCCAGTTGCGCGCGCCCGGCGGCACTCGGGGCCTCGGCAGCTCGGAGAGCCGAGCGCCGTCGGTGGTGTACATCCGACACGCCCCATCGGTCAGTCGAACGACCACGCGATTGCCGGCGACGGCGAACGAATGCACGCCGCCGAGCGCGAGGAGGTCGTGCGGCGCCGGGCGACCACGACCCGGCAGCTCGGTCAGCCGCAGCTCCTGGCCGCGCAGCACCGCGAGCCGCGAACCCGAGGTGAAGCAGATCCGCTCCACGGTGCCCACCCCATGCAGTGTGGCGACCGGTCGTCCATCGCTGACCGCCGCGACCACCACGGCATCCGGGCGGCGATTGCCGGGCGCGTAGGCGAGCAACTCGGCTTTCGGATCGATGTCCGCGGGAGTCGCGATCCCCGTGGTGTCCACCTGCCAGCGCCGCAGGCAACGGATGTCGGGACGCGTGAGGCAGGCGATCGCCGCCCGTCGCAGCTCGGCGGTCTGTTCGCCACTGCGGCCAGGCAACAGGTCGCGCGCCGCCACCACCGCGGCCAACGCGCCGAAGCGCTGGCCGATGCGTCCGCTACTGCTCAGCGCACTTGCACGTTCGATGTGGCTGCGCCACAGTCGAGCGAGCGCGTCCTGTTTGGCACGGGACTCCGCCTGCTCGGCTTCGCGCGTGGTCTCGAGCGCCAGACGCAGGTCGTGGTCGTGATTCACGATGAGCGTGGCGACGACTGCCAGGCAGGCGACCACTACCGTCGCGATCGCGGCGGATGCCGGGTGGCGCCGGCACCACCGCACGGCACGCGCCGCAGCGGACGGCACGCGCGCTGCGACCGGTCGCCCGCCGAGCCACGCGCGGAGTTCCGCGGCAAACTCGGCCGCACTGCTGTATCGATTGCTCGGGTGGTGTGCGATCGCCTTCAACGCGACGGCTGCCAAGTCCCGAGGCAAACCTGGGCGCAGCTGGCGCGGATCGGGAGGGTCGCCGAGCTCGATCGCCCGCAGCACATCCTGTACCGACTCGCCGAGGAACGGGCGTCGCCCGGCGACGAGCTCGTACAGCGTCACGCCGAGCGAGAACACGTCGCTGCGGCGGTCGATTCCCTGACCACTGGCCTGCTCGGGTGACATGTAGTACGGGGTCCCGGCGAACGCGCCGGTGCGCGTCAGCGACGGTAGGTCCGCGTCCTGTGCCAAACCGAAGTCGGTCAGCACCGGGTTGTCGTTCCCGCGCACCAGGATGTTCGCCGGCTTGACGTCGCGGTGGACGACTCCGGCCGCGTGTGCGTGCTCCAGGGCATCGGCGACCTGGGCGATCAGTTCGACGACCTCCCGCAGCGATCGCGGTGTGGCATCGATCGGTGCGCCGTCGATGCGTTCCATTGCATAGCCGGGTGTGGGGCCTTCGAGCACCGCCACCACCTTCACGATCGCTCGATGGTCGAGGCGAGCAAGCGTTCGCGCCTCGCGCTGCATTCGCGCCACCGAGCCCGCGGACAGGGTCGCTCCCGGAGCGATGGTCTTCAGTGCGACCACCCGTCCCAGCGACATCTGCAGGGCCTCGTACACCACGCCCATACCGCCGCGTCCGAGTTCGCGCAGCACGGCGAAGTCGCCGAACACCAGGCCTTCGCCCGATGCCGCCCCGTGTTCCGCGCGTTCGGGACCGGTCGGCGCCTCGAGCAACGGGGCGAGCAGATCGCTCAGGTCGGGGTGCGATTTCAGTAGCTCGGCATCGGAGCACTCGGGGCTCCGCGCGTGCTGTAGCCAGAGCTGCATGGCGCGTTCCAGTCGAATCTCGTGGCTCATCCCGGGGGGTCCTGCTCGGAGCGAAGTGCCGGGGAGAGATCACCGGATTGGAGCTGCTGGATCTTCTTCCCGAGTTTGGGCAGGGCCCGGGCAAAGCGCATCTGTGCGGCCTTGATCCCGATCCCGAGCTGCGCGGCGCATTCCGCGAACTCGAGCTCGCGGTAGCCGCGCAGCAGGACGATCTCGCGGTCTGCGGGCTCGAGCAGTTCCACGGCGAGGCGGATCATGGCGCGTTCCTCCGCCTTGGCCACCGCTTCGCTCGGCTTGGTGTGTGCCTGGAGTCGGGGGTCGAGAACGATGGAGGAACGCGACGGTAGCGCGTCCTGACGTCGCGGGTCGCGCCGCTGCGCGGCTTGGTGGTCCTGGGCGTCGCGCAGGTTGTTCTCGACGATGCGTGCCAGCAGGGCGCGGAACGCGTTGCGATCGCGCAGCAGGAACCGCGGGCCGTCGCGGAGCACATCGACCACGGCGTCTTGCACGAAGTCCCAGGTCTCACCGCGTTGGCGCAGGTGTGGGCCCAGTCGGGCCCGCACCAGGTCACATATCCAAGGCAGCTCCTCGTGGAGCAGTGTCGCAAGTGCCGATTCGTCACCCGCGCTCCAGCGGTGAAGCAGTGCGACGAAGTCATCGGGCGCGGGCACGGTCGGTCATTGCAGCACGCACACCCCGACGCGGGAAGGGGTGAGCGGGCGATGCCACGTGCCCGGTCGGCGCGCACGCTACAAGCCGGTGAGGATCCGGCCGTAGTTCGACGTGGTCAACCCGAGCGAGTTGGCCGGACCGTCCACGCAGAACCACTGGAAGTAGACCCGCAGACAGCGCGCGGCGTTGTTGGGCACGGTGAGCACGGTGCTGGCGCGCCCGTTCGCATCGCAGTTGTAGCCGAGCCACAGCAGGTCGGACACGAACCACGTGCAGCCCGGGGCACCGAACGGGCGCAGGTCGATCGGCGGGTCCCAGGTATCGATGCCGAGGACCAACGCGGTGCGCGCATTGGGCAGTGCGCCGGACAGGTTGACCGCGTAGGCGGTGCCGAGCTGCCCCGTTCCGGACATCGACAGCGTTGGTGTCAGGCTATTGCTGCCGGGACAACCGCGGCCGAACGTGTGCAGGTCGGCAGCCTCGACCAGGATCGCCATCTTCAGTGCCGCCGCCGTGTCGGTGGCTCCGGTCGCCGGAGCGCTGCCGGTCCAGCCGTACGCGTAGACGCGCTGCCGGTCCGTTGCGTGGAAGCCCGAACCGGCGTTGGTCGGATCCAGGCGGGCACCCGTCACGGTGATCTCGACCACGATCGTGTCGCCGTACGCGGTGTTCCATACGTAGTCGGATTGCAGGCCGAGCTGGTTCCAGGTGTCGGCGGTGTTGTGCCAGGCGTAACTCCTTCGGTTGAGCACCGTCTGCACGTTGGACACCATGTTGTTGGCGAACGTGGTCGACAGGGCGTTGCTGCTCGCCGTGGTCTGACCCATCCGCACCGTGATCGAGTCGAAGTCGCGGATGCCGCTGCCGCAAGGTGACCAGGCGAGGTCGCAGATGCGACCTGTGGCGGCACCGTTGAGGTCGCTGCGGATCGAGATCGCTTGTTGGTACTTTTGATTGCGCCAGCTGCTCGAACCGCTGTTGTCGCCGAACGGGATCACGTTGCAGCCGCCGGTCGCGGGGGTGTCGCTGGGAATGTAGTAAGTCGGGCCGGACGAAGCCGGCAGCACTTGGATGGAGCCGATCCGCGCCGCGTTGTCACCCTCGTAACGCTCGGCCAGCACGTTGTCCCAGTCGATGATGCAGCCGACGTGGTAGGTCCCGGCCGGGGTGTTGGCCGGGATGATCACGTCGAAGGTGTAGTACTGCTCGGCGTGGAAGCTCCAGTTGCCCGAGAACTGGATACTCGCAATGCGCGTGTCACCGGTCGAGATGATGTCATTGGTCGACAGGTAGACGCCAAGCCGCTGGTTGGCGGGAAACGAAGTGTTGCTCTGGTTCTCGATGTAGACCGGAACCGTGATCTTGGTGCCCGCGGTGTAGGTGCCACTCAGCGCCAAGCGCTGGGCGGTGCCCGAGCCGTTCGGCCGCCAGCAGGTGGCCATCAGGTTGTAGACCGTGTTCGAGTTGCTGTAGAGGAACCGGCAACCGAACTTGTCATCGGTGTGCGGGAGCTCACCCGAGGCGCCGGTGTGCGGGACACTACTGCCGCGCGTGTACGTCGGGTTCATCAGCGACAGGAACGTGTTGGTGTGGTCTAGCCCCATCGCGTGGCCGGTCTCGTGTCGGGCCACCCCGCGGAAGTCCACCGGCCAGTACGGTGCGTCCTTGCACGGGTCGACCGAGCCGTTGGTCCACGTGTAGTCGGGTCGCGAGTTGAACGCGATGTCCGCTTCGACCATCGCCGAGCCGCTGTAGCGGTAGTAGCAGATGCCGAGCCAGCTGTCCGCCGGGCGGTTGAACCAGCCCCACGCGTTGAGCCCGTCGTTGTTGACGAAAGCGTTCGCAGTGCTGCGCCGGAATCCCGGGCTGAACGACGCGGAGCCGATGTCACGCCAGTCGGACAGCGCGTACTGGGCGTTCTGATCCCACACCGAGTTGGCGGGGAACGACGTGGTGTTGAGGTCGACGATGTAGTGGTAGCCGCCGACCAATGGCCAGCGCGGCGAACCGGGGTAGGTAGTGAAGGCGACCAGGGTGGCGATCGAACCGAGCAGCCCGACGGACACGGCGCACTTGAGAATCTTGCAGTTCATGGGAGTTCCTGTGGTCAGCGGATCTGGGTGAGCAGGTCACGGACCCCGAGCCGCTGGCCGCGGTCCTGGCCCGGTGCAAGGACGATCGGCGCTGCGTCGCGGATCGCGGGGGCGACGCGCGACGCACCACCGGACGAGGGCGGGGGTGATGCCGCGGGCACGCCGGCAGGGATGCGCGCCGCGCGCGTCGCGGCGAGCTCCGCGAGCGGGGCGGCGATACGGGTCTTCGCCGCGGCGACCTGCTCGCGTTCGCGTGCATCCACATCGGGCGCCGCGGGCACCACGGTGTGGTCGATCGAAGCGATGGTCGGTGCGGGTGCGCGGTCCTTCTTGGCGATCGGCGGTGCAACCAGGACGAAGCGGTCGTCGCGAATCCCGGCGAGCACTTGGCCGAACGGGTTGCGCAGCACTTCCTTGCCGAGTTCGGTCGTGATCTCGAACAGGCCTTGGTGGTAGCCGACGATCGGACTCACCGCCGTGCCGTTGTGGGCGACGAACAGCAGGTAGCGCCGACCCTTCTGCAAGCTCGGCATGCCGGAGACGGCGATGCGGTCGCGTCCCACCTGACCGCCGTCGAACCGGAGCACGATCCGGCCGTCGGTCGGGACGTTGCCCTTGTGGGTCGCCAACGCCGTCAGTGTGACGAACGAACGGATGGTGGTGTGGGCAGCGTCCCAGCGCGACTCGACTCCCGCGACCGTGCCCGTGCCGATCCACTCGGCGGTGCGGCTGATCGTGGAAACGGTCATCGGCGGCACCAACTGGGCGGGCAGGGGAGCACACCAGAGCAACAACAGACCGCCCGGAAGTGCCACGCGGCGGTGCCGTGCGCGGGACTTGGTGGGGGCGAGAGCGAGTGGAGTCATGACACTTGAACTGCGGGGTTGGGGGCCGCCGGCCTTCGCTGGCCAGGTCTTCGGTCCGCAGTCGAGAGCGGCAACGCCCCGCCCCGTACCACAGCTGGTCGTGGCTTTTCTCGGTGGTCACGGTCACGCGCTTCTCTCGGTGCGTAACGGGCACCGCAGCCGGTTCGTGCTCGCGCAAGGTCGCTACCCGCACCGGCGAACGTCGCTCCGTGCCGCGCCGGCAAGCGTGCCACCTCGGCTTGTTTCCCCCGCCGCAACGACTGCACACGATCTCGCGACGATCCTGTGGAATCGACCGCGCTAAGCTCGGTCCTCCCGCACCGCACCACTTCGAGGTCCCATGCCTAGACCAGTCGTACTCTCGTTCGCCTGTCCGCTGTTCCTCCTCGCCGCACTCCCCGGCCAGATCACCGGCATCGGTCCCAGCGGACCGATCGTCCGCGCCGAGACGGGGCTGACCTTCACCGAGGGGCCGGCGCAGGACGCCTCCGGCAACCTCTACTTCTCCGACGTCCAGGGGAACGCGATCTACCGGATCGACCCATCGGGCCAGCGCACCACCTTCCTGACCCCGAGCAGCAATGCCAACGGGATCTACTTCGACCGAGCCGACCGTATGTTGGTGTGCCAGCACGCCGGACGCGTGGTGCAGGTCGACGTCGCGACCAAGGCGGTCACCGTGTTGGCCGGCACCTACAACTCGACCGCGTTCAACAGCCCGAACGACATCGTCGCGGACGTGTGGGGTGGGTTCTACTTCACCGACCCGACCTTCGGCGGCAACCGGCAGGACAAGACCGCGGTGTACTACCACGCGGCAAACGGCGCGGTGACGCGGGTCATCGACAACCTCAGTCAGCCGAACGGCGTGCTGCTGTCGCCGCGGGAAGACGTGCTGTACGTGGCGTCACAGAACCCGTCTGCGGTGATGTCCTACCCGGTGCTCGGTCCGGGGACGCTCGGCGCGGGCACGCAGTGGTTCCCGCTGGCTGGCAACAGCGTCGATGGAATGACGGTGGATACCGCGGGCAACCTGTACCTCGCGCGGCCGAACTTCTCGGCGATCGAAGTGGTGACGCCGGCCGGAACCTCGCTCGGTCGGATCACCTTCGCCGAGCGCCCGTCGAACTGCACCTTCGGCGGCAGCGACATGCGCACGCTGTGGGTCACCGCGCGCACCTCGGTGTACCGCGCGCCGATGATCGCCCGCGGCCACCGGCCGGCGCGGCTGCTCGCCAGTGCGGACTCGGTGGCGGTGACGGGTGGCAAGGTCGACCTCGGCATCGTGACCGCCCCGGTCCATTCCGGTCGCACCTACGTGATCCTCGCCGGGACTTCCGGCACCAGTCCGGGACTGATCCTCGAGGGAACGCGCATCCCGCTGGTGTTCGATGCGCTTTCGCCGACCTGGTTCTCGCTAGCCAACACGCCGTTGTTCGCTGGCTTCATCGGCGTGCTGGACGGCAACGGCATCGCGACCGCGGCCTTCCAGTTGCCGAACGTCGGGTCGGCGTACATCGGTGTGAAGTTCGACTTCGCCGCCGGGCTGGTCCAGCCGATCGACACCGCGACCAACGCGGTGCGCGTCGAGCTCAAGTGATCGCGCGCGCCGGGAGTGCGAGCCCGGACTGTTCGTGACCGAGCTGCTGCGATCGCGCAAGGTCCCTGCTGGCTTCGTCGGACGTCAGGGCTGCCGGGAGCAGCGCGGGAGCAACTCGTCGGAACACCAAGCGGCGGACGATGCCCGCCACCGGACCGGTCGACAATCCAGGGTGGAGAGGTTCATCGAAGCTTCACCGGAACCCGCTACCACGGACTCCCTCCCACACGACGCGCGGGATTCGCCGCAACCCGCCGTCGCCGTAGAAGCGACAGAGTGCGGCGAGCGTCGCGGCGCTGCGACCGTGGGTGGCGAACCACGCAGGCGTGGGCCACGTGCGCGGCGGCGCGCGCAACACGGTCTTGCGCGGTGCCGCCAGCAGGTAGGTGTTGTGCACGGACCCGCTGCCGCTGGTGCCGCCGGGATACCCGCCCCAGGGCGGCGACATCAGCCCGTAGCCGACGCCGGTCCACACGTTCACGCCGATCACTCCGTAGCGGAGCTCGGCGAGCGCCGGCTCCGGATCCGTTCCGGCGGGCGCGATGAGATCGATGCCGAGCTGTCCGGCGACCTCGTCGTTGGCGAACTGCGCCGCCGCACGGCCGAACTCGTCCGCGTTGCGTGCCGGGAGCGCGATCTCGCCCAAGCCGGGCGCGAACATCTCGTCGGCGAAGAAAGTCGCGTCGCGGGTTCGGTCCAGACCGCGCCGCACGGGCCACGGCAGGCGATGCGGACGACCTCTCTCGGGAAAGTAGCGCGCGAACCGCTCTGCAACGCCGGGGTGCCAAGCAGGTCGTTCGGGGATCCCGGCCAGCGCCTTCTCGAGTGCGTCGAGGAACTCGCCGCGCTGTGGCCACCCTTGCCAAGTGATCAGCACCTGGGCGGCGATGCAGTTGCACGAGGCGTTGTTGGTGACCATCGTGGCGACGTGGGCCGCCTGGTACCGCATCGTGCGCCGGTCCATCCGCCCTGGCAGCACCAGCACCGGCGTGACGCCCCCGAGCTCCGCAGTCCCCAACTTGCCGCCGATCGCCGGGTCGTCCGCCAAGGTCTGCCACGTGGCGCGCGATCCGGTCAGGTGCACGGTATCGATGCCTTCGTGTCGCGCGGCGTCGCGGCCGAGGGTGGCGTCGCCACAGACGATGCGGCACAGATCGCGCCGCAGCAGCGGGTCGAAGGCGCTCTGCAAGACCTCGTGCAGTTCTCGGTGCAGCGCGTGCAGCTTGAGCAGCACCGCCTGGCCGCGCACGAACACCGCGTGGAGCGTGTCGCCAACCGGGATGCTGGTCAGGTTGCCGGCGCCGAGCACCAGCGCGACGCGGCCCGAATCGGCACCGTGCGCCGGCGGGGCTTGGAGTGGACCGTCCGGGTCGACTTCGACGTGCGCCGTGAGCCCGGGGAACAACCAGCGGTCGAGCAGCGCGGCGGTGGGGAACACCGGTATGCCGCGAGCCGTGCGCGGACCGGGGAGGGGTGGCAAGCAACCGGCTGCCAGGTGTCGGTGGGTCGCCGCGAGCAGTCGCAGCAGCCGCAGGATGGCCAGCGGCCCGGTGGCGATCTCTTCGGCGCGGACCGCGTCGGGCACGTCGCCCGCCGGGTGACCTTCGATTGCGCATCCCGCATCCACCCACGCTCGTGCGTTCGCCGCCACCGTCCGCAGCAGCTCGTGCAGCACCTCCGATCGGCGGGCGAACGGCGTGATCGCCCAAGACTCCGCTCCGCGGCGCAAGTCCGCCACTGCCTCGGCAAGGCCGCTGCCCATGCCGGCATGCTGACTCGAAGCGAGGTCGTCGGCAAGGTCGGTCCGGCGACGCGGCATGGTAGAAAGCGACGCGACAGTCCCGAGAGCCAGATCCATCTGGGCGGGGGAGGCCTCGCTCCACGGCATCCGCGACTCCCCGTGCGCAGCTCTGCTCCCGGGTTCTGCAGCCTCGATTTCGCACGGCTTCGCCATCGGCACCGGTCGTCCACGGTCCGTTCCCGAGCGATTGCAGAACCCGCACCTCGACGGGGATGCGCCCGACTTGTGGGGGAGTTCGCCGAGTCGGTGCTTCGCGGTCGCCGGGACCCCGGACGTGCCTGCGGCAACCCCGTCGGGTGAAAGCCGCGCGCGCACCCGCCCACCCGCTATTGTGCGCACGCCATGAGATCCCCTGGCTGGTCCATCCTCGCGCTCGGTGTCGCTACCGCGGCGGC
Source organism: Planctomycetota bacterium (assembly GCA_020638695.1). Taxonomy (GTDB): domain Bacteria; phylum Planctomycetota; class UBA1135; order UBA1135; family UBA2386; genus JACKIB01. The sequence continues at coordinate 108,091 of JACKIB010000010.1, forward strand.
GGCACAGTCGACCCCGGAGCGCCCGTCGATCGGCAGCGCCGTGAAGCACGTCGAGGTGCTGGACATCCGCTACCTGCGTCGATCGCTGACCGATCTCGGAGGCACCAAAGGCACCATCTGCTGGTTCGTCTCCGACGACTGTCCGCTAGTGCTGCGCTACATGCCGAGGATGCGCACGCTGCACCGGGAGTTCCGCAGCACGGGGTTCGCGTTCGCCGCGGTCAACGTCGCGCCGGGCGACACCGTCCGGTCGATGGCGACGTGTGCGGTCGACCACCGCATGCCGTTCCCGTTCTTGAAGGACCCGGAATGCGCGCTCGCCCGCGCCTGTGGCGTCGACCGGACCAACACCGTGGTGGTGCTCGACGGCAAGCAGCGGCTGTGCTACCGCGGCCGCATCGACGGCAGCTATCGCTTCTCCGGGGCGAGCCCGAACCCCGGCCGTGCCGATCTGGTGGAAGCGCTGCGCGAACTCTCGGCCGGCAAGCCGGTGTCTTGCTCCGAGACGTCGGTCGAGGGCTGTGCGATCACCTGGCCCATCGAACCGCGTGGCGACTCGTTGACGTTCTGCCGCGACATCGCACCGCTGGTGCAGCGCCACTGCCAGGATTGCCATCGGCGCGACGGCGCAGCACCGTTTGCTCTCGAGACGTTCGAAGACGTCGCTTCACGTGGCCAGATGGTGGCCGAAGTGGTCCGACAGCGCCGCATGCCGCCGTGGTACGCCAGCGACAAGTACGGCAAGTTCGCAAATCACCGCGGACTGAGCGAGGCCGAAGTGCGCACGCTGGTCGGTTGGGTCAACAGCGGCATGAAGCAGGGCGACCGCAACGACCTCCCGAAGCCGCGCGACTTCCCCAAGGGCGAATGGCGGATCGGCGAGCCGGATCTGGTGCTCAAGCTACCGCAGCGCATCCGGCTGCCCTCCGAGGGCTACGTGGCCTACAAGTACTTCGTGTTCCCCTACCAGTTCAAGGAGGACACCTGGGTGGAGCGCGTCGAGATCCTGCCGGAGAACCGCCGCGTGCTGCACCACGCCAACCTCGCCTCGGTGCGTGGCTTCAAGTACGAACAGTCCGGGTTCATCACCGGCCAGGTGCCCGGCGGCGATCCGATGGTGCTCGACCCCGGCACTGCCCTGCTGATCCCGAAGGGTTCGGTGCTGGCGATCCAGTGCCACTACGTGACCACCGGGAAGCCAGAGGTCGATCGGTTGCGCATCGGTCTGCGCTTTCCACGGCAGGTGGTGCAACGGCGACTGCACCACATCCAGGTCTACAACACGCGTTTCAAGATCCCGCCGCACGCTCCGCACCACCTCGTCAGTCGAGTACGCAAGATCCCGTTCGCTGCCGACGGTGTGGGGATGTTCGCGCACATGCACCTGCGCGGCACCGACATGCGGTTCGTCGCGATCGAACCGGACGGCACCCGCCGCACGCTGCTGTTGGTGCCGAACTACAACTTCGAGTGGCAGCAGTCGTACCGCTGGCACGCGGGCAAGGTGTCGTTTGCGCCCGGCACCCGGATCGAGGTGGAAGCGCACTACGACAACAGCAAGTTCAACCCGTTCAACCCGGATCCCACCCGCGTGGTGCCGCACGGCGACAACACTGACGACGAGATGATGTGGGGGTTCGTGTTCTTCCTATGCCAGGGCGAGGCGCTCGGGCTGCGGATCGATCCGAAGACCGGGCACGTCCTGCCGTGATTCGGGTCAGCTCGGGTCGAGCATTGCCGCGAGGGCGCGCACGGTCTTCCAGTTGCGTGCGGTGACGGGTGCGCCGACCGCGCGGTCGAGCACCGCTGGGGTGACCTTGCTGCGCGCCACGCCATTCGGGTAGTCGAGCCACAGCACGCCGCGGCGCACCGCGATGCGCTCGCCCGCGGTGCAGTAACGCTGGAGGTCGCTCGCCAGGCCCTTGGGAGGTGTCTGACGCGCCAGCGCGAGATGCAGCAGGTTCGGCCGCTCGTGTTCGGCGTCGGGGAACGGGCTCGACGCTGCATCGCGCAGCCAGTCGGTCGCATCGCGAACCACCACCGGGACCTCGAAACCGAACCTATCCGCCAGCGCCTTCTCCAATGCCGCGGCGAGGTCCTCCGCCGTCTCGGTGGCACGGAACACGAGGTTGCCGCTCTGGATGTAGGTGGCCGGGTCATCCCAACCGAGCTCGGTGGCGAGTCGGCGTAGGTCCGCCATAGGCACCTTCCGTCGCCCTCCGACGTTGATGCCACGCAGCAGCGCGAGGCGAGAGGACGGAGCGGTACGACGGCTTGCCATCGGTTCGGATCGTAGCCACACCTGGCCCGGACTGTTCCTGACGGAGCTGCGGCTATCGCGCAAGGCCGCTGCTGGCTTCTTCGAAGGTCAGAACCTGCTCCTCGACCGGGGTACACCCCGCCTCCGGGCAGAACCTGCCGTTCTCCTTGCCAGCGACAACCTTGCACGATCTCGCGACGCTGCTCACGAATAGTTCGGCTGCCGAGCGACGAAGGGGTGCCGCCGCAGAACGATTCCGTGCTCCGCCCGCGATGCCGGATAGGATGCACGTGTGAAGACCGCGCTGTCGTTCGTGGCCGGGGCCCTGTTGGTCCTGCTCCTGCAGCAGTTCTTCCACCCGCTGCGGCCCGCGCCGGTCGGCCAGCCGATCGACTCGGTCGACTCCGTCACGCCGCGCATCGACGCACTCGAGGCGCGCATCGATCGCCTGCAGCGCGAGCTCGAATTCGCCCGCGCCGCGTCCGCCCGGCAGGTCGTTCCCGCGCCAACGCCGCAGCCGGCCGCCGGGGGCCAGCCCGGGACCGCGGCGCCTCCGGTGGGTGGTCTGGACTCGGCCCGGCGCTACCTGCAGCTGTACGTCGCGTCGTTCGAGCGCGAACCCGACGGGAGCGAGTTCTTTCGGCTCGCGGTCGAGGGTCTGGCTGCCGAGCTGGTCGAGGAGATCGCAGCGCTGGTGCGCGATGGCGAGCGTCCGTTCGCGCTGCGCAAGCGCCTGATCGCGATCCTCGGTCAGAGTGCATTCCGCGGCGACCCGCGGGTGCGAGGTGCGCTACTCGACGTCACTCGGGTCGGACCCGGGGCGATCTCGGTGGTGGCGCTGCACGCCTTGCGGCGGGTCGGCACCGAGGCGGACGTCGGCGCCCTGGAGGCGTCGTTCGCCGGCCTGGATCCACCCGGTCGCGCCGCGGCGCTCGCGTGCCTGGTCGAGCTGGCCGGTGCCTCCGCCAACGCATCTCTGCTGAGACTGCTGCGGGGGGCGACCGATCCCGAGGTACGCGCGCAGATTCTCGCGCACGTGCGTCCGGACGATGTCGAAGGAGCATTGGCGGTGCTGCGCGAGGGATTCGGCGGCGACGTCCCCGAGCGTCTGGCCGCGGCACACCGGCTGGCCGGCATGCACGGCGCGCCGTTCGTGGCGTTGGTCGAGTCGCAGCTCGCGGTGGAGCGCGACGACCGTGTGCGGGCCGCGCTGACGCGCAGCCGCTCGGCGCTCAGTCGACTGCCGAACCACCACCCGCTGCAGGCGACCGGGCAACCGAACTCGGATGCGCAGGTCGACAGCGTCACCGCGTGGGCCACCGCGCAACCCAACGCGGGCATCGAGTGGCTGGAGGTAGGCTTCGATCGGCCGATGCGCGGCGCCACGCTGCACATCCACGAGGTTCTCGCCCCGGGGGCGGTGGTCGAGGTCCGCGGCGTCGCGGTCGACGGACGTGTGCACACTCTGTGGCGGGGCACCGACCCGACCCGAGTCCCCGGCGTGTTCTCGGTCCCGCTGCAACCCATCGCGTCCCCGTTGCGACGCGTGCGGATCGTCCTCGACACGCGCCTGCGCGACGGTTGGAACGAGATCGACGCCGTGCAGTTGGTCGGGCCCGATGGCAGCTCGTGGGCGACCACCGCCACCGCGAGCAGCTACTATGGGGCGGGCCAGCGCGGGTTTCGCTCCCGGTGAGCAAGCTGTGGTGGCTGACGCGGTTGGCGGTCGCGAAGATGCGCGAGGGGCCGGGTCCGTGGCTGCGCGCGGTGCGACGGGGCCTGTTCGATGCGCTGCCGCCGGGGTGGAAGGCGAACCTGGCGCGCCGTCGCTTCCGCATTCCCGAGCATCGGCGGTTGCGCGTCGCGGCAGCGGGCACGGTGCTCGAGCGTGCGGGTGAGACGGCGGTCGTGCTGCCGGTGTTCAACCACGCGGCGTTGCTCGGCGAGAGCATCGCCAGCGTGCTCGCGCAGCAGGACGCCGCGTTCGAGCTGATCCTGCTCGACGACGGCTCGACGGACGGGATCGACGCCGTGCTGCAGCAATTCGCCGGTGATGCGCGGTTGCGGATCCTGCGCCAGCCGAACCGCGGGTTGCCCGCCGCACTGAGCAACGCATTCCGCTTTGCCGCCGGCGAGTTCCGCACCTGGACCTCGGCCGACAACCTGATGGAACCGCCTCAGCTGGCTCGGCTGGGCGCTTTCCTCCGCCAGCACCCGGCGTCCGCGATGGTGTATGCCGACTACACGGTGATCGATGCCTCCGGTCAGCCCCTGCGCGGTTCCGACTTCCGGCCGCAGAACCGACGCTCACCCGAGTCGAGCGAGGTTCGCCTGCCGCGCAGCACGGCGACGTTGAACGTGCTGCAGGACAACTTCATCGGCGCGTGCTTCCTCTACCGCGGATGGGTCGGGCGGCTGATCGGCGGCTATTCGTCGAAGATGGGCGTCGAGGACTACGACTACTGGATGCGGGTCAATGCCGAGTTCGGCATCGAGCATCTCGGCACCGACGAGCTGCTGTACCGGTACCGCTGGCACGACAACAGCTTGAACGCGCGGGCCAAGGAGTTGGCGTTGTTCGAGATCGGCGCCGGTTTGATGGCGCACGAGCGCACGCGGGCGGCATGGCGTGCCGAGCCGTGGACCGTGCTCGAGCGGGGTGAGCCGCCGATGCCGGATGCCTCGGGGTTGCATCTGCGCGCGCCAGGCAGCAACGGGACTGCGCCTGCCGAGGTGGTGCCCAAGACCCTGCTGTGCACCGCGGCTGCCACGCTCGAGCCGGAAGGGCTCGCGCGGTTGCCGGACCAGGTCGTGATCTCTCTCGACTGGGACGCGGCGCGGGTCCACGCGTACCGGTGGGGGCGGCGGCTGCGCGACCCGCGGTTGGTGCACTTCACCGGTGAGCCGGAGGTCGCCGAAGTGTTGGCACTGTTCACCGACAAGGTGTTCGAGGTGGCCGATGCGGAGCAGCGGCGGGCGATCGCGGAGGCGTTCGGCAACGAGCTCGTCTGTGCGCGGCGCACCGGGTCGGTCGATTCCGTTCCGCTGCCCAACGTGTGGACCGCGCCCGGGCGGCGGCGTCGCGTCCTGTTGCAGGTCGATGATTTCGTGCAGGGCGGGCTCGAATGCGTGGTGCTCGACCAGGCGCGGCTGCTGCGTGCGCGCGACTTCGACGTCTCGCTGCTCGCGTTGGGGTCACTGGGCACGATGGCCGATCGTGCGCGTGCCGCGGGCCTCGAGCCGCGCGTGCTGGATGTGAAGACCGCCGCGGCCTACCGCGCCGAACTCGACGCAAGCCGTGCCGAGTTGGTGCTGGCGCACCACAGCCTGTTCGGTGGCGAGGTTGCCCGCGAGCGCGGGGTTCCGTTCGTGCAGACCCTGCACAACACCTACCACTGGCTGTACCCCGACGACATCGACGCGTGGCGGCGGGCGGACGCGGCGACCAGCGCGTACGTGCACGTCTCGGCCAACGTGGCCCGCTTCGCGCACGAACGTCTCGGCTTGTCGCGCGGCAACAGTCTGGTGGTCGACAACGGCGTCGCGTTGCCGCCGCCCGGACCGCTCCGCGATGTCGCTGCACTGCGTCGCACTTTCGGCTTGGAGCTCGACGACTACGTGTTGCTGCACGTCGCCTCGATCTACCCACCCAAGGCCCAGTACTGGGTCGCTCAGGCGCTCGCCGCGGCCCGGGCACGCGAACCGCGGCTCAAGGTCGTGCTGCTCGGTCGATCGATGAACGACCGCTACGAAACGGAGTTGCAGCAGCTGATCTCGACGCTTGGGTTGCAAGGTGCTCTTCTTCCGGTCGGTTTCCACGCCGATACCGAGCCGTTCTATGCGCTGGCCGACGCGCTGCTGCTGCCGTCGTACTGGGAGGGCTGCAGCCTGGCGATCGCCGAGGCGCTGGTGCGCGGGTTGCCGTGCGTGGCGACCGACGTCGGCGCCGCCCGCGACCAACTGCGTGACGGCGAAGGTCTGGTGATCGAACCTCCGGCGCCGGTCGGTGAGCTCGATTTCGGCAACCTCAGTGGCTACCTGGCGCGCCCGCGCGACGGCTTCGTCGACGACCTCGCGGCAGCGATGCTGCAAGCTGCGCAGACCCTGCGTCGCCTGCCCGACGACCCGCGGCGGCAGGCGCGCTTCGACGTCGAAGGCGTCGGCGAGCGCTACGCGCGGATCCTCGCGTGGTTGATCGACGGGGGGCGCCCCGCGCCGGCGCGCGTGTTTGCTTGGGCGGAGTGGCGCGACGGAGAGCTGTGGTGAGCCGACCGCGGATCACCGTGGTGACCCCGGTGCGCGACCCGCATCCGGTGCACTTCCCGCAGGCGGTCGAGAGCTTGTTGGCGCAGTCGATGGGGGACTTCGAGCACCTGGTGGTCGAGGATGCAGGCGAATTCCCGGGGCGAGCAGTGCCCCGGCACGAGGTCGCCGGGTTGCTCGAGCGGTTCCGAGACCGCCGGATCCGCCACATCGTCCACCGCGACGCGGGGATCGCCAGCGCGCGCAACCGCGGCCTTGCCGAGGCGCGCGGTGAGCTCGTGGCGATGCTCGATGCCGACGACGAGTGCATTGCCGAGCGGCTGGCGCTGCAGTGCGACGCGATGGAGCGCGACCCGCAGCTCGCGGTACTCGGTGGTCAGTTGTTGGCGATCGACGAGCAGGGACGCGCCCTCGGGACGCGCGCCTACCCGCTCACCCACGAGGAGATAGTCAGCCAAATGCCCCGCTTCAACCCGATCGCGCAGCCGAGCGTGGTAGTGCGTGCCGCGGTGGTGCACGAAGCGGGCGGCTACCGAGCGAGGACCTGTGAGGACTACGACCTGTGGTCTCGGCTGGCGGTTCGCGGCGCACGATTCGCCAACCACCCGCAAATCCTCGTGCGCTACCGCCTACACGCGGCCTCGATGAAGCGCCGCAAGCTGCGTGCATCGCTGCGCGACACCGTCGCGATCAAGCGCGAGCACTGGCGCTCGGTGCTCGGTTTCCGCGGCCACCTGAGGATCGCCGGTGAATGCGCCCTGCTGTGCCTGCCGGCCGCCGTGGTCACACACTTGTTCCGACGATTGTCGTTTCGTCCCGTCGACGCTCCGTGAAGTCGCTGCGGATCGTCCGGGTGCTTCCGTTCTTCGCTCCGGCAACCCGGTTCGGTGGCGTCGTGGCGCAGGCTGCGACCGTGTGCCGCGCGTTGGCGGAGCGCGGGCACCGCGTCCAGGTGGTGACCACCGACCACGGAGTCGGGGAGTCGGTACCGCGCGGTCGGTTCGTCGATTGGCACGGCTGTTCGGTCTACTACGCGCCCACGCGCCCGTGGCACCGCGTCGTTCCGTACTGGAGCCCGACCATGCGGCCGGCGCTCGAGCAAGTGCTGCCGGGCGCCGATGTGTGCTGCCTCAACGTCGGGTTGACGCTGGCCAACCGCATGGCGCAGGCGATCGCCGCGGCCTCGGGGGTGCCGTGTGTCTACAACGCCGAGGGCGCGCTGTGCCCGGTGCGCCTGCGGCTCAAGGCGTGGCGCAAGCGGGTGTTCCTGACGTTGGTCGAGCGACCGCTGCTGCGCCGCGTCGCGATGTGCCAAGCGCTCACCGGCAAGGACGTGCACGACCTCGCAGCCCTCGGTGTGCCGGATGCGCGCATCGCTCTGGTGCCGAACGCGGTGGAGCCCGCGGTGCCCGGCGACGCCGCGCGGTTCCGCGCCCGCTTCGGTATCGACGCCGCGCGCGACATCGTGCTGTTCCTCGGTCGCCTGCACCGGATCAAGGGGATCGACGTGCTGATCGATGCGTTCGCCGCATCCGACCCGGCGGGCGCCACCCTGGTGGTCGCCGGTCCCGACGACGGCGTGGGGCCTGCCCTCGATCGGCAGATCGCAGCCCGCGGGGTGGTGGATCGGGTGGTGCGAACCGGGCACCTCGACGCGGCCGGCAAGGCCGATGCGCTCGCCGCCGCGCAGGTGTTCGTGCTGCCGTCGCGCACCGAAGGGTTGCCGGTCGCGGTCTTGGAGGCACTGGCTGCCGGCCTGCCGAGCCTCGTGTCGACCGCCTGCAACGTGCCGGAGGTCGAGACCGCCGGGGCGGGGCGGGTGTTGCCGTGCGACCCCAACGCGTTCGCCCGCGCGCTGCGGGAACTGCTCGACGACCCGGCCCAACGCCGCGCCATGGGACAGCGCGCCGTCGAGCTGGCGGAGCGGTCCTTCTCGGTCGAACGCGTGATCGAGCATCTGGAGGCGCTCTACGCGCGGGTCGCGGCGGGCTCGGCGTGAACCTTCAGCCGCTGGCCGGTACCGTCGCGTCGATGGTCCCGCACCCTACCCGCACCGCTTCTCGAATCCTGCGATCCGCTGTCGCGGTGGCTGCCCTTGGGGGCGGTGCCGCGGCGCAGCAGGCATACCTCGACGCCCAACTCGACGACTTGGTGCGCTTCTACCAGGAGCTCCACGCCAACCCGGAGCTGTCGTTCCGCGAGAAGAACACCGCCAAGCGCCTCGCCGCGGCACTGCGCCAGGCCGGAGCCGAGGTGACCGAGGGCGTCGGTGGCCACGGTCTGGTCGGGATGCTCACCAACGGCGATGGTCCGCTGGTGATGGTGCGCGCCGATCTCGATGCGCTGCCGATCGCGGAGAAGACGGGCTTGCCGTACCGCTCGAAGATCTACACCGAGGATGGTGAGGGGCGGGCGGCCGGGATCATGCACGCGTGCGGTCACGACATCCACATGACCAACTTGGTCGGCGTCGCGCGCTGGTTGGTAGCCCACCGCGACCGGTGGCGCGGCCGAGTGATGCTGCTCGGGCAGCCCGCCGAAGAGCGTTCCGGTGGCGCCCGCGCGATGCTCGACGCCGGCCTGTTCCGGCGTTTCGGCAAGCCGGTTGCCGGTCTGGCGATCCACGTCAGCCACGACCTCGCGGCGGGATCGATCGGGTTCGGCGCCGGAGCGATGATGGCCAACGTCGACAGCGTCGACGTGACGATGTTCGGCCGAGGTGGTCACGGCGCGGCACCGCACTTGACCATCGATCCGATCGTCCAGGCCGCGCAGCTGGTGCTGCAACTGCAGACGATCGTCGCCCGCGAGATCGATCCCACCGAACCCGCGGTGATCACCGTGGGCTCGATCCACGGTGGGCAGAAGCACAACATCATCGCTGACCGCTGCCAGCTGCAGCTCACGGTGCGCAGCTACTCCGACGCGGTGCGCGAGCACCTCAAGCAGGGCATCGTGCGCAAAGCAAAGGCGGTGGCTGCCGGTGCGCGGGCACCCGAACCCGCGGTTGCGTTCTCCGAAGCGACGCCTGCGCTCATCAACGATGCGCAGCTGGTCGCGCGGTGCGTCGCGGCGATGCGCAAGGAGCTCGGTGACGACAAGGTCGTGCCGGTATCGCGGGTGATGACTGCAGAGGACTTCGGTCGCTTCGGCCGCGCCGGCGTGCCGATCTTCATGTTCCGCGTCGGAAGTGTCGCGGCGGAACGGTTGGCGGAGTTCCGGCGCAAGGCCGAGCCGCCGCCCTCCCTGCACTCCGGCACCTACTACCCCGACGCCAAGCCGACCCTGCGGGCGAGCATCCGCGCGACCGTGGCGGCACTGGGTGCGCTGCTCGGCGGACACTGAGCTGCAGGTGCCGCGGATCGTGCCGGCACGCGAAGAATCGCGGGTACCTTCCAGAACACCTGGGCGGCTGATTCTCGAGCGGGCAGCGGCACCGGAAGCTCCAACGAGCAAGCGGCCGAGGCCTCATGGCGGCGCGGAGCGCCGCGTTCACCCAAGTCCTTGGGTGCGGCCTGGGCCGCGATGACGGCTATCCTCCGTTCGCACCCGCTGCGGCGCCGCGGTTCGCGATCTCCGCGATCTCCCCGAGCAACTCGCGCAGCAGCCCTTCGCCGGTGAACGGGTTCATGAACGTCGTTCGCAGCCACGCCGCCCCGCGCAGGCGCGTCTGCACCACGTAGAACCGGCCGCCCGCTACCACGCCGGCGCGAATCCGCTGCTGCACCGCGTCGAGGTCGCCGGCCCCCGGGTGGAGGAAGCGGAAGCACACGATGTTGCACTCCGGCTCGGTCGCGAGTTCGAACCGTCCGTCTTCGCGCAGCAGCCGGGCAAACGTACGTGCCGTCGCGATCATCCCGTCCACGGCCTCACCGAACAGGCGCGTTCCCAGGCAGCGCAGCGCCAGCCATGCGGTCGTGCCGAGCCCGCGTTTGGTGCACTCCAGGGTTCGCCGGCCGAGGTCGAACGACATGGCGGCCGGGCCGTCGTCGAACAGGTAATCGGCGCGCTGGGCGAACGCACCGGCGCTGTGGCGTGCGTCCCGGAACACCACTCCGGTGTTGAGCGCCGGCAACATCAGCATCTTGTGCAGGTCCCACACCACCGAGTCGGCGCGTTCGATGCCGCGCAGCGTCGCACGGTGCCGCTCGCTCACCAGCAGCGAGGCGCCGTGAGCGCCGTCGACGTGCAGCCACAGACCGTGTGCGGCGCAGAACTCCGCCACTTCATCGAGCGGGTCGAACGTGCCGGTCGCGGTCGAGCAGGCATTGGCGACCACCGCGAATACCCTGCGCCCCGCGGCGTTCGCCTCGCGCAGCGCATCCTCGAGCGCCGGGCGGCGCATGCGGAACTGCGCGTCGGTGTGCACCGCCATCACCCCGCCGCCGCCGAGACCCATCACCCGTGCGGCCCGATCGATGCAGTAGTGGCTCTGGTCGGAGGTCAGCACCGCGCTCTCGTTCCCCGAACCCTGCTGCCAGGCGTCGACTCCGCCGTTCGCCTGGCGGGCGGCGAGCAGTGCGGTGAGGTTGCCGAGCGATCCACCGTGGGTGAGCACCCCGCCGGCACCCTCCGGGAAGCCGATGCGACGCGCCAGCCAGGCGACCACGCGGTGTTCCATCGCGGTGTGCACCTGCCCCATCTCGTAGACCGCCATGCCGTTGTTGAACATCGCGTTGACCAGCTCGACCAGCGCGGCGCCCGGCAGCGGCACGGCCACCTGGTGGCCGACGTAGCCGGGGTGGTGCAAGTGGATGGAGCGCTCCAGTACCAGCAGGAGCTCCGCCCCCAGACACTGCCAGGGGTCGTCCGGGTCGGCCGGAGTATCCGGCGGATCCCCGAGTTCGCGCAGCAACTGCTCGACCGGGATCGGGGCGAGCACCGGGATTCGTCGTTCGCCCGCGGCCGCGAGGTAGTCGGCGAGTTGATCGACGAGCGCGTGGCCGGCGCGACGGAAGGCTTCTGGTTCGAACGCGGAGGGCAGGGACATGCGGCTGCCGGAAGGCTATCCGCTTGAGGTTCGTCGGCTCGTCGGTGTGTCGCCCGGTCCTGCTCACTGCCGTCTGTGGTGCCCTCGAATCCGGTGGACCATCGCGGTGTTGCACTCCCGCCGTCGGGCGCGGATGCCGTTCCCCAAGCCCGGACGATTCATGACCGAGCTGCTGCGATCGGAAGTTCGCTGCTGGCTTCGTCGAACGTCAGAACCTGCGCCTCGACGGGAGTGCACCCCGCCTCCGGGCAGAACCTGCCGGTCTCCTTGCCAGCAACCTGGCACGATCTGGGACGCTGCTCATGAATCGTCGGGGCCGGGTCAGGGCGGCTGCCGCTACTCTGCCCGCAGTATGAACCGGGCCCGCTGCAGCGCACCGATCCTCGGCATCGCCGGTGTGCTGCTGGCGGCTGTCGCGGGCTGCAGCTCGGAGGGTGCCGCCCCGGAACCCGGTGCCACGCCGACGTTCACCCGTGACGTCGCGCCGATCGTGTTCACCCATTGCGCGCCCTGCCACCGCCCCGGAGAGCCGACCCCGTTCACCCTGCTGAGCTACGACGATGTGCGGCGGAAGGCGAAGCAGATCGCCCGGGTCACGGCGCGCCGGCTGATGCCGCCGTGGCTGCCCCTCCCCGGGCACATTCCGCTGGTCGGTGCGCGGCGACTCACCGACGCGCACATCGACACGTTGCGTCGCTGGGTCGAGGCCGGCACCCCCGAAGGCGATGCGCGCGACTTGCCGCCACTGCCCACCTGGCCGCGCGGTTGGCAGCTGCGTGAGCCCGACCTCGTGGTCACCCTGCCCGAGCCGTTCGCGTTGCCGGCGAAGGGTCCCGACGTGTTCCGCAACTTCGTGGTGCCGGTGCAGGTGGCGTCGCGGCGCTTCGTCGCGGCGGTCGAGATCCGTCCCGGTAGTCGAGCGGTGCACCACGCGATCCTGCAGGTCGACCGCACCCTCGGCTCGCGTCGGCGCGATGCGCAAGACGAGGGACCTGGGTTCGCGGGAATGTCCATGGCCAGCTCCGAGCCGCCGGATGGGCACTTCCTCGGTTGGACTGCGGGCAAGCGGGTGCTGCCGGCACCGCCCGGTATGGCGTGGCGACTGTTTCCGGGTTCCGATTTGGTGCTGCAGCTGCACCTGACGCCGACCGGCAAGCCCGAGCAGGTCGCACCGCGCATCGGCCTGTTCTTCACCGACGAACCGCCGCGCAGCATGCCGCAACCGATCGTGTTGTTCAGCGAAGCGATCGACATTCCGCCGGGCGATGCCGAGTATCGGGTGCGCGACGCGTTCACCCTGCCGGCTCCCGTGCGGGTGTTCGGGGTGTATCCGCACGCCCACTACCTGTGCCGCAGCATGCGCGGTTTCGTGCGCTTGCCCGACGGTGCGCAGCGCACGATGTTCGAGATCGCTGCCTGGGACTTCGACTGGCAGGACGACTACCGGTTCGTCGCCCCGCTCGATCTCCCGGCCGGAGCGGTGATCGAGTTCGAGTATCGGTTCGACAACAGCTCCGCAAATCCGGGCAACCCCAGCGACCCGCCGCGCCGGGTTCGGTTCGGCCAGGAGTCGCGCGACGAGATGGCGACGCTGACGGTGATGGCGGTGCCGCGCGACGCGGCGGGGCGCCGCGCGGTCCGGGCCGAGGGGTGGCGCGCGACGCTGCGCAAGAAGCCGTGGGACTACCACGCGCACCTGCAGCTCGCGCGGGTGCTGCACGAAGGTGGAGACATCGCCGCGGCGATGGTCGAGTTGCAGAACGCGTTGCGCTTGCGTCCTGACTACACCGACGCGCTGAGCGAAGCCGCGGCGTGTGCCCTGCGGCAGGGGCGAACGGACGCCGCCCGCAGGGCCCTGGAACGCGTGCTGGCGGGCGAACCCGACCACGGTCATGCCCTGCTCTGGCTGGGACGCGCGTGCCTGCAGCAGCGCGACGCCGCGGGCGCGCGACGCGCGTTCGAACACCTTCTTCGGGTCCGTCCCGACGACGTCGAGGGCCACAACGAGCTGGGCATGCTGCTGGCGCGGAACGGCAGCCCGGCCGCTGCAGTGCACCACTTCGAGCGGGTCCTCGCGTTCCGCCCGGAGCTCGCCGAGGCCCGCAACAACCTCGCGACCGCCCTGCTCGAGCAGCGGATCCTGCCGCGCGCCATCGACGAGTTCCGCAGGGCACTCGCGCTGCGTCCCGACTACTTCCATGCCCGCTTCAACCTCGCCCGCGCCCTGCTCGCCGCCGGGGAAGTACGGCAGGGTCGGGAGGAACTCGCCAAGGCGGCGGCGCTGCGGCCCGAGGATCCGGCGGTGCGGGCCGAGCAGGCGCGCTGGCGATGAACCGTTCAGCGCCGCGGTGGGACGCAGAACTGCATGCCACCGCGTCCTCCGGTACATTGAGCGCGATGTTGCCGCTGCGCCCTGTGCTGTCGATCCTCGCATGTCTTGTCGCGGTTGCGCCGATCGTCGGTCAATCGAAGCAACGCGCCAGAGCCCTTGGCGAAGTCCAACAGTCCGACGGCAAGCCGTGGGTGGGAGTGAAGGTCGTGCTGGTGTCGGCGCGCATTCCACTTGCCATCGGCGTGCTGCCGGAGGCGGACATCGACACGGTGGAGGCGGTGACCGACGCGCGCGGCCGGTTCCGCGCCGACGTGCTGCGGAACCGCGCATACGCCGCGTGGGCGGTCGGCGAGCCCGGGCGGGACGGGGGGTGCCGACGCACGACGGTTGCCGAGAATGTGTTGGCCGGCGCACCGTGTTTGTTGCGCGAGGACCCCAAGCGCTCGTTCGCCCACCGGATTCGGTTCCGGCGCGTGGACGGTTGGGCCGAGCGCGCTCCGTTGCGCGTCCGATTGCTCTACGGCGGCACGAAGCACAAGCAAACCCTCGAGATGCCACTCGGTGACGAGGGGGAGTTCACGGTGCCACCGCTGCCGGGGGAGAGATTCTCGACGGTGATCGTCGGCAAGGTCGGCCCACCGATCTTGATGGACCGGGCGAACCGCGTCTCCACCAAAGCGAGCCACAGTGTGCGGGTTCGCGATCTGCCCAAGCCACGTGTCCGGTCGATCGAGGTGCGCTGTGGCGACACGGGCAAGGGGGTGGCCGCGAAGCTGTACGTGCAGTTCAACGGCGGCTTGCTGCTGCCGCTCGGCCAGACCGAGGCCTCCGGGATCGGGGAGGTCGTCGTCCCGGATACGCAGTTCACTTCGGTGGCCTACTTCGCCGACGCCGCGGGGTATTGCATGGGCAACGCCCACCCCGGGGAGTCGCAGTTCGTCACGGACAAGACCTGGGCGCAGCTGCGGCCTGGCAAGTCGCCCGACTTCCACGCCAACCTGGAGAAGGGCCAGGCGATGGACCTGCAGGTGCTGCTCGGCCCGGACGCCCCCGCGGATCGGCTGGTCCTCGAAATCGCCGGCACGAGTGTGCACCGCTTCCGTCCCAACAGCCGCAGTCTGGGTTTCTACACTCGGCTGGTCCGAACTGACGAGCAGGGGCGCGTGTCGATCGGCGGGGTCGCCGCGGACGCGAAGCGGTTCGCGGCCAACGCCGAACTGTCCGCAGCGCACTGTGCCAAGCTGCCGGCGGAGTGGCGCGACCGCGTGCACCCTGGGATCCACGGGTTGCTGGACCGAGCGCTGGCGCAAAAGACCCGCGGTCGCGCAGTGGTCGACCTGTCCACCTGGTGCCCGGTGCAATTCGAGCTTCGCGATCCGGAGGGACTGCCGGCGTCCGGTGCGCGCATCTGGCCGCTGCGCACCGACCTCGGCTACTGGGGCGCGGAGGTCGACGGGCCGCTGGTGGATCGAAACGGCCGCCTGTTCATGTTGGTCGACCCCGAGGTCGAAACGATGCTGCTGTTCGCCAAGGGTGACGCGGCGCTGGCCAAGCGGCTGGTCGTCGATCGAACGGTGCGCGCCGCCCCCGCACGGGTGTCGGTCCGGCTCCCTGAGCCGGTGCGCTTGACCGGCGTCGTCCTCGGCAAGAACGGCAAGCCGGCTGCAGGGATGACTCTGTGGCGGTACATCGGCTGGAACGGGTTGGAGCAGGTCGACGATCCGGCCGACGAGCCGTCACGGGCCCCGGCCGTGGCCGCGGCCAAACACAGTGAAGTGCGGTTGTGCGCTCCGACCGTGTTGCAGCGGCGGAGCCTTCTGTCGTTCTGGATGTCGCGCACGAGCACGATGGTCACCGACAAGGCGGGCCGGTTCGAGTTCCGCGTGCCGCCGGTGCCGATGCGCTACACCATCCACGGCACGCGGTCGTTCCTCGGGTTGTTCCAGGAGCGCGTCAACCACTCCTTCTCCTTCGATGGCAAGTCCGCGCCGAAGCTGGAGCTGGTCACCCGTTGACCCGATCCGGCGTCTTCAGCGCCGGCCCACCGCCACCTGGCTCCGCACTTGGTCCGCCGCGAGTTCGAAGTTGCACATCCGAACTTCGTCCAGTCGGCCGTGGAAGTAGTTGCCGCTGAACTTGCCGACGTAGAGGAAGTTGTTGCCGCGCCACACCGGCTTGTCGACCCCGACCTCCTCGCCGAGCAGCACGCCGTCGACGTAGAGCTTCAGTCGCTTGTCGGCCGGGGCGAAGCGGTTGTAGGTCCCGGCGACGTGGTGCCATGACCCGTCGGCGAGCGAGTATGGCGCGCGCACCGAGATGTAGGAGCGCGTGTCGTCCGGATGCCGCACTGCCAGTTGCACGGTGTCGTGCGACACCAGGTAGAGGCGCGCCTTGTAGGTGGTGGAGTACTCGTCGATCGTGATCAATCCGCTGCCGGTCTGCTTGGCGTCGTCGGTCGACAGCCAGGTGGACAAGCTGAGGTAGTTGCCAGTGTCGAACTCGTCCTCGCTCCCGGCGATCGGCACCTTCACGTAGTCGTTGACTCCGTCGAAGTACAGGCAGTTGCCGACCGCACCCGTGAACCACGAGTGGCTCGGGCCCACCAGCTGACCGTGGTTCGCGTAGCTCCAGCCGCCGTTCGAATCGCCAGACGAGTCTGCTGCGGTCGATCCCCAGTATTCGCCGAAACCCAGGTGCACGATGTGGCGGTGGTAGCCCACAGTGCGGTTCTTGGTGATCAGGTTCCAGTTGTTGTTGGCCCAACTGATGTTGTCGACGTAGAGCCGCGTGGTGGCGTTCATCGGCATGCGGTAGGACCCGAGCTTCCAGGTCGCGTGACGCCGGTCGGCCAGCGGTACCTTGCCGGCCAGGAAGTCGGTCCACAGCTGCGCCGGTGTCCGCGGGTCGTCCCTGGCGACCGCGGTGGTCCAGCTCATCGGCACGCCGTGCACGTCGGCGATCACCCGCCAAGCCCCGGTCTCGTTCTCCATCAGCCACACCGTTGCGCTACCCGGTGCCAGCAGCCCGCGGCCGGGCGTCACGCGGAACATGAAGCGATACCAGTGGCGCGGCTGAAGCGGCATGGTCTTCCCCGAGTTCTGCACCGGGTCGAGCAGGTCGGTCCACACGTTCTTGTGGATTCCGTCGCCGCGCAGCGCGTCGCCCCGCGCCTGGACCCGCAGGTAGCCCTGGCCGATCGAGAAGTACAGGAACGGGTTGAGCCGCGCGTCCTGCCACAGCTGGCTGAAGATCAGCGAGGAAGTCTCGGTCTCGGGCGGCGGGGTCTCGAACCACACCGCGAAGGTGAAGTACATCGTGTCGCCGTGCGGGGACGCCGGGCCGATGTCCCACCCGGTCATCATCATCTGCTCGGAGCGATCGTTCACCCCCGACCAGTTCGGCAGCACCCGGACCTTGTAGCTGCGCGCGCCCATGTAGGCCTGGTCGGTCCAGTGCTCCCAGAGGCGGCCGGCGTAGGCTTGGCGGAACAGGCTTTGCGTCAGCCCGCTGGGTCCGGGCGACTGGACGTTTCCGTTGCTCAGGATGGTGGAGCCGTAGTCACCCTGGATCTCGAACCAGCCGTCCTCCGGCTTGCCCTGTGCGGGCGCGCGGTGGAACAGGCCGCCCAGAACGGTGGTGAGGAGCAGGGGGATCGCCCGGCAGGTCACGTGTCGCATGCGCCTGCAGTGCCCGGGGTGCGGAGCGCGAACGCGGGGTGACCGTTTTTTTTGCCGTGGTGCGACCGATCGTCCACGGATCGTCGTCGTTCCTCGGGCAGCGGCGGGGATTCTCAGCGCGGCGGGGTTCGCCCGCGCAATTCGTCACGCTGGGTCGCCAACCGCTTGGCGGCGGGGTGGTTGCTGCCGAGCCGCTTCGCTGCGTTGGCTGCCGCGGTGCCGAGCAGCTCTCGTGCGCGATCGGTCCGGCCCGCGGCGATCAGCGCGCGTGCGTGCGTGGACTGGAGCGTGGCGAGTTCGACCTGCACCGGGCGTGGTGCACCGGGGAGATCCGCGGCGTCGGGCGCCATCGCATCCACCGCCTGCTGTGCTCGGCCGGCCGCCAGGAGCGCCTCGCCCAGCGCGTTGGCCGCTCCGAGGCGGTGGCGGCGGTCGGCGAGCCGGTCGCCGCGAAGCTCGGCGAGGAGCGAGTCGAGTTCGGCGATTGCAGGTTCGAGTTCACCGTCGTGCTGGCGAGCCTGGGCCAGGCGGAGGCGCAGCGCGCGTGTGATCAGGTGCGTCGAGCCGAGCGTCGAGGTACAGGCGGTCAGCCCGCGCTGGGCTGCGGCGCGGGCCTCGGGGTGGCGCCCGGCGCGCCGCAGCGCGCTGGCCAGGGTGTACGCGGCATTGCCAGTCTTGGCGTGGCCGTCGCCGAACGCCGGGCCGCAGAGCTCCAGCGCACGTTGCGCCGCGGTCACGCATTCCGCCACCTTCCCGGCCACCAGCAGCGCGCTGGCGAGATCGGACTGCGCCTCCGCACACGCGCGCGGGTCGGTCGGCTTCGCGGCGAGTCGTGCGGCGAGGATTGCACGGCACAGCTTCAGCGCCTGGTCGGTATCGCCTCGGTTCAGGTAGGCGAACGCCACGCGGCGCTGCAGCGACAGGCGTAGCGTGTCTTCGGCGGGCAGCAGGTGCTCGGCGAGCTCGAGTGCCCGTCCCAGTTCGCGTTCACTGTCCAGCTGGCGCTGCTGGAGGCGCAGCGCCTCGCTCAGGCTCGCGTGGCCGAGGATCCGGGCTCGCTCGCTGTGCGTGCCGGTCTCGGGCAGGGTGTCGAGCGAGCGGCGGAACAGCCGTTCGGCCGCCGGGAAGTCGGCGGAGTGGAAGCGGATCGCGCCCAGGAAGTTGAAGGTCGCAGCGCGGGTGAGGGCGGGAGCTGTGCTGTCCGAGGTCACGCGGGCCTCGACCTCGGTCCAGAGCTGCGCGAGGGTCACGTCGCGTCCGCGTCCGGCGCGGCTGGCGGCAGCGACCGCACTCTGGATGATCGCCATCAGCCCGGTCAGCTGCTGGTTGGTCTCTGCGGTCACCGCACTCGCCTGTTCGGCGGTTGCACGCGCTCGCTCGGCATTCTCCTTGGCGCGCTCCGCGGTATGTCGCTCGGCGTCTGCCTCCGCGGCGGCCCGGCGCGCCTGCTCGGCGGCGCTCTTGGCATCACCTGCGGCCTGCAACGCATCGGCTTCCGCCTGCCACGCACGGCGCAGTGCGGTCGCGGTGGAGACGAGGCCAGCGAGGGCGGTCAACAGTCCCACGGCCGCCGCCGCAGTGAGCGTGCGGTGGCGGCGCATCGCCTTGCGCAGCGTGTAGCCGAGTGACGGTGGGGCGGCCTGAACCGGGTCACCGCGTTGTAGCCGGGCGAGGTCGCCGCCGAGTTCCGCGGCGCTCTGGTAGCGGCGCGCCGGCTCGACGGCGAGCGCGCGCATCACGATCCAGGTCAGCTCGCGGCTGGCCGCGCCGGTGATTCGGTGTGGTGCGGTGGGGGGATTGGCGAATGCGGAGGGGGTCGGTGCGGTGACCTCGAACGGCAAGCGCCCGCAGATCAGTTCGTAGAGGATCACCCCGAGCGCCCAGACGTCGCTGCGCACGTCGACGTCGCGGCCCAACGCCTGCTCGGGCGCCATGTAGTTCGGCGTGCCGATCACCACTCCCGGCAGCGTGTGCGTCAGTTCGCTGCTCGCAGCCCGCGCTACCCCGAAGTCGATCACCTTGACGACGCCGCGCTCGTCGACCAGTGCGTTGCCCGGCTTCAGGTCGCGGTGGATCACTCCCCGTTGGTGGGCGTGGTGGACCGCTGCGCACACGGCGGCGATCAGGGCGAGGCGGCCGGCCAGCGGTATGGCGTGCCGACTCGCGTAGGCCGTGATCGGCAGCGCGCCGGACATCAGCTCCATCGCGTAGTACGGCATCACCAGGCGGAACGGTCCGCTGCGCGTCTCGTGCACGCCCGCGGCGTACACCTCGGCGATGCCCGGGTGCTGCAAGCGCGCCAGGATCTCCGCCTCGACCTCGAAGCGCCGCAGCGTCTCGCCGCTGCAGAGCTCCGGGCGGAGCACCTTGATGGCGACCAATCGGCGCGGTTGATCCTGCTCGGCCTCGTACACCGCGCCCATTCCGCCGATGCCGATCCGTCGCCGAACGGTGAACGCCCCGATGCGCGTGCCCGCGGCCTCGTCGCCGAGCGGATCGATGCCACCCGGAGTCGCCCCGATGCGGGTCGGAGTCAACAACACGCCGGAGTCGACGTCCGCCCGCAGCAGGCGGTCGACGTCGGCGCGCAGGCCGGCGTCTCCGGCGCACTGCGCGTCCAAGACTCGATCACGTTCGGCGGGCTGGAGATCTGCGACCTGCTCGAACAGGGCGCGCACCGACCGCCAGCGGGTAACCGGGGTGTCGGTCACGTCTCACCCCTCGAGTCGTCCTCGAGTGCCTGGCGGAGGAACGCACGCGCGGTGCGCCAACCGCGCTCGACGGTGCGGCTCGACACGCCGAGCACGTCGCCCGCCTCGGCCGCGGTCAGCCCGGCGAACAGGATCAGGTCGACGATCTCCGCCAGTTGCGGGTCGATCTGTTGCAGCCGTTCGACCGCATCGTGCACCGCGAGCACGTCGACCGGCGACTGATCCGGTCCGACGATCGTGGTCGGTAGTTCGGCGCGATGGCCACCGCCCCGCTTGTCGGCGTTGCGCCGCCGCGCGTGGTCGACCAGCACCGAGCGCATTGCTCTTCCGGCGAGTGCGAAGAACGCGCGTCGCTCCTCGCCCCCGCCGGCCTGGGCCATCCGCAGGTACGCTTCGTGGACCAGCGCGGTCGGCTGCAGCGTGTGGTCGGGTCGGGATCCGGCCAGGCGGCGCTCGGCCAGGGCGTGCAGCTCGCGGTAGATGGGTGTGTCGAGCGGCTGCATGGCGATTTCTGCAGTATCCCGCCTGGTTTCGGCGCGGCAAGGCTCGGCGTGTCGGTCGGGGTGCGTCGGTTGCGTCTGAGGGGGTATCCCCCGTGACCTTCGGACTGCTCCATGCGAATTCTCCCGATCCCATCGCGGCTACCCGCGGCCCTCTCCGTGGCCCTGCTGGCCGCGTCCCTCGCGGCCCAGAACCAGCCGGTCCCCGCGAACGTCCTGGCTCCCGCGGCGCGTACCAAGGTGCTGTACGACCAGACCGAGGACGGTTCGCACTGGGCCAAGGGCCGCAACTACAAGATGCGGTTCGGCGCCGGTGTGACCGAGTTCGTGCCCTTCCTCGGTTCGCGGGCACCGCGGGGCTACCCGCTCGGCATGCGGCTCGCCGAAGTCTCGGTCGGCGGCGTGGGGTTGCCACTGCGGTCGTGCGCGGCTGCGCGACGCTCCGGTGACACCGTCGAAGTCGACCACGGTGCGGCGCGGGAACTGTGGCGGCTCGGGCTCGACTCGGCCGAGCAGGTGTTCGAGGTCGACACCGGCGCGCTGCGCGGTGCCTTGCGCGTGCGACTCGCCGTGGACACGCGATTGGCGCCGGCGACGCCGCACTCGGACGGGGGACTCTGGTTCGCCGCGGCCGAGCTCGGCGGCGTGCACTACGGCGCGGCGTTCGCGGTGGTCGACGGCAAGCGCGTGCCGTGTTCGCTGGAATCGCGAGCCGAGAACATCCTCATCACCGTGCCGCAGGAAGTGGTTGTTGCCACAGGTGGTCGCGTGGTCATCGACCCGGTGGTCCGCACGATCTCGGTCGACACCTCGGGACCGGTGCAGCGGGCGGTCGACGCCGCCTACTCCGCGGGCACCGGTGTGTGGCTGGTGGTCTACGAAGAGGTGATCAACGTGCTGGACAGCGACATCGTGTCGCGCCGCTACGATCGCAGCGGCGCCTTCTTCGGTGAGGTCGGCGTGGAGATCTCATCAGGCCTCACCACCTCGCCGAGCGTGGCCTGCCACGCGGCCAACGACCAGTTCCTCGTCGCCTGGCACGAGAGCTTCCTGCTCGGCACGGGGATCATGGCGCGCACCCGGAACGCGGCGAACGACACCCAGGGTGCCGTGATCACGGTGCGGACGGCGGTGCGTGGTCGCTCGGTCAGCGCACCACGCGTCGGCGGAGCCCTCTCGGGTGGCAGCTACTTCGTGGTCTGGTCGGAGCGGACCACCGCGGTCGCGAGTCGGGTGGTCGGAGCCACCGTGTCGACCAGCGGGACCGCCGGTGCTACCCAACCGGTGGCGAACGGGGTCGTGCTGGAGGACTTCGCGGACATCTGCAAGACCGCCGGAGCGGGCGGGCGGTGGATGGTGGTGTACCAAGTCGGGTTCGTGCCCTCGGACATCCGATGCGCCGTGATCGACAACTCGGGCAAGGCGCTGGCCTCGGACTTCCCGCTGACCAATTCGGCGACCCACGAATCGCTGCCGCAAGTGGCTGGCGACGGGCGCGAATTCCTCGCGATCTGGGAGCGCGATTCGGACAAGGGTCAAGGGCGGATCGTCGGTCGTCGGATGCGGTTCACGAACTCCTTGGTGTCGGTGACCGGTGCGATCGACCTCAGCGTCGTCGAGCCGCGTAGCACGCCGATCGCCCCGCAGCGTGCACCGTCCGTCGCCTGTTCCGGCAACTGCCGGTTCGTCTACAGCTACGCGGAGCGGCTGAGCAATGGCAACGATGCGATGTTCGCTGCCGTGGTCGTGGGGGACAACCCGTTGCGGTTCGTGGAGGGCCATGTGCCGCTCGACACTCTGGACTGCGCGCCGGGCGGCGTGGCCGCGACCGAGGATTCCACGGCGAACGCGGGCGCGAGCTTGGCGCTGATCACCCACATTCGCAGCGTATCGACCGCCAATTCGGACGTGCACGCCACCCTCTTCGATCCGCTCGGCGGCTCGGGTGTGGCGCGCGTCGCAACGGGTTGTGGTGGCAAGTTCGAGCCGCAGATCTCGATCGCGGGCGATCCGGTGATCGGCCGGACCTTCACGGTGAACCTCGCGGTGGGTGCCGAGCAGCCGACGCTCGTGGTCGGTCCCGCCTCCCCGCCGTTCCCACTTTGCGCGGCCGGCTGTGGACTCGGCGTCGCGCCGATCCTGCTGGCGTTGCCGGTCAGCACGGTTGCCATCCCGGTGCCGTGTGACGGCCAGCTCATCGGTGCCAAGATTGCGTTCCAAGGCATGCAACGGATCGTGAGCTTGGGGCAGCACGACTTCATCTGTGGACCGCCGCAGTACGGCTTCCGGTTCCGGACGTCGGACACCTTGGTCGTCACGGTGCACTGATCGCGGGGGGCGCGACCTCGCGGGTGCGCGAAACTCGCGACTCGCGACTCGCGACTTGCGACTCCCGACTCGGGCGAAGGCGCCCTTCGGGGTCGGCGGGGACGTGGCGTCGAGGCTGAGCGGCGCGCACCCCTCACGTGGGGACGGTGGCGTCCGCGCGCTGCGGCGTCCGCGTTGCCAGCGGCGTGCAAAGCTCGAACCCGGTCCACAGCGCCGCGCTCGAGCCGTGTGTCGGTCCACTCGTCCGTTCCGCGTCTCTTGGTCCGAGGTCAATCGCCATGCTCAACTCTCGCTTGTCTTCGACCGCCCGCGCGCGGTCGCTGTCCCGCCGCCTCGGCGTCCTGCTGCTCGCCGCCGCCGCGCTGCCCGGTCAAGCCCCGGTGCCACGAGGGATTGCCGCAGGTAGCTCACTGCAACGCATCCACACCGACCGGGCCGCCGATGGGGCCATCTGGGTGCTCGCTCCGGGATACAAGGCTCGCTTCGGGCCGGGCGGGGTCGACTACATCCCGTACTTCGGGGCTCGCGCCCCTCGCAACTTCCCGGTCCACTTCCGCCTTGCGACCATCCGCCGGGGAGAGGCCGCGCTCGATTGCGACCTCACCGCAGAACCGGTCCTCGAAGGCGATCAGGTGACGTTCGTTCGCGGTGCGGTGCGCGAAGTGTGGCACCTGCGGCTGGACGCGGTCGAGCAGACGTTCGTGCTCGACGACCTGCGCGGCGAGGGTGACCTCGTGGCGCGGATCGACGTCGAATCGACGCTGGCCGCGGGTCGCGATGCCCGCGGATTGCGGTTCCGCCACCCGACGCTCGGGGAAGTTCGCTACGGCGACGTGCTGGCGTTCGACCACGCCGGCCGTAGCGCGCGTTCGGCGGCACGGTTCGACGAGGGCAGCATCGAGCTGCGCGTCGCGTCGGCGCTGCTCAGCGTCGCCGAGCCGCCGCTGACCGTCGACCCGCTGGTGCGCACGATCGCAGTCAATCGTGGTAACGACCAAGTGTTCAACGCGGACATCGCGTTCGAACCCAATTCTGCGACGTGGTTGGTGGCGTACGTGCGGTCGTTCTCGTCCACCGACACCGACATCATCTCCCGCCGTTTCGACAGCGCTGGCAATTTCTTGGACGAGGTGATCGTCGCCACCGGATCGCGGGAGTCGCGCAACCCCTCGGTCGCAGCCAACGGACAGTCGAAACAGTTCTTGATCGCCTGGGACGAGGACACCGGGATCGCCGACCGCGTGATCCTCGGGCGGCTCCGCATCGCTTCCAGCAACAGCCAAGGGCAGACCTTCACGGTGCTCGATTCGCCGGGGATCGGGATCGACGATCTGGCGCCCGCGGTCGGTGGAGGCAACGCGAACGATGCCGGCAGCCAGGTGTACGCGGTGTTGTGCGTGACCGGTGGACGCAACGGCCACGTCCTCAACCACATTGCCGTCAACAGCATCGGTCAGGTGACCCAGCGTCTGACGCTCTCGCCGTCCACCCACGACGTGGTCGACGTGCGGATTGCCAAGGCGCGATCGAGGAACGCACCGTGGGTCTGCACCTACCTGCGCAGCACCGGCGGGGTCAACCATGTGCACATGGCGGAGGTGCCGCTCAATGGGAGCAACTTCCGCCGCGTCGCGATCGACGAGTCCGGCGACTGCCAGCTCGGCGGAGTCGCCGGGACTGCGCCGGACTTCTTCGCGGTGTATTCCAAAGTGGTCTCGACCGCCAACTCGAACGTGTTCGGGCGCGCGTTCCGCCTCAACGAGAACACCAACTCCACCACGCTGCGACCCATCGTGGACCTCACCGCGGTCGAGCCCGGTGGGCTGCCGACTCGCGACCAGCGGTCCCCGGCGGTGTCGTTCGACGGCGTGCGCTACACGGTGGCGTACCAGGAGGACGTAGCCATCTTCGGGACGCACGATATCCGGGCCATGGTGCTGTCGATCCCCGAGATGGTGTTCAGCGACGGCCACCGGTTGATGCACGACCTGTCGACCTCCGACGAGCAGTCCGTCGCCATCGCCAGTACCGGGGAGATGGGTGGGCCGATCGCGCGGTCGATGGTCGTGTTCGATCGCGACACGCGCGGCGACCTCGACGTCGATGGCTCCCTGTTCGATGGCTTCAGTCCGTTCGGCGGCGTTTCCTTCGTCGCCAGCAAGTGTGGACGGATCGACGTGTCGGCGCTCGACGAACCGTTGCTCGGCGGGACGCTGCGGCTGCGCGCGTCACCTTTCGACTTGCAGAAGCAGCTGTTCGCGATCGGTCTGCCGAGTCCGCCGGTGCAGCTCTGCTCGCTGGGTTGCAAGCTCGGCGTCGCGCCGATCCTCGCCCTGTTCCCCGGCGTGTCGCTCGACATACCGATCCCGCGCGACCCCGGTCTGCTCGGGGCCACGATCGCGGTCCAGAACGCGCTGCTCGGTGGAACGGCCGGTTGCTTGCCGCCGTCTCTCGCGGTGGAGATCAGCGACACGATGGTCATCCAGGTCCGCTGAAAGCGGGGTGCGCTGCGGACTCGGACCGGGCCAAGCGCGCTGGTCAGGCCGCGGCCTCGGATCCGCCGCCCGCGCGGCGGGTCCCAGCGTGCGCCCGGCCGCGGGAAGCCTGCCTGTGGTCGGGTGACACGTCAGAGGGGACCGGGCACGCTTTTGCCGTGACGGATGCCGCCGCGGGCGCGACCGAGGCAACAATCGCCCGCGACCCCGACCCCGCATCCATGGTCTCCATGCGCAAAACCCTCACCACGCTCCTCGTCCTCCTCGTCACGAGCTCCGCGACCGCCCAGGAGGTCGCACGGACGGCGCCTGGGTCGCACTCGGCGCGCCGGCCCACCGCGACCTCGCCGCTGCCGGCCGATCTGTTGCCGTACCCGCAGCTGAAGGCGGGCGAACGGGCGCCGCTCGACCTGTGGCGCTACGCCGGTCGTTGCGGCTCGTCGTTCGGCAGCCCCGAGTTGCCGATGAGCTGGGACCGTTGGGTCGCGTTCCACCGCCGGCAGAAGCCGCAGCTGATGTCCGACGTGCAGCGCTACATGGCCGGTCGGTTCGAGTTCCACGGGCGCGCGATCGCCGGCGCGACGATGTCCGGTGGCCGCAAGCCGGTGATGGCCGGACCGATCGCGCGGCTGCCCGCCAAGGTCGAGAGCTGGGAGCGGCTGGCGGCGATGACTCCCGAGCAGATGCGGCGCGACGACGTGTTCCCGTTCAAGCCGCTGGCGCATCCGTTGCACACCACCGCGCACATGGTGTTCCCCGACGGCTGGGTGAAGGCCCACCCCGAGCATGCTCGGATCGACGTCGACCACGACGTTCCGGAGCAGTACCTCCCGGAGTTCCCACCGCCGATGTTCCTGTCCACGCACAAGGAGCTCGGCGACGTGACCCGCGGCAAGGAAGTCACCCTGGCCAACTACTACGGCATCTTCGACGGACTGCTGACCGCCGAGCAGATGGAAGGCCTCAAGGAGTTGCTCCGGCCGACGCCGACCACTTGGTTCAACCACACCACGCACCGGGTGACCGCAGAGCCGAGCACCGGGGTGTCCTGCATGTCCTGCCACGTCAACGGGCACACCAACGGGGCGTTCGAGCTGGCGCCTGACTCGCGCCCCAACTTGGCGCGGCTGCGGGTCGACACGCCGACGATGCGCGGCAACTACCAACTGATGCAGCTGTCCTCCAAGCGGTCGATCCGCAGCATGGACCACTTCTCCGAGGTCGAGGAGTACTTCGACGGGGACCCGGGAATGATGCAGAGCATCGGTCCGCGCGCGGCGCAGCGGCAGGTGACCAACCGGATGGGCGACTTCAACGCGATCCTCGACTTCGCCCCGGCGCCCAAGCTCGGCCCGCTGATGCGGTTGATCCCGAGCAAGGCGACCGACAGCGAACTGCGCGGCGAGGCCGTGTTCCACGGCAAGGGGAAGTGCGTCGTCTGTCATAGCGGGCCGGCGTTCGTCGACGACTACATGCACGACCTGCAGGTGGAGCGCTTCTACCGTGGCCGCCCCGAGGGCCCGATCAAGACCTTCCCACTGCGTGGCATCAAGGACTCGCCACCCTACCTGCACGATGGCCGCTGCCCGACGCTGGCCGACGCGGTCGAGTTCTTCAACCTGGTCCTCGAGCTGCGACTCACCAAGCAGGAGAAGGAGGACTTGGTGGCTTTCCTGTTGTGCTTGTGAGTCGGAATCGACCGGCGCGACGGCGATCGGTTGTGACCTGAGTCGATGGCGGGCAAGCACCCCGCCGGCCTCGACACACGAAGTCGACAGGGCGCCCCGCTCAGCGCGTGCCGAGCGGCGCGGTGTTGGTGAGCACCATCGGCGCGGTGCTGTTGTCGAAGGTCGCCCCCTGGATGGCGAACCGCAGCCCCCGGTAGGTCGGGTCCTTCGGCACGTTCCAGCTCCAGTGGGCCAGCCCGTCCGGATCACACCCCAGCGCGAGCAGCGGCAACATCGGCGCGGCGAGACCGAGGGCGCCGCGAACACCGGGGATCGACAGCGGAGTGGTGGTGCCGAGCCCCAGGTAGATCAGGCCGCGGGTGTTCGGGTTCGCGGGCGCGCCCAACGAGATCGTCGAAGTGCTTCCGGGAGCGACCTCGCTGCCGAGCAGCCACGCGATCTCCACGCGACGCATCGCTTGGTAGCCACCCTGGGAGTCGGCGTAGAGCAGCGATCCACCGAGCAGCGTACCGTTGTTCTGCCAACCGTTCTCGTCGGACACCACCACTGCGTCGCCCGCCGGCGTCGTGCCGGCGAGGAACACCATGTCGCTGTCGCTGCCGACGGCGTGGGCGCACAGCAGGCCGCGCATCGCCCCACTGCCGTCGACGATCGGGTTGGGCGAATGCGCCTTGCCGCTCGACGGCGACCAGAGGACGCGCGGCTGACCTTGTAGGTAGGCGTAGTCGAGCGCTCCGGTCGATGCGTACTCGAGCATCAGCGGGCGGTAGACGATCGCCTTGCCGTCGGCGTAGACCAACACCAGCTGTCCATCGAGGTAGGTCGGTGCCGGGTCGACCCAAGCCGGCAACGCCGGGCCGGACTCGGCGACCACCGGAATCGGTGTGCCGAACGCGCCACCCTGGCTGCTTCGAGTGGCGACCATCGGTCCGACTGCGTGGTCGACCGCCGCGACCAGTCCGTCCCGTGGTTCGATCGACAGGCCGAAGCTCGCCGCAGCGCACAGGCTGTTGGCGAGCGTCGTCGGGACGAAGCGACCCGGAGACGTGGTGCGGTCGAACAACCCCAACACCACCCCGGTGCCGGTCCCGCTCGGATCGCCGCCGTAGTACGACGAGAGTCCGACCACCGTCAGCGCGACGGCGAACTGCCCCGGCAGGAGTCCGGGCAGACCCGACTTGGTCGCGTGGATCGCCTGCACCTTCCACTGCGTAGTGGTCGGTGCGAACAGCGGCGCCGGCGAGGTGATCAGCGACAGCGACGCCACCGAGAACACGGTGTCGGTGGTGGCCGGTCCCTGGGTGCCCGGCGCGGTCTGTGGCCCGGCCGGTTGGTACGACACCGGATAGAACATCTCCTGGTCGTCCGGGTGGATCTCCGGGTCGGCCCCCGGTTCCTGGAAGACCTTGCTCAGGTCGTTGGGTCGCGTCGTGTGCGAGGTGACCCGCCAGGTGGCCCCGGACTGGATGCCGACTCGACCGCTGGTGAAGCTCACCCGCAGCTCGGCGAGCGCACCCGGGTCCATCATCTGCTTGGTGCGGAAGTGCAGCTCGAAGTACTCGACGCCGTCGACCACCACCTTGGTGATGTCGCGGTCGCGCACCACGTTGTCCCACGGGCTCGGCGGCGGGAAAGTGACGTGGACGTCTTCGGGCTTGCGCGCGTTCTGGCAGGGGAAGCGCAGGTGGAAGTCGGCCCACGAGCGGCCGTTCCGCCCGACCAAGTAGCGCACTGAGTTGCCGGCCGAATCCTCGATCGGTTCGCTGATCACGGTGTCGAAGTCGGGCTTCAGCCGCTCGGGAGACGGCGCGTTCGAGTTCGATGACGCCGGGATGCGCTGCACCACGCCCGCGTGGCTGGTCGAATCGAAGACCGTCTCGTCGTCACCGTTGGCCGGCAACTGTCGGTCGTCGGTCAGCACGATGTCGGGCCGTGCGCCTGCGGCGATGCGCGAGGCGAGCTCGAAGCTGCCGTAGGTGATCTCGAACTGCACCGGCGTGCCGGCCGGAATCGACTTACCCGGCTTGGTCGCCAAGTGGCTGATGTATTTGCCGGCGCGGGTACCGGTCGACTTCTCGCCGTCCTTGGCCTCCTGCCAGTCCGCGCCAGGGACCGGAGTCACCTTGAAGTGGACATTGTTCTGGCTGCCGATGGTGGGGAAGCGCACGTGGATGTCCCGCCACGAGCGACGCAGGTTGGTCACCGTGAGCGTGACCTTCTTGCCGTCGGCGGACATCTCGTAGCGGATATTCGTGTCCTGCGCCTGCGCGGCGAGGTTGGCGAGCACCAGCAGCGGGGTGCAGAGGTAGACCGGTAGCGTGGACGATGTGAATCGCATGGTGGGTTCCTTTCGGGCTCTTGGGGAAAGTCAGGCCGTGCGCCGATCGCTACGGCCCGGGGAGGATCGATGTGTCGTGCGGTGACCGAGCTACTGCGATCGCGCGAGGTCGCTGCTGGCTTAGTCGAGCGTCAGAACCAGCGCTTCGACGGGGCGGCACCGCGCCTCCGGGCAGAACCTGCCGCTTTCCTCGCCGGCAGCGACCTTGCGCGATCTCGCGACGCCGCTCATGAGTGGTTCGGCCTAGAATCGGCGCCGCATGACCGACCCTGAGCCGTTGACCGCAACCCTTGCGCTGGTCGCCAAGGCGAGTGCGGGAGACCGCGAGGCGCTCGCGGATCTCTACCGCCGCCACTACGAGCGGGTGCGGCGGGTCGCGGCGCTGAGCATGGGGCGGACCCTGCGGCAGTGCGAAGCCGACATCGACGACGTGGTGCACGATGCGTTCGCGGACGCATTCGCCAGCGTGTCGCAGGGCAAGTTCGAATGCCGCGGTGAAGGCAGCTTCCGCCGCTGGCTGGCGACCATCGTGGTCAACAAGGTCCGACAGCGTGGCCGCCGCGCCGGAGCCCGCGACGAGCGTTCCCTCGACGAGGCTTTCGGCACTGCGGTGGTGGAACCCCCGGTCCCCACGCCGGAACGCGGCCCGGCGACCTCGGCGGGTGACCACGAGGTCCAGGAGGCGCTGCTCGCTCTGGACGAGGCCGACCGCACCGTGATCACGTTGCGCCACGTCTGCGGCATGTCCTGGCCGGAGATCGTCGCCGAGACCGGGATGCGCACCGAGCGCCAGGCCGCCTGGGCGGTGCAGCGTGCCATGCAGCGACTGCGCGAGCGGCTCGGTCGGAGCAGCGACGACCTGGAGACCGGGTTCCGCTCGTTGTGAGCCGCACCCGACCGCCGCGCGTGCGGTGGAAGGACGTGTCGGTTCGAAGGGTCGGTGCAGCGGGATCACGGTGGTTTCGGGGCATCGGTGATGCCTTCCCTGCAGTGCACGAGCTGCCGAAACCCGACGTGGTGCGGCGAGAAAAATCCGCAGGTTCGCGCTCGGCCGTCATCCCGCCCGGCCTGCTCGGGGCCGACCCGGACCCCGTATCCTCTGGGGGTGAAGCCTGCCGACGACTCCGCAGGGTTGCCCGACGAACTCGCCGAGCGCGTGTTCGCGCTGCTGGGCGAGTCCGAGCACGACGCCGAGGTGGGGCTGTCCGAACTCTGTGCGGCACACCCCGAGCACGCCGCGGCGATCCGTGCCGCGCTCCGCGTGGTGGATGCCGAGTTGGCGACCACCGCGCCGGGCCGGCCCACCGTCGCCGAGTCGACCCTCCCGCAGCGCATCGGGCCGTTCCGAATCCGCGGGTTGTTGGGCCGCGGTGGAATGGGAACGGTCTACCTCGCCGAACAGCTCGAAGTGGACGCGCGGCCGGTGGCGCTCAAGGTGGTGCGCACGGGTCTGGCCTGGGGCAGTCTGCTGGAGCGGTTCGAGTTGGAACGCGCGGCGTTGCTGCGGCTCGACCACCCGGGCATCGCGCGGCTCTGGACCTCGGGGGCCACCGAGGACGGCGCGCCGTTCTTCGCGATGGAGTACGTCCGTGGCGCGCCGATCGACGCGTGGTGCGTGGCGCAGCGTCTCGACACGCGCGCCCGCTTGCAGTTGTTCGTCGATGTCTGTGCCGCCGTGCAGCACGCCCACGACCACGCGTTGGTGCACCGCGACCTGAAGCCGTCCAACATCTTGGTCGAGGACGGTCGGCCGCGGGTGATCGACTTCGGCATCGCGCGTTCGCTCGCAGCAGACGATCCTGCGGAGCTGCGCGCGCAACGAACCGAGCCGGGGGACGTGCTCGGGACCCCGGGCTACATGAGCCCCGAGCAGCTCGACGGACGCGATTCGGTCGACGTCCGCAGCGACGTGTGGGCGCTGGGAGTGGTCCTCTACCAGCTGCTCACCGGGCGGTTGCCGTTCCCGCCGCCGCGCGACACGGCGCCGCGCGTTGCCCTCGAAGCGATCCGCGAGGCGGTCTCGCAGCGCGCCGCGGCCGCACCGAGCACTGTCGTGTCGGCGCGCACCTCCGCGCCGCCAGGTGCGCTGGTGCCCGCGTCTGAGCTGCGCGGCGACATCGATGCGGTGGTGTTGAAGGCGCTGCAACGGGCCCCGGAGATGCGCTACCAGAGCGCCGCCGAGTTCGCCGACGATTTGCTCGCGATCCTGGCGCACCGGCCGGTCACCGCGTGGCGCGTGACTCCGGGCTACCGCCTGCGTTGTCTGGTACGGCGTCGTGCCGGCGCGGTGGCGGTCGCCGCGGTGATCGGCGGCATCGCGGTGGTCGGGTTGGTCGGTTCGGCGATCGGCAAGGTCGAAGCCGACGCGGCGCGCGCCGTCGAGCTGCGCCTGCAAGGGCGGGCCGAGCAGTCTGCCGCCGCGGCGCGCCGGCATCGAAAGCGCTTCGACCTGCTGGCCTGGCGGGTCGAACTCGATCGGGCGCGCCAGCTCGCGGCCTCGCTGCACCCAGCGCGGCCGCAGGTGGCTCCGCAGATGCGCGCATGGCTGCACGACTACGGTGAGCCGCTGCGCGCCGCCGAGCCGTTGTTGGCACAGGCACTTCGCGAACTCGCGTCCGGTGCCGTGCCGGGGGCCGCGGCCGACGTGGACTCGGCACTGCAGGCCGAGCTCCGCGAGCGCGAGCGGCGCCTACAGGTCCTCGCCACCGTGAACGACGCGAGTGCACCCACGTCGATGCAGGTCGGGCTGGAGATCGAGCAGGCCGAGCACCGGCGCCACATCACGGCGCTGCGCACACAGCTCGCCGAGCGGCGCTCGGTGCGGCTCCCGAACGACGCGGACCAGTTGCTGTTCGACACCCTGACCGCCGTGCAGCGCGAACTCGAGACCTTCGTCCACAAGGAACTCCCCGCGGTTCGCGATCGACTGGCTTGGGCCGAGACGGTGGTCGCACGCACCATCACCGACCACGCTGATCGCTGGCGGCGCACCTGCGCGGCGGTCGCGGCGGATCCGCGTTTTCGTGGGGTGCGACTCACTCCGCAGGTGGGATTGGTGCCGCTCGGACCCGATCCGGCCAGCCGGTTGCAGGAATTCGCGCTGTTGCGTTCCGGCACGCTTCCTCGGCGGCACGCCGTCCACGGCCGCTTGCTGCTGGACGACGACAGTGCGGCGGTGTTCGTGCTGCTACCCCCCGGCCAGTTCACCATGGGGGCGCAACGCGATGACCCGAGCGCGCCGTGCCACGATCCGTACGCGATTCGCGAGGAGGGCCCGCCCGGTCCGGTGCGACTCGAAGCGTTCTTCCTGGGCAAGCACGAATTGACCCAGGCGCAGTGGATGCGTCTCGCCGCGGGCGACAACCCGAGCCAGTTCCATCCCGGGCGACGAGTTGGCGGACAGGTGATCACCGCGCGGCACCCGGTCGAGAACGTGTCGTGGACGATGGCCGACGCGTTGCTACGGCAACACGCGCTGGAGCTGCCGACCGAGGCGCAGTGGGAGTATGCCTGCCGGGCGAACACCACCACACCGTGGTGGTTCGGGGGCGACCCGCGGCAGATGACGCGCGCCGACAACTGCCTGGACCGACGCGGTCTGATCCTGGTCGGTCGTCGGCCGGGCGATGCCGCCGACGACGGATTCGCGCTGCACGCTCCGGTCGGCAGCTTCGCCGCCAATCCGTTCGGTCTCCACGACCTGTACGGCAACGTCGCGGAGTGGTGTCGCGACCCGATCTGCAGCTACGCGGCGGTGGCGCCGCGCCGCGGCGACGGGTTGCGCACCCGAGCCGAGGTGCGCGGGCGGTGTCTGCGCGGTGGCAGCTTGGCGAGTCCGGCCACCCAGGCGCGGTCGGCCAGCCGCCGCGCGCCGCTGCCCGGTGTGCGAACCTACACCCATGGGCTGCGTCCGGCGCGCCGCTTGGAGTCATGACCGACGCGTTTCCCGAGATCCCGGGCTACCGGCTGACCCAGCTGCTCGGTCAGGGTGGTTCGGCGGAGGTCTACCTGGGCAGCCAGTCGGCCGCTGCGCAGTCGCGGGAGGTGGCCGTCAAGGTGTTGCGCCGCGGGATCGCCGATCGGCGGCACCGCGCTGCGTTCGACGCCGAACGGCGTGCCCTCGCGCGGCTGGCGCACAACGGTGTGCCGCGGGTGATCGACGCCGGGGAGACCGTGGATGGGCGGCCGTTCCTGGTGATGGAGCACATCGTCGGCGAGTCGATCACGGAGTTCTGCGCCCGGCAGGCGCTGCCGGTCACCCAACGGATCCGCTTGTTGCTCGGCGCGTGCGATGCGATCGCGCACGCGCACGTGCACGCCGTGCTGCACGGCGACCTCAAACCGGATCACCTGTTGGTCGACGGGGAAGGTGCCGAAGCACGGGTGCGGGTGATCGATTTCGGGTTGGCTCGGGTGGACGGCGGCCCGGGGACCGGGTCGCGTGGCACGCTGCACTACGTCAGTCCAGAGGTGCTGCGCGGTGCGGCGACGGATGTCCGCGCCGAAGTGTGGGCCCTCGGTGTGGTGTTGTTCGAACTCCTCACCGGGCGGCATCCCGCGGCGGGTGCTGACGGGATCGGTGCGCTGTTGGCCGCCGCCGACCAGTTGGAGTTGCCGCGGTGCGCGGACCTGCCGGGTGGCGCGTGCCGCGACCTCCGCGCGATCGTCGCGACCGCGGTAGCCGTGGAACCCGCGCGACGCTACCCATCGGTTCGCGCGTTCGCCGCGGACCTGCAGGGTCTACTCCTCGGGCAGTCGGTGGCCGCTCGCCAGCCGGGTCCGATCGAGCGAGCGGTCCGAGTTATCCGCCGGCACCGCGCGGCGTTCATGGCTGCGGCTGCCATCGGGATCGCGTTCGTTTGGGCCGCGGTCGTGCTGGTCGAGAGGTTCGTCGACGCCCGTGCGGCCCTGGCCGCTGCGCGCGAGGCGCGCGAATTCGCGGCGAAGCAGGAACGCGCCGAGCGGGCGAGCCTGCGGCGGTTCGACGTGCTCGCCGGCGTCCCGGGGCTGCGCCGCGTGGAGGCCGCCGCCGAGCGGCTCGGACCTCCCTGGCCCGAGCACGCGGCGGCAATGCGACAGTGGTTGGAGCGGGATGCAGCGCCGCTGCTCACTCTCCGCGCGCAGGTCCCGCAAGCCCGGGCCGATGCCGAGGCGGCCGACAACAAGGCGCTGGGCGCGTTCTTGCGGCGCACCCTCGACGACCTCGAGCGCGCACTCCAGCAGTTCGCCACGACTCGCGTGCCGCAGGTCAAACGCCAGTTGGCGTGGGCAGGTGAAGTCGAACAGCGATCGGTCACCGAGCACCGCGCCGCGTGGCAGCGCGCGATCCGCGAGGTCGAAGGGTCCCCTCGCTACTCCGGGGTGAAGCTGGTTCCGCAGCTGGGGCTGGTGCCGCTCGGGGCCGACCCACGCAGCGGACTGCAGGAGTTCGCGCACCTGGCATCCGGAGCGTTGCCGCACCGCAGTGCCGATGGGGCGCTGGTTTGTGGACCCGAGAGCGGAATCGTGTTCGTCCTGTTGCCGCCCGGAACCGCCCGGATCGGCACGCCGCAGAACGACCCGGTGCTGGCTCGCGAGGGTCCCGGCGCCGGCGCGTTGGAGCGTCCGGTGCACACCGTGCGGCTCGACGCGTTCCTGATCGGCAAGCACGAGGTCAGCCAGGGCCAGTGGACCAGGCTCGGGGCCGCCAACCCGTCGTGGTTCCGCTGCGGGCGCAGAGTCCAAAGAGTGCTCTACGGGCTGGCGCACCCGCTGGAGAACGTGTCATGGCGAGCGGCGCGGCGGGTGCTCGCGGGGTTCGGCCTGCAGTTGCCGACCGAGGTTCAGTGGGAGTACGCCTGCCGCGCCGGCACCGACACGGCGTGGTGGAGTGGCGATGATCCCGTCGCGCTTCGCGGTGTCGCCAACGTCGGTGACACAGCAGCGGCGAGATCGCGCGGCACAGCGGGCGACTCGTTCCCGGGCACTGCGGCGGTGTACACCTTGCGGCCGAACCGCTTCGGCCTGCATCACACGATGGGCAATGTCGCCGAGTGGTGTCGCGACGCAATGGTGGCGTACCGTCGCTGGCCGGAGCCAGGTGAGGGGATCCGTGCGCGGATCGGCGCGGATCGCGTGCGTCGCGGCGGCTCGTGGTTGCGCGACGCGATGTCGGCGCGCTGCGGGGCGCGTGGCACCGGACGCGAGGATGCAGCCGATCAGTCGTGCGGCGTGCGGGCGGCGCGCGCTCTGCGCCACTGACCACGCGGCGGCGAGGGGGCCGGCAATCGGGATGCGCCGGGAACACCACCTTGTGTGCCCGCCGCGGCCACCCGTTGCGCGGTCAGCGCTGGTAGATCGGCACCATCGCGTACGGCAGCTGTAGTACGGTGAGGGCGATCGCGGTCCCGTAGATCTCACCAACGGAATCGCCCATCCAACTGCCGTCGCGCTGCTGCCGGCGCACCAGCCAGGTCGACATCTTCCGATAGTAATCGTTCCAACGGGTATCTCGGTGCAGGTAGAGCGACTGCGCCAGATAGTACTGCCCGTAGTAGTGGTGGTGGTTGCCGCTGCCGTTCACCGGCAGGTGGCGGAACGCGTAGTCGCGGGCGCGGGTCTCCACCGGGTCGTCGTAGCTCCCCGAGTTGTACAGCACCGCGGAAGCTGCCGCGGTCACACCGGGGGTGCCGCTGCGCGTGTGCATGCTGTAGGAGATGCTGCCATCTCGGTTGGCGAGTGCGTGCACGTACGCTACCGCGCGGTCGATGGTCCGCTTGGGCACCGTGATGCCGGCGTTGCGGCAGGCGCGCAGGGCTTGGATCTGTGTGATCGCGACGCTGCCCTCGTCACGCCGTGAATCAGGAGTGTAGTACCAGCCGCCGTCGATCGATTGTGCGCGGCAGATCAAGCCGCAGGCGCGAGACAGCGTGCGGTGCAGAGTGCGCTGGCGCCGGGCGTCTTCTTCCATCCCGTAGACCTGCGACAGGAACAAGGTGGCGAAGCCGTGGCCGTACATGCTTGCCGCTTCGACGCCGCGCACCGCGATCAACCCGTCCTGGTTCGCCACGCCGATCAAGTACTCGGTGGCGCGCCGCACACTTCGCCAGTTCCGACCGCGGGTCGGCGTGGTCCCGGAAGACAGCATGGCCATGCCCGCGAGTGCGGTCATCGCCACCGGATACACCCCGCGGCCGGTCGCGGCACTCCACGAGCCGTCGCGCTGCTGGGTGCGCAGCAGGTAGTCGACTCCGCGTTGCACGCTGGCCTCGATCGCCGGATCGACGCCCTCGGGGTAGGTTCGGATGCCCTGGGCGTCGAGTGTTGCGCCGAGGAGCAAGGCTGTTGCGAACGTGTGGATGGGGGTCGGCATGGGAAGAGTGTAGCGCCGGCTTCGCGACCCGGCTGTGGGGTGGGGTGGTCGCGAGCCGGGGTGGTGTTGCCGAAGTTCATTGCACAAATCTGCGCCCATGCGGCCCGAGGGCGCGCCGGTCGACATCCGGGAGCGGCTCGGCGGTGAGCGAGCGATGGGACCCGTGACGCCGCGAGAGGGCCAGGGCCCCGCGTACTCGACGACCCGTGAGGGGCGTGCGGTGATGCCGACGGCGACCTTGCACGATCGCGGCAGTGGTTGCAGGAATCCCGGGTCAGTGGGGTTGTCGTCGGGGACCTTCGGGTTGCGCCGCCTCCACGGTCCGGCGGGCGAGCCGCACGACTCGCGAAGTTCTGCTCAGTACTTCGACGACAACCTCTGCACGGACTATTCATGAGCAGCGTCGCGAGATCGTGCAAGGTTGTTGCCGGCAAGGAGAACGGCAGGATCTGCCCGGGGGCGGGGTGCCTCCCCGTCGAGGAGCAGGTTCTGACGTTCGACGAAGCCAGCAGCGAACTTGCGCAATCGCAGCAGCTCGGTCATGAATGGTCCGGGTTAGTGCCCCTCGTCTGTTGTTCGCAGCAAATGTGGCCGCGTCAGTCGATTTGCGCGCAAGGCGCTGCGACGACACGGCTTGTTGGTGGACAAGCTGAGGAGCAGCAACGCAGCGAGCGGATCGAATGGCCGGGTACATTTGCTGCGAACTCCGGACGCGGGGCACTAGGGTCGTGGCCGCGAGTCGGTGTACTCCGGGCACGGTCGACACGATGAGCTTCGAAACGCGCACAACCCACCGCAGTCCGCGCCGCAGCGTCGGCCTGGCGATGGTGCTCCTGCCCCTGTTGGCCGGCTGCGATTCCCTGTTCTACCGGCCGTTCCACGACGTCCTCGGTGTGCCGGATGACTTCGGGCTGGAGGCCGAGGACGTGTTCTTTCGCGCGCCTGGCGGTCCTCGTCTGCACGGTTGGTGGATCCGCAGTTCGGGGGAGAGTCGCGGCACGGTGGTGTTCTGCCACGGCAACACCGGCAACGTCACCAGCCATGCATCGAACATCCGGTGGCTTCCCGCCCATGGGTTCGAGGTGTTGTTGTTCGACTACCGCGGCTACGGCAAGAGCGAGGGAAAGCCGGCTCGCGCCGGCACGGTGGCCGATGCGGTGGCGGCCATCGACCTCGCCCTGGCCCGTGACCCGACGCGCACCGTGGTGTTCGGGCACAGCCTCGGCGGGGCGATCGGCCTCGTCGCGTGCGCGCGCCGCCCCGGCGTCCGGGCGTTGGTGGTCGAGTCGACCTTCCCCAGCTATCTGGCCGCCGCCCAGGGCCGAGTGCCGGCTCTGGCGTGGTTGGCACCGCTGTTGGTTTCCAAGGGTCTCGATCCCGCTGGTGCCCTGGCGGACATTCCGCCACGGCCCTTGCTCGTCATCCACGGTACCGACGACGGAATCGTCCCCGTGCGGTTGGGCTGGGATCTCTACTGCCGCGCCGCCGAGCCAAAACAGATGCTGTTGGTCGATGGTGCCGGGCACCGCACCCCGTGGCTGATGCTCGGTGACGACTTCGCCCGCCCGGTGGCGCGCTTCCTGCTCGAAGCGATCTCCGGGCGGTGAGCCGGCTGGTCAGCGGATCGGCTCGACGTCGGGCACGAACGACAGCTCACCTTTCTTGAGGGCCTCGGCGAAGCGGGTGATCGGCCCGGCGAGCAACGCATTCACCGCGTCCACCACCGCATCGGCCGCGCGCCGCGCGCGGACCAGTCGCTCGGCGTCGTCGGCGGTGGGCTTCACCGCGGCCGACGACAACCCCGAACTGGGGCGCATCAGCTCCTGGATCAGGCCCGTGCCGCGGGTGATGCCCTGGACATCGGACTTGCCCCAGAGGCGATCGTTCAGCGCGGTGAGCGCTTTCTTGGCCGCCTCGGTTGCCTCGGCGATCGCCTTCGGTCGATCCTTCGCGTCGAGGCGCGCCAGGCGCGCGGCGACCGCGGTCACTTCCTGCTGCACCGCGTGGACCCGATCGGTGGCGGCGGCGGCGCGGGCGAGCACGTCCTCGACCTTGCGGACCAACGCCGCCCGCGCGGCACGGTCGGCGTCGGGAATCTGCTCGCGGGGGTCGGCGCGCAGCGAGAGCGCGCCCTCGACCTTGTGCCCCGAGAGCTCGATGCGAACCGTGTAGTTGCCGGGCAGTGCCGGGTTGCCGCGCGGTGCGGGGGAGTCCTTGCGGCGCGGGGTGCGTTGCGGTCGCGGCCGACCGTCGCGACTGAGGTCCCACACCGCGCGGTTGACGCCCTTGGTGCAGGTGTGTTCGAACCGGCGGATCACGACGCCGGAGCTGTCGACGATTTCGATGGTGGCGACCGCCGGGTCCTTGTTCTTCTTGGCGGCTGCCTCCGGTTGCTTCGGACGCGGTTCGGCTGCGGGCTTGCCGCGCGGCTCGCCCTTTTCGGCCGCGGGCTTCTCGGGCGGCTTCTTCGCGGTAGCCCCGGCTTTGACTGGCACCTTGGGTTCACTGGTCGCGCGCGGGTGTGCGGCCTCGACCTTCGGGTCGGGGTGCTTCAAGCCCTTGCCGTTGGCCACGAAGGTCAGCAACGCGCCGCGTTGCCGCGTGGCCCCGCGGAATTCGCCCTGGCCGGGAAAGCGCGACGCTCCGGTCTGCCTCACCCGGTGCTGCACTGCCGGTGGAATCGCGAACAAGTGCAGCGGGCGCGCCAGGACTTCGGCTGTCAGTCCGCGCAGCGCCCGGATGTCGTCGAGCACGTAGATCGCGCGTCCGTGGGTGCCGATGACCAAGTCGTGGTCACGCGGGTGGACGACCAGTGCCCGCGCTGCACAAGTCGGCAGCCCGTGCGTCCACTGGAACCAGTGCGCCCCGGCGTCGGTCGAGACCCACAGTCCGAACTCGGTGCCCAGGAACAACAACCTCCGGTCGACCGGGTCCTGTTCCAGCACATGGCAGTAGCCGCGCACGCCGTCGGTGGTCAGGCGTTGCCAGGTCTTGCCGAAGTCCGCGGTTCGGTAGACGTAGGGGGTCCAGTTGCTGCGCCGGTGGTCGTCGAACACCGCGAATGCGCTCGCGGCGTCGAACTTCGAAGCCTCGAGGTGCGGGCACCACGTGTGGCGCGGCAGCTCCGGGATGCGGTCTTCGAGCGACTCCCAGTTCTTGCCGGCGTCGCGCGTCAGGTGCACGCGCCCATCGTCCGAGCCGACCCACAGCACGCCGCGTTGCACCGGGCTCGGCGCGATCGTCATGATGGTGGTGAAGTTCTCCGCGCCGGTCACGTCGAGCGTCAGACCCCCGGATGCCTGCTGCTTCTGCCACTGCGGGAAGTTGGACGTGAGGTCGTCGCTGATCCGCGACCAACTCGCCCCGCGGTCGGTCGAGCGGTGCACGAACTGGCTGCCGAAGTAGATCGTCGCCGGATCGAACGGATCCTGGGCGATCGCGGCGTTCCAGTTGAAGCGCAGTTCGATCGGCTTGCCGTCGGCGCCCACCGGATCGAGCGGACGGATCCCACGCCGCTCGCCGGTGCGCAGATTCCAGCGCACCAAGTGGCCCTCTTGACTCATTGCGTAGCCCTGCAACGAATCCTGTGGGTCCGGCAGGGTGGCGAACCCGTCGCCGAAGCAGACCTCGTCCCAATGGTGGTTGCGTACCCCGCCATTCTCCCAGACGGTGTTCGGGCCGCGCCACGAGCCGTTGTCCTGCAACCCGCCGTAGACGTGGTACGGCTCGTCCATGTCGACCGCGACGTGGTAGAGCTGCGCCAGGGGCAGCTGGGTGGCGAATGCCCAGGTCGCGCCGCGGTCGCGCGTCACGGCGACACCTCCGTCGTTGCCGTCGTAGATCACCCGCGGGTCACTCGGGCAGATCCACATCGCGTGGTGGTCAGGGTGCGCGTGGTTCCAGCCGATCGCGGTGCGGAACGTCTTGCCGCCGTCGCTGCTCACCGTCACGTTGGAATGCAGGTTGTAGAGCCGCTCCGGGTCCTGCGGGTCGACTCGCAGGTCGCAGTAGTAGAACGGCCGCGGCGCGATCTCACGTTCGCGGTTGACCACGCGGAAGCGGAACCCACCGTCGTCGCTGCGCAGCAGCACGCTGCGCTTGCTCTCGACCAGCGCGTAGACCACGTGTGGCGCTGATGGAGCGAACGCCGGGCGAATGCGGCCGAGATCGCCCGACGGCAGGCCGTCGGCGGTAGAGAGGCGCGTCCACGTCTCGCCGCCGTCCACCGAGCGGTAGAGACCCGAACCCTTGCCGCCGGAGCTGAAGCTCCACGCGTGGCGGCGGTGTTGCCACATCGCGGCGAACATCTTCTTCGGGTTACCGGGGTCGACTTCGATGTCGATGCACCCGGTCTGCTCATCGACGAACAGCACCTTGCTCCAGTGCTTGCCGCCGTCGGTGGTGCGGAACAGCCCGCGCTCGGGGTTCTTCCCCCACGCCGTGCCGAGTGCGGCGACCAGCGCGGTGTCCGGGTCGGTCGGGTGTACCCAGATCCGGCGGATGCGCTCCGTCTTGTCGAGGCCGAGGTGCAGCCAGGTGCGCCCGCCGTCGTTCGTCCGGTAGACACCGTTGCCGACCGATGCGCTGTTGCGCGGGTTGCCCTCTCCGCTGCCCACCCACACGATGTCGGGGCTTGGCTGGTGGATGCAGATCGCGCCGATCGACGCCACCGGCTGGTCGTCGAATACCGGAGTGAACGTCAGCCCACCGTTGGTCGACTTCCACAACCCGCCGCTCGCGGCTCCGACGTACAGCGTGTTCGGGTCGCGGGCCACCGCGTCGATCGCGACCACGCGCCCGCTCATGCCGGCCGGTCCGAT
Organism: Planctomycetota bacterium; assembly: GCA_020638695.1. Taxonomy (GTDB): domain Bacteria; phylum Planctomycetota; class UBA1135; order UBA1135; family UBA2386; genus JACKIB01. The sequence goes on from JACKIB010000010.1 coordinate 149,844, forward strand.
CGACCGGGTGCGCATCTTCGTCAGCAGACTCGCGTCGAGCTGGGCGGGCAGGTCAGCGGTGAGCAGGCCGGCAGGCAGGAGGAAAGCTGTGGCGAGGATCGGGACGGCGCGGTTTCGAGGCACGGATGGTGTGGGGGGCGGGGGACGGGCTCACAGAGCCTACGTGGCGCGCGGGGCTCCTGTCAGCTCGGACCCGCGGCGATGCGCCGCACCCTGGTCATGAGCGGTCCGGGCCGGGTCGCGGTTGCCGTGCGCGCTCGCCTGATGCTCGGGTGGCGCGGCGCTATGCTGTCGGAATGGGGCGTCAATCCATCCTCGTGATCGCCGTGCTGGCCCTCGTGTTTCTGGGATGGGCCGTGTGGTCGTGGCTCGACCCGTCGATCGCGGCGGCCGTTCCGAGCCGTGCCGAGCCGAACCCGGACAACGCACCGGCGCTCACCACGGAGATCGGCCCGGACCGGCCGGTCGGGGAAGAAGCGCGGACCGTGCGCACCGCCCCGACGGTTCCCGACGCGGTAGCGCGGCCGAAGCGTCCCTCGAAGGCCAAGGGGACTCTGCGGATTCGTGCCCTGGAAGCGACGACGCGCGTGCCGATTGCCGGCTTGGCCATCGTGGTGCACCCCGCGGATCGCAGCTCGTACGCCGCTGCGTGGGAGGCGACCACCGACGCGACCGGCTGCGCGGTGTTCGCCGATGTCGACGCGGGGGCGGTGACCACCGAACCGCGGGCGCAGACGACTCGGATCTCGGTGGCCCCCGGCGTGGAGACGGAGGTCGAACTGTTGCTGCGTCGCCTGCGGCAGGTCAGCGGCAAGGTGGTCGATGACCAGGGCCGCGCGGCGGCAGGTGCCACGGTGTACGTCGACTACGACTTCAGTGGTCGGGGCCGCGTCACCCACCTCATCACCGGCTCGGATGGCAAGTTCGAAGTGCCCACCTATGGGGAATGGGCGTGGGTGCACGCGTCCAAGCCGGGCTACGTGCCGTCGGTGGCCCGCATGGTGCGTCAGGAATCCTCGCGGGAGCCGATGGTCCTCACTCTCGGTCCCGGTCCCGGGACCATCGCGGGCGTCGTGCTCGACCCCGACCGCAAGCCGGTCGCCCATGCGCGGATCTCCGTCCGCGGCTCGGAACGTGGGGCGATCCAACCGAAGTCGAAGGCGGGCGACTACCACACCATGCCGCAGCAATTGGTGCAGTCCGATGTCGAAGGACGGTTCCAGGTGCACGACGTGCCCCCGGGGAGCGCGTGGATGTTCACCAAGATCGATGGCTATGCCTACATGATGCGCACCGTCGAGGTGCCGTCGGGCGGTATCGCGCGGGTCGAGCTGGTCCTGAGTCGGGGAGTGCGCGTGTTCGGCACCGTGCGTCGCCCGGGTGGCAAGCCGCTCGAGGGTGCAACGGTCGGGGTGGGCCACCGCGGGATGACCGACTACGTCACCACGCAGACGGATGAACAAGGGCGCTACGAGCTGGTCGGCGTGACTCCGCAAGCGTCGACCGTCGACGCCGAGCACCGCGACTACTTCGAGGCATCCCAGCTGCTGGCCATGCGCCCCGGGGTGCGCGAGGTGCGCTGCGACTTCGAACTGCGACCGGCACACAGCCTGACCGGGCGGTTGATCGATGAACTCGAACAGCCGGTGCCAGGCTACGAGATCCTGGTGGATGGCGAGTACCAGTCGCGTTCGGTGACCGACGAAGCGGGTCGGTTCGAGCTCCTGCACCTGGAGAAGCGCAGCTACGAGGTGAAGGCGAGGCACAAAGGGAGCGTGCAGGCATCCGAGACCTGCGAGCCGCCGGGCAGCGTGGTGCTGCGTCTCGACCCGCAGCGCCGACCTTCGGCGTGGTTCACCGGCCGCATCCTCGACTCGGACGGCAAGCCGGTGGCGCGCGGGGTCACGGCGACCCACGGCGATGGCGGGAAGACCCAGCGGAGTGCGATGGTCGACCAACACGGCGCGTTCCGGCTCGGACCCCTGCCGCCCGGAACCTACGAGATTCGCTTCTGGAGCGAGGCGGTGCCCGCGTTCACCCTCGGTTCGTTCAGCATCATGCCGCAGGAAGAGCAGGCGCTCGGCAGCTTCAAGGTGCCGCGTGCCGCGGCGTTGACCCTGTGGTTCCGCGGACTCGCGACGGCGGACGTGCTCGGCGCGGCCTACACCATCGAGTCGGCCGATCGCAAGCGCGGGGCAGCGTACGGAGTGGTGAAGATCGACGAGGCGATCCGGGTCGAGAAGCTGGTGCCGGGGAACTACCGCCTGCGCGTCTACGGAACCAAGTTCATCCCGGACGTTCGGCAGTTCGAACTTTCACCCGACCGCGACACGGTGTTGGAGGTGCAGCTGCAGCGAGGCAGTCAGGTCACGGTGTCACTGGAGTTCGGCAAGGGCGCCAAGATCCCCTCCCACGCCACCCTGCAGGTGTTCGACGAAGCCGGCGAATCGCTGATCCCGTTCGCGCCGGTCTACAGCATGAACCACCCGCAGGAGCTCACGCTGCGTCCGGGCAAGTACCGCGTCCACGCGACCTACATGAACGAGACCCTGGGAGTGGCCAAGTTCGACGTCACGCCCGGCAAGCGGGTGCACGTGAAGATCCCGATCCGCGACACGCGGCGCTGATCGTGAGGCGTAGCGCGCGTCAGGCCTTGGCGCCGCGCACCAGGAAAGGCTCGATCGCGTTCGCCTTGCCCTTGAGGGTCACCGCCGGCAGCGGTGTGCAGTCGAAGTGCTGCGCGACCAGTCGGTGGGTCTCCGGTCCGATCACCACCTGACCGATGGCTGCCACCGACGACTCGATCCGGCACGCGGTGTTGACCGTGTCGCCGATCACCGTGTAGTCGCGGCGTTGCCGTGCACCGACGTCGCCGACCACCGCGGTGCCGGTGTTGATGCCGATGCGGATCGCCAGCTGCGGTCTGTCCGGGTGGGCCCGGTTCAGTTCGTCGATCCGCCGCTGCATGGCCAGCGCGACGCGCACCGCCCGCTCGGCGTGGTCGGGTTGCGCCAACGGTGCGCCGAAGAACACCATCACCGCGTCGCCCATGAACTTGTCGAGGGTGCCGCCTTCCTTGAACACCTCCTCGGTCAGCGCTTCGAACAAGGTGTTGAGCAGCCCGGTGATCTCGCGTGCCGGCAGGTTCTCCGACAGGGTGGTGAACTTCGCCACGTCGGCGAACAGCACCGTCACCTCGCGCTCGTCGGCGACCATTCCGGCGGCCTCGCCGTCGTCCGCGCGGATGATGCGCTCGACGATCGCCGGTGCGTTGTAGCGCGCCAGCCGCTCACGGATCTTCCGCTCCTGTTCGATGCGGCTCTGCAAGCTGGTCCGCTCGACGGCCGCCGCGGAGAGGCTGGCCAGGATCGACAGGATCCCGAGGTGGGTCTTGGAGAAGATGTTGCGGGCCCGCCGGTCGACGTAGATCAATCCGATCACGCGGTCCTCGTGGATCAGCGGGGCGCACATCGCCGAACGGATCCCGAGCGACACGATGCTGGCCGACAGGCTGAAGCGCGTGTCTTCCTCGGCGTCGAACACCAGCACGGCTTTCTTCGATTCGACCGCCTCCCGGGCGATCTTGCGGCTGATCTGCATCCGGCCGTCGGGCATGCCCGGTGCGGCGCGCTGCACCATGGGCACCAGGTGGCCGGTGTCCGCCTCGACCATCAGGACGTGCGCACGGTTGACCGGGAGGTTGGCGAACACCAGATCGAGCACCCGCTCGAGCACGTCGCCCAGGGTGTGCTGGGTGATGAGTGCATCGACCGCATCCTTGAGCATCGACAAGATCGCCGCCGGGGTGAGCGGCGGGGTCGACTGGTCGACGATCGTGTTGGACTGGGTCGGGGTCTGCTGCAGGGTGGACTCGACCAGCGTCCGGAAATCGCCCATCTGGATCGAGGACGTCAGGTCGTGGGTGACGTCGTTCGGCAGCCGGCGAGACGGCGCACCATCGACCTTCACCGAGATCAAGATGTTGCCGAGCACCAGCTCGTCGCCGTCACACAGCGTGTGGGACTGCACCATGTTGCCGTCGAACTCGATCCCGTTGACGCTGCCATTGTCGCGAATCACCCAGCCCGCCTCTTCCTGGGCGACGGTGGCGTGATGGCGGGAGACGCTGGAGTCGACGATCACCAGATCGCAGTCGGCGCGCCGCCCGATGGTGACCGACCCGCCCTCGAATCGGTGGGCGTGCTGCTGCCCTCCGAGCTGGAACGAGATTTCGATGCCGCGTGCGGTGCCGGTGTCGGTCAAGGCGAGAGGGGGAAGGGAGAGTTGCCGGCGCGTCGCGTCGGGGGTCCGGTCGTTCATCGGTGGGGGCCCCGAGTCTGCAGTGTCGGACGGTCGGACTATATCAGGATCGGCGGACCCGCATGGGGCGGTGTGCCCGGCCTACCTCGTCCGGGCCGATGCGACGGGAATGAGGTGCCGGCCGGCATGGCGCCGCTGACCGCGACCGGGCGGCCGACGCAGGCGATCACGTTGCAATGCCCCCCGGGGCGGTCGAGAATCGGCCGCGGCCGATGGACGACAACACGATCTACTTGCTGCGGCGCTGGCATGGGGGAGACCGCCAGGCGCTGGACAGCCTGATCCATCGCCATCTCGAGTGGGTCAAGGGCTACGTCCACCGGCGGCTCGGCAATGACCTGCGCCGCGGCGGCGACACCCAGGATTTCGTGCAGGACGCGATGGTCCAAGTGTTGGAGTACGGACCGCGCTTCGAGCTCGCCGACGAGGATCACTTCCGCCGCTTGCTCGCGCGGATCGTCGAGAACAGCCTTCGGGTCAAGCACCGCCACCTGCACCGGCAGAAGCGCGACATCGGTCGGGAGAAGGAGATCGGCTCGGGTACCGTGCTGAGCCTCGACCCGCCGCGCGACCAAGCGACTCGGCCCAGCGCACACGCCGACCAGAACGAGCGCATCGCCTGGATCCGCCTGGCGATGGAGCTGCTGCCGCCGCTGGAGCGCGAAGTGCTCTGGCTGCGCGAGATGGATGGTTGCAGCTTCGAGGAGATCGGGGAGCGGATCGGGGCGACGCCGGACGCCGCACGGATGCGCTTCAACCGGGCCCTACCGAAACTCGCCAAGAAGGTCTCCGAGTTGCAGAAGGGTCGCATCGCCACGCTGCTGGACGAGGCCGAGGTGTGACGGATCGAGCGTCGGGGTGACCCGGCGCCATGCTGCCCGCTCGAGTCTGGCGTGCCGGGGGGCGTGACCCATCGCGGCCAAGGCCGCACCCGAGGACTTGGGTGGGCGCGGCGCTGCGCGCCACCATGAGGCCTGGGCCGCTTGCTTGCTGGAGCTTCCGGGTCCGCTACGTGTCAGCGAAGCAGCTGCCACGTGTCATGGGAGGTACAGACGAATCTTCACGTGCCGACACGAACCCGCGGTCCCTGCAGCCCATGGGGCGCGCTACCCGGCAGCGGTCCCGACCGGGGCTCCACACCGGGGACGCGGGAGGATTCTGGCAAAATCGTGCAGCGCTCGGCGCGCTGCCCATAACAAGGTGAGCCGCGATCCTGCTGCATTCCGATCCGATGTGCCGTCCCACGACGCAACGACCCACGCCCAACCCGCCGTATTCGAGGCCGATCGCACAGCGCGCATGAGCGACCACGATCGGGCGTATGCGCGGTTCTGCGAGACGGGTGACCCGGCGGCGTTGGCGGAGGTCTACGACGCGACCGCAGACCGCCTGCTGCGCACCGCGGTGCACCTCGCGCCGAGCGTGGCGGCCGCCGAAGATCTGCTGCAAGCCACGTTCTTGGCGGCGATCGAGAAGGCCGCCGAGTTCGAGCGCGGCCGCCCGGTCCTGCCCTGGCTGTTGGGGATCCTCGCCAACCAGAGCCGGTTGGCCCGCTGGCGCGATGGCCGCACTCCCGACCCCGACCGGCTGGAGCGCGCGCCCGGGCCCGAGCCCCACGAGCTCGCGGTCCATCAAGAGGAGCGACGCGCCCTCGATGCGGCGATCGATGCGCTGCCGAGCACCTACCGCCCGGTGCTGGTGCTGCACGTGCGCCACCACATGTCGGCGGCCGAGATCGCGCTGGCGCTCGGGCGCCCGGCGGGAACGGTGCGATCGCAGTTATCACGTGGACTGGAGTTCGTGCGCCGCGGATTGCCACCTGGCCTCGCCGGCGCGCTGGCGATCCTGTTGGCGGCGCCGCGCGGGCTCGCGGCAGTGCGTGGAGTGGTGCTGGCGGCGGCGTCCCCCGCTGCCGCCGGCGTGACGGCTTCGTCGGTTTCGGTATTGGGTGCAGTGATGATGAAGAAGCTGGTGGTCGTGGTGTGCGTTGCGGTGGCCCTGTCCGTGGTCTACCTCGCGTGGCCGGACAGTCGAGTGCCGCAGCTCCCGGGAGAGGCCCCAGAGTCCGAGGTCCGGCGCGTGATGCAACCGGAGGAACCGGCTGCCGCCCCGAGTCGACAGGCGTTGGCCGGGCCCGCGGCGAGCTCCGCCGCTGCGCCGGAAGGCGATCCGGCCGGCGCAGCGGCCCCGACCGTCGGTGCACGGCGCGGCGAGTTGGAGGTGGTGCTGCAGTTCCAGGGCAGTCGCAAGCCGGCCGCCGGCGTCCACGTGTTGGTCACCCGCGCGTGGGAGCCGTGGGGCGAGTGGCAGTCGGCGCGAACCGGTGCGGATGGCAAGGCGAAGTTCTCCGACCTCGCGCCCGGCTACGCGTTGGTGCAGTGCGTGCGCGGCGGAAGTGTTTCGGTGGACATCCGCGCCGGGAGCAAGACCACTCAGGTGCTGGCGATCCCTGGCGGCGTCGCGGTCGCGGTGCGGGTGGTCGACGCCTCGGCCCGCCCACTGCCGGGCGTCGCGGTGTGGTTGTCCGAACCCTGGCGGGTCGGGCGTGGGGTGATCGCCGGCCACACCGGCACCGACGGGGACCTGCTCCTCGAGCACGTCAGCCCGGATTGCCACGTCGCCGCGCGCGGCGATGGCTTTGCGCCTTCGCCGTCGTACCGAGTGCGGGGGCCCCGGGGCGGCAGCTGCGAGATCCGCATCGCGTTGCAGCGCGGCAGCGGCACGGTGTCGGGTCGGGTGCTCGATGTCCGCGGCGAGCCGGTGCCAGGTGCCCGGGTATTGGTCGGGTCGGAACGCCCCGCGTTGTCGTCGCGCGCGCAGGACGGCTCGTGGACCTTCGCCGCACCGCCGACCAGCTGTGCGACCGGGAGCGATGGCACGTTCACGGTTCGCGGCGTCCCGCTCGGTGTGCTTCCGGTGCAGGTTCGGCACAGTTCCTTTGCTCCCTGGCGCGGTGAGGTGGAATGCACTCCCGAATCGGTGGCGCAGCGCGATGTCGTGCTCGAAGACGGCGCGGAGCTGGCAGGGACCGCCACCGATCCCGATGGGCGCCCGGTTCGCTTCGCTCGGATCACCGTGGGGGACCCGAACGCGTTCGCCGGCCGCTCGGTGACGTGTAGGAGCGACGGGACGTTCGAGCTGCGCGGTCTGTCGAGCGGCGAGCAGGCGGTGCGGGCCGAGTTCGGCAGGCGACACACGGCCGCGCGGCTGCAGTTCCCCACCGCCGGAAAGGTGGTGTGGAACCCGGTCATCGAGGAGGCGACGGCGCCGCCCGCTGGCGAGCGATGGCTGGATGCGCGGGTGGTGGACCTCGCCGGTCAGCCGCTGGCGGGTTGGCGCGTGGTCGCGCAGCAAGTGGGCGGCACCGGAGTGTCGCGGAGTCTGAACGCGGACGGCGAAGGTCGGGTGCGGTTCGCGGTGCCGTGGCAAGAGGTGCGGATCTGGGTGCACCGACCCCGCGGGTGGAGCGGTTTCCCGGCGCTGCTGCTCGACCGCGTCGAGGTGGGGGAAGGCGAGATCCTGCTGCGCGTCGAGCCGGCGGTCTACCGCGCCGCGGTGGTGCACGGGCGCGTCACCGACGAGTCGGGCAAGCCGATCGCCGCGCAGCTCCAGATGTGGCACGAGGAACGACAACTGTGGCGCGCGTTCGACACGGATGGCTCGACGGGCGCATTCCGCATCGAGGACGTGCCGCCCGGCCGCGTCCAGATCAAGGTGTGCCCGCAGCGGCGGCCGTGGCGGAAGCTCCCCACCCACCAACTTCAGGTCGGACAGGAACTCGACCTCGGCCGAATCGAGATCGCGGCCGGCGCGGTTCTCACGGGTAGGGTTCGCTACGCCGGTGGCGAGCCGCCGGCGCAACTCGCCCTCCAGCTGCTCGACCGCACCGGCAACGAGGCGGCGGTGGTGCACTACGCCGATGGGGTGTACCGCAGCGGCGCGGTGCACGACGGGACCTACCGGCTGCACGTGTCCGGCGACCGCGTCCGCTCGATGTTCCGCGATGTGCGGGTGTCCGGTGGTCAGGCCGACATCGTCGACCTGGAAGTGGGGCGCGCCGCGTTGCGCGTGGTCGAAGTGGACTGGCCGGCCGGTGTGGAGCGGCCACGATTCCTGCAGCTGCACGCATATGCCGGTGCGGCGCCCGCTCCCGTCTGGACCGGGGGCATCGGCAACGCCGGACCACTGCGGTTCCGCGTCAGCGTACCGCCCGGCAGCTACCGCCTGGTGCTGTACGGGCCTGGCCGGAAGAAGTGGGCCGCGGCTCCTTTGCAGATCAACGGGCTTTCCGACGTGCCGCAGCCGATGCAGCTGCAGGTGGCTCGTTGATCCGAGTTTCTCGCCCCTCGGTCAGGCGGCTGCTCTATCGTCGCCGGCCGTGTTCGGCTCGCTACGGATTCGTCGTTCGCTGCTCACGCCTGGGGATCGAGACCTGTACCGGGCCGCGTTCTGTGCCGGGTGTCACGCGTTGCACGCTACCTGTGGTCGATCGGCGTCGCTGCTGACCAACTACGACCAGACGGTGTTTGCGTTGGTACTCGCCGGGCTGACGCCGGGCCGCGCGATCGAACGCCGACCGTGCACGGCGTTGCCGTTGCGGCGCGTCGGGGTGTCTTTGCTCGACCCGCGCGCGTCGGCGCTGTTGGCTGCAGCGAATGTCGGCGCCGTGGAGGCGAAGCTGCGCGATGATCTCGCGGACGGCGACCGCCCGCTGCGCAGCCGCGTGGGGCTGCGCCTGCTGCGCGGTCCGGCCGCGCGGGCTCGCGAACAGCTGCGCGCGTTGGGCGTGCCGACCGCGTTGTTCGATGAGTTGCCGGCGCGGCAGGCGGCTCGCGAACGCGCCGCACGGCCGACCATCGAGGTGCTGGCCCGGCCCAGCGCCGAGTTGGTCGGGCAGGTGTTCGCCCACGCGGGCCGAGTATGTGGGCGACCGGAGTTGGCTGACGGGTTGTCCGAGCTCGGCCGCGCGCTCGGCGCTTTCGTCTACGCGCTCGATGCGTGGACCGACCTGACTGAGGACCGTGCGCGCGGGCGGTTCAACGCATGGGCTGCGACGGCGCCGCTCGGCGTCGACGCGGGGGACGTGGCGGACCACCTCGATCGGACGCTGGTGCGCGCCTCCGCGGCGCACCGCGGACTGCCGCTGGGCGATCCGGGGCGCGTGATCGCGGCGCTGCTCGACAGTCTCGGGGCCAAGGTGGCTGCGGTGCGGCGGGCGTCGACTCGCGAGCCTGCGGTTGACCGACGGCAGGCCGGCGAGTTGGCGTGCCTCACCGAAGCAGTGTGCGGCGAGGCGTGTTGCCAAGCGTGCTGCGAGGTGACCTGCTGCTGGAGCGAGCGGAGTGCGATGGGGAGGAGGCGCGGGGGGCGTCGTGTGGCGGTGGTTCCGCGGAGGAGGGGGAGGCTCCGCCGGAAGGCAACGAACAGCCCTGACAGCGGGACTGAAGGGCTTGGCTCGTTTCCGCGGTGCTTCGGCTCGCCAGAGTGAGTGCGGGGTCCACTGGACTTCGCTCGCCGCGTGGCGCAGAGCGGCGCAAACGGCATCTTCGAGCTGCGCGGTATCGGCGTCGGCGAGCGATCGCTGCACGCGGGGGCGTGCGGTCGCCGTTGGTCGGCATCCGGAGGATTCCTGAGTGCGCGAGCGCACATGAGCAGAGCTGTGGCTGTGTCTTGCGGGTATGCGGGAAACATTCCATGGTGATCACAAGGATCTTCACATTCGTGCGCTAGACGTCGGCTACTTCCCCGTGCTAGAAACCGGGGCGTGAACGATCGCTGCTCGAACGAGCGGCGAATCCCCAAGGAGAGAACACGATGTCGAACGTCGCTTGCTCGGTGCTCGGTGCTCGGTGCTCGGTAAAGCCCTACGCTCTACCTACAACGTTGCGCTGACCTTCCTTCTGCTGTCGCTTCCCGTCGCCGCGCAGTCGGGAAGCATGGCCGGCGAGGATTGCCCCGACTGGGCCGCTTTCCACTGCGTCTGGGGCTCGGACAGCCGCATCGACGACGACATCTTGTCGCTCAATGGCGACCTACGTCTGTTGACCTGGCGGCCCCGGCCGCCGCAGATCGTCGAGGACCCCGGCCCTGGCGGGACCTTGGCGCGCGGCACCTACATCGGCGTGCCGTTCCACGAAGCGCGGAATCACGATCCCTATCGCCCCATCGAGATCCCCGGGGCGCTGCCGGGCACCGCAGCACTCGGGATGATCACCCACGTCTCGATGTCGAGTCCGATCGCGACCTATCTTCCGGAGGCCACCGCGTCGCCGTCTTCGCTGCAAGAGTTCTGGATTCGACCGAACCAGGCGTACATCAGCAAGGGCAACATCGTCGGCAAGCGCTACGCGTTCACCTCCAAGACGCCGGACCCCAACGTCGCGGGCAAGTTCCTCGCCTGGTTCGACTCGCCGGACGTCGCGACACGCGTCTACGTCTACTGGGAAGGACCCGCCGAAGGCGGCGCGTACGTGCTCGAGCTCCGGTTCGTCGATGGCAGCATCTCGAAGTTCGACCGCTACACTGCGGTCAGTGGCCAGGAGATGTACCGCGTCGCGTGGTACAAGGACCGTTTCGACAACAAGACCGAGTTCCGCTACGACGCGACCAGCCACCGCCTGATCGAGATCGAGTACCCGCAGGGGATCAAGGAGCTCTACACCTGGGGTGCCAACGGCACACTCGACGTCAGCTATCAGAACGTCACGCTCGCCAACAAGCTCGGCGGCACCGCCACGGTGGCCGACCTCGCCTGGGGATTCGGGCTCGACTCGAACGGCAACGTGGCCTACGCCTACTACCCGAAGTCGCCGTCGGTTGCAGGGTCCACCCCCGGATTGCTCCCGCCCGACAACGAGCTCTACAACCTCGCCGCGAGCACGGACCGCTACTACATCCTCGAGTACACCTGGGCGCAGTTCGGCGGCGACTGGAAGGTGACGCAGGTCAAGGAGCACTACTCCAGCGACAAGACCCTGGGTGGCAGCTCCGGCAGCAAGATCATCTTGACCGTGGCGTACGTCCTCGATGACGGGGGCTACGGCGGCACGACCCACTACTACTCGCGGTACCGCGTCCAGCAGCTCACCAACCGCTTCGGCGATCAGTACAAATTCTACTACGAGGAGACCGGTACCGGCGCCGACGCGTACGTGAGCAAGGTCTACCACGTCGACCCGCGCGACAACGTGCACTGCTACACGCGCGACAGCCTCGGCCGTACGGTCTCTCGCCGCTGGACTCCGCCCGACAACGCCACCGGCCGGCCGCGGGCCCACGTGCTCGGCGGAGGTCTCGGCCCGGATCCCGAGCCGCTGTTCATCGAGTGGCTGTACGAGTACGGCGCCACCGGCTGCGGCTGCAACCATCCGACCAAGGTCACGCAGCTTCCGTCGGGCCGCTTCTCGGAGTTCACCTGGGACCCGAACACCGGCCGTCTGCTGACCGAGAAGATCCCCGATCCGTCCGACAACTCTGGCACCACCAAGCTGACGATCGAGCACCAGTACACCGCGAGCTGGTACGACGCGACCCCCGAAGGCGCGTTGCGCAAGAAGTTGATCTACGCCAAGGGCAGACCCGACGAGCGCGCCTGGGACTTCGAGTACCTGCTGACCTCACGCCAGCAACCCGACTACGGCAAGAAGCCCGATGGCTTGACGATCAAGAGCCCGACCGTCACAACCGGCCAGGGCAGCACCCAGATCATCCGTTGGATCGACTTCGACGCCCGGGGGCGCACCGTGGCGATCCAGGACCCGCAGTCGTACGGTGGCACGCCGGTGGCGACGACGTTCCTGTACGCCACCGGCAAGCCGTACGGCAACGAGCTCCTGTGCGCGATCACCGAAGGCGCGGGGTCTTCGGCCCCGACTACCACGACGCTCGACCAGGACGACTGGGGTCGCCTGGGCGAGAAGGTCGCGCACTCGGGCTCTTCGGTGCCGACCACGACCCAGTACCGCCGCACCGCCGAGGGCCGGCTGCTCGAGGCGCAGACGCCGCGCGGAGCGACCGCGCAGCGGGTGCAGGTCTATTACGACGTGTTCGGCCACCCCTGCTCGGTGCTGCGCTGGAACCGCAACTCGAGCGACGGGCAGCAGTCAGCACACGGCCAGGCGCCGAACAACCCGCGCGACTGGGTGCGCGAGGAGTACCAGCACATGGGGTCGCGGCTGTACTTCACCTTCCGCGACCGTCGGCCCCTGCATTCCGCGGAGAGCAGCGGGAACGTGACCGCGGGTCCCGATCCCTGGATGACACGGGAGGTCTCCCTGTACGGCCCCGGCGGTGAGCTCACCCAAGTGGATCAACCGAACGGCACGATGGTGACCTATACCCGGGACGGCTACGGCACGCTGTTCAAGACGGTGCGCACCCATGGCACGTCGGTGAAGGAAGAGGAGCGCTTCTACATCGACGGCAACCTCGACGTGGTGAAGGTCTACCAGCCGGGGTCGGGGAACTTCGTGTACGAGCGCAACCACGCCGGCCTGGTCCGCCGCATGGTCGAGCCGACGCGGACCGCGCCCACGCAGTACGTGACCAACAGCCCGATTCCTGAGTACACCGGTACCCTCGGTGGCGCGGGCCACGAGTGGTCGTACGACGCGTTCGGCCGGATGGTGGGGAGCTGCATCAAGGACCCGCAGGCGAACGTGATCGCCAACGTGGTGTACGGCCGCGACGAGCTCGGCCGCGTGCGGACCGTCACCGAGTCGATCCTCCCGGGCACGACGACCCGCGTCACCGGCTACGAGTACGACAAGCGCTCGCAGGTGACCGAGGTCACGCACCCCGGCAACCGCAAGGTCACCTACGTCTACGACGACAAAGGCCGGCTGTGGAAGGTCGACGACGCGCAGAACCCCGGCGAGAACCAGACCGAGTACGGCTACCTCGCGGCCACCGATCTGGTGGAGAAGGTGACGGTGCGCTACGAGCGGGAGACACACTCGAGCGGCAACAGCGTGGTCAAAGTTCGAGAAGCGGGCGCTGTACGGCACGGGTGGCGTGCTGACGAAGTACCGCGACACCGGCCAAGACGGTGCGGCCGTGCCGCGCGATCTGTCGGTGTACACCGATTCGCTGGGCCAAGTCGACCGCGTGGTCGACGCCCTGGGCAACGAGACGAAGAGCTACTACGACGGGCGCGGCCGCACCGTCGAGCACGCGATGGTCAAGACGACCTCGACGTACGACATCGTGCGGCGGGTCGCATTCACCGACCATGACAGCGCGAGCACCGGCGAGACCTTCGAGGTACTGACCGACGGCAAGGGCCTGGCGACGCGCAAGACGTACGACTTCGTTGGGCGCAACACGGTGATCCAGCGCCCGGGCGCCAACTACGCCGATCCGCCGACCCCGACCTCGCCGCACAAACCGCACAGCTTGCTGTTCCGCTACGACGATGCGGATCGGGTGCAGTTCAGCAGCGATGGGCAGGGGGTGACGATCGACCACCACTACGATCCGCTCGATCGGTTGCTGGTGCGCGAGTCGCGCGACGACCTGAACGCCAATCTGCTGGTGTCCGGCCTGACGGCGCGCGAGGTGCTCAACCGCAACCATCGCGGCCAGATGGTCTCGAACGGCACCTACCGCAAGGACCCGGGCAGCGGCCTGATGGTGCTGGTCAACGGCACGACCGCCGAGCTCGACAGCATCGGGCGCGGGCTCGCGGCGCACTTCGTGTACGAGGGCGCGCCGATCGCGCCGCTGACGACCATCGCCAGCACGTTCGGGTCCACCGATCCGGACTTCCGCACCGCGCTGGGCTACTCTGGCGGCCTGAACCTCACCTACACGCCGGACAACGTGGGGCGGCTGCAAGAGATCCAGTACCAAGTGCCGGGCGCGGCGATGCGCTCGCTGGCGACGTACCGCCACCAGGGCCACGACGTGAACGAGCGCGTGCTGAGCTACGGCACGGCGTCGGGCAAGACGACGGTGGGGTGGGATGCGTACAAGCGCATCATCCAGCTCAAGGACCAGAAGGTCGGCGCCGGGGTGCTGTCGCAGTTCGACTACGAGTACGACGTAGTGGATCGGCTGACCAAGGAGACCTACACGCGGCCGAGCACTCAGCACGTCGGCGGCGGGGACCGTTACGTGTACGACGAGTTCGGCCGCGTGACGCAGGCGTGGCTGGGGCTCAACGCGGCGAGCATGGCCGCACCGCTCGACGACACCGGGAGCACGTTCGCGCAGCGGAAGAAGTACACCCTGGATGCGACCTCGAATCGCGATCTGGTCGACATCGGTACCCATCCGCCGGGGCAGGGCTTCAGCAGCTTCAGCCGCGACTACACGGTGCAGGGCGGGGCGTCGCCGGTGTCGAACCGGTACGACACGACCAACCCGGGGTTCTACACCGGGGGCACGGAGCAGTACCTGTACGACGACCGCGGCAACCTGGTGTTCGACGGGTCGCAGTACTACGTGTACGACTACAACAACCGCCTGAGCGAGATCTACATGCTCGGCGGCTGCACACAGCAGGCGCAGTCTTCAACGAGCAGCAGCGGTCCGGTGACCCGGACGCGGACGGCGTACCGCCCGACGCTCGCGCAGCTCCGGGCCGGGCGAGCGAGGATCCTGGCGAACAACAACCACGACTACGGCCGGATCGCCAAGGACGTGAAGGTCCTGCGCGGCACCGAGAAGGTGCGGACCACGCTGCGGGACGTGTTCACGCTGACGACGAGTCCGAGCGTGACGTCGAGCCAGGGGACGACCACGACGTCGTCGTCGATGACCAGCTTGGATCTGGTGGGGCTCTACAGCTACGACGTGCACAACCGGCGGCTGGCGAAGGTGCTGCTGTGCGAGGGAGTGGCGCAGTACTTCGCCTACGATGGCTGGCGGGAGGTGGAGCAGATCGAGCTGGTCCCCAACGGTCAGGGTCAGGTCGTGAAGGTGACGCGGAAGGCGTTCGTGTGGGGCGACCGGCTGGATGAGCTGGTGGCGTACGTGCGGCGCGACGAGAACGGGGAGAACCCGGTGTACGTGGAGTACTTCGCGCACCAGATGCGGCACGACTCGGTGGTGCTGCTGGTGGACAAGGACGGTGGCGAGGTGGAGCGGGTGGAGTACGACCCGTACGGGCTGCCGGAGGTGTTCGTGGGCGGGAGCAGCGTGGGGCGGTTGTCGTCGGTGGGCAACCCGATGCTGTGGACGGGGAAGCGGTACGACGGTGAAACGGGGCTGGTGTTCAACCGGCACCGGTACTATTCGCCGCTGCTGGGGCGGTTCGTGACGATCGATCCGATGGGGATCTGGTACGACCCAGCGACGCTGGGGAATGGGTACGGGTATGGGCCGGGGGCGCCGACGTTGGGGGTGGACTCTGACCAATGCCGTTAGCGTCCCCTTCGTCCCGTAGGGGTCCACTTTGAGCGTGGCTTGTTCGAGACGCGCGGGGCGGAACGGTGAGGACGGCGCTTGTCGCGTGATCTGGCGATTCTGTGGAGTAGGAGTTGGACAACGTGAGCTGCCGAATCTGAGTCGGCTCGGAACAGACGAACGAGGTGTTGGCCGAAACACAGGACCGCGCCCTTCTGCGAGATCTCGTGCAGCGGGGAATCGTGAACCTCAGCCGCAGCGGCCATGAGGTAGCGCGAGATTCCCAGAAAGAGCATCGTGGCGCAGATTTCCTGGCGCACACCTTGTGCCTTGTGCGAGTGGAACTGCCTCGGGTCCAGGTAGTCAGACTTGAGAGTCTTGTAGAGTTCCTCCGACTCCCAACGGAGCTTGTAGAGTTGGGTGAGGGTACTCCAAGACCACTCCCCGCGAGCAAGCGACGTGAGGAACACGGCTGGGCCGTCCGGTCCCTGAGTCCTGATAGCTCGCAGCTTGACCCTCTGAGCCTGGCAACTCGCTTTCCCGGGCAGGTCCAAGTAGACGACTGCGTCGTTCGCTTCGGTGGCAAGAAACTCCGCGATCGCGGGGAACGTCGAACTCACCGGCGTCCGAACCAGGAAGTCGACCCGCGCGTCGAGGAGGGCTCGGATCATCTCGTACGATGGGTAGCCACGATCGAGCACGAGGATGTCGCCGGGGCTGAGGAACTGAAGATGCTCCTCGAGCAGAATCGACCGCTCGCACGAAGCGTGTCCCCGGACGGCGACGTCGACGGGTGTGCGACTACAGACGTTGACCAGCGCGCTCATGAGCACCTGCGGCACATAGGCACCGGAAGGGCGACCGAACTCGCGATCCAGCTCGGGACTCCGCTTGACGTTGATCTTGCATCCGTCGACTGCGTACACCTGCCGACCACGGAACGAGGACGCGTCCGGGAAGTCATCCAACATCTTCTGCCAGACGGCATGCACCAGCGAGCGCAGAAACTCGGGAGCGACCTTCTCCCGTGCCGTGCAGAACGAGGCGGCGGTCACTGGCTTCGTCGAGGGAAGATCGATCTCGAAGTCCGTGGCCTGATCCCAAAAAGTGTTCAGGAGATGCCGGTAGCCGCGACGGTTGCCGTCGCCTGCCATGAACAGCAGGATCGCGATCAGAAGTTCTGGGCTGAGTGCACCGCAGCGACTGAAATCGCGATCGCCAACGCGGACATCCTCGATGTCTAGCTCGCGGAGCAAGCCAGAGAGAAACTTGTGTGCACGAGGAATCGTGATTCCGTCAGACCGAATTTGAGCTAGCTTCTTGTGTGCCAGCCATGGTGAGAACCGCCTCTTTTCAGAACAAAAATGCGCGAGTGACCGCGCATTGATTGACCGACCCAGATCATACAGCTTGCGACACCGCGTACCCAGCAGACACCTGCTTGTTTGCACAACCGAGAATCGATTGCTGGCAACCTTGACCTTGTTTGGCAGTACTCGACAGACCGTCAGGTCGCGTTGTTCGCCACGACTCGCGCGACGCTCGAGGAACCGCGCTCGGGGGACGCTCTCGCGCGAGATTCTCACAGCGCCGATCAGGTGCAGACTGGGAGGCTAACGGCATTGGACTCTGACGGGGGTAGTTGGTCGTTCCTGAGCGGTGGCGTAATCCAGGACAAGCAGGGGAAGCCGCCGGCCGATCGCCCGGTAGTCAAGCCCAGCGGGAAGGATGGGTGGACGAAGTTTGGCGGGAAATGGGGGAAAGATGCCAAAGATTTCTGGAAAGACCACATGACGAAAGACGAAAGGAAGATCGGAAATGAGAAAGTAAAACCGAAGAACGGTGGGAAACGGAACAGCACTAGATATAGGCTGGGCTGTATCGGTGTGACCGCCTGCCTAATGGGAGGCGTGAACAACATGTTCCCAAAGAGTGTGACGTGCTACACCACGGAGGCCGAAGCCGTAGCACACAAGTGCAAGAAGTGTGATAAAAAACGCATCTTTGCAGTGCGGTTTTGGGATCCTAAGAAAGACAAGAAGAAAAAAGCGGCGGACGGTTCGTATCCCTTTGACTTCAACCCGAAAGGACGAGGCACAAAGGATGCGACGTCCCCCTTTGACTTCGGGTTTCGTCAGACAGATGGATCCTACATTGGGGCTGACCAAGACGGTAAAGATATGACTGTCGTGATACATCCTAGTAGCAAAGTCATTTGGCGCCGGGCATGAAACATGGTGGAATACAACCCTTTTCTGCGCGCGGTGCGGAAAATAACCAGGTTTCCTGCCGCATGATCACCTTATCGCGCGGGGCACGGGTGACTCTGGGTCTGTTTGTCATCGTATCGGCTACGGGCTTGTTGTGGTTCCTGCGCTGTCCCGCCGTGGTCGTGCTTCCTGTGCCTCGACCCGCAGATCCAGTGGCAGAGCGTCCAAACAAGGCAACAGAAGCGGAGCTCAGGCACGACTGGCGCGCGTTGGAGTCGTCGCCCAAACCGGCGCTACATGGCCCTCTTCTGCGCTATCGGTTGCGGCTGTTGATGCCGTCTGGGGCAACGGTTCCAAGAGCCGCAGTCGCAGTTCACTCCTACGAACTCTGTCCCGCCACGCCCGGGGACGTCGAAGTGAGAGACTGGAGTGAGCCTCCACGCCGATGGTGTGATGCATGGGAGCGAAACCAGCTTCTCGGCAGTGTCAAGCTGACGGACAGTAACGGTGAGATTGTCTTGGAGGAAGTGCATGGATCGATGACAAGCGTGGCGTGTCGACTCGGAGTGCTGTACGCGGAGAGAGAGCTAAAGCCGGAGAACACTGGTGGCGTAATAGGACTACAGCTGGCAACGGACGTTTCACGCCGTATCAGTGTGAACGACGCCGCGGGGAGGCCAGCTGTAGGATTAATGATACACGCTTCATGCGCGAAGGCTCGCAGAGACGGATCTTATTGGTCGCATCGAGCTTGGACAGACGAGAACGGCCGAGCTACGATTGAGCACTTGCAAGAGGTTCCGCGAGATCTGAAAGGAGGCAGGCGAATAGAATTGGTTCTGGGGTGCTTAGGCCCTGATGTGCAGCATCCGGTGCTAGACGTGGACGAGTCGTGGCCAGACAACATGTTATTTCGTCTACCGGAAACTGGCGCGCTGGTTGTTCGGCTGCGAGACAAGAACAACCGAGTGGCTGATTGGCCCGACACATTCTTCTTGATAGACAGTGAGTCGGAGCAAGACCCTGATGTAGACTACCGCGATTTTTGCATTAGGCGCAAGCGCGGTGTATATGAGTTTCCTTATGTGCAGATCGGAACGCATATAAACATATGCCAGAGCTCAGTCGCGACAACTCCAGTCAGTTTCATGGGGCCACAAGGTCCGACTGATGTGCGTAGACAGGAAGTTGTGTTGGACCTGGTGACGACCGATCTGTTGGCAATGATTCGAGACGATTCTGGATTTCCGCTGTCCAAGAGGGTGTGCCAGCTTGTATTTCGTTCCAGATTCAGAGAATTCGGGCAATCTGACCTGTTGATTGGTAAGGCGGGTTTGTGCACGACCTCAGATGAGCGCGGGTGGGCGAGGTGGACTGTTCAAGCTTCAGCTTTACGCCTCGCTGAGCGTCATATCAGTATCTTGATTCTTGATCGAGGTCGGCCCGGCTGGGTCAGCAGCTGTGGCCCAGATACAGAACGCGAGGTGGGAGGTAGATGGTACCTGACTTCCACAAATGCGAAGCGGTGGAAACCATACTGCGTGGGAACGGTTGCCGGCAGGAATACGAACACAGTCAGCACGTCTTTTGCTCTGTGCGTCCATGAGGTCAGAGGGCAGGGCAGAGGCCGCAGCCTGCTAGCCAGTGACGGGGTGTACTTGATCTGGGTGTCGCAAGACTCGTTTGAACTGTACATCGATGAGTCGGGCAGCCGTCTGACATCAGAGAAACCAGCCGTGGGCGGAGTCTGGCTCCAGCTTTGGAGAGATGCGAAGCCAATTGGAGCAGGGATCATCGCGAAGCAGGGAGACGAGATCGAACTACTCAATGAACGCTAGACTAGTGTGGTGCATCGGAAATAAACACAAATGTCCGAGCCATCTGCGGTGGGGCTATTGTGCCAGCTTGCACGATGCGAGTAGTTGTTGAGGTTGCAAAGAGACTCGAACGAGGGGGTCCGCAGGAGCGCGGAGGCGGCTATCGCTCAATTGACGTCGCGGTAAGCAGTTGAACTCAGTACGGCGAGTCCAGTATGTCCAGGCGCTACAGGAACCCGTGTGGGTAGCTGAGGCCGGGTAGGAGGACCGATCCGGACTTCCGCACCGCGCTGGGCTACTCTGGCGGCCTGAACCTCACCGTAACTGTCCTGGCAACCCCATCTGGGAAGTTCGCGATCCGCCGGCAGACTCGCGCGGATGTCGAAACGCACGCAGCGACGCCGCGAGATCGAGCACTGGCTGTCGCGTCGCGAGGCGCAAGGCCTCACCCTCCGTGACCTGTCCGCCCGCTCCGGCATCCCCGTGGGCACGCTGGCCTGGTGGTCGCACCGGCTGAGGAAGGAGCAGGCTGAGTCCGAGTTCGTCGACCTGGGTGTCGTCGAACTGAGCCCGTCCGATGTCGCGGAGAGCGCCAGTCCAGAGTTGGTCTTCGTAACTGTCCAGCCAACCACACCCGCCGCCACCGGCTTCCCAGTGTCGCCCGAGGTCGGCGCCCCCAGCGCCTAGGTTGACTACGCGCCGGTCTCGTGAAGGCGAAAGCTCAGCGATCGCACGGCCGCTGCGATGGCGTCCTGCCCCTGCTTGTGTCGTTCGATCTCGTCGCCGACGGCCTTCCATCCCCTCGGGGTCAGCTCCCGGATGCGGGACTGCGGCGTGGTCGAGATTCGATGCAACACGTCGCGGAGGTAGAGCAGCGGGTTGATCCCGTGCTCCCGACACGACTGCGCCAGACTCATCATCACCGCCGCTGCCTTGGCGCCCTCTTCGGAGCCGAAGAACTGCCAGTTCTTCCTGCCGATGACCGTGGCACGCAATGCCCTCTCGCAGCCGTTGTTCGAGATCTCGCGGATGCGGCCGTCATCGAGAAAGCGGATCAGCGTCGCCCACTGATTCCGGGTGTAGACCACGCCTTTCATCAGCGGTCCGCCTGGGAGGCTGGGCGGATTCAGCTGCGCATGGTCGAGCCAGGCTCGGATGGCATCGAGGATCGACTTGGACTTCTCCCGGCGCAAGGCGAGCAGCTCTTCATCGGTGAGGGTACGCCGCTCGTCCTGAGCACGCTGCTTCGCTTCGCGCTCGACGCGGAACAGCGTGCCAATCCAGTCGAGCATCTCGTTGGCGTTGGCATCACCGCTCCGTTTCGCCTTCTCGAAGTAGCGACGCACGTGCGCCCAGCACCCGATCCGTGTGATCTCGCCCGGATCGAGCCCTGAGTAGCAATCGTGTCCGTCACACTGCAGTCGACCTCGGCGGTTGCCGATCACGGCTTTCGGCCCGTCGCGGTTGCGGGTGTCGGTGGCTTCGTAGAAGACGCCGGCGTACTGGTCTCGCCAGGCCCAGACATGGACATCGCGACAGCCGGGCTGGTTGCCGTTGCGCTGCACGACGGTCGTGTCGTCGCTCTGAAGCACCGAGTTCTCGAGGCTCTCGAGCACGTCGGCGACGTGGGCGTCGTAGACCGGCTCGAGCAGTTCCGCGCATCGCAGCACCGAGCTGCACATCACGCTCCGCGACAGCGACAGGCCCTCGGCCTTGTACTTCTTCTCCAGCCGCGCGTAGGGCATGTGGTTGCAGAAGCGCTCGAAGATGATCTGCGCGAGGAAGCCCGGGCCAAGGATGCTCTTCTCGATCACACACGGCGGACCGTCGGCCACGATCACGTTGCCCTGGCAGGACCGGCACGCGTGCTTCGCCCGCTCGAACACGTGCACGTAGGTGATCTCGATGCGCTCGAGCTCCTGACGGGTCTCGACACCGAATTGGACGCGCACTTCACCGCAGTCCGGGCACGGCAATTGGTCGGCATCGACCGCGCAAGTTGTCGTCCGGCGGGGTAGGTGATCGGGGAAATCCTTCCGCCGCTTGTTGGCCGTCCGTGTGTGAGCCGGGACCTCGACGGTCTTGGCTGCCTTCTTGGCGGCTTCCAGGTCCTCGCGCAGTTCGTCGAACTCGGCGAAGGGCAACAACGTCCCTGGGTGCATGTAGCGCGACTTCTCGGAGCTGCGCCCGTGGACCATGCGGACGAGCTCGGCAATCCGCTGGTCCTGCAGCGCGATCTTCTCGAGCAACATGGGCACGAGTTCACGCAGCCCCGCCTCGTCGATCTGCTCGAGGTCGATCCTCGTCGTCTTTGGGTCCACCACCACCGCGCCGACCTATACGGACCGTGCGTGCGAAGTGGCGTCGGAACTTCGCTTTCTTCGCGTCGATTCCTTCGAGCAACATCATCAGTCGGGCGCGATCGATCTCGACGTGCGTGTCGTCGTCGCGGCTCGAGTACCGCCACGCATCGAACCGGCCGCTCTCGAGGCGCTTGGCAAGCATCCAGAATCCGTTGCCGTCCCACAGCAGCAACTTCACACGATCGCGTCGGCGATTGAAGAAGACGAACACGTCGCCGGCGTACGGATCGCAGCTGAGCGAGTGCTCCACGAGCGCGCACAGACCATCGAACTGCTTGCGCATGTCGGTGACGGCACAGCAGAGGAACACGCGCACCTGAGCCGGCAGGCTCAGCACGTCGTACGCTCGGACAGCAGTCGCTCCACGAGGCGGTCGGCGATGCGGCCTCGCGCCTCGACGACCAAGCCATCGACATGTCGAAGCACCAACTCTGGACTGGCGCTCTCCGCGACATCGGACGGGCTCAGTTCGACGACACCCAGGTCGACGAACTCGGACTCAGCCTGCTCCTTCCTCAGCCGGTGCGACCACCAGGCCAGCGTGCCCACGGGGATGCCGGAGCGGGCGGACAGGTCACGGAGGGTGAGGCCTTGCGCCTCGCGACGCGACAGCCAGTGCTCGATCTCGCGGCGTCGCTGCGTGCGTTTCGACATCCGCGCGAGTCTGCCGGCGGATCGCGAACTTCCCAGATGGGGTTGCCAGGACAGTTACAGATGATGCAGCGCATCTTCGAGGCCCACTTCTTCGGCTTCCACGTCAGCTCGAAGCAGGACCACTCGTCGTCGATGACGTTCCACCTGGACCGCTCACGGATCATCCCCTTCACCTCGGGGAAGCGCTCGAAGGGCACGCTGATCGAGAAGTCGACCCCTTCGGCTTCGAGCCAGCCGCAGGTCTGCTCGCTGAAGTGCGCTCCGTCCATGCGGGTCTCGATTCGCCCCCGGAAGCCGCTTTCCCGCAGTTCGGCGATGCATGACTTGACGAACTCGAGGGCGCCGTTCGAATCGTGCACGTTGCCGGATCGATGCAGGACATCGAAGACCTGACCGGTCTGCGCGACCGTTGCGAACAGCGGGTAGTAGCTCCGCTGCCCCTTCTTCTTGTTGTACCCGACCGCAGTTCCTTCGGTGCGTCGGCTCTTGGTGCTGATCACCGAGCCGTCGAAGTCGATCGTCACCCGACTCGGCGAGTTGATCTTGACGCGCTCGATCACCAGCGAGCGGATCAGCTTTCGCATGTTCGTCACCACGCGCTCATCCATCTGCGGCAACCGACGAGACAACGTCGACACGTCGGGAACGCGCCGAAGACCGAGGAACCGCTTGAGCAGAGGGTCGTCGCGGTAGTAGTCCAGGTCCCGGAGACGCCGCCACCCCAGGAACGAGTGCGTGATCAAGATCAGCAGCATCGTGCTCGCGCCGTAGCTCACCGACCTCGACAAGTGCCGCACGCAGTCCTGCAGCATCTTCCGTAGTTGCAGACCGTTCGAGAGCGCTTGGAGGATGACCAGACCCGAGAACGACGTCAGGTCGTGCTCCTCGAAACGAATCTCCGGAAGGGTGTGGGTTGCGCTTCGAACTTCTTCCCGCGATAGTCGCACGTGAGCCTACTTCGTGTTGATGGGTTGACTGAGCAACGACGCAACAACATGGATGTCAGGCTCTTTCATTCCATCTCGACCGTGCACGCGAATCTCACTGGGCGTGAACTCCGCTCGCGGATCCGATCGGCAATGGAGAATGCGATTCGCGTTGCGGATCACGCGGCTCGCGCGCCTCGAAGGCGAGAACTACGCAACTGGAGGGGATAGTGTCGATGGAGAGAGAGCTCCGGCAGATTCTCGGCGCCGCGGATGACGGCAAGGGTCTGAACAGTATCGTCGATCAGTTTCGCAGAGGCCGTGACGCAAAGGATGTGGTCCCGGCACTAGACTCGTCGGACTCTGATCTGGTCTCAGTTGGAGCCTGGATTCTAGGCGAGCTGCCAGTTGAGTTGTACGACTCTCATGAGCTGGTTTCTCGACTGCGCAAGTTGATCGACCACGACGACCCTGCAGTTCGCTTTCATGCCTTTGGGGCCCTATTCCCAGTCTTGGACTGGAAACACGAGTCCACGCGCGAATTGCTGTTGAGGTTGCAAAGAGACTCGAACGAGGGGGTCCGCAGGAGCGCGGAGGCGGCTATCGCTCAATTGACGTCGCGGTAAGCAGTTGAACTCAGTACGGCGAGTCCAGTATGTCCAGGCGCTACAGGAACCCGTGTGGGTAGCTGAGGCCGGGTAGGAGGACCGATCCGGACTTCCGCACCGCGCTGGGCTACTCTGGCGGCCTGAACCTCACCTACACGCCGGACAACGTGGGGCGGCTGCAAGAGATCCAGTACCAAGTGCCGGGCGCGGCGATGCGCTCGCTGGCGACGTACCGCCACCAGGGCCACGACGTGAACGAGCGGGTGGTGAGCGGCACCGCGTCGGGCAAGACGACGGTGGGGTGGGATGCGTACAAGCGCATCATCCAGCTCAAGGACCAGAAGGTCGGGGCCGGGGTGCTGTCGCAGTTCGACTACGAGTACGACGTAGTGGATCGGCTGACCAAGGAGACCTACACGCGGCCGAGCACCCAGCACGTCGGCGGCGGGGACCGCTACGTGTACGACGAGTTCGGCCGCGTGACGCAGGCGTGGCTGGGGCTGAACGCGGCGAGCATGGCCGCACCGCTCGACGACAACGGGAGCACGTTCGCGCAGCGGAAGAAGTACACCCTGGATGCGACCTCGAATCGCGATCTGGTCGACATCGGTACCCATCCGCCGGGGCAGGGCTTCAGCAGCTTCAGCCGCGACTACACGGTGCAGGGCGGGGCTTCGCCGGTGTCGAACCGGTACGACACTACCAACCCGGGGTTCTACACCGGGGGCACGGAGCAGTACCTGTACGACGAGGGCGCTGCGCGCACAAGGTAGCCCGACGCAGTGGTCCGACGCTTTGTCCAGCCTTCGCGCGCTCGCTGAGAAGGAGTCGGACAAGGAGGCAAAGGCCGCGATCCTCAACAACATTGGGGTCTGCTTGATTCGATTGTCTCGGAATGATGAGGCGCGCGATGCATTCAGCAAGTCTGTTGCTTTGCACGGAGGCCACCGCAGCTTCGCCTTCCTCAACATGCGGAAGTTCTGGACGAGCTACGAGCGCGAACGAATGAGCGGCCCAGTCGACCAAAGAGTCGACGCAAGGGAGTTCGAGTTGCTGAGGTTGCAGCAGAGGTTATCCGTGGCGATCGACGAGAAGCGGCCACGGAAGCACTTGGAGAGTCTCTTGGCGGATCTCGATCGGTTGGCGACTGAAGCAGCGCCGAACCCGCTGAGGGAAATCAACCAGTGGCTTGCGTTGTCGGGATCAGCAGAAATCTCTTTGTGGAATGAGAGCAGAAGCGGTGCCAACTTGAATGTCCGTGTGCGCATCATTCCATGGCTCCTGTGCGAGCCGCGGAAGTCCATCGTCGGTATGCGAAGGATGCTGGGAGACATAGGCCGATGATGGTTCTTGCCATGGAGCGTCATGACGAGAAGGACGACGGAGACCCGCGATATGCAAGTCTCGCTGCCGGGGTTATCCAGCAAGACGTACGACTTCGTGGGGCGCGGCACCGGTTCTCGAGTTCATCGCCGCTTGCGCGCTCGTGAACTCATCCGGACATCCGCCCCCGTGGGCCGCAGAACTCAATACGGCGAGTCCAGCATGTCCCAGACGATCTCTTCGACGTCCGGCTTCACATGCCCGCACAGCCGCTCGACCGGATTGCCGTCGTGCAGAAGGTGGTCGACGATCTCCGGGACGTCGGTCTCGGTGACGTGCGAGTAGAACAGGCGGTCCGGGAACACCGTGACGTTGATCGCCTCCTCGCAGCCGCCGAAGCACGGGAAGCGGCGCACCTTCACGCGTTCCTGCGTCGGGTCCTCGGCCTCGATGCACTCCTTGATCTTGTGGTAGATGTCACCGGAGCCATGCTCGGTGCAGTCGCCACCTTCACACACGTAGAGAAGTCGGGTCGACATCAGCTGAGCTTCACGTATTCGAACTCGAACGGCTTGTCGTCGACGCCACGGGCGGGTGGCGCGATCCAGTTGGCGATCTTGCCCGGCTCGTGCACCTTGATCATGCACGACCGCACGTAGGCGCGGTCGGCCTCGGTCGGCAGCCAGTCGGTGTGCCGCTTCTGCCACTCGGCCTCGCTGATCAGCTCACCTTCTGGAGTGAAGCGCGCTTCGGAGTAGACACCCTGACGGCGGTTGAACTTGGTGCACGGCAGGGTGATGTTCGCACCGATCTCGAACTTCTCCACGTCGCGCTGCCAGCGCTGCGCGATCCGGGTGCAATCGGTGTGGTACGCGTCGAGCAGCAGGGCGTTCATCGCGCGCCGCAGCGGCACCTCGGTGGTGCGCATCTTGTCGCCGTCGGGGATGTCCAGCTTGTAGAACTGGTCGAGCGCCTTGGGGTCCGAGTAGATGCCGTCGCCTTCGCGGTAGCGGCCCTTCAACCCGGTGGCGAACGACTCGGAAGCGTTGGTGCTGTCCTCGCCGCCGAACAGGTCGAAGCTGGCAGACGACCAGAAGTTGATGAACTTCTGGATGATCTCCATCGGGATCGCGCCCTCGGCGCGCGGGTCCTTGCCTGCCTTCAGCAGCTCGGCGGTGCGGTGGATGATGCGGCCGACCCCGTTCTCGCCGGTCTGCAGGTGGTACGCCTCCTCGGTGAGCATGAACTGCGTGGTTCGCGCCAGTGGATCGAAGCCGCTCTCGGCCAGGGCGGCGAGCTGGTACTTGCCGTCCCGGTCGGTGAAGGCGGTGAAGCAGAAGAAGTCCATCCAGCTGTCGATCGGGTTGTTGAACGCCTGCAGGATGCGCGGGCTGTCCGGGTCGCCGCTGCGGCGCTGCAGCAGTGCCTCCGCCTCGTCGCGGCCGTCCGAACCGAAGAAGCTGTGCAGCAGGTAGACCATCGCCCACAGGTGGCGCCCTTCCTCGACGTTCACCTGGAACAGCGAGCGCATGTCGTAGAGGGACGGGGCGGTGTGGCCCAGCATGCGCTGTTGCTCGACCGAAGCGGGCTCGGTGTCCGCCTGTGTGACGATCAGTCGGCGCAGTCGACCGCGCATCTCACCCGGCACTTCGCTCCACACCGGGTCGCCGGCGTGGTCACCGAAGTGGATCTTCTGATCGCCGGAGGGATCGGCGAGGAAGATGCCCCAGCGGTAGTCCGGCATCTTGACGTAGTCGAAGTGCGCCCAGCCACCCTTGCCGACGCCGACCGCGGTGCGCAGGTACACGTCCGCGGTGTTGAAGTCGGATGGCCCCATGTCGGCCCACCACTCCTGGTAGCCGGGGAGCCACGTCTCCAGCGCGCGCTGCAGCCGCTTGTCGTCCTTGAGGTTGACGTTGTTCGGGATCTTGGCGTCGAGGTCTACGGTGCTCATGTTCGTCTCCAGTCGAAGTGGGCCGGCTCGGGCTTGCCGAAGCGGGTGAGCGCCCCGCTGTCACCGGTCGCGTTGGGTCGGATGAAGATCCAGTTCTGCCAGGCGCTGAGCCGGCCGAAGATCTTGGAGTCGCACGTCTCCGGGCCGGCGAAGCGCAGCGAGGCTTCCATGCCGGTCAGGGCATCGGGGGAAAGCGAAGCGCGTTCCTCGATGGCGATTCGGGTGTCGTCCTCGAAGTCGAACTCGTCGCCGAGGACGGTGACCAGACCGAGTTCGTCGGCTTCCGCGGCGGAGACCCGCGGCTGCTCGGCGGCGAGCCGGGCGGCGTGGTCGGGGTCGGCCAGGAAGCGGCTCTGCAGCCGCGACAACCCGTTCGACATCGGCAGCAGCCCACCGGACAGCGGGCCGACCGCCATCTCGACCGGACGGCTCGGGTCGTCGAGTGCGTAGATGCGGTCGCTGGCGAGCGCCAGCTCGAGGAAGCTGCCGGCGAAGCAGCTGCCGTCGCCGGCGAGCGCGAAGAAGCTGCGCGCAGACAGTTCGTAGCGGCGCAGCGTGCGGGCCATCTGCAGCAGGATCTCGTTCACCAGCCAGTGGGCGCGGTGCTCGAACAGCACCCGCTCGGCGGCCAGGATCGCATCGATGTCGCCGCGGGTCTGCAGCAACACCAGGCCGATGTTCTCGGCTTCGAGCCGCAGGTGCAGCAGCGCGTCGTCGAGCTCGCGGAAGCAGCGCAGCGCCCAACTGCCGTCGCCGGCTGCCAGATAGCCGGCGCCGTCCGAAGGCTGCGGTGTGGTCGGCGCGTGCACCGTGAGGCGTGCGACGCGGCGGTCGCGGTCGAGCTCAACGGTGACGTGCTGGTAGCGCCAGGTGTCGCCCTCGATCTCCGCGGTGATCCGTGACAGCGCGATGCCGGAGTCGGCCTTCTGCGGCATCGAATCGGCCAGCGCGCGGGCCCGTTCGGCCACCCTGTCGGCGAACTTGCTCGACGGGAAGGTGTCGTCGATCAGTCCCCAGGCCTTCGCCTTCTTGCCCTTGAGGCCCTCCTGCAGGGTCGCGAACACGTCGGCGCGGTCGCGGCGGACCTTGCGCTTGTCGACCAGGCGGGTGAGGCCGCCGGTCCCCGGGAGCACGCCGAGCAGTGGGACCTCGGGCAGCGACACGGCGCTGTTGCCGTCGTCGATCAGGAAGATCTCGTCGCACGCCATCGCCAGCTCGTAGCCGCCGCCGGCGCAGGTGCCGTTCAACGCGGCGAGGAAGCGGATGCCCGAGTGCTGGCTGGCGTCTTCGATCGACAGCCGCGTCTCGTTGGTGAACTTGCAGAAGTTGACCTTGAAGGCGTGCGACGAGGCGCCGAGCATCGAGATGTTGGCGCCGGCGCAGAACACCCGCTCCGCCGCGCTGCCCAGCACCACCACGCGGACCTCGGGGTGCTCGAAACGGATCCGTTGGATCGCGTCCGCCAGCTCGATGTCGACGCCGAGGTCGTAGCTGTTCAGCTTGAGCTCGTAGCCGTCGCGGAACGGGTGCTCCGGCTGAACGCGCATGTCGAGCCGGGCGATGGCGCCGTCGAACGTCAGCTGCCAGTGCCGGTAGTCCGAAGGCTGGGTCTGGAACTGGATCATGGGAGGGCGATTCTGGCGGGCGGGACGGGTGGCAACAAGCACTATACGGCACATTCCGGGCCTTGATCCGGGCTTGTTCATGCACTATATTGCAGAAATGGACCGCCACGAAGTCGTGCTGCGCGACCTCGGTGACGCCGTGCAGGCGGCGCGCAAGGCCCGGGGGCTGACTCGACGGGCGCTGGCGCAGCGCAGCGGCGTGTCCGAGCGCTTCTTGGCCGAGATCGAAGCCGGTCGTGGCAACCCTTCCCTGCTGCGGCTCGATGACCTGGCACTCGCGCTGGACGCGAGTGTCGCGGACCTGCTGCGGCCACGCGGCGCGGACGCCGTCGGTCGGGCGCGCGCCCTGGCGTTGCTCGGGCTGCGTGGGGCCGGCAAGAGCACGGTGGGGAAGATGCTCGCCGCGGAGCTGGGGTGGTCGTTCGTCGAGTTGGACGCGGTGGTGGAGGAGCAGTCGGGCCTGGCGCTACAGGAGTTGTTCGAGTTGCACGGTGACGACTACTACCGGCGATCGGAGCGTCAGGCGCTGGAGCACGTGCTGGCGGGGTCGGATCCGCTGGTGCTGGCGACCGGCGGCGGGTTGGTCACCGAGCCGCGGACCTTCGAAGTGCTGCGGCAGCGCAGCAAGACGGTGTGGTTGCGGGCGGCGCCTGAGGATCACTGGGCGCGGGTTGTGGCGCAGGGGGACACTCGGCCGATGCAGGGGCATGACCGGGCTTTCGAGCATCTTTGCACGATCCTGGCGGAGCGAGAGCGGTTGTATCGGCTCGCCGATGCGACGGTGGACACGACGGGTCGGAGCCCGGAGCAGGTTTGTGCTCGGTTGGTGGCGTTGGTGGGGTGAGTGGGGTCGGGGGGTGTTGGGCTCTTGGGCTCTGGGGCTCCCTCAACCTCGAGCTCCAGAGCCGCGGGAGTGCGGGTGGGGTCTGGGGGTGAACGCGCGTGAGCGGGACACTGATTGGGCATTGATCGGAGCGGTGCGTGAGGGGGCGAATCGTGAGCGTGATTCGAGTGGGGTGATTGTGTGGTTTCCCCTTAGATACATGTGAAAACATTCAGTCATGACTTGACCTATCGTGGCTTGGTCCGTAGAACTATGCTCTAACAAGGGTGGAGTGTTGCGGATGAATCGATCGAAGGACAACACGGGGCTGCTTCCGTTCCCTCGCATGAACTGGGGCGGTCGGCGCAAGGGTGCGGGTCGCAAACCGAAAGGTGACAGGGCCGGGGTGTCGCACCGGAGTCGTGCGGCATTGGCCTCGCGCTTTCCGGTTCACGTGACTACACGGTTGATGCGTGGGCTGCCTTCGTTGCGCAGCCACGGCGTGTACGCGGTGCTGCGCGCGGCGTTCGCCATGGGTTGCGACCGCAAGGACTTTCGGTTGGTGCACTACTCCGTGCAGGGCAACCACCTGCACATGATCGTCGAGGCGAATGACCGCTCGTGCTTGTCGCGCGGCATGCAGGGTTTGTTGGTCCGCATCGCTCGGGCCCTGAATCGCCTGTGGCGGCGCGTAGGCAAGGTGTTCGCCGACCGCTACCACGACCACATCCTGCGCACGCCGCGCGAGGTGCGGCACGCGTTGGCCTACGTGCTGAACAACGCCCGGCGCCACGGTGTGCGGCTGGCCCGGGAGATCGACTGGTTCACCTCGGGATGCTGGTTCGACGGCTGGCGCGAGAAGCTGAGCAGTAGCGTGCCTTCAGGCTTCGCCAGGCCGGTCGCGCGTGCGCGCAATTGGCTACTGAACGTCGGCTGGCGGCGGCACGGATTGATCAGTCAACACGAGGTCCCTGGCTGACGCCGCACCAGCGCACCTCTCGACACACTCCCACACCAAGACTCCCCTCACTCCCCTCACTCCCCTCGCGGCCCCGTCGGCATCGGCTTCGGTCGCAACTTGCCCATGCCCGAAGCCGATGCCGACGGGGTCGTGAGGGGAGCCCTCGCGGCTTCAGAGGTTGAG
Source organism: Planctomycetota bacterium (assembly GCA_020638695.1). GTDB lineage: Bacteria > Planctomycetota > UBA1135 > UBA1135 > UBA2386 > JACKIB01. The sequence goes on from JACKIB010000010.1 coordinate 180,957, forward strand.
GCTGAGAGAGCTCAGGGCCGAGGAGACACCCCCAAACCCCCAAAACCCCCCACAACCAGTCTCGCCACTGTCGCGGATAGACTCCACCCGACCGCGACGGGCTCCCGGCGACATCCACGCGCGACCGAGTTTCGGTTGCGCAAGTACCCGCTGGCGTCGTCGAACGTCGCATTCAACCAGAGCCTGCCCAGACCCCTGCCCAGAGCCATGTCGGACTACATCGGGATGTTGCCCCTCGGACCGGATCAGACGCCGTTCCGTCGCCTCACCACGGACCACGTCGAGACGCTCGACCTCGGCGGACGACGGGTCCTGCGGGTCGACCCGCAGGCGTTGACGTTGCTCGCCAAGACCGCGATGGCGGACATCGCGCACCTGTTCCGCCCCGGGCACCTGTCGCAGCTGCGGGCGATTCTCGACGACCCGGAGGCGACCGACAACGACCGCTTCGTGGCGCTGGAGCTGCTCAAGAACGCGAACATCTCGGCCTCCCGCGTGCTGCCGTCGTGCCAGGACACCGGCACGGCGATCGTGATGGCCAAGAAGGGCGAGGACGTCTACACCGGCGCCGACGACGAGGCGGCGCTGGCTGAGGGGATCGCACGCACGTACTTGGAGTCGAACCTCCGGTACTCGCAGCTGGCGCCGCTGACGATGTACGAGGAGAAGAACACCGGCAACAACCTGCCGGCGCAGATCGAGATCTACAGCAAGCGCGGCGGCAGCTACGAGTTCTTGTTCATGGCCAAGGGCGGCGGATCGGCCAACAAGTCGTTCCTCTACCAGCAGACCAAGGCGGTGCTCAACCCGAAGTCCCTGTTGGCCTTCCTCGACGAGAAGATGCGCTCGCTCGGCACGGCCGCGTGTCCGCCGTACCACCTCGCGATCGTCATCGGCGGCACCTCGGCGGAGTTCAACCTCAAGGTCGTGAAGCTGGCGAGTGCGCGCTACCTCGACACGCTGCCGACTGCCGGAAGCCTGCTGGGGCACGGTTTCCGCGACCTCGAACTGGAGCAGCAGGTGCTCGAGCTCTCGCGCAAGAACGGCATCGGGGCGCAGTTCGGCGGCAAGTACTTCTGCCACGACGTGCGGGTGATCCGGCTACCGCGGCACGGGGCCTCTTGCCCGATCGGGATCGGCGTGTCGTGCTCGGCCGATCGCCAGGCGCTCGGCAAGATCACCGCGGAAGGCGTGTTCGTCGAGCAGCTCGAGGAGAACCCGGCGCGCTTCCTGCCCGAGGTCACCGACGACCAGCTCGATGACAAGGTGGTGAGAATCGCCCTCGACCAGCCGATGGATCAACTGCGCCAGACGCTGTCGCGCTACCCGATCCGCACTCGCTTGTCGCTGACCGGTCCGATCGTCGTGGCGCGCGATATCGCCCACGCCAAGCTCAAGGAGCGGATCGAACGGGGGGAGGGGCTGCCGCAGTACTTCAAGGACCACATCGTCTACTACGCGGGCCCGGCCAAGACGCCGGCCGGCTACGCATCCGGCTCTTTTGGTCCAACCACCGCGGGGCGCATGGACAGCTACGTCGATCTGTTCCAGCAACACGGTGGAAGTCTGGTGATGCTGGCGAAGGGAAACCGCTCGCGGCAGGTGACCGACGCGTGCCGCGCGCACGGCGGGTTCTACCTGGGGTCGATCGGCGGGCCGGCCGCTCGGCTGGCGAAGGACAGCATCCGCAAGGTGGAGGTGATCGAGTACGAGGAACTCGGCATGGAGGCGATCTGGCGAATCGAGGTCGTCGACTTCCCGGCGTTCATCGTGATCGATGACAAGGGCAACGACTTCTTCGCGCAGCTCACCTGAGGACCCACCCGCCGCGCGCTGTCACGCCGCAAACTTCCCGGCGTCTGCTTCGTTCGGAATGGTCGCGCTGAGCGACTCTCCGACACACGTGCCTCTGCATTCACCCGCCGACTTGGGTGCTGACTCGCTCGCGCTCCGCCGGGGCGTCGATGATCGACCACGGCAGCGTGACGATGAACAGCGCCCCGCCTGACTCGCTCTGCTCGCAGCGCACTTCGCCGCCGTGGGTGGTGGCGATCTCGGTGCAGATCGCCAGGCCCAAGCCGACGCCGGGTGGCTTCTCGGTGAGGATGTCGCCACCCTGCACGAAGCGCTCGAACACGCGACGGCGCATGTCCTCGTCGGGAATCCCGGGCCCTTGGTCCTCGATGTGCAGTTCGATACCCAGTTCGCCGTCGCGCAGCAGCACGGTGACGTCCGAATCCGGTGGCGTGAACTTGTGCACGTTGTCCAGCAGCTGCTCGATCAGCTGCTGGATCGCGGGGCGGTCGCCGAGGCACGTGTTGGCTTGGCTGGTCACCTGGAAGGTGACCCGGCGTCCGTGGCCCTTGCCGCGGCGGAACGCGGCGAGCGTCTCTTCGACCGCGGTCGGCAGGTCGAAGGCTTCCACCTTGTGGCACGAAAGCGCGGCCTCGACCTCGGTCCACTTCAACATCTGTGTCAGCAGTCCGGTCAGCCGTTCGGTCTCGTTCTCGATGATCGAAAGGAACTCCTGCCGCGTCTCGGCCTCGTCGTCTCCGCCGTGGTGCAGGAGGATCTCGGACGACGACGAGATGCTGGTGATCGGGGTGCGCAGTTCGTGGCTGGCGCTGACCAGGAAGTTCCGCTGCACCTGGTTGGCCCACTCGAGTTCGTTCTTCTGCTGCTGCAGCACCTCGGCCTTGTGTCGCACGTCGTTCACCAGCTGCCGCACGTGCTGCGTCATGTGGTTGAACGCCCGCCCCAACTGCACCGTCTCCTGGGTGCCGGATTCGGATACCACGGTATCGAGGTCGCCGCCCGCCACGTCGTCGGCTGCGGACACCAGGTCGCGCAGCGGACCGGTGAGTCGACGCGAGATCCAGATGCCGAGCAGGGCGGCGACCGCAGCGGCGAGGGTGCCGAACTTGATCGCCAGGGTCGAGAGGTGGCCTTCGAGTGCGATCAGGTCGGTGGCCGAGTTCGACAGCACGATCTGTCCGGTGGCGCCGAACGGGCGCGTCAGCGCGAACCGGTCGATGTCGCTGGCGCGGATGCGCTGCACGTTTCGGTGGCTGGCCACGCCGGCGGCGAGAAGCTTGGCGGCGGCTTCGGGCTCGACGGAAGTCGCATCGGCCATCGACCAAGCGACCGCCTTCTGCCCGCGAGTCACGAGCACGTCGATGCCGATCGCCTCGCGGAATTCCGTGGCGAGCCGCGCATCGACCCGCTCGCCCGCGAGGATCACCCCGACCAAGCGTTCGCCGATCTCGGTGCGCACCGTCACCGGGGCCGCGCCGGCGAGGAACGGACCGTGGTCGTCCGTGAGGATGCCCGAGTAGCGCTGTCCGCCGAGCGCGATTCGGATCGCCGACGCGAGTTGTGCGTCTGGATTTGCCCCCGCTCCGGCGGTGTGTGCGAGCAGCTTGCCCTCCGCATTGGTCAGCACCACGAAGCGCCCTTCGAGGCTCGGTTGCGCCTCGCGCGCACACACCGCCGCGGTTTCCCGATCGCCGAGCTCCAGGGTCGACTTGACGTGCGCGGTCTCCGCAACCGACGCGACCATCGCCTCCAGGAAGCGAGTCCGGCTGGTCAGATAGCGGTCGAAGCTGCGGCTGGCGGCCTCCAGCCGCTGGTCGACGGTGGTCTGCGCCACTTCACCGAGCACCGAGCGGATCCCGTACATCATCCAGAGCATCGAGATCGATACCACGGCACCCATGCCGAACAGGATTCGAACTCGCAGCGAAAGGAACTGCACGGTCAGTACTTGTCGCGGTAGCGCTTGCCGAACTTGTTGCGGTGGGCGACCAGCTTCTTGGTCTCGTGCACCGTGAAATCGTGGCGGGCGTCGTGGTCGGTCTCACACCGGACCGCCTTTGTGGCTTCGCCGCCCAGCTGGTGCCACACCCGAAGCGAGTGGGTCCCCGGCGGGATTCCGGTGACCGTGTACCAACCATCCGAGTCGGTCACCGCGAAGTAGGGGTTCTGCAGCACGACGATCGCGGCAGACATCTTGGGGTGGATGTTGCAGTGGATCTGCACCAGACCGGTTCGCGCGAAGCGGACTCGCCGCGTCTCGCCGCGGCCGGATTGTGCGAACCGGACCTCCGGGGTGGCGTCGGCGCGGACGAACAGTGCCGCATCGCGCAGGAAGAACGAGCCGTGGGGCCGCCATCCCGTGTCGCCGGTGTCGAGGTAGCTCACCGCGGTGTAGCCCCACACTTCGACGTTGTCGAACCAGCGCCGTCCCGCAGGAGCGCCGGTGGTCGTCGGTGTCGTGTCGGACCCCAGCGAAGGCACGGAGTCTTCGGTCAGCTCGATACGCCGCGGCGGCGTCTGGGCGCCGCCCGGGGTCGAGACGCAAGGGTGCCAGAGCAGCCCGAGCAGCGTGGCCGATGCCCGGAGGGGCCTGCGTCTGGGGGCGGATGGACCGGCGAACACGCTCTAGCATCGACCCCGTGGGCTGCGGCGCTTGACCGTCGGGCGACCCGCGGGATCCCCCTACAGTGGTCCGGTGCAGGTTTGCGATCCCGCGGTGGCATTGGTGGGAGAGGGCCCTGGCGGGTCGGTCCCCTGCGACCACGGGCGGGGTGGTAGGCCGCCGGTGGCCCGAAGATGTGCAGGTGGATCGCTGGAAACCCTTTCCTGAGAGACTCTTCTCGCGCTATTTTTGCGCCCGCTGGCCGTGACCCTCTGCGGCCAACCCTCGCACCACGCCGACAGCGACGACTCGGGACGTCGCGTGATGCAGTCGGGCCGCCTCCGCCGAGCGGAAACGGTCTCGACGGGGTTTCGTATCGATTTCAAGAAATGTGGCGAATGCGTCTCGAATCGCTCGTCGATTCGTGCGCTTCGGTCCACCTATTGCTCCCGACTTCTCCCGTGTTCTCGACCCAAGGTACGTCCATCGACCGACCCGAACTCGCCCCGGTGGCGAGCGGGGATGGACCGTACGCACTCGCCTTCCTGAACCTCTACCGCGTCTACCGTGAGACGCTGTCCGACCTGGAGCGGGACGTCCTCTGGCGCGTCGAGGTCGAGCGCCAGTCGTACGAGGCGGCGGGTCGGGAAACGGGCCTGGATCGGCCCGCGGTGGCGCGCACGGTATTCGAAGCGCGGAGCAAGCTGCAGCAGCGGATGACGCCGACCGAGTCGCTGTTGCGCGAGTCGCGAAACCGCCCGGTGCTCGACGGCCAGCGAGTCTCGGATCCGCGGCTCAGCGGCCTGCGGGAAGGCGCCGAACCGACTCGATCTTGATCGGATCGATCGGACGATTCGTCTGCGCGTCGGTCTTCGCCTGCTCGATCTTGTCGACTACGTCCATCCCGGTGACCACCCGCCCGAACACGGTGTGCTTCCCGTTGAGGTATGCGTTGTCGACCATGTTGATGAAGAACTGCGACCCATTGGTGTCCGGCCCGGCGTTGGCCATCGCGAGGGTGCCGCGCAGCATCTTGTGGGACGGCACGTCGTTCTTCCGGTAGCGGTAGCCCATGCTCTCGTACACCTCCAGCACCGTGAGTTCGTCGAGGGCCGCGTTGAGCTGGGCCCGCTTCGCGTCGAGCGATTTCTGATCCTTGATGCCGAGCTTCTTGTAGAGCGTGCCGCCGACGATTCGCTGAAAGTCACGCTGCGAGCGGATCAGCAGGCAGGGGTTCGGCCGACCCTTGGTCACCGCCTTCAACTTGTGTAGTCCCAACGACTCGGCGTTGATCTCGTCCTCGAACGTGTAGCCGATCCGCCCCCCTCCGGTGCCGTCGACGCAGCCTCCCTGGGCCATGAACTTGGGGATCACCCGATGGAACACCAAGCCGTCGTAGAAGTGCCGCTTGGTCTTCTTGCCGGTCTTCGGGTCGAGGAACTCCTTGGTGCCCTCGGCCAGGCCGAGGAAGTTCGCCACCGTCTTCGGGGCCTCGCTGGCGAACAGCTCCACCTCGATGTTGCCCAGCGACGTCTTGATCATCGCCCGGGGGTTGGGCACCTTCGCGGCCTGCGACGTCGGGGCGGTCGCGCTCTTGCCTGGGACCTGCTTGTCGACCGCCTTCTGGGCGGGCAGCATTGCGGCGAGCGAGGTGAGCACGATCGGAATGGAGAAGCGCATGCGCGCAGCGTAGCACGGGCCGCGGCGCCGCGGGCCGTGATCCGAGAAGCTGGTCAAGTCGGCTGCGGCGCAGGAAGATGGCCTGCTCACCCGAAACGCCGGAGGTCCGCTTGCGCCCACGACGCCTGACGATCGATGCTCCTCTCGCCCACCCGCTCGATGCCCCGCCGGCTGTTGCCCTGTCGCTGGCGGCATCGACGCTGGTGACGTTGTCGCTCGTGGCTGCGGGTCTGCCGGCGCAGGCGCAGGAGACCATGCCACCCGTCGCGCGCATGGCGGCGTATGCCGAACACTGCGCCAAGGTCGAGCGCTCGCCGTTCCGTAGCGTGCGCTGGCAGTTCCTCGGACCCACCAACGTCAGTGGCCGCGTCACCGACGTCGCGCCGGTGGCACCTCGCGGCAGGAGCTACACCACCTACGTCGCGACCGCGTCCGGTGGGGTGTGGAAGACCGACGACGACGGGCACACCTTCCGCCCGGTGTTCGAGCACGCCGCGTCCACCTCGATCGGGGACGTGACGGTTGCGCCGTCCGACCCGAATACCGTCTGGGTGGGTACCGGAGAGTCGAATGTGTTCCGCAGCTCGATGGCGGGCGCCGGCGTCTACCGGTCGAGTGATGCCGGGCGGACCTGGCAGCACATGGGACTCGAGGCAACGCACACGATCGCGCGGATCGTGATCCATCCGACCGACCCGAACACCGTGTGGGTGGCGGCCTCGGGGCACGAATGGACGGACAATCCGGAGCGCGGAGTGTTCAAGACCGCCGACGGTGGGAAGACGTGGCAGCGGGTCCTGTTCGTCGACGAGCGCACCGGTGCGATCGATCTGGTGATCGACCCGGCGCATCCCGACACGCTGTATGCAGCGACGTGGCAGCGCATCAGAAGGCGCTGGAACGACCCGCGCAACGAGCCTGGGTACGACAAGAGCGGCGTCCACAAGAGTACCGACGGTGGCAAGACCTGGCAGCCGGTGAACGCCGGCCTTCCCGAGGCGCGGTGGCGCGGGCGGATCGGGATCGACGTGTGCCGGGGCAAGCCGCAGGTGGTGTACGCCTTCATCGACAACTACCAGCCGGCCGACGCCGCCGGCGGGCGCGACTCGTACGGCCGCACGCGCAGCGTGGGGATCCGCGGTGCGGATCTGTACCGCAGCGACGACGGGGCGCGCACCTGGAAGTCGACCGGTGCCCCCGACAGCTACATGCGCCGTCTCAGCGCCACCTATGGGTGGGTGTTCGGGCAAGTGCGGGTCGATCCGACCGACCCCGACACGGTCTACCTGATGGGTGTCGGCCTACACGTCTCGCGTGACGGGGGACGGACGTTCGAGCAACTTCGCGGCATGCACGCCGACCACCACGCGCTCTGGATCGATCCCGACAACCCGCGCTACTTGGTGAACGGCAACGACGGTGGGTTGAACGTGAGCTACGACGGAGGCCGAAACTGGCGCCAGTTCACCGACAAGCTGCCGGTCGCGCAGTTCTTCAACGTCGCCTTCGACATGGCCAAACCGTTCCGCGTGTACGGTTCGATCCAAGATCACGGCAGCCGCCGCGGTGTGGTCGACCTGACGACCGGACGCCGCCGGATCCCGGCCCAGCAGTTCGAGTGGGCACCGGGTGGCGAGGGATCCCACCACGCGATCGACCCGACCAATCCGAAGATCGTCTATTCGGCGGGGTTCTACGGAGCGGTCACACGCACCGAACTGACGGCCGCCGGCGGGCGGCGCCGCGGCGCCGCTCTGCTCCCCCAGACCCGGCGACAGGAGAAGGCACCGCGCGGCCAGTGGTTGGCGCCGTTCTTCCTCTCACCGCACGATCCGGGTGTTCTCTACCACGGAATGAACTTCGTCTACCGGACGCGCCGCGACGGTGGTGGGCTCGAACGGATCAGTCCGGACCTGAGCTTCGACGACGCGGCGACGATGGGGGACATCCCGTTCCACACCATCACCGCGCTGGCGGAGTCGCACCAGACCGCAGGGCACGTCTACGCGGGAACCGATGATGGTCGGGCTTGGCGGACCACCGACGCCGGAAAGAGTTGGCAGGAGATCACCGCCGGACTGCACCCCGCGCGGTGGGTGTCGCGCATCGAGACCTCGCACCACACCGATCGCACCGTCTACCTGACGCAGAACGGCAAGCGCCACGACGACTTCAACCCGTACGTGTTCGTCTCCTCCGACCGAGGTTCTACTTGGCGCAGCATCGCTGCGGGGATTCCATCGGGACCGATCAACGTGGTCCGCGAGGACCCGAAGGACCCGAAGATGTTGTACGTCGGCACCGACCTGGGCGTCTACTTGTCGATCGACGCGGGTGCCACGTGGCATCCGTTGCCGAATCGCCTGCCGACCACGTTCGTCAGCGACCTGATCGTCCACCCGCGGGATGACGTGATCGTGATCTCCACCCACGGCCGTGGCATGTATGCCATGGACGGGGAAGCCTTGCGCCGCGCGGTTGCCCGCACCCGCTCGGGCGACGGCAAGTGATCGTCAAGAGCCCCACGCCGGAGTACGACCCGCCGCTCACCCGGTGTGCGCTGTGCGAAAGCGACCGGATCGCCGCGTTCGACCGCGACGAGCTGCGCGGTCACGGCATCTGGCGTTGCCGGGCTTGTGGGGTGCTGTTCATGAACCCGCAGTACAGCGACGAGTACTTGCGCCGCTTCTACTCCGGCTACATCAGCGTCCACGGCGACGAGCTGGAGAATCCGCGCTACCGGACCCGTCGCGACATCCGTGCCGCCGGCAAGCGCCGCAGCATGGAGTTGCTGCGCCATTGCGGAGCACGCGATCGAATGCTGTCGGTCGGTTCCGGCGATGGCACGGAGTTGGCGATCGCCAAGGAACTCGGTTTCGCGGTCGAGGGCTACGACATCGACCCGGTGATCACCACGCAGGTGTCGCGCGCGATGGACGTGCCGGTCCACTCTGGACGGTTCGAGAACCTCGCACTGGATCCCGGATCGTTCGATGTGGTGTTCCTCGACCAGGTGCTCGAACACCCGAAGAATCCGGCCGACTACCTACGCAAGATTCGTGCGCTGCTCGAGCCGGGCGGGCTGATGTACCTCGGTATGCCAAACATCGGGTCGTGGTCGAACCGCGCAAAGACCCTCGCATCCCGCCTGCGCCTGCGGGGTGCGGCGCGCGGCAACCACTACTCGACCCAGCACCACCTCTTCTACTACACCCCGCGGGTGATCCGCGCCCTGCTCGAGCGACGGTTCGGCTTCCGCGTCGAGCGGATTCGCGGCTCGCTCAAGCCACAGCGCAACCCGGTGACGCCCTGGGTGAGCAGGTTCCTGCCGAACTCCGACTCGTCGTTCCTGGTGATCGCCCGCAAGGAGGGTGTGATTCCGGCGGGCGGATGCGCCTGACCGCGCGCTGCCGAAGGGCGCGCCCCGAGACCGCGAATCTGCTGGTTGTGACCGCTTTTTCGAGAGCTTCGTGGTGGCTACCGGACACCGGTGCTAGGTTCTCGCGACCCCCCCCGCAACTCCGGGCCCCTCGAGACAGGTTCCGATCCGGCATGAAGAAAGCTACGAGTGGAGTGGCCGACCTATCGGCCCAGCTTCTGCAGGCAGCCGGCCGGCTGACTCATGTCCAATCCGACCTCCTCAAGCAGTTCGGACTGACACGCACACAGTACGACGCGCTCCGCGCCGTCCACCTGGGGGATCCCCAGGGCTCGCCGGTACTGGATGTCGGGAGCCGAATGACGACCCGGGTTCCCGACATCACTCGGCTCGCCGACCGACTGGAGCGGGATGGCTTCGTGCAGCGCACCCAGTCGAAGGACGATCGACGGGTGGTGCACATCCGACTCAAGAAGAAGGCGGTGACCCTGCTGGGGAAGATAGACCGGCCGCTGGCCGCGGCGACCAAGAAGCTGCTGGGTGCGCTCAGCAGCAAGGAGCAGAAAGTGCTCGGCGACCTGCTCCAGCGCCTCGCCGCTGCGGAGTGACGTGACCCGCCGGCCGCGCCGCTGACGGCGCCGCGTTGGCTCACACCGCGCTACCGACCATCCCGCGCAGCCCGTCCGCGAGCGAGACGCGCGGCTGCCATCCCAGCCAGCGCTGCGCTGCGCGGATGTCCGCCCGCGAGTGCAGTACCTCTCCCGTCCGGGCCGCGGCGAACTGTGGCTCGACCCGTTCTCCGGCGATCTCGCCGAGCACGCGGACCAGATCCAGCAGGCTGACGGCGACACCGCTCCCCAAGTTGATCGGGCCGGGCGGCGTGGCATCGACCTGGCTCGCTGCCAACAGCCCGCGCACGACGTCGGAGACGTGGATGAAGTCCCGCGTCTGCGAGCCGTCACCGAAGATCGTGATGCCGCTGCCCGCCTGTAGGCGCTGGATGAACTTCGGGATCACCGCCGCGTACTCGCCGTCCGGATCCTGGCCCGGGCCGAACACGTTGAACAGCCGAACGCTGACCGCACGCATCCCGTAGCTACGCGCCGCGGACATCATGTAGGCCTCGCCAGCCAGCTTCGATGCGGCGTACGGCGACATCGGGTCGATCGCCATTGTCTCGACGCAGGGTGGCTCTCCACCGCCGTACACCGCGCAGCTCGAGGTGAACACGCACGACCGGACGCTCGCGCGGCGTGCCGCGTCGAGGATGCTGATCGTGCCCATGTCGTTGGCGTGCCCGGTGGCCATCGGGTTCGACATGCTGGCTACCACGCTCGGGTTGGCGGCCAGGTGGAACACCGTCTCGACACCCTCGACGGCTCGCGCGGCGATCGCCGGGTCCGCCACATCACCCTCGACCAGTGCGACTTCGAGCCCGGCCAGTCGCTCGCGCTTGCCGCTGCTGAAATCGTCGAGAACGACGACTTCGCCGCGCTTCAAGAGCTCGGGGATCAGGTGCGAGGCGATGAATCCGGCGCCGCCGGTGACGAGACTCCTCATGGATTGCAGGCTGTTGTGGGGCGGTTCGCGAATGGCATGGGACCCGCGCCGGGGCGCGGAGTGTGCCCGGTGTTGCCCGGTGGCTCAACCTCCGGGACGGCTGGTCCGGCACACCGGGTAGATCGGCCCGCCAGCGCGTCGCGCCGAAGCTCGGATCGTGATCGTCGGGCGGTTCGGGGCGCTTTCGCGGGAAGGAACGTGGCACTTCCCGGATCTCATGGCGACGATCGAAACATGCAGCACGTGCTCATCACTGGGGGCGCCGGATTCATCGGCTCACACCTGGCCGACGCGCTGGTGCAGCAGGGCCACAGCGTCGATGTCATCGACGATCTGTCGACCGGTTCGCTGGACAACATCCGCCACCTGCTCGGACGGCCCGGGTTTCGTTTCTGGCACGACACGCTGCGGCACCGCGCCGTCACCGAGCGCTGCATCGCCCGCGCCGATGTGGTGTTCCACCTCGCCGCCGCGGTCGGGGTCCACCTGATCGTCGAGCAACCTGTTCGAACGATCGAAACCAACGTCGCCTGCACCGAGTTGGTGTTGGAGCTGTGTGCGCGCGACCAGACCCCGGTTCTGCTGGCCTCGACTTCGGAGGTGTACGGCAAGTCGGAACGCCGGGTGTTTCGCGAGGACGACGACCTGGTGCTCGGTCCGACGTCTCGATCGCGCTGGTGCTACGCCAGTTCGAAGATCATCGACGAGTTCCTGGCGAAGGCCTACTACGTCGAGCGGGGCCTCCCGGCGGTCGTCGCTCGGTTGTTCAACACCATCGGCCCGCGGCAGACCGGCCGCTATGGGATGGTGGTGCCGCGGTTCGTCGACCAAGCGCTGCGCAATGCGCCGATCACGGTCTACGGTGACGGTCTGCAGAGCCGCTCGTTCACCTGGGTGGGCGACGTGGTCGGCGCGCTGGTGTCGCTGATGCAGAAGCCGAGCGCCATGGGTGAGGTGTTCAACATCGGCCACTCGCGCACCATCACCATCCTCGCGCTCGCCGAGCGCGTGCGCAGACTCTGCGGGTCGGCTTCACCGATCCGGTTGGTGCCGTACACCGATGCGCTCGGGCACGGCTTCGAGGACATGCGCTGGCGGCTGCCGGATCTGAGCAAGGTCGAACGGTTGATCGGCTACCGGCCGTCCCGCGATCTGGATGCGATGCTGGTCGAGATCATCGACAGCCGCCGCGGCTTGATTGGTCGGGGCGCAGCGGTCGAGGTCGAGGCGACCGGGCCCGCGCGTCGACCGCACGGATCAGCGTGACACCCGCCCGCGCTGCCGAGCAACCGCCACTCCCTGCGGCGGGGCGCACCCGAGTCGGGTCGTCCGCGGGTGGCTTGGTTCAGGACGCCTGCATTCCGCCGAGGCGACCGCGGGCCGCTTCGGCTGCCAGAGCTTGCAGCTGCCCCTGTCGCGCATCGAGCGCCGGCTGGATCGAGTCGGTCGGCAGCGCCAGCTGATCGAAGATCGCGTACAGCCGGTACAGCCAGTCGTGGTGGGTCAGGCAGTGAGTGACGCTATCGCGACGAATCCGCTCCAGGCGGTCGCGCTGTGCCAGCAGGTCGCGGATGAACGGGACCAATTCGTCCGCGGCGTCCGGCATCTCGATGACGGCGTCGTCCCACGGGAAGATCTCGTCGAACGACGGGGCGCGGGCCGCGTGCCCGATCAGGGCCGCGCCGGCCGCAGCGCCCTCGAAGTAGCGGAAGCCGATCTCCGACTGCTTGCCGACCACTTCGGGCTCGTTGAACTTCGCCGGCTGGACGCCGAACAGCGCCGTGTGCTTGATCAGCCGGCTGCGCAGCACGCGGTGCTCGCGTGGCTCGGTGACGTTCTCCGCCCAGGTCGAGTTGAACATGTAGAACAGTCCGTTGCGCTCCGCCTCGGTCTGTAGCGCATGGTGGTGCGCCGGTGCGATTCGTCCCATCCAGTAGACGTCGATCACCGGCCGCGGCGGCCGCGGAAACGGACAGAACTGCACTGCGTCGATGCCGAGCGGCAGGTGCATCACCGCGGCCCGGTTCATCTGCTTGCGCAGGTATTCCACCGAGCCCTCGAAGTTGAGGATCACCAGGTCGAACCGGTCGAGAATGCGCAGCAGTTCGACCGGGTGTGGGCCCTTGGCGAACAGTTCCTTGATCCAGCACACCGCAAAGCGACTGTTGCTGCGCCAGTTCGGCACGCCGTTCAGCACGTGCAGGTCGTCCAGCATCTGGCAGTTCATCACGAACAGGTCCTGATCCGGCGCGACGCGGTCCGACACGAACTTCGGCATCTTGCGCCGCTCGAAACCGACGGTGCGGAACAGGCCGTCCATGAACGCCGGGACGGCGCCCAACGCGGTCGGGATCGCCGACAGGTCGAGCAGGGTCGCGCCCGCCACGTCGACCAGCACGTTCTCGAACTCGTAGTCGTAGCAGCGGCTCGGGTGCAGCGTCAGGCCGCGGACGGAGGTGACGGTGATCTTCATGAGCGCACGGGGCCCATGCTCCGAGGCGTCGAACGGGATGGCAAGTGGGCAAGCGCGGCGGCCCGCCCGCGCCTGCATCGGCCAGGCCGGACTGCCTGGCCGCGCCCCACTCCCTGCCACCGATGCGATGGGGGCGTCGAACGTGGGGTCGCTCACAAAAAAACCGCGTGCCCACGCGCATCGGTGAGTAGGCGTGCCGACTCGACCTCGGACGACTGTCCACATCGTTGCGCACATCGACTCCACCGGTGTGCAAGAACCCCCGCTGGACAGGCGGCAGTCCGCAGCGTTTCTTGCGCGGGTCCCAACGAGGCGCAGTGCACGCGAGCACCGCGCCGTGCGTGGCTGGCAGGTGGTCGGTGGCCGGGCGGTCCACGATCCACTTGCCAGCCTCCACCCCTGGAGGCCACTGAAGGGCGATTCAGGGGGTGCGTGGATTCCGGCAGAGGTCGACGCCCGAAGTCGCAACCGAATTGGTGGATTCGGCGAGGCTTTCGGGGGGTGCCGGGTGCTGGAAGGCGCTTCGGACACACCCCACTAGGTCGTGTCCGACTCGACGAGTTCGGCGCGCGGCCCAACAGGAAACGCCTGTCACGCCGCGACAACCGGGGGATAGCCTGTGCCGCGTGCAGGCAGACCTGGTGGTGATCGGCGGTGGGATCGTCGGGTTGGCGACCGGCTGGCAGGCGCAGCGGCGCCGACTGGGGCTCGGGGTCACGGTCCTCGAAAAGGAGCCGGCACTCGGGCAACACCAGACCGGCCGCAACTCCGGCGTGATCCACACCGGGGTCTACTACCGCCCGGGTTCGTTGAAGGCCAAGAACTGCACCGAGGGCCGCACCGCGCTGATCGAGTTCTGCCGCGAGCATCGCATCGCCCACGAGATCTGCGGCAAGGTGATCGTTGCGGTGGACGACCGCGAACGACCACGGCTGCACGACCTGCACGAGCGGGCCCAGGCCAACGGCGTGCCGTGCGACAGGATCGGGCCGGAGCGGTTGGCCGAGATCGAGCCGAGTGCGTCCGGGGTCGAGGCTCTGTGGGTCCCGGGCGCGGGGATCGTCGACTACGCCGCGGTGGTCCGCACCCTCGCCGAGGCGATCACCTCGGCTGGGGGGGAGATCCGCACCTCGACCAAGGTGATCGGCCTGCAGGAAGAAGCGGGCCGCGTGGTCGTGCGCACCGACCGCGGCGAACTGACCGCCGACCGGGTGGTGAACTGCGCCGGGGTGCACTCGGATCGCGTCGCCAAGCTCGCTGGCGCGCGCCCGCCGGCGCGGATCGTGCCGTTTCGCGGCGAGTACTTCGCGCTGGTGGAGGGTGCGCCACGCTTGTGCCGCAACCTGATCTATCCGGTGCCCGACCCGGCCTTCCCGTTCCTCGGGGTGCACTTCACGCGCCGCATCGACGGCACCGTCGACGCCGGCCCCAACGCGGTGTTGGCATTCGGGCGGGAGGGTTATGCGAAGCTGCAGATCGACCTGCGCGACCTCGCCTCGACCCTGACCTATCCGGGGTTCCTGCGTCTGGCGCTGCGCTACTGGCGCACCGGCGCGGGTGAGATGTGGCGTTCGGTGCACAAGGGCGCGTTCGTGCGGGCGCTGCGGCGCCTCGTTCCGGCGCTCCAACCCGAACACCTCGCGCCGGCGCCGTCCGGGATCCGCGCGCAGGCGATCCGCCCCGACGGCGGGCTGGTCGACGACTTCCTGATCGAGCAATCGCCGCGCATCCTGCACGTCTGCAACGCTCCGTCGCCCGCTGCCACCGCGTCGCTGAAGATCGGCGAGACGCTCGCCCAGCGTCTGTGGGAGCCGGCCCCGGGCCGCGCCGGGCCGTGAATCCTCTGGGCGAATCCCGACCCCGGGGCGGCCTGGCCGATAGGCTGACCAGGACGCGATGAACAAGCTCGCCGTGGCTCTGCTGCTGTGCGCGTGCGCTTGCGCGGCAGCGTGGTTCTGGTGGTACCCCACCGCGCCGGGGATCCCGACCCCGGACGGCGACCCGGTGACCACCGGCGGTGGTGCCGTCCCGCGCCACTCCGATGGCGCAGCGGGAGCGCAGACCGATCCGACGCGGCGGGGCGACACCGAGCCCGAGCACCGCACGACGTCCGCGGTGCGGTGCGCGGTGCGTGGCCGCCTGCTCGACGAGCGCGGCGGTCCGCTGGTCGGGTGTCGGGTCGAGGCACGCGCGCGGCCGCGCAGGGTCGCACCGATGCCTGCCGCGGAACTCGTCGAGCTCGCGGCGGTGGTCGAGAGTGCGGCGGACGGTCGGTTCGCCCTCGAACTGCCGGTGCAGCCCGGGGACGACGTCGTCCTGACGACCCGACGGGACGGCTGTGCCGACTTGCACGGCGCGTTCCCGTGGCGAGGAAGTGCGATCGAGACGGGTGACGTCCGGGTTCCGGCCGGCGTGCGGCTCATCGGTCGGGTGGTCGACGAGCGTGGCACCGTGCAGCCGGGCGTCGACCTGCGCTTCTACCGGCAGCTGGTCGGTCGCGCGGGTCCCCTCGCGCCGAAGTCGTTCGTGCGTGCCACCAGCGACGCCAACGGGGTCCTCCCACTCGATGGGCACTTGGCCTGCGATACGTGGACGGTGCACGTGGCTGGCAGCGCCAAGCTGCTCGCTCCGTCGCCCGCGCTGGTGTTGCAGCCGGACGCTGTCGCGCAGCAAGTCGATTTCGTGGTCCGGCCGGCCGATCCGAGCGAGTTGATCCTCGGCCGAGTGGTCGACGATCGGGAACGCGGGGTAGCGGGTGCGGTGGTCGAGGCTGACGACGCCACTGCGTGGCCGAGCGGCACCGCGATCAGTGCCGCCGACGGGTCATTCGAACTCCGCTGCCGGCGGCCACCGGGCAAGCCGGTGCACCTGCAGGTGAAGCGCGTCGCCGGTTTCGAACTTCTGCATACTCCGGAGACCTATGCGTGGGGGACTCGTGGGGTGGTGCTGGCGTTGCGCCGCGCCGGGAACGTTCGGCTCGAGGTCGTCGATGCCGAGAATCGGCGTCCGGTCGAGGCGTTCCGGGTGGTGTGGTTCCAACGGCACGGCAACGCGCTCGGCGCGCAGCACCGGGGTGAGCCCGAGGTGCACGCCGGCGGACGGACCGAGGTGCTCGGAGTGCCGCAAGGCGAGACGACGATGGTCGTGATCCCGACCGATCCGGAGCTGGCACCCAACGAGCCGATCACTTTCGTCAAGACCGAGTCGACGCCACTCCTCGAGGTTCGGTTACCGCGTCGCGTCGAGCTGGTTGTTCGGGTGGTCCGCGGCGACGGCCAACCGGTAGGCGGCACGGCGCTGGAATTGGTGCAGCCGGGTGCCGCGAAGGTCACTCCGGCCACCCGGGTGCTCGACCCCAGCCGTGTGGCGATGCACGCGCAGCAGGGCGGCCACTCGGCACTCCTGCTCGACCGGGTGACCACCGATGCGCGCGGCGTGGCGACTTTGCGCTGGCCCGCCGGCGACAAGCCGCTCGCGCTGCGAGTGCTCGGGCCCGGCCACGTGCCGCTGGTGCGCGCACCGGTGTACCTGCGCCGTGGCGCGCCACGGCTGGAGATCGAAGTCGACACGGGAGCCACTGTGCAGGGTCGGGTCGGCCCGCTTCCGGTGCTTGCCCGCCTCGGTCTGCAGGCCGGAGGCTCGGCACTGCTCGCTCCGGCATTGGTGTGGACCCGCGAAGCCGTCGGCGAGGCGCGGATCAGCCGCCGGGTGCGGCTCGACCCGAACGGTTCGTACCGCGTCGTCGGCCTGCCGGCGGGCACCTGGCGGATCCGTTTCGAGTCCTCGCGCGCGGTCGGTGTGCGCACCCCCACGGCGGCTCACAAGGACCTCGGTACCCTCACCCTGGCGGCGCAGGACGCCGTGCAGATGGACTACGACGTGCGGGACCTCGAACCGGCGTCGCTGCGCGGCACCGTGATGCTGGATGGCGTCCCGGCGCGTTCCGCGGCGGTCTACTTGGTGCGCATCGCCGAGCCCGGCGCACCTGCGCCCTTGGGGGTGCGCTCCACCTTGGTGCGCACCGACCGAGACGGCGGATTCACCGCGGAGCTCGCACCGGGTCGCTACAGCCTGGGGCTCGACGCTCCGACGTCGCGCGGCGGCGCGCGCGTTCGGTTGACCTGTGCGCAGTCCATCGACGTGGCACCCGGCCAGCAGGCGTCGGGGGTGTTCGCGGTCGACATCGGGCGGTTGCGCGTGCGCGTGCGCGACCGCGACGGCCGGGCGGCAGCCAACCAGGTGTTCCGCGTCAGCCAACCGGGCAGTGGTTTCGCCGCCTCGGTACGCAGCAACAGCGATGGGCTGCTGTTGCTCGACCCCATCGCGGTGGGGCAGTACACGGTCGCGGTGCTGCGCCCGACCACGGGGGGAGCCGGCGCGGCGCGGTGGGGCGGTGCCGGACAGGGGACCTACGTGGCGATCGGCACCGTCGAGGTGACCGCCGGCGGGGGTGTGGTGGAATTGACGTTGCAACGTTGAACAGGTGAGCTGGCGCCGGTCCTACGGCTCGCTCACGGCGGAACCTGTCGAGCCCCTGAGCAGGGGCATCGGGTGACCCGGATGTCGCTTGCGTCGGCTCGGGCCGCGAGCCGATAGAGGCGGTTGTGGAGGGAGGGAGGGTGCACGTCTCGGTCGACCCGGCGCACGAAGTGGCGTCGGTACGGGTATCCCCGGGTGACCCCGGCGGGGTGGCCGAACTGCAGCGTGCCCTGCAACGCGCCGGCGTGCGGGCAGGCGTCGACGATGGGGCCGTGCTCGCCCTGGGCGTCGCGATGGCCGATCCCGACTACGTGGTGACCGGTGCGGTGGTCGCCCGCGGAATCCCGGTCGAGAACGGCGCGGATGGCCAGCTGGAGTGCGTGCTCGCCCCGGTTGCTCCCGGCGCGGCCAGGACTGACGGCAGCGTCGACTTGCGCGAGCGCGGCACGATCCACAACGTCGCTGCCGGGGACGCGCTCGG
>JACKIB010000011.1 GCA_020638695.1 Planctomycetota bacterium
GCTCGGCGGCGCTGCCGCTCGAGGAATTCGCGCCATCGTTCTTCTTCTTGGTCGCCATGGGGGACGGCTCAGGGGCCTCTTCACTCTCCGGAAACAAACTGGCTTGTCGGCCCGAGCTCATCGTGGTGCGGTCGCTTGGAAGTCGTTCATGGTCATCGAATGTCGTCGAGCCACATCGGCTCGAGGTCGGCAGCGGCGAGACCGAGGTCGATGGCCTCACTGCAAAAGCGCGACAGTCCCGCGCGCTCGGGTTCGCCGACGGTGTAGTAGATCGCTCCCCCGGTGCCGTCGAGCACGCCGCGAGAGATGCCTTCGTCGCGCGCCTGCCGGAGGCGCGGGATCAGTCGCTCGGGGTCGGCGGAGGGGTGGATCACCCACAGCGCGTAGACGAACGGCAGCCCGGTCCAGCGGAACCACTCGTCGCCGAGGTCCAGCACCTGCCGTTGCCCGGGCTCCGCCCGCAGCCCGAAGTCACCGATCAGCAGCACCAGGTCGAACGGCAGCCGGTCGGGGTGTGCCATCGGCTCGACCAGCTTGAACTCCAGTGGCTCGGTGATCGGTCCGAACCGACCCCGGCGCAGCAGGATCTCCAACAACGCCACCGAGGTCGCGCTGCCGTTGTCGAGACCGACCGTGTGGATCGCCGCGATATCGGGCCGGCGGAACGCGCGGACGCTGCGCGCTGGGCCGCGGCTGCAGATCCCGAGACCGGGTGCCAGCCGGTAGCCGGGCCAGCGGAACGCCTCGATGGACGACAGCAGCGCTGCGTCGAGGGCTCCTTCGCGCAGCAGCGGGATCAGCACCCGGGGCTTGTCGGCCAGCAGTTCGACATCCGGGTCCTCGGCGAGGCCGGTGAGCAGCGGGGCGCCGACCCCGTAGTGCACGCCGCCGATCCGCATCCTCGAGTTCGTCACCACGCCACCGCTGGCGGCACGCTACCCGAGAGGGGCCGCGGAGACGAGCGAACGCCGGTCAGTTCTTCCGGGCGGCGGTCCGGTGGGTTGCCGGGTACACGGCGCGCGGATACACCGCGCGGATGTCGAATGCCCAGCACGGTCGTGCGTGGATCCGCGTGCTTCTCGGGGCGGCGCTGTTGGTGCTGCTGTGGTTCGCCGCCAACTGGGGCATCCACGCCTACGTCAGCAGCCGGATCGAGGCGCACAACGGTCAGCCGGTGCCGCAGTTCTCGCTGCGCGATCAGGCCGGGCGGGTGTGGACCACAGCCGACCTGCGGCAGGGCAAGACGACGGTGCTGAACTTCTTCCGCTCGGCGTGCAGCGGGTGCCTCAAGGAGCGGGAAGCAGTGTTCGCGCTCCACCAGTCGGCCGACCAAAGTCGGCTCCAGGTGCTCGGCGTGATGCTCGACCAGGTGCAGGGCTTCTCGGCCGAGACGACGCAACGAACGCTGGCCCGATTCGCCTACCGACACCCGGTGCTGATGGCGGACCGCGCCTTCGTCGATGCGTTCCACGGCGTCGGGTGGGCCCACGTCACGCCGGTGACCTACGTGGTCGACGGCACCGGTCGAATCGTCCGCGCGCTGCGCGGCCACCAGACCCTCGCGGCGCTGCAGGCCGCGGTGCGGTAGGCCGGACGCGGCGGTGCGGGGGTCCCGAATCGAGAACCGCCCCTGGCGACCGACCGGTTGGCGCCGCGCCGGGGGCCGGCCAGGCGTGCCGCGGTGCGGGGTGGTAGATTCCTCGGGATGGGCACTCCGGTTCGGCTGCTTGCCGCGTTCGGCCTGGCGCTCGTGTCGAGTGCCTGTGGCTCGGGTTATGCGGTGATCTTCGGAAACCGGGGCGGCAGCAGTCCGCCTCCGACGCCTGCCGCCGAGCCGCAGCTCGAGCTCGATGCAGGCGCGGCGCCGCTCTACTACCCGCGCGGCACGCTGCAGACCGTGCGCCTGCGCAACTACGAACTCCCTGCCGGTGCCTTCCGACTGGCGGTCGAGCTGCGCGCGTTCGAAGGGACCGCGGTGGATCGGGTGGTCGCGCCGAACATCTACGCGCCGGACAACCGGACGCTGGTGTTCCTCTACGCAGCCGACAACATCCGCAAGGCGGCGCTGGCGCGCTGGGGACCGGACGCCCTGCAGACGCGCGACGTCCCGGCCGAGCTTCTGGTGTTGGTCGACGGGGTCGACGTGGCGAAACCCCTGTCGCTCACGCTGCTGCACCAGCCGACCGCGTCGTTGCTCGACGACCCGCAGATCGAGCTCGTGTCGCCCTCCGGCACCGAAGCGGTGACTGCGGAGCTGGAGAGCGCGCTGATCCGTCTGCCGGCCAGCGGTGATCCGGGCACCAAGTCGTACACCGACGAGCTGGTGGAGCTGAATGCGCTGCAGGTCAAGGTCCTGTTCGGCGCGCAGATCGGACTGGAGCCGGAGATCAAGGCGACCATCGTCGACGCACGGCCGACGCCGGGGCGCACCGATTCGCTGCAGGTGCGCTTCCTCGTGCCGCGGACGCTCGAGCCGGCCCAGGCGCACTTCGTGGTCGACAGCGCCCCGTCGGGGCGCAGCAACATCGTGTCCAAGGTGTTCTGTCGTCCCGAGCCGGCCGGTGTGTCTCCGTCTTCGGGATCGAGCGATGGTGGCACCCAGGTGGTGCTGTTCGGCAACGCGCTCGTGCCGACGCTCGGCGACGGCAAGCCCGACCTCGATCGATTGACCCTGTTGGTGCGCAAGGGCGGGCGGCACACCATCGTGCCGATCGACAAGGTGCAGTCCGGATCGAACCGCGAGCAGCTGTTCTTCTCGATGCCGCCCTCGCCCGACGGTAGAGCCGGGCCGGCGGAGATCTCGATCGGGGTGAAGCTCGGCGCGGTGCTGTATCCGCAGAGCGTGCTGTACATCGAGGCGGCGGAGCCGGCCGCCGCGGTGTTCGTCTACGGCGACTCGTACCCGACCTTCGGGCCGCGCGGTGGCCAGTTGCGCGAGGCTCCGGTGCTGATCCGAGTGGCACCGTTCCTCGACCCCACCACATCGACGGTCGACGCGTTGTCGCTGGTCTCGGGGCCACAGGGGATACCGGTGGTCACCCTCATGGCCAGCCGCGGCAACGGCATGCTGTCGCGGTTCGGTGAGAGTCTGCTGGCCGGCAGCGTCACCGACGCGGCGCAACGCAACCCGGTCGACATGTGCATCGCCGACTTCAGCGGCGATGGATCCCAGGGTGCGGTGATCATCAATCGGGGGACCAACCTGACCGCACGTCACAGCTTGGTGCTGGGCAGCGCGAGCACCAATCCGCCGCTGGCGCTGATTCAGGACCTCCCGTTGGTGGAGTCGGGAGTCGGTTGTGCCGCCGGCCAACTCAACGGGGACAGCGTCGCCGATCTCGCGGTGCTGGCCGATCCGGGGTTGCAGTTGCCACCTTCGCTCTACCTGTCGGCAGGGGGGCGGTTCGAGCGGTCGATCGTGAACGAGATTCCGGCGCCGGTGGCGTTCGAGTCGATGGCGATGTCGGACGTCGACGCGGATGGCCGGCTCGATTTGATCTACGCCCAGGGCGGACTCAACCCGCGCGTGTTGATCGCGTTCGGCGAAGGCGACGGTTCGTTCCCCTCCGCGGGCTTCGTCGAGCCGGTGTTCGACCTCAAGGCGGCTGGCTACACCCCGCACGAAGCGGCGCGGGTCGTCTCGGTACACGCTGCGGGGCTGCGCGACGAGAAGATCCTGGTGTTGGTGATCGGTGGGGTGCCGGGCTCGGTGATGTCACCGCCGGCGGTGGTGTTCCTCGAGCGTGGATCGCAGCGGCGTTCCTTCAAGCCGCTGACCGCGGACAACGTGCTGCGCTTTCCCGGGGGTCGCAGCGTGTTCGTCGATTCCGCGGTCGGCGATCTGATCGGCGACGGCACGCTGCAGGTCGCGGTTGCGGCACTCGATGACGACGTCGAGCCGGTCCGGTTGTTCGTCCATGATTCGGGCAAGCTCCGCCAGGTGCGCGATGCCGTGGTGCTCGGTGGTGAACGGTTCCGTGCGGTGCGCAACGTCGCGATCGGCACGGCGGTGGCCGGTGGCGTGAACCGACAGAAGTACGACCGGCCGGCGCTGTTCGTCACCCACGAGAGCGATGTCGGTGGCGGCACGGAGTACCGGATCTCGACCCTGCTGTCGGCCGTCAACAGCCCGACTCTGCGGCTGTTGTCGCCCGATGGGGCGCGGCGCCTGCCAGGCGCGATCTCGGGTGTGGCGCTCGGTGCGTTCGCCACTCCGCAGCCCGCGCAGGCGGCCCCGGCGCTCGACGGTTGGCTGGTCGTGCCGGGTGGGCTCCAGCGGATCGACAATGACGGGCTCGGCGAGTTCAGCGCGACTCGCGGCATGGTGAGCGTGCCGGGCATTCTCGGCGGGACGCTGACCCGGGTGACGGCGGAGGGACTGCTGGATCTCCCGGTGTTCCTCACCGCCGACGGGCGGTTGGGGACGGTTTCGCCCACCGAGCCGTCGCAGGTGACCTGGCTTGGTGATCCGCCCCTGGACCTGCGTAGCTTCGCCCCCCTGGAGCATCTCAAGAACCGCCCCGTTCAGGAGGCAGCCTCGTCGATCCACTGTGCGGACATCGACGGCGACGGTACGCCCGACATGCTCGCGGTGGTCAGTCTGGCGCTGGGCCCAGACGTCGGGCTGGAGGGCGAGACCTTGCTGCTGTTCCTGCGCGGTAGGTCGCCCGCGTCCAACGCAGCGTTCCCGTTCGATCCTCCGGTGGCGTTGTCCAGCCGGAGCTTGACGCACGGCAACACGACTTCGGTGGTGGTGGGCAACCTCGCTACCGGAGGAGCCCCGGACAGCCTGGAACTCGCGGTTGCCGTGCCTTCGTCGAACATCGCCGCCGAAGGCAACCACGTGCGCTTCTATCGGTTCGATGCGGCGCGGGCGATCTTCGTCCCGACGTTCGTCAACTTCGACAATCGCTACCTCGCGGTCGGCAGCGAGCCGATGCTGCTCGCCGCCGGCGACTACAACTCCGACGGCCGCACCGACTTGGCTGTGGTTTCGCGCCGGGATCGGCAGCTGTGGGTGATGCACAACTTCTCCCGGCCGTCGACCAGCAACATCGCCGAAGTCGACGTTGGTGCCTTCCAGGGTGCGCCGTCCAACCCGACCGCGTTCAGCGGTGCGCCGGTCTCCATGCTCGGCGGCGACCTGAACGGCGACCGCGTTCCCGATCTGCTGCTGGTCACTTCCCGTCAGGAGGCCGGGGTCCGACGCGATCAGGTGCTGTTCCTCACCAGTCCGGGGCGGATCGGTGGCCTGGGCTTGCGGACCGTGCCGTCCGAACGAACCGGCGAGTTGCTGCGCGACGGCTCGAGCTGGACACCCCGCAACAGCAGTCTGCGGCTCGCGCTCGGCGACCTCAACGCCGATGGCACGCCCGACTTGGTCATCGGCTGGGCCACGAGCGGCGAAGACGACTTCAATCTCCGGGTACTGTTCGGCAACAGCTTCTGAGCCGCGCCGCCCCGTCGGAACCCGTTCCGCCGCGGGGGTGGCCCCGCCTGCGGGCGACCTGGCGTGCGAGTCTGCGCACCGGACGTGTCAGTCGCCGCCGTCGGGGACTCGGGTATCGGGAAACCGGGCGCGAGCCGAACCGGGTTTCCGCTAGCGTTCTCGCGGCGCAGCATGCAGTTCAACTCCCTGGCGTTCGTGGCGTTCCTCGCCGTCGTGCTGCCACTGTACTTCGGCCCGGAGTGGGCCGGCTTGCGGTGGCTGCCACGGCTTTGCCGCCGCCAGCCGCGGGTTTCGCGCCTGCTGTCGTTCGCCTTTGGTCTGCGCGGCGCGTTGCGGCCGATCTACCGCCGCCGGCTGGTGCTGCAGAACGCGATGCTGGTCGCCGCCAGTTACGTGTTCTACGCGTGGTGGGACGTGCGCTTCGTCTCGCTGCTGCTCGCCTCCACGTTGTGCGACTACTGGATCGCATTGTGGATGGACAGCCGCAGAGTCCGACTCGGACCCGCGGTGTCCAACAAGGGGCCGCTGCGGCTGAGTCTGGTCATCAACCTCGGCCTGCTCGGCGTGTTCAAGTACCACGACTTCTTCGTGGCGAACCTCGCCGCGTTGCTCGAGGCGTGCGGGCTGCATCCGAACCTGCCGTTGCTCGGCATCGTGGTGCCGGTGGGGATCAGCTTCTACACCTTCCAGACGATCGCCTACTCGTACTCGGTGTATCGCGGCGACATCCCGGCGGAACGCAGCTTGCCGCAGTTCGCCCTCTACGTGGCCTACTTCCCCCAGTTGGTCGCGGGCCCGATCGAGAATGCGCAGCGTCTGCTGCCGCAGATCGCCGCGCCCCGTCGCGTGTCGTGGGGCGCGTTCTGCAGCGGGTGTTCGCTGGTGCTCCAGGGGCTGTTCAAGAAGATCGCCATTGCGGACGCCGCGGCGAAGTACGTCGACGTCGTGTTCGCGGCCCCAGAGAAGGCGTCGTCCTCGACCTTGATGCTGGGCACCTACATGTTCGCGCTGCAGATCTACGGCGATTTCTGCGGCTACACCGACATCGCCCGTGGGGTCAGCCGGGCGATGGGGATCGAACTGATGGTGAACTTCCGCCAGCCGTACCTCGCGACCAACATCACCGACTTCTGGCGGCGCTGGCACATCTCGCTGAGCAGTTGGCTGCGCGATCACCTCTACATCCCACTGGGCGGCAACCGCCACGGTGCGCTACAGACGTACCGCAACCTCATGTTGACGATGTTGCTCGGTGGCCTGTGGCACGGCGCCAAGTGGACGTTCGTCGTCTGGGGTGGCTTGCACGGTGTCTACCTGGCACTGCACAAGCTGTGGACTGGCCGCGGCGCGGTTGCGACTGCGCCGGCCACCGCTCGTCCGTCGTGGGGCCGACAAGTGGTCGGCGCGCTGTTCACCTTCCACCTGGTGTGCATCGCATGGGTGTTCTTTCGCGCGAACGATCTGGAAACCGCGTGGCAGATCCTGTCCGGGATCGTCGCCTTCGACATGGCTCCGAGTGGCCAGGTGCCCATGTCGTCGCTCGGCTTGTTGGCGATCGCTCTCGCGGTCGATCTCGCATGCGCGCGGCGCGGCGAGCAGACGCCGATCGGCGAGGGCATTCCGACGTTCTACCGCTGGTTGCTGTACGGCAGTGCGATCGTGATGATGTTGATCGCGGACACGCCAGGGAACGTCCCGTTCCTCTACTTCCAGTTCTGACCCCAAACCATGGCACTCACACCCTCGACGATGACCCCCCTCGGTTCGCCGGTCCCGGACTTCAGTTTGCCGGACACCGTCAGCGGGCAAGTGCGGTCCCTCGCCGATTTCACCGCCACGAAGGTCCTGGTGGTGATGTTCCTCTGCAACCACTGTCCGTTCGTCAAGCACGTGCGCGCCGGGTTGGCTCAGTTGTCGCGCGACTACGAGTCACGCGACGTGAGCATCGTCGGGATCAGCGCCAACGACGTGACCAGCCACCCGGGTGATGCACCCGACCAGATGAAGCTCGAAGCCAAGGCCGCCGGCTATCGGTTTCCGTACCTGTACGACGAATCCCAGGCGGTGGCGCGGGCGTTCGGCGCCGCGTGCACGCCGGACTTCTTCGTGTACGGTCCCGAGCGCACACTGGTCTACCGCGGTCAACTCGACCCGAGCCGGCCGGACAATGGGATTCCGGTGACGGGCACCGACCTGCGCGCCGCGATCGAAGCGGTACTCGCCGATCAGCCGGTTGCCGCCGAACAACGGCCCAGCATCGGCTGCAACATCAAGTGGCGGGCCTGAGGTGCGTGGACTGCGCCGATTCGCCGCCGCGCTGCTGGGGTTCGCCGTTCCGTTCGGCGCGGGCGAACTGTGGCTGCAGGCGGTCGACCCGTACCACTTCGGCGAGAAGGAGGACTGGTCGCAGTACGGCGCCAAGATCATGGATCCCGCGACCGGTCGGCTGCGACCTGGGGCGGTCGCCACCTACCTGGGCACGACGACGCGGATCAGCAGCCAGGGGTGGCGTTCTCCGGAGTTCGCCGTGCCCAAGCCGCCGGACGTGTTCCGGGTGCTGCTGCTGGGTGGCTCGGTGCCGTTCGGCTGGGGTGTCGAGCAGGGCGATGAGTTCCCGCGGGTCGTCGAACGTCTGCTGAACGAGCGACGCGCTGCGGGGGCCAAGCGAGTGGAGGTGATCAACACCGGTGTGCCGGGCTGGAAGCTGCACGATGAGGGCAAGCTGCTACTCACCGAGGGCTTCGGCTGGCAGCCGGATCTGGTGCTGTTGCTGCTGGTGGCCACCGATGCACCGGGACACGTGACGCAGCAGCGCTCGTTCTTCCTCGACGAACGGCTGCGGCGCTGTCGTCTGCTGCGGGCCATCGAGAACCGCTACGTGTTCGACAGCCCTGGCTCGGGAGGGGAGTCCTACGACGCCTACGCGCACATTCCGGAGCGCGGACTCGACCTCGTGGTGCAGTACCTGGGACTGTTCGCGCAACACTGTGAAACGGCCGGCGTCCGGCTGGTGGTGGTCGACACGCTCAACGTTCCACGGGTGCGGGAGCGGTGCGCGCAGCTCGGCTTGCACCGGATCGAGGGCTACACGGCGTGGACCCTGCGCCGCTCGTGGGAAGTCGCGGTGACCGATGCTCACCCCAATGCCGAGGGGCACCGCTACTACGCGCGGTTGATCGTCGACGGCCTGTCGCCTGCGCTGTTTCGCAGCAAGCGCTGAAGCGCTGCGCCGATCAAGTTCGGTGGGCTTGCGCCCGGGTTCGGGTGCTCGCCCCGTGCGACAGCAGCGCCATCCCCGCGGTCATGGTCGCGATGCCGACCAGCGCCGAGGTGCCCACCGGTTCGCCGAAGAACAAGAACGACCACAGCGCGCCGAGCGCCACCGCGCTGTAGCCGACCGTGGTCGCGACTCCGGCCCGTTCCTTGCGCAACCCGTGGGTCAGGCACCACTGCCCGGCCTGGCTGGCCAACGCCACCCCGACCAGCAAGCCCCATTGCTCGGTGCTCGGCCACACGAAGTTGCCCAGCATTGCCACCAGGCCGGCCACCGCGGTGGTCAGGTGCAACACCAGAATGATCAGGAGCGGCGACTCGGTGCGCGCCGCGGCGCGGATTGCCGTGTAGGCGACGCCAGAGCTCACCCCCGATAGCAACGCGATCACGTTGCCGTAGAGATCGCCTTCGCCGGTCGGGCGCAGGATGAAGGCCGCCCCGGCGGCACACAGCAACATCGCCGGAATGCAGTGTCGCGGCAGGCGTTCCCCCAGGAACCAGCCGGCGAACAACGCGGCGAAGAACGGGTGGGTGTACTGCAGCGCCATCGCGTCCGACAACGGCGCGCGCCCGAGGGCGTGGACGTAGAGAAACAGGCCGGTCGTCCCGGTGGCGCCGCGCAACAGCAACAGCCACGGCCGGCCGATTCGCCACGGTCCGGCGGCGGCGTGGATCGCCGCGACCGTGAGGACCGCGCACAGCACCCCGCGGACGAAAGCGATCTCGGCGGTCGGGATCCCGGAGCGCGCCGCCACGCGGATGAACACCGCCATCAAGGAAAACGACAGCGCCGACATGGCCATCAAGACCAGGCCGGGAAGGCGGGTCATGCGCCTGCCGTAGCGTCCTCGAACACCTCGATGTCCTGATAGGTGGTGGTGCGCCGGATCGGCACGAACCCCGCCTCGCGGATCAGGTGGTGGAGGTCGGCGACGCTCATCACCTCGGGAGCGGTGGTGCCGGCGTCGTGCGTGATCTTCTCCTCGGTCACCGTGCCGTCGATGTCGTTGGCGCCGAACGCCAGCGCGGTTTGTGCGCTGCTCGGCGTGAGCATGATCCAGTACGCCTTGATGTGGTCGAAGTTGTCGAGCATCAGGCGGCTGATGGCGATCATGCGAAGATCGAGGTGGCCCGTGGTGACGTGGCCGTAGTTCTCCAAGTCGGTGTGGTACGGCCAGAACGCCAGCGGGATGAAGGCCATGAAGTTGCCGCACTCGTCCTGCAGATCGCGCAGCTTGATCAGGTGCTCGATCCGCTCCTCCGGCCGCTCGATGTGACCGTAGAGCATCGTGGCGTTCATCTTGAAGCCGTTCTGCTGCACCTTGCGGGCCGTCGCCAGCCAGCGGTCGGGCCCCATTTTGTCGCGGAACACCGCGCGGTGCACCCGGTCGACCAGCACCTCGGCGCCGCCGCCCGGGCACGACCCGAGCCCCGCTTCGCGCAGGTCGGCGAACACTTCCGCTTCGCTCTTGCCGGAGATCGCCAGCATGTGCTCGATCTCCACCATGGTGAACGCCTTCACGTGGATGTCGGGGCGCCCTCGCTTGGCGCCGCGCACCACGTCCAAGTAGTAGTCGTAGCCCATGGTCGGGTGGATGCCGGCGACCATGTGCACTTCGGTGATCGGCTGGTCGAGCTTCTCCCGCACCTTTCGCTCGACGTCCTCGCCGGTCATCAGGTAGGCGCGGGGCTCACCTTCCTTGGCGGCAAACGCACAGAACTTGCACGAGTACTTGCAGATGTTCGTGTAGTTGACGTGCTGGTTGATGTTGTAGTAGGTGCGGCGTCCGTGGCGTGCGGTGCGCACTCGGTGGGCCAACAAGCCGACCGCGGCGAGCGCGCGGCATTCCGTCAGCCGAACGCCGTCCGCGAAGTCGAGCCGCTCGCCGCGGTCGACCTTGTTGCGGATGTCGCGCAGCCCGGCCGCGTCGATCAGCTCGTCGGCCAGCGGTCCGGACAGGTGGAGATAGCCGGAATTCATGACGAGGAAACCACGGCGCGCTGCCGCGGTGGATTGCCGAATCTGTCGGTCTCCGGGGTCGGCAACGGTTGATAGAGCATGTTGCGGCGCTGTGGTACGTAACCGGCGTCCTTGATGTGTCGTTCGATCTCGGCGACCGAAGCCGGGTGGCTGCATCCCGCGCTGCTGACCACGTTCTCCTCCAGCATCACCGAACCGAAATCGTCGGCGCCCATCGCCAGCCCGACTTGGCAGGTCTTCATCCCCT
Source organism: Planctomycetota bacterium (assembly GCA_020638695.1). GTDB lineage: Bacteria > Planctomycetota > UBA1135 > UBA1135 > UBA2386 > JACKIB01. The sequence continues at coordinate 10,951 of JACKIB010000011.1, forward strand.
GGGTGACGAAGCTCGCCTGCAGGTGCGGGACGTTCTGCAGGTATAGGCGTGCGAGTGCCAGCGTGCGCAGGTACTCGGCCACCGTCGCCTTGCCCGGCACGCTCGCTGCGAGCGCCGTGTTCTCCGGTTGGTAGGTCCAGGGGATGAATGCGGTGAACACCCCGCACTCGTCCTGTAGTTCTCGGATCCGCGTCATGTGTTCGATCCGCTCCGCATCGGTCTCGACGTGGCCGAACATCATCGTCGCGGTGCCGCGCATCCCCAGCGCCGCGACCTGCCGCATGACGTCGAGCCACTGCTCGGTGGTGGCCTTCTTCGGCGCGATGACCTGTCGCACCCGCTCGACCAGGATCTCGGCACCACCGCCCGGAACCGAATCCAAGCCCGCGTCCTGCAGTTCCGCCAACACGTCGCGCACCGAGCGCTTGTCGAGCCGGCTGAGGTGGTGGATCTCGGGCGGACTCATCCCGTGGATCCAAATCTGCGGGTAGCGCGCTTTGATGTCGCGGAACAGCGCCGCGAAGTCCGCGGTCTTGAGGTAGGGATGATGACCGCCCTGCAGCAGCAGCTGGGCGCCGCCTGCGGCGAGCGTCTCCTCGATCTTCTGGTAGACGACCTCGCGCGGCAGCTCGTACGCCTCCGGGTCGCCCGGCCGGCGGTAGAACGCGCAGAACCCGCAGTCCGTCACGCAGACGTTGGTCGGGTTCACGTTGCGGTCGATGATGTAGGTGACGCGATCCCCCGGGTTGATCCGCTGCCGCACCGCATCCGCGAGCATTCCCAGCGAGGGCAGGTCGAGTCCGCGGTAGATCCGCAGCGCCTGCCCGGCATCCAGCCGCTCGCCGGCCAGCGCCGCACGGCAGAGGGAATCCAGCTCCGGGTCGGCGGGTTGGGCGGGTTGGTGACCTTGGCTCATCGCGGGGGAGCACCGTACGCCGGGTGCTCAGTGGGCTCAAGGGCCAACGAAGCTGGCATCCGGCGAATTGCGGCTGCCTGCAACCGGCGGGGGCCTGTGCGGAACGACTGCCCGAGACGAGCGGTGGGCGGTCCGGGGGACCGATTCCCGTGCTCCCCGACCTCGAGTCTGGGGGCCGCTGGGGAACGCGTGGCGTCGCTCGCTACCGAATGGTAGATCGCGGGGGCGCGAGGCGGCGTGATCGCCGAGCGACCGGCGCGACGCGCGCGCCCGTCAGTTGTTGCGCATGCCCTTGAGCTTGGCGATCGCACCCATCACACCCTTGCCCTGGATCTTCTGCGATCCGGCGATGGACTGGGCGAGGCTGCCCGGTGCGGAGGTGTCGCCTTCGTCCTTGGCGTCGGCGGCGGGTGCCGGTGCGGGCGTGGAAGCCTGAGCCTTGCTGGCCGACGCCGCGCGCTTCGGTGTGCTGCTCGCTTTCGGCGTGGCCTCCGCGGCTCGGCGGGCCGGTGCACCTTCGGCGAGGTCCTGGATCAGCGGCATCAATCCCTCGTGCGATTCGCGGATCTTCGCGGTCTGCGCCCGCACGCCGTTCACCTGCTCGGAGATCGACTTGACTTCCGTCCAGGTGGATTCGCCGAACGAGTCGACCTTCTCGAGGAGTGCCTCGATACGGGTAGACGTGAGGCTGCCGAGCTTGTCGAGCTCGGTCGCGAGGGCGTCGATCCGCTCCATCGAGACGGCTGCCTGGCCGGTGACCTTGCCGACCAAGTGGTTGATCTCGGCGAGCGGTTTGCCGTACATCCGCAGCGCCTTGGTGACGCTGTTGATCCGCTCTCCCTGGACTTCGAGAGCGTGCAGCACCGGATCGGTTTCGCCGGCGGTGCGACCGGCCAGCAGTTGCTCCTGCCCGTTCACCAGGTACTCCAGACTCGACACGCAGTAGGCGTTGTTCTCGTACAACGCATCCTCGAGGTCCGTGAAGCGCACCTGTTGTGCGAGCTGGTGCTGTCGGATCTTGGCCACCAGCGACAGCAGGATGCCGAGCGTGAGCAAGAGGCCGGGAGTGAGTCCCAGGGTGTTCAGGTTGTGCAGCCCCTGCCGCAATGCCGCCGGCATGGCCAGGGCAGACAGGGTCAGCGCCACCGCGCCGAGGATCAGCAGGCCGCCGGTGAACACCATCAGCATGCCGCCGGAGTTGTGGTCGGTCCGGCGGCGTCGACGGCTCGGTCGCGCCGGGCGGCTGGCGCGCAACACCTCGGAGGCACTCTGCTCCGGCTCGAGCTCCTCTTCCGGGTACTCACCGTCTCCGTCGAACATCGCCAGACGCGGATCGGCGTCGGAGTTCGGGTCCTGATCCCCGAGCTGCTGTTGGAGTTGCTCGATCAGGTGGAGCTCTTCGGTGGCCGAAATGGGCCGCGTCAACCGCGTGTTGGTCATCTGAGTCCGTGTCAAGGATCCGCTCGGTTCATCGGCAGTTTCCCCTGCACCGGTGTAGCGGGGACCGCGCCGGCGGGTGCCGGTCCCCGGGGCGGTCACGGCCGGACCACGGCATCGCCGCTTCCGCCGCCGCGCCTGCCCAACGCAAGTGCGGCACTTGTTGCTTTCTTGGGCGAGCTGGCGGAAAAACACCGTACATGTCCCGCAAGCTGAAGGGCATCCCGGCGGCACCGGGGATCGCGATCGCGCCGATCGTCCACTTCCACACGGACCTGGACTTCATCCCGACGCGTGAGATCGGCGAACGGGACGTCGAAGGGGAGATGCGGCGCCTGGGCGAGGCGATCACCACCGCTTCGCGGTCGATCCTGTTCCTGCGCCATGAGATGGCCAGCACGCTGTCGGATCGCGACACGCAGATCTACGACGTGCAGGTCAATCTCCTGCACGACAAGACCTTCAAGGCCGACTTGGAGCGGGAGGTCAGCACCAACCTGGTCAATGTCGAGGTGGCGCTCCAGCGGGTGGTCGGGCGCTACGAGGCAGTTTTCGACAAGGCCGAGGATCCTCTGATGCGCGAGCGCAGCGCCGACATCCGCGATGTCGGTCGGCAGCTGCTTTCGGCGCTGATGGACCGCGACCGGTCGGTGTACACCGCCGACGGCCAGGACTACATCTTCGGCGCCGACGAGTTCATGCCCAGCGATGCCGGCTTGCTCGATCGCGAGCACTTGCGTGGGATCGTCACGGTGCGCGGCGGCAAGTACTCCCACGGCTCCATCCTCGCCCGTTCGCTGGGTATTCCGGCGCTGGTCGGCGTCGACAAGGTGCTCGCCAAGGCGCCGAGCGGGACCCCGGTGATCCTCGACGGCGAGAGCGGCACGCTGATCGTCAACCCCGGCAAGGACGAGCTCACCCACTACCACGGGTTGATCCGTGACCGCGCGGAAGCGCATGCGCGGCTGATCGAGGTGCGGTTCGCGCCATCGGTGACGCTGGATGGCCAGCACGTCGACCTTGGAGCGAACGTCGAGAGCGTCCACGACCTACAGCATGTCGAGACCGAGGTGGTGTCGAGCATCGGCCTGTTCCGCACCGAATTCGCCTTCATGGAGCGGCGCCAGTTCCCCACCGAGGACGAGCAGGTGCGGATGTACGAGGCCGCGATGGAGGCAGCAAAGGGCCGGCCGGTGACCTTCCGTACTCTCGATGTCGGCGGCGACAAGCCACTGCCCTACTTCCGCACCCCGGACGAACGCAACCCGGTGCTCGGCTGGCGCGGTCTACGGATCAGCTTGGCGTGGCCGGACATTCTCTACACACAGATCCGCGCGATCCTGCGCGCCAGCGCCTCGGGACACGCCCGAATCCTGCTGCCGATGGTCACCACGCTGGACGAAGTGCGGCGCTGCCGGGAAATCGTCGAGACCATTCGTCAGGATCTCGCCGATTCGTCGACTCCGCACGACGGGGACATCGAATTCGGGATCATGGTCGAGGTCCCGGCGACGGCGATCGCGCTCGATCAGCTGCTGCCGCACGTCGACTTCGTGTCGGTCGGGACCAACGATCTGGTGCAGTATCTGCTGGCCGTCGACCGAGACAATCCTCGTGTGGCCTCGCTCTACGATCCGTACCACCCGGCCGTGCTCCGGATGCTCGAGAAGATCGCGTCGCAGGCGATCCGCGCGGGCAAGCCGGTGTCGATCTGTGGGGAGATCGCTGGCGATCACTACTACACGATGTTGCTCGTCGGACTGGGATTCCGCGAGCTGTCGATGGCACCGGTGTTCCTGCCGCGAGTGAAGCTCATGGTACGCAGCTTCACGATCGCCGAAGCCGAGTCGGTCGCCACCGAAGCGCTCGCGTTGACCGATTCTGGAGCGATCCGCGAAGTGCTGACGGCGAAGTCGCGCGCGATTTGGTCGGAGTTTCTCGGCGAGGCGTCGAACTGATGGCTGGCATGAAGCGGGGCAATTGGTCGACGCACGAGCTCGAGCGGCTACGGAGTCTGTTTCCGCGGTCCTCACAGGAGCGCGTCGCCCGGCTGCTGCGGCGCTCGGTGGCCAGTGTGCGCCGGAAAGCCCAGGAGATCTTCGGCGAACACGCCCGGCACCTGACGCGGCCTTGGTCGGCCGATGACGACCGACGGCTGCGCGAAGGGCACGGGGTGGTCGAATCGGAGTCGCTCAGCCTGGTGCTCGGCCGGACCGAGGAGGACATCGAGCTGCGAATCGAGCAGCTGCGCGCTGCGGTCGTGGCCGGCCGGCGCTGGTCGCGCGCCGAGCGCGGGGTGTTGCGGCGGTTCTACGGGTCGCGTACCGACGAGGACCTGGTCGTGTGCATCGGGCGGCCGGTGGACGAGATTCGCGGCGAGGCGCGCCGCATGTGTCTGTCGAAGGACAAGGGCTTCCTGGCGCACGCACCGCAGGTGGCGGACCGGGCGGTGATGCCGCGGTGGACGTCGGAGGAAATCCGCGTGCTGCGGGAGCGGTACGCTCGCAGCGCCAACCTGGAGCTGGCCCGCCTGCTGTCGCGCTCAGTGGCGAGTATCGCCAACAAGGCCAACCAGCTCGGTCTCAAGAAGGCTCAGGACGTGCTCCAGGAAATGGGGCGGCAGAACGTCGCCGGTCGCTGGGCGGGGAGCTAGGAGTCTGCGCCACAGAATGACAACCCTTGAGATCCGCGCCTTCCAACACCCGTCACCACCCGAAAGCCTCGCCGAATCCACCAATTCGGCTGCGATTTCGGCCGGCGACCTGCGCCGAAATCCACGCACCTCCTGAGTCGCCCTTCTGTGGCGCAGACTCCTAGCCCGGACTGTTCGTGACCGAGCGGCTGCGACCGCTGCGCCACGGGAGGCAGCCCCTGAGTTTCGCGGCTTCCCGCACCCGTCACCCCCCGAAGGCCTCGTCGAGTCCGCCGATCCGCCTGCGTTCCGGGGCGGTCGTTCGGGCACTGAACGCCTCGTTGCCATCGCCGCCTGACCAAGAATCCCAGTGGGATCGCTCAACCTCGACCCGGCATCCGGACGAAGGGGAGTTCAGCAGATCCGTTCGAGTGCCCATACCTAGGTGACGTGTCCATGGAGATCGTAGGAAAGAAGAGCCAAGGCCTGTCGGTGACCGCGCTGGAAGGCGACAAGACGGCGATCATCTCGTTCAATGACAGGAGCTTGAACTTCTATGTGACGGACTCGCTCAAGGAGTCCTTGAAGGAGACGATCAACACGAAGATCGACGAGGGATTCGAGCACTTCGTGCTCAACCTCGACAACGTGAAGATCATCGATTCCTGCGGCGTCGGGCTGATCATCGTTGCGAACAACGTCACTGCTGCGCGCAACGCCAAGCTGTACCTGTGCCGCATCAAGCCGTTCATCATCAAGATCTTCGACATCATGCGGATCTCGAAGCACCTCGCGATCTTCGACACCGAAGAGGACGCGCTCGAGGCCGTCAAGCAGGCCTAGCGTCCCTTCTCCGAGGTCCTTGGTGAACGTAGCCTTGTCAGTCGATTCGGTCGCATCGATGCGAACGAGTCGAGTGGCGGGATACCGATGCTGCGAGCTTCGGATGCCGAGGGAAGGGCATGACGCCTGACCCTCGCGACGCACCGCGCGATCGCGGCGAAGATCATGACCATCGGTGACATCATGGACGGCGTCGTGTTCGTCGACCGTGAGGGCTTGATCGCCGTGATCAACCCGGTCGCCGAGGACTTGCTCGACGTGCGCGGACTGCTTGCCGTCGGGAAGACCCCCGGCCAGGTCGCCGCCGACGATCAGCGAGAGCTGGCCAAAGCGCTGGTGGTGGAGATCGAAGCCGCGAGTGTTGCGGGCACCGCCCATCGCACCGTCGAGATCCACCACGGCGAGCGTGACCTGCACTACGTCGACCTTCGCGTGTCGACCGTGCGCGACGCGGAGGACCGCCCGGCTGGCAAGCTGGTGGTGCTGCGTGACGTCACCAAGGAGTTCAAGGCGGATCAGCTGCGCAACCAGTATCTGTCGATCGTGGCACACGAGCTGCGCACCCCGCTGACCGGCATCAAGACCTACTCCACCATGCTCGCCAAGCGCTCGCTCGGCGAGCTGCAGCCGAATCAAGCCACTGCCATCGAGTCGATCCGCGAACAGTGCATCCGGCTCGAGCACCAGATCGACAAGCTGGTCAACCTGGGACACATCGATTCCAGCAACTACGCGCGTGATCTCGATGAGATCGACGTCATCGCGGTCTTGCGCGGCGCGGTCGAGCCGTTCCGCGGCGTCGCCGCGGATGCCGGTGTGAAGCTCGAACTCGAAGAGCCGACCGACGGGTGCAAGGTGCGGGCCGATCGTGTGGATCTGGGCCGCGCGCTCAAAGCGATCATCGAGAACGCCATCAAGTTCACGCCCGAGGGTGGGCGGGTCGCGGTGTCGGCCGAGGTCGCGGACGGGTGGGTGACGTTCGTGGTTTCCGATAGTGGGATCGGCATCGACCCCCGCTACCAGCGTCGCATCTTCGAGAAGTTCTTCCAGGTCGAGGACCCACTCACCCGGTACCACGGAGGTGCTGGGCTCGGGCTGTTCGTCGCCCAGGCCGCCCTCCAAGCGCACGGCAGTCGAATCGAGGTGGTGAGCGGGCTCGGAACGGGCGCGCGATTCAGGTTTTCGCTCCCGCTGTTCGAAGAAGAGGTCACGGAGGCGCCGCGACCGAGCCGAAGTGCGGCGGGCGCAATCGTGAGTGTGACTGGGGACACCCGATGAGCCAAACAATCCTGATCGTCGAAGACGAGAAGCTGATCATCGTCTCGACCCAAATGGTGCTCGAGGCAGCGGGCTTCCGCGTCGAATCCGCGACCAACGGCGAAGAGGGGATTCGCAAGGCCCGCGAGCTCAGTCCAGACCTCGTGCTCCTGGACATCATGATGCCCGGCATCGATGGGTGGGAGACGCTGACCAGGCTGAAGCGGGACAACGAGACCGCCAAGATCCCGGTGATCATCTTCACCGCCCGCGAGCACTCGCGTGGACACCAGAAGAGCGAAGAAATGGGCGCGGCGGACTACTTCCGCAAGCCGTTCGAGCCCGACGAGCTGATCGAGTTGGTCGAGAAGCACGTCGGCCAGGGCGTGTGAATCGACGCGCACGCGCGAACCTTCGCGTCGTCACGGGCTTCGTCGCAGGTGAGACCTGCTGCCCGGGATGCGAACCCCGTCGGGGCTGCGGCCCCCTGCTTGCCCGCGACGGCCGCGCGCGACCGGGCCGGGTGATCTCAGCTGCGGGCGATTCGACGCATCAAACCGTCGGCACTCGCGGCATCGCCGGTGCCGGTGTAGATCGCTTCGCCGAGCTGGGCGGCGGTAGCGCCCAGCGCCAGCGCACCGCGGCCGTGCGCGACCAGCTGCGGAATCTGCCCGGTGTGCGCCAGGATGCCCGCGGCGAGTAGCTCACGGACTGCCGGGCGCAATCCCGGGCGGGTGAGGATTCGCCCGTAGGCCGTGTCCAACACGAACTCGTGCAGCTCGTGGTGGCAGTCGCGGAGCATGCCCAGCACGGCGTCGGTGTTGGCCCCGTAGATGGAATGGAACAACGCCTCGCCAGCCGCGCGCTGCTCGGCCTCGGGAAGGCCGCCGCCAGCCGGAGGCGTCGGAGCCGGCCACACGGCACGAAGCGTCTGGAACGCATTCACGACCCGCGGGAAGCCGCAGAACAGCACAGCCTGTAGCAGCACCTCCTCGATCTGGCTGCGCGGCATCCCGAGTCGTCGTCCGTGGGTGCACGCCTCGGTCAAGCGCGCCTCATCGCCTGGCCACACGGCTACCTTGGCCACCACGAGTAGCCGCACCTCGGGCTCGAGTCCGGGGCGGCGGAGGAGCAGGTCGAGGTCTCGCCCGACAGGGCCTTGGTCCGCGTGCGCGTCGCTCACGTCAGTGCGGCAGAATACCGCAGCGGGCGGCCTGGCGGCGCGCCGACTCGGATCGCCGACCGGTGTCCCTCGTGAGGGCAAGTGCCCCCGGGTCCGGAGTTCGCAGCACTTGTGCCCGGCCATTCGATCCGCTCGCTGCGTTGCTGCTCCTCAGCTTGTCCACCAACAAGCCGTGTCGTCGCAGCGCCTTGCGCGCGAATCGACTGAAGCAGCCACGTTTGCTGCGAACTTCAGACGAGGGGCACTAGTGGGGTGTGTCCGAAGTTGGTCACATAAGTCGCCGGCCCTACGGCCCGCTCGCGGCGTCGCAGCTCCTCAGCTTGTCCACCAACAAGCCGTGTCGTCGCAGCTCCTTGCGAGCGAACCGCATGACTCGACGACTTATGCAACGAACTTCGGACACACCCCACTAGCCCGGACTATTCATGAGCAGCGTCGCGAGATCGTGCAAGGTTGTTGCTGGCAAGGAGAACGGCAGGTTCTGCCCGGAGGCGGGGTGCCTCCCCGTCGAGGAGCAGGTTCTGACGTTCGACGAAGCCAGCAGCGAACTTGCGCGATCGCAGCAGCTCGGTCATGAATAGTCCGGGCTAGGAGTCTGCGCCACAGAATGACAACCCTTGAGATCCGCGCCTTCCAACACCCGTCACCACCCGAAAGCCTCGCCGAATCCACCAATTCGGCTGCGTTTTCGGCCGGCGACCTGCGCCGAAATCCACGCACCTCCTGAGTCGCCCTTCTGTGGCGCAGACTCCTAGGACAGCGTGACTGCGCGGATGTCGTTGGTGATCTCCTCGAGGCGGTCCGGTGGTACCCCGAGTGCCTGGAGGGCGTCGGAATCGACCAGGTCGCCGCGATACGGCGCAGTTTGGTCCGCCGCCTGGTGCGCGATGGTGTTGGCCGACTGGATCAGGAAGCCCACCGCCCAGGTGTCGGGATTGGTGCCCGGGCTGTGGTGGTACATCACCGCGGCCTGCAGGATCGGTGCGAGGTTCCAACGCTGCGCCAACAGCCCGCCGATGTGGGCGTGGGAGAAGCCGAACAGCTCGCCTTCGGCTTGCGCCAGGGGAATGCCGCGCTCCTGGCTGAGCTTCATCGCTTCGCCGAACCGATCCGGCTGATTCTGCACCAGCAACACCTTGCCGATGTCGTGGATCAGGCCACCCGTGTAGGCGTCGTCGATCGTCATGTCGAGGTCGAACTTCGCATCGCGCACCAAGATGCGCGCTGCCATCGCGGTCTTGAAGCTGTGGTCCCACAGCCACTGCACGTCGAGGTTGCCCTCGTCGGGCCCGGCGAAGCTGTCGAGCACCGTGGCCTGGACCACCAGGTTGTGCACCACGCGCAGGCCGAGGATGCTGCAGGCGAGCGGGATCGCCGAAATCGGCTGCTTCAGGCCGTAGATCGGACTGTTGACGAGGCGCAGCACCTTCGCACCGATCGCCGGGTCCTTCTGGATGATGGAGGCCGCGTCCGCGGTGGATCCTTCGGTGCTGTTCAGGACCTCCTGCATCTCCAACAGCACCGTTGGGATGGTCGGAATGCTGACGGTCGAATCGACCAGCTCTTCGAGCTCTTCGGTTGTCGTGATCAAGTGCTGGACTCCGTCTCTCGGCCCCGACTCTCGCTCTCGGTATCGGAACGACCACGCGCCCGCTTGAACGCAACCCGCGGGGGCGGGGTCGAGCGGTTCACCGCCGCCGTACGAACTTCGGGTCGGCGTAGCGCCGGGCCAGAATCGCGGCGTGATGCAGCTCGCTCGCCGTCGGTTCGCCGGGTCGGGGTTCGAGTCCGAGTTGCTCGGCAAACGACCCGATGAGGGCCTCGATCAGTCGATCCTCGGTGGCTTCGGGTGGGGCGAAATCGAGCAGGCTACCGCAGAACGGGGTCGCGTCGGGAGCGCGCAGCACTAGCGATCCGTGGTGTAGCACACGCTCGGCGGGATGCCGCAGGCGTCGCTGTGCCGAGCCGAACAGCTTGTCGCCGCGCGTGGTCAGCAGGTCGTGGGTGGTCGGCTCGGCGAAGCACCAGTGCCGTGCCGGGCGGGCCGCGGTGTCGGGATCGCCGGACGCGGCGCGCGTCGAGATCCCCAGCCGGTCCAGGGCCGCGGCCACGCAGCCGTGCACCAACGCGTACGACGCGGCGGTGTCGGTGGGCAGCCGCGTGGCGTCGAGTGTCAGTGCGAGTGTGATCTCGTGATCGTGGTAGATCGCACCCCCACCGGTGATGCGGCGTACCACCGCGTGGGATCCCTGGACCGAGTCCACCCATGCACTGGGCTGGAAATAGCCCAGCGAGATCGCCGCGGGTCGCCAGCGGTAGAACCGCAGCGTCGACCCGCTACCTGCATCGCGCAGCAGGGCTTCGTCCAGCCCCATCTGCAGCGATGGCTCACCGAACCCCGAGCGGATGACCCGCAGGTTCGCGGCTACTCTCCTTCGGCTTGAACGAGCTCTTCGTACGCTTTCGCGTCGAGCAGATCGGGAGACGTCTCCTCGACCCGGACCTTGATCATCCAACCGCGGTCGAACGCGTCCTCGGCCAGCGACATCACGTTCTCGACCAACTCGTCGTTGGTCGCGATCACCTCACCGGTGACCGGCGAGTAGATGTCGGAGACGCTCTTCACGGATTCGATTTCGCCGTACGGCTCGCCCGCCTTCACCTTCGCGCCGACGTCGGGCAGCTCGAGGTAGATCAGGTCCGACAGCAGGTTGATGGCGTGGTCGGTGATGCCCAGGGTCGCGACGTCGCCCTCGATCAGGCACCACTCGTGGGACTTGAGATACTTTCGGTCGGTAGGACGCATGGCAACTGCGGCGGTATTGCGGCGAGCGCGGTCAGCGGGGCCGTTTGTAGAACGGGAGATCGTGGACTGTAGCCGGCTCGCTGGCCTGTCGAATGCGGAATTCGACCGGCGTCCCGGACACGGCCAGTTCGGTGGGGAGGTAGGTCGTGGCGATGTTTCGTCCGAGGGTCGGCGAGATCGCTCCCGAGAGGATCGCGCCGACGTCGCGGCCGTCGATGCTCACCGGGTAGCCCTGCCGTGGCACGCGCCGGCTCTCGGTCGTCAGCCCCACCAGTCGGCGCGCTGGACCGCCGGCTTGTCGGATCTGCTCCAAGGCGGTCCGACCGGTGAAGTCGTGGGTGAACTTCACACCGAACTCGAGTCCGGCTTCCAGCGGGTTGGTGGTTTCGTCGATCTCGTGTCCGTACAGCGGCATGCCGGCTTCCAGCCGCAGCGTGTCGCGCGCGCCCAGCCCGGTTGCGCGCAGCTGGTGGTCGGCGCCGGCTTCCAGGAAGGCGTCCCACAGCTCGGCGGTCCGCGCCTGCGGAGCGTACACCTCGAACCCGTCCTCGCCGGTGTAGCCGGTGCGTGACAGCTCGACGGCGACTCCGGCGATGTGCGTGACCGCCCAGTTGTAGTAGCGCAGCGACGACAGGTCGAAGTCCGTGAGCTGCTGGGTGATGGCCTGGGAAGCCGGCCCCTGGATCGCGAACATCCCCAGCTCGTCGGTCTGGTCGAGCAGCGTGACGTCGAAGCCCTTGGCCGTGTCGTGCATGATGGCCAGGTCGCGCGCCGTGTTGCCCGCGTTGATCACCAGGAAGAACTCGTCGGCAACCGGATGGCGGTAGATCAGGATGTCATCCTGGGTCAGTCCGTCCGCATCGAGGATCAACGCGTAGCGGATCGCCCCCGCGGGGATCTTGGCGGCGTCGTTGGTCTGGAGTCGTTGGAGGAACGCCTCGGCCTGGGGTCCGCGCACCCGCACCCGACCCATGTGGCCGAGATCGAACAGCCCGGCGTAGCGCCGCACGTGCGCGGCTTCCTCGAGGATTCCGGTGTATTGCACCGGCATCTGCCAACCAGCGAAATCGACGAGTCGGGCGCCGAGGTCCGAGTGCCGGGACTTGAGTGCGGTCTCTCTCATGATCTGGGGGCCGGCCGCGCGCCGGGACGGCCGAGGCTACTGCGGCCCCCGGCGTGGTGCCATGGCACGGATCGCCGACGCGGGGAATCCGGCCCACCGATGGGCGAGACCCAGGAGTGCCGAGCAGGGCGTGCGAGGCTCCGGGTGCGCGGTGCCGGAACCCCACGCGGCCGGGGCGGCCACTGGGCTCGTGCGCGCCGGGACGTGCCCTCCACCTCGACCCGGCTCCCGAGCGGCGATTCGCCGCACCCTCGGGACATCCCGTTGACAGGCTCCGACTCCCGAACGCTCGCTTCGCGCCGCTTCGGAATCAGAAGAAGCCCGTCAACCGATCCAGGTCGACGAGATCCAGCTCGTCGCGGCTGATCGGCGGAAGCTGGGCGAAGCGCTCGCGCTCCTGCGATGAAGAGAAGTCGTCGCCGAAGCGACGCAATTCCTTTCTGGGGCAAGAGCCGAGGCCGCGGTCGAGTACGTCCGGGGTTCCGGCCTCGACCCCGCCTGACACCGAGGTCGCTCGGTAGGACCGCCATGTCGCCCGTTCCCCCGCTTCCTCGAACAGCCGGTCGGTCGCCGGTGGCTCGAACAGCTCGAAAGGGAACTTCAACTGGGCGTAGCGCTCGGGTGCGGTGCGCTGCGCGGACGCGAGCTCGCGCCGCCAGGTCGGGTAGTCGCGGGCGCTGTACGCCAGCCTGCCCAGGTAGATGTAGGCGATGAAATCATCACCTCGAAGGCGTAGCACGTGCTCGAAGTGCCGGCGCGCCGGCTCGGTGCGACCGAGCTGGAAGCAGATCCGTCCGGCCAGTCTGTGCCAGATGGCCGTGAGGGATCGCAGGGGGTGACGGAACCAATGCACCATGCCGTTGCCCGTTGGAGGTCGGGCGCGCATCCCCAAGCGTAGGCGCTGCCAGGCGTTCCCGCAAGCGTCTCAACACGGGCTGACTCGATTGCCGATAGGCCGGACACCGTTAGCGCCCGTTCTCGAGCACCGCTCGGGGGGCGCCGGTATGGGCTGGCAGACGGAAGACGCATGGCGCTCAAGGGAGATCTGGCAAGTGTAGATCTGGCACAGGTGTTCCAGATGCTGGCACTAAACCAGAAGGTGGGTCTGCTCGGCATCCAGTCTCCTACCGCCTGGAAGGCCCTCTACTTCGACGAGCGGGGCGTCACGTTGTACTTCAACGAGCATGCGATGCTCGACAACGTGCTGGCCAAGCTCGTGCGGAGCGGAGTATTGGCTGGCGACGGGGTGGCGGAAGCCCGGGAGCATTCGGTCCGGCACGGCCAGGCAGTGGTCGACAGCCTGCTGGCGGGCGGCTACCTGACCGAGGACGACCTCGACCAGGCCCTGCGAACCGAGATCGAGGAGCAGATCTACGAGCTGTTCTTCTGGTACGACGCCAAGTTCGAGTTCTTCGAGGGCGCCACCGAGTACCAGGGTCAGGAAGGGATCATCCACGACCGCTTCTTCTTCGGGACGGACATCCTGATCATGGAGGCGGCCCGGCGCATCGACGAGTGGGGCTACATCCAGACGTTGGTGGCCAACGGCCTGGAAGTGCATCGGCACGTGCCCGGCAACTCGCGCGCCTTCGAGCTCGACGAAGAAGCGTTCCAGATCTACGAGCTGCTGGACGCCAAGCGCAACGTCAACCGGCTGATCGAGATCACCAGCATCCCGTCGTTCCACGTCTTCAAGACGCTGGCGACGTTGCTGGAGGACGGAATGATCGAAGCCGTCCCCTCGGACGAGCTCCTTGCTGCCGGCCAGGAGTGCATGCACGAGGGGCGCATGCAGGACGCGATCAACCTGCTCGAGCGGGCGGTGCTGGATGGCGTGGGCGTTCCCGAGGTGCACATCCTCGCCTCGGAAGCCTACGACGCGGTCGCCGAGTACGAGCAGAGCGCGTTCCATACCAAGTGCACCGCGGAGTACCACGCGGCGCAGGGCAATCTGCGCGAAGCGATCGACCTGTACCGCTGGGTGCTGGAGTCGATCCCGACCGACCTCGCCGCGTGCCAGCGGGTGGTCGAGCTCTCGGTGGGGCGGCCGGACCTGTCGACCCCGGACTTCAACCCGCTGCAGATCGGCAAGAACCTCGTCGACCTCTATCTCGAGATCGGCGAGGTCGATCGGGTGCGCAATCTGCTCGAGGACCTGCTCCGCGAGAACCCGACCGACATCGAGCTCAAGAAGAGCCTGATCAACGTCCACACCAAGGTGGGCGACACGCGGCGCGTCATCGAGCTGTACGTGTCGATCGCCGACGACCTGCAGAAGCGCGGCGACCCGATCCAGGCGATCAAGTACCTGCAGAAGATCCTGCAGATCGACCGCTCGCGTTCGGACATCTCCGATCGGATCAAGTCGCTGTATCAGGCGGACGAGCGCAAGCGCAGCCGCCGGCGTGGCTTGGTGGCCCTGACGGTGGTGTTCTGCATGCTGGTGGCCGCGACCATCGGCTACTACATCTACAACCAGACGGCCCGCGCCTACTACGACAAGCTCGACCTCGAGCCGCTGATCGAGAAGAAGGACTTCCAGGGTGCCATCCGGGTGGTGAAGGGCTTCCTGGAGACCTACCCGTTCACCATGGTGGCCAAGGAGGCCGAGGCCGAGCTGGTGAGCCTGAATGCCCGCTACCGCGCGTACGAAGCCGCGCGGGAGCGCGAGGTCGTGCAGGAAGACGCCAAGCTGGAGCGGATCCGCTACGAGTACAAGAACGCGTGGAGCGCACACCTCGCGTTCTTCGAGCAGCGTGACCTGACCTCGGCTCTGAAGAGCATCGAGCAAGTGCGGCAGCTGGTGCGCAAGGCCGGGCAGGCCGCGGACCGGCGGTGGGAGGTCGAGAACAAGGTCGACAAGAGCCACCGGGAGCTCAAGGCCTATCTCGCCAACGCCTCGGCCCTCGAGCGACACTGTCGCCAGGCACTGGACGAAGGGAATTGGCAGCTGGCACGCAAGAACGTGCTGAAGCTGGTCAAGGAGTTCGCCCTCTCCGAGCAGGCGGCCTCCGCGCGGGTGCCGGTGATGTTCGTCACCCGCCCGGTCGGGGCGGCGGTGATGCGCTCCGGCAAGCCGCTGCTGGTGGAGAAGGGCGGCAAGCAGGTCCCGGTGGTGACGCCGGCGGTGGTGCTCTGCCCCAACCAGTCGACGTTGAAGTTCGAGCTGGTCAAGCCCGGGTTCGTCACCCGCGAGGCGACCATCAATCCGCTGGAGTCGGCATCGGTCAGCTACGTGATGACGATCGTCCCGCTGGAGACGATCCGGTTCGCCCATCCGGTGTTGGGGACCCCGGGGCTCACCGACGATGGGACCTTGGTGGCCACGCTGCGTGGCGGACGCATCGGTGTCGCGACGCCGGTCAAGGGCGCCGCGACACAGTTGACGACGCTCAAGCTGCCAGGACTCAGCGAGGTCGACGGAATCCCTGCGGTCACCGGTCGAGAGATCGTGTTCACGACCAACGAAGGCGACGTGATGTGCTTCGAGCGGCGCGGTGGAGTTCGGCTGTGGCAGGTGCCGGCACGGCACACCGTCGAGCTCGGACCCGTGGTCGCCAACGGACGCGCGTTCCTGACCGACCGAGAGGGTCGGTTGTTCTGCCTGTCCGCATCGAGCGGGCGCGAGCTGTGGGCCCGGCCATTGGATGGTCGCGCCGCCGGGCGGCCCGCGGTGTTCGGCCGCACCGTGGCGGTCGGCTCGCACGGCGGCACGGTGCTGGTGCTCGATGCCGACAAGGGCGCCGTCTTCAAGCGGTTGGTGCTCGGACGGGCGGTCACCACGGAGGTGCTGCGCGACAACGACCTACTTGTGGTCGGCACCGAGGACGGATTCGTCAGCGGCTACCGACTCGCCGACAAGACCAAGAAGTGGACCGTGGACGTCGGTCGCTCGGTCCGACCTGGCGAACTGTGCATGTCGGAAGACCTCGAATCGCTGTTCGTGGTCGGATCCGACAAGATGCTGTTCCGGATCGGGGTGCGCGACGGTCGCGTGCAGGTCAAGCAGCGGCTGCCGTTCCGGCTGCGGCCTGGGCTGGTCTCGATCGGAAATGCGCTCTACGTGGTGTTGCAGGAGATCAAGCACCAGGAGGGCGCCAAAGTCCAATACCAGGACCTCGTGCTCGCTCTCGACCGCGAGTCGTTCGAGGTGCTCTGGGAGTTCCGTGACGGTGGCGAGTTCCGCGGGCTGTTGTCCGCCGCGGGCGACCGTCTGTTCGTCGCCGGCGCCGATGGCGGAATCTACCGATTCCGGTGAACTGATGGCTGCCCAACACCCCATCACCGCGAGGTCGCCAAGCCGATGAAGCTGTTCCAACGCCTCAAGATCTGGAAGGAGCTCAAGCGGCTCGAGGCGAAGGTCCACGAGAACCCCTCACCGTCGACCTACGTCGACCTGGGTCAGGTCTACCTCAACATGGAGATGACCGACCACACGGTGCGGGTCGCCGACGAGGGACTGAGCCTGTTCCCGAATTCGGAGGAGTTGCGCAAGCTGCGCAAGTTCGCCCAGAAGGCGCAGCTCAACGCCAAGATCAAGGATCTGCGGGTCCGCTTGAACAAGAGCGCTTCGCCCAAGATCTACAAGGAGCTCGCCGACCAGTACCTCGAGCTCGGCGACTTCGGTG
The DNA here is from genome assembly GCA_020638695.1 of Planctomycetota bacterium. Lineage (GTDB taxonomy): Bacteria > Planctomycetota > UBA1135 > UBA1135 > UBA2386 > JACKIB01. The sequence goes on from JACKIB010000011.1 coordinate 27,776, forward strand.
CGGTACAGGGGATCGCCGAGGAGTGCATCCGCCGCTTCCCCGAAGACGCGGGTGCCTACTTCGTGCTCGCCAAGGCGCGGCTCACCAATTTCTACCGCGACATGTCGTCCCGCGACGGGCTCGACGCGGTGCGCGGGCTGCAGCGGGTGGTCGACCTCGAGCGCAAGAACACCAAGGCGCTCAAGATGCTCGCCGAGGTGTTGATCCGCGTCGGCGCGCTCGACGATGCCAACGAGTACTTGCAGCGCGCCAAGAAGCTGATGCCGAGCGACCGGGAGACCGAGTCGTTGTTGCGTGAGGCACAGAACGGCAAGCGCATGCAGGGCAGCATCGACTCGATGTTCCACCACGTCGAGGAGCGCGGCACGATGGTCAACGCGTCGATTGCGGCAGACAAGCCGCAGCCGCGCGTCGCCGCCGAGGAAGCGATCGGGACGGTTCGCGACTACCTCGCCCAACTGGTCGAGGTCGATGGCGTGATCAAGGCCTGCTACATCAAAGGCTCGAAGGCGATGGTCAAGGGCGACATCCGCGACGGCAACGACGGGTTCCTGCGGGTGGTGCGGGTGGTTGCCAAGGCCGCCCAGCGGGTCTCGCGGCGCATGGATATCGGCAACTTCAGCAAGGCGAGCATCGATGGCGAGTTCGGCCACATCTGCGTGTGCTCGTTCGGTGACGTGGTCGCCGCGTTGCAGTGCGAGTTCGGCACACCGGTCGATCGCCTGCTCGCCGACCTCCAAGAGTTGGTCGCGGGCTCGTTGTACATGAGCAGGGGAGCGGAACGGTGACGTCGATCCAGGACATCCTCGAGGACCTGCGGGTCACGGCGAGCCTCAAGGGCTGCTTGGTGATGATGCACGACGGGATCGTCGTCGCCACTGCGCTCGATCGCAGCCTGGAGGGCGATGTGGTCTCCGGACTGACGTCGTTCCTCACCTCGACGCTGCGGCGCGTCCTGACCGAGAGCGGTTTGGGCGGCTTCACCAGCCTGACCGTGCACTCGACCCATGGCAAGGTCCTGATGGTCGACATCGGCACCTCCTACCTGGTCGTCACGACCAACCAATTCGGCCGGCTCGACCTGAGCATGCCGGAGATCCAGGAAGCGGCCCTCCAGCTGCGGAGGCTGTCGCGAATCTCACTCTAGTTCAACGCCGCCGACACCGCTGGAAGATTCTCTTCAGCGGGTTCACGACGAGCGTCGAGAACCAACGGAGCCACACTCGGGGATTGTAGACAAATGGTTCAGATCAACTTCGCACTGAAGGAAGTCAACTGCAAGATCGTGTTCTACGGTCCAGGTATGAGTGGCAAGACCACCAACCTGGAGATCGTGCATCAGAAGGCTCCGGAGAGCAACCGTGGCGAGCTCACCTCGATCTCGACCGACGGTGACCGGACGCTGTTCTTCGACTTCATGCCGCTCGACCTGGGGACGGTCGCCGGCATGCGCACCAAGTTCCAGCTGTACACGGTGCCCGGCCAGGTCTACTACAACTCGACCCGCAAGCTCGTGTTGCAGGGCGTGGACGGCGTGATCTTCGTCGCCGACTCGGACCCCGACAAGCTGCAGGAGAACATCGAGTCGTACGAGAACCTGATCGAGAACCTCAACGAGTACGGGAAGGACGCACGCGAGCTGCCGCACGTCATCCAGTACAACAAGCGCGACCTGCCGAACGCGATGTCGGTCGAGGACCTCGACGCGTCGCTCAATCGGTTCGGCGTGCCGACGTTCGAGGCGGTCGCGAACACCGGCGAGGGCGTGTTCCCCACCCTGAAGACGCTTGCCGGAATGGTGCTCGAGAGCATCGATCGGCTCGACCACCGGCGCAAGCCGGCGCAACAGAAGGGCGGCGCATCGGCAGCGGCCGACGGCGGTGCCCCGCAGAAGCCCAAGGTGGCCGGCAACCGTCGCCCGGCGGTGGCGGCAGCCCCCGCACCCGGTGCGCCCGGTGCCCCGCGTCGCGCGCGCGGCGACGGCCGAGGCTGCACCCCACGCCAGGCACAGGCCGCGCGTCCGCGCGGTGCCGCCGCCCCGGCCGCGGCCGCCGAACCGCGCGCCCGTATGCAGCGCGGTGCCGCCGCCCCGGCGCAGGCAGGCCGCCCCAGCGCGGCGCGGCAGTCGGTGGCTCAGGGGCGCCCGCAGGCCGGGACGTCGCGGCGCAAGGGCGGCATGCAATTGATGGTGATCTCGATGGTCGTCCTGGCCGCAGCGATCGCCGGCGTCGTCTACTTCGTGATGAACAACCCGGAGTTCTGAGGGAGCAACATGGCACAAACGCCGAAGATGAGTGCGAACGAGAAGCTGCGTTACGACCGGCTTCAGTTCTACAAGGAGGACGTCGAGAGGATCGACAAGATCCTCAACGAGTTCCTGCGCCTGTCCGGCGCCAAGTGCGCGCTCCTGATCGACAAGGAAGGGCACATGGTGACCAAGCGGGGCGAGGTGCGGACCATCGACATGGACACGATCTCGGCGCTGGTTGCCGGGTCGTTCGCCGCTACCAAGGAGATGGCCCGGCTGCTCGGTGAAGACGAGTTCACCGCGCTGTTCCACCAGGGTGAGCGCGACAACATCCAGCTGTCGCTGGTCGGTGACCGGACGCTGCTCACGATCCTGTTCGACGACCGAACCACGGTCGGCATGGTCCGGTTGTACGCCAGCGAGACGGCGAAGAAGCTCGCGGAGGTCTACCGCGATTGCCTGGCGAAGATGGACGAGCGCGGTACGCCGGACCTCGGCGCTGACTACGGCGACTCCGCCAAGGCGAAGCTCGAGAACCTGTTCGACTGAGTCGTTCAGAGCACCCGAGATGGGCAGCGGCCCTTGCGTCACGCGTGGCGCAAGGGCCGCTGTTCGTTGGTGCGCGGTTCCGCTGGCGTGCTGCGACACGGTTCGGTTCCGCTGGTTCCGAGTCGGTGGATCGGGTCGCGCTCGTGCAGCGGCACGTGATCGCGGTGCTCGTTCGCGATGTCCGCACGTCGCCGCAAGGTGCAGACGTCGTGGCATGACTCGTCGCCCGCGGTGCTGAATTGCAAGGCGAGCCAGCACTTTTTGTGGCGATTCGTGGATCCGCGAAGATTCCTCTGAAGACCGGCAAAACGAGATCAGAACCCGCATCAACAAAGCGAAGCGTACCGATTCGCAAACCTGTCGAACTCTCGCGACCTGCGGTATCTCCTGATGGCTAGGGGATTTCGGTGAATTCCTGGGTTCGAGGGGACGATCTAGTTGGTGATTGGAATCCACGCCTTGGCGTGGGACCCGGTCAGGCCTCGTTCCGGGGCATCTTCACAGACCTCCAGGAGCTTCCAGCCCTGGAGAACCCAACCAAGGAAGTCCAAACAAGGAAGCACAGAGATGGCTGCAAAGAAGAAGGCCGCGAAGAAGGCCGCGACGTCGACCGCGAAGAAGACCACTCGCAAGAAGGGCAAGAAGAAGGCCGCCAAGAAGAAGGCCACCAAGAAGAAGGCGACCAAGAAGAAGGCCGCGCGCAAGGCGACCAAGAAGAAGTAGCTCGGTGACCCTCCGTGGTGCTCGGACAGCACCGCGGGGTCCACGTGCGATGGCCGGACTTGGCATCGCGCACCGAGGGGGCGAGCATCAGCTCGCCCCTTCTCTTTTTGGGGTTCCGCCGCGCGCGATCAGCGCACGCGGGTGCCGTTCGGTGCGCCTTCCCCTGGCGCGACGAACCGGGGCTTGCCGTCCGGACCGTCGGTGGCGAGCAGCATCCCCTGCGACTCGACCCCGCGCAGGCTGCGCGGTGCCAGATTGACGACGGCGACCACTCGGGTGCCGGTCAGGGTCGCCGGGTCGTAGCTCTGGGCGACCCCAGCGACGATGGTCCGCTGCTCGAAGCCCAGGTCGACTTGCAGGACCAGTAGTCGGTCCGCCTTGGGGTGTCGCGCCGCAGCCACGATCGTGCCGGCGCGCAAGTCGACTGCAGTGAATTGGTCGAAGCCGATCTCCGGAGCGATCGGTTCCTGCGCCGCGTCTCCCGCTGCTCCGGCTTCCGTCGCCGGCGAGGCGACCGCCGGTGCACCCTCGGTGGGCTCCGCAGCCATCTTCTCGAGCTTGGCCAGCTCTTCCGCGACCAACTGATCGGCTACCTTGGGGAACAGGACCGGCAGCGGCTCGGCCCGCAGCGGGCCGGCGGGCAGCCCGACGCCGCCCGCGTCGGCCCAGGTCGGCGGCGCGGTGACGCCGAGTGCTTCGAGGATCTTGCCGGAAGTGTCCGGCAGGATCGGCCGAGCGAGGATCGCCAGCGTCCGGATCGCCTCGGCGCAGACGCGCAGCGTCTGGCCGCAGCGAGCGGGGTCGGTCTTGCGGGTCGCCCACGGCTGCTCGGTGTCGTAGTACTTGTTGCAGGTGTTGCCGAAAGCCATCAGGCGGGCGCACGCCTTGCGGAACGAGAACGACGCCAGATGCGCGCCGATCTCCTCGGCCGCGGCCGCGCCGGCGTCGAGCAGCTCGCGATCCTGGGGCAGCAACGGGCCCAGATCGGGGATCGCGCCATCGAGGAAGCGCTCGGCGAAGCGCAGCGTGCGGGCGACGAAGTTCCCCAGGTTGTCCGCCAGGTCGTCGTTGATCCGCGCCTGGAACTCGCGCCACGACCAGTCGGAGTCGGCGGTCTCCGGCATCATGGTCGCAAGCGCGTAGCGCAGGCCGTCGACCGGGAAGCGCCCGGAGATGCTCGACTCGGGGATGTACCAGCCCTTGCTGGTGTTGAACTTCTTGCCTTCGAGGTTGAAGAACTCGTTCGCCGGCACGTTCGTCGGGACGACCCACCCCGCCTTGGTGCCCCACAGCATCGCCGGGAACACCACGGCGTGGAACGTGATGTTGTCCTTGCCGAGGAAGTGGTAGAGCTTGGTCGCCGGGTCCTTCCACAACTGTTCGAACCGCTCCGGCTGCCCCTGGCCGTTCCAGTACTGCTTGGAGATCGACAGATAGCCGATCGGCGCCTCGAACCACACGTACAGCACCTTGCCGGCCTCGGCGAATTCGCCGGGTAGCGGAACACCCCACGGCAGATCGCGGGTGATCGGGCGCGCGCGCAGGTCGTCCAGGGCCGATGCGACGAAGTGGCGGACGTTGACCTTCCACTCGGCAGTCTTGGCGGTGAACCACTCGGCCAGCCACTCGTCGCGGATTTGGTCGAGTTTGAGGTACCAGTGCCGGGTCTCGCGCAGCACCGGGGTCGAGCCGTCCAGGGTGCTGCGAGGGTCGATCAGCTGTTTGGCGTCGAGCCACGAGCCGCAGGACGGGCACTCATCGCCCCGGGCGTTCGGCGAATTGCACTTGTAGCAGGTTCCCTCGACGTAGCGGTCCGGCAGGAAACGGCCGAGGGTGGCGCTGTAGAATTGCTCCTCGGTGCGCTGCTCGAGGTAGCCGTTGCGCATCAAGTCGAGGAAGAACCCCTGGGCCAGTTCGGCGTGGAACGGGTTGTGGTGCGCCGCGGTGCCCGAGAACAGATCGAACTCGATGCCGATGCTGTCGAGGATGCGGCCGATCTCGCGATGCCAGTGGTCGACGTAGTCCGGGTAGGACTGGCCGGCCTGCTCGGCCTTCAGGGTGATCGCGACCCCGTGCTCGTCGGTGCCGCACACGAAGTGTACGTCTTCGCCACGCATCCGCTGATAGCGCACGAAGATGTCTGCCGGCAGGTAGGCGCCGACGATGTGGCCGAAGTGGATCGGTCCGTTGGCGTAGGGCAGCGCACTGGTGACGATGATCTTCTCGGTCATGTTCGACCTCGCGACGCTGCTCGTGAACAGTCCGGGCCTGAGAAGGGACACTAGCGCTGCCGGGTTGGAAAACCCAGTTCGCCGTCCGCCGTCCCGGGCGGAGGTGGCTCAGCCGCGATGGCTCGCCGCGGGAGTCTTGTCGAAGCGGAAGTAGAGCAGCGAGACCGCGACCGCGGTGGCCGGGGCGAGGAACAGCACGTTGAAGAACGGCACCAGGATGCCGAGGTTGAACGCGACCCCGAAGCCGAGCGCGCGGCCCCAGTTCCGCCGCACGATGCGGCGCCGATACGCCATTCCGTAGCCGCGCCGCAGCACCGGAATCTCGAACCAGACCATCGCGTTGAGGTAGGCGGCGACCAGGAACGCCGCGGGGATCGCCACGAGGTTCACCACCGGAATCCAGCTCAGCACGATCATCGGGACCAGCACGAAGATCTGCAGCATCAGGATCTGCGCCGCGGCATTGAGGCCGGCCATCAGGCCGCGCCACAGCCCGAGGTCGACCGGCTTCATCCGTTCTCCGGCCAGCATCCGCTCGGTGGCGTTGGCGATCGGATCGAGAAACGGCGTCATGCCGGCCTGGATCAGCGATGAGGCCAGGAACCAGACGCAGACCAACGCCAGGATGCCCGCGAGGGTGGCGCTGACTGCGCCCCAGTTGGGCATGAACGAATCCAACAGGCTGTAGAAGCCGAATCCCGTCCCGAGCACGAACACCAACACCAGCGCCAAGTTGGCAGCGATCGCCAGACCGATCTTGCCGATGAACTCGCGCCGGGTCATCAGCAGGAGCGACGCCTGGAACAGCGACACGAACCCCTCGACGAACTCGATCAGGAACAGCCGTCGACCGGGCCGAACCGATTTGACCCCGTCGACCGGCAGGATCTCGTTCTCGCACAGGGCGCATTCGGCACCGGGCCGCGGGTAGCCACACGTCGGGCACGGTGGGGCGGTCGGTTCCTGGGTCATCGGGTGGAAGGGTCGGTGCTGTGGGGCGTGGTTTTCGCGGTGCGGCGTGCCTATCTTCTGCCGGTCTCGCCCGGGCCGTTCACGCGCGGTGCTGCGAGTTCACGCGAGGTTGTTGCTGCGAGGCGAACGGCAGGTCGTCCGCCGGGTAGCCCGACGCGCGAACTCTCGCCGCTCGAGGAATCGTTCGGGCCAGTCTACCTACGCCAGCGACGCCGACAATGAGCGAGTTCCGAGCCGCCGACTTCTACGCCATCGACGATCTGTTCACCGATGAGGAGCGCATGGCGCGCGACACCGTGCGCGACTGGGTCAGCGCCGAGTTCATGCCCGTCATCGAGGAGCACAACCGCGCGGCAACCTTCCCCGCGCACCTGATCCCCGGGCTGGCCGAGATGGGTGTGCTGGGAGCGAGCCTCAAGGGGTACGACTGCGCCGGCATGTCGCCGGTGGCGTACGGCCTGATCCTGCAGGAGCTCGAACGCGGTGATTCCGGTCTGCGGTCGTTCGTCTCGGTGCAGGGCTCGCTGTGCATGTACCCGATCTGGGCCTACGGCAGCGAGGAACAGAAGCAGCACTGGCTGCCGCAGATGGCCAGCGGCAAGGCGATCGGTTGCTTCGGGCTCACCGAGGCGGACTACGGCAGCAACCCCGGCGGCATGGTCACCCGCGCGGTGGACGACGGCGACAGCTACGTGTTGAACGGGTCCAAGTTCTGGATCACCAACGGCTGCATCGCCGACGTGGCGATCGTCTGGGCGAAGCTCGACGGCGTGGTGCGGGGCTTCCTGGTGGAGCGCGGCACGCCCGGCTACTCGACCAACACCATCAAGAACAAGTTCTCGCTGCGTGCCTCGGTGACCAGCGAACTGGTGTTCGCCGACTGCCGCATTCCCAAGCGCAATCTGCTGCCCGAGACGACCGGGTTGAAGGGGCCGCTCGGTTGCCTCAACCAAGCGCGCTTCGGTATCGCGTTCGGCGCCGTCGGCTCGGCGATGGCGGTGTACGACGAGGCCTTGCGCTACGCGCAGCGGCGCATCCAGTTCGATCGTCCGATCGCTCGCTTCCAGTTGGTGCAGAACAAGTTGGTGTGGATGGTGAACGAGATCACCAAGGCGCAGCTGCTGACCTGGCGGCTCGGTCGGCTGAAGGAATCCGGCCGGCTGCACCACAGCCAGGTTTCGCTGGCGAAGCGCAACAGCTGCTGGATGGCGCTCGAGTGCTGCCGGCTGGCCCGTGACATCCTGGGCGCCAACGGGATCACCGACGAGTACCAGGTGATGCGGCACATGTGCAACCTCGAGTCGGTGATCACCTACGAGGGCACCCACGACATCCACGCGTTGATCGTCGGCAAGGAGATCACCGGCGAGGACGCGATCGTCTGACCCAGGAGGTGTGCGGGCGCGCACCGAATGGTGGTCGGGAAAAGGGTAGACCGCGCACGGCGCGGCGCCGCGCGCGCGTGCATTGCCCCGCCTGCGGCGAGTCGAGGGGACGAGCGGACGATCCGCCGCGGCGCCTACCCCTCGACCACGACCTCGAGCAGCAGCGCACGCCGGCCCGCCAGCGGCTCGAGCGCAAACACCTGGTCCGCATCCTCCCGCCCCGGCGTCGCCAACTGCAGCACCCCGCGCAACAACCCCGACGTTGCCGCGACCCCGCTGTCCTCGCGTACCGTGCGCAGCCGATACGCCACGTCCGCATCGAGCCCGTACAGCGACGGGTCGAACCTCGCCGCGAACTCGCCGGCATCCCCGGTCCAGTTCATCAGCACGATCGCCAGCTCGCCCCCCGGCGCTCGCCACACCGACTGCAGCACGTCGAACACCGTGAAATCGATCAGCCCGGTGAAGTACGGGGCCAACCCGTACAGCGCCGGCCCGACCGACCCCACCTGCTCTGGCGCCACCTTCCCCAGCAGCGGGTTCAGAAGCCCGATCGGGTTGCTCCGCGAGTCCGTCTCGCGCGGGTCGCCGCGCTGCAGCGGTCGCTCCATCCGGCCGCGCAGCACGTACTCCCCCATCGTGCCAACCAGGAACCGATGCAGCTGCCGGAACAGCCCGACGATGTCGAGCCCCACTCCGGTCGGATCGACGTCGCGGTCGACCTCGACCGTCTCGCCGTCCTGCGCCAGCCGGCACAGCGGCGACTCCAGTTCCTGGTAGTGGATGAACGCCGGGTGGCCGCCTTCCATCAGCACCAGCGCCATCGTCAGCGCGTGCACGTCGAACATCTCCTCCGGCGACAGCCCGCTCGACGCGGAGCGGAACCGCCGGTTGGTCGCCAGGCCGATGTTGCTGAACGCCGCGTTCTGCCGCTGTGCCGGTGCCCATTCGTGGTGCACCGCGTTCCACAGCGGCGGGTTCATCTGCCGCGCCAACGCCGGCACGCCCTCGAACCCCGCCGCCTCGCCGAGCAACCCGACCAGCCGCGGCTCGGCCAGCATCAGGTGGCCGGCGTGCAGCCGGTAGCCGACGTTGGTCAGGTCGTAGCGATCCTGCAGGAACTCCTCCGCGCCCTCGCCGACCCCGAAGTACGACTCCGGATCCCCGCCGGCCTCGCCCAGCTCCCGCATCGCCGAGCGGATCGTGTCGAGCAGCACCCGCTTGCCTTCGACGTTGTGCTTGCCGCCGTGCGCCGGGTGGCCGGGCGGCAGCGGGGGCGGCGGGTCGTAGTACGGCTCCACCCCACCGCCGCTGAACACGTCGGTGTAGAAGCCCCGGAACCCGTAGTCCTCGAGCAACGGCCGGTACATGTGCTCGAAGAAGAACGTCCGCGTCGCCGGCGTCCCGTAGTCGATCGGCAACACGTAGGGCTCGCCGACGTCGAACGAATCGGGCAGAAACAGCGGGTCGTTCGCCGGCTCGCCATTCCGATCGTAGGCAACGAACTGCGGCGGCAGCACCCGCAGCAGATTCGGTTGACTCGCCAAGATCGCACCGGTCGGAAGCACGTACACCGAGGTCGAAATGCCGTGCTCCTGCGCCATCCGGTTGATCGCCTCCGCCCCGTAGTCGATCGACGCAGCGATCGGCAAGTCCACTGTCTGCGCGCTCCGCCCGTCGCGCCGGATGTTCTGCCAGTGCACGAAGCAGCGCGGCTCACGCCCGTTCTCCCGCACCGCGGCCTGCAGCGTGCGCGCAACCGCGAAGAAGCCGCGGTACATCGCATGCCCCAGCCGGTCGGCGAGCACCGAGGCGCGCGCCTCCGGCGTGTCGTGCCGGTCGATCGCCGCGATCCACAGCGCGCCCCGGTCCAGCGCGCTTCGGTCGGTGCGCTGCGCGATCGGCGACCCCCACATCCCGGAAGTCGCGATGAACTCGCGGTAGCGCTCCGCGGCATCGAACCAGATGTCGTCGGTCTTGGCGATCAGCGCACCGGTCACCGCGGGGTACGGCGCCACGAAGGTGTTGCCGTGCTGCGTGCGCTCCGGCGGATCCTGCAACACGTCCTCGTAGGTCGGCAGGTACCGCGCACTCCACCCGTAGCATGCGAGCTCCTCGGTGACCGGCTGCCCGAGTTCGTCACGCGAGTCGACCTCGATCATCAACCCCTCGTGCACGAACCCCTTGAGGTACCCCTCGCCATCCTCGGTCGCGGTGTACAGCACCTGACGGAACGACCCTGCGTCGCGCGAGTCCGTGGCATACAGCGCCGAGAATTGCTGCTGCTGCCGGTTGGGGTGCGGCAGCGTCGCCACGGTTTCGCTCCGTGCCCAGAAGTACAGCGGCGCCGACGCCTCGCTGAAAGCCAGCGCCGTCGCGACGTCGCTGCCGACCCGCAGCTCGAAGTTGGTCGACACCGGCACCATCACCCGCGCCCGCTTCTGCGCTTCGAGGTGGCTCTCGCCCGGCTGCGGCGCGACCGGACCGCGGACCGTCAGCCGAGGCGAGTCGACGAAGTCGATGCTGGCGCTCGCGCCGCGCTCGCGGGTCACGGACGTGCGCCAGGATGCGTCGCGGGCGTCGGGCCCGAGCGTGACGAGCTGGGTGACGATCAAGGAGTCGGCGTCGTGTGCGCCGGGCGCCGCGACGCCGCGCCACACGAACAGCAGGCCCGGGGTGCCGTCGTCCCCGGTCGTAACGTGGTGGGCTTCGAAGCCCCCGGTCGCGTGGCGGGGGTCGGCCTGGACGACGAGGTCGTCTTCGAGCGCGAGGCGGAGGTGCAGCTCCCAGAGACCCGAGGTTGCGGGTGGCTGAGGGGGCGTCGGCGGGGCGGAGGAGGCGGAAGGGACGCGGGGTGGTGGTCGCGGTGTCAGGGGCGATCGCGGCGATCTCGGTGAGGATCGGGCCGTACGCCGGGTCGAGGTCGAAGGTGAGCGAGACCTGGGTAGAGGTCAGGTGGCAGGGGAAGGTAGCGGGAGGCCGAGGAGGAGGTCGGTCGACACCAAGCGTGCAACCCCGAGTCTTGCATCGACTTATCAGCTCACGTCCTGTAAGGGAATTCCCCGGGCAGAGAGCCCGTGGGTCAGAGCCGCCGTCATCACCTGGAACAGCGCGGGCAGTGACTGCTGCCCCCGCAACTCAGCTGTGATTGCAGTCGAGAATGATCGGGCGAGACCAACGGCAACCGGAGCCAGTCAATGGCATTGCTTGGAATGGTATAGCAACCCGTAAGAGCGAGGATCCTGACTGGGTCAGGATTGATCCGCAAGAACGCCAATGAGTCTGTCAACCGATAGTCCCACGTAGTCTGATCGGCTGCGGCTGGCAGAACCTGATGTCACGGACACCCTCCAGCGCCCACGGGTCGGAGGTGTTCGAACGCCTGTCCCCGCCATCGAGACCCAAACGCCAAGGTAGTATCGCTGACAGTTGTCGCCAATAGCAGGCTGCTGGGTGTCGATCGCCCGTCGACAAGGGATTGCCGCGATAACAGAAGCCGACAGATGATAGTCGGAGACACGCTCACGTTCAATCCAACGACGCTGAGGACGTGACTTCCGTGATTGCCTCCACTGAGCCAGGTTGTGGTGAACCCTTTGTTGGCCTACAGCTCGAGTGCCAATGCCGAATACGGGTCTCCGATAGCATCTTCCGCGTGATAGGCTTTGGTTCCGCCGGCTACCACGCCGTCAAGAGCAATACCAGGGCGTGCTTGACTGATTCGTCCACGGTTTGGCTGACCCTTGAGGACACCGCCGCGAAACGTGAAACTGGCGACGCGGGATTGATTGCCAGTACGACCACGGGCACTGAGAAGGGAAATGCAACGTCCGTGGCCCACGGTGCGGGCACCGAAGTCTTGGGCCTTGGGACGAGTGATCGGGCCAACTCACGGATGCGCTGAACACCTGGGTTGTGTTGCTGGCCAGGTTCGCGCTGTGCGTGTAGCTGACCGTGCGCAGTCTCCGACATGTCGAACTCGACATCCGACCACGACCGACCCCCCAAAGTTCTCTGGCGATTTCTCGCGGTATCCGTCGCCGACGCACCGCGATCTCCAGTGAACGACTTTGATGTCCGCGCAGGTCGCCCCAGTCGAGCATCTGGAACCGCATATCAGGAAACTCACCAAAACGTCAGGGCGCCGCGGGGGGTTTCGCTTTGTCAAAAGACCGGGAGGAACCGTGGAGTAGTGTTTGCGCCGGCAATCGGTGCGCTCCCAAGCACAGCGAGACAGAACAAGCATCAGGGTCGCATGGAAGCCTCCTACTTGTGGCCAACGGATACCCAACACACGCCGGAGAAAAGGGGTTGCCGGCAGCGGATACGGAAGCGGAGCAGGACTGGGGTAGTGCCGTCATAGCGCCGAGTCGTCGATGCTGAACTGCAACCGGAAGCATTTGATATACCGACGCCTTCAGTGGTAGTCGTGGCCATCGAGTAGAGGCCACGCCCGGGATCAAGTTCGCCCCCGCATTGAGCTGGAGTCAAAAGCGCCGTCTGCGGCGTCCTCGCTGTGGAACAGGTCGACGCAAGGCCCTCCGGAGCCCGGATGTGCGCTGCTCGAGCAGCAAACTGACCACAAGGTAGCGCGTGCTCGATGGCTGTAACCGGCGCGGGATTCCGAAGGCATCCGAAGAACCAGTCCGATTCGCTGGACACCCAGCGCAGCCCAATGAATGTCGTCGCGAGCAGCGCCACGAGCGTTTTTTTTGCCTGGATCTTGTTGGTTGGATCGACAGCCGCCACTTGAGGGTTGTCGTCAGATGCAAGGAAACGACACCAGGTCGCCCGCTGCCAGCGCGGCAGACGACGTGTCACCATGAACGTGACGCGAACCCAGGCCATCGGACCACCACGTTGTTGCTCGTGCTGTTGCTTCGCAACCCCGACGGTCTGCTGGTCCTGTCCGTAAAACCGCGGTGCGCGTGGACCTCAAACCACGTTCGAGCGGTCGTTGCTCTGCTCGACGAACTCCACTCGATCTCGACGGTGCCGGGTCGACGACCGAGCGAGGTGAGCTGACGAAACACTGACTGAGTTCGCACCCACCATGCTGGCGTGTTGCGTGCTGATCCCTCCATCGTGGACCGAGGCGTTCCCCCTGAACTTGACACCGCGAGACCACGCCACGCCACGGTCAGCGTGGTCGGCCACCTTCACCGTTGTTGTCGCCATCGAGTACTCCTTTCCAAACTCGCGGCGCCACACTTCGCGGCGCCACACTTCGCGGCGCCACACTCAGACACATCGAAGCTAGATTCGCCAAGCAGTCCCGTCAAGCCCCTCCGATCGGGAAACTCGACGTGCATTCACACTCAGGAGTTATCCCTACCCAAGAACTCCCGGCCCAACGGCAGGCGCAGGCACGAGCACTCGGTTCATATCGAGCCTCCTTGTGCACTCGCGCACACACACCCACACCCCCCTACCGAATCCCCGCCAACTCCTGCAGCTGGCGCCAATTCCGCAGCCGATCCCGCTCCCCCGCCAGCAACGCCTCGCTCGGCTTCCCCTCCGCATCGAAGTGCTTGGCAAACCGCCCCTCCGACCGCGCGAAGTCCACGAACGTCGTCGCCGCGCCGCTCTTCCTGTCGAACAACCAATCGTCGTTCATCGCCGGGTTCCCGCGCAGGGACAGCCGCTCGGCGATCGACTCGCCCTTGCGTGGATCGTGCACGAACAGCGGGAATGCGCGGGTGTCCACCGCGAGCCGCGCCTGCGCGCCCGACATGTCGTCGGCGACACCGTGTTCCGGTTGGCAGGTGGTGAACACGTTGATGACCGCCGGGCCGGGGTACTCATTGGCGTCGAGGATCGCGCGGTAGAAGTGGTTCATATGCGCGGCGGTGGTCTGCGCGACGTACACATCCGGGTGCATCAGGCAGAGCTGGCCGAGCTCCTTGCGGCGTTCGACCTTGCCAGGGCGGGCCTTGCCGTGGGTCGACATCTTGGTGTTCTGGCCGAGGAATGTTGCCGTCGAGGCTTGGCCGCCGGTGTTGCTGTAGACCTGGGTGTCGAGCACCAGGACATTGATGTCGAGGCCGGAGGCGAGCATGCGCGACAGCGACTGGAAGCCGATGTCGAGCATCGCGCCGTCGCCGCCGACCACCCACAGCTTCTTGTCGTGCCAGCCGCGCTGATCCCAGCGCAGCCGCACGCCGATCGCGTCGGCCGGGCCGTTCTCGAACAGCGAGTTGGTCCACGGCACGAGGAACGGGTTGTAGGGGTAGGTCGACGAGTACACCGTGTTGCAGCCGGTCGAGGCGACGATGCCGACGCTCTCCGGCCCGTGGACGAAGCCGGTCGCTGCCAGCATCATGCGCAGCGCGGTGGCCTCGCCGCAGCCCATGCACGACCCCTGCACCGCCGACGTAGAGCATCGCCCGCTCGGCGAGCATCAGGTCGGACAGCAGGCGCTCGTTGATGAACTCGGGGGGCGTCTCGGGCAGCGCCCGATAGAAGTCGATCTTGCGCTGGTAGGTCGCGAGCGTGCCGTCGCGTTTGGGCACCATGCGCAGTGCGTCGTGGTCGCCGCACACCTCGACGCATTCGCCGCAGCCCTTGCACTTGGTCGGATCGATGTAGATGCCGAACAGCCCGCCGCTGCCGGGGGCCTTCTTGTCGTAGGTGTCCCAGAACTTCTTGGTCCGCGCCCAGTCGCCGCGCAGCGGGTCGCGGTCGGCTTCGGGTTGGGCATCGAGTGCCGCGTCGAGCACGCCGGGGGCCACGACCTTGCCGAGGATCGCGGTGTCCGGGCACTCGGTCACGCATTCCATGCAGGCGACGCACTTGGCCGCGTCGTACTCGGGGATGTCCGGCGCGATGTAGGAGAAGTCGCGGAACAGTCCGGTCCCCGGCGGGATCAGCGACCGCGCCACGGCCTCGTCGGCCGGCAACGATAGCTCGGCGGTGCCGCGGTTGTAGGCATCGACCACCACGTCGTGGAAGGCCTCGAGATCCAGAAGCCCCGCGGGCGGGTGCAGCGCGACGCGCCGCTCGCCGTCGAAGTGCACGGTCATCGCGCACCTCCCTGCTCGAGCGCGCCGGTGGCTGCGGCTTGCGCGACCATGACCTCGCGCGGCGCCTCCCGCACCCCTTGGAAGCCGCGGCGCACGCACTCGAGGTTGTCCTGCACCACCCGCTCGCCGCGCTTGCCGAAGTACTTCCGCAGGCTCTTCTCCACTCCGCTCATCAGCTGCTCCTGTTCGATGTGGCGCCGCTCCAGGAAGGGCGTGACGCGCAGAAAGATCCCCAGCAGCACGATGCCCTGCATCCGCTGCGCCAGGTCGGCGTCGGTCGCGAGCTCGCGCGCCACCGCCACTGTGTCCATGTAGAACAGCCGCGCCTGCTTGCCGAGCAGCTCGCGGCGGGCCCACTTCGGGATCGAGGCCCACACCGCCTCCGGGTCCTCGAGGTGCGACTGCACGAACACCGCGCCGCCCTGGTCGAGGCCAGCCAGCGGATTGCCGAGGTTGAACGCGTTCACATCGTTCATCGGGATGAAGTCGACGTGGTGCAGCTCGCTGTGGTTGCGGATCGGCGCCTCGGCGACCGTCAGGTAGTAGGTGGTCGGCAGGCCCTTCTTCTCCGAGCCGTACTTGGGATAGGCCTGCACCTGCAAGTCGAAGATGTCCGCCGCGAGGGTGGCGATCACCTTGTTGGTGGTCACGCTGCCGTAGCCGCCCACCGAGTGGCCGCGCATCGAGAACGCGCCGGTCGGCCGCAGGTCGGGGTCGACCGAGCCGGCGACCGCGGTCTCGTGCTGGATGCCGACCGAGAAGAACTCGCGGTTGCCGAGCGACAGCTCCTCGGCAATGCCGATCCAGTCGCCGGGGCGCACGTCGCGCGAACCGAGCCCGCCGACGCCCGGGAGGATCCGCGGGATATTCGTGATCACGGGCATTCCGGATCGGCCGGTCATCGCGTCGGCGAACGCCGCCTTGACGCGCAGCGCCAGCGGGTTGTCGGGAGCCATGCCGTCGTCCATCCGCTCCAACACCGCGCAGGCACGGACGCCGCGGAGCGCCGCGACGAGCTCGGCGCCGGGGAACGGTTGGAAGCACGTCACCGCCACCACGCCGATCTTCATGCCGCGTTCGCGGCGCAGCCAGTCGGCGGTCACCGCGGCGGTCTCCATGAAGCAGCCGATGCCGACGAACGCGTACTCGGCGTCCTCCATGCGGTGCGTGGCGAGCACTCCGTAGCTGCGGCCGGTCTGCGCGGCGAACAACGCGAACGCCTCGTCGAGCGCCGGACGCACGCGAGCGTGGAACGCCCGCTGCGCCACTTTGCCCTTCATGTAGGCATCCTGGTTCTGCACCACACCGCTCATCAGCGGGTTGCGGGGGTCCATCATGTTGACCAGCTTGGTGGCCGGCTCACCGACGAACTCGCGCATCAGCTCGGGCTCGGGGTGGCGCACGTTCTCGATCGTGTGGGTGGTGAGGAACCCGTCCTGACAGACCAGGAACGGCGTCGACGACGCCTCCGCGGCGCGCCGCGCGATCAGCGCCAAGTCGCCGACCTCCTGGGCGTCGCGAGCGAACAGCACCGCCCAGCCGGCGTCGGCCACACCCATCACGTCGTCGTGCCCGGCGTGCACGTTCAGCGAGTGGCTGGTCATCGCTCGGGAGCCGATGTGGAACACCACCGGCAGGCGCTTGCCGGCGATGGTGTAGAGCACCTCTTTCATCAGCATCAACCCCTGGCCGGAGGTGAAGTTGGTCACCCGCCCGCCGGCCACCGCGAACCCTTCGCAGGTCGACGCCGACGAGTGCTCGCTCTCGAGCTCCATGAAGGCCAACGGTTCGCCCCACACGTTGGTGGCGCCGTTGGCGACCGCGGCCTCGAAGCCGCCGCCCATGGTGGTCGACGGGGTGATCGGGTAGGCGCAGGCCGCCTGCGCGATGTGGGTCTCGACCCAGACGGCGGCCGCGGCGCCGTCTGCAGTGCTGGGGATCCCGGGGTAGGGAACGGTCATGGACGTCACCTCGGTGGAGCGCGGAGGATGCAGCGCACGGCTCATGCTAGGTCGCTGCGCCTGGGGTGACCAGCCGCCCCGGGGGAGCCACGTGCCCCGTTCGCCTGGGAAAAAGGGCGAAGGTCCAAAGCGGCGGCACGGTCTCGTCGGGTCCCTCGGGTTGTCGGAACATCCGCCGGCAGCCCGCACTCCAGGCCGGATGCACCGCGGCGTCTCGACGGCGACCGACCGCGAGGTCGTGCGTGCGCAAGCTCCACACCGCCATGCGTGCCGTCAATCCCGGGAATCCGCGGCCTTCGCGCAACGAGCCGCCGTACCCTGCGGGCGAAGGACATGGACAGAACGCACACCATCTCGATCGCGGTGGCGCTCCTGGTCAGCGGATCGTTGACACCCGCGCAGAGCGTGGTCGCGACGCCTGCGGGGCTGCGGCTCGAGACCACCGAGGGCGACGACCAGCTGGCGATGGGCTGGCACTTCGGACAGGCGCGCACATTCGGCTCGTGGGCCGACAGCCGCCACCAGTACTGCGACGCCGAACTCGCCACCGGTCAGCCGCGGGTGCTGCGCGCCTTCGGGTTCCGCCACGACTACACCAACTTCGACGCGACGACCGGCAACGGGCGCAGTTGGACCCAGGTCACCCTCTCGATCAACGAACTCGACTACAGCGCGATGTCGGCGACGTTCGCCAACAACCGCGTGGCTCCCACCGCGGTGTTCGGCGCGCCGGTCAGCTGGCCCACGCTCAGCGGTCTCCCGGCGACCAAGCCCGCGCCGTTCCACCCCGCGCTGATCTTCCCGTTTGCGGTGCCGTTCCTGTACGGCGGGAACAAGGCGATCCTGACCGACTGGGTGTTCCGCGGCGGAACCCTGGCGAGCGGGGTTTGGGGCACTCAATCGGTGTGGTACGCACTCGACGGCGTCACCTGCCTCGACAACATGAGCACCGCTGCAGACCTCCATCCGCCGGACAACGGCTGCAATGACCCGGCGGCCGGGTCGGGGCTCGGGGCGCGGATGGAGTCGGCGTTCCTGCAGTTCTCGAAGGCGCACGCGAGTAGCCCGGACCAGGTCGTGATCCCGGTGACCAGTTGGTTCACCGCGCCCGGTGCCGCGGTGATCCAGGGGATCGGCCTGGGCGGCTCACCGACCGGGGTATCGATCGGTGCCGACTGCAACAACCTGCTGCTCGACTTCCGATCGCGGGTGTTCCTGCATCCGACGCAGGCGAGCTACGCGCCCGGTGCCCCGAGTCCGACCCTGATCCTGCGCGCCCCGCGCAACCAGGTGACGCTCGGGCTCGACGTCTGGCTGCAGGCCGCGTGGACGCGGACCAGCAGCAACCGGTTGGCGCTGACGCGGGCAGCAAGGGTGCGCGCGCCCGCCGGGTTCGGCCTGACCGACGTGCCACCGCGCAAGCGCATCCTCTTCGTGTCGACCAGCGTCAACTCGCCGACCGGCACGCTGACGACCGAGATCGACACCGCACAACATCCGGTGTGCTTCTACGGCCTGTGAACGCGCGACGGGTTGCGCTGGTCACCTGCGCCGAGCTACCGGAGCCGGACCCCGACGAGGAGTTGCTGCTCGGTGCCCTGCGCGCCGCCGGCTGCGCCGCCGAGTTGCTGGCGTGGGACGACGAAGCGGCCGACCCCGGCGCGTTCGCGCTGTGCGTGCTGCGCTCGACCTGGAACTACCACCTCGACCCGGCGGGGTTCGCACGCTTCCTGGCCCGTGCGGCGGCCTGCACTCGCCTGTGCAACGACGCCGGCACCGTGCGGGCCAACATGCACAAGCGCTACCTGCTCGAGCTCGCCGAGCGCGGCCTGCCGACCGTACCCACGGTCGTGGGCACGCGCGGACAGCGCATGGATCTCGGCGCGGTGTGCCGCGCACACGGCTGGGGGCGGATCGTCGTCAAACCGGCAATCTCCGCGGGTTCGTACCGCACCCGAGCGTTCGGCGACGACCAGAGCGCAGCGGCACAGGCGTTCCTCGATCAGCTGTTGGCGGACTGCGATGCATTGGTGCAGCCGTACATGGACTCGATCCACAGCCACGGCGAACGCGCACTGGTGTGGATCGACGGCACGTGGACGCACGCCGTCCACAAGCACCCGCGGTTTTGCGAAGACGACGAACGCGTGTCCGACGCGATCCCGATCGAGCCCGCGGAACGGGACCTGGCGGAGCGCACGCTGGCGGCGGCGGTGGCCGGTGCACCCTTGCTCTACGCGCGTCTGGATCTGCTGCGGGACGGCGACGGAGCGCCGCGAATCTCCGAGCTGGAGCTGATCGAGCCGTCGTTGTTCCTGCGGCAATCGCCAGACGCGCTGGACCGACTGGTTCGGGGGATCGTGCGCCGGCTGGCATGATCCGACGGGGCAGCCCCGAGCACGCTTCGAGCGAACGGGTCGGAGGAGCCCTGCCGCTACTCGAGCACCCGCTGCCGGCAGCCAGGCGGGCTGTCCCGCGTCTGGGGTCGGTGGTGAATGTGGCCCCGTCAGCCGAGTCGCGCGCAAGGCGCCGCGACGACCGGCTTGTTGGTGGCCAGCTGGGGAGCCGCGACACCCCTGGCGGGCCTTGGTCCAGCGACATATGGGAAGAACTTCGGCGGCACCCCAGTGGCTGCGGATCCAATCGCTCGACCCGACGATCGAGCGCGACACCGACATCGAGTCCCGCAAGCCGTTCGGCGCACGAACCACGGAGGTCGGCGACCTCATCGTGAACGACTATCGGTAGGGGCTTGGGATCGAGCGCGCTGGCTCGCCGGGACTCACAGCCCCGCCAGCAACTCCTCGCAGCGCGCCACCGCACTGTCGGCGGCAACTTCCTCCTTGTTCCCGTCGCGCCGCAGCATGACCTCGACGAAGCCCTCGTCGGCGCGCCGGCCGACCACCAAGGTCAGCGGAAAGCCGAGCAGCTCCAGGTCCTTGAACTTGGCGCCGGGGCTCATCTTCCGGTCGTCGAGTGCGACGTCGACACCGCGCGCCGCGAACTCGGCGTAGAGCTTCTCGCCCAGTTCGACCTGGGCGGGGCGCTTGGCGTCGAGCACCGCCACGATCACCTCGAACGGCGCCAGCGAGCGCGGCCACACGATCCCCTTGTCGTCGTGGAACTGCTCGACGACCGCCGCCGGCGTGCGGCTCACGCCGATACCGTAGCAACCCATCACGAACGGGGCCGGCTTGCCGCTCTCGGCCATGAACGTGGCACCCATCGCCGACGAGTACTTGGTGCCGAGCTTGAAGATGTGGCCGACCTCGATGCCGCGTACCTCCTGCAGCTCGCCGTCGCAGCGGGGGCAACCCTGCCCGGCGCGAGCCAGCCGCAGATCGTGGAACGCCGGGGCGGCGCTGTCGCGGCCCGGGTTGACGTTCAAACAATGGAAACCCGTCTCGTTGCAGCCGGTCAGCAGGTTGGTCTGACCCTGCAGCGACAGGTCGGCCAACAGGGTCACGCTCTCCGGCAACCCGACCGGCCCGGCGAACCCGACCTCGGCGCCGGTCGCCGCGCGGATCTGCGTCTCGTCGGCGAGCTTGACCGCCAGCGCGTCGAGCGCGTTGCACAGCTTGACCTCGTTGATCTCCAGGTCGCCGCGCATCATCACCGCGACCACCGCCTCGCGATCTGCCCACACCGCGTGGTAGAGCACCGTCTTGGCCATGACCTGCGGCGGCAGCGAGAAGAACTCCTCCAGCTGCTGCACGGTGCGCACCTCCGGGGTGGCGTGCTTCTCCAACGGCTTCGCTTCCCCCTGGTTCGGCACCGCCACCAGCCGCGCGTCCGCCTTTTCCACGTTGGCGGCGTACTTGCACGCGTCGCAGTACAGGATCGCGTCCTCGCCGGTGTCGGCGACCACCATGAACTCCTGGCTGCCGGCCCCACCGATCGCGCCAGCGTCCGCGTCGACCACGGTGTACTTCACCCCGCACCGGTCGAAGATCGCCCGGTACGCGCGGTCCATCCGCTGGTAGCTGACATCCAGCCCGGCTTGATCGGCGTCGAACGAGTACGCATCCATCATGATGAACTCGCGCCCGCGCATCAGGCCGAACCGCGGCCGGATCTCGTCGCGGAACTTGTCCTGGATCTGGTACAGGTTGATCGGCAGCTGCTTGTAGCTGCTCACCGCGGTGTCGACGTACGCAGTGATCACCTCCTCGTGGGTCGGCCCCAGGCACATGTCGGCACCCTTGCGGTCCTGCAACGAGAACATGATCCCGTCGGTGACGTAGCGGTCCCAGCGCCCCGACGAGGTCCACAGTTCCTTCGGTTGCAGGATCGGTAGCATCACTTCCTGTGCCGACTCGCGGTCGAGTTCCTCGCGGACGATGCGCATGAACTTCTTGATCACGCGCCACATCAGCGGCGAGTAGCTGTACAGCCCGGCGGCCGCCTTCACGATGTAGCCGCCGCGCGCCAGTAGCCGGTGGCTCGGCACCTCGGCGTCGGCCGGATCGTCGCGGAGCGTGTGGATCAGGAGTTGGCTGAATCGCATGGCTTTCGGCGGTCTTTGCCCAGGATGGGATGCTCGGGCGCGGATCGGCACCCGAGGGGCAGGGGATGGTCGGGGGAACGCGGCGGACAAGCAAGCGCGAGTGAGATGTCGCCGAAGTTCGCCAGGTGACACACCTGTGCAGGACCTCGGCGACACCACACCAACCCGGTGCGGGGCACGTGCCATGCGCCAGGGGTCGCAGCTGGACCGCGGAGCCGATCTTCCGTTCAGTCGCGAACCTGACCGGTGTCGCGCACCCAGCGGGCGAGCTGACGGGACACCGAGCGGACCATCCCGGGGTGGGTCGCCAACAGGTCGGCGAAATCGGTGCGCTCGAGCGCCAGCAGTTCGCCCGGTTCCACCGCGGTGACGGTCGCCGAGCGTTCACGCCCGGTCAACAGGGCCATCATGCCGAACGCTTCGCTCTCGCCGACCAGCGCCAGCCGCTGGCCAGCGGAAGTGACCTGGAAGGTGCCGCGTACCACCACGTAGGCGTGGTACGCCGGCCGACCCTCGAGCACCACACGCGTACCGGCGGTCACCGCGAGCGACCGGCAGATGCTGGCCAGCAGACGCAGACGCGGCGCGGCGAGGCCGGCGAGCAGCGCCACCCGCCGCAAGTAGAACATCCGCCGCCAGACCTCGAGATCCTCGCCGCCGGGCGCCGGTTCGTCGTGTTTCGCTCCGGCCTGCGACGCGAGCGAGACGCCACTCTGCGTCACGTCCGCAGCTTCCGCGGCGAGCGGCACCAGCACCGACGCCAGCCCGCGCAACCAAGCCGTCGCAGCGTGCGGCCGACGGATGACCGTCTCCCAGATCGCGGCTAACGGCACGCCCTGCGCCTTGGGGTCGTCGAGCAGTGCCCGCGCGACCGCCGCCGCGCTGCCGCGCTCGGGCACGTTCATGCCGCGGCCGAGCGTCGCGTGCCGCGCCGCCGCCTCGACCAGAACCAACAGATCCGCGATGTGGAACGACGCAAACAACGGGCTGTCGGCGAGCTCGAGACAGCGCGCCATGGTCGGGTCCTGCATGCCGCCGCCGCGCAGCGCGCTGATCCGCGTCAGCAGCGGATCGGCGTCGACCGCCGCAGCCGCCGCGTGTTCGGTCCTCGGCATGCCACTGTCCAACAGCGGCAACAACCGCTGCCGCAACGGCGCCGGCAGCATCTCGTCGAGCGCTTCGACGGCGAAACTCCGCTCGACCACACTGTCCGCCGCGAGCGACAGCTGGACGCGCCGGTACGGCAGGCTCGGCGCGCCGAGCTGCAACGCCATGAACAGCCGCTCCAGGGCGGCGTGGAACGCCGCGGTCGCTTCGCGAGCAACCATCGGGTCCGGGTGAGTCCGCGCTGCCGCGTACCGCTCGCTCGCGTCGAGTTCGCGTCCGACCACGGAATCGACCCGGTCCGCAGGCAGCCGAGTCCCACCACCGAGCAGCGCCTGCAGGGCGCGGAAGCGCAACTCGGGGTCCGATTCGTCGAGCGCCGAAAGCACCCCGTCGCGAGCCTGCCGGTCCTCGCTCGTGGCGAGCACCGCCAACGCGCGGCTGGCACGACTCGGGTCGTGCATCGCGCGCAGCAGGTCGGGCACGGCGGCCGAGCCGATCTGCAAGAGCGCGGCACGACGCAGCTCGAAGTCGCCGGACGCTCCGAGCGTCTCCAACAGGTATGGCAAGATCTCCGGCACCGCGTGCTCGGCGGCGTGTTCCAGCGCGATCTCCGGGGCGGCAGCCAACAGTTTTCGCCAGGAGACGGAACCATCACCCGCCGCGAGCACCGCGGCACATGCACGCCAAGCGGGGTCCGGGTCGGCGAGCCACCGCAGGACGCGTTCGGGGTCGGCCGGCGCACCGGGAAACGCACCGCGCCGCGCGCGGCGTGCCGCAGCCAGCGCGATCTCCGAGGATGTTCCCGCAAACGCCGCGGCGAAGTCGGTGCCCGCAGGCTGCCATGATTCGGCAGCGAACCGCGCCGCGCGCACCACCGTTGGTTCGCCTTCGTCGAGCTGCGCCAACCACCGCACCGCGTCCGGATCCTCGCTGGTGCCGAGCATCGCCACCGCTGCGGCCCGGGTCGCCGGTGACCAGGTATCCCACCGTTCGATGACCAGCTGCACCGTTGCCCCCGACACCTGGCCGTGCAAAGCCCCGAGTGCCAGTTCGACCGCCGTCGCCGAGGGTTCGAGCAGCTTGGCGTGCAGCAGTCCGCGCGCCGCACCGTCGACTTCGATCGGCTGCTCGGCCCCGGAGACCCCCTCGAGCCGCAACCGCCGAGCGTGCAGTGCTTCGACCAACTCACGCCGGTAGCACGGCCGCGCCCACAAGACGCACAGCACCCCGAGCAATGCCGCGGCTGCGACCACGTACGACACCGCCGCCCACGGGATCCAACTCGCTCCGAGCAGCAGGACGATCGAAGTCAACGCGATCGCCGGCGTCTCCACCGCGCCGCGGATCGCGATGGTGGCGCGCGCCGCGAGTTGCTCTGGCAACGGCATGATCGCGATGTTGAGCAGCGGCCGTTGCAGGTTCTGGCGGAACAATCGCTCGGCGAACAGCGCGGTCGAGGTGACGACCAGCCCCGGTGACGCCACGCCGGCGATCCCGCAGCCCAGCAGCAGGAGCGGATAGACCAGCAGCGAGGCGCTGACCCCGAGCCAGCGGATCAGCAGCCGCGTCACCAGCACGCCGAACACGATCGACGCGGCGTTCAACGCGCCGTACAGCTGACCGAGGTACACCTTGATCTGCGCCTCGGTAAAGGTCTCCTTGACGCAGGCGCTCAACTGGAACTTGACGCACGTGGTGAGCACGCCCGACACGCAGACCAGGGAGATCAGCAGCAACGAGAAGCGATTCGCCAGCACATCGCGCCACGGCGCGGGTTTGGCCCGATCGCGCCGCGCTTCGATGCCACGCACGCGAACCGCGAGCAGCATCGCCGCCGCCAGGAACACCGAGGTCGAGCCGACCAGCACCAGCGGCGACATGCTGCGCGACAGCACCGCTACCGAGTAGGCACCGATCGTCGCACCGACCCCGCCGATCCCGGAGATCGCCGGGTACAACCGGCGCGCCTGACGCGTCGACACCGCGCGGGCCACCAGCGCCGCGCTCTCCATGCCGCCCAGCACACCGAACGCCGGGGTCAGCATCTGCAGCACGAACGGGCCGAAGGCCGGCCAGACCAGCAGCACCAGCAACGTCAGGACCAACACCGCGACGCTCACCGCGGTGATGACCCGGGTGACCCCCGCAGGGCTCAGGCGCTCCTTCACCTTGCCGTACAGGAACGACGCGACCACCGTCCAGAACGCGCCAGCCAGGTACGTGTAGGGCATCCAGGAGTACGGATACCTGGCGAGGAACAATGCCTCCGCGGCGGTCGCGAGCAGCGTGTTGCCGGCCAGCACGAGGAACAGGTGCCCACCGAGCAGCAGCAGCGTCCGCCCCTCACCGGGACGCAGGTCGAGAAGCGGCGACGCCATGCGGCGGAGAGCTTAGCCCGCGCTTCTCGCCGACTCGGTGCCCGAGTACGTCGAAACTGCCGATCCGGGGCGCGGGGCGCCCAGATGGTGGAGCGCCCGTGCGGTTGCCAGGGGTAGGTCGCCGTCGCGACCCAGGGCTTGCGCCAACCCTGCACATCTGCACGATGGACCGGCCAGGAACACGCGTGACCGAACATCAGCCGAGCTCGGCCGAGGACCCTGGACTCGGCCACACGCCAGCCGGGTCGCCGTCCGGCGAAGTGGATTGGCCGCGCTTGAAGGAGTTGGTTGCTGACGCCCTCGAGCAACCCCCTGCGCAGCGGGATGCGTTCCTACAGCACGCCTGTCCCGAGGACGACGGACTGCGGGCGCGCGCCCGCGCCCTGCTGCAAGCGCACGATTCCGCCACCGAGGAATTCCTGTCGGTGGACCCGCTGCCGGGTTCGCACCTGGTGGACAGCGCCGCGGACGAGGATTCGTGGGTCGGTCAGTCGGTCGGTGGATTCGAAGTGCAGTCGGTGGTGGCGAGCGGCGGAATGGGCACGGTGTACCGCGCCCTGCAGCGGCGCACGGGACAGGTCGTGGCACTCAAGATGATGCGGCCCGGATTGGGCAGCAGTGCGTGGACCCAGCGGTTCGAACACGAGATCCGAGTACTGGCACAACTGCAGCACCCGGCGATCGCGCAGATCTTCGACGCGGGGATGCACGGCGAAGGCGCGCGGGCGACCCCGTACTTCGCGATGGAGTTCGTCGACGGCCAGCCGCTGACCCGTTTCGTGCGCGACCGCGAGTCGACGCTGCGCGAACGCGTCGAGTTGATGATCCGCGTCTGCGAGGGGGTTCATCACGCGCACCAGCGGGGCATCATCCACCGCGACCTGAAGCCGGACAACATCCTGGTGCGCGCTGCGGCACGAGCGGAGGCGACCCGCGACGAAACCGATCCGGAGCGCACGGCGGTGGCATGGCCGAAGATCGTCGACTTCGGGATCGCGCGCGCGGTGGACCCCGACCAGCTCGGCGCCACGCAACTCACCCAAGCCGGCCAGCTGATCGGAACCATGGCCTACATGAGTCCCGAGCAGACCACCGGCAACCCGGAGGGCATCGACGTGCGTTGCGATGTGTACGCGCTCGGGGTGATCCTGTTCGAGGTGCTCGCCGGCACGCGGCCGTACCGCACTGACGGGATGACGCTGCCGGACGCAGCTCGGCAGATCCAGGAGGTCACGCCGCCGCGCCTCGGCGCACTCGATCGCGCGTTCGCCGGCGACCTCGAGACGATCGTCGCGGTGGCGCTGGAGAAGGAGCGTGAGCGCCGCTACGCGTCGGCCTCGGAGTTGGGTGCCGACCTGCGGCGCTTCCTCGACGACCAGCCGATCGCCGCGCGACCGCCGAGCACGATCTACCAACTGCGCAAGTTCGCCCGCCGCCACCGCGGGCTGGTTGCCGGCGTGGCGTTGGCCGTGGTGGCGCTGCTGGCCGGCACCGCCGGCACGCTGTGGGGGCTGCTCGATGCCCTCGAGCAGGGGCGGCGGGCCAAGGAGGAGGCGACCAAGGCGCGCAGCGCCGAAGCCACCGCGCGTGCCGCGGAGGTGACCGCGAAGACCGAGCGCGACCACGCACGCCAGGCGGAACGCGACGCACGGGACGTCAGCAACTTCATGCACGCGGTGCTCGAATCGGCTGACATCGGGGTCGCCGGGCGGCAGTTGAGCGTCAAGGAGGTGCTCGACCGCAACGCGGCGCGGATCGACACCCTGTTCAAGGATCGCCCGGTGGCTCGCGCCGAACTGCACGGCGCTTTCGGCTGGGACTACTTCACGTTCGGCGACTACGCAGCCGCCGAGCGGCACCTGCGGCTCGCCTTCGAGCTCGACAGCTCGGCCCGCGGGCGCGGCGACCCCGCGACGATCGAGGACTGTACGCGGCTGTGCCAGGTGCTCGACTTCGCCGGGAAGGTCGACGAGCTCGGCCCGATCATCCAGGAGAACGTCGACGTGGCGCTGCGCCACCTCGAACGCGACCATCCGAGCACGCTGCACGCCCGCATGCTGCTCGCCGCGTGGCACCTCGGACGGCACGACTACGCACCGGCGGAGTTGCTCTACCGGGAGATCCGGGCCGCGATGGCCCGCACCCTGGGTTCGAACCACGACTACACGCTGTCGGCGATCAACGGGCTGGGTCTGGTGCTGCTCAACACCGGGCAGTACGGCGAAGCCGAGCAGCTGTTTCGCCAGGCGTTCGAGTTCCGCCAAGCGGTGCACGGGCTCGAGCACGCCAAGACCCTGGTCCCGCTGATCAACTGGGCCAACGCCCTGTCGAGCGAGGGCCGCCACCGGGATGCGATCGAGAAGTACGAGCTGGTGGTGAAAGTCGGCGAGAAGGTGTGGGGCAAGAACCACCCGGAGCTGCTGAGCGCGCGCGGGAATCTCGCCTCTGCGCTCGCCGACGGCCGCGAGCTGGTGCGCTCCCGCGACCTCAACGCCGAACTCTACACCCACTACCTGAAGACGCTCGGCCCCGCCGACCCGGACACCTTGCGGACCCTGAACAACCTCTGCGTGGTGCTGCTCGATCTGCAGGAGTTCGACGAAGCGGAGCGACGGGTCGACACTCTCTTGGCGGCGATGACCAAACTGCGCGGTCCGCAGCACTCCGACACAGCCCGGGCTATCTCGTTGCGCGCCGAGGTCCTCAATGCGAGGATCGACAGCCTTCCGACCAGCGAGCGGCCCGCGGCAATCCGCCGCTGCCGCGAGCTGTTCGCCCGCGCGGTGGCGATCCACGAAAAGCACATCGGCCCGCGCAACCCCGACACGATCATCGCCCGCAACAGCCTCGGCGCATTCCTGCGTGACAACAAGGATCCCGAAGCGGTGAAGGTACTGGCCCGGGTGGTCGCCGACTGGCAGGCAGCGGTACCGGATTCACCGAGCGTGCTGCGGTTGTTCCGTACCTCGCTGGGCAAGGCGCTGCGGCAGGAGCGGCGCTTCGCCGAGGCCGAGCGCGAGATGCTGGCCGCCTGGAAACTGCCGCCGCATGCCAAGGCATCGAACCCGGAACTCGCCAAGCAGCTCGCGCTGCTCTACGACGCCTGGGGCAAGGCCGACGCGGCCAAGCAGTGGCGGGAACGCGCGGCGAACCAAGGCCGCGAGTCCGACGGCAAGGCACCGCCTCAGCAGCGCGGGCGGTAGCCCAACAGCAGCTCGTGGATGCGGCCGAGCGCGGCCGCGGTGCGAGTGCCGTGCCACGAGTAATCCCGGCCATCGACCAGGCGCACCGGACAGCCGGGGAACATCCCGCTCTGCAGCAGCTGGGTCTGCTCGCGCAACCCGAACGCGTACGGCTCCGACGGCAGCAGCACCAACTCGGCGCCGAGCTCGGCCAGGTGACGATCCTCGAGCGTCGGGTAGCGCGAGCGCTGATCGGCACACACATTGATGCCACCGCATGTCGCGAGCATGTGGTGGATGAACGTGTCCCGATTGACGCTCATCCACGGCTTTCGCCAGATCGGCAAGAACACGCGCACCGTGCCGCGCTCGAGACTCTCGACCTCGATGCGGGTCATCTGCGCCTCGATCTGCAACACGAACGACTGGGCCTCGTCGTCGCAGTCGAGCAACCGCGCCAGGTTGCGCAACACGTCGGCCACCTCGGTCAGCGTGCGCGGCATCGACTCGTACACCCGCACGCGGGCGCGCAGCCACTCGATGTCCTCGGCGCGGTTTTCCTCGGTGTTGACCAGGACGAGGTCCGGGTCGAGGGCGACGATGCGCTCGCGGTCCGGGTTCTTGGTGCCACCGATCTTCGGCAGGTCCTCGACCACCTCCTCCGGTTCGGCGCAGTAGCGGGTCACCGCAACCAACCGGTCGCCGCGGTGCAAGTCGCACACCGACTGCGTCAGGCTCGGCACGAGACTGACGATCCTGGCACTGCTGGACATCGCGTGAGGATTCTTCCCGAACGCGAGCCGGTGGTCCAGCGTCGCGCACCCTCGCGATGCCGCGATCCCGTTGTGCGGCATCGATCGGCCACCTATCGTCGCATCGAACTGCCGCCATGATCGGAGCAACTGCCTGATGGCCCAAACGTACGATGATCCGTTCCGCGTCTCGCTCGACACTTTGATCGGCGCATCGATGGTGCTCGGCCACCGCTTGGAGGACCGCACTTCGGTGCGCGATAGCCAGGACCCGGAGATCGTGGCCACGGTGCAGCAGCGCAGCACCCGACCACTGCGCGGCGCATCGCAACAGCGCCTGTTCGCCGTCGCACCACTCGACGTCCTGGTCACCGAGCGGGACGGCCGGAAGGCATTCCACATCATCGAACTCAACGGCGCGGGAATCGGCGGGCTGACCAACCTGTCCGCCGACGCGGTCGGGGCGGTGCTGCAGACGTTCCAACAGGTCGCGGCGACGACTCCACGCGACGGGACGCCGCCGTTGATCATGGTTGCCAGCTCCGGCCTCGAGTCGGAACACCAACCGCGCCTGAACCGGCTGATCTACGAGAAAGTTCTGTACGCCGAAGCGTTGCGGCGCGGGTACGTCGAGGCCGGCGCAGTCCCGATGGTCAACACGGTCAACCAGGTCCGCGAAGCGCCGTGGGAGATCCAGCACGACCGGCCGACCATCGTGCTCGGCTACATGAAGCAGTTCTTGCGCAACCTGAGCGAGGACGACGAGGGTCGGCTGTGGATGTTCGGGCGCCAGGCGACCGGCGCGGTGAACGACCGGTTCTGCCTGAACATCGTGCACGAGCATCCGAGCGTCGACCTCGGGGCGCTGCAGACCATGAACCGCTGCTTCGTCGCCGGCGCCGACAAGTCGGCCGGCTACGCGCTGATCAACGACTACCTGGCTGGCGCGCCGAGTCGGATCACCAGCCCGACGCGATTCACCCTGGCACACGACCGCAATCAACTGATCGGCACGGTGCTCGAGTGGCTGGCGAAGGGTCACCGCGCGGTGATCAAGCCGCGCGGCACCGGCCTGGGCCACGGCATCGAGTTCTTCCTGTCGGCGAACGAGCCCGAGGCGCGGATCATCGACCGCATCGACGGCTCGCTCACCACTACCGAACGGTTCTACGGCCTGACCGGAGGGGCGCTGCCCTACACGGTGTGCGAGTTCCTCGACACCGCCACGATTCGCCAGGAGGGGCACCCGATGTTCGGACACAAGTACGAGATCCGGATCGTGGTGTACCGCGATGGCACGACGTTGAAGGCCTTCCCCTCGATCGTCAAGGTCTCCAGCCAGGTCTACCACGAGGACAGTCCGACCCACCTGAGCTTGATCAACAACATCACCGCATCCTCGAGTGCTACCCTGACGGCGGGTGTCGACCACATGATGCCGCTGTGCCGCCAATCGACGCTCGATCTGCTCGATCTGACGGTGGACGACCTGGCCGCCGTGTCGGAGTTGGCTACCGGAGTGATCGGGTTCGTGCTCGACCAGCTCGAGGACCAACCCGCGCGCCTGGGACTCCCGACCGCGTGAGGCGCACCGTCCCGGCCACGCTCCCCGCCGCGCGATGCTGAGTCGACTGCTCCACTTGCAGGGCGACGAGCTGCTGCGGCTGCGACCGTTCTTCTCGCTCTATTTCCTGCTGTTTGCCGGCCTGACGCTCGGCGACGGCGTCGCCCTGTCGCTGTTCGTCGAGGGCGCCGGAGCAGAGTCGCTGCCGCGCGCGTTCGCGGCGATCGCGATCATCAACCTGGGCCTTGTCGCGTGGTACTTCTTCAAGGCCCAGGGAGCATCGAGCACCAAGCTGTTCGCCGCGATCCTGATCAGTGCGGCGCTGCTGTTCGTCGCGACGTGGGTGTTGGCGCGCTTCCCGCGCAGCGAGACCGCCGCCTACGCGGCACTGTTCGTCAGCCGCGAAATCGCCCTGACCATGGTCCTGCTGCACTTCGGGACCTACCTTCAGGACTACTTCTCCCGCGACGAGTTGAACCGCGTGATGCCGGTGGTCTACGCCGGTGGGCGGGCGGGAGGCATCTTCGGAGCGGCGCTGCTCGAACACCTGAGTCGCCGGGTCGGGCTACCGAACATGGTGCTGTTGGCGGCTGGGTTGATGCTGGCCGGGCTGGTCGTGGTCGCCAGGCGCCCGAAGACGGCGGCCCCGACCGGCGATTCGAAGGCCGCGGCCAAGCCCCCCGAGGTCGCTGAGACCGAAGAAGAGCGACTCGCTCGGACCACGCTCGTCGGCTTCCTCCGCTACGTGCGGCACTCCCGCCTGCTGTTCTGGATCACCGCCGCGGCGTTCCTGTTCATGATGTGCCGCTGGATGCTGAACTACCAGTACACCGCGTTCCTCGGCGCGCAGTTCCTGGTCGTCGACGAGCCGATGACCGCGACCGACGACGAGACCAACATGGCGGAGTTCCTCGGTTGGTACACCCAGATCGCACTGGCTGCGTCGTTGCTTCTGCAGCTGTTCGGAGTCAGCCGGTTGATCCGCTTCCTCGGCCTCGGCGGTGCACACACCGCCTACTCGACGCTGGTCGTCGCCGCGCTGCTCGTCAACCTGCTGCCGATGACGCTCGGGCTCGCAGTGACCTGCCGGTTCGTCGAGACGGAGTTGCGGTTCGGGCTGCGCAACCCGCTGATGCAGCTGATCACCAACCGCTTCTCCAAACCGGTGCGCATTCGAGTGCGCTCCTGGACCCTGGGGATCCTGGTGCCGCTGTCGACCATCGCAGCCTCCGCACTGCTGTCGGTGCTGGTCGGCCAAGGACCGTTCGAGGGCTGGCTGCCGTGGGTCGGCGGTGCGCTCGGGTTCGCGTATCTGGCATGCAGTGTGAAGATGGCGCGCACCCTGCGTGCCATGGATTGACGCCGACCGAAGTGCAGCCACGCGGAGACATCGAATGACCACTCAGCGACTGGAGGCGTTCAGCGACGGAGTGCTGGCGATCCTCATCACGATCATGGTGCTGGAGATGAAGGCCCCGCACGGCGGCGCGGAGCTGGCTTCGCTCAGCGGCCTGGCCGAACTGCGCACCCTCTTGCCGGTGTTCTCCAGCTACGTGCTCAGCTTCCTGTACCTCGGCATCTACTGGAACAACCACCACCACATGATGCACGCCGCCGAGCGGGTCACGGGCGCAACCCTGTGGGCCAACCTGCACCTGCTGTTCTGGCTGTCGCTGATCCCGTTCGTCACCGCCTGGATGGGCGAGAACCACTTCGCCGCCGCGCCGCTGGCGCTGTACGGAGTGGTCCTGCTGATGGCCGCGATGGCGTGGTTGCTGCTGCAGCACAGCATCGTGCGCGCCCACGGACCCGAGTCGCTGCTCGCGCGCGCGGTCGGCCGAGACGTCAAGGGCAAGGTGTCCTTCTTGCTGTACCTGTCCGCGATCCCGCTGGCATTCCTCAGCCGTTGGACCGCGGGCGGCATCTACCTGCTGGTCGCGCTGATCTGGCTGGTTCCCGACCGGCGGATCGAGCGGGCGGCGCGCACCTGACCCCGGTCACCGTCCGCCGAACCAGGTCGGCGCCCAGAACAACAGCACCCCGACGTAGGCGGTGTAGCCGAACAGCAGGGTCGCGCCCTCGCGCCGGGAGATCCGTCCTCCGGTCGAGGCGATCGGCAGGAGCGCCACGCTTACCAGCAGCATCACCGGGGTGTCGAGCGCGAGTACCTGGTGCCTGACCGCCTGCGGTTGCAGCACACAGGTCAGGCCGAGGATGCCGAACGAGTTGAACACGTTCGAGCCGAGCACATTGCCCAGCGCGAGGTCGACCGCACCGCGCCGTGCGGCGACCAAGGAGGTCACGAGTTCGGGTGCGGAGGTGCCCGCGGCGACGACGGTGAGTCCGATCGCGAGTTCGGACATGCCGAGCTGCGCCGCGATGCGCGTGGCGGACTCGATCAGCAGGTGGGATCCGACCACCAACAGTCCCAGTCCCGCCACCACGCAGAGGATCCCCCTGGCGACCGGGTTCCGCTTCGCTGGCGACACGCCGTCGTCCGCCGACGGTGGGGTCTCGGAGGCAACTCGATTGCGGACGAACGACCAGCGCAGGTAGCCAACCAGCGCACACAGCAGCACGACCCCGTGCACGCGCCCCATCACGCAACCGGAGAGCAGTGCGAGGAACGGGACCAGCGCCGCAGCGATAGCCATCGCCAGCTCGGCGCGCAGCGCCGCCACCCGAACAGCGATCGGCCGCAATACCGCCGTCGATCCGAGGATGATGGCGATGTTGAAGGTGTTGGATCCCACGACGTTGCCCACCGCGATGTCGTCCAGTCCGTCGACACCCGCAAGCAGCGAAGTGCACAGCTCCGGGGTTGAGGTACCGA
Organism: Planctomycetota bacterium; assembly: GCA_020638695.1. Classification (GTDB taxonomy): domain Bacteria; phylum Planctomycetota; class UBA1135; order UBA1135; family UBA2386; genus JACKIB01. Next base: position 61,190 of record JACKIB010000011.1, read on the forward strand.
ACCCCACCACGGTGACGCCGAGGAACAACGGCGACAACCCCATGCGGTGGCCGAGCGCCAGCGCCCCACGCACCAACAGCTCGGCGCCCACCGTCAAGACGCCCAGCGACACCAACAGCAGCAGCGCCTGCAAGGACACGAGCAACCGTGTAGCGGCGCAGCTCCGGACCGCCAACCCCCACCGTTCCGGCTGGAGGCGACGGTTCGGCGACTCCGATAGCGGCATCGGGTACGACCGCAATCCCCCGGAACAATCGCCGCCGCGACCCGTTGTCCCCGACTCTCCCCGCCGATCGCACCATGGCCAAGTCACGCTTCACGCTGCTTCTCCCGCTCACGACCCTCGCGCTGGCCGCCTTCGTGCTGATGACACGCCCGCTGGACAAGGCGGAGGATCTGCTGATCCAGCGCCGGTACGCGGCTGCGGTGACCGAGCTGCAGAAGCTGTTGAAGGAGGGGGTGCCAGCGGGCGAGCGGGATCGCGCCCTGATCCTGCTCGGCCGCGCACAGCAGCTGGCCAACGACCTCCCGGGGGCCATTGCTACCTACCAGACGCTGATCGACCGAATGGGCGACTCGCCGTTGGTGCACAAGGCCCGCTTCCGCCGCGCCGAAACGATGGCCGCGGCGGGCGACTTCCGCGGTGCGGCACCGATCTACCAGGGCGAGATCGAGCGACTGGTCGGCCTGGAGCGCAAGGAGGAGCTGGCGACGACGTACCTGGGTCTGGCAGAGCGTGCGCTCGCCGGGGAGAAGCCCGACCGGAAACGCGCGGTGACGTTCTTCGATTTGGCCATCGACCTCGGGCTCTCGCCCGAGAAGCAGCGTGCGGTGGCACTGCAGGCGGCGGAAGCGCGCCTGGCACAACCCGATTTCGCCGATGCGGTGCGGCGTTTCACCCCGTTGGCAGCGTCCTTGCAGCGCGGCCAAGGGAAGCTGCGCGCGATGCTCGGGCTAGGCCGTGCCCTGTGGCGTGCGGGGCAAGCGGCGAAGGCACGCTCGGTGTTGCGCGATCTGATCGCGACGGCGCCCGATGATCCGCTCGCCGGCGATGCCGCGTTCGAGATCGCCCTCACCCTCGGCGTACCCGGGCCGGCATTCAACCAGGTCGAGCGGGCGATCGCGGCCCTGCAACGCGTGCACGATAGGTTCCCGGCACACCCCAAGGCGAAGGTCGCCCCGTTCCTGATCGCGTGCTGCTACCGGCATGCCGGGCGCAGCGAGGACGCCCTGCGCGCGGTGCGCAGCTTCCTCGACGGCGACCACGCGGACCTGGCGGAACTGCCGCTGGCGCGGGCGATGGTCGGCGACATCCTGAACGGCCAGGGCAAGCGCGAGGAGGCCATCGCCGCGTGGCGGGCGTTCCTCAAGGCACACCCCTCGCACCGCGACTGGGAGCGAGTGCAGCGGGCGATCGTCGATGCGGAGTACGCGATGGCGTTGGCGGACTTCCAGCGCGGGCCCGAGGGCTTCGCCGCGGCCCGACAGCGCTTCGCCGCGTTCGCCCGCGACTACCCGATCGACCCGCGCAACCCACAGGTGCTGTGGTTCGTGGGCGAGATGCTGTTCCAGGAGAGGAAGTACGACGAGGCTCGCGAGGCGTTCGCGCGCTGCGTCAGCAAGTACCCGGGCAGCGATCCGGCTTCCGCGGCGCAGTTCCGAATCGGCGAGATCTTCGAGACCAAGACCTTCAACTACCAGGCGGCACTCGACGCCTACCGCAAGGTCACCTGGGGACGCAGCGCCGCGACGGCTCAGCAACGCATCCAGCTGTTGACGCGCAAGCACCTCGAGTTGCTCACCCCGCGCACCTTCCGCACCGGCGAGAAGGCGCGCTTCCGCCTCACCTCGCGCAACATCGAGAAGGTCCGCGTGCGGGTGTTCCGACTCGACATGGAGACCTACTTCCGCTCGACCCACTTGACCGGCGACGTCGACGGTCTGGACATCGAGGTGATCGAGCCCGACCGCACCTTCGACAGCGCGGTCCCGGAGTACGTCAAGCACAAGGAGACCGAGCGCGACGTCGAGATCGGACTGGGTGACGCCGGCGCGTACGTGGTCAAGGTCGACGACCGCGAACTCGAGGCGACCACCATGGTGCTGGTGACCGACGTGGCGCTGATCGCCAAGTGCTCGCGCCACGAGTGCTTCGTGTTCACCCAGAACTTGAAGGAGAACCGCACCGAATCCGGGGTGAAGGTCGTGCTGTCTGACGGCAAGAAGATCGTCGCCGAGGGCACTACCGGAAACGACGGCGTCTGGCGCTACAAGGGTCCCGAGCTGCAACGGTCGGATCGGCTGAGCGTGTTCGCGGTCGACGCCGCGGGCTCGGGAGCGAGCAGCCTCGACCTGTCCGGAATGGGCTACTCGCAGGGACTGACCGCCAAGGCCTACCTGTACACCGACCAACCGATCTACCGGCCGGGCCAGCGGGTACACGTGCGCGGCATCGTCCGCGAAGTCGAAGGAGGACTCTATCGGTTGCCGCGCGGGGAGGACTACCGAGTGCAGGTGCTCAGCGCGAACGGGCGCTTGCTGCTGCAGCGGAAGGTGCGCTTCAGCAGCTTCGGCACGTTCACCGCCGACCTGTCGCTGCCCCCCGAAGCGGAGCTGGGCACCTGGACGGTGCGGGTCGACGACGGTCCGCGGAGCGGGCAGAGCACCACCGCGACGTTCGAAGTGGCACAGTACCAGCGCCCCCGACTCGAACTGACGGCGGAACCGAAGGCCCGCGTGGTGCTGCGCGGCGAGAAGGTCGAGGGTCTGTTCCGGCTGCGCTACTACTTCGGCGAACCGGCCGCCGGCAAGACCGTCACCTATTCGCTGCGTCTCCCCGACGGCGGGTTGGTCGAACGTAGCGGCGTGTCCACCGCCAGCGGGGAAGTCGCGTTCTCGTTCGACACGCGCGAGTTCAACGAGGAATCGGTCGCGCAGATCCGCGCGCGGGTCGCCGAGGCGAACGTAGCGACGACGCTGCTGGTGCCGATTGTCACCACCACTATCACGCCATCGGTGTCGGTGATGCGCAGCGTGTATCTGACCGGCGAGTCGTTCGAAGTCACGGTCAAAGTAGTCGACCGCACCGGCAAGCCGGTGGTGCAGCGCGGCACGGTCGAGTTGCTGCGCCGTGAGCGGGGACTGCGTGGTGCGACACAGGAAGTACGCACCGCCGAGCTGCCGTTCAGCACCGCCGCCGACGGAACCGCACGGGTTCCGTTTCGCGCCGAGCAGGGCGGCGACTACGTCGTACGGGTGCGCACCCAGGATCGACTCGGCACGCCGGTGTCGGCACAGACCGGGGTGGCGATCTCCGGGAAGAACGACCAGATCAAGCTGCGATTGCTGAGCGACCGTCAGTACTTCAAGGTCGGAGAAACGGTGCGCCTCAAGGTCGCCAACCGCGCCGGCCCGCGACTCGCCCTGCGCACCGCGCAGGGCGACGGGGTGCTCGCCTACCAGAGCCTGGTCCTGCCCGTCGGCGAATCGACCCTCGACGTGGTGCTGCAGCCGATGCACGCACCCAACTTCACGCTCGCCTTGGCGATGATCGATGGCCAGCAGCTGCACACGGCCGAACGAGAGCTGCGCGTCAGTCGCGACCTTCAGATCACCGTGAAGCCGACCCAGCCGCGGGTCGAACCCGGATCCGAGGTCGAGGTCGAGATCTCGACTCGTGACGCGACCGGCAAGCCGGTTGCGGCGGAACTGGCGCTCGGGGTGGTCGACGATGCCCTGCTCGCACTGCGCGCCGACCACAGTCCGGCGATCGGCGCGTTCTTCTTCGGCTCGTTGCGCGAGACGGCGCTGCGCACCGTGTCGAGTTGCACCTGGCAGTACCGCGGCCGCGCGCGGCGGATGAGCGCCGAGCTGCTGGCCGAAGAGCGGCGCCTCGACGAGGAACGCAAGGAAAGCACGGGTACGGGGGCCGGAGGCGGCGACGACTTCTACCTGGGCACGACGCGGCGCCAAGTCCACGGACGCCGACCGGGCAACGAACCGAACCTCGCACCGAAGCCCCGTGGGTCCTTGTCGGACGCCAAGGACAAGCAGGACGGCAGGCGTCTGGGCCAGAGGCAACGCGCTGGCGAGGACCAGCAGGCGTCGCGGGAGTCGGCGTTCGACGCGGGGATCTGGTCGGCGGCCCGCGGCTTGCACGACATACCCGACCTCCACCGCAAGCCGGATACCGACCACCCGACCTTCGAGACTTCGAACACCGGAGTCTGGGTGCCGACGGTGGTCACCGGCGAGGACGGCACGGCGCGGGTCAAGCTACGGCTGCCGCGTTCGACGACTTCGTACTCGTTGATCGCCCGCGCAGTCACGATCGACACCAGCGTCGGCGAGGGCCGCGGGACGATGCGCGCTGCGAAGGACCTGCAGGTCGGGGCGGTGCTGCCGTTCGTGATGACCGAGGGGGATCGCGCCGACGCCACCGCATCGGTGCACAACCTGACCACCACCGGGCGCACCGTCGACGTGAACGTCACCACGGCGCAAGGTGAGCACCGCAACAGCAAGCGCACTCCGGTCGAGGTCGCCGCCCAAGGTGAATCCGGGCAGTCCTTCGAAGTCGCCGCGAACGGCAACCGCGACTTGGAAGTCACGGTGTCGGCGCGCAGCGGTCCGCTGACCGACTCGCTCACCGAGACCGTCCGAGTGCTTCCGTACGGCGTCGAGTACCGCGACGGCCGCTCCGGCCACACGACGAGCGGCGAGACGTTGACACTCGGCTTGCCGGCTGGCCGCGAGTACACCCGCATAGGCATGCAGATCCAGGTCGGTCGCGATCCGGGCCGGGACCTCGTCCGCGCGGCGCTCGGCGACGGCTATCGACCCGACACCTGCCGGCGGGTCGACACGACCAACCTCGGCCTGACGAGCCGCGGTATCGCCTGCCTGCTGGTGCTCGACCACCTCGAACAGGTCCACCGCGCCACGCCGGCCGACATCGCGCGGCTGCGCGGGGTCGCCGCCAGTGTGCTCTCCCGCCTGGTCGCCAGTCAGAACAAGGATGGAGGGCTGGGCTGGGTCGGCCGACGCAGTACCGATCTGCGGGCTACCGCGCAGCTGGTCCAGTTCCTGACACTGGCACGCAAGCGCGGCCTCGAAGCCGCCCATGCGCCGCTCGACCGCGGCGGCGAGTGGTTGCTGCGCCACATTCGCCGCGCGACGGCGGCCGACCGCGCCCGATCGGCGTGGGCGCTGGTGTCCGCCGGTGGGAATCGGATCGACTATGGCATGCTGAACGCACTGCACCGCGGCCGCTCGAGCCTGGATGCGACGAGCCTGTGCCACCTCGCGCTCGCGTGGCAGGACTTCGGCCGCAAGGAGCTGGCGAGCGAAGTGCTGCGGGTGCTGCGCCCCAAGCTGACCCTGACCGGTGCGAAGCACGCCACCGACATCGAGACGGTCGGTCTCGCGGCGACCGCCTTGCTGCGCGACGATCCGCGGGACGCCGACGGCGTCCGCGCCATCGAATGGCTGGTGAACCACCGCACCGGGGTGAGTTGGAGCACGCCCACCGCGACTGCGGCGGCGGTGCGAGCGCTGTGCACCGCGGGCGGACGCGAGTCGCCGGCGGGCAGCAATGCCGAGGTGCGGATCGAGGTCAACGGCAAGGTGCTCGCCACCGTGCCCGCGACGGTGAAGGACGAGAGTTCGCGGTTCAGCGTGCCCGCCGAGTGGCTCACCGATCGCGACAACCGCGTGCGCATCGCGGTGAACGGTCGCGGCAACGTCCACTACTCGGCCCTGCTCAGCGGGTTCACCAAGGAGTTCAAGTCCCTGGACAACGCCCGCGGCATCGGCACCCCGAACCGGATCTACCTACCGGCACCGCGGCGTCACAACGGGAAGGTTCTGTCCGCCGGCTTTGGCGTGGTGCAGGGCAGCTTCCACACCTTCACCAACCAGATCACGCGGCTGTCGGTCGGCGAGAGCGGCCGGGTGCACTTGAGCCTGTGGATCGACCCGAAGCACCGCGATGAGGTACTGCCGTTGGTCGTCGAAGAATCGATCCCGGCCGGCTGCACGGTGCCGCGCGACTCGATCTCCGGCGACTACGAGCACGTGGTGGCCGAGCCCGGCAAGCTGACCTTCTACTTCCGAGAGCGTGCCCACTCGGCGTCGATAACCTACACGCTGCACGGCCGCATCCCCGGAACGTACCGGGTGCTCCCGACGCGCGCCTACGGCGCACTGCGACCGGATCTGCTCAGCCACGGCAAGCCGGCTTCGTTCCGCGTGCTGCCGCGTGGCAGTGACGACCGGGACGCGTACCGCTACACGCCCGACGAGCTGTATCAGCTCGGCAAGATGCTGTTCGACGAGGGTGCACTCGAGCAGGCTGGGAAACACCTCGGCACGCTGCTCCACGACTGGCACCAGAGCGCGCACCAACTGCGCGGCAGCATCTACAAGGACGTCGCACGGATGATGCTGTTCATCTCGGTGGCGCGGCACGACAGCAAGTCGACCGTGCGCTTCTTCGAGGACTTGAAGGAGCAGTTTCCCGACCTGGTGATCCCGTTCGACAAGATCGTCGCGGTGGGCAAGGCGTATCGGGACATCGGCGAGTTCGAGCAGGCGGTGATGGTGTTCCGCGCCGCGGCCGAGTCGTCGTTCCTCAAGGAAGCCGCGGTGGCGAACACCCTCGAGCAGCTCGGCGAAGTGCGGGCGTCGATGCGATTCCTGCGCCAACTGCTGCTCGGCTACCCCGACCTCAACACCATGCGGGTCAGCCTCTACAGCGTGGGCCAGAAGCTCGCGGCGCTCGCCGCGCGGATGCCCGACGGCGCGCCGGTCGACCCGCGGGTCGGCAAGCGCGACGCGCTGCGCAAGGCGGCGTTGGCCACCTTCCGCGAGTTCTTGATCCACTACCCCGAGGATTCGACCGCCGAGGAAGTGTCGTTCGCCTGGGCCACCACCTGCATCGAGGGCAAGGACCTCGCCACGGCGCACGCGATCGCCGCCGCCGCGCTCGAGCGCTACCCGCAGTCGAGCCTGTCCGACGAGCTGCTGTACACGGTCGGCTTCACGCAGTACGCGCGCGGCGACCACGCCGCGGCGTTCGCCACCCTACAGCGGGTCGCCGAGGGCGAGTTCCCGCTGCCCGACGGCGGCCGCGGCCCCAGTCAGAACCGCTTCCACGCGATCTACCTGCAAGGGCAAATCCACCACGCCCGCGGCGAACCGGACAAGGCGCTGCAGGCCTACAAGCAGGTCGAGCAGCGCTTCTCCGACGCGGCCGAAGCGTCCGACTACTTCCTGCGGAAGGACCTGGTGCTGCCCGAGATCTCGACGTTCGCACCAGGCAAGCCGGTCGAAGTGGAACTCGGCTACCGCAATATCGAGGAGGTCGAAGTCACGGTCTACCGAGTCGACCTGATGCGGCTCTACATCCTGCACAAGTCGCTGAACAACATCCGCGGCATCCAGCTGCACGGCATCCGCCCGTTCGCCGAGATCCGCGCCAAGCTCGGCGAGGGACGCGACTACAAGTCCAAGACCAAGAAGCTGTCGCTGCCGCTCGACAAGCCGGGTGCGTACCTGGTGGTGGCGCGCGGTGCCGACCTGTTGGCGACCGGCATGGCGCTGTGCAGCGAACTGCGGATCGAAGCGCAGGAGTTCCTCGACGTCGGCCGAGTCCGCGTCAACGTGAAGGACCACAGCGGCTGCGTCGCGGATGCCCACGTCAAGGTCGTGGGTTCCGGCGACCTGCGCTTCCAGAGCGGTGAGTCCGACCTGCGCGGCATCTTCATCGGCTCGGGGCTGATCGGCGAAGCCACCGTGATCGTGAAGAAGGGCGATCAGTACGCATTCTTCCGCGGCAAGGGCATCCATCAGCCGGCACACCACCGCCCCCCGCAAGTGCGCTACAAGCAGGTCCCCGGACAGACGAAGAAGGTATTCGATCCGTCGAAGGCGTTCAACGCGTGGAACAACAACCTCGAGTGCAACGACTCGAACCGCAGTCGGCAGGTCGATTGGCTGCAGCGCAAGGTGCTGAAGGTGCAACAGAAGGGCGTCGAGGTGTATCGCACCAAGTAGGGATCACCCCGGGCGACACCGCCTACTCACCACCGGCGCCCGACGCGAACTCCTGTGTCGTCACCGGCTTGACCGGCGGACGAACCGATGGGCACGGCGTGGGCAGCTCGGTGCTGCCGGCGCGGGCGCGCAACAGACTGCCGACGATGCGCTGGCAGATCCGCGCTTGGCACGGCCCCATGCCGGCGCGGGTCGCCATCTTGACCGACTTCACGTCGGCGCCGAACACTCGCCCGGCTTCGAGCACTTCCGCCAGCGTGACGTCCTCGCAGCGGCAGACGATCGTCCCCGGCTCGGCCAGTTCGAACAGGCCGGGGAGCACCGGGAACGCGCCCAACAGCGCGTCGCTGGCCGCGCGTTCGCGCGCCCGAGCCTGCTGCAACGCGCGCAGTCCGGTGTCGGTGGCGCCGAGCGCCACCGCCACGGCGCGACCTGCCAACCTTCCCTCGGCAATCGCCACCTCGGCTCCGCCGATACCCGCGATCTCGCCGGCCACCCACACTCCGGGCACCGATGTCGCCATGCACGCGTCGTGGCGCGGCAACCAGCCGCCACGCAGCTCTTGGTGATGCATCGCACAACCGGCGAGCACCGCGAGTTCCACCGCGGGCAACAATCCGAACCCGGTGCACAACACGTCGGCCTCGACCTCGTGTTCGCTGCCGGCGATCGGATAGCCCTCCGCATCGACTCGACCGACCACCACGCTCTCCAGCCGATCCGCGCCGCGCGCCGCGAACACCGCGTGGCCGAAGCGCATCCGGATCCCCTGCGCGGCCAGCTGCCCCACGTAGTGCAGCGCTTCGCGGCGCCGCGCCGACCCGGTGAGCGCGGGGAGCATGCGCAGCAGCGCGACGGCCGGATTGGCTTCCAGCAGACCCGCGATCGACACCCCGGCTGACCGCAGGGCCGTCACCGTCGGCAGCAGCAATGGCCCGGTGCCCGCGACCACGGCGCGCCGTCCCGGGCCAAGCCGCTGACCTCGAACCATCACCTGCGCGGCACCCGCGGTCACCACGCCCGGCAGCGTCCAACCGGGGAACGGCACCGGCCGATCCATCGCCCCGACCGCGAGGATCACGTGCTCCGCTTCGACCACCAGGCCGCGCCCGGCACAGCTTGCCGACAGGCGACGCGGCTGGATGTCCCACACCGTCACACCAGAGCGCACCGCGATGGCGGGCGCACCCTGCACCGCGGCGATCAGGCGATGTCCGGCCGCGTGGCTGGGCGCACCGTGCGGCGCTGGTTCCACGGCAGCAAACTCGGTGGGCGTCTGGCGGAAGATCTGACCTCCCAACCGCGGCCCTTCGTCGAGCACCAATACCGCGATGCCGGCGCGCGCCAACTCGTCCGCAGCCGCCATCCCCGCGGGTCCACCACCGACCACCACCACCTGGGCCCGCAACGTCTCGACCGGTTGCGGCGGCTGCGGATCCGACACGACCCGTGAGTCGGCGTCGAGCTCCGGGCCGAAGCTCGTTAGCCGCATGCCTTCCCGCACCGGCTCCATGCAGGCCCGCACCGCTTGGCCTTCGCGGTAGACCAGACACTCGAAGCAGACGCCCATGTCGCAGAACACGCCACGCGGCTCGCCGCGGCGCGCGGAGCGACGCAATGCGTCGACGCCGGCGGCGAGCAACGCAGTCGCCACGGTTTCGCCCGCGAACGCCTCGATCCGCCGCCCGTCGAACTCGAACGCGACTCGCGCGGTCCGCCCCGCTTCCAACCGCTCAGGGCGCACGGCCGACCTCATGGAAGCGCTCGGGGGAGAAGGCCGCGGCGAACGCGTGCGGGGTGCCACCGCCGAGCTGAGCGGCGAGGATCTCGCCGGTGACCAGCGACAGGGTCACCCCCAGGCCTTCGTGTCCGCCGGCGAGGTACAGGCCCGGAACTCCGGACACCGGACCGACGATCGGCCGCTTGTCGCGGGTGTACGGGCGCAACCCGGCCCACGTGCGCACCACCTGCAACGCACCGACCGACGGCACGAAGCGCGCGGCGCGATGCAGCATCGCCGCCAGCAACCGGCGGTTCACCGAAGTGTCGAAGCCGGCGAACTGACGAGTCGAGCCGATCAGCAGCGTGCGGTTGCCCTGCGGCTGCACGTTGCACGCCATGGCCCCGGGGTCGGGCTCCGGATCCTGTGGGTCGACCGCCTTGCCGGTCGCGGTGCGCAGGTAGCCGACTTCGAGGATCTGGTGTCGCATCGGCAGGTGCTGGGGCATGGTGATCGCGAGGTCGCCGCGGCGCGGGAAAATCGGCACGTCGGGCAACGATGCACCGCAGCGGCTGCGCATGAGTCGCGGGACCCACACGCCCGCGGCATTCACCACCGCTTCGGCCGGCAACACCCCGCCGCGGATCTGCACGCCCTGCACGGCGCCGTCGGGGCCGAGCTCGAGTCCGACGACTTCGGTCGCCATGCGCAGCTCGGCGCCCGCGGCGACCGCACCGCGCAGCAACGCTCCGACGCCGTGCATCGGGAACAGCACCGCATCGTGAGGATAGTGGAACGCGCCGGCGAGGTCGGCCGCCAACCCGGGCTCGCGGCGATGGAGCTCGGCGCCGTCCCACAGCGTTCCCTCGTCACCGAAGCCGTGCACCACCTCCGCGAGCTTCTCCAGCAGCGGCATGTCCTCGGCCACCTCCCCCACCCACAGACAACCGGACGCCAGCAGATCGAAGCCTCCGGCGTCGTGCTGCAGCCGCTTCCACAGCTCGACGCTGCGGCGCGTCGCGTGGTACATCTCCGGCGGATCGGACAGCATCATCAGGTGGCCCATGCACGCACCGCTGGTGCCGCCCGCCGCGCCACCACGATCGACCACCACCACGCGGAATCCGGCCCGCGATAGCGCGAACGCAACGGCACTGCCGACCAGCCCCGCGCCGATCACTACCACACGTGCTCGCGGTGCGATCACGCCGCCCCGCGAACGCCCGTCATGCCGCTGCCCGCCGCCACCTCAGCCGACCTCCTCCATGACGCGGGGGCGCGACTGCTCGCGGATCCGGCAGCTCGGATCGACCCAGATCTCCTCGAAGCCCTGCAGCTTGCCGGCGGAGAAGAACACGCGGACGAAGTACGACAGGATCGTCCCGTTGGCGATCTGCTTGGTGCGCGGCACTACCGCCGCGTTCATGTAGATCGTCCCGTACGCGCGCAGGAACCGCGTGCGGAGCGCTCCGCGCGGGGTGATCAGCTTGTGGTGCATGTGCCCGGCGATCACCAGCGGCACGCGCAGGCCGGCGCTCTTGATGCGATCGATCGCGAGCTCCAGGTCTTCGTCTCCCCAATCGCCGCGCGGCGACTTGCCGAAGTCCTTGCCCCAGATGTCATGGGTTTCGAAAGACAACCCGGCGGGGCCGTTGTGCGCCAGGATCACGATGTCGCGGTGCTGCGCGCGACGCGCCGCGTCGACGATCCGATCGGCCGACTCTTCGTGACTGGTTACCCCGTACAGCTCCCGGTAGACCTCGGGGCTGCGCAGGCTCATACCACCCCAGGAGAACGGGCGGGCGCCGACGATCGAGACTCCGGCCTGGTACCACTCGAACACGTCGTAGGCGAGGTGGTCAGTGCCCAGCCGAGAGAGACTCAGCCGCAGGTTGTCGGTGATCCTCTTCTCGCTGAAACTGCGCCAAGCATCGTGGTTGCCGAGGATGACGCGCTTGGGCACGGCGAGCTCGGCGATGGTCTGGACGATATCGACGTCCTCGTCACCTAGGTCGCCGACGAACAGCGCCACGTCCTGGTCCCCGTTCTCGAGGAAGGTCGAATCCTCCGGCCGCCACACCTTGTGGACGTCGCCGATCACGACTAGGGAAGGGGTCTCGGCCATCGTGCGAGGCGCCGAGCATACGGTGACTCGACCGACGCGCTATTGCCGCTTGTCCAGCAGCCCGTTCTTGACCAGCTTTTCCCGGTAGGTGGTCCGCGGCACGCCGAACAGCTCGGCGCCGCGTGTGAGGTTGCCGTCGGCCTCGCGCAGCGTCTGCTCGAGAGCCTCGCGCTCGGTCGCCTCGAGGCGCTCCTTCCATGTCAGCGCCGACTCGTCCAGCGCGGGGCCGCGATCGGTCGGACGCTCGCTCTTGGCCGGCGCCGCGTCGAGGTGCGCGACCAGGATCGGTCCCCCGGCGGCCCGCAGCGCGGCACCTTTGATCACGTGCCGCAGTTCGCGGATGTTGCCGCGCCACGTCATTCGGTGCAGGTGGTCGAGCGTCGCTGCAGCGAGCTCGGGCACCGCGTCCAGACCGAGTTCACGCGCCGCCTCGGCGAGAAACCGGTTGGCCAACGTCAGGATGTCTTCGGGGCGTTCGTGCAGCGACGGAATGCGGATCTCGAGCTCGCGCAGCCGGTAGTAGAGGTCCTCGCGAAAACGCCCGGACTCGACCATGCTCTCGAGATCCTGGTGGGTCGCCGCCAGGATGCGGACGTCGACGCTGACCTTGCGCCGCGAACCGACCGGCATCACGATCCGATCCTGCAGCGTGCGGAGGATCTTGGCCTGCAGGTCGGCGGCCATGTCACCGATCTCGTCGAGGAACAGCGTGCCGCCGTCCGCCTCGACGAAGTGCCCGTGCCGCGCTTCCGTGGCGCCGGTGAATGCGCCCTTCTCGTGCCCGAACAGAATGCTCTCCATCAGCTGATCGGGGATCGCGGCGCAGTTCACCGCGACGAACGGCCCCAAGTGCCGGCGCGACATCTCGTGCAGACAACGCGCGATGACTTCCTTGCCGGAGCCGGTCTCGCCGCGGATCAACACCGTGTAGTCGGCGGGCGCGTACAGCTTGACTCGTTCGACCATCTCGGCGCAGGCGGGGCTGGCGGTCTGCAGCGCGGGGTGCGCCGACGGCTCGGAGGACGACCCTCCACGCACCAGGCTCGACACCAGGACCCGATTGCCGAGCGCCGAGGCCAACAGTCGGCCGATGAACGCCAACCGCTGCACGTCGGTCGCGGTGAGCACGCCACCCTGGCGCACGCAATCGGCGTACAGCACGCCCATGGTCTTGCCCAGCGCTGTCAACGGAAGCGCGATCCCCGAGCTGATCCCCTCGCGGCGCACGCTGCGGAACTGCGACGCGACCGGGTCCTGGCTGGCCACGGGGACGTGCACGACCTTGCGCTTGGAACGCGCTTGGGTCACCAGCGTCTCGCTGACGCGAAACGGCGTGTGGTCACCATCACCCGACAGGTGGAACATGCTCGGCTCGCCGACCCCGCGGTCGTGCTCGAGCTGCACCATCACACGATCCGCGCCGGTGGACCGGATCACCCCGTCCATCACCGTGTGGATCATGCGCGACGCTTCGTTCAGCCCCTCGAGCGTGTCGGCGATCTCCATGAAGGTCTGGTACCAGGCGCCGACCGGGGACCCGGCGAAATCGCCAGGACCAGGCGCCAGCTTCGACGGATCGAGCGCCTCGGCATCGCCGGAGACCGGGGCAACGGTACGCAGCTTGACCATCGCCGGGCCGAGGTTGAGCACGTCCCCGTCGAGCAGAGTCTCGAAGCGCGTGCCGACCGCCCCGGTGACGCTGCGGACCGGGAAGGGAAGGCCCTCGACCGCGCGGATCTCGACCCCCACCGCGGTAGGACGAACCTGGAGGATGCGGCCATGGCACCCGGGCAGGTCGAGTTCGACTTCGCAACCCGAGCCGAGCGTTCCGATCCAGAAGGACTCCCGATCGACCGTGGTCTCGCGATAGCCGGACCGGTCCGTGAGTTCGAGGTGGGTGAGCATGGTGGCAGAGGTGCAGCCAACATTCGCGGGGGCACCGTCGGAATGTCGTCACGACTACCCCCACGTCTGTGGGGAGTTACCGTCAAAATCCCGGCGATCTCACGGTCGACCGCTCCATGCAGCCGCGCAAACGGCGCCCGATTCGGGGGGCGTCGGGAATCTGTCCCGACTCTGGGTCGGGGGAACGACTCCGCGAGGCGGCGGTCCCCGAGCCCGGGGCAAAATGTGCTCGCGCACTGTCGCACCGTTCGCCTTCCGAATGGAGCATCCGGGAGTGGCGCACCGCAGCGACGGCCGGATCGGGCAACACCACGCTCGGGTCGGGTGCGCCAACCCACGCCCTCGTGAGAGCGACCGCCAGCGGAGCGACCCTCAGGGTTCGGGACGGGCACCCGGCGGAGCGGTTCGTGCGGCGGTAGCCCAATCCCTCACTGTCCGAACACCGGTTCCGGGGACCACGGCGAGCTCTCCGGTGTGAAACGGGGGCTCGGGCGACCGGAGCGGGTGCGCGGGTCGCGACCACCTCGGGCGGCGCGGCGTGCGGGAGGCGGTTCTAGGCGGTCCGGTCACACGGACCGGGACGGACGACGCCGGTGTCCGACGTCGACCCGCTGCCACGCGCCCGATAGAACCGCGCCATGACGACGATCCTCCGCCTGCTGCTGGCGTCGACCCTGATCGCCCTCCCTGGCTGCATCGGATCGGCTCGGATCGCCGCGAAGCCGTACGACGTCATCGTCGTCGGCGCAGGGCTGTCGGGCCTGACCGTGGCCAAGGACCTCATGCGCAACAACCGTCGCGTGCTGGTCCTGGAAGCGACCAACCGGATCGGGGGGCGCGCGCACACCATCGCGGGGTTCTCGATCCCGGTCGACGTGGGCGCCGCCTGGCTGCACGGGGCCGACACCAATCCACTGACCGCGATCGTGGACTGGATGGGCTTCCGGCGCATCCCGACCGATCTGGACGGACCGGTGTTCTTCGGCGACCACCGGCTGAACGAGCGGGAGATGCGCGAGTACGGAGAGGCCTACGAAGCGACCGAACGGGGCCTCGCTCGAGCGCACGCGGACCGGCCCGCGTCCGAGTTCTTGCCGGTCGCGTCGCGGTACCGCGCCCTGATCGCGAGCGACATCGGTCCGCTGGAGAGCGGGGCCGAGATCGAACGAACCTCGAGCGCGGACGCGGCCGCGTTCCAGTCGGACCCGGACGACTTCGTCAAGGAGGGCATCGGCACCTGGGTGCAGAAGTTCGGCCGCGGCGTGCCGGTGGAGCTCGCGACGCCGGTGACCGGGATCCGCTACGGCACCGAGGGGGATGGCGGCGTCCTGATCGAAACCGCAACGGGCAAGACGTACCGCGGACGCCGGGTCGTGGTCACGGTGTCGACCGGCGTCCTGGCGGCGCGTCGCATCGCGTTCCGGCCCGAGCTCCCGCAGGAGAAGTGGGCGGCGATCCACGGGCTCCCCATGGGGCTGCTCAACAAGGTCGTGTTCCAGTTCGACTCCGACGTGCTGGCCGCCGAGGGAGGCAACGCGTGGGTCCTACACCAGCGAACCGGCACGAGCGGACACCCCGAGGTCATGGCCTTCGTGATCAAGCCCCTCGGCGCGTCGATGGTGGTCGGCTTCTACGGTGCCGAACAGGCACGCCGGTTCGAACAGCTTCCGGACTCCCACGCCATCGACTACGCGAAGATCGCCCTGCGGGCCATGTACGGGGCGAACGTCGTGGCCCACATCGATGACGCGCGGACGCGGGTGACCCGCTGGGGGAAGAACCCCTGGACTCTCGGTTCCTACTCCGCCGCCCTGCCCGACGCTTCCAAGATGCACGCCGAGCTGGGCAAGCCGGTCGGCGACCGAGTGTTCTTCGCCGGCGAGGCGTGTGGACCTCCGGAGTTCAACGGCAGCCTGGCCGCTGCCTACGTCGCCGGGCTGCAGGCCAGCCGCCAGGTGCAGGCGAGCCTTCTGGCCGCGGACGCCGCGCGGGAGCGCGACCGGCATCCCGAGCGACAGCCCTAGGAGTCTGCGCCACAGAAGGGTGACTCAGGAGGTTCGTGGATTTCGGCGCAGGTCGCCGCCCGAAAACACAGCCGAATTGGTGGATTCGGCGAGGATTTCGGGGGGTGACAGGTGCTGGAAGGCGCGGATCTCATGGGTTGTCATTCTGTGGCGCAGACTCCTAGCCCGGACCAGTCGTCAGCAGCGTCGCGAGATCGTGCAAGGTTACTGCTGGCAAGGAGAACGGCAGGTTCTGCTCGACGGCGGGCTGCACCCCCGTCGAGGAGCACGTTCTGACGTTCGACGAAGCCAGCAGCGACTTTGCGCGATCGCAGTTGCTCGGTCACGAATCGTCCCGGCCAGCCAAGAGTCTGCGCCACGGGATGACAGCCATGAGATCCACGCCTTCCAGCACCCGTCACGCCCCGAAAGCCTCGCCGAATCCACCAATTGGCCGCGTTCTCGGGCGGCGACCTGCGCCCAAATCCACGCACATCCTGATTCGCCCTTCCGTGGCGCGGACCGCTAGAACGCTCACATCGGCCGGCGACATCGGACTCGCGCTCCGGTGATTCCTGCCCCGCGGACCCTGCCCGTCCTGACGGGTCGGGTTTTCCGATTCACCCCGCCGAGCCTAACCTGACTGCATCCGGCACACCCATGTCCGCTTCGCCCACACCACCGTCGGAGCCGCCCGCTCCTCGCCGCGAGTGGTTGGTGCACTGCTCGCCTGGGCGCACCCTGGTCGCTCGCGCCGAGCCCGAGGGGATCGTGTTGGTGAAGCTGTTCGACCGCGGCACGCGCGAGGAAGCGGAGGCGGAGGCAGCACTCGCTCAGCAGGTCGCACAACCCGGTGTCGTTCGGTACCTCGGAGCGGGGCTCGACGCGGTCACCGGCAAGCCGTGCGTGGTGATGGAGTACTGCCCGGGGATGAACTTGGAGCAGTGGCTCGCCAGTCGCGGCCCGGTCCCGGCGCGCCGCGCCGCGCGCTGGATCCGACAAATCGCGATGGTGCTGGCCGACTTCCACGACACGCCGCACACCGGTGCACCGCGCGGCGTGGTGCACCGCGACATCAAGCCCGGGAACGTGCTCGTGGTCGAGGGCGACGACCGATCACGTGTAGTACTGATCGATCTCGAGCACGTGACGCCACGGCGCGCCGAGCCAGCCGAGCCCGGATCGTCGATCGGCTTCAGCGGCGGCACCCACGGCTACGCACCGCCCGAAGCGTACTTGGGCGCGACACCGCAACCGGGCTTCGACCTGTTCGCGCTGGGCGCGACGCTGTTCGCGTTGCTCACCGGATGCGCCCCGTTCCGCGCGGCCACCCCCGATGCCATGGCGGTGCAAGTGCGCATCGGGGGGTTCCCGGTTCGGCTGCTCGACGGTCAGCCGCGCACCCTGGTGGAACTGGTCCAGCGCTGCTTGGCAGTCGACCCACGGCAGCGGCCGAGCGCCGGCGAGGTCGCCTCCACACTCGGTGAGCTGCTCGACGCGGGAATCGAAAGCGATCGCCTGCTGCAGGCGGCGTTGGCGGCGATTCAGGGGGCGCGGATGGCCGAGGCGCAACAACTGCTCGACGAAGCCGCAGCCGATCCCTCGCACGACCGGCGCCGCCACGCGCAGATCCGAGCACGCAAGGTCCGCGCCGAGCGGTTGCTCCAGCGCACATCCCACCCCGAGGAGCTGCCCGACGACGTGGACGACCACCTGGCGGAACTCGCCACACGGATCGCCGCCGAGTTGCCGCGGATCGAAGCCTGGCTGCGTCGCTTTCCCCGCCACCTCGAGACTCTCGACAACCGCCGTGCGTGGATCCGCCGCGGACGCGAGGTGCTCGAGCGGATCCCGCCGCGGGTGACAGCGCTCAAGCACGCCGCGCAGTACCTCACCGCTCGCGAGCTGCTCGACGCCGCGGAAGCGCTCGCCAAGGCACTGGCCCGCACCCCGGGTGGGCTGACCCGCCCGACCGCGGAAACCTCCACGGTGCCGGGTCCACTGCTGCGCGACCCCTGGGAGATCCTCCACCGGCTGAGGCGCGACGTCGCCCACGCCGAAGCGACCTACCAGGATCGGCTGAGCGAACTCGAGGTCGCGGAGGTGCAGCTGGACCGGGATGCTGCGCGCGCCGCGATCGACGGCATCGCGGCGATGTACACCGGAGCCAACGAAGTGGTCGCGAAACTCCGCGATCGCCTGAACAAGCTGGACTTCTTCGTGCAACGAATCGGTTCGTTGACCGGCCCAGTCGGGGACGTGGCCGCGCGACTCGATACCGAAGGGCGGCCACACGGCCTCGCCGAAGTGGTCGCCCTCACGCTCCGCTGCGCGAAGCCGTCGACGGGGACCCAGGAGACCCGCCACCGGGGTGGCGCGCGGACCCTGCACGACACGCTACGGCAGTTGCTGCACGACTTCCCCCACCTGGAGCCCACGGTCGGCGCGCCCGCCGCCGCACTCGCCGCGGGGATGCGCACCTTCACCGAGGTGGCGTGGGAGGCGGTCGACGAAGCGGAGCGAAAGCTGCATTCGACCCCGGTCCCGATTCGCCCGGTGCAGAAGTTGCTCGATCGCCTGGACGGAATGCGCCCCGCGGAGGCCTACGTGGACATCCCGCAGCGGAGCCGCGAACAGTTGCAGGATGCGATCGAATCGGTCCGCCTGCGACTCGACCAGGCGCGCAGCACGCGCGACTTGATCGCCGACGGAGCCAAGGTGGCGATGGAACGCGGTCACTACACCACCGCGATGTTCGAGATGTCGCGGGTCGCCGACCGGTTCGTGAACACCGCCGAAGAGCAGCAAGCGTTGCGGGAGCAGCTCGCCGAGGTTCAGGCGCGCAAGCAGGCGCTGATCGACGCCGCCGCCGAGAGCCACCGGTTGGCTCTCGAATACAACAGCCGAGTAGCGGACGGCGGCGCAACGGGACCGGAGCGCATCGCCCTGTTGGCGGCGCGGGCGCAGAAGCTGCGCAAGCTGGCCGAGGAACTCGACGAGCGGAAGGGAGAACCTCACCGCGCGGACCTCGCGGCGCTGGTCGATCGCTGGGTTGCCGAACTGGACGGCGAATCGGAGCGCGAGCTCGCGGCTGCGGACGAACTCGAGCGGCGACGCATCATCGAGGGGACCTTGGTCGAGATGCAGCGCGCACTGGACACCGCGTCGGGCGCGGACCCGGTGTCGGCACGGACCCGTGAGGTGTTCGCACACTGGCAGGGTCGCCTCGACCCGCCGCCCGCGACGGGATCCACTCGAGCTCCGGAGCCCACCGTCCCGCCGGCGACTGCTGGCCCGTCCCGACGTGTGGTGCGCGGCGCGATCGCGGCAGTCGCCCTGCTGGCGCTGGGGGCGGTGGTTTGGTGGACCCTGCGCGGCGCTTCGGCACCGGTCCCCACCGTGGCACCGTTCTCCGCGCCGAACGCTACCCCGGTGCGCGGTGCTGACGGTGCGCTGCGGATCGACGTGGACGCCACCCTTAGGCGACTGCGAACCTGGGTCAGCGCGCTCGTCGCGACCCAGTTCGCCGCTTTCCCGGAGCTGCGGGACGTCCACGTGCCCGCGATCGCCAGCGATCTGGTGTCCCACCTCCGCGCGTTCCCCGGCGCCGACCCGGCGCGGCTCGACTCCTGGGTGGCAGCGCTGCGCGATCACCTGCGGCGGCTCGATGGCGCGATGGACGCGCTGGTCGACCTGGAGCGCCGCGAGCCGCGTTGGGAATCGGTTCGTGACTCGTTGCAGCAGTTCGGGAGAACCTGCCACCGCATCGCTTTGGGGTCGCTCGCGGTGGCGGCCGGCAACCGCGTGCAGTTCCGCAGATTGATCGATCCACTCGCCGGACTGCGTCACGTCGGCCTGGAGCGGGGCGAGAGCGCCGGGCTGGAGCAGCTCCTGCGCTGATCGGGTCCGACTACTTCGCCGGTTTCGCCGGTTTGGTCGACTTGGTCACCGTGGTCCGACGGGCCGTGTGCCTGCGCGTCTCCTTGTCTCCTGCCACGGGCGCAGCTCCCGCGGCCACGACGTCGTCGAACGGCAGCAGCTTGAGCAACGCCACTCGGTCGCCACCGAGGTGAACCGCCCACGCATCGCCGGGCCGCACCTCGAGCACATGCGTGACGCCCGGTAGGTGCTTGTTGCGCACCGAGGGAGGCGTGCCCGGCTGATACACCAGCAGGATCACTTCGTCGCGCGCGGTCACCGCCGGCACCAAGCGGGTACCCGCTTTGGCGTCGCCTTCCAGGGTGTGGGAAGTGAACGAGCGAACAGCGAACGGCTCCTGGACCTTTACCCGCACCGGGCCGGTGACCTTGGCGGCGAACGCGCGTGCTTCCACCTTGTCGCGCATCCGCACCGGATGCTTGCGCACCTCGTGGTTGGCGAATGTCGTCGGCTTGCCCTGCAGCAGGGTGAGCTGGAAGCGGACACGGCACAGGCTGCGGCGCAGGAACTCGTTCACCGCCGGAGTGATCCAGGTGTGCTGCGACTTGATCCCGCGGACCAGCAACAATCCGTGATCCTGGTTCTCCGTGAACTCGGGGAGATCGTGGTTGCCGCGCCGTTCCGAACGAACTTGCGCGATCCCGGCCAGAAGCCACACATCACGGTCCTGCCGGCCCAAGTTGTGGACGAACGTGTACTTCTTGCCCAGCGCGGTGTGGCCTTGGAGGTCGGACTGGCCGGCGCAAGGATGCGTGGCGAACAGCACCGCCAGTGCGGTCAGGACGTGGTATCGCATCAGGTTCGTGAGCTCCTGGTGGGATATCGACACCCCGGGGGGCCCAGCCCGAACTATTCGTCACCGAGCTGCTGCGATCGGACGAGGTCGCTGCTGGCTTCGTCGAACGTCAGCACTTGCTCCTCGACGAGGGTGCACCCCACTTCCGGGCAGACCCTGTCGTTGTCCTCGTCAGCGACAACCTTGCACGATCTCGCGACACTGCTCACGAAGCATCCGGGCTGGCCGAACGAATCAGGTCCGGCCGCAACCCCGGCACGGGTCTGCAACCGACGCCATCGGACGTTCCACGTCGCGCGATTCGCTGGTCGCCGTCGGCCTCGTCGCATCCGGCGACCCGATGGCAACGCGCAGTCAGCGGTGGCTTTCGCCCACCACTACGGGCACCTTGAGACGCTTGCCCTCGCGTTCGAACTCCACCTCGATCGACTGGCCGATCTTCAGCCCACCCAACACATCGGAGTAGCGTCGCACGTCGTCGATTTCCTGACCGGCGAGCTTCCGGATCACATCCCCACGCTTGATGCCGGCCTTGTCGGCGGCACTGCCCTCGACAACCAACTCCACCTCGACGCCCACCGCGTCGCTCTCGTAGGCAGGCTTGAAGCCGAGCCCTGGCCGTGCACCCGATGGCGGCTGCTCGGCGGTTGGCGGCGCCTTGGCAGTCGGCTTGGCAGTCGACTTGGCAGTCGACTTGCCCGGCACCGACGGGTGCTTGGCGGTCGACTTGGTCGGACCCGCGGGGTGCTTGGCTCCAGGCTTCGTCTCGGACTTCGACTTGGGGACCAACAGCTCGAAATCGCCGCTGGCTCCGCGCGAGTAGAAATACAGATCGTCACTGGTCGTGATCACACGCACTTGCAGCCCGGGCATGCGTCGCAGGACGCGCGCCACGGTGCCGCGACGCTTGGCGGAGTGCAGTGCCCCACACATGTGCAGCACCACCGGGTGCCGACCCTTGGCGTGGGCCGCCGCGAGGTAGTCGGTGATGGTCTCCGCCATGGTGTCGTCCCGGACGCACTGCGCCTCGTAGAACCGCTCCATCCAAGGCTTGATCTGCACGTCGGCGAAGTGGTTGGCATCGGTCATGCGCACGACGAAGTCTTCGAAGTACTCGTCGCGCGGTGCGCTGATCTCCCGCGCGACGAACTTGGCTCCCGCGACGGATGCGACACCGCCACCTCGCGACACCTTGCGTACCAGCTCCAGCGGTGCATTCGCGGCCAGCACCGGAATGTGGTTCGCCGCGGCGTAGCGCACCACGTCGCGGTAGGACTCCCAGTTCTTCCACGCCCGGGCCTTGGTGCGGAACGACGGCTCGTCGATCTCGCTGGCCAAGAACTTGTCGACCAAGTCTTGCACGTCGCGCTCGAACATCTCCATCGACACGACGACGTCCTTGCGCTGCGCGTGGAGCGCCTTCAACAACGCGAGCTGCTGGGCGTGGCACGCGGCGTTGTCGTGCAGTTCACCGAAGAACACCACATCCTTGGTGACACAGTCGCCGATCACCGGGTCGACCCGGAACGAGGACGGTGCGGCACACGAGGACAGGCCCGCGAGGGCAGAGAGCAGGACGGCGGGGGTTCGGGTGAGGCTCATGGGACTCGATGGCTCGGAGCGCTTGATTCTGCCGGGAGCAGCGAGCCGCCAGGGCCGCGAAATGGGGTCGGGACGAAGATTCTGGCCGCCCCGCAGCGGTCGCACGAAGGCACCCGGCGCCACGAGGCGGCCCCTCGCGGCGCGCACCGTGGCAGTGGCGGCGCGAGATGTGGGCAGTTGCGTCGCGCCCAGCACCCCCGGGTCGGATCCGTCCGTTATCGAGCCGGTCCGCACAGATCGACCTTGAGTAATGGCGCCCGTGGCGTTGAATGACCTTCTTTGGGATCCACACCTGGTCGTCCTCGCCCCGCGCTGACGCAGCACTGCCCCAGATGAAGATCGTCACCTGGAACGTCAATTCCATCCGCGCCCGCCTGCCACGCTTGCTGCCGTGGCTCGAGGAGAACGAGCCCGAGATCGTCTGTCTGCAGGAGACCAAGGTCGTCGACGACTTGTTCCCGCAGGAGGAGCTCGAGGACGCGGGCTACAACGTCGAGAAGTTCGGTCAGAAGACCTACAACGGGGTCGCGATCCTGTCGCAGTACCCGATCGAGAACGTGGTCAAGGGGCTGCCCGACGACGAGCCGTCCGGGGACGAGCGCGAGGCGCGGGTGCTGGGCTGCCAGATCGAGAAGTTCCAGATACTCAACGTCTACGTGCCCAACGGGCACGACATAGAGTCGGACAAGTACTTGTTCAAACTGCAGTGGCTCAAGCGGCTCGTACGGATGCTGACCGAGGGGTACTCCGTGAAGGACCGGCTGATCGTGTGCGGCGACTTCAACGTCACGTTCGACGATCGCGACGTCTACGACCCCGAGGAGTGGCGGGACAAGATTCACTGCAGCAAGCCGGAACGGCGCGCAATGCAGAACTTGATCGACCTCGGCCTGAAGGACGCGCTGCGCAAGTTCCACACCGATCGCGACATCTACACCTGGTGGGACTTCCGCACCCGCGGCTTCCAGCGCAACGCCGGGCTACGCATCGACCACATGCTGATGTCGGCCCCGGCGTTGAAGGCGTGCAAGAGCGTGGAAGTGGACATGACCGCGCGCGACGGACAGGGCCCGAGCGACCACGCTCCCGTGATCGCGACCTTCCGCTGAACGACCCACTGGCTGATCCGAACCCATGAGCACATCCATCGCGCTGATCCCCGGTGACGGAATCGGGCCCGAGGTTTCCGAGGCCGCGCGTCGCGTCATCGACGCGACCGGACTGAGCGTCGACTGGCACATGGCGGATGCCGGTGGGGATGTGATCCACCGCTACGGCACGCCGCTGCCCGAGGAGACGCTCGAGACCATCGTGCGGTGTGGCGTGGCCCTGAAAGGCCCGATCACGACCCCGATCGGCTCCGGGTTCCGCTCGGTCAACGTGAACTTCCGCAAGCGCCTCGACCTGTACGCCAACTTCCGCCCGGCGCGCAGTTACCCGGGTGTTCCGTCGCGTTACGCGGACGTCGACCTGATCGTGGTGCGCGAGAACACCGAGGGACTCTACAGCGGGCTCGAGCACGTGGTGGTTCCCGGGGTGGTCGAGAGCCTGCGCGTGATCACGGAGCGGTCATCCGAGCGCATCGTCCGCTACGCGTTCGAGATCGCGCGGCAGCACGGACGCAAGAAGGTGACCTCGGTCCACAAGGCAAACATCCTGAAGCTCAGCGACGGGCTGTTCCTGGAGGTCGCCCGCCGCGTGGCGCGCGGCTACGACGACATCGTCTACGAGGAGGCGATCGTCGACGCCACCGCGATGCGGTTGGTGCTCGACCCGTCGCAGTTCGACGTGCTGGTGATGGAGAATCTGTTCGGCGACATCGTCTCGGACCTGACCAGCGGACTGGTCGGCGGACTCGGCATGGCGCCGTCCGGGAACATCGGCGAGAAGTTCGCGGTGTTCGAAGCCGTGCACGGATCGGCACCGGACATCGCCGGCAAGGGGGTCGCCAACCCCACGGCCCTCATCCTGTCCGGCGCGCTGATGCTGCGCCACCTCGACGAAGGTGCCCGCGCGGATCGCGTGGAGGCAGCGGTACGCGAGGTTCTGGGCAAGGGCGCCTGCGTCACGCGCGATCTCGGGGGCACGGCGAGCACCAAGGAATACACCGACGCGGTGATCGAGGCGCTGGGACGAAGCTGAGCGCGAGGCGGCGCAGACCGCCCCTCAGTCCCTGATCGGGGACTCGTCGAGCCCCGGAATCCGCGACCCTACTCGACCGAGTTGCCGGTCGCCGGTCGCGGTGAAGCGGGCAACCGCACCTGTGGCCGCCCCTTTCGTTGGAGACGCAGCCGAACGAACAAGCGCGCCACTGCGAGCAGCGCGATCCCGGCCAGCAGGATCACCCAAGCGCTGGGGTGGATCGAGCGCGCGAGGGCGGGTGACTCGGGCGACGCCGCCACGACGGCGGCGGCGGCGCGCAGCAGAGGGTTTCCACGGCCCCTTTGGGGGGTCAGGATGCGGATCACGGGTGCGGGGGGTCGAGGTGCGGTTCGGGAGAATTCCTGAGCAATCGGTGTACCCGCTCCCGCAACAGGATCCACTGATCCTCAAATCTTCATTTTCCAACAAGTTACGGCAAATCCGTTGAGCCGAATGATCGGTGGAATTCTGGGGAGAGCGACGCCCGGCCGGCTGGTTGTCGGCAAACCGACGGCCGTCAGCGTCGCCCGCGGCGCTCGCCCGGGCGGGCGTAGAGGTCGACGGTGAAGATCCGTCGCCCTGCGGTTTCGTCGATCACCTTCTCCACGACCTCGGAGCCACGGCCCCGCAACCTCACCGAATAGGTGTCCTTGCCCAGGTTGTGGAACCACGCGTCGCCGCGCTCATCCGTCTTCGCCACCCCGATGCGCACGACCCCGCGGTACAGGTCGACGACCCGGAATCGGGCAACGTCGCGGGACCCCGCCGGTCCGGACTCGTGCTGCATCACGCGAACCTTGATGGTCGCGCCTTCCTGCATCCGGATGGTGATCGGGTCCTTGCGGAACAGATCCGCCAGCACGTCGAGCACCCGGCACTGGGTGGCGAAGCCGCGGCTGGCCACGAAGATCCGGTCGTTGCCCTTTCCCACTCCACGCACCTCGAACTGACCCTTGGCGTCGGTGTGGTAGCACATCGAGTCCATCGTCAGGTCGGACTCGCGCCCCACCACCACCTTGGCCCCGCCGATCGGGCGCCCGAGCGGATCGAGGACCACGCCCCGGACCCGGCCACCCCGAGGCAACTTCAAGGTCTTCAAGTCCTCGGTCTCGCCGTCCACGAGACGAATCTCCTCGGTGTAGGGCTGAAAGCCCTTCGCATGGACGGACAGCACGTAGAGACCGGACGGCAGACGCTCCAGCTCGAACCCCTTGGCCACGCCCTCGAGGCGCCGCTCGACTCGGGTCCGCTCGTGGAAGTCCATCAACAGGCGCCGGCGGCGATGCTCGCGGGTGAAGGTGTCGATCGAGGTCAGGGCGCCAAACGCCTGCGCCCACGCCTTGGCGTCCTCGGTCTGACTGTCCGGCGGGTCGAGCCGCACGATGAGGTTGCCGATCGGCAGCTCGCGCGGCAACCCGAGCACCCTCGCAACCCGCAGTGCCGCGCGCGGCGCTTGACGGAGCCGCACCCGCACCTGGGCCTGATTCGGGGCGACACGCACACGCCGCGCCACCGGATCAGCGCGGCTGAGTCGAACCCGCAGCATCGACGGGCCCTGCGGCAGATCGAGTACGAAGCGCCCCGCGCGGTCGGTCGACGCGCTTCCGGCCGGCCCCTCCACCAAGACCCCGGCCAGCGGCGACTCTTCGGCGTCGACCACCACGCCCGCCACTCGACGGCCGGCCGGCAGGTCGATGCGCACCAGGGAGCACTTGGCCCCCGAAGCCACCGTTACGGTCTCGCGCGAGTGCTGCACCGGCAACGTCGAGTACTTGACCTTCACCACGTGCTGGCCGGGCGGCAGGCCGCTCAAGACGTACTGACCCTCACGGTTGGTCGTGGTGCAGGCCACCATGTTCGGGCCGCGCTCGACGAACACCAGCGCCCCCGGAATCGGCTTGCCGGCGCAAGTCACCAGACCTTCGATCCGACCCGGCCGCTCGAGCCGGAGGTCGTTGCGGGTGTGCCTGGCGGTCAGGTCGGCGACGGCCTGCTGCTGGGCAAACGACGGCTTGCGAAACTCGATGGCAACCTTGTCGCGCTGAAGACCCTGGATGCGGTACTGCCCGGCGCGGTCGGTCACCGCGAGCACCTGGCGCCGCGCCATCCAACCGCCGTCGGCCGGCCCCACCCCGGTGGCGATCTCCACCCCGGGCAGCGGCCGTCCATCGGGACCGGTCACGGTGCCCTCCACCAGCGACGCGGGCTCGACCTGTAGCTCCAACCCCACTCCCGGGGCCTGCCACAGCCACCTCGAGCGACTGCGTGCGAAGCAGTAACCTCCCTGCCGCAGCGCAAGGACGGCCACGCCCTGCGAGTAGGTGTCGGGGAACGCGAACGAACCATCCGCCTTCACCCGCGCCACACCGCGCTCGCCGAATGCCGACTCCAAGGTCAGCTCGATCTCTCGCCCCTTCCCCAGGCCGACCAGCGTCCCATCGATACGTGTCCGGGCGCCGAGCTCGATGTCGAACCCGGCGCGCGACCGCTGTAGGTTCAGCCGGCGCGCGACCGACGAGTGACGCGGGTGGTCGACCTCGATGCGGTACGCACCCTCGCCGAGCCCACGGATCAGGAACTCGCCCTTCGCGTCGGTTTGCCCCACCGATGGCACGAACAACAAACCGTTCGGCTGCCACGGGTAGACCCGCACCCAGCTGTCCGCAACCGGCAGGCCTGACTCGTCCACCACCTTGCCCGACAGGCCGAGACTGCTGCGATTCTCGAACTCGAGCGTGACCTCTTCGGCGAAGTTGACCCGAGCGAGCGTCGCCGGCGGGTAGTCCGGGTGCCGCGCGGTGACGCGCAGATTGTCGGCCGGCACGCCATCGAAGGTGAATGCGCCGTTGCTGTCCGTCAGCTGCTCCCGCGCCATCGTGCGACTGCCGATTCCTGGCTCGAGGTAAACTGTGCACTGGGCGAGCGGGCGCCCGCCGGGGAGGAACACCCGGCCCCGCACGCGGGTACCCTGGACCAGTCGCACCGTCAGCGTCTCGATCACCGGGTCGACGAGCGCGTGTGCCAGCGCACAGCCCGGCGCCGCGACTTCGAGCTCCAAGTCGTGCGACCGCGAGATGCCGAACTTGAAGCTGCCGTCCTTCCCGCTGCGCACCGCATCCAAGCGGTGTCGATCCGGACGAGGCCAGGCGCGGGTGCGACGGAACAGATTCACTCGGGCGCCGAGCAGCGGATCGCCGTTCGGGTCGAGCACGATCCCGACCACCGGCTCGTGCACCTCCGGCACCGCGATCTGGCTCAGGGGCGACACCTGGCCCGCCTCGTCCGCGAGCTGCCCATCCACCGGGATGTTCGATACGGTGGGGCCGGATGCCGACTGGGGGGCGGTCTCGCCGCAACCCCACAGCAGGGTGGCGACCATCAGCAATCCGATACCGGCTCGCACGGGGGGATTGGTGGCCATTGAACCCGGCGCGACTTTCTCGTTCCAGCAAGGAGACTCAGCGCCACTCACCCCCCCGACCCCTCGAGCAGGCGCCGCATCCGCTGCAGCAAGGGCGATTCCGGGGCCTTCTGCCCGACAATGCGCTGTCGCGTATCGAGCCTCTGCAGCATCAGGCGGGCAATCGCATTGGGGTCCACCGCATTGCGCTGCGCCTCCTGCGCGTGGGTCGCCAGCTGGAACAGGTCGGATTCGCTGCGCACCCCGTGGCGGACGAGGCAGCAGAACATGCAAGCGCTGGCATGGGGGTTTGCCGGCTCGACCCGCAGCCACGCGCGGACCGCCGGCTCGGCGTCCGCGAACGACCCGACCCACGCCTGCAAACTGGCTTGGAGTGCCACGGCGGCGACACTCTTCGACGCCCGGGCGACTGCCCCCAGCTTGTCGTGCATCCCGCGCAGATAGGTCTCGCCCCGATCGATGCCCATCCGCAGCTGGACCACGCGAACCAGCCCTGCCGCACCGTACACCCGAGCTTCGTCATCCACCCCGTCGAGGGACATCGCCTCGTCCCCGAGCAAGTGGAAGGCGAACGCCCAGCCGCGCAGCGGCGATCCGGGCAGCACCCACTTGGCGAGCACCTCTCGCGCCGCCGCGAAGCTCGCGGCGACCACCGGGGCATTGCCGGAGTCGTCGAGCACGGTGGCCGCGAGGTTGGCGAGTCGCCTCTCCAACCCGACCGGCGCGTCGGGCTCGCCGCGCACCGCGTCGTTGCCGAGCCATTCGAGCGCGCGCTGCGTCAGCTGCCGGCGCACCGAGTACTCGAGGGAGAAGTGCATCAGGTGGCAGTCAGCCGGCGGGCACAGCCCGGCGAACGCCAACAACAACTGCCCGGCGACCCGCCGCTGCAACGCGTCCTCGGCCAACTTCTGCAGCGTTTGCAGTAGCTGGTTGGGATTGCTCTTCGCGCCCTGCAGCAGCGCGCGGAGCAAACGCGGCAGGAACGCGCGGCCGCGCATGAAGCTCGCCAGGTAGAGGTCGCGGTCGGCTGCCTCCGGATCGGCGACCGACGCCGACAGGTAGGCCATCGCGCGGGCCAAGTACAAATTGTAGAGGTCGATGCGCGCCGCCAGACCGTGCGTGTCGCCCGCGTCGAACATCGCGTCGATCCGCGCTGTGGCGACATCGACCACCTTGCGCCCCTGGCCGGCCAGCAGCGCTGTCGCTACCGCGTCCGGCCCGGTCAACACGTCGCCGCGGTACGACGCGCGGTACTTCTCCAGTTCATCGCTGCGGTCCGCCAGACGGCGCTCCGCCTGATCCAGCTCGTGCAGGAACTGCGAGTCGGGAGCCGTCTCCTGCAGGGGCATGCCGAGCAACGCGTTGAGGATCGAATGCGGCCCGAGAACGCGTCCCTGCTCGCGCGCCAACACCACGCTGGCGTTGCTCAAGCTCTCGCGCCCCTTGAGCGCCTTGTTGTCGGACAGCGACTTGACCCACAGCGCGACCACCAACAACAGCACCAGCAGGGTACCGAGCGAAGCGGTCACCACCGGGTTGCGCTTGGCGCGCCGGTACAGCCTGCCGAGTGCGCTCTGCCGGCGAATGCGCACCGGTTCATCCTCGGCGACGCGCAACAAATCGAGCGCCAGCGCCTCGCCGTCCTGGTAGCGGTGGCGCGGATCCTTCTGCAGCAGCTTCTCGATCACCACGTCGAGATCCCGCGGCGCCTTGGGCAACGCCTGCCGCAACCGCTGCGGCTCCTCGTGCAGCAGCGCGTGGAGCATCGCCTCCGTGGTGTCGCCGCGGATCGGCAGGTTGCCGACCAGGGTCTCGAACATCGTCACGCCGAGCGAGTACAGGTCGCTCGCCGGCCCGAGTTTCTCACCGCGCGCCTGCTCGGGGGGCGCGTAGTGCAGCGTTCCGAGGAAGCCGCCCACCGACGTCAGGTGGGCGCTGGGCTCGTCGTCGAGGAACTTCGACAGTCCGAAGTCGGCCAGCGCCAACGTGCCGTCGGGGTGCACCAGCACGTTGCCCGGCTTCACGTCGCGGTGCAGGATCTGCCGCTTGTGCGCAAACGCCAGGGCATCGGCGACGCCGGCGAAGCGCCGCGCGGCGTCGCGCGGATCGAGCGCACCGCCGCCGTTGCGACGCGCAGCGGAGATGTACTTGTCGAGGCTGACGCCGTGCACGCGCTCCATGGCGAAGAACACGTTGCCGCCCGCCTCGCCGTAGTCGTAGATCGGGACGATGTGCTGGTGGTGCATCGCCGCCGAGGCCTTCGCCTCCTTGCGGAAGCGCTTGCGCATCGTCACGTCGCTGGAGAACCGCGGCGCCAGCACCTTGAGCGCCACCTCGCGGTCGAGCGTCTTCTGGTAGGCCCGGTAGACCGTCCCCATCCCGCCACGACCGAGCACACCTTGGATCTCGAACTCGCCGATCCTGCTCGGCAGCTGGCACTCTTCGCCGAGCACGTCGTCGATGAACTCGAGTGCGTTGAGCCGGCCGAGCAGGTCATCCGCCTCCTCGGATGCCTCCTGTTGCAGCTCATCGCGAGCCCGGACGGTCTGCGTGTCGCGGCGCAAGATCTCCGCCATGCGCAGATCGGCCGCGGAAGCCGGACCGCCTTCGCCGTCCGGAGTCTCGGGGGTGACCACGTCGCGCAGACTCATCGCCCGCTCAGAACTTGAGGTGCTGGGCCAGACTCTTGAGGGCGCGGCCGAGCAGCAGGTGCACGGCGTTCTCGGAGCGGTTCATCTCCGCACCGATGTCCTTGGCCGACATCTTCTCGATGCGCGCCATCAGGATGACGTCGCGGTGCTCCGGCTTGAGCTTCTGCAGCGCATCCTCGAGCAGCACCAGGCGATCCTTGCGATCCGCCACCGTCACCGGTCCCGACCTACGGTCCGCTACCGGCAGATCGGTCTGGATCGCGTTCTCGCGCCGTGGGTCGCGCGCCGCGACCCCCACCTGGTCGCGCAGGATCCGGGCCAACTTACGCTTCGCCAAAGTGACCAACCACGCGCGCGCGTTGGTGTCGTCGTCGAGGGTGTGCCAGTAGTTGATCGCCTCGATCGCCACTTCCTGCAAGACGTCCTCCGGATCCATCCGCTTGCGCAGATCCGGCCCCATGCGCAACCAGATCATCGACAGCAGGTGCTCGCGATGCGTCTCGAAGGCGATCTCCGGGGTGAGGCTCATGAGGGCGGGGGTGGTGCGCGGTGAGGGCCAACCGCTGTGCACCGTATTGGCAGATTCCGAGGCCAGGATAGGAGGTGGCTGCCGGCGGAGGAAGGTGGTCCACCGAACAGACGACGCTCCAACGCGGGTTTCCCCTGATTCTGCACGGGAAAAACCACGAGGCCGTGCCTTCGGACGGGACGCGCTCCTATTCAGACTCCGGGGGGAAGGCGCCGCACCGCGCCGGCGCGGTCGACGCAGGCCAGCCGGGTGCCGGCGGTCGCCACCAGCCGCCCGTCGGCAGCGCGCAGTTCGTAGCACAGCTCCATCGAGGCCCGCTGGCGGGTGGCCTCCCACACCGCGATGTCGAGCAGCTCGTCGTAGAGCGACGGCGAACGGTACTGGATGTTCAGGTCGGTCACCAACAACAGGTGGCCCTCCGCCTCGACCGTCCGGTAGGCCTTGCCGCGGGCCCGCATCCATTCGGTGCGGGCCTCCTCCAGCCACGCCACATAGCTGCTGTGGTGTGCCACGCCCCCCGCGTCGGTCTCGGCGTAGCGGACCCGGACCCGGTGCCGGAAGGCGTCGCTGGGCGCGCCGTTCATGGCACCGCGTCCCGCTGCGGGAAGAACGGCGGCGCCTTGGCCGCCTGCAGGCGCTGCGCGGCCAGGGCCTCGGCGACCTGTTCCGGGGGAGCGTCCTGGACGGTGGCCTCGAAGAACACCCGGGCCAGCAGGTCGCCGATCGCGGCGATCCGTTCCGGCGGCGGCGACGCACCCTCCAGGTGGAACAGCGCGCCGAACAGGAGCCCTCCGGAGTTGACCACGAAGTCGGGCGCGAACAGGATCCCGCGCCGGTGCAGCTCGCGACCACATCGGGCGTCGGCCAGCACGTTGTTGGCCGACCCGGCGATCGCGCTAGCGCCCAACAGCGGCAGGGTGTCGTCGGACACCACCCCGCCCAGCGCGCACGGCGCGAACACGTCACAGGACACCGTCGGGGCGGGCACGTCGTGTGCGAGTAGCTCGGCACCCCACTCGTCGGCGGCGCGTTCCAGTCGACGCTGGTCGAGATCCGAGACGGTGAGCTCGGCGCCGGCCGCGGCGAGCCGCTCGCCGAGCGGCCAACCCACCGCTCCGAGTCCCTGGAGCATCACCCGCAATCCCGCGATCCCCTGGTCGAGCTCGCGCGCCACCGCCTCGATTCCGGCGAACACCCCGAGTGCGGTGGCCTCGGCGATGCTGCCCGGGCCGTGCGCGTCGGGTCGCGCGACGAACCGCGTGCGCTCGCCGAGCGCCAGCAGATCCGCTTCCTGGGTGCCGGTGTCCGGACCGGTGTAGAAGCGGCCGCCCAACTGTTCGATGTAGTCGCCGAGCCGCCGGTACACCGCGCCACGATCCATCCCGGGTGTAACGCACAGCGCGACCTTGCCGCCACCGCCGGGGATCTCGTGGATCGCGCACTTGAGCGACATGTGCCGCGCCAACCGCAGCGCGTCCGCCAGCGCCGGACCGAGCCCGGAGTAGGGGTGGCACCGAACCCCTCCGAACGCCGGGCCGAGGCGTGTGTGGTGGATCGCGACCACCGCCGACAACCCGATCTCGGGCTCGCGCAGGATCTCGATCTGCTCGAACTCCGCTTCCCCCAGCACCGCGTCGATCAGAGATGCGTCCATCGCACCGGAGATGGTAGTCTCGAGTTTCTCCGGATCCACGGGAAGCAGCTCCGGCCCCGCCGGATCCAAGGAGGCCGCGTTCCCGACCCCACATGAAGCCGATCCGACGATCCCGCGGCCGAGCGCTGCGCCGGGCCACTGCACTCTCCCTGCTCGCCGCCCTCGCCTCGTGCGCCAGCACGGGCAAGGGCACCAAAGAAGACCCGGCGAAGCTGGAGTCGTATCGCAAACAGCGGCTCCAAGAGATCAAGGCGAACGACGCCAAGCTCAACGAGCCGGCACGCGTGCGCATCGACCTGGGTCGGGCGATCGACGAGTACTTCAAGACGATGCTGCAAGACCGCAACAAGCGGGTCCGGCAGCGCCTGGAAGCCCTGGAGAGCGTGCTGCGACAGAAGGTGGCCCGCCACTTCAGGATCCTGCTGACGGACGCCAACGACTCGGCGACGCGCCCCGACTACCGGAGCAACGCGCTGATCGCGCTCGGCTTCGTAGAGGAGACACCCGGCCGGTCGAAGCTGAACGACCGCATCAACTACACGCCACCGTCGGCCCGGGGGATCAAGGATGACCCGACCCAGCGAACCGAGGAGGCACGCAGCCGGCGGGAGCAAGCGGCCAACGCGCTGTCCACGGCGCTCGCCGACCCCCAGGAGGTCGTCGTGGAAGGCGCGCTGCTGGGCCTCGGTCTGCTAGCGGTCGAAGACAGTCCGGTCGTGGCAATCGGTCGCATCCTCGAAGATGCGAAGAGTTCGTTGGCCCTGCGCCGCAACGCCAGCTGGGCGCTGATGACCATGCAGGAGCGGCTGGTGAAGGGCGAGAACGCGACCCGCATCAAGATCCACCCGATCTGGCAGCGCCTGTTGTCGCAGCCACTCGGCGAGCTGGACGCCAAGGTCTTGATCCACTGCTTGCGCGGCCTCGGCATGTTCCGCGATCGACCGGACGCCAAGTTGATCGAACCGTACTGCGAGCACCCGGTCGCCGGCGTGCGGATGGCGGCGCTGATCGCACTCGCACGCATCCAACACCCCGATTCGTGGAACGTCGTGCTCAAGCGGTTGGAGTCGGCCGTCGAGACCAACGACAACGTGCGTCTGGTGGCGCGCAAGGCCCTCATGGCCCTTGCCGGGGGTCGCGACCGCAGCTATGACGTGAAGGAATGGCGCGAGCTGTTCCAGCGCAAGTAGCCCTTACGGGCCTTGCCGCGACATTCGCCTGGGTCGGCTGCAGCGAGGGCGGGTCTCGAGTGCGACCCGCGGTCGAGGGGCAGCCGGAGAAGCCTTCCCGCAAGTCGGGAAGCACTCGCGCCGGAATCACCCCCGGGGGCGGCGCGGGCGTACCGGCGCCGCCGGCCGAGGGACTGCCCACCGCGGTGGTCGACGCCGTACTGCAGCGCTGCCACGGCATCCTGCGCAGCGCCGAGAAGATGGGCAACGTGCACCTCACGCTCGGCACCCGCGCCGACGATCCCGAGCCACAGCACATCACGATGAGCTCCGCCGGTGGGATGCGCATCAACTACCCCGACCACTCGGTGGACGTCTGCCTGCCCAAGGGTCCGCGGGCGGAGTCCGGGGCCTGGCGGCTGGTCGCGGGAGACGCGGCGAAGCCCCACGACGCGCCCGCAGCGGCGCGTCTGCGCCGACTCGAGGCGATGCTGCGGGCCGCGTTGCTGGCGCCGCTCTACCGGGTCGCGAAGGCCACCCGCCAGGGGCCGAACGTGTTCGCCTTGGTGCTCCCCGGCGGCGCGACGTGGCGACTCGAGCTGCATTCGGTCACGCCGCCGAAGGGACCCGCCGTGCTGCTACCGAAGTCGCTGCAGAACGGTGCGGACCGGATCGAGTTCGTCACCTACCGCCACACCGGGATCACCCACCTGCCCGACGAAGTAGTGCTCGGCGAACTCGGAAAGCGTTGGATGTTCCTGCGCGGCAGCGGGTTCGTCTTCCACGAGCGATGGTTCTCCGACCCGTTCGCGCCCGAGCACGGCAAGCCAGGGAAGGAACTCGTGCAGACCGACGCTCCGCCGGTGCCGCCCGATGGCACACCCGCGTTGACCACCCTGGCCCCCGCGACGTGCCTGGTGTTCGACGATCCCGGCACCTGGCCGCTGCGGTTCGACGCGTTCGACGCTCACGGCCGCGAACTGGGTGACCTCGGCCAACAGGCGGCGGACCTCGACTTCGTGTTCACCGAGGGAGGCAAGCGCTACGTGGCGATGCCATTCCGGATGTTCTCGCTGCCGTTCGTCGCCCAGCCGCAACAGAAGATCCTCCGCCTGCCGCAGCAGCGAACCGCGATCGTGTTCCTCACCACGGGATCGCTGGAGGAATGCGAACGCCGCGGCGCGACGCTGCTCCGGGAGTTCGCCGCCAAACAGGGCCTGAAGGCGATCGGGCCGATGCGCGCCCGGCCGTACATCCAGGCGGAAGACCGCAGCACCTTCGACCCTGAGAAGCTGCGCGTACGCTGCGAGCTGCCGGTCGGCAGCTGACGGCGACTCACCCGTGTGCAACAAATTCGCTCGATCGCGGAGGCACGGCAGACGAGCCGTTAGCCTGCCGGGATGCGCATTCTCGCGATCGTGCTCGCCTGCGGTGCCGCGGCCACGGCAGTCCCCGCCCAGCTCGAATCCGGACCCAAGCCCGGCGGCAATCTGACCAAGGTCGCGGTCTACGCCCCGTTGGGTCGCCACCAGGGCAAGGAGTTCGACGCCGCGAAGGAACTCGGGCAGGGGCCCGGTGCACTGCTGTTCGTCAAGGCGTTGACCCGCGAGACCGCACCGATCCTTCGTGAACTCGACCAGCTCGGCGCCACCTTCGGGGCGCTCGGGTTCCGCTCGTTCACGATCCTGCTGGCCGGCGACCGCAACGAAGGCGAGGCGACGGTGAAGCGCGTGTCGCGCGCGATCCAGATGCGCAACCCGATGACCATCAGCCTCGACGGAGCCGAGGGCCCGGGCAACTACGCGCTGCACCGCGACGCCACGCTGACGTTGGTCACGGTGAAGGGCGGGGTGGTGGCGCAGTCGATCGCGTTCACCGACACCGGGTTCAAGGACGTCCCGCGGGTTCGCCAGGCGATCGAAGCCGTGGCCGGCAAGCTGCCACGCGACGGGGCGAAGCTCGCCGCATCGCTGCCCGACGATCCGGCGCGCCTCAAGCAAGTGATCGCGGGACTCTGGACCGAGTTGTTGCGCACCCAGAGCCAGCTCGAGCGGTTGCAGAACAACCGCCGTGGCCGGGCGATGCGCGGAACCGACCGGATGCAGCCCGCGCGGCGCGACCGCGGTGATGGACGCAAGCGCGAGGGCAAGGCACCGAACGACCCCGCCCTGCAGGGGCTGATCCGCGCGCTGATCCAGAAGGACAACACCGACAAGGACCTGGACGCGGTGTTCGCCAAGATCGACGCGGCGGTCGGTACCGACTCCGGCAAGCAGCGGCAGATGGTCGAGGGGATGAAGCTGGTGCTCAGCCTCGAGTACGGCACCGCCGAGGCGCGCAAGCGAGCCCGCGCCTACGTCGAGAAGCACGGCGTGGCGTCCCAGGGCGGCAAGGACGCAAAGAAGCTCTGAGCTGCAGGGCCGCGGACGTGCCGTACGCGAAGATCCTCCGGAACCTCCCATGACACTTGGGCGGCTGATTCTGCGGCGGGCAGCGGCACCGGAAGCTCCGACGAACAGAGCGGCCCAGGGCCGATGGCGGCGCGCAGCGTCGCGCTGCACCACGCGCATCGGACGAAGGGCACCGGCACGCGGCGACGCTCCGAGCTCCCGCATCCGCGCCGGGTGTGTTCGCTGGCTGGCGATGCTGCTGTGTGCGCAGGCGCTGCCCGCCCAGAGCGCGCCCGACCGCGCGGACGAGTCGGGGGCACACGGCGGCGCCACACCGCCCGCGTCGTTCGACTTCCGCCATGACATCCTGCCGCGGCTGCACCGCCAAGGCTGCGCATCCGCGTACTGCCACGGCAGCGCGACCGGGCGAGGTGGCTTCAAGCTGTCGCTGTTCGGCAGCGATCCCGACGCGGACTTCCGCGCGATCACCGCCGATCTCGGTGGCCGCCGCATCGACCTGCGCGACGCGGCGCACAGCCTGCTGCTGCGCAAGCCGACCCTCGACCTCGACCACGGCGGGGGCCGGCGGCTGCGCCGCGACGACACGAACTACCGGGCACTGCGCGGGTGGATCGAAGCCGGCGCCCCGCAGCGGATCGGACCGTCCCGACAGCTCGATGAACTCGAACTCGTCGAACGCAGCGAACGTCTGGTCGCCACCGCGCACTTCGACGGGGCGGGTACCGCGCGTCGCGACGTCACGACACTCTGCAGCTTCCACAGCTCCGACGAACGCGTGGTCACGGTCGACGGCGACGGACGCCTGAGCCGGCACGGGCCGGGCGAAGCGTTCGTGTTCGCCCGCTACCTCGGTCACAGCGCGCGGCTGGCGTTGCTGCGGCCGTTCGCCGAGCCGAGCACGCTGCCGCAACAGCGGGCGGACCACGCACTCGACGCGGTCTGGCTCCGGCGGCTGCGCGAGCTCGGGCTCACGCCGGCGCCCCCGGCGCCGCCCGAGGTGCTGCTTCGCCGACTCTACCTGGACCTGGCCGAGACCCTGCCGCGCCCCGCCGACGTCGCGGCGTTCCGCGCCAACCCGGACCCGGGCGTGGTCGCCGACCGCCTGATGCGGCTGCCCAGCTTCGCCGATCGCTTCGGCAGGCTGCTGGCCGAGACGTTCGAGATCCCGAGCATCACGGACAAGCTCCCGGGCGCCCGCGCACGCCTGTTCGAGGTCCAACGCACACGCCTGGTCGAGGCGCTGCGCCGCGGGGACACCCTGCACGCGATTGCCGAGCGCCTGCTCACCTCCGACCGGGCGCTGTTGGAACGGCACGAAGACCCGCGCGACCGCGCCGAGCTGGTGGGTCGGGCATTCCTCGGGGTGCGCATCGGCTGCGCGCGCTGCCACGACAGCCCGGTCGACCGCTGGCGCCAGGGTGAGCACCTGGCGTTCGCCGCGATGTTCGCGAGCCCGAGACCGCGGGCAGGCGGCGGCATGGCATCCGGGGTCCTGTTCCATCCGGACACCGGGACTCCGGTGCCGCCCCACCTGCTTCCGGTGCGTTCGCAAACCGCGCCGCCGCGCGGACTCGACCACGCGGCACAAGTCGCGTGGTTCGTGCTGCGCAGCGGCAACCGGATGTTCGAGCGTAACTTGGCCAACCGCGTGTTCGCGGCGCTGCTCGGCCGCGGCTTGGTCGAGCCGCTCGACGACCACCGCTTGAGCAACCCGGCGACCCACGAAGCGGTGTTGGCGCACCTCGCCGAGGTCGCGGCCGGCGGCGACCTGCGGGCGCTGGTCCGCCACCTCGTCACTTCCGCGCTCTACCGGGCGAGCAGCGCAGCGGGCGCTTCCCACGAAGTCGCGTGGTTCGCCCGGCGCAGTGCCCGGCCGATGCCGCGGGAGACCTTCGAACACGCGGTGTCCGACGCGCTGGCGGCACGGCCGCCGGCGAGCCGCCCGGCCTCACCGCTGGCCACGCAGCTCGCGCTGCTCAACGGCCCCTACCTGCACCAGGCAGCCGACCGGTCGCGCACCCTCGACACCGTGGCCGAACTCGCACCGGACCGAGCGAGTCTGCTGCACACCGTGTTCGCGCTGTTGCTGACCCGACCACCCGCGGAGGCGGAACGACGGCTGTTCCTGCCGGTTCTGGAGAACGGCCGCCAGGGGCTGGGCGACGTGGTGTTCGCGATCCTCGCCAGCCGAGAGTTCGGATCGATACGATGAACCCCGTGCCGCCCGAACTCGCGACTCCGTGCACTCGCCGCGACCTGCTCGGCGCGATGGCGTCGCTCCCGTTGCTGCGCCTGTTCGACCACCCGACGTTCGGCACGCCGGCCCGGCGCGGCAACCGGAAGGCGTGGATCCTGGTGTGGCTCGACGGCGGCGCCAGCCACCTCGAGACCTTCGAC
Organism: Planctomycetota bacterium; assembly: GCA_020638695.1. Lineage (GTDB taxonomy): Bacteria > Planctomycetota > UBA1135 > UBA1135 > UBA2386 > JACKIB01. The sequence continues at coordinate 99,709 of JACKIB010000011.1, forward strand.
TGCAAACCCGAGGCTCCGCCGGACATCCGCGGCGACCTGAAGTCGATCCCGACCCGCGCCGACGGCGTGTTCTTCGGTGAACCACTCGGGCGACTGGCCAAGTTGATGGACCGGATGACGCTGTTCCGCTCCATCACCCACGGCGAAGGCCAACACGACCGGGCCTCCGAGTACCTGCTCACGGGACACCGCCCGTCCCCGGTGTTGCACCACCCGTTCCTCGGCGTGGTGCACGCGCTCGGGCGAAGCGAAGACAGTGCCATCCCCGCCTACGTGGCGATTCCCGATGCGCCGACGCACGGCCGCGAGGGTTTCCTACCGGCGGCGCGTGGCCCGTTCGAAGTCGGCGGCAACCCCGGCCGCCCCGACTTCCGAGTACACGACCTCGCACCGCGCCAACGCACCCCCGCGCGCAGCACCCTGTTGCGGCAGCTCGACGCGCTCGACGGCGCGCCGCGCTCGCCGAGCGAGGCGACCCGCGATGCGTTCCTCGCCCAGGCGCTGCGCATGACCCTCGACCCGAAGACCCGCGCGGTGTTCGACCTGGGCGCCGAGGCGGACGCGGTGCGGCAACGCTTCGGCCGCCACCAACTCGGCCAGTCGTGTCTGCTCGCACGACGACTCGTGCAGCACGGCAGCCGCAGCGTGTTGATCCGCGACGTCGGTTGGGACCACCACCGCGACATCAAGCGCGCGATGACCTACGGCTTCCCGCCGAAGCTCACGGCGCTCGATCAGTCCATCAGTGCATTGGTCGAAGACCTCGAGCGGCACGACCTCGCCGACGACGTGATGGTGGTAGTCGCCAGCGAGTTCGGCCGCACACCGCGACTCAACCCGAGCGGCGGACGCGACCACTGGCCACGCGCCCAATCGGTGCTGGCGTTCGGCGCGGGACTCGCACGCGGCGCGGTGGTGGGCAGCACCGACCGCAAGGGCGAAGCACCGGCATCCGACGCGATCTCGCCGGCCGACCTCCACGCAACCCTGATCGCCGCGCTGGGGGGCGACGTCGGACAGACGCTGCGTGCCCCGAACGGCCGGCCGATTCCGGTGGTGGAAGCCGGCGGGCGACCGGTGCGCGGGGCACTCCGGTGAGGAGCTACGCGGTGATTGGATGCATTACTGCAGTGCTGGTCGGCTGCACCGCGGCCGGACACCCGAACGGCGCCGATGCGCCCACCGCGACGTCCACCCACCTCGGTCCGGTGACCGGGTTGGCAGCGTTCGGCGACGGAATCGCCGCGTGCTCCCAGCGCGGCGTGTGGTCCGGGGACCGCTGGCTGGACCCCGGGTTTCGCCCGGTCGCGCTCACCGCACACGGAGAAGTTCTGCTGGTCGGTGGTGGCGTCCCGGCCGAGCGTGGCGACATCGCGCTGTTCGACCGCGCCGGCCGGAACCTCGCGCACCGGAGAATCGCCGACGACCTGGTGTACGCCGTCGCGCTCGACCCACCGCGAAACCGTGCCGCCGCGGGCTGCGCGGATGGCAGCGTGTTGTTGCTCGAGCTGCCGAGTCTGGCGGTGCGTCAGCGGCTGACGCGCCACACCGCACCGTGCCGCGCCCTCGCTTTCTCCATCGACGGCAAGACTCTGGCGAGTGGCGGTCGCGACGGGTTGGTGATCCTTCACCGACTCGACCTCGGCACGCACGCGTCGCTCGCCGACCACACGGCTGCGGTGGAATGCCTGATGTTCGACGGCGCGAAGCTGTTGTCGGGCGCGGCCGACGGCAAGGTTCGGGTGCACGAAGGCACGCGGCTGCGGCGCAGCTACCTCGGCCTGCCGTCGACGGTGGTGGCGCTCGTCTGCCGGGGCCCGGGCAGCGGAGTCGTGGCGGGACTGGCCGACGGTGGGTTGATCGAACTCCAGGCCGACGGCGACGGACACCGGTCCCTTCGCCAGACCGAGTCTGCGGTGTTCTCCCTGTTGGCGACCGAACGGCAGCTTCTCGTCGGCCACCTCGGCGGATATCAGTCGCTGGCTTGGCCCACCGATCACGCCTCGATCACGACATCCCGACGACAACGGCGACCATGAACGCCCGACCCCTAGCCTGGTCGCTGCTCTGCGCCGCGTCGCTCGCGACGTCCGCGCCAGCCCAATCCGCGCCACCCGGCCCGGCCAAGCCGCCGATCCGCGGCATCACCGTCTCCACCCACGGCAGTGGCCGCGACTGGGGCACGGCGGCGATCGACCGGTGCTTCGACGACCTGGCGGCGGTGCACGCCAACTGGGTCTGCATCCACCCGTACGCCCGCATCCACCGCAGCGGCCGGGTCACCTGGGACACCTTCACGTCGGACGCGCCGCCCGCCTACCTGACGCGACCGATCGCCGAGGCGCACCGCCGCGGCCTCAAGGTGTTCGTCAAACCCCACCTCGCCTACTGGGGTTCGCCGTTCCGTTGGCGCGGTGAGATCACCTTCGACGACGCGACCCGCTGGAACCGGTTCTTCACCCACTACCGGCAGTGGATCGTGGCGGTCGCCGCGGCGTGCAGCAAAGCCGACGGCTTCGCGGTCGGCACCGAGCTCGACAAGACCGCGGTGCACACCGCGCAGTGGCGGGCGATCATCCGCGCGGTGCGGGAAGTGACGCGGGCTCCGCTGACCTACGCCGCCAACTGGAGCGACTACCAGCGCATCGGCTTCTGGGACGCGCTGGACATCATCGGGGTGCAGGCCTACTTCCCTCTGGCCGATCGGCGTGACGCACCGGACGAGCTGCTGCGCGCCGGCTGGCGACGGGTCATGGAGGAGGTGCGCACGTTCGCCGTCCGGCAGCGGCGCAACGTGGTGTTCACCGAACTCGGCTACACGAACTCGTTCCGCGCCGCGATCGAGCCTTGGGCCAGCCACAGCGACGGTCGCGACGCAGAACCATTCCAGCGCCGGCTGATGGCGGTCGCCCTGCGTGCGATCGAGGACGAGCCGAGGGTCGAGGGCGCGTTCCTGTGGAAGTGGTTCCCGCCACCGCGCAGCACCGGGCGGGACTTCCGGATCGCCACCCCCGAGATGCAGCGCACCATCGCCGAGGTGTGGCGCCATCCGGCCTCGCCACGCCCGGCCGCGGGCGCCACGCACCGCGGCGCTACTGACCGCGGCGCTACTGACCGCGGTAGGTGATGCGGCCGCGGGTCAGGTCGTAGGGCGATACTTCGACCGTGACCTTGTCGCCGGGCAGGATCCGGATGTAGAAGCGACGCATCTTGCCCGACACGTGGGCGAGGATGATGTGGCCCTGGGCGACCTCGACGCGGAACCGCGCATTGGGGAGAGCCTCGATGACGGTGCCCTCCAGGGTGATCGCTTCTTCTTTGGCCAAGCGGCTCGTGGGGTGGAAACTCGTGGTGTCGGGAGACCCGCGCCGAACCCTCCGGCGCGAGGGGTGACGATGCAGCCCACCCGCGGCCAAGTCAAGTCCGGAACACGCTTCCCCCTGACCCACGGGTCGGCGAAAACCGGCGCGTGAGCAGCTTCCACGCCCTGACCAGGGTCACGATCGAACCGGGCTGTCGGGCACGCGCCGCGGCGGCAGTCACCGAGCTGGGTGGCCACCGCGTCCTGGTGGTGACCGACGCTTTCCTCAGCCGCACCCCCGCGTTCCAGCACCTGGTGCAGATCCTCCGCGAGGCGTCGATCGACGTCGACCTGTTCGCCAGCGTCGAGTCGAACCCGCGCACCACCACCGCGGAGCGGCTCGGGGAACGGGCCCGCACCTGCCAGGTGGTGCTGGGGTTCGGTGGCGGAAGCGTGCTCGACGCGGCCAAGGCTGCGGCGATGCTGGCCACCAACGACGGACGGGCGTTGGACTACGTGGGCCGGAACCGCTTCACCCGCCCACCACTGCCATTCGTCGCGATCCCCACCACCTGCGGCACCGGATCGGAGGTGACCTGGGTGTCGGTGCTCACCGATCCGGACAAGCGCGTCAAGGTGAGCCTGAAGGGCGAGGGCATGTTCCCCGACATCGCCCTGGTCGACGCCGATCTGCTGGTCGGTATGCCGCCGGCGTTGGTGGCCGCGACGGGCTTCGACGCGCTGACCCACGCCCTCGAGGCGACCACCGGGCTGCCGCGCAATCCGGTGTCCGACGCGCTGGCGGAGAAGGCGATCACCCTGCTGCTCGAGTTCCTGCCGAGGGCCGTGTCCGACATCGACCACGACGGGCAAGCCCGCGAGGCGGTGATGCGCGCCGCGACGCTCGCTGGCCTGGCGTTCGGCAACAGCGATGTCGGCGGTGTGCACTGCCTGTCGGAGACCCTGGGTGGACTGCACGACGTGCCGCACGGCCTGGCCAACGCGATGCTGCTGGTACCGGTGATGCGCTCCCACGGGTCGTCGATCGCGGCACGCCTCGGCGAACTCGACGCCGAGGGGCCGGCGCACTTCCTGGGCGCGCTGGAGCAGCGGATCGCGGACCTCGGCATTCCGGCGTTCGCTTCCCTGGGCATTCCGCGGGCCGACTACCCCGAGATCGCAGCAGGGGCGGTGGCGAACGGCTCCAACGCCGCCAACCCCCGACCGATGGCCGCCGCCGACTACCTGCGCATCCTGGAAGCGCTGTAGCCCCGATCCACCGGTCACATCGCGCCCGGTGCGGCACGCCGGCGGGACCACCGGGACGTGCGCGACCGAGCCGCCCAAAGGCGTCCGGCACCCGGCCCGAACCCGTGCTCTCGACCAGCCCACCCGGGCGGTAACCTGCGGGCATGAGACCGCCCATGCCGTGGCTCTGCGCCTGTCTCGTGCTGTCCCCGCTCGCCTCGCAGAGCAAACCAGCGCCGTTCGACCCACCCAAGGGAGCCCGGATCTGCCTGCTCGGCAACGCACTGGCCGAGCGCATGCAGCACCACGGTTGGTTCGAGACGCTGCTACAGCTGCGTTTCCCCGCGCGGCACCTGGTGGTGCGCAACCTCGGCTTCGGCGCGGACGAACTGTCGGTGCATCAGCGCACCATGAACTTCGGCAAGCTGTCCAGCGATGCGATGGGCAGCGACTTGCAACACGGCAAGTTCGTGGTGTGGGACCGGTTCCTCACCCACTGCAAGGCTGACATCGTGTTGGCGTTCTTCGGCTTCAACGAATCGTTCGCCGACCGAGCCGGACTGCCGAAGTTCCGCGCCGACCTCACGGAGTTCATCCGGCACGTCGCGGCAAGCAAGTACAACGGCAAGACGCCACCCCAGCTGGTGCTGTTCTCCTCGCTGCCGTTCGAGAACACCGGCAACCGAAGTCTGCCCGATGGTCGTGAACACAATCGTCGGATCGAGCTGTACACCGCGGCGGCCGCCGAGGTCGCGGCGGAGCACGCGGTGCGGTTCGTCGACTTGGGTCCGGCGATGCGCGAGTCGTACCGCAAACGCCGGGCACCGCTGACGATCAACGGCATCCACCTGTCGGAGGAAGGCAACCGCCAGGTGGCGCATGCGATCGCCGGGTCGCTGTGGGGTGGCACCGAACTCGCGCCCCCCGGGTCGGCCGAGGCACTGCGCCGCGCCGTGCTCGACAAGAACTTCCACTGGCACCAGCGCTACCGCGTGACCGACGGCTACAACGTCTACGGCGGTCGTTCGAAGAAGGTGTACGGCACGCCGGACGGCAAGGAGTTCGCCAACTACGCGGTGTTGCAGCGCGAGATGGACGTGCTGGACGCGATGACCGCGAACCGCGATTCCCACGTCTGGTCGCTCGCGGCCGGCCAACCGACGCCGATCGACGACTCGAAGCTACCGGCGCAGCTACCCGTCAGGACCAACAAGCCGGGCCCTGGGCCCGCCGGGACCCACCTGTACCTGAGCGGCAGCGACGCACTCGCCAAGATGACCCCCGCCAAGGGCATGAAGGTCGAGCTGTTCGCCGACGAGGCGCGCTTTCCCGAGCTGGTCAATCCGGTGCAGATGGCATGGGACACCAAGGGCCGGCTGTGGGTCGCGGTCTGGCCGACCTACCCGCACTGGCGCCCCGGTGCACCGCGCAACGACAAGCTGCTGATCCTCGAGGACACCGACGGCGACGGACGGGCCGACGTGTGCAAGGTGTTCGCTGGCGACCTGCTGAATCCCACCGGGTTCGAGTTCTGGAACGGCGGGGTGTTCGTCGCCGCGGCCCCGGACCTGTTGTTCCTGAAGGACACCGACGGCGACGACCGCGCCGACCGATGCGTTCGCGTATTGCACGGGCTGAGCTCGGCCGACACCCACCACACCGCCAACAGCTTCGTGCTCGGTCCCGACGGCGCGCTGTACTTCCAGGAGGGCACCTTCCACCGTTCGCAGATCGAGTCGGTGCACGGTCCGGTGCGCAACCGCGATGCGTGCGTGTGGCGGTTCGATCCGCGCACCTGGTCGGTCGAGCGCTACGTCCCCTACAACTTCGCCAACCCGCACGGCCACGTGTTCGACCACTGGGGCCAGGACTTCGTGACCGACGGCACCGGCAACGTCAACTACTACGCGCTGCCATTCTCCGGCCACGTCGCGGCACCGGCCAAACACCGCGGCTACTTCCCGTTCTTCCGGCAGCGCAGCCGACCCGCCGCAGCCACCGAGATCCTGTCGAGCAGCCACTTCCCCGCAGCCAACCAGGGCAGCTACCTGATCGCCAACGTGATCGGCTTCCTCGGCATCTTCCAGTACCGCGTGCTCGACGATGGCTCGGGGTTCCGCGCCGAGGAAATCGAGCCGATCGTGCAGAGCACCGACCCGAACTTCCGCCCCTCGGACATCGAGGTCGGTCCCGACGGTGCGCTCTACTTCCTCGACTGGCACAACGCGATCATCGGGCACCTGCAGCACCACATCCGCGACCCCAGCCGCGACACCGCACACGGTCGGGTGTACCGGGTGAGCTGCCCCGGGCGGCCGAAGACCCAACCCGCGGCAATCGCCGGGCGGCCGATCCCGGAGCTGCTCCGCAACCTGGAGAACGCGGACGACCGAGTTCGCTACCGCACACACATCGAGCTCAGCGCGCGCGACAGCGATGCGGTGCTGGCCGCGGCCGACGCCTGGCTCGCGGCACTCGACTCCGCGCAGCCGGACTACGCGCACCACCGGTTGGAAGGATTGTGGTTGCAGCAGCAACACGACCGCGTCGATCCCGCGCTGCTGCGCGCGCTGCTCCGCGATGCGCGGCCACAGGTGCGGGCCGCGGCGACCCGCGTGCTCCGCCACGCAGCGGCGAAGCTGGCCGACGGGCCGGCGCTGCTCGCCAAACAGGCCGCCGACCCGCACCCGCGGGTGCGGCTCGAAGCGGTAGTCGCCGCCAGCTTCCTCGACTCGGCGAGTGCCGCCGCGGCGGCGCTCGAGGCTCTCCGCCATCCGACCGATCGCTTCCTCGACTACGCACTCGACGCCACGATCCGCCAGCTGGCACCACGCTGGCAGGCGGCGCTGCAAGCGGGCGAAGCCGTGGTGGCCGCCGACAATCCGGCGGGGATCCGTTTCCTGTTGGGACGCGTGACGCCCGCCGAACTGCGGGCCTTGCCGCGCACACCCGCGGTCTTGCAGGCGCTGCTGCAGCGGCACATGGTGCCGGCCGAGCTGCGGCGCGAGGCCGCCGCTGCGCTGGCAGCGCAGCACAAGACCAGCACGACCGCCGAGTTGCTCGCTGCGGTTCGCGCCCTGGATCAGGATGGCGGGACGATGTCCGCCCACACGGTGCGCGACCTGGGCGCCCTGCTCCACGAGGAGTTGGCCAAGCAGCGCCAGGAGGCACCCGCGGCGCTCATCGAGTTGGCGCGGAACGCCGCGACGCCAGCCGTCCGGGCGCTCGGCTACGGCGCCTGGCTGGCGAGCGGCGGCGAACCAGAAGCGGTTTGGCGCGATGCCGAAGCCTCGACCGACCGGCTGTGCGCGTTGCTCGACAGCATCCCCACGCTGCACGATGCCGGGATGCGGAACGCGCTCTACGCGCGCATCCGACCATTGATGTTCGACCTGCCGCCGGCGCTGGCGGAGAAGGGCGCGATGCAGGGACTGGCCGTGGCCTACTACCGCCCCGCGCCCAGCGACGCGCGGTTGTCGACCTTCAACGCGGCGCGACCGAGCAAGCGGATGAGCCTCGCCAACTTCACGCTCGGTGTGAGCACGGAGGAACGCGGCGGGTCGTTCGGCATGCTGTTCCGTGGCACGCTGCAGATCGAGAAGGCCGGTCAGTACACGTTCTTCCTCGCTTCCGACGACGGCTCGCGGCTGTTCGTCGACGGCAAGTGCGTGGTCGACAACGACGGGCACCACCCGATGCGCGAACGCCGCGGTCGGTTGCAGCTGGCGCCCGGTCCGCACGCGATCGTGCTGACCTACTTCGATCAAGGTGGCGATGACGGACTGCGGGTCGCCTGGCGCGGACCCGGATTCGGCCGACAACCGATCCCCGACCGACTGCTCGGCCGCGGCGGCACGCAGGCGGTGCGCACCGCGGCGATCCGCGCGGTGGGTGCCGTTCCCGGCCATGACGCCGAGAAGCTGGAAGACGCCGCCCGGCTGCTCGGCGATACCGCGCTCCTCGATGCGACGGTCGGGCTGTTGCGCGGTGTCACCCCGACGAGCGCTCCAGCCACCGCGGCAGAACGCGTGGCCACTGGGCTGGTCACCGCCATCGAACGCATGCCCGCCGGTGCCCGTGCCAGCGCGACCGCGATCGCGGCAGTCGACGTCACCAAGGCGCTCGGCGCCGCGCTACCGGCAGCCACACGCGACCCGCTGCTGCGGCGGCTGCACGGGTTGGTGCCGGTCACCGTGCTGATCGAGACGGTACCGCACAAGATGCGCTACGACGTCGAGGAGTTCTGGGCCGAGGCCGGCAAGCCGTTGGTGGTCACGTTCCGCAACAACGACATGATGCCGCACAATCTGGTGATCACCGCCCGGGGTGCGCGAGAGAAGATCGGTCGAGCCGCGGAGCAACTCAGCGGCATCGGCAACGCACGGCAGCGGGCGTTCGTCCCCGATCTGCCCGAGGTGTTGTGGCATACGCGTCTGCTGTACCCCGGCGAGAGCCAGCGGCTGGAACTCGTCGCGCCGGCAACCACCGGCAGCTATCCGTTCGTGTGCACGTTCCCCGGCCACTGGACGGTGATGCATGGCGTGATGCAGGTGGTCGAGCGGATCGACCCGGCGCAACACGTGACGCGCCGCGCCGACGCGACGGAGCCTGCACCGACCCGCAAGTTCGTGCGCAACTGGACCGTCGCCGACTTCGACGCGGCGCTGAAGGGCGACTGGCAGCGCGGACGTTCGGCGCACCGCGGCGCGGCTCTGTTCACCACCGCGGGCTGCGTCAAGTGCCACGACGCCGCAAAGGGTGCGACGGTCGGACCGGACCTCGCCAAGATCGGGACGAAGTACGCACCCCGCGACCTGCTGCGGCACGTGCTCGAGCCATCGGCCAGCATCCTGCTCGGCTACGAGTCGTACTACCTGGAACTCGACCGCGGCGAGCCGGTGGTCGGGCGAATCCTCCGCGAAGACGCGACCAGCGTGCAGGTGGTCGCGAACCCCGACAAGCCCGACGCGATCACCCGGGTGCCGAAGCAACGGATCACCGCGCGCGAGAAGTCGCCGTTCTCCACCATGCCCACCGGCCTATTGGTGACCCTCGAGCGCGACGAAGTGCTCGACCTGCTGGCCTACCTGACGAAACTCGGGCGCTGATCGCGGCCGTTGGCTACGTTCTCGCCATGATCGTCCCGCGCACCTCTCGTGAACAAATCCTCGCCAAACTGCAGCGCAAGATCGACGGTGGCATTCCGATCTTCATCGCCAGCGCCGGCAGCGGCCTGGTCGCCCAGTTGCTGGAGAGTGCCGGCGCCGACTGCGTGAACACCTTCGCGGGCGCCCGGCTGCGCGCCAACGGCATGGGCACCATGTCGATGCTCTGGCCGATCCTCGACTCCAACAAGCAGACTCTCGACTACACGGCTCAGGACATCCTTCCGGCGCTGAAGGGCGACGCGTTCGTGTGTGCCTGCATCAACGCCAACGATCCGCTCAAGGACATGGTGTGCGTGGTAGAGAACCTCAAGGCGATGGGTGTGATGTCGGTGTCGAACATCGGCCCGTCGATCAGCTACGTCGACAAGGACAGCCAGGTCTTCAAGGTGCTGACCAAGAGCGGCATCACGTTCCAAAACGAGGTCGAGATGCTGGCGATGGCCAAGGAACGCGGAATGGTCACGGTCGCGCTGGCGTTCGACGAGGAAGACAGCGTGCAGATCGTGCGCGACGCCCAGCCGGACATCTTCTGTTTCCACGCCGGGACCACCAAGGGCGGACTCAAGGGTTACGACTCGGGCGAGACGATCGAGGAGACCGCGCGACGCACCGAGGAAGTGAATCAAATGGTGCGTGAACTGAAGCCGGACGTGATTCTGATCGCCCACGGCGCGGCGATGGAGACCCCCGAGGACAGCCAGTACATCCTCGACCACACCACCTGCCACGGCATCTGGACCGGGTCTTCGACCGAACGCATTCCGATCGAGAAGGCGGTGTTCTCCACGGCGAAGCGGTTCGCCGACCTGCGGCGACGGAGCCATTGATGAGCAAGCAGATCGCGATCCTCGCCACGCTCGACACCAAGGGGCAAGAGGCCGAGTTCCTGTCCGAGCAGCTCGCCCTGCTCGGCAGTGACGCGGTGCTGGTCGACATCGGGGTGACCGGCGAAGCCGCGACCACCGCCGACGTCACCCGCGAGCAAGTGGCCGTGGCGGCCGGAACCACACTGGACGCGATCCTGCGCAACCCGACTCGCGAAGCCGCCGCACCACTGATGGCCAAGGGTGCGATCGCGGTGCTGAGTTCCCGATTGGAGCGCGGTGAACTCGACGGCGTGCTCGGCCTGGGTGGGCTGCAGGGCACCGCGTTGTGCACCGAGGTGATGCGAGCGCTGCCGTACGGACTGCCCAAAGTGATGGTGTCGACCGTCGCGTCCGGCAACACCGCGCCGTACGTCGACATCAAGGACATCACGATGATGTTCTCGGTGGGCGACATCCTCGGGTTGAACCCATTCTCCCGCATGCTCCTGGCGCGGGCCGCGGGCGCAGTGCACGGCATGGCGATCACCGACGCCGGATCGTTCACCCGCCGCAGCGACAAGCCCTTGATCGGAATGACCAACCTCGGAGTGCTGACCAAGGGCGCGCTCGAGGCGATCCAGGCGTTCGACGAGGCCGGCTACGAAGTGATCACCTTCCACGCGGTCGGCTCCGGTGGCCGGGCGATGGAACAGATGATGAAGGAAGGCCTGATCGGTGCGGTGTTCGACTACGCACTCGGCGAGATCAGCGACCAGTACTTCGAGGGGCTGCGCGCCGGGGGACCGGAACGCCTGACGGTCGCCGGCAAGCTGGGCCTGCCGCAGGTGATCTGCCCCGGCGGCGCCGAGCACCTCGGCGTCCTGGTCGACCCGCCGCACACCGTGCCGGATCGCTACCGGGGACACCGTCACGTGTTCCACAACCCGGTGGTGTTCGTGCCGCGCCTGCTCCCGGAGCAGATGGTGGAGCTGGCCGAGGAGATCGCTGCCAGATTGCAGCACACCACCGGCAAAGCGGTGTTCATGATGCCGCTCGGCGGCACCGGCAGCTACGCCAAGGAAGGCGGCCCGCTGCGCGACCCCGAGGGTGACCGGCAGTTCTTCCAGGCACTGCGCGACAAGCTGCCGAAGTCGATCGAGATCGTCGAACGCGACACGCACGCCGAGGACCCCGCGTTCGTACGCGAGGCGGTGGCGCGGCTGCTCGCGATGATCGAGAACTGAGCCGGCCGCCCGGACTGCTCCTGACCGAGAGACCTACGTTCGCGCAGGGTCCACGCACACCTCGTTGAGCAGCGCGAGCTGGGGAATCTCGCAGTTCTCGCAGACGAACGGCTGCACCGCGCGGATGCCCGAGCCCGCTGCATCAGGCTGGTTCGCCGCATCCGCAGCGCGCAAGTGGGGTGTCTCCGAAGTTCGTCACATATGTCGCCGGCCCTACGCCCCGCTCGCGGCGCGCAGCTCCTCAGCTCGTTCACCAACAAGCCGTGTCGTCGCAGCTCCTAGCGAGCGAACCGCATGACTCGACGACTTGTGCAGCGAACTTCGGACACACCCCACTAGGAGTCTGCGCCACAGAATGACAACCCATGAGATCCGCGCCTTCCAGCACCTGTCACCCCCCGAAATCCTCGCCGAATCCACCAATTCGGCTGTGTTTTCGGGCGGCGACCTGCGCCGAAATCCACGAACCTCCTGAGTCACCCTTCTGTGGCGCAGACTCCTAGTCAACCACCAGCAAGCGACCGAGCCGCGACCTGCGCTCGGTGAACGCGACGCCGGCGGCCCGCAGCTGCGCGGTGACGGCGTCACCCTGCATTCGCTCCCCTTCCAGCAGGATGGCCTGCCGCACCCCGGCGTCGCGCAGGAAGCCGATCGCCGCATCCCGCACGCGAGGGCTCCCGGCCCAGGTGTAGCGAAACGCTGGCACCCCGGCGGCGTACTCCACGGTGCCGCTCGACGCATCGGCCCACACCACACCGTACGAAGCGAGCTCGCTGCGGTACACCTGCGCGTCGCGTTCGAATTGCTCGACACAAGACAACGGCGCGATGCGCACCAACGGCACGATGCACAGCGTCGCCAGCCCTACCGCGACGACCACCTGCCGGCGCAACAGACCGGCACCGGGGTGCGAATCCAGCGCTTCGAGCAGCGCACCCCCGCACAACAGCGCCGAGGCGTACGGGTAGTAGGGCACCTCCACGCGGTGCAGCAGGTAGAACGCGTAATTGCACGCCGGCAACGCCGCGAGTAGCGCGGTCCAGCGATAGAGCCGCGGCTCGCCCTGGGACAGGCAGACCAGCAAGCCGAACACCACCACGTGGACCCACATCCATCCCTGGTCCGCGCCGAAGTAGTAGTCGAGGTTCTGCGCGATTCGCGCCGCGCTTGCCCAGTCCTGGTCGATGGGCGAGTACGTCGGGCGAAACGCATTGCCGAGCAGCGATTGGGCGTACGCGAGGTACAGCACCCCCCCGCCAGCGAGCAGCAACCCGGACCCGAGCGCGATCCGCCGGGCGGTGCGCGTCAAGGTGCGAGCTGGTCGCAGCGCGAACCACAGCAGCAGCGGAACGGCGAGAACCACGTTCGCCACCCGAAAGGGCAACGACGCCCCGAGCAGCAACAGTGACACGCCGGGGTTGCGGCGCATCGCGAACCCAGCCGCGCACAGCAGCCCGAATGTCGGCGCGGTCGAGGTGACTTGGCGGAGTTCCTGACGCAGCGGCGGAACCCACAGACAGACCAGACCGACTCCCGCGACCGCGGCCAGGCGGAACCAACCCCCGCCGCCGCTGCCGGGCAGCATGACCATGAGCATGGGTACGACGAGCAAGAGCATGCTCAGGGGCGGGAAAGCCGCGAAGCGCAGCGGCTTCGGCACATGGCTCAGCAAGTACCCGGTGGCCGGCGGGTACTGGTTGATGACCTTCCTGGTCACCGGATCGACATGGTAGGCGTGTGGCGCCACCATCCAGCAGTAGTCCGCATGGTCGAAGCCCCGTGCGTCCAGGTGCGCGATCAAACCGTCGTGGAACGGTCGTGCGGTGTGGTCGCCGAGCACGCGCCCCCGCGCGAACGCGTCCGCCATCTGCAAGTAGCCGAACGGGTCGCAATCGCGTGGCAGAGTCGGTTGCGCCGGCGAGATCCAGCACCAGGCGAGAAGCGGTAGCCACGCCATCACGAACGCCGCGACCAGCAGTCGACCGACCGAACCGCGAGCCGCCGTTCGACTCACGGGTGCCGTTGTGCCGTCAGACCCCGTCGGGTCCATCGATCAGCTTCTCGAGCTCGAGGCGCGCGCCATCGATCGCCTCGGCCAGATCCACGACCAGTTGGTTCGAATCCTCGAGCGACGCGTCGGAGTTGCAGAGTTGCTCGAGCGCGCCCGCGAACTCCGCGACCTGTAGCGCGCCGACCTGCTTGCTGCTCGACTTCAGCGAATGGGCCGCCATCGCGACCCCGGCGCGGTCCCCGCACGAGACGCCGCGGTCGATCGAGCCAACCAGGTCGGGCAGTCCGTTCAGGTAGGTGCGGAGCACCCGAGCCACGAACCCCGGGCTGCTCGTCGACCCCATGCCCTGCAAGCGGCGCAGCGCCTCGGTGTCGACCGCGGCGGACGACTCCGGAGCCTCCTCGCGCACGCTGCGCGGCGGACGGCGATCCCAACGCGCGAGCGCCCGGCACAGGTCGGCCTGGGAAAATGGTTTGCTCAGGTAGTCGTCCATTCCGGCCTCGAGGCAGCGCAGATCGTCGCGCACCATCGCACTGGCGGTGATGGCCACGATCGGGATGTGGCGTTCGCTGTTCTGCTCGCGCTGCCGGATGCACCGCGTCGCCTCGAGCCCGTCCATCTCGGGCATGTGCCAGTCCATCAGCACGACGTCGAATTCGCTGCTGTCGACCGCCTCCACCGCCGCGAGCCCGTTCGGCACCACGGTGACCGCACATCCCAACGAGGAGAGCGCTTCCTCGGCAACCTCCTGGTTCACCGGGTTGTCCTCGGCCACCAGCACGCGCAGGCCCTCGAAACTCGCTTGATCTGCGACCGCGGGCTGCTTGGCATCGAAGTCGTGCTGCACGACGCCCATCGCCTGGGTCAGCGCTTCGAGCAACCCGCGCCGGGTCACCGGCTTGGGGAGCGCCACCGACAAACCGGCGACACTGCTCGGATCGGTGCAGAGTTCGATGAGCACCGGCTGGGCTGACGTGCCGGTCGTCCGCGGCAAGTCGACGCCATCGACCAGCAGCACGCTGCGAACTCCGCGCGGCACGCCGGCGAGCCAACTGGGCACCGCCACGGGATCGATCCGATCTACCTCCACGCCGAACCGCCGCAGCATCTCGCTCAGTCCGTGTGCCACCCGCTCGTTGCACACCACCGTTGCCACGCGGGCGCGCGTCTCGTCCCACTGCACGGCATCGACGATGCCGACCTGGGACGCCGCAGCACAGGGCAGGGTGAACCAGAACGTCGAACCGCGGCCCTCGACGGACTCGACCCCAACCTGCCCGTTCATCTTGCCGACCAGGTTGCGGACGATCGACAGCCCCAGCCCGGTCCCGCCGTAGCGGCGCGTCGTCGAGCCATCGGCCTGGGTGAACGCGTCGAAGATCCTCCCGCGTGCCGCCTCGGACACGCCGATTCCGGTGTCCTCGACCTCGATGCGCAACCGGTGTCCGCTGTCGTCCCGGCACAGTCGCACCACGACCTCGCCGACGTCGGTGAACTTGATCGCGTTGCCGACCAGGTTGGTCAACACTTGCCGGGTGCGCAGCGGGTCCGCGTGCACACCGGACGGCAGATCGGCGGGGAAGTGTGCAACCAGCTCCAGCCCCTTCTCTCGCGCGTTGCTGTGGATCGATGCAATCGTGTCCTCGACCACGTCGCGCAGGTCGAAGTCGACGGTCTCGATTTCCAATCGGCCGGCCTCGATCTTCGAGAAGTCGAGCACGTCGTCGATGATGTGCAGCAGCGAGGTCGCCGAACGCTGCAGCGTGTGGACGTAATGCTGCAGCTTCTCCGGCAACTGCGCCTGGGCGAGCAGCTCCGCCATCCCCATCACGCCATTCATCGGGGTGCGGATCTCGTGGCTCATGTTCGCCAGAAACTCGGACTTCGCCCGATTCGCCGCGTCCGCAGCTTCCTTGGCGGTCTTGAGGCGTTCGTGCGATGCCTCGAGGTCGAGCATCGCCGACTCCAGCGCGGCGGTGCGCTCCTCGACCTTGCGCTCCAGCGTGGTCGCGGCTTGGAACAGGGAGAACGCGTCATCCTGCAGATCCATGTTCCGCTCGACGCGGCGGATCAGCGAGGCGTTCATCTTGCGCTGGCGCAGTACCTCCTGCTCCAGCTCGTCGCGCGTCAGCGTGCTCGGGTCGCGGTCCATGGTCGCGCCCGGCTCAGCGGACGCCGATCGCCACGCCGGTGAAGGTCTGATTGACGTGCATCGCCTCGATCTGCTCGCCGTAGGTGCTGAAGCCGATCACGTTGTTCTGCCGCAGGATGTCCGACACCGCCGGCTTGAGCCCATCGCGCTCGATCTCCAGGTGGCGCAGCACGCAGTCGCAACCGATCACCAGCTTCGGCACACCGACCTCCTCGCGCACCGCTTGGAACGTCTCGCGCAAGTTGTCGACGAAGTCGACGCCCTGCGCGGCGGTCAGGACGATCCCCTCGTCGATCGCACAGAAGAACGTCAGGCTGCCGTCGTCGTTCACCTTCTGAATCGACCGCACGTAGTCCTTGCCGCCCACTCGAACCACCACCGGGTGGGTCGCGAAAACCAGCGGGGTGAGCTCACGGATGTCGGTCAAGCCCAAGGCGCGCGCGTACTCCGGTCCGGCCGGACTGCCGTTGATCTCGGTTACGATCCGTTGCGCCGGGTCGGCCTCGGTGACCACCAGCTTCTCGTGCGATGGCACGAAGTGCTGGGTGCGGAACACCGTGAACGGGTGGCTGGTGTGCACCAGGCAGCACACCGCACAGTCTTCGCGGAACTCGCCGTCGATCAGCACGAAGGTCTTCTGGAAACGCGTTCCGTCACCGGCGGAACCACCGAAGATCTGCACTTCCCCGAGTCCGCGGCTCAGCCCGGACACGACGAGTTCTTCGCGCATGCACAACCCGTCGATCAGCATGTAGGCGAACGTGTCATCGCGCCGCGGGGTCACGCCCTCGGCTCCCATCCGGCGGAGCACGTTGCGGGCACACTCGTACACTTCCTGCACGGTCGCCCGCGATACCGAGTCGATCCGCTCGGTGACTACCTTGATGTCACCGCCGGCGATGCTCACACCGCTCAGCGATCCGCGCAGGTAGCCAAGTGGCGAGATCTCGCCGGCCGTCGTGCAACCGACCAGTGGGACCTCACCGAAGTGCCGCCGCAGTTCGCGCGCCAGGGTGGGGAGATCGTAGTCCGAGGAGCAGTAGACCAGGACCAAGTCGGTTCCTTCCTGCTGCAGCTGGGCAAACAACTCCGCGGCGGCGGTAGTGGCGTCCAGGGAGGTCGTTGCCCCCATCCGAACCGCCAGATCGGTCATCGTCGACATGGGCTCCTCTCGGGCGCGCGGTGGCGCCGGTTCCCTTCGGTTTCGTCCGGGCCGAACCCCGACCTTGAGCGACCGGCGGGCGGCTGGTCCCGTGCGAGCGCGAACGCTACCGTCAAGGTACGCAACGCATGCTCCGCCCCACCACACTGCTCGTTCTGGGAACCACCGTCGCAGCGCAAGCCGCACCGGCCGCGGCGGACCGCGTTTCGACCGCGATGGAGCAGGCGGCCCGCTGCGCCACCGCGGTGGTCGACGCCGGCGCGACCGTGGGAATGGTGGTTGGCATGCGCTGCGGCGAGCGCGTCGAGATCCGCGGCTACGGGCACACCGCGCCCGATTCGCAGGTGACCCCCAACGCCGACACCGTGTACGAAATCGGGTCGATCAGCAAAGTGTTCACGGGCATCCTGCTGGCCGACGCCGTGGTGCGCGGTGTCGTCGCACTCGACACTCCCGTTCGCGATCTTGTGCCGCAAGGGACGCGGGTGCCAGAGCGCGACGGCGCGAAGATCCAGCTGCAGCACCTCACCTCCCACACCTCAGGTCTGCCGCGCCTGCCGGCCAACTTCGCGCCCGCCGACTGGGGCAACCCGTACCACGACTACGGTCCGGCGCGGTTGTGGGCCGGGTTGACCGCGAGCGAACTCGCGAGCGTGCCGGGCCGCAGCTATGCCTACAGCAACTTCGCCGTCGGACTGCTCGGGCAACTGCTGGTCGACAAGGAGCACGCGGCGAACTACGAGACGCTGCTGCAGGTGCGGATCACCAAGCCGCTGCTGCTACCCCACACCACCACCCGACTCGACGCAGAGGTGCGCGAGCGGTTGGCTCCGGGATGCAACGATTGCGGGCAACGGGTCGCGAGCTGGACGTTCGACGCGCTCACCGGGTGCGGCGGAATCCGCTCGACGGCGCGCGACCTGATGGCATTCGCCGGTGCCGCGCTCGCCGCGAACGCGGCCGACGAGCGCAAGACACCCCTGCGCCGTGCCTTCCAACTGGCGGCGAAGCCGTGCTACCGCCCACCGTTCTTGCAGAAAGCGCGGGCCCCGGCGGTCGGCTGCGGCTGGCACCTCGGGCCGGCACGGGGTGTGTTGTGGCACAACGGCGCCACCGGTGGCTACTGCTCGATGCTGCTGCTCGACACCGAGAGCGGGTTTGCCGTGGTCGTGCTGTCGAACACGACGGCGACCGGGCTGGTCGACGCAGTGGCGCGCCAGGCACTCGCTGCTTGGCAGGGCCACGCGGTTCGCCTGCCGAAAGTGCGCAAGGCGGTGCGGGTCGACGCGGCGACGCTGCGCAGCTACGCGGGCCGCTACCGGCTCGCCCCGGGCAAGGAGTTCTCGATCGAGGTCCGAGACGGTGTGCTGACCGCGCAGCTCACCGGTCAGCCACGCCTGCCGGTCGCCGCGGCGTCGGCGACGCGGTTCTTCTACCGGGCGGTGGCCGCCGAACTCGAGTTCACGGTGGAGCAGCAGAAGGTCACCGCGCTGACGCTGTTCCAGAACGGTCGGACGATGAAGGCCCCGCGGATCGATCGTTGAGCGAACCGCAACGCCGACGGAGACGCTGGAGGCGTCTGCTGCTGTGGGCCGGCATCCCGCTCGGTCTGGTGATCGCCACGTACTTCGCCCGGCGCCCCCTGTTCGAACGTTGGATCGCTCGACGGGTCGGCACCGAACTCGCCGGTGCGCTCGGGGTCGAGGCGCGGGTCGGCTCCATCGGGGGCAGCTGGCTGACCGACGTGATCGTGTCGGACATCGAGTTGCACGGCGCCGAGAACTCGGCGTACCGCACGCTGACCGGGCTGTCCCTTCACCTGGACTTCTCCCCCTGGTCGCTGGCGCTCGGCGACCTCGGGGGCGCACGCCAGCTCCGCTGCTCGGCCAAACGACTCACGCTCGATCTGGGCAAGTCGTGGAGCGTGGACCAACCCACTACCTCGGGCGAAGGCGGCACCGCGGTCACGCTCGCCGAACTGCTGCGCCTGTTCCCCCGCGGTGCGACGATCGACGTCGGGCAACTCACGCTCATCCCGGAGTGCACCCGCCCCGCCGCAGCGCGACTGGTCCTCGAACCGGGTAGCGGATCGCGCACCGCGCGGCTCGACTACGGGGACAACCACCTCACCGCGGAAGTGTCGACCTCGGGGGCCTATCGGGTTCGCGTCACCGGATCGGAAGCGGGGCGCATCCTCCGCACGCTCGGTGTCGCGCGCGGTGCACCCGACGCGGGCCGTCTGGAGGTCGTCTACCACGGGGATACCGGTAGCGACACCATGCACCTCGAGGTCGACTTGGCGGCGAAGCTGGCGTCGGGTCGGGATGCTGGGATCCAGGCGACCGCGAACTGGCGGAAGGGGCACGTGCGCGCGCCGCGGTTCGAAGTCGACCTGCCGGGGATCAAGGTCGAGGGCCGGGAGTTCGACGTCCCGCTCGCCGCACTGATCGCGGGATCGACAGCGCGGCTGCAGCAGGACACCCGCGGATCGCTGCGGGTCGAGGTGACGGATCTCGAGTCGTACCGCGCGCTGCTGCCCGCGCCGGTGCTCCCGTTGCTTCCGGTGACCGCCACGCTCGGAATCGACGTGGCGCAGGGCGTCGCCACGCTGCAGCGCTCCACGCTGCGCGGTAGGGGATTCGAGATCGCCCTCGAGGCGGGGAGCTTCGCGCTGGTCGCGGCTCCTGCACCTGGCGGCCAGCTCGTCGCGGCACTCCGTGGTGCGCGGGCGCAGGGCATCACGGTGCGGGTCGGTCTCACCCCGGAGTTCCGCCTTCCGCTGATCGACGGCGCTGAACTCCGCGCCCAGGGGTCGATCGCGGTGCGAGCCGCGGGAACGCTCACACAACCAGGAGTCGCCGCCGCCTGTCGACTGCGGGCCCTGGAGTACAGAGCGTTCCGCTGCCCCGAGCTGGACGCAGACCTCACGTTCGACGGCGCGGTGGTCGAAGCGCGTTCGTTGCGGGTTCGGGCGCTGCGCCGCACGTCCGACGCGGCGGGAATCGACGCGACCGGGTCGACCAGCGTGAGCCTCGATTCCACGGGCCAGCTCGAGCGTGCCTCCTGGACCGTGCAGTCCGATCTAGGACCAGAGCTGCTCCGCGCATTTGGCATCGACCCGAAGCACCTCGCGGTTGGCGCGCTGCAAGTGCGGGGTTCGTGGACGGCGAACCCGGCGGTGCTCGGAGTGCAGGTGCACGCGCCGAGCACCCGCATCGGACAGGCCACCGGCCTGGACCTGTCCGCCGCCGGCAAGATCGAAGGCGGGAGCTACGCCGTGGAACGCTGCGAGCTGCGGGGCAAGGACGTATCGCTGGCGGTCGCCGGCACGGTGGCCGCGGACGGGCGCTTCGTCGATCTCCGCAGCCATGCGGACATCGCACGGTTGGGGCCACTCCTCGCGTCTCTGCCGTCGTTCGGCGCCGCCGGTCGGATGACGCTCCGCGATCTACACGTGCGCAGCACCCGCGGCGCTCCGGAGCTGGAGGTCGACGGCGAAGTCACGCTCGACGATTTCGACCGGGCAAAGCTCGGGAAGCTGTGCCGCGAGCGCGGCTGGCTGAAGCCCGCGCAGTTCGACCAGCTCCCGGTGGCCCCGTTCTCCTTGCGCGTGCGCGGTGCCTCCGGCGCGACCGGCATCGACCTCGCGGCGTTCGCGCTCGTTTGGGGCTCGGGTGACCGCAGGATCGCCCTCGACGCCACCGGCCCACTGCCGCTGCGCCACGTGCCAGGGGCGCTGGAACCGATCAGCAGGCAACGCCCGCTCGAGTTGCGCCTCGATCTGTCGGCTACGCCACTGGCGGGCCGCCCTCCGGTGCGGGGGCAGGTGAAGGCACGCGTCGACGCGGCCGCGGTTGTGTTCGATGCACTCGAAGTGCGTTCCACCGGCACGCTGAGCGGCAGTGGTCTGCGCATCGGCGCCCGGACCAGCGCGATCCTCGGCAAGGATCCGTTGAGCGGCAGCACGCTCGCCGGGCGACTCGTGCTGCGGGACTTCGACCTCGCCGACCTTCAGACCTGGCTTCCCGCGGGCATGGCGTTGCGCGGGCGCGCTCAGGGCGAGCTGGACTTGGACGGAACGCTGGGACGCCCGGCGCTGCGCGGCGGCATCGAGCTGACCGACGGTGGTATCCGATACCCTCGCGTTCCCGAAGTCGGTGCAGTGAACCTCTCGGCGAAGTTCACCCAGAGCCGAGCCGAGGTGCGTTGCCGGGCGCGTCAATCCGCGCAGGAAATGGCATGCACCGCGTGGTTCGACCGCGGTGACACGCCGCTGTGGTCGCGCAAGGACGGACCGGTGCAGGGTGCCCTCGACGTCTCTGCACTGCCGCTGAACTGGTTGCCGCAGGCTTGGACCGGACTCGCCGGACTCCGCGGGACCGCGAGCATCCGCGGCACGTTGACCGGGAGCGCCCTCCAGCCGCGCCCCGACGTGCGGATCGAGATCCGCGATGCCGGCGGCGGTGGGCAGGACCTCAAGGTGGAGGGCCTGGTCGCCGAGGCCCGCGTGCAGTGGAACCGCGCCGAGCTGCTCCGCGCCGAGGCGCTGGTGCTCGGCCTGCCGGTCCGCGTGTCCGCACACCTGCAGACCGATGCGCCGCTGTGGGCGCTGGCCAAGCAGGACACCGCCCGACTCGACGGCGCGCTGCAGCTGTCGGACTTTCCCCTGCGTCTGCTGCCGCGCCGCCTCACTGGACTCGCCGACATCGACGGCGTGCTCAGCGGCTCGTTGAAGCTCGGTGGCACACCGCGCGAACCCGTCCCGGAACTCAGCGTGACCTTGCGCAAGGGCACCCTGAAGACGCTCGGGATCCCGCGGCTCGCCGACCTCACGGTCGAGGTCCGAGCCGACGAGCGGCTGTGCTCGGTCACCGGGTCGGCGACGATGGGCGCGGCGCCGGTGCGACTGAAGGGGACGCTCGCCCCGGGGAAGGGCCCGCTCGCCGTGCGGTGGAAGGACGGACTCGCGGACTTCTCGCTGCGCGGCGAACGCGTTCTGCTGCTGCGGCACGGCGGACTGAAAGTGCGCAGCGACGTCGATCTGCGAGCCACCGGCAAGCCCGAACGCCTGGAGATCGGCGGCAAGATCACCGTCGACAAGAACAGCCGCTTTCTCCGCCGCCTCTCGCTGGTTCCCGACCTCAAGGTCAAGGGGGGAGGCAGCGCGGGCGACGTGTTCGGCCCCTGGAAGATCGCCGGCGCCGAACGGATGACCTTCGACGTGCAGATCGTGACACGCGAAGCGATCGAAGTGCGCACCAACGTGCTCGACACCTCGCTCGACGTCAGCTGCCGCCTGCGCGGCCAAGGCAGTGCATTGGTACTACAGGGCGTGTGCTCGAGCCAGAGCGGCACGGTGCGGTTCCCGGGCATGGGGCTCAAGGTGCAGAGCCTGCGCATGATGTTC
Source organism: Planctomycetota bacterium (assembly GCA_020638695.1). GTDB lineage: Bacteria > Planctomycetota > UBA1135 > UBA1135 > UBA2386 > JACKIB01. The sequence continues at coordinate 122,208 of JACKIB010000011.1, forward strand.
GAGGAAGCCAATCCGACCCGCCCGAAGGTGATCGGGGTGGCTTCCGGCGAGCGACACGGCATTCGCATCCAGATGCGGGTTAGCGGTCCCTGGGATGACCCAGTGGTCGCCCTGACTTCGACTCCGGCGCTGCAGCCGCGGGAGCTGTGGTCGTTGGTCACCACCGGCTTGCGCCCGCAGTCCCTCGCACAGAACAGTTCCCAGTCGAACACGGCGCTGCTGGCCACGTACGTGCTGCAAGAGCTGCTGCTGACCTACATCGCGACGGAGAGCACCGAGGCGAGCGAGAGCTTCGTCTCGCGGTTCACGTTCGAGTTCGGACGCGAGATCAGCCGCGGTGGTCAAGAGACATGGCAGGTCGACTTCGACGTCGGCAAGTTGTGGATCATGCCGCCGCACTACGGGCTTCGGCTGGAGCGGGACGTCTACGAGGACATCAACCTCGGCATCGTCTACCGATGGCGATTCTGAGCCACGCCGCGCGCTCGCGGCACCGCACCGTCGTTTCCCGCCGCCCGGACCTCCGGGCGCTCCGACTGCTCGCCTGCGTGGCCTGGTTGCTCTGCCTCACGCCGGGCTGCCGGCTGATCGATCCGCTGGTCGCGGCCGGGAACTACGAGGTCAAGGCCGCCGGCGGCAGCACGGTGCGGGTGCGGCTGAAGGGTGGCGACGGCGTCAGTCGCGTGCGGCAGCGCGACGTGATCCAGGACCTGATGCTCGACATCTCGAAGGACAACTCGCTCGACAGCGCGGCGTTCGACGCGATGCTCGAACTCGAGTCGCTGTTCGAGCAGAACGGCTACGCGTTGGCACAAGTCCATCACCGAGTCGACCGGAGGGACCGCCTGACGATCCGGTTCGACATCCAGCAGGGACCCTTGGTACGGGTCGCCAAGCTGCGGATCGTCGGCAACCCCTCCGTCAGCTACCGGACGTTGGCGGCGTACTGGAGTCGACGACGGACCGAAGCGCTGGGCTTGGGCGACGACTTGTACGTCGCTTCCGATCTCGAGACGCTGGCCCGGACGATCGCCGCGCACTACCAGCGGAACGGGTTCCTCGACGCAACCGCCACCCTGGAACCACCCGAGCCGGCACTGTCTCCGGCGACGACCCAAGTGACCGTGACGGTGCGGGTCAGTGAGGGCATCCCCTACAAGCTGGGAAGGCTCGAAACCGAACGGGAGATCACTGCCGCGCTCGGCCAGGACGCCCCCAAGGCACCGCGCGAGGGAGCGGCGTACTCGCCGCAAGCGGTTCAGGACCACGCGCTGGCGCTGGCCCAACACCTCCGCCGCCGGGGGCACCCCGACCCACTGGTCCTGGTGACCACGACGCCGAACCCGGCGAACCACACCGTGGCGGTGCGGCTGCACGGCAAGGCGGGCGACGTGGTCGACGTCGGCCGAGTGATCGTGCGCGGCAACAAGTTCGTGACCGAGGCGAACATCCGCAAGCGCATCACCGTGCGCCCCGGGGTGCGGTTCGATGGCAAGACCGAACAGGACAGTCTGTTGCGGCTCTACCAGTCGGGACTGTTCCGCCGGGTCGATGTGCGGCACGAGAAGGTCGGGCCGAACCGGATCGACGTGGTGTTCGCGGTCGAGGAGACCACCCGGTACTTGTTGCAGCCGATGCTCGGCTACGGCAGCTACGAGGAGCTGCGCGGCGGCTTGGAATTCGGGATGCTCAGCGTGTTGGGCACCGGGTTCGACTTCTCGGCCAAGGGAACCCTGAGCAACAAGGGACACCGCCTGGTGGTGAACCTCTCGGACTCGCAGTTCCTGCCCGAGTGGCTCGGCTACGACACGACGTTCAGCGTCACCGCCGACACCTTCCGCCGCGAGGAGCCGTCGTACGTGGACGGCGCGAACGGCATCTCTCCCTCGCTCGCCCACCTGTTCTCTCGCGAGTTCAGCGGCCGCGTCGCTTACATCTACCGCGAACACGGGGACGCGAACTCCGACGTTATCGATCCGGGGGCACAAATCGGCGACTACACGGAAGGCAGCGCACTGATCGAGTTGACCTACGACTCGCGCGACAACCCGCTGATTCCCAAACGGGGCACGCGCCTGTCCGCACAGTACAAGTACTACGACGAGTCGTTGGGCGGCGACGTGTCGCTGGCCAAGCTGCGCCTGACCGGGACCACGGTACTGTCGCTGAGTCGATCGACCCGACTGGTGCTGCACGGTGAAGTGGGTCTGCTCTACCCTGGCGAGGGGTCCGACGCGGTGCCGATCCAGGAGCGTTGGTTCAACGGCGGCGAGAACGTGGTGCGCTCGTTCCGCGAAGACCAGCTGGCGCCGCCCGACCTCAAGGACATCAACGGGCAACCGATCGGCGGCGAGTACCGCAACATCCTCAACGCGGAACTGCGCTGGGCACCCCACTGGCGGTTGCTGCGCGCCTTCGACGTCGAGCTCGCCACCTTCGTCGACGCCGGGAACGTGGGGCGGAGCGTCCAGGACTACGGCCTGGGTGATCGAAAGTACGGCATCGGTTTCGGCCTGCGCTTTCTGCTGCCGATCGGCCCGGTTCGGTTCGATTCGGCGTGGAACCCGGACCGCGACCCGGGCGAACGCAACTGGACGATCCACTTCAGCATCGGGTACCCGTTCTGACCGACACCGCGATCGGGCGGCGCGGATGCCAGACCCCGCAGGGCGGCGGGCGGCTTCCGGCATAATGTGCGCGCGTGACCGCCTGCTCCCCACCCTCCCACTTCCTGCCCACTTCCCGCGCCGAGATCGAAGCACTCGGTTGGCCGCAGGCCGACATCGTGTTCGTCTCCGGCGACGCCTACCTCGATCACCCGTCGTTCGCCGCCGCGCTGTTGGGTCGCGTACTCGAAGCTGCTGGCTACCGCGTCGCCATTCTCGCGCAACCGCCCTGGGATTCGGCTGACCCGTGGCGGGACCTCGGCGCACCGCGACTGTTCTACGCGGTGAGCGCAGGGAACATGGATTCGATGATCAACCACTACACCGCCAACCGGAAGCGGCGCGGCGAAGACGCCTACTCGCCAGGTGGACGGATCGGCCTGCGGCCGGATCGGGCGACCAACGTGTACGCCCAGCGTTGCCGCGAGGCATTCCCCGGCGTCCCAGTCGTCATCGGCGGTGTCGAGGCATCGCTGCGGCGGATCGCCCACTTCGACTACTGGTCGGAGACGGTGCGCCCCAGCATGCTGCTGTCGAGCAAGGCGGATCTGCTCGGCTTCGGGATGGGCGAAGAGACGATCGTCGAGATCGCTCGGCGCCTGGACCGGGGCGAAGCGGTGCGGGATCTGCGCGATATGCGCGGCGTGGCGTACCTGCTGGGGTCCCGCGATCCACTGCCGGCGCCGGAGCAGCCGACGATCGAGCTGGAGGCTTTCGAACGAGTGCGCGGCGACAAGCGGGCATTCGCGAACATGACCCGGACCCTGCACCAGGAGACCAATCCGTTCAATGCCCGGCGCCTGACGCAGTGGCACGGTGACCGCCTGCTGGTGGTCAATCCGCCGCGCTTGCCACTCGACACCGAGGCGATGGATCGCATCTACGCGCTGCCCTACACCCGCCGCCCGCACCCCGGATACCGCGAACCGATCCCCGCGCACACGATGATCCAGGACTCGATCACCGTGATGCGTGGTTGCTTCGGCGGATGCACGTTCTGTTCGATCACCATGCATCAAGGTCGCGTCATCCAGAGCCGCAGCGAACAATCGGTTCTCGACGAGGTCCGACAGGTCGCGCAGATGCCCGAGTTCAAGGGCACGATCAGCGACCTCGGCGGACCGACCGCGAACATGTACCGCATGCGCTGCACCAAGCCGGAGGTGGAACGCGTCTGCCGGCGGTTGTCGTGCGTCCATCCCACGGTGTGCAAACTGCTCGGCACCGACCACGCGCCGACCATCGGGCTGATGCGCAAGGCCCGCGCCGTGCCCGGGGTCAAACGGGTCAACATCCAGTCGGGCGTACGGATGGATCTGGCGGCCCAGGACGACCGCTACCTGGAAGAGCTGGCGGCGCACCACGTGGGCGGGCACCTGAAGGTCGCGCCCGAGCACGTCAGCGAAAAGGTACTGGACCTGATGAAGAAGCCCGGCGCCGCGAGCTTCGAGCGCTTCGCCGAGCGCTTCGCGGCCGCCTCGGCGCGGGTCGGCAAGGAGCAATACCTGGTTCCCTACTTCATCGCCAGCCACCCGGGCTCGACGGCGGCCGACATGATCGAGCTGGCGGTGTTCCTGAAGCAGCGCGGCTATCGGCCGCGCCAGGTGCAGGACTTCATCCCGGCACCGATGGACATCGCCACGTGCATGTACCACACCGGACTCGACCCGATGACGATGCGCCCGGTCGACACGGTGACCAAGCTACGCGATCGACAAGTGCAGCGCGCGCTGATGCAGTTCTTCAAGCCGGAGAACTACTTCGTGGTGCGGGAAGCACTGCTCGCCGCCGGGCGCGAGGATCTGATCGGCAACGGCAAGAACTGCCTGATCCCAGCGCGACCACCCAAGGCGACACCGGAAAGCTAGGAGTCTGCGCCACAGAAGGGCGACTCAGGAGGTTCGTGGATTTCGGCGCAGGTCGCCGCCCGAAAACACAGCCGAATTGGTGGATTCGGCGAGGATTTCGGGGGGTGACAGGTGCTGGAAGGCGCGGATCTCATGGGATGTCATTCTGTGGCGCAGACTCCTAGCCCGGACTATTCGTGAGCAGCGTCGCGAGATCGTGCAAGATTCTTGCTGGCAAGGAGAACGGCAGGTTCTGCCCGGAGGCGGGGTGCATCCCCGTCGAGGAGCAGGTTCTGACGTTCGACGAAGCCAGCAGCGAACTTGCGCGATCGCAGCAGCTCGGTCACGAATAGGAGCAGGTTCTGACGTTCGACGAAGCCAGCCCGAACATTGATCCGCGATCGCAGCAGCTCGGTCACGAAAGCCGTGTCGAGGCTGGCGCCTTCGCGCGTCGACGGACTTCGGAGACACAGACGAGTGGCACGGGGACGCTGCGTCACCACCGGAGACACCCGACGGCTCGGGACCACCGTTCCGATCGTGACGGCTCGCGACCCGTTCCATCACGGACAGTGCCGTGGAAGCACGGATAGGCGCGGAATGAATGGGCGCGGACTCCTCGGGCTTCTCGGGCTTGCCTCCTGCACCGTGCGACCCTCCGAATCGACCAACCCATCCCGGGCATCACCCACCAGTTGGCGGTCGAACGCGCGGCACGAATCCACGACGTCCACTACCGGTTGAGCTTCAAGCTCGGCAAGAAGATGGCCGCGGTGGCGGGTAGCTGCCGAACCACCTTCGAGCTGAATGCTCGGGGCCAGGTGGTGCTCGACTTCGCCGGCGAGGAATTGACCGGCTTGACCGTCAACGGAGCGCGGGTCGAGCCGCGGCGCGTCGCCAACCACATCGTGTTGCCCGCCGCACAGATGCGCATCGGCACCAACGAAGTCCGCGCCGACTTCAGCTCGAAGGTCGCACCGACCGGAACGCCGCTGACCGTCTACCACGACGCCACCGATGGCGCAGACTACTACTACTCGCTGATCGTTCCGGCCGACGCACACCGACTGTTCCCCTGTTTCGACCAGCCCGACCTCAAGGGCGTGTTCGAACTGACGGTCGAGACGCCAGCCGAGTGGAAGGTCGTGGCCAACGGCAAGGAGCTGCGCAGCTCGACGGCAACGGTGCGCTCGTTCGCGCCGACCAAGCCGCTGCCGACCTACCTGTTCGCCTTCGCCGCCGGACCGTTCGCCGAAATCGGCGGGCACTCGTTCCAACCGGCCGGTCGTCCGCCGATTCCGATGCGAATGTTCCTGCGGCAGAGCAAGGCCGACCGGGCCGAGGTCGACCACCTGTTCGACATGCACGGCCGTGCGGCGACCTGGCTGGGTGACTACTTCGCGTACCCTGCACCTGTTCGCCAAACTCGACATGGTGCTGCTGCCCGGGTTCCCCATGCGGCGGGATGGAGCACGCAGGTGCGATCTTCTACCGCGAGTCTTCGCTGGTGTTCGAGCAGCAGCCGACCGAAGGCGAACTGACGCGACGCAGCACCCTGATCTACCACGAGGTGAGCCACCAGTGGTTCGGCAACCTCGTGACGATGCGCTGGTTCGACGACCTGTGGCTCAAGGAGGGCTTTGCGACCTTCATGGGCTTCACCTTGTTCGAGACCCTCGAGCCGGGCAAACACGCTTGGTTGCGTTTCCACCACCGCGTCAAACCCGGCTGCCTACCGCGTCGACGGCACCCCCGGGCACGACACCGGTCTACCAGCAGCTCGCCAACCTCGCCGATGCCAAGTCGGCGTACGGTGCAATCGTCTACAACAAGGCCCCGGCGATCCTCCGGGAGCTCAACCACCGCCTCGGTCCGGCGGCGTTCCAGTCCGGGCTGCAGCTGTTCCTGCGCCAGCACGAGTTCGGCAACGCCACTTGGCGCGAGTTGGTCAGTGCGCTGGAGACGGCGGCGAAGCGAAGCGCGCGGCACTGGTCGAGCCGCTGGATCCTCGCCGCTGGCATGCCGCGGGTGGAAGCACAGTGGCGGGTCGAAGCGTCGCGCATGACCGAGTTCGCGATCCACCAGCAGAGCGTGCAGGGCGACGAGGGGACGTGGCCGCTGCAGCTCGAGGTGCTCCTGATCGACGCCAGCGGCAGTTTCGAACGGGTCCGGGTGGTGGCCGACAGTGCGGTCACCCGGGTGCCGTCGCTGATCGGGCGCGCCGCACCGGCGTGCGTCCTGCTCAATCCACGCGACATCGCGTGCGGACAGTTCCTGCTCGACGACCGCAGCCGCGACTGGCTGGTCGACCACGCCCAGAACATCGAGGACCCGCTGGTGCGGGCGGTAGCGATGAGCGCGCTGTTCGACACGGTGCGCGAGACCAAGCTGGACCCGGCCCGGTTCGCCACCACTGCCCTGCGGCTGCTCGCGGGTGAATCGGACGCGGGCACCCACGCTTGGCTACTCGGCGCACTGCGCGTCTGCCTACTTCGCTACATGTCGGGCACGCGCAGCGAACCACTGCTGCAGAAGCTCACCGAAATCCTGCTCACCCAGCTGGAGGGCAGCGCCGCGGATCTCAAGACCCAGGTGCTGCGGTTCCTGCTCGCCTACACCCATGGCCCACAGGCGACATCGCTGTGCCAGCGGGTGGTCGCGAACCAGGCGCCGGCCCCGGGCGTCACGCTGGGACGGCGCGATCGCTTCCTGGCGGCCGCCGCACTCGTGGCCAGGGGCTACGGACGCAAGGTGCTGGAGGACCTGGTCACTTCGATGGGGCAGTCCGACGTCGGCCGGGAGGCGTTCTCGCGGGCGCCGCCGACCCGTCCAGCAAGGAACAGCATTTCCAGAACTACCTGGGGCTCGACGTCCCGGAGCAGTGGACCATCGACAGCCTCGGCAACTTCCACTGGCCTGGGCAGGACGAGGCCACGCTCCCCTACCTGCGCCGTGCACTCGAGGCGCGTCGAGTGGGTGAAGGCGAACCGACGGGTGTTCTTCATGCCCGCCTGGGTGGACGCGTTCATCAACGGCCACAGCTCCCAGCAGGCACTGGACGTGGTGCAGCGGTTTCTTGCCGACAACCAAGGTCTCTCTGCGGATATCCGCCGCAAGATCCTGCAGAGCATGGATAGCCTCAAGCGCGCTGTCGCCATCAGGTCTCGTTGGAAATGAAAAAGCTGAAGCGGATCTTCATCCTCATCATGGTCTTGGTGCTGCTCCTGCTGATCGCCAAGAACGTGCGGGAGACCGAGCTCTGGCTGTTCCTGTGGAATCCACGGATCTCGCTGGCCCTGCTGATCTTCATCTCGTTGTTGCTCGGCTTCGGTCTGGGGATCTTCGTGGCGCTGAACGTGGGCAAGGGAGACAAGGACGACGGCTCCAAGGGCCGCGGCGCCGAGAGCAGCCGAGGCGCCACGCAACCGTGAAGTTCCGCTACCCGAGCAAGCTCAGCGGAATGCTCGCCGGCGTCCGGCACCTGCTGGTGGTGGCGCCGGAGCGGATCCTGCAAGACCCGCCAGCCGGACTGGGTGCGGCGCTCGGCCAAGCACGGACCACCCGGGTGCGGACGTTGGCTGCCGAGCTCCGTGCCGGAGACCTCGGCGACGTCGCGACAACCCTCACCGGCGGCGAGCCCGCGCGGCTCAGCGTCGGCGCTCTGCCGAACCGGGTGTCACGCTACAACTGCGCGGCGCGCCCGAAAGCGTGCAGCGCGTGGTGTCGGCCGCGCGGCTCACGCCCGACCACAAGAATGCGATCCTGCTGGTGGTGGACGATCCGCTCCACGCGCTGCCGGTGCTGCTGGCGGTCGGTCGCGCGTTCCCGTTGTTCTCGCGCAAGTCGGGTGCCGGCAAGGTTGGCACGATCAGCGTGTGCGTGGTGGACGTAGCGGGGGAACCCGTGCACCATCGACCCGACCACGCGCGCGACCGTCGACGCGTCGCGGCAAGCTGCCCGCCTGGTCGACGCTCCACCGACCGAACTCGATCCGCAGGCGCTGGCGAAGGAAGCGCGGAAGATGCTTCGTGGGATCGCCGGGGTCCGCTGCCGGGAGATCTCCGGCCCGGCGTTGCTACAGAACGGGCTGGCCGGAATCCACGCCGTGGGTCGGACCGCCGTCGCTGCGCCACGGATGCTGATCGCGCGCTACACGCCAGCGCGCTCGCGCCGCAGGCAGCGCAAGATCGCGCTGGTCGGCAAGGAGTCACCTACGACACCGGCGGTCTGAGCATCAAGGGAAGACCGCGATGCCCACCATGAAGGCCGACATGGGAGGAGCCGCCGCGGCGCTTGCCGCGTTCTCGGTGCTCGCCGGCGCCCGCATCCCCGCGCCACTGAGCCTGGTCCTGTGCCTGGCCGAGAACGCCGTCGGGCCGACTTCCTACAAGCCGGACGACATCCTCACGCTGCATTCCGGCAAGACCGTGGAGGTGAACAACACCGACGCCGAGGGCCGACTGCTGCTGGCCGACGGGGTGAGCTTCGCGGTGCGCGAGCTGGGCGCCGACTGTGTGCTCGACGCCGCGACGCTCACCGGCGCGCAGTTGGTTTCGACCGGCAACTTGCACGCTGCGATCGTCAGCAATTCTGGAGGAACTCGAGCAACTCGTCATCGCTGCCGGTCGCGCAACCGGTGACCTCGTGCATCCCCTGATCTTCTGCCCGGAGCTGTTCAAGCGCGAATTCGCCAGCCCGGTCGCCGACATGCGCAACTCGGTGAAGAACCGCGACAACGCCCAGTCGTCCTGCGCTGCCCAGTTCATCTACTGGCACATCGAGGACACTTCCGCCGATTGGTGCCACATCGATCTCGCGGGCCGGCATTCCTCGCTGACCGCGGAACCGGAGTACGGCACGGCACTCATGGTCGACGTCGTGCGACGGCTCAGCGCTTCAGCCAACGACCGCGACTAAGAGTCTGCGCCACGGAAGCGCAACCAATCATCGACGCGCCCACGGTCAGCGGACCGGGAACGCGTCCAGCACGGTATCGATCTGCTGCAGCACGGCGATCAGATCCGCGGTCGCCGCGGCGATGCGGCATTCGAGTCGATTCCCGGCGCCGCTCACGTGACCTTCGATCAACAGCTGCCCGGCACCCACCGAGCGGACCTCTACCCCAGCTGATCCTCCATCGTCCGGAAGCGCGCCACCTCCCGACGACCGTCGGTCAGCCCGGCGAGCGCGTCGCGGAAGTCGGCGAGATCGTCATTGCGCAACGAGCACGAGACCGCGCCGGCAAACCCACCGGCGCGCACATCGACCAACGCCTGCAACCAGTTGACGTCATCGCCTTCGAACGCGTCCGGGCGCTGGCGACCGGAAACCTGCACACGGATCCGCTCCCCCCGGAGCCACCCAGGACGACCTCGTGCTTGCGCATGCCGCGAACGCATCTCCCGCCCGCGCCCGAAGTCACGCCGGGCGCGCCGCTCTACTTGCCGGCCTTGGTCAGCGCTTCGAACACGTCATTGCGCACGTAGAAGCCGAACAGCCCGCAGCGCTCGCCGCCCGGCCAACGCGTCGGCCCGCTCTTGTAGTGCATAAGTGGTAGCCGCTGCGGAACTCCGGGTTGTTCCACAGTTCGCGATCACCGGGGAAGGGCGGGTCCGGCATGACCTTGGTGGGAACCCAACCCAGGCTGGAACCCAGCTGGATGAACTCGGGGCGGCGCGACAGCACGTAGGCACCATCGCCCTTCTCGTGCCCTGAATGACCCTTGCCCATGCCTTCCACCTTGCGGTGCGCGATGTGCGAATCGTTGAGCCCGAGCATGTCGATCGCGCGCATGCGGGAGTAGTAGACCAGCGCCCCGGCACGTTGTTCGCCGCCAACACCGCGCCCCTTCGGCGCATGGATCCGCAGCCACCGACCCGCGACCGTGCCGTTGTGCGCGACGACGTCGCCGCGGATGCTCGGCGTGACGCTGGTCAACACCATCATCAGGTTGAACAGCACGCAGCCGATCACCACCGGCGTCCGGACCTCCTCACGGTGGGTAGTGAGGGTCATCGCCGCCAACAGGGCCATGACGGGAACCAGCGGCGAGAAGAAGCGGTAGGCCGGCATCACGTCGCCACCCACCAGCACGATGTAGCCGGTGAACACCACCAACAACGCCGGGATCACCAGGTAGTCCCGGTCGGCGTTGCGCCAACCACGCCCGACCGAGGCCGGCAACAGCAGCAGGGGCAGCAGCGCGAACACCGAGCCGAACACGTAGCCGAACCCCGTTGCACCTGCGCCCAGGTCGAGCCCACTTTGGCATAGAACGTGTTCGGAAACAGATACCCCAGTACGACCATCGCCACACGAAGTAGCTGCCGAACACCAGCACCACCGTCGCAGCCGCCAGTTCGAGCGGCCGGCGGCCGATCGCGGCGCGCAGCAACCAGGCGTCGGCGGCCACCACCATGACCACCAACGCCCCGTCCGGGCGGTTCATGCAGACCAACGCGGCGAGCAGACCGAGGCGGATCCAGCGGCCGCGCCGCATATCGGCACCCTTGGCATGCAGGTAGCCGAGCAACAGGGCGGTGACCAGGAGCGCATGGAGCGACGTCTCCATGCCGCTCTGCGGCCAAGGAGTGAACGCCCGCAGGTGCCGAGGAGCAGGCACGCATGGCTCGCCGTGCGGCGGTCGATCTGCACCCACCGCCAGCTCTGGTGCACCAGCACCAGGGTGCCGGCTGCACACGCATAACCGAGGATCAGCGACCAGACGACTGTATCGAGGTTGCAGAGGTGTCCGGCGGCCAGCAGCGCGACCCACAGGAACGAGCTGTAGCCCTCGACCGCAGCCTCCCCGGCGTTGAACCGGAGGCCATGACCCTCGACCCAGTTCTCGGCATAGCGGAAGAAGATGAATGCGTCATCCAACATCCACGCGCGCAGCATCAACGCGTGCCCAAGCGTGACGAAGCACGCGATGACAAGGGCGAGTTGCGAAAAGCGGTGCTCGGACATCGCGGGGGGGGGCGGGAAAGACTACCTCGCTGCCCCGCATACAGTGCCCGTCGAATTGCGACGCGCCCGACGGGCCGCGAGTCCGCGCCGCAACCAGCGCGGCTCAGGGTGACGTCGTCAGGATCTTTGCGCCGCCGGTATCGAGGTGGTAGTGCATCCGGCGCAGTCCGTGGCGCCCCATGAACTCGTCGAGCGCAGCATGATCCCGCGGTGCGTACACCATGAAGAACCCACCGCCGCCGGCGCCGGACACCTTGCCCCCAACACCCCGAAGCGCTCCTTGATCAATCGGCACAGCGCGTCGATCCCGGAATGGTGATCTGTGGCGACATGGCGGATTTGTGCGCCCAGTGGCGATCCATCAGCAACCCGAACTCGTCGTAGTTCTCGCTCTCGATCGCCCCGAGGATCTGCATTCCGATCTCCTTGATCGCCTGCAGACTGTCCCGGACCACCCGTGCGCGCCTCGGTCAGGGTGACGCATCGCCTGGTCCTGGTGCCGCAGCACATCCGTGACCCGGCCTTGGATGCCGGTATAGTAGAGGTGCGTGTTGGCGACGAAGTCCATCAACGTCGCCGGATTGACCGCGGCGCTGCGCACCACGACCGCACCGCTCGGATCGATGTCGAGCACCGTCATTCCGCCGAACGCCGCGAGTACGGATCCTGCTTGCCGACCGTCATTCCGAGTTTGCCGTGCTCGATCGCGAACGCTTCCTCCGCGAGGTCCTGGAGCGGCACCTCGTCGCGGCGCAGCGCACGCAGCGCTTTCAGCAACGCCACCGTGTAGCAACTCGACGAACCGAGACTGGCACCGGCCTTGAGGTCAGCCATCGACGAGATCTCGATCTGCTCGGTCAGCCTGATGTGCTTGAGCGTTTCGCGCGCCAGGTCGTGCTGCAGCTGATCCGGGTGGTCGACCGTCTCGATCTTGGTGTAGTGGACCCGGATCTTGCGATCGAGCACGGGCGGATTGACCGCCACATGCACATATTTGTCGATCGCCATGGCGAACAGGAACCCGCCGTAGCGTTCGTAGAACGAGGGTAGGTCGGTGCCACCACCACCCAATGTCGTGCGGAAGGGCGCGCGGGCGAGGATCATTCGTTCATCATCGCTTCGCGCAGCGAATCGATCACGTGCACGACCGCGCTGGCGTCCACGGCGACGTGCCCCGGACGGAGTTCGGGAGGCGCCTCGAGGTCGGTCATGCTGCCCTTGGTCAAGAGGATCGTGTCGACGGTGGCCGACCGACCGGCCCGCACGTCACGCAGGTCGCGACACAGCATGAACGAACGCCGCAACTCCACGCGGTGCACCCGGCCGCCTGGAGGATCAATCCGGGCGACGGTTTGGCACACCGGCAGCCGGTGACCAGTTCCGGCCGCACCGACGCCCCGGGCACGTAGCGGGCCCGGGGATCGTGTGGACAGAAGAAGAAGCCATCGACGCGCGCCGGCGCGGGCCAACAACATCCTCAGCCGGCCGTGGATCAGGTCGAGCTTCATCACCGACAGGCGCCCCTGCGCCAGCGCCGGCTGACTGGTCACCACCAACACCAGGTAGCCGCGCTCATTGAGGGCTCGCACCAACTCCGCGGCATCGCGCAGCAACACGACGTGCTCGACATCGAGCGGTGGTCCCATCACCCCGCACGCGTCGTCGAACACGAGCGCGTTCAGGATTCCGTCTCTGTCCAGGAAGACCGCGGGCTTCTGCAACGTGGTGTGGTGCGCCGGTTGCGACTCCGTGATTCTACGCCTGCGGGCGCCGCGGTCCAACAGCGTCGATCGATCAGGAGTTCTCCGGGCGGGCCACGTCGGCACGTGTGCCCGTGGGTCCACGCCGCCGCGAGCGTCTACGCAAGCCGCGGCGCGCGCCGGACCGATGCGGGCGGCGGCAACCGAACCCAGCGCTTCGACCAGCGCGCCGCCCTGTAGTAGTCCACCCGCCACGGCTCCAGAATGCCCAGCCGGCGCAGCTGTTCGACGTCCGCCACTGGATGTTCGAGCTTGGCGAGCTCGAGCATGACCGCGCGCGGCAGCACCAGCGAAGCGTCGACCCCGCGCTCCGCCGCGACGCCCTTGCGCCAGGTCCGGAGCGCGTCATAGGCCCAACTCTGCTCCTCGCTGAGGAGATCGGTGTCGCGCCGGGTCGGCGAGATCCGGTCCACGGCGAGTGGTCCTGAGTCGATCCCGCGCCGCACCGCCTCGAGCAGCGCATCGCCATGCCGGTCCAAGAGCTTGGGGCTCACGCTCGCGCAACGGGCGATCGCCTGGCGCGACGTCGGCCGCTGCTCGGCGATGACCAGCATCACGTCATTGCCGACCACCTTGAACGCCGGCCGATCGAGGCGGTCGGCGATCTGGTGCCGCAGCGCGTAGAGCTCCCGCAACACGCTCTGCCCCACCGGGTCGAGCCGCTCCCAGCCCTTGACCTTGATGAAGTCGTCGGGGTTGAACACGCGCGGCTCGGGGATCAGTTGCTCGACGCGACGGAACTCCGCCGCGACTTCGAGCTGAGTGATCTCGGGGCATTCCGCAGCCGGGCGCGCAGATCGGCAGCCAGCGGCAACAGGAAGCGCGTGTCGTAGCGGGCGTAGTCGAGCTGCCCCTCGGTCAGGGGACGGCAGCCCCAATCGCTCCGCTGCAGACGCTTGTCGAGCGTCACACCGAACGACTCCTGCAGGATCGCCGCCAGCCCGACGTTCTCCAGTCCCAGCGCCATCGCCACGACCTTGGTGTCGAACAGCGCGGCGAGTTCGAAGGGCATCGTGCGCTTGAGCATCAACAGGTCGAACTCGGCGTCGTGGAACACCTTCACCACATGCGGATCGGCGAACACCGTACCAGGGGCGCAGATCCAAGCCCACCATGGGGTCGATGATGTAGTCCCGCCGGGCGGTGCTCACCTGGATCAGGCACAGCCGCTCGTAGTAGGCGAACAGCGGATTGGCCTCGGTGTCGACCGCGATCGCCGGTGCGGCAAAGAGTCGCTCGGCGAGTTGCTCGAGATGGGACTGAGTTTCGATCCGAATCGGCGGCGGCAGCGGCTCCATCAGGCACCCTGCCGGTCCGGGGGCGGTGCGGGCTGCCGAGCATCGTTTGCGTTCTGTCCGCATTCCGCCGGCTCGGATCACCCGCGCTGTCATGCGGTCCATCAAAGCGGGATACCGCGTGCAACGCAAATGCCGTCGACATCGGAGTCTCGCGAGGCCAGGGGCGCGCGTCCGCGTCGGTGACGGCGGATTGGGGACACCGGAGCGCCGAATCCCGGGCGTCCACGCGCTGGCGGAGCACTCTTCGAATGGCACGATCCTCACCCCGGCACGCCTTCGTAGTGACACCGTCGCGAGACCGTCACCCACACCCTCGTCCAGCCGAACGATCCCCGCCATGCCTCCGTTCCCGACCGGGACCGTTCCCTTGCGGTCGCTCGTTCTGGCCATCTGTGGCCTCGCCGCGACGGGCACCGGGCAGGTTTCGCTCATCCCGCTGACGAAGATGGGCGTGTTCGCCCGCCTGGACACTGCCCAGCCCACCTACGTGGTGCTGTCCGGATCCCCGACGGCGACCGCTGCCGATCCCCTGGCGGTCGCGGTCGACGAACTCGATGCCACGAAAGCACCGATCGCGCACGCGCGCACCAAGGTCAGCTTGCGGGTGATCGAAGGCTTGCCGATCGCGCGCGTGTTCGAATCCGGGTTCGTCACGACGCTGACGAATGCACGATCGCGCGCGGTTGGCACGGCAGCGCCGCCGGCGACCTCCGGTGCGCAGATCGTTCCGCACAGTTGGCTGCTCCGCTACACGGGAACGCCGGGGCAACGGGCACGCGTTCAGTTTCGCCTCCGCAGTTCGGTGGCAGGTTCCGCCACGATCAGCGGGGTCGCCAAGGTGGACGTCGGCAACGACAACTCGGTGGAGTTCAACGCGCCCCACTCGACGGGTCCCGCTACATGGGCAACCACACCCTTGCGATCGGCTCGTCCGGGGTGGCCGACGTGCGGATCGAGACCGGGGTGCTGCTGACCTCGACGTCGGCCAGTCCAGCCGGCTACAACCTGGTGCTCGACGTCGCGTGCGAGCCGTTGCGCGGCATGCTCGCCTCGGTGTCGCCATACGGTCCGCTGTGCGGCCCCGAGGTGTTCGGCGTGTCGTGGGAATCCACCACCAACCGGTGGTTGCGGCTGTTGCTCGAGGGGCGCCGGCCAACACCCCCACGACGTTGATCGCCGGCGTGCAACGGATCCAGCTGCCGTTGCCCGGAGTGACGTGCGAGCTGTTGACCCAGCCGGTGGTGATGGTGCCGATGCTCACCAACAGTGTCGGGCGGTTGATCAGCGATCTCGATTCGGGCCCGCTGAACGGCTCCATCGACGCGCGTTTCCAGTTCGCCTCGTGGCTCGACCAGGGGCGTTCCCTGGCGCTGAGCCGGGCGATCGGGTACCGGGTTTTCGAAGCGAGCGACGCCCCGTTCACCCCGTGCGACGTGAACCACATCCTGGTCACCGGACAGAGTCTCGCGATGGGCGGGCTGGGCTCGCCGGTGCAGAGCAAGACGCAGCCGTACGGCAACCTGATGTTCAGCGGCGGGGTTCGCAGCCTGACCGGCCGACTCTCACCCCTGGTCGAGAGCTTCTGGGAGACACCGAGCAGCGGCATGGCCAACACCGCGAGCCGGCTGTTCCTCGACCACGTCAACGATGTGCGGGCGCCCCGCCCGACCAAGGCCCACGACGCCTTGGTGAGCGTCCACGCCCAGCCCGGCCATCCCTACTCCCTGCTGCGCAAGGGGACGCAACCGTTCCAGGACGGCATCAACCAGTTCCGGGTCGCGCGACACCTCGCCGATCAGAACAACCAGAGCTACGCGGTGCGCTGCGTCGCGGTGGTGCACGGCGAGGAAGACCACGCGCGCTACAACGGCACCTACGGTGACGACTTGATCGAATGGCAGCGCGACTACGAGTCCGAGATCCAGTCGCTGGGTCAGACCGAACCCGTGCCGCTGCTGCACTCCCAGCTGAGCAGCCACTCGAGCCTGCAGTCGCCGTGGAGCTTCATCCCCGACGAGCAACTGCGCGCGTCCGTGTCGTTCCCGCGGCGCGTGGTGTTGGTGTGTCCGAAAGCTTACACCTTCGACTACCTGGACGGGGTCCACCTGACCGGAACGGGGTATCGCCACATGGGCGAAGCATGCACGGCAAGGTCTACAACCATGTGGTGCTGGAGGGTGGAACGTGGGAACCGCTGCGCCCCGTGACGGTCCGCCTCGAAGGCGCGCAGATCACCGTCCGCTTCCACGTTCCCGAAACCCCGCTGGTGCTCGACACCACTTCGGTCGTCGACCCCGGCAACTTCGGCTTCGAGTACACCGACAGCAGCCCGACCCCGCCCCGCATCCGCAAAGTGAGTCTGGTCGACGAGGACACCATCCGCATCGAACTCGACGCCGCACCGACCGCCGCGGCCAAGTTCGTCCGATACGCGTACCGGCAAGCCGGGAGCGTTCAGCGGACCGAAGACGGGCGTGCGCGGCAATCTACGCGACTCCGACGACACGCCATCGCTCTACGCCAGCCCGCTGCACAACTGGTGCGTGCAGTTCAGCTGGCGAATCCGCTGACCCGGACTACTCGTGAGCAGCGTCGCGAGTCGGCGCAAGGTTGTTGATGCCAAGGAGAACGGCGGGTTCTGCCCTGAGGCTGGGTGCCGCCCGTCGATCTGCAGGTTCTGACTTTCGACGAAGCCAGAAGCGACCTTGCCCGATCACGGAAGCTCGGTCATCAATAGTCCGGGCCAGCCCGGACCGCAGCGTGGAGCAAGTCCGCCCTGAGCACCACGACACCCCACGCGGTTTGCCACCCCGATTCGCCCGCCCCGATTTGCCAGCCAAAGCGCTTCGTAAGCGGCGGAGCGTAGTGTAGCGTCCATGGATCCGCTTCTCGAAGCGCCGGACGAAGCCATGGTCGCTCCCTTCCGCCCACAACGCTCCTGCTTGGTCGTGCTCCCCACCTACAACGAGCGGGAGAACCTGGAAGCAGTGATCGCGGCGATCGCGGCCAACCTGGTGACCGACGTGTTGATCGTCGACGACAACAGTCCGGACGGCACCGGCGAGTTGGCGGATCGGATGGCCGCGGAGTTCCCGCGGTGCACGTGCTCCACCGCCCGAACAAGCGTGGCCTCGGCACCGCGCACATCGACGGCTTCCGCTGGGGCCTGCGCGAGGGCTTCGAGCGCCTGATCCAGATGGACTGCGACTTCAGTCACGATCCGGCGGACTTGCCGCGGTTGGTCGATGCGTGCGAAACGGCGGATTTGGTGATCGGCAGCCGCTACGTCGACGGCGGCGAGACGCCGGGTGGCCCGCCTCTCGCCGGCTGCTGTCGCGCTGCGCCAATCTGTACGCCAGCGCGTTCCTCGGCCGCACGGTGCGCGATTGGACTGCGGGATTCCGCTGTGTGCGCAGCGATGTGTTGGCGCGCGCCGACCTCGACCGCATCCACGCCACGGGGTTCTCGTTCCAGGTGCAGTTGACCTGGGTAGTGAAGCAGCTGGGTGGTCGGATTCGCGAGGTCCCGGTCCGTTTCGTCGACCGACGCAAGGGCGAGAGCAAGCTGGATCGGAGCATCGCCCTCGAGGCACTCCGCCTCATCCCTTCGCTGCGCTTCCGCGCTTGACCCCGACGTGATCAGATACCCGTGGTTGTCGGCGATCGCCGTCATCCTGCTGGTCACTGCAATCGCCACCGCCGTCAACCTGAAGGCGGGTCGTCTGCAGCATGCGACGAGGGCGAAGTGCACGTCTACGTGCTCGGCGCCGAGCGGATGCGATCCGGTGCGGAGATCTACCGCCCGGACGATATCAAGCCGTTCACCTACCCACCCGGCATGGCGTTGATGTTCATGCCGCTCACGCTGCTGCCACACGATGCGGTGCGGCCGCTTTAAGTACGGAGCCAACGCGCTGCTGTTGGTATGGGCGATCGCGTTGGTGCGGCGCTTGGTGCGACAGCAGGATGCCGCGATCCCCGGGGACCGGCGCGCACAGTGGGCGTTCTGGCTGCTGACCGTCGTGTTGTCGGTGCGCCACGTCGCCGCGGTGTTCTCCAACCAGAGCAACGACCTGCCGGGGTTCGTGCTGGTCCTGCTCGGCATGACGGGGATGGCTTCCCGCCGCGATTTCGCCGGAGGCTTGGCGATCGGCCTGGCTGCGGCCAGCAAGGCGACACCGATCCTGTTCCTACCGTTCCTGCTGCTGCTGCGGCGCTTCAGGGCCTCGGCCGGAACCATGGTTGGCACGTTGCTCGGCTCACTCGCCCCCGACGTGTTGTTTCCGCGGACCGACCACCGCTACTGGGTCGAGTCGTGGTTCTCCACATTCGTCGCCGGCATCAACCCGGCAGACGGCGGCAACACCGCAGCGGTCGGCAACGCGTGGAAGGCGTGGAACATCCTCAACCAGAACCTCGCGAGCATGTTCTATCGGCTGTTCACCGAAGTGGAGCCGATCGCCGACCACACCTTCGACATCAGTCTGTGGCACATGGATCGTGGCGCGCTCGGCCTGCTCACGCTCACCGCCCAACTGGTGGTCGCGACGGTGCTGATCTACGCGGCGTGGCGGGCACGACACCTCGATGCACCGCGGCAGGCGCTGGGGATCGGATCCCTGTTGGTCTGCGGAATGGTGTTGCTGTCACCGATGAGCAGCAAGAGCCACTTCTGCGTGTTGGTCGCACCGATCGCGCTGTGCGTGCACGACTTCGTGTTCCGGCGGCGGGACCGTCTGGTCCTCGTCTGCCTGATGGTGCTGTTCGTCGGCGCGCTGACCAGCAAGGGGTGTTCGGCCGGCGCAGGGGCAACCAACTGCTGGCCCACGGCGCCGTCACTTGGTGCGCACTGGCAGCGCTCGTCGGCACCACCCGAGTCCTGGTGCGGAACGCCGCACGCCCTGCACTCGGCGGCTCGACCGGCTCGTGAATCGCGGCGCGCTGGAACGACGCGCGATCGCGGCAGCTCGACCCCGAATCGTCCGGGCCAGGGTCTATCATCGCACCATGCGATTCCCGATCCGCATTCGTCCCGCATTGGCCGCGGCCATTCTGTGCTGCGCCGCCCCGGCACAGAAGCCCGAGGAACTGGTGGCGAAGGCCCGTCAGTCGATCGACCGGCGCGACTATCGCACCGCCCTGACCGACCTGAACTCGGCGCTCCGCGGTCAACCGAAATGCGCCGAGGCACTGCGCTGGCGCGGCCACGTGCACACAGTGCTCGGCGGACACGCCGCGGCGTTGCGGGACCTGGATGCGGCGCTCGCGCTGGACAGCAGCAACAGCTGGGCCTACTACGCCCGCGGCATGGCCAAGCACAACCTCGGCGACATGGCCGCGGCGATCGTCGACTACACCGAGTGCCTGCGCCTCGACCCGAACAACTACAAGGCGGTCGAATGGCGCGGGTTCTCGAAAGCGATCCTGGGCGACCACATCGGGGCGTGGGCCGACTTCACCCGCGGAGTCGCACTCGACCACGACAACCCTGGGTCTACTTCGCCCGGGCCAAGTCCCTGCTGGTGCTGGGTGAGATGCCACACGCCAAGCGCGACCTGCAGCAGGCGCTTCGGCTCGACCCCAAGGATCCGCACACCCACGCGCAACTCGGCTTCCTCGAGGCGACCTTGGGCGACGAGAAGACCGCGCTCGCACATTTCGATCGGGCGGTGGCGCTGGACCAGAAGGGGCAGGGAATGCGCCCGCCTGTGGCGCTACTGGCTCCGCGCCAAGATGGGCAAACTCGGCGAATCGGCATCCCTCGACCTCCCCGAGCGCGGTTGGGCCGGCGACGTCGGACGTGCGCTCGCCGGTGGGTTGACCCCGCACAGTTGTTACAACGCGTTCCCACCTACGGCGTCGAAGGCGCCGAGTATCGCCAGCGCCGCTGCGAAGCGCATTTCTACTTGGGACTGCGCTCGCTGCTGACGGCACACCCGCACGAGGCACACGACTTCCTGGTCAAGGCGCTGGTGCGCGGCGATCGAACGATGCCCGAATGGCGGGCTGCGCTGCGGCTGACGCGGAAGTAGGTGGGGCGACGGCGGGTCCGGCAGCGCATTCGCGACGTCACCCGATCTCCGGCCCGCGCACCGCGGGTCCCGACGGCAGCTCGCCGACCCAGCGCATCGCGGCTGCCCCGCCCGGATCGCCCGACGGCGATCCGGAGAGCTGTTCTCGCTTGAAGATCGGCACTTCCGCCTTCAATCGATCCATCAGGAACTGGCAGGCCGCGAACGCCGGTGCCCGGTGCACCGCCGCGACCACCACCAGCACCGCGGCCTCGCCGATGGGGACCTCACCGAGCCGATGCACCACCCGCGCGCGGCTGATCTCGAAGCGCTTCACCGCCTCCTCGAAGATCTGTCCCATCATCCGCCGGGCCATGTCCACGTAGCACTCGTAGTGCAGCGACTCGACCGCGGCCCCGTCGTTGTGGTCGCGGCACACCCCGGCGAAGGTCACCACCGCCCCATCGCGATCCGAGCGGACCTCGGCCTCCAGCGGGCGCGGATCGATGCGCTCGTGCGTCAGTTCGAAGCAGTACGCTCCGGCCGACCGGACCCGCCGCTGATCGGCGGGATGAACGCGACTTCGTCGCCGTCCGCGAGTCGCCGTCCAGCTTCGGCATAGCCCTGGTTGACCGCGAACGCCACGGGAACTCGGAGCAGCTCCGGCGCGGCCTCGGCGAGCAGCGACCGCAGCCGCTCCACGGTCATGCGCTTCGTCGAGCTCCAGTTCGAGAACCTCTTGGCCGAGGATCTCTCGGACGGCGGCAAAGCAGCGGACGGTGATGCGCACGCGCAGATCATGGCACATCCGAGCAGCGACGGAAGCCACCAATCGCCACACCTCGACTCAGACGCGGTCGAACAAACGCGCGACACTGCTCGCGATTCGTCCGGGCTCGTGGAACGCGAGGTAGAGTGCGGCTCTCGATGAACACAGCACCCGCTGAGCCACGGCGACGGAAGAGGCGCTGGATCAAGGTGAGTGCCGCACTGTGCGGCGCGGTGCTGATCGCGGTAGTCGGGTGGGCGACGGCCAACTGGACCTTCGTCTCGCGCCTCGTCACCTTCCCGATGTCCCGGTCGTCGACCGCGATCGAGTGCATGCGAGCCGCTGGAGGAGATCCCCGGTGCATTCTCCCGGGCGTTGCCGAGCGGCGCCGCCGAGGCCGCCGCGTTCGACCGCGCCCGACTGGAGCTCGCTTCGAACTGGGCCGACGCCCACGAGTCGTGTTCACTGCTGGTGCTGCACCGCGGCGTCGTGGTGTTCGAGCGCTACTGGCGCGGGTGCCACGCACAGCGCCGGACGGTCTCCCATTCGCTGGCCAAGACTCTCCTCGGGTTGCTGGTGGGGTGTCGATCGCCCGCGGCGAAGTCGGCGGCCTGGGCACGCCGGTTTCCACCTGCGTCACCGAGTGGTCGGGCACCCGCGAGGGCGAGATCACCGTCGGTCATTTGCTGTGGATGGAGAGCGGTCTGCACTACTCGAAGAACTACAACCCGCTGTGCGACATGGTGCGGGTGCACCTCGAGCCCGACTTGGTGCCGATCCTGCTGGCGATGCACCTCGAGGTCCCGCCGGGACGCGGTTCCAACGCAACAACCTCAACACACAGCTCCTCGGCCTGTTCCTCGAACGAGCCACCGGCCGCCGCTACGCGTCACTGCTCTCCGAGCGCATCTGGCAACCGATCCACGCCCGCGACGCCGCAGTGTGGCTCGATCGGGAGCGAGGCAACGCCAAGGTGTGCGGCGCCGTCTTGGCCACCGCCCGCGATTGGGCACGCGTCGGCGAGCTGATCCGCAACCTCGGCCGAGTCGGCGACCGGCAGGTGGTTCCGGCGGCCTGGATCGAGCGGATGGAGCAACCTGCGCCGCACCGCGGGTCATGCGGACTGCATCTGTGGCGCAGCAAGGGACGGCCGGACGCCGGCGTGCCTCCCTACGTCTATCTCGACGGCCGGGCCAAGCAGCGCGTGTTCGTGCTCCGCGGGCTCGAGCTGGTGATCGTGCGCACCGGGAGGACTCGCGAAGTTGGAACAACGAGGATCTGTTGGCGCTGATCCTCGCCGCCCGATCGACCGAGGGACCACGGTAGCCGCATCCCGGCGCGCGCATCGATTCAGCGCGCGAAACCGAGTCGCACCTCGGCCGCGTCGCTCAGTTCCAGCACACCGAGCCCCGGCCCCACGGGTGAAGCGATCACCATCTGCACGGTGAGCTTGGTGCCGCTCAGCACGTGCGAGTTCGGCAACGCGAACGAAGTCACGAAAGAACCGGTGGCGTCGGTCACCCCCAGGGGCTCATGCATCGCGTTGGCCAGATCGACCTGCACCACGCAAGGTCCGGGAATCGTGCTCGGCTTCGCGGAACCCAGGGACAACAGCAATCCGGTCGCCTGGTTGGCCGCCGCGCCGCGCAGCGACCAGAACATCGCCCGACCGAGGTTCGGGTCGCCGAGGATCAATGCCGGTGTGCGACCGGCGCCGCCACACGGCGGACCGATCGACTGCCACCGGCCCTGGACCGAAAGCCAGGGTCCGGAACAGGTTGCGCGCCAGTTGCCGGTTGTCACGGCTGGCGAGGCTGGTGCCGGTACGTTGGTGTTGAAGAACGTGTTGCGGTCGAAGTGACCCAAGATCAGCCCATCGTCCTTCTGCGCCATCACCATCGCACCGTCGCGCGCTCCGGCGGCGACCAGCACTCAGGTTGGCCGGTGTTGCTCAGCTGCCGCACCTGGAATCCGGTCGCGGTCACCAGAACCGAGGCAACCCACCCCTCCGAGCCGCGCTCGACGTGGAGGTAGCTGACACCCTCACCGTCGAAGTCGTTCACTTCGTCTGCCGGGCCGGCCCCATCCGGACCCGATACCACCGGATGGGTGGGCTGGACGAAGCGGCCCGCGGTGCTTCGTGAAATCACCGGCACGCCACTCGCACTGTCCTGGTAGACGCTCAAGCCGTAGCGCAGCAGAAACTGGTTGTCGCTCTTGGGCGCCGCGTCCCAGTCCGGTCCCCAATTGGCGTCGCTCATGAACAGCGCCGAGCCCCCGGCGTCCATGTAGGTGTGGAACGCGCTGACTTCAGCGGCGGAATACACCCGGTTGTTGGAGCCGAACACCACGATTCGGTGCGCCAGCAGCAGCGCGGCGGTCAGCACCCCCTGCGACTCGATCCACTGCGAGACCGTGAACCCGTCGCTGCGCAACAGCGCGGCCAGTTCGCCGAACCCGTGATTGCCCGGCTGGGTGCTGGTGTCCTGGATGTCGCTGAGGTGCGCGGTGCGCTGCTGCGGCGTGCCCGAACCGAGACCGCCGCTCCCGTCAGCACCGCGGATGAACAGGACGGAGCGTCCCAGAGGATCGACCTGCGACTGCGCGGCGAGACCGAGCGGCAAGAGCAGTGGAACGATGGCGAACAGGTGGCGGACACGGCGAACCGACATGGCGCAGGTGGGGTGGCAGGGGAATGCGGACTCCCGGATTGTAGGAGTTCATCGCTGCCGCGTGTCCAGAGCCCCGTCGAGGACGAGATCCTGCGTTCGAGGAAGCGCGCCGCGACCTCGCGCAATCGCAGCAACTCGGTCATCGCTCGTCCGATCCGGTGTGGTATCGCCAACTTGCCTTGCATGAGTCGGCAAGTCCGTGCGGTTCGCTCGCAAGGAACTGCGACGACGCGGCTTGTTTGTTGAAGGGCTGACACTGCGAACACCGCGAGCCGGCCGTGGAGCCGACCTCGCATGTAGAGAGCTTCGGCGACCCCACGAAGTATCGGGCGAAGAGAACCGTGCCCGTCGCCGCAGTGCTCCGGATACGGTAGCTCCCCATGCTCGAGACCACCGCGACCGCGACGGACGACACGGCACCGGATCACGATCCCCTCGTACGCGTGGACCCGTCCACGGATCTCGCGGCGTGCCTCCTGGGTGTCGCCGCCGCGTGGCTGGCCGCGGACGCTTTCGGTCTGCTCGCATACCCGCTTCGCGCGTCGCTGACCTGGGTCGCGCTGTTGTTCGCGGCGACCCTCACGGGTTTCGGCCGTTCCGGTTCGCGAGTGCTGGTCGCACTCGGAGTCGGCGCGGGAGTCCTGTGCACCGCGTCTTCACTCGCACCGGTGCGGGTCGCCGGGGTCGCGGTCGTGCTGCTGTC
Source organism: Planctomycetota bacterium (assembly GCA_020638695.1). GTDB lineage: Bacteria > Planctomycetota > UBA1135 > UBA1135 > UBA2386 > JACKIB01. Next base: position 146,902 of record JACKIB010000011.1, read on the forward strand.
GCTTGCCGCGGACCGCGGGACGATCCGACTCCGAGCCGCGGGCCAGGCCACGGTCGTGCTCGCGCTGTTCAAGCTGACGATGCAGGCGGTGCCAACCGTCTGGTTCGCGGTCGACCGCGCGTGTGCGTCGCTCGGTCAACGGATCGGTGAATACGTCGGCACCCCGCTGTCGGTCGGGCCGAGCTTCTTCGGCATCGATCTGCTGGTGTTGTGCGGCGCGCTCGGGTTGGCGTTCTTCCGGCACACGCGCGGGATCTGGCAGACCGTGCCGGCCGCCGCGGTGGTGCTGGGTCTCCACTTCGGCTACCTCGCGCTGCTGGCCGCCGCGCCGCGCATCGGGATTCCGATCGACGATGCACACGCGATCCCGCTCGGCGCACTGCTCGGCGGCGCGCTGCCTCCCGCGGTGTGGTCGGTGGTCGCGGACACCTGGCCGTGGAACGCACCAGCACTGGGCGCACTCCTGCAGCTGTGCGGCGCAGTGTTCTGGCTGGCGCCACGGGCGCAGCCCGCAGAACGGAAGGTGAACCGCAAACCCGTTTGGTCGGCGCTGGCCTTCGGCCTCGCGTGCGTCGTCCCCCTGCTCGGTACGATCAGCGTCGGCGGCCACCAGGGCCTGCAGGGGAAGCGGATCCTCGCGTTCAAGAAGTGCTACGGCAACTGGGAGCGCCCGCAGCACGGCGAGTACGGACGCCTGTCGATCGGCATGTACGGCATGTTCGAGCAGTTCGTCCGCTTGCACGGCGCGGAGTTCACGTGCTCCGAGGAGCTCACTTCCCAAGAGCTGTCGGGCGCCGATGTCCTGCTGCTGATCTACCCGCACAAGCCGTGGCTTCCCGATCAACTGCAACGCATCCGCGACTACGTGTCCAACGGCGGATCGCTGCTGGTGCTCGGCGAACACAGCACGATCGAGGACGACGGTGCAGTGCGCTTCAACGAAGCCCTGGAGGGTACCGGGATGCAGGTGGCATTCGACTCGGCGACCTTCGCTGTCGGTGGCTGGTTGCAGAGCTACGAACCCGGATTCCACCCTTCGGTGGTCGGAGTGGACTTGCAGCGCAACCGCTATGGCGTGGTGATCGGCGCTTCGATGGAAATCGACGGGAACTGCACACCGCTGCTGCTCGGCAAGTGGGGGTTCAACGATCCGGGCGACCGGGCGAACAAGCCCTCGATGATGGGCAACGACCGCTACGACGCCGGCGAACGATTGGGCGACGTGATCTTGGCCGCGGAGACACGCTTCGGCCGGGGCAGGATCATCGCGTTCGGCGACACGTCGACGTTGACCAACGGAATCACCATGGGCGCCCACCCGTTCTCCACCCGACTGCTCGGCTACCTGGCCAACCGACCCAACAGCCCTCACGCCGCGGTTCGGCAGATCCTCACGCTGCTCGGGACCCTGCTGTTGCTGGGAGTCCTGCTGGCTCGGCACGCCTTCCCCACCACCTGGCTGTGGTCCGTCTTGCTGCTCGCCGCGGCGACCACCGCCGGCGTGCGGGTGGAAGAGCGCCTCGGCGCAGTGCTACCCGACGGCCGCGGCGCGGCGCCGAACCGTCTGGCGTACGTCGACACCTCGCACCTGGGACGCTTCAGCGCCGAATCGTGGCGGGTGAGTGGCACGATGGGGCTACGGATGATGCTGATGCGCGCCGGCTACCTGAGCCTGGAGCTACCGGAGTTCTCCCGCGCGCGGCTGGAGCGGGCGGGGCTGCTGGTGACGATCGCGCCCGCCCGCGCCTACTCGACGCGGGAAGTCGACGCGATCGAGGAGTTCGTGCACGGCGGCGGGGTGTTGTTGTGTTGTTGCGGGTACCCGGACCGCGCCGGCTGCGCGGAGTTGCTCGACCGGTTCGGTTTCGCGATCGGCCGAATCGACGCGGCTCCGGGTCGCGAGCCGCAGCCGATGGGCCACTTCAAGGTGCCGTTCCTGCGCAGCGGCAACCAGGCCGCGTACGTCCGGTTCGACGAGGCTTGGCCGGTCGCTTGCACCGCCCGGGACGCGCCTCCGTCCGGGTGGGCCACGAGTGATTCGCCCGACGAGCGCACCATCGGGCGCCTCGCCTCGTGGCTGCGCAGTGGTGCGCTCGCCGGGGCTTTCCCATCCGTCGCACCGTCTCGGCCGTCGCGGGTGCTCGCCTACGGAATGGAGCACCAACCGGTGATCGCAGCGCGACGCGTCGGGCGCGGATCGGTGGTGGTAGTGGCGGACACGGGATTCGGCCACGACGTCAACACCGAGCGCACCGACGGCAAGCCGATCGAAGGACAACGCGAAAACGCCGAGTTCTGGCAGTGGCTGCTGGCCGAACTCTCGGGGGCTCCGACCTACTTGCCTGCAGCACTGCGTGCACCCGCCCCGAAGTCCGGCGGCACCACCGAGGAGAAGTCGAAGTGAGCGCCGCAGGAACGACAGGATCACGGGTGGCGTTGGTGGGAATCGGCTGCTCCGCCACGGCATGGTCGTGGGCGAGCGGCTCGTTCGGCCCGGTTCCCGAATCCGCGTGGTGGGCGCTGCTGGTGCCCGCGTTCCTGATGCTCCTCGGCGCACCGGTGCGCCTGCCGACAGCGAGGGTCGCATTGGTGGTCGCACTCGCCGCGCTGGCCGCGGCCGCACTCGACACCGGGCCGCGCCGCGCATTGTGGGCCGCCCTGACACTCGGCGGCACGCTGGCTGCATTCCTCGACGAATCGCGGCCCGCGCGGCGGATCGCCCACGCACTGCTGCTCGGCGGCGCGATCGGCGCGGCACAGCTCTTGACCCTGTGGTTGCACGCACAAGGCACCGCGCGTCTGCCGCGCATGCCAGGGTGGGCGGGCGAGATCCTGGCAGCCGCAGTCCGCGCCGGCGGAGTCGACGCCGCATACCTCGACGGCGAGATCGCGGTGTTCGCGATGCGCGAGACGCAGCACGTCGCAGCCAGCTGGAACCTGCTGTGCGATCCGATCACGTGCTCGTTCGTGCTCGGCAGCGCGCTGCTGCTGTCGTTCACCCACAGCTCCGGCCGCTACAAAGCACTCGGCCGCCTGGCCGCGGTCAGCTTGGTGTGGATCGGGCTGCGCGCCGCGCTGCTGCTCGGGATCCTGGTCCACCAGGTCCTGCGCACCGACTACGACGCGCCTCTGCACCCGGGCGCGTTGCTGCACGACCCCTGGTGGAACGCGGCGATGGCAGCACCTCTCCTGGCACTGGCTTGCATGGTGGTCGGCCGTGCGCGGGCGACACTTCCGTCGCCGGCAGCGAATCTCGGATCGTACGTTCCGGTGGGCGTGCTCGCGATGATCGCGGCAGTCTGCATCACGTTCGGTGCCACCTGGCGGCCCAGCGGCGCCACCAAGGGCGGGCGAGTGCTGGTCGACGAGCACCACTGCCAGATGGACGACTGGACCAAGCAGCGGTGGCGCCACAAGCGATTCGACACCACCAGCACCCTGCGCGTGTTCGACCCCGAGTGGTTCGGCGACGCGGCGGCCTACAACTACGCGACGCTTTTCGACTACTGCTCGCGCTTCTTCACCATGAGCCACAACCTGCAGCGGCTCGACGAAGCACCGCTCGCAGCGACCGACGTATTGGTGCTCAAGGTACCGTCGCACCCGTTCACCCCGGCCGAAGTCGAGGCGGTTCGCCGCTTCGTCGAGCGTGGTGGGGGCCTCTTGCTGGTCGGTGAGCACACCAGCGTGTTCGGGTCCGGCGTGTGCCTGAACCAGGTCGCTCGGCAGTTCGGCTTTGCGTTCCGCTACGACTGCCTGTTCCAGCTGCACCGCGAAGGCCCGGACTCGAGCGCGGTCTACAAGCAGCGCTACACACCGCCGCGCGTACCGCACCCGGTGGTGCAGCGGATGGGTCCACTCGACTTCGCGGTGTCTTGTTCGATCGATCCTGGGCTGAGTGCGGGTGACGCCGTGATCCTCGGCACCGGCCTGCGCAACGCCGACGCCGACTACTTCTCACCGAACTTCTATCCACAGCCGCACGAGACGACGAGCGCGCTGTACGGCGCGTTCGTGCAGCTGTGGTCGACGCGCTACGGAGCCGGCCGAGTGCTGGCGTTCACCGACTCGACCATCTTCGCCAACTTCAGTGTGTGTGAACCGGGCAAGCGCGAGCTGTTCCTCGGCATGCTGCAGTGGCTGAACCATCAGCCGACCGCGAAGGGGGTGACCCCGCGCATGCTTTGGTCGGGCGGACTGCTGTCGGCGTTGCTCGCGCTGCTCCTGGCGGGGCTACGACGCGTCCATTGGTCGCTACTGGTCGCACTCGGGGCACTCGGCCACACCGCCACTCTGCCGTTGGTGCGCGCCTGGAACGCGCGCACACTGCAAGCTCCGGTGGCGCAGCGCCCACTGCGGGAAGTCGTATTCGAGACCTCGTGGAGCACGCGCGCCAAACTGCCCCGCACGGGGTTCGTATCCGGGAAGGACGACGAGTTCGGTCTGTTCGAACGCGCGGTGCAGCGACTGACCAAGCGAATCGGCGAACAGGACCCCGGGGAGACCTGGGTCACCGCCCGAGCTGCGGGTGAGGCGGCACTGCACTCGGACGCGGTGGTCTGCATCTGGCCGAACCGGCGCGTGCCCGCCGAGCTGCACACCAAGTTGGTCCACTACGTCGGCGCCGGCGGCAAGCTGCTGGTGTTGGACTCGGTGGCGAACACCGACAGCACGAGCGAACAACTGCTGTCGCCGTTCGGCCTCAGGGTGCACCACGAACGGCGTCGCGACGGTGTACCGGAGTGCGCGAAGGGGCTGCCGCCGCTGCCCAAGCTGCGCCAGGCATCCGAGGTCGAGGGCGGGACGCCGCTGGTGCGCATCGACGGCACAGCGGTGGGCGCCTGGATCCGGCACGGCAAGGGTGCAGTGGTAGTGCTCGGCTTCGCCGATCGCTTCACCGATGCCCACATGGGGATCTCCGGCGACACCATCCCCAACGACGAGGTGCGCAGCGTGCGGCAGTTCGAATACGGGTTGCTGCGCCGCGCCGTGGCCGATGCACTGGAGGAACGCCGATGAACACCGATTCACCGCGCCATCGAGCCACCCATCGGGCATGGCTGCTCGTGGCTCTGGTCGGCGGCTGCACGGCGCGCGGCGCCGGGAGTTCCGTAGACCCCGGGTCGGGGACCCCGCACGCGACGGCGATGCGCGTGATGTACGCCCTGGACACCGGGAATGCCGAGCTGCTCCGGAAGTGCTTCGACCCCGAGTCCGCCGCGGCGCGCCGCACCGCGCAGATCGCCGCGCTGGGGATGGACGTCGCGCGGCACACCACCGCGCTGTCGACCGCGCTCCAGGCGCGTTTCGCCGACCCGTCCGCGAGCTTCGATCCAGCGGATCCGGACCTGTTCCTCCGCCAACTGCGCCGAGATCTGCGCACCGCGCGAGTCGTCGAGGAACAAGGCGTGCACGAGCTCCGCATCGGTTCCCGTCGCGTCGCGACCTTGGTCCAGCGCCAGGGAACGTGGTTCCTGTCGGCAACCGCGCCGTTTGGCGGCGACGAGCAACGCGCCGCGGCCGCAGAGCAGCTGCTCCAGCTGTGGCGTACGCACCTGCAAAGTGCAGCGGAACTCGCCACCCAGGCCGCCGATCGGCAGGCGTTCGACCGCGGACTCGCGGACCTCCGCAAGCGCACCGCCGCGGGAGCCGATCCGCTGTTGCGCGTGCTCATCACTCAGGGCGACAACAGCTTGGCGCCGAAATAGCGCGCCGCGGATGGTCCGGGCCGGCCGGCGCCCCGCGCGTCGATCCTAGGAGTCTGCGCCACAGCAGGGCGATGGAGGTACGTCGATTTCGACGCTGGTCGCCGCCCGAGAACACGGATGAATTGGTGGATTCGGCGAGGCTCTCGGGGGGTGACAGGTGCTGGAAGGCGCGGATCTCATGGGCTGTCATTCTGTGGCGCAGACTCCTGGCCCGGACTGTTCATGAGCAGCGTCGCGAGATCGTGCAAGGTCGTTGCTGGCAAGGAGAACGGCAGGTTCTGCCCGGAGGCGGGGTGCATCACCGTGGAGCAGCAGGTTCTGACGCTCGACGAAGCCAGCGAACTTGCGCAATCGCCGCAGCTCGGTCACGAACAGCCCGGGCCAGGGGTGTTCGGGCCAGCGAACCGCGCGCTCCCGCGCGCCTCGGCAGGGCGAGAAAGATCGATTCGGCGCCCAGGTGGCCCGAGGACGCCACTACCATTCGAGCGTGCGGACGGGCTGGCCGTTCGCACGGACAACCCCAACCTCAAGGAGGTTCATGATTCCAAAGACGCTACGGGCGAGCCTTCTCGCCCCGGCCCTGATCATCTTGACAGGGTCGCTGTCCGCGCAGAGGGTCACCATCGAACCTGTCGAGACCAGTGTCCGGCGGCGGAGACCAGGTGCCCCGCCGTGGACACGAGGTGTCCGGAGACCTTTACCAGGTGTCCGACCCTCGATACCAGGTGCCCGCCGACGTTGACCAAGTGCCAGCAGGTCGACACGACGTGCCCCGCGATCGACACCAGGTGCCCACCCGCCGATACCAGGTGTCCGGAGACCCTTACCAGGTGTCCGACGTTCGATACCAGGTGCCCGCCGACGTTGACCAAGTGCCAGCAGGTCGACACGACGTGCCCTGCGGTAGACACCAGGTGCCCGCCCGCGGACACCAGGTGCCCCGCCGCCGATACCAGGTGCCCGCCCGCCGATACCAGGTGCCCGCCAGAGGACACCAGGTGCCCGGCCCTGGACACCAGGTGCCCCGCTGAAGAGACGAGGTGTCCGCCGGTGGACACCAGGTGCCCCCGACGTTGACCAAGTGCCAGCAGGTCGACACGAGGTGCCCCACCATCGATACCAGGTGCCCGCCGACGTTGACCAGGTGCCAATTGGTCGACACGACGTGCCCGGCGATCGAGACCAGGTGTCCGCCCGCCGACACCAGGTGCCCCGCTGTGGATACCAAGTGCCCGCCCGCCGATACCAGGTGCCCGCCCGCGGACACCAGGTGCCCGGCAGTGGACACGAGGTGCCCGCCTGCGGACACCAGGTGCCCCGAGGTCGATACCAGGTGCCCCCCGACGTTGACCAAGTGCCAACAGGTCGACACGAGGTGCCCCGCGATCGAGACCAGGTGTCCACCCGTGGAGACCAGGTGCCCGACCGTGGACACCAGGTGCCCGGCGATCAACTGACGCCCTAGCCCACCGTTCCGGCGCATGCCAGTGCGCCGGAACCTCCCCTACCCCGGCGGCGGGATCAGCGCGGCCGCGCCGCGTCCGCGATCAGGGCGCCTTCTTCTTGCCGCCGAACAGCTTCGAGCCCCTGGGCAGCCCGCTTCTTCGCCTCGTCCGCGGCCTTCTTCTTCGCCTCTTCGGTCGCCTTGCGCGCCGCCGCCTCGGCCTGGCGCAGCGCGTCGTTCGGGTCCTTGACCTGCTCCCCGCACCTTGTCGAGCGCGCCCTTGACCTGCGGTGAGAGCTTGTCGCCGATCAGCTTCTCGGCGCGCGCATACGCAGTTGGTTGGCCAGCTCCGTCTTACCCGCGTCTAGCAACGCCTTCTGCAGCACCTTGTCGTCGAAGCTGACGCGCGGCGCGGCCAACGGACCCCGCAGTCCGAGCGGCAGCTGCAGCGCATCGAGCTTGGCCTCCTGCAGACCCTGCACCGCCAGCTTGGTGTCGCGCAACGCGATCTGCAGCGGCAGGTCGATCCACGCGCCGGCGCCGACGCGTTGCTGCACGCCGCCCTCGAGCGAGATGTCCATCGTGCCCCGCGCAGCGCCGCGAACTTGGTATTGAGCTGCGCCATCATCTTGTCGATCGCCAGCCCCTTGCAGAATGCCTTGCCGGAGACCGCGGACGCACCCTTGGGCAACGCGAGATCGAGCCCGAACAGGTCGTCCTGCGCGCGAACCGTCACCGACATCGCCTCGTCGACCAGACTCGGCTGGGTCGAGAGATTGCGCGCCCGGATGTCTACCAACCCGCGCCCCTCGACCTTCACGCCCTCCAGGTTCACCTTGCGCACCAACAGCATCGGCGCGCCTTGGATCAGATGGGTGGCCGCGACCCGTGCCAACCCGTAGGCCTTTGCGCTCCTCGGCGATGCGCCGGTCGCGTTGCTCGCCGGACTCCGCCCCCGGCTTGTCACGGTTGAACAGTTTCTCGATCCACCGGCTGATCTGCTGCAGTCGATCGCGCCACTCGCGGGCCTGCTTCAGGTAGTCGTCCAAGGTCTTGTCGTTGCCCTCCGGTGCGGGAGGTTGCGGGGCCGGCCTGCGCATTTCTTGCGTTCACCAGCGGTGGCGCGTTGCGCGCCGCTACGGATCCCGGACCCTGTGACGTTGTCGATGACCACTCGGCGGCGCAGCAGCGAGCGGGGTACCGATCGCCAGTTCCAGCTTGTCGGCGCGCAGCAGATCTCTGTCCAGCGCGCTGGCATCGGCCATCGCGAGGGCATCGAGGGTGACTCGACCCGCGCCCAGGTCGAGCTGCAGGCCGCCGAGGTCGACCGTGGCGCCATTGCTCCGCTCCAGCCCGATCACCAACCCACGGCGCAGCGCCGCGCTGCCGAGCCACCCCTGCAGCAGCCAGATCCCCGCGGCCAACACCGCGACGAGGATCACCCCTGGATGCGAATCGGCAGCCCGCGGCCAGCATCCAGCAGCTCCTGGTAGGACTTCTTGCTCTGGCCACCCAGCAGCAACCACGCGAGCCAACGCACCCAGCCCTTGCCCATCTGCCGCTGGTAGCCCTCGCGCGTCTCGACCTTCGCCATGGCGCCGCGGAACGCACGCAGTCCGCGGGTCAGGCCGAACCCCCAGACCATCCCGAGCACCGCGCCGAGCAGCAGACCTCCGGTGGTGGCGTATGCATCGAGCCCGAACCAGGCCAGCACCGGCGCGTTGATCATCGTCGCGAACAACCCGCTGGTCGGGCTGTCCAGCAGCGCGCGGCCGATCGCGAAGGACACCGGCATGATCGCCAGCGACAGCAGCTTGGCGAGCATCAGACTCAGACCGAACAGCGCCAGGTTGCAGTTGAGCACCAGCACCAGGAACAACAGGCCCAGAATGAGCCCTGGCGACTGGGAGAACCCACCCCCGAGATCGCCCGGAAGCGCGAATCCGGGCACGAAACCGAGCATGGTCCTGAGCAACCCGGCGACGAACACCTGGGTGGAGCTGACCTTACCGCGCAACAGACCCGTGACCTTGCGAATCAGCATGGGCGCGTTCTACCACGCGACGACCGGCCCGGACCAGAGATCACACCGCGTCGGCCGATCCTGTTGCGGCCCGCGGAACGCGCACGACCAACCACAGCGATCCGACGCAGCACACGATCGCAAGCCACTGTGGCGGACCGAGCGGTTCGGCGTGCACCACCGCGCCGGCGACCATCGCCACCACCGGCACCAGGATGGCGGACAGGCCAGCGACGTCCGGCGGCAACAGCCCGACGATCGCGAACCACGCTGCGTTGCCAATCGACATCGGGCATGAGTGCGATACGCGATCACCAGCACCGTCGTCCACGAGGCATGAACCAGCCGCCCTCGGCGAACCACAGCGCGCCGACGGTAGTGGGGACGGCGGTGAACAGCAGCTGCCACCCGGTCAGCACCACCGCCGACACCATGATCCTCCGGCTGGCCAGGATCAGCGTGCCGATCGCCCAGCCCAACCCCGCCACCAGCCCCAGCACCATGCCGAGCGGAGCGCGGCGGTATACGGCGAAGCTCGGCACCATCAACAGGGTGACCGAAGCGGCACCGAGCGCCAGCGCCAGCAATCTCCGCGAATCGGGACGATCGCCGCGCACCGCCCATGACAAGACCACGGTCCACAGGGGCATGGTGAATCCGATACCGCGGCTTGGCCGGAGGATCCACACTGCGGAGCATGTGCTGCAGATGTTCCACAGCACCAAGTAGAAGCAGGTCGCCAAGCCCACCGTGGGCCAGTGTCGACGAGGGATCACCAACGACTGCCCGCGGAGCCGGGCAACCAACAGGAGCAGCGACCCGGAGACGGTGACCGCGACGGCACGGAACGTCCAGACCGAGACTTCACGCACCGCCAGCACGAACAGGGGCCAACTGGTCCCCACACCAGCGTCAGCACTCCCAGCAATACCAACGCACGACGAGGAAACGGGACACCGGTCATCTTCGTGCGGTCGTGCTTCGGGGACGTCTGCGATGAGACGCACCGGGGCTGGAGTTGTCCAGCGCCGAGGCGACACCGCCATGGACGTCGATAGGAAATGGCGACTGTCGTCGACACCGGCACCGAACGCGCAGGGGTTCACACACACGGGCGCCACGCCGCGTCGATCGGTCCGCAGACCACGATTCGAGGCACCCCGCGAACGAGGACACAGCGCGCCGGCGCGGTGCGCCGCGCTGTGGGGACGGCGGGTGCGGAAAGGTCGAGCTGACTGCAGGCGCCGCGGGCCGGCACCCGAGTCAGCCCTTCAGTGCATGCGCCCGGCGGGAGTCGAACCCACATCCGCGGATTAGGAATCCGACGCTCTTTGATTTGTCAACTCGGTCACGCAGCCTCGCCAAGGCGACCGCACCGTCCTCCGACGAACCCCACGTTGGCAGTCCCCACACGACCTCCTGCTGCCCCAAGCGCCAGCCCGGGAGCGCTCGGCCATGCGAGTTCGAAAACCGTCTCGGCTCACCGGCCATGCGGCAGCCGGCTGTCGCAGTGCCGCACCCTGCAGACAGAACGAGCTTCGACTTGCTGTTGTTGTTTGCCTGTGGAGTTCGCCTTCGGGCGATTCGGACAACCTCGGCACCACGAGACCCGCCTTCTCGTCCATTTACCATTGAGCTACGGGCGCGCATCGGATGCGCAGCAGGCCCCGACGTGCACACGTCAGCGGCTGGGTGCATGGCTCGACGGGAGTTGCTGGCATCGCCACCCAATCATGCCGCAAGCGGGTGGGCCGGACAACCCGGCGGCGGCTCGCGGTCGACGGCGGGCGGACGGTCAGACCCGCAGTCCCAGGCTGCCCAGCATCCGCGCGAGAACGGGTCGGATCGCCGGTCGGAATGCCGCGGTCGGCGGGTGCTTCGACAGACCGCTGCACACCCCGATCACGTAGCTCGCCAGACCGTCGGTCTCGTGCACCTGACCGCGCGGCACAACCGGTGGTCGAATTCCTGTGCACGCAGCATGACCAATCGATCGCCGTCGTGCCCGGGGTCCGGATCACCGCCGGGCTGCGACGCGTCCGCGGTGCCGAGCCACGCGCGCGCCACCGACCAACCGGGCCGCGTGGTGTCGGCGAACACACCGGCATCCAACGGAAGGCGCTTGCGGGTCGGAAAGCTCAGCAGGTAGCCCTTCACCACGTGATCGACGAACACCGCGCGCTGCAGCGCATCGGGCACCTCGGCAACCAACCCGGAAGCTCCGCGACCCTGGCCCCAGAACGCGTCGATCAACTCCGGCTCGCCGACGCTCGACGAAACGACATCGGCGCCCAGCGTGACCATCCCGTGGAACAGCTGAACGTGACGCTGCCGATGTTCGCCGGGCGACAACGCGTGCAGGATCTCCCCGTGGATTGCACTGGCTGGCTGCCATTCGTCCCCCGCGAGGTCGAGGTAGACCGACGGGGTGACTCGCCGAGCACCCGTTCGCATACACCGCGAGCAGCCGACCGTGCTCGGTGGGGAACCTGTCGCTGCGGCGCAGCACCATGCATTCGAACTCGGATCGATCCGACAGGTAGGCCACCGAACCTTCGGTGTGGGTGAGCACTCCGCCGGTCACACCGCGATCCTGCAGCGCCAGCGCTTCCCCCACCGCGTCGGACTCGAAGTCGTGGCGGTCGATGGTGATCCTGAGCCGCTGCAAGGTCTCGCGGTGGCCGGACAACACCGCATCGCGCAGGCGACCCCACAGCGCCTGCGCACTTCAGGGGTCGCTGGCGGCCCAGCGCGCCAACAACTCGTCGGCCGGGTCGTTCTGCGCCACGGACTCGCGGTGGTTCGGGTCGAGGCCGGATCCCGACGTGGTCTGGTGCGCCCGCAGGTAGGCGCGGTAGCAACGGCCGACGAAGTGGTCGAGCTTCTCGCCGCTGCCACTGTGCTCCGGGTCCTCGTCGGAACCCAACTCGAGGTAGCCCGCCATCGCTTCGGCGGCGTTGCGGCCGATGTCGCCCACCAGGCTGTGCCGCAGCACGCCTCGCCCTGGCCGCCTCGAGCGCGCAAGCCAACGCGTGTCCGAGCACCACGTTGCGCAAGTGACCGAGGTGCAGCGCCTTGCTGGTGTTAGCCGGCGAAGCCGACCAGATAGCGCTGTCCGGCGGCAGCTGTGGTCGGCTCCGGCGCCTCACCGATGGCCAGTGCCCGGCGTACTCCACAAGCCACGCGTCGGCGACGCGCAGCGACACCGTAGCCTGCTTGCGACGCACCGACTCGATCGCGGACTCGGCTTCGAGCTCTTGCAGGAATCGCTGCCCGTCTGTGCCCCCCAGCCACGCACCACTGGCGAAGATCAGGCGCGCGTCAGCGAAACGGTTTGGGCGAACTGCGCAGGTCGACCTTGCGCAGTTCGGCCGCTCCACCGTGGCGTTCCAGCAGCGCGCCGACCAACCGAGGCAAGTCCTGACCCGGTGTCGTCATGGCGACGCGCCCTGACCTGTCGCGGCCAAGGCCACACCCGAGGACTTGCGTGAGTGCGACACGGCGCGACGCCATGAGGACTGGGCGACCTTCTCGTTGGACTCTTCGAGGCCGCTGCCCACCGGTGATCCAGTCGCCCAGGCGTCGTCGGAGGCTCCGGAGAATCTTCGCGTAGCAGCACGATCCGCGGCCCCTGCAGCTCAGTCGGCGGCGGCGTTCGACATCGCGATACCTTCACCGCCGGCACATCGCGGTCCCGGCGCGAGACGCCGACCCAACGCCCGCGCCACCGCAGCGACTTCGAGCATCAGGGTGGCGAACTGACCGGGCGTGAGTGCCTGCTCACCGTCCGACAAGGCCTCCGGTCGATCGTGAACCTCGACCAGCAACCCGTCGGCTCCTGCGGCAATCGCCGCGCGCGCCAGCGGTGCCACCAGTTCGTTGGTCCCCGCGGCATGGCTCGGATCGACGATCACCGGCAGATGCGAGCGCTGCTTCAACCAAACCAGCCCGCTGAGGTCGAGGATGTTGCGGAACGTCGGATCGAAGCCCCGGATGCCGCGCTCGCACAACACGATCTGCGTGTTGCCACGGCAGTAGATGCATTCCGCAGCCGCCAGCATCTCGTCGACCCGCGCCATGAAACCCCGCTTGAGCAGCACCGGTGTGTCGTAGCGACCGACCGCCTCGAGCAGGCGGAAGTTCTGCATGTTGCGGCTGCCGATCTGCACCATGTGCGCGTGGCGAGCCACCAACTCCACTTCCTCGGCGCACATCGCCTCGCTGACCAGCGGCAATCCCTCGGCGTCCGCAGCGTGCCGCAGGAGCATCAGTCCCGGTTCGCCGAGCCCTGGAAGGAGTATGGCGAAATACGCGGCTTGAAGGCACCGCCGCGCAGGGCGTGGCCACCGGCGCGCGCTACCGCCGCTGCGACCGAGTCCACCTGTGTCGCAGTCTCGGCGCTGCACGGCCCGCCGATCACCACCAGATCGCGCCCGAACTGCAGCGAGCCGAAGGGCACCGTCGTCGACTCGGACTGGGTCCGTCGATCGACCAGCGCGTAGTTGCTGTCGAACACTTCGGCACGCGCGACACCATCGAGCGCGCTGAGCTCGCGTGCCTGGCTGCCGCCATCCGCCCCGGACCGCAGCTCCGCCCAACAGACAACCTGACGCGCACCGGAGATCGACCCCTGGATGTCAGCGTGGGCGGCGAGGGAGGAGCGAACGGCCTCCACCACCGCAGGGTCTCTTCGACACACAGCGACGATGCGGGTCATGGGGATCGGGAGGCATAGCGCCGGCTTCGAAGCCGGCCAATCGTGTGGTGTCGGAAGGTGCGCCGAACTGAGTGTGCCCAACTGCCGGTTCGACGGCGGTTTTCCAACCGTTCGAATTTCGGTCTACCGCTGTTTCGTGCCTCCTGTTCGTGTGTAGGATGCGGTGCCCCTCGCCGGATCCCCCTTCGCGGCGGCCGCCCGCCGCCGTCCTCGGCATGCGAGTCCTCACCCCTCGGTCCAGACGGTTCCTGCCACCAGAATGCGGTGCGTGCCTACTGCGCCCACCATGGGGTCGACCCGGCGGGGATCGAGCTGATCGAAGACTTCCTCCCCGGCGTGGACCGGGTGCGGGACGGCGGTGCGGACCTGCTGGTGGCTTGCAGCGCGCACCTCAACATCCACCTGGTGACCGAGCGCTACCCCACGGAGGTGCGGGTCACCGATACGTTCGTGTTCCTGACGAAAGACATCGTGGTGCTCGAACGCGCGGCAGTCGTCACGCCGCGGACGCTGGGTTCGGTGCGGGCCTGCGACGGCTACGTCGCCGACCTCGACTACGCGGAGACGCACTACGAGATCACCAAGCCGGTGGTCGGCCGCAAGCTGCTCGCCGGCGCCTACGACGCCGGCGTGACGACCATGGACTTCCACCTCGACAACCCTGGGGTGTTTCGTCTGCGCAAACACATCGGCTGCGTGCTGACCACCTGGCTGGTGTTCGGTCGACAGACCACCTCGACCGCGGCGTCCACGGCGTGTTGCCGCCGGGCAGCCTCCACGACGTGGTCGCACGACCGGGGAGCGGCTCGTGCGCCTGTTGATCCTCGACAACTACGACTCGTTCACCTTCAACCTGTTCCAGATGCTGGCGGTCGCGGCCGGGGCGGAGCCCGACGTGGTGCGCAACGACGAGATCGACTGGCCGGAGATCGAGCGGCGCGGCTACGACGCGATCGTGATCTCGCCGGGTCCAGGGCGACCCGGGCGACCGGCCGACTTCGGGGTGTGTGCAGCGGCGATCCGCCACGCCGAGGTTCCGCTGCTCGGGGTGTGCCTCGGCCACCAGGGTCTCGGCGAATCGCATGGCGGAACGGTGCAGGCCGCCCCGGTGGTGATGCACGGCAGGATCAGTCGCGTGGTGCACGACGGCGACGAGCTGTTCGCCGGCATCCCCAAGCAGTTCGACGTGGTCCGCTACCACTCGCTGGTGGTCGCCCGCCCGGCGCCGGCCCCTGCTGCGCGAAATCGCCTGGACCACCGACGGCGTGCTGATGGGCCTGCGTCACCCGCAGCGGCCCCGCTGGGGGGTCCAGTTCCACCCCGAGTCGATCTGTACCGCGTTCGGCGACCGGCTGTTAGCCAACTTCGTGACGCTGGCGCGGCGACACCGCGCCCCGGCCCAGCGAGCCCGCAATGCCTGAGTTTCATGTGATCACGAGGAAACTCGATCGATCGATCGACCCGGAGGCCGCGTTCCTGCGCTGCTTTGCCGGCGAGCGGGGGCTTTCTGGCTGGACAGCAGCCTGGCGGACGGCCGCGCCGGCCGGTGGTCGTTCCTCGGCGCCGCCACCGGACCGCTGAGCGAGATCGTGCGCTACTCGGTCGAGGAGAACGCGGTGTCCGTCGTCGACCGCGACGGCGAACGCCGACACGCGGTCGACGTGCTCACGCACCTCGACAGCACCCTGCGGCGCCGCAGCTGTGCGTCGCCCGAGTTGCCGTTCGACTTCAACGGCGGCTTCGTCGGCTGGTTGGGCTACGAGCTCAAGGCCGACTGCGGCGCAGCCTGGCGCCACCGCGCACCGACGGCGGACGCGGCGTTCGTGTTCGCTGACCGGATCGTCGCGGTGGATGGGGTGCGCGGCGACGCGCATTTGTCATGCGTGATCGAAGATCGGCGGAGCGACACGGCGGCCGCTGAAGCGTGGTTCGATGCGATGGAGGCTCGGCTACCCGACACCACCGCCCCGGATCTCGACAAGCCGGCGCCGCATCCGGTGGCGGTCCGCCTGCACACGCCCTACCGGCGCTACCTGGCCGACATCGGTAGCTGTCTGGACCACATCCGAGCCGGGGAGAGCTACGAGTTGTGCCTCACGCACCGAATCGATGTCGACGGCGTGCGCGATGCCCTCGGCGTCTACCGGCGGCTGCGGCGCGGGCAACCCGAGCGCCGCACGGCGCCTACCTCGACATCGGCGGCACGCGGGTGCTGTGTTCGTCGCCCGAACGGTTCCTGCGGGTCACCAGAGACCGCTGCGTCGAGTCCAAGCCGATCAAGGGCACCGCACCGCGCGATGCCGATGGCCTCGCCGACGAAGCCCTGAAGACCGCGCTGCAGGGCAGCGAGAAGGACCGCGCCGAGAACTTGATGATCGTCGACCTGCTCCGCAACGACCTCGGACGGGTCTGCGAGGTCGGGTCGGGCATACGTCCCGGTGCTGATGGGCATCGAGACGTTCCCTCGGTGCACCAGATGGTGTCGACGGTGCGCGGCAAGCTGCGCGAATCGATGTCGGTTGTCGACTGCGTGCGAGCGAGCTTCCCCGGTGGTTCGATGACCGGTGCGCCCAAGCTGCGCACGATGTCGATCCTGGACGACCTCGAGCCCGCGGCACGGGCATCTACTCGGGCAGCATCGGCTACCTGGCGCTGAACGGCACCACCGACCTGAACATCGTGATCCGCACCCTGGTCGAGCACGACGGCAGGTGCTCGCTGGGCGTCGGCGGGGCGATCGTCGCGCTGTCCGATCCCGAGGCCGAGTTCGAGGAAACGCTGGTGAAGGCACGCGCCTCGTTGCGGGCGGTGCTCGAGAGTGCGGGGCGGACGCGGCGACGAGATCCAAGCTGCGATCGGCGCAGCGCTGCGCTCGCACGGCTGCTTCCGGTTCGACCCGTGCGAGGCACCGACGTGACCGCCAACGTCATGCGACCGTGTAGCCACGCGCTGCACCGCGGCGCGCTGGTGCCCACCGCCGCAGCCGCGCTGCGGCTCGACGACCACGCGGTGCACTTCGGCACCGCCGCATTCGAAGCGGTGCGGCTGATCCCCACACCACGCGGCCCGCGCCTGCTCGCCTGGACGCAGCACCGCGAGCGCCTCGACCACTCGCTGCGGGTGCTGGGTCTCGAGCCGATCCGGAGTCGCGGCTGCTCGACGCGCTGGCGCGATTCGCGCACCACAACGAGGTGGTCGACGGCTACCTGCGCATCCTCGCCTTCGCCGACGCGGACTGCACCCGGCTCGATCGCTCCGGCGCTCCGACCGCGTTCTCGATCCTCGGCTGGCACACCGACCACCGCGTGGCGCTGCCCCTGTTGCGCTTGGGAATCGCCGCGATCCGACAGCCGACGACGGACGCCGAGGTGGCGCGCGCCAAGCTGACCGGCGGCTACGTGTTGGCGGCGATCAGCCACGCGCGCGCGCGGTCCAGCGGGTTCGACGACGCACTCAAACTGCACGTCGACGGCACGGTGTGCGAAGCGACCGGTGCGAACCTGTTCGCCGTGCAAGACGGCCGACTGCTCACCCCGGCGTTGCGGGACAGCATCGATGGCACGATGCGCCGCATGGTGGTGGCGATGGCCGAATCGCTGCGCCTCGAGACGACGATCGGTCCACTGCCACTCGATCGGCTCCAGGCCGCCGACGAAGCCTTCCTCACCGGCACGCATTTCGGCATCAGCGCCGTCCGGGCCATCGAAGACCGGACGCTCGCTGCGCCCGCGCCAGGACCGGTCACCACCCGCTTGCGCGCGAGACACTCGCGGCCTGGATCGATGCACCCGACAGCGCCGCGGCGCAAGGATGGTTCGAGCCGCTCCCCGATCGGGCTGAGCAACCGACCCGCGCAGCCGCGGTGCGCCGCGCCGCGATCGCCGACCTCGATGCCGTGCTGCACGCCGTGCAGATGCTGATCGACGAGCTACGCGGCACGCCGTCGCCCCTGCCCGAAGGCGCGCGCGCGACGTGTGCTCGGTGGCTCGAGTCCGGCGAGGGCGGAGTGGTGTTCGCCGCGGGCACGGCACCGTTCGACGGGTTGCTGACGCTCGGCTTCGCCGAGGCGATCCACGCCGGCGGGCCGGTGGCGACCATCCAGGAACTGTGGGTGCACCAGGCCGCGCGCAGCAGTGGGGTGGGCGCCGCGTTGGTCGACGCTGCTGCGGGCGGAAGCGCGCCGACGCGGCGCGACGCTGCTCGAAGTCGGTCTGCCGAGGTTCTCGTTCCTTCCCTGCCGCGGACCCTGGCGTTCTACAGCCAGTGCGGCTTCGACTTGCTCGGGCCGCGGATGCGCCGGTGCTCAGGTGATCGCGATCCGCCAGCGCCCGCGGGCCGCGGACCGCGCAACCTGCGCAACCGGGGAGGGGTGACCGAACCAACCCACGAGGCGGACGCGCGCCTATCGGCGATCGAGGCGGGGCTGTGCCGCGTGCCCGGCGTCGAGCTGCGCGGCGCCACGGTCGGCGACTCCGAGCTGGACCGCCACCTCCGCGCGACCCATCGGGATCCCTATCTTCGGGAACTCGAGCGACGCTGCGCCGCGCTCGACGGCGAGCAGCAGGACTTCGACCACGACCTGAGCTGCCCGGGCATCGAACTCGACACGCCGCTGGTGCGCGAGACCGTCGCCTTGGCGCGCGAGGGCATGCGCACCGCGCTGTCCGCGGTCGCCGCGCTCGCCGATGCCCCACTACGGGCCGCCTACGCGCTGTGTCGGCCGCCCGGCCACCATGCCGGACCGAGCTGGCTCGGGGCTACTGCATCTACAACCACGCTGCCGCGTGCGTCGCGGCGCTGCGCGCGCGGGGTTCCGCCGCGTGGCAGCATTTCGACTTCGACTTCCACTTCGGCAACGGCACTGCGGCGATTCTGGCCGACGACCCTGAGGCTTGATGCTGTCGGTGCACTGCGACACCGAGCGGGCGTTTCCGTGCGTGCCTGAACCCCGACATCCGCGCCTGCAGACGATCGCGTTCCGCGAACCCCCAGCGAAGCGGACTACCTGGACGCGATCGCGCAGCTGCGCGAGGCGGTTCGCCGGTGCGGCAGCGAAGCGCTGGTCGTGTCGGTCGGATTCGACGGGATCGCCGGGGACCCACACGGGGGCTGGAAGCTGACCCGGAGGTGTTCCGCGGCGTCGGCTCGTGCCTGGCCGAGATCGACCTGCCGCAGTGCTGGGCATGCAGAGGGCGGCTACGCGCTCGACCGGGTGGGAGCGTGTGCCAAGCACCTGGCGGAGGGGTTCCTCACGACACGCCAAGGACGGATGAGAGCAGCAGGAGAAGGCGATGCTTGACCGATTCCGCGACGAGATCGACACGATCGACGAGCAGGTGATGCAGCTGCTCGGCAGGCGGTTCGCGGTCTGCCGCGAGGTCGCCGACTTCAAGCGTGAGCAGGGGATCCTGATGATGCAATCCGCGCGAGTCGAACAGGTGTACGAGCGGGCGCGCGAACGGGCCGTGCGCTACGGAGTCGACCCGAACCTCGCGGCGGAGCTCTACCGTCGGATCGTCGGTGCGGCGTGCGACCTGGAGGATCGCATCATCGATGGTCCTGACGCGGACCGTTCGTGACCGCCTCTGCGATCGCGCGGCTCGTCGCCGGGTCCGGCGAGAACACGGCAACGAGTCGACGGAGCACCGCGCCCACGCCAACGGGCACACAACGCAGAAGGACCGGCTTGATCGCGCGGAATTGCGCACCAAGCGCGGAGGCCTACCCTTGACGGTCCAACGAGGTTGCCGCGTCACCCCACGCCGCGAGATCCACCCCCAACCCTCCCATGACCCCAGCGCACCACCCGTTCTTGCGCCGTCCACTCCTGCTCGTGCTGATCGGCCTGTTGGCGTCCTGCGCCACCTCCAGCACGACCTTCATCGAGAACCATCCCGACTACTCGGTGAGCCGCGGGCGGATCGTGCGCCTCGAACACCTGTACAGCGAAAAGATCCTGCCGCTGGCCGACGGAGTGGTATTCGCCGTGAGCCGCCCCGACTGCCGCGTCGCCCTGGAGCTGCCGGGTGGCGAGCGGCGGCTGCTCGAACTCGCTCCGCCGGCCATGGTGTTGTGCGGGACGGACCGTGACTACGTCCTGGAGCCGGTGCGCGGCGGTGCGCCGGCCACCGGCAAGGCCGACCCGGCCAAGGCGCCGCAACCGACCAAGGCCGAGCGACGGTAGCGGCACCTAGTGGGGTGTGCATGCGCAGCGTCGCGAGATCGTGCAGAGTTGTTGCTGGCAAGGAGAACGGCAGGTTCTGCCCGGAGGCGGAGTGCGCCGCCGTCGAGCAGCAGGACTTGGCGTTCGACGAAGCCAGCAGCGAACTTGCGCGATCGCAGCAGCTCGATCATGCATGGTTCGGGCCAGATCGGTGGGTCGGCGGGCTACCGCGCCACCGCCGACTGCACCGGTGTGGGACACGGACCGAGTTCGGCCAACTGGAACCACCACGGATACAACGGGACCGAATTCGCGACCGGGATCCGCAGCGCGAGCACACCCGAGCTGTCGACCGTGGTCCACAGCACCACGTTGGCTTCTGGCCGAGGTAGCAACCCGAGTCCCAGGTCGAGGCACAGCCCCGGCAGGGACAGCGCGAACCGGCCCGGGCGATCGGCGACGAACAGCGCGACGGGTGCGACCGGGGTCGCCCCGCCGGCAGCGATGCGGATCGCCGGACTCGGACCCGGCTCCCGCGCGACGTGCAACGCCAACCGCACCGGCGGCGCAGCGAGGGCGAACTCGGCGAGCAGCCGCACATAGCTCGCTTGATAGGGAATGTGGCATTCGGTGACCGCCCAGGAGTTCTGCGGCCACCCCGCATTCCAATCGCGGTAGCACTTGGCGAACGGCTGGTTCTGCGGCGGTGCGATCGGCGGCCCGCTGTAGCTCGGGTCCGGCGCGTAGTAGCGGTTGACCCCACCGGTGAGGTAGCCCGGTGCCGGCCCGAACCGCGAGGTGCGGGCGTTGTCCCACGCCGTGCCGTCGGCGAACCACGCGTGGTAGGTCTCATCCACGCTGCCTTCCGCGCCGAGACTCCGCATGTTGGTCAGGTAGGTGTGACCACCAGGATTGACCCCGTGCAGACGATGCAGATAGCGCTGCGCCGCGTCGAAGTAGAGCGAGGCGCGCCGCACATCGAGGCCGTAGCGGTTGGCCAGCGCGAACGAGGAGCCCTCCGCCGCAATCACCCGGTTGCTACCCCAAGTCAGGTCGTTGTCCCCGATCGGTGCGCGGTACGGGTCGACGTCCGCCTGAATCGCACCGAGGTGCGCGGCACTGGCCAACGATGCGGCGAATACGCTGCGGATCGCGGTGGCCACCGCCGGGGTCGCATTCGACAGCGTCGTGTAGCGCAGGAACGCCTCGTGCATTCCCCTTCGTACGGCGAGACCCAGCTCCATTGGATGAGGTGCGACTGGGCGTAGCCGCTATCGAACGAGGCACGGAACTTCGCATCGCCGGTCAGCTCGAACAGGAACACCGCCGCGCGCAGCCGGTTCATCTGTTGGTCGTAGGGCGAGTCCTCGGCCGCCGCGCTCTGGAACCCGGCGTTGTCGTAGCTCGAGGGCACGCGCGTCGGGTTGGCTTCGAGCCAACCCCATGCGGCAAGCGCGGCACCGCGCAGCTTCTGGGCGAAGGCGCGCGACGACGCGTCGGTTTCGGCACCGAACACCAGCGCGGCGTGGCCGAACACCCCGGCACCGCTGATCGTGGCCGACGCGGTGGCCGGCGCGTGGCGCCGGGCCCCGTGATCGGCGCTCGGTGGACTGGCCGCACTGAAGTCGACCACCGACACCTTGTGGAGCAACGAGCCGTCGACCAGCTGCATCTTCAGCAGGAACTCGAGCTCGTAGCGGATCTCGTCGAGCAGATCCGACACGCCGTTGCCCGACTCCGGGATCCCCGCATCGTCCGGCCAAGCATCGGGGCGGATCGCATAGGCGTGCAGCAGCTCGTGCACCGCGCCGTCGGCGTAGTTGACGCATTGTTGTAGTCCCCTGCATCGTGCCACCCACCGCTCAAGTCCCGTCCGTTGGAGGTCGGCGCGAGCACCGGGCGGCAGTCGCGATCCTGCCCGGCGCCGAGGTGGCACGGACCGTCAGCCCAATTGGGGTGGGCGTGCGGCGTGGCCTTGGCCGCCCCGCAACGTTGGTAGAAATGCATCCGCACCGCGGCACGGAGCACGTCTCGGTAGACGCCGTCGCCGATGGCGAAGTCCTCCGAGCGCACTCCTCTGGTCGGGTCGATCAGGAAGAACGATCCGCTCTCGCGCAGGTCCGAGAAGTCGACCGACCAACACCGATCTCCGGACTGCGCGTGCACCGCACCGCCGTTCCACCGTGTCGCCGTGCCGCGCCACGCGACCGTCCTGTCGCGGACACGCCGCACCTCGATGGTCGCACCCGGGTGTAGGTCGGCCCTGCGTCGTAGCCGACGACGGGCTCGCGCAGCACCGCGACCTTCGGCGCGGCGGGGAGGTAGCCGAAAGCGTCGACCCGGACGTGCAGGCTCGACGCCTGAGCGGGAAGTGCGCGCGGCAAGAGCGACAGCACGGCGAGGATGGCTTGCGCCAAGAGGAAAGGGTGGAGCCTTGGCATGGTGCAGTGCACGGATTCGGACCTGCGGGGCTACGGCCGAGCGCGACCCGCGCCGTCCCTACGCACCGGGTGGCGGTCCGGCTCGACTTTGTCCTCCGGCGAGCGGCCCGGCGCTCGCACCCGGCCCGGACTGTTCCTGAGCTGCAGGGGCCGCGGATCGTGCCGGCACGCGAAGCTCCTCCGCTGCCTTCCAGGAGCATGGGTGGCAGTTTCTCCAGCCGGCAGCGGCACAGGAAGCTCCAACAAGCAAGTGGCCGTGGCCCGATGGCGGCGCGCAGCGCCGCGCTCACCTAAGGTCTTGAGTGCGGCCTTGGCCGCGGATCGCGAAGTAGCGCACGCCAGATCACCCGACGACGGCGTGTCGCGGAGCAGGCTCTGGCTCTCGGCGAAGCCGGCAGCGACTTGGCGTGATCGACAGCTCGGTCGGTCGCAAGCAGTCCGAGCAAGGAGGGTCAACGGCCACGATAGGTGTGCGTTGCAGCCGAGGAACGGCCGAGGAAGCCCACCGGGTTGTCGCCGGTTCTCGTTGCAAGGAAGTCGGCGAGCCATCCGCGCGCGGCAGGGCCGGGAACACACGTGAGGAAGCGACACGCCACCAGTGCGACCACACGCCGTCGCATTGCCTCGGCCGCGAGATAGTCTGTCGACGCACCAGGGTGTCCGTGTCCATCGACCAATGGCGAGAACCACCGGGAAGACCGGAGATCGATCGATGCACAAACCCGTGAGCTACGACCAACTCGGGGCTGCCCTCATCCTGGTCCCGGGCCTCACACTGGCCCTCGCGAGCGCTGCGATTTGGCTGAGCATGCCGGTGGGGATCTGGGCGTGGTGTGGCGCCGCGACCGCGCCCTGCGCTTGGCTCGCTCGCCGCGCTGGAGGCCGAACCTGCTTGGCAGCGATCGGCGTCCTCTCGGGCAGCGTGTTCTTGGCTTGGTCGTGCTACGACGTGTCCTTCGACGGTCGGTACTACCACCTCGAGACGGTTCTCCACCTGGCTCGAGGCTGGGTCGCTTCGACCGAACCCCCGCAGGGGGCGAGTGCGATGACCGCACACTTCGCCAGGGGCATGGAGACGATCGGTGCGAGCTTGGTCGTCTCGTTCCAAGAACTCGAAGTCGCCAAAGCGTCCAACTTCATCCTGGCCGCCGGGGTGTTCTTCATGGCGTTCGGTTTGGCGCGCCAGCGGTTCGGGTGCGGTCGACGCAGCACGGTCCTCGCCTTCCTGACGGCTGCGCATCCGATCACGCTCGCCCAGTTGTGCACCACCTATGTCGACGGGGGGCACTCAATTCCGCGGACACCGCACTGGTCCTCGCCCTCGCATCCGATCCCCGGCGCGTACCCTGGTTGGTTCGCGGAGCCGCGACTCTGCTGCTCTGCCAGGCGAAGTTCACGGGGGTGGTGTACTCGGCGGTCCTCTGGATCACGTGGGCGACCATCGAGATGGTGGCCCTCAAGCGAATCGGGTGGCGAGAGACCGGCGGCGCCACCCTGACCCTGTGTGTCGTCGCGATCCTGTCGTGGTACCCCTACGCGACCAACTGGTGCGAGCACGGCCACGCGTTCCACCCGGCGCTCGGCCCACACGCGCAGGACATCCTGGACTACCAAACCCCGGCAGCGTTCGCGGAATGCAACCGGCTGACGCGGTTCGCCTGATCGACGTTCGGCCGCAGCGACGGGAGCCCGCACCCGGAACCACGGCTGAAGCTGCCCGGGTCCGTGCAGTGGAGCGAGTTCCGCGCCATGGCGCTGCCCGACGCGCGGATCGGCGGGTTCGGCCCCTGGTTCAGCGTCGCGTTGTCACTCTGCGTGGTCGCTGCAGCCCTCGACTTCGGAGCGCGAATGGGTCGTGCCACCAACGACGAGTCGCGACCTTGCGCGATCGCGACAGCTCGGTCACGGGCGGTCGGTCTGACGGTGCTCGGGATCCTGGCGAGCGTCGTGGTTCACCCCGCAGCGTGGTGGCTGCGCTACATGCCGCAACTCGGTTGGCTTCCGCTGCTTCTCCTCTGGTCCCCCGATCGGCACCGCAGCCGCGCCATCCGATGGACTCGTCAGGCGATGGTGCTGGCGCTGCTGGCGAACTCGCTGACCATCGCGGCGAGCAGGTGCTGTACCACTCGTACTCCACACTCGAGCTCGAGCACGCCCGATCGGAGCTGTGCTCCGCGAAGGAAGTCCGTGTCGAACGAGCATCCGCTCGGATGGTCGACTGGCACCGCCTGCACGCGTGGGGCGTCGACTACGCGGTGGTCGATCGACTGGAAGGCGTACCGGGTGCGGTGCGCGTCCTGCACGGCTCCGGTCTGCGGTATTCGGTTCGGCACGCGAGCCCGCCACCGCAACCCTCGAGATTGTTGGTCGCGCTGCGCGCTGCCGTGGCGCAATGATGGTCCCCCGTCACGCTCCCCGACTCGGTCCGAAATGACACCGCACACGATACCCCGACCGTGGCTCGGCCCGACCGCGTGGTCGGCGCTGCTGTGCGCGGTCTACATGGCACTCGCCATCGGCTACACCTGGCCGCTCGCGGGCCGACTGTCGGAAGCGATCCCGAGCGACCTCGGCGACCCGGTGCTCAACACTTGGATCCTGTGGTGGAACGCCCGGCAGCTGCCGCTGACCGAGGCCTACTGGAACGCACCCGCGTTCTACCCGGCGACCGGCGCGTTGGCGTTCTCCGAGACGCTGCTCGGTCTCAGCGTGATCTCGAGCCCGCTGCAGTGGCTCGGCGCCGGCCCACAGCTGGCCTACAACATCACCTTCCTGGTGTCGTTCCCGCTGTGCGGGCTGTGCACCGCGTGGTTGGTTCGGGAGCTGACGGGACGGCGCGACGCGGCGTTCCTGAGCGGATTGGTCTTCGCATTCCATCCGTATCGCGCGGCGCACCTGCCGCACATCCAGGTGCTCTCCACCTACACCATGCCGCTGGTGCTGTTCGCCCTGCACAGGTATGTGCGGGAGCCGCGCAAGCGGTGGCTGGCCCTGTTCGCACTCGGCTTCGCGATGCTCGGACTGACCAACGGCTACTACCTGCTGTACTTCACGCTGTGCATCGGAGTCTGGCTGTCGTGGTGCGGCGTCACGGCCGGTTGGCGGCGGTTGTTGGCGATGTGCGTGGCATGGGCCGCGGGGTTTGCTGCCCTGGCACCGGTCGTGCTGCGCTACTTGGCGATCCACCGGAGCTACGGGCTGGGGCGAGACGCGTCCGAGACGATCGCGACGTCGGCTGACCTGTGCGGGATCCTCTGCGCATCGCCGCGGCTGCGGATCTGGGGCAACCTGCACCTCATCGAGCGGTTCGAGAACGAGCTGTTTCCCGGTCTGACCCTGGTTGCGTTGATCCTCGCCGGGTGCATCGTCGCGGGGCTTCGCTTCCGCTCCGTAGTGGCCATCCCGAATGCTACGACCGCGGCGCATCGTGCACCGGGTTACTGCTGGCTGATGGCGATCGCATGTTGGTCGTTCACCCTGGGGCCGGTGGTCCATGCGCTCGGCGACGAGCTGCCGGTACCCGGACCGTTCCGCCTGCTGCAGGAACTGCCCGGGTTCGCCGGCGTGCGCGCCCCTTCGCGCTCGGCGGCGTTGATGATGCTGTACCTGTCCGTGCTCGGTGGTTTCGCGTTCGCCGCCCTCGCGTCCAAGCTCGGATCCTGGCGCATCCCGGTGCTGGCGCTGCTCGGCACCGGTGTGCTGGCAGATGCGTGGCTGCGCGAAATGCCGTTGGCACGACAACCCGACGCCTGGGGGTTGCAGATGCGGGGTGAACGCGTTCCCGTGCTGGAGCTGCCGTCCCGTGATCCGGTCGCCCAGGGGCTGACGATGTACCGCTCGATGGCGGCCGACCGTCCGGTCGTGAATGGGCACAGCGGTTACTACCCGCCCCACCACTTCGAGCTGTGGCATCGGCTGCGGCAACACGATCCGGAGATGCTCGACGCGCTGGCGAGCTTCGGCCCGATCGACATCGTGGTGGCGAAGGCTCGCGACCAGGATGGGGCGGTCACACGCTACGTCGCGACCAGGAATCTCGAGAGCATCGAGTCGAGCGCGACCCATGCGCGCTACCGGCTGCCCGCCTCGGCCAGCGCCGATCCACGGCTGCGCGACGGGCCACGCTGTTCGTTCACAGCGACCAGCGAACACGCTGCCGATCTGGCCAAACTGAGCGATGGCGACCCGACGACTCGCTGGACCCCTGGCCCCCAGGACGGCAAGGCGCAGCAGCTCGTGCTGGACCTCGGCCAGGAACGCAGGCTGCGCAGCGTGCTGATGGTGCTCGGTCCGTACCGCTCCGACCATCCACGCCACCTGCGGATCGAGGTGTCGCGCGACGGACGAAACTGGGAGCAGGCGTTCCACGGCCCGACCGGGGGCGAGTGTTTCGCGGCGCGCATTCGCGAGCCCCGGCGCGTGCCGTTGTGCTTCGCGTTGGGCGGGCGCACCGCGCGCTGGATTCGCCTGCGCAACACCGGTCGCAACGCGGGGGGAATCTACTGGTCGATCGGCGAGCTCGAGGTGGTAGCGAGCGACCCCTGATCGACACGCGGCAAAGCCGCGGGCCGATGCCGCGCCGCCGAAGGGTTGGGGTCGACGACCTGATCTGCCGTTCCCCCGGCGGAGACGAGCAGGGTTGGACCGATGCCCCGGGGGCACGAAACCAATGACGCGGCTCCGTGCACTTCGAACTTCGGACAAGGGGCGCTCGTGGCTGATCCACCACGAGCGCCCTCGCTCACGGCTACAGACTCTTCTCGAGCGCCTGCCACAGACTCTCGAACAGCTTGCCCTGCGCGATCTCTCGGGAACTCGCGTGCAGCTGCAGACTCCTCCGTTGACCCATCAGCCGGACCGCGAGGTCGACCCCGACGCGTCCACCACGCAAGTAGGAGTCGAGCTTGGCGCCAAACGAGGCGGAATCGAGCGCCAACACGTTGCCGCTGTTGCGGGCTGCCCACGCGGTGACGCGTCCGGCCGCTGCGACCGCGGTGCCGGTACCGCTGACCGCTGCCTTGGCGGCGGTCAGGGTCGCGCGGGCGGTCGCCATCGCGCCGATCAGCCCCGCGACGCGCGGGTCGACGTCCACCGGAACCCGCACCGCGGCTTCGTAGGCGAGCTTGGCCGGGCCGTATTGCGCCTGCGCCGCCACGCGCTCGGCGCGCAGCTTGTTGAGCTTCGGGTTGAGCTCCCGCAGGGCGCCACTCGCCACGTCGTAGGCAGCCTTGGCGCTCTTGTAGGCGGTCCACTTGGCGCCCTCGGCGACCTTGAGGGGCCCCTTCTCGAGGAGACTGCCGTTGGCGGTCGCCCGCTTGGCCTTCTCCCAGGCCTTCTTGGCACTCTTGGCCGCCTTGTCGAGCGGCTTCAGGCTGTCCTGCTTCTTGCGCAACTGCTTCTCGAGGGACTGAACCTGCTTGTCCAGGCTGGAGATCCGCTTCTCCTTCGCGTGGACCCCCGCCGCCATCCGCCTGCGGTCGCCCTGTACCTGACGCCGCGCCGCGGCTACCTGCGTCTCCAGTCCGGACACCTTGCGCTGGGCACCGTCGATGCTGCCCTTGGCCTTGGCGAAATCACGCTCGACGCCCTTGGCCCACGCCAGGGCGCGGCGCGAGAAGTCTTGCTCGAGCGTGCGGCTGAAGTCGTTCTTGAACCGGACGGTCATGTCCCACGAAGGGCGGTTCGAGATCGCCGACTGGAAGCGCATGTCGGACTCGTAGACGCCACCGACGCGGTCGCTGGTGGCGAACGTCACGCGCGTGGCGTTGGCATCGAGGTCGATCGATTTGTGGACGATCGCCAGCTTCGACGCACCGTGGAGGCGGAAATGGGCGTCCCGCGTCGTCGCGAGCTTGATGTCCACCTGGCAGCCGCGCAGCCCGACCGGACCGAGGTCGAAGTCGGCGATCCGACCCTTCAGATTCAGCATGGGGCTGTCGTCCATCTCCCCGTCGACGTTGGCCAGGCTGCGGCCGAACGCGTACAGCGCGCCGCGCAGCGCGAACCCTGCCTGGATGCCGAGGTTGGAGTCGCCACCGCCGGGCGCGACCCGGAGGCCGACGTTGCGAAGCTCGAAGCCCGGCGTGTCGCAGCGGAACGCGCCGCGATTGCGCGATCGGGCTGACATGAGGGCGAGCAGGTCGTCGCTCGACAAGCGGTCGATGTGACCTTCGAATGCGCCCCCGGCGGGGGCTCCGGTCACCAGGTGCAGCAGGATCTTGCCGGCCACGTCCATCTGCCGATGCCCCACCGCCATCTTGGCTTTCACGCCGACACCGAACCGCTGTGCAGCGTCGATGCTGAATACCACCGCGACCTGGTCGAGGTTGAACCCACGGATACCGAGTGCGTTCTCCCACCGCCCAGTGCTGTTGGCGAAGATCGATGCCTCGGTGAGCCCGGTGTCGGTCTTCCGCGCCGCGAGCTGGCACTCGAACTGGCGCGGACTCCCGCCGCGTGGCGCCATCGTCAAGGAGAAACCGAGGCCGACGCCTGGCTCACCGGTGACGAACAGGTAGGCGGGTCCGGTGCGGAACCCCGCGGGAAGCCGCAGGCCGGTGCTCGGCAGCGAGGCCTTCAGCATCGTGCCCTTGCGCAGCGCGTCCTTGAGGGTGCCGTTCTTGCGCGCCTGGGCCAGCGCTTGGCCATCGCAATCGCGCAGCAGCACGCCGGTCAGGACGGCCCGCAGCTGGCCGAGTCCTACCAGCCCGAACGTCCGCTGCACGACGCCGGACGGGGTGACGGGCGCGACCAGATTGATGCCGCGCTCCAGGTCGAGTGCGATGCTGCCGTTGCCGAAGGCGGACCGGTAGAACGAGGATGCCGCCGCATTCATGCGGGCGCACTGGACCTTGCCGCTCGACAGCACCAGCAGCGGTGAACCGAGGCTGAGGTCATCGGCGATGGTCCCTCGCAAGTGAGGCACCAGGTCGGACACCTTGCGGGCATTGCTCTGGATCGCCAGCACCCAGGTGCCGTTCAGCTGGTGCAGCATGGCGGCGAGCCGTCGCCCACCGAACTCGACGGTACCGGTCAGCTCGCCGGTGTCTGCCTTCTTGCCACCCAACACCGGCAGTTCCGGGAACGGGGCGTTCGATCCCTGGGCGACCGAGAGACTTGTAAGCAGGAGGACCCCGAGCCACTCGAGGGCGCGACGTGGGACGTGGGCGCGCTGCTTCCAAGCAACCTCGGGAGCGCGGGAGGGGGGCGGGGAGACGCGGGGGGTGCGGGTGAACATGGGCGGGCTCCTCGGGGGAGAAGGGGACTGTGGGTGGTTCTGGCCCGAGCCCGGGCCGTTCCTGAGCCGCGTCGCGAGACGAAGCCAGCGGCGAGTCGCGATCTCGCGAGGCGGCTCACGGACGCTCCGGGCCAGTGGACCCGGGACCATGCGCCGGGTCGCTCCGCGACCCCTCACCTTTTCTCGTAGGGAACGCCACGGGGAGAACGGATACCGCCCAGCCGCAATGCCGCGACTTTCCACGGACTTCATGGCCGCGACGGAGCGCAGGTGGACCCGGTCCGGGCAACGGGTGCGCAGCACGGTCCGTTGCGTTCTGCGTTGGCGGCCGCACTCCGCGCGCCGGTTCGCCGGAACACACCAGGTCGGTTTCTCTAGCCCGGACCATGCATGAGCAGCGTCGCGAGATCGTGCAAGGTCGTGCTGGCAAGGAGAACGGCAGGCTCTGCCCGGAGGCGGGGTGCACCCCTGTCGAGGAGCAGGTTCTGACGTTCGACGATGCCAGCAGCGACCTTGCGCGAGCGCAGCAGCTCGGGCACGCATGGTCCGGGCTAGTGGGGTGTGTCCGAAGTTCGCAGCAAGTGTGGCTGCGTCAGTCGATTCGCGCGCACGAGGGGCACTAGGAGTCTGCGCCACAGAAGGGCGACTCAGGAGGTGCGTGGATTTCGGCGCAGGTCGCCGGCCGAAAACGCAGCCGAATTGGTGGATTCGGCGAGGCTTTCGGGTGGTGACGGGTGTTGGAAGGCGCGGATCTCAAGGGTTGTCATTCTGTGGCGCAGACTCCTAGCGGGCTGAAGGTGAAGCCGAACGCACCGGGGCCGGTCTGACCCGAAACACATCGTCCGGGATCTCCCCCCGGATCTCGCTGTTATCACGAATGATTCGCGCCAAGCTGCGTGACTCCACCAAGTGCACGATGTCCGCCGGCAGCCGCTCGTAGAAGAACCGGTCGCCATCGCGCAGCCGTTCGAACTGGTCGACCAGGATGCGGTGGAACAACCCGCCGACCATGGCTCCATCCACGTGGTCCTCGGCCAAACCACCGACCCACAAATCGACCTTGTCGATCGTGCCGTACGCGTCGCGCAGTCGGCGTTGCAGGCTCGGGTCGCGGGTGATCTCGGCGAAGCTCCGGGGCACCGGACGCCCGAGCTGCCGGCACGCTTCCACGTAGCTCGGCAGGCCGTGGTCGCGCCCGCGCTGGATGTTGAGCGCGGCGAGATCGAAGCCCCCGGTGCCGGGCACGCCACCGAACAGGAAGTTGCGCACTTCGTCGACCACGGCGACATCCACCTCCTCGGCCGGCTGATGTGCCAGGCCGCGCAGGATCGGTGCGATGCCGTGACGAACCACCTCGGTCGGGGCGAAGAAGGCGTCGCGCAACGCGAGGTGCCCGTCGGTGATCGGCTGACGCCGCGCGTCGAGGCGCAGCAGTTGACTCGGCAACATGCTGTGGCCGAGCCGGAACGCCGCAGCGGCGAACTCGTTGGCGAGATCGGGGATCACCCCCTCGCGATAGCCGCGGTAGGGCCGCAACGCTGCTCCCCCGAGCAGCACCGGGAGGAACTCGCGGTAGGTGATCGCCTGGATCTCAGCGCCAACCAGGGCGCGGGCCACTTGGTAGGCGAGCAGCGGCGAGGCTCCGTTGGCGCGAAACCGCGCGACCCAGGTGTTGTGCTCCCGCATGAACAGGGTGTGCATCGCGATCAGTCCGACCTGCTCGTTGGCACGCACGTCTCCGGCGAGGAAGAACTCGGCGGACGGGTAGGGCGCGTTGGGTAGCAGCGCGGTGTTGAACGGCAGCAAGTTCCCGCTGCTGGTCCGCAGTCGCCCATCGACCTCGGTGAGCGCGATGGCCCGCGCGAGATCGCTGCCATACACCTGGGAACCGTCGAGGAAGGCCGTGATCGCGTTCTGCTGTTGGCGCAGCTGTCGTTCCCCAACCAGCGTGTAGGTGGAGCGCTTCATCGGGATCACTGCGGTCCCGCTGCCGCTCGGATCGAACCAGGCGTCTCCCATCGGCACGGGAATGTCGAGGGCCTCGGTGTCGTGCGTCTCGGTGAGCACCATGTCGTGGTCGATGAACTGCCCCCACTGCCACAGGAAGGACGATGCACCGACACGGTTGGGCCTCGAGCCGCTCTGCGCGACGACCGTGTTGCTGATCGCGCGCGCCGAGGGTCGGTCGGCCCCGGCCGGCGCGCCACGGCCGTCGGAGTAGGCCGCGCGGGTCGTGCGCAACAGAACGGCACCGGCCTTTCCCCAGTCGGGGTGGAACGGGTTGTTGTCTGCGCCGTCGAGTGATCGGAACAGGTCCGTCGCCTGCGCGGGTGCGCTCGCGCAGCCGAGCGCGACCGCACAGGTCAGCAGGCCGGCGAGGACGAACGGGGATTCGGGCCGCTCTCGGCCGACAGCATCCAGTGCACGTTTCAGCATCGTCTTCTTCGGTTGGAGGTCAGTGGTGCGCGGCCGCACCGCGCGTCGCTGCTTCTCCACATGGGCAGGCGGTTTCGCGGACAAATCTGCGACGTCGACGACCGGTGGCCGTGGACGCGCGGTGAGACGCCGCGTGAAGCAGGATTGCGTGCAACGTCACATACCACCCTCCCCGATCCAGACCTTGATCCGCCGTGCCATCGGCGGCGACGAGCAGGCGCGGGACGAGTTCGCCCGAATCCACTACGCGTTGGTGCACGCATTCTTGCGGCGCCGCTGGCAGGGGACGACGGCGATGAATGGGCTCGACGACGCGGTGCAGGACGTCTTTCTCGATTGCCTGCGACCGGACGGTGCGCTGAGCCGAGTCGATTTCGCTCGTTTGCACAGCATCCGCGCGTTCTTGCTCGGAATCACCGTTCGCGTGGCGCGCCGCCACGAACGACGACGAGCCAGTCGCCGCCAGCATCAGCGGCCGATGGCGGACCCGAATGCGGTAGTCGAGAGTCGACCCTCGGTAGCACAGCAACTGGACCGGGTTTGGGCCCGCGCGTTGGTGCAGCGAGCGCTCGCCCGTCTCGATCATCTGGCCGAAGTCGACCCGCGGCGGCAGCGCCGCGTCGCCTTGCTGCGGCTTCGCTACATCGAGGACATTCCCCTGCGCGAGCTCGCCGAGGTATGGTCGGTCGACCCGGCGTGGCTGCACCACGAACACTCCACGGCGCGCCGTGAATTGTCGGGCGCGCTGCGCACGGTGTTGGCCGGTGTGAGTCCGAGGTCTCCGTGCGGCACCGACGCGAGATGCGACCATTGAAGGGAGCTCGTAAGTGCGACCTCGCTTGCTCGAGTTCTTCGGACTGGGGCGAAGCCCCGGAGTCTGCGCCACAGAAGGGCGACTCAGGAGGTGCGTGGATTTCGGCGCAGGTCGCCGGCCGAAAACGCAGCCGAATTGGTGGATTCGGCGAGGCTTTCGGGTGGTGACGGGTGTTGGAAGGCGCGGATCTCAAGGGTTGTCATTCTGTGGCGCAGACTCCTAGCCCGGACGATTCATGACCGAGCTGCTGCGATCGCGCAAGTTCGCTGCTGGCTTCGTCGAACGTCAGAACCTGCTCCTCAACGGGGAGGCAGAGCTCGGCAGCTGGTGTCTGGTGCCGCTCTTCTGCGACGGGGTGCATTGGGGACGAACGCCAGCCAGATCGACCCCGCCGCTGCCGGCACCCGGGCAGCTACAAAAAAGCTGTGTTCCGTTGCCTCGCCCGACTTGCATCGAACGCCCGAGCGGTGACACCGACCTACCACGGCGCGAATCGACGATACCCAGTGACGCAATCCCACTCGACACCAAGGCTCAGGCTGCGAAACAGGCACCGGAGGGCACCCCGCCACGCGCCAGGACACGACCGGGGACGACCCGATGTTCGAGATGTCCGGTAGGGTTCCTCCACCCATGCCCCCGCAGAAGACTCAGGACTCGCAGCTTGCCGCGGACTGGCTGGCCTACCGGGACCGAGGTGATGCCGAAGCCCTGGCGCGCGTGTTCGACCACACCGCCCCGCGGTTGATGCTCGTCGCGATGCACCTGGTGCGCGACCAAGACCAGGCGGAGGACGTCCTGCAAGCGACCTTCCTCGCGGCGATGAAGAGCAAGGACACCTACTCGGGGGACGGGCCGCTCCTCGCGTGGCTGACCCGGATCCTGACCAACCGTGCGACCGACCTGTTCCGCGCGACACGCCGTGCGCGCATCGAGCGCGGGGACGCACCCGAACCGGCGGTCGATTCCGACCCGTCCGCAATGGCGATGTCGCGGGAGACGGTGCAGCAGATCACGGCGGCGATCGACACGATGCAGGGCCCGCTGCGGCGGGTGCTCATGCTGCGGTTGGTGCACGGCCTGCGCACGATCGAGATCGCGCGGGCCACGGGGCATTCGACCGATACGGTCCGGTCGCAGCTGAGTCGAGCGATGAAGGCGCTACGCGAGCGGCTGCCGACTTCCGTCGTCGTGCCGGGCGCGATCGCGGCACTCACCCCGGACTGCTTGGCGAGCGTCCGGAGCAACGTGGTGGCGGCGGCGGGTGGCAGTCCACCCGTGGTCCCGAGCACCGGCGCATCACGCCTCAAGCTGTGGGCCATCGCCGGCACCGCGTGCCTCGCCGGTTTGACGGTCTGGGCGCTCCAGTCGTCGCCGTCCGTTCCGGTCACGCCGCCGGGAACGACCGCAGGACCGATCGTCACGAGCGTCGGCGCCACAGCTCCGATCCGCCGCATCCCCACGCAAGCCGACACCCCCACGAAACCCGACAAGCCCCCCCCGGACGCGTTCGTCTGGCGCGTCGTCTACACCGACGGCACGCCGGCTGTGGGGATCACGGTGTCCGCCGGCGGCGTACTCGCCAACCTCGAGGGTCGCCCCCAACCGTCGTTCGTGACCGACTCGAATGGACGAGTGGACACCGACAAACTGCCCCCCGGACGCTATTGGCTGCAGAGGGGCGCAGGCGAGAGCGTCCTGGCAGAGACCGGCAGGGATGCGGTGCTGAAGGTCGACCACGGGTTCGAGGTTCGCGGCCGCGTGGTCGACGCCGAGGACCGCCCCGTTCCCGCGGCACAGGTGTGGATGTCGTTCAACCAGACCGGACTGGAAGGACGCGTCGTCGCGCAGACCGACTTCACTGGGTCGTTTCGAATCCCCGGCGGGGCACCGGGGTTGTTCGTGATGGCGCGGGACGAAGCCCACGCGTGGTCCGCGCGCTACAAGCTGGAGAAGTCACGACTCGCGGCGGTCGGTCTGGCGATCCGCCTGCTGTCCGCCCCATCGCGGATCCACGGCGTAGTGCGAGACGACCGCGGTAGCCCCGTCGTCGGGGTCAATGTCCTGGCGATGCGGATGAGTGACACGATCTCCGGCCTGAACCCCGATGGCCCACACACGCGTGTCGCCAGCCCGACCAAGGTCGAGACCGACGCCAACGGCGAATACGAGATCCTCGACCAATCGCCCGGGGTGTACGTGCTCGAGGTGGGCAGGACCCCTGGCGGGTTTGCCGCACAGCAGCTGCGAATCGAGGTTGCGACGGGCGGAGTGCGGCGCGACATCACCCTGGCCAGGGGTTGGACGCTCACCGGAGTGGTTCAGGACAAGACCGGGCGCCCCCTACCGGGCGCGGCGGTCGAGGTCTGGGATGGCCCCCTCACCAGCTACTGGGAGCGCACCGACGCATCCGGCCGATTCGAGCTCTCGTGCGTGACAGCAGGTGAAATCACGGTCCGAGCCAGCGTCCCGGGACAAGGTCAGGCATCCGCCAAGGTCTCGGGCAGCCCCCTCGAGTCGAAACACTGCGTCTTGGTACCCGACCCCGGGACGTTCGTCCGCGGTCGACTGGTCGACGAATCCGGGACGCCGATCGCGAATTGGATCGTCGTCGTCCAACCGCTGGAGCGCCTGCGCCAAACCCACGATTCCGGGATCGCGCTCAGTGATGCCGAAGGGCGCTTCCTGGTCGCGAACCTCGCAGCGACGCAGCTCTACGGGATCAGCTGCCAACCCAGGTGGTTGGGACCCCGTCACTTCGCCCGACTGTTCCGCGCAAGTGGGCTGGGTGAGTTCGGCGATATCGTGATCCGGCGGGATCACGCACCGACCGCCCGCGTGATCGGGCGATTCCTGAAGCGCGACGGCACTCCGCTGCGCGGAGCCCGGGTAGGCCTGCTCTCCGGCGTCGACGGCAGCGAGAAGACCACCTTCGTCGACCCGAAGACCGGCGAGTTCGAGCTACGCGAGTGTGAAGCCGGGACCTTCCAGGTCACGCTCGACGCACCGCCGCTACCGAGGGTAGGTGTGGTGATCGTCGAGCTACGAGCCGACAAGCTGGTGAACCTCGGGACCAGGAGGATCTCTGGTCCGAGTACTGTGGTCGTCCACCTGCCCGAGGGTCCGGATCCGCAGTGGATGGCCTTCTTGTTGGACGTCGCGACCAGTCAGGCGCGCTCATTGAAGCTCCGAAACGGCCGCTTCGAAGCGCCGGTCGATGGGCGGAAGTACGTCGTGCACGTGGGCAGCGCGAAGCACGCGCAGGAGACGATCGAGATCGAGGCCAAGATCCCCGAGCAGACGCACGACCTGCGCCCGGTGTTCCGCAAGGGGACGACGGTCGAGCTCGCCCTCGACTTCGAGTCTGCACCGCACCACTTCGATGTGAGGATCGTGGACAGAGCGAACAAGCAGGTGTTCCTCTGGGCCCAGGTCGGGTCCGTGCCGAGCCTGCGGTTCGCCTGTGCGCCCGGAGACTACGTCATGCACATCCGTTCGAGTTCGGGACGGCGCCTCTCGCAACCGCTGTCCGTCGGCTCCGAGACCGTCAAGGTGTCGATCAAGATCTGAGCCGGCGGCCAGCGCGGCTTGGTTCAGCCGCTCCTGGGAAGCCTCGAATCGGGCAGCTGACCGCCCGTGAAACAAGCCACACGACGGACGTCGTGCCGCACGGAAGATCGGCGCCCAGGTCCGACCGGGAGCGCCGAACCGCGATTCGCGGTCGGTTCTGTCGAAGCCGCGCGGTCGCGGGACTCGAAGGCCTGAATGCGCTGTGGTCCGACCGCGCTGCATCGCTATCCTCCCCCGGATTCGACGCACCTTCACCCACACCCGAGCGCGCCCACATGACCGAGATCAAGTTCAAGGGGAATCCCATCCACACCTCCGGGTCGCTGCCTTCCGTCGGCACGACCGCAAAGGACTTCGCGCTCGTGGCGATGGATCTGTCCGAGGCGCGCCTGAGCAGCTTCGGAAGCAAGAAGAAGGTCCTCAACATCTTCCCGAGCGTCGACACCGGCGTCTGCGCGCTGTCGCTCAAGACCTTCTACAAGAAGCTGCAGGGTCGTGACGACGTCGCGGTGTTGAACGTCTCGGCGGACCTCCCGTTCGCGTTCAAGCGCTTCTGCGGTGCCGAAGGTGTCGAGAATGCCGTGGCGCTCAGCACCTTCCGCTCGGATTTCGCGGACGCGTGGGGCGTGAAGATGATCGATGGCCCGCTGGCCGGCCTGTGCTCGCGCGCCATCGTCGTGCTGAACGGCAACAACCAGGTCGTGCACACCGAGCAGGTGCCCGAGATCGCCCAGGAGCCGGACTACGCGGCCGCGATCGCCCACTTGTAGCATCTCGGCAAAGGGGCGCCGAAGCAGTGGGCCGGGCGCTACGCAGGGGCGGGTCCATGCCCGCCGGGAGTGCGGGTGACCTCGCGCGCAGGCAAGTTCCGCCCCACGCGAAGCACCTCGGACTATCCTGCGGTCGATGTGGCACTCCCCTGATTCTCGCGCGCTAGTCCCTTCTGGAGTGGCGACCACCCTGCTCCTCGGCGCGACACTCTTCGCGCAGGCCCCGACCCAGCTGCCAATTGCTGCACGGATCGACGCCTACATCGATGCTCGATTCGATGCTCCCAAGGGCGCGACGGCCGCACTACTTGCAGAGCTCGCGGGCGCCGGGATCAAGACGCCGTCGCAACTCGAGGCGCTCCTGCGCGCGCCGCGCCACGCGTACCCACCGGCCGACGCGCTGATCGGCCGCACGACCGTCCACAGAGTCACCTGTCTGCACGTCGACTACTCGTCGAAGTACCACCTCTACGTGCCTTCCAAGTACGAGCCCGGCAAACCCACACCACTGGTCGTCGTCGGCCACGGCGGCAACTCGTCGATGTCGCCGCAGCGCGCTGAGCGGGTCGCGGCGATGTACCTCCGCGCGTACGCACCGATCCTCAGCAAGGAGATCGGTGCGATCGTGGTCGCACCCCACACCTCGCGCGGCTGGGGCCAGATCGGCAATTCGCTGCTGCTGTCGACGATCTCCGCGGTGCAGCGGCAGCTGAACGTCGACCCGGACCGCATCTACCTTACCGGCCAATCCATGGGCGGCCACATGGCGTTCCGCGCCGCACTGACTCTCGGCGATCGCTTCGGTGCCGTCTCACCACACAGCGGCGGTTACGACTTCGTCGCCCGGCACGACATCGCCAACTTGTCGACGGTCCCGGGATACGTGACGTGGGGCAAGACCGAGCCCTACGGCATCAACAAGGACAGCCGCACCAACGCGGCCTGGAGCAAGTCACACGGCCTCGACTGGGTGTGGGTCGAGAAGCCGGGTGGGCACGAGATCTACGCCGACGAACTCGACGACGTCGGGCGCTTCTTCGCCGCGCGCCCGCGCAATCTCTACCGCAACCGGATCTACCTGCGAGCCGGCGGAGCGATGAAGTTCGTGAACACCTGGAAGATCAAGGGGTGGCCGGAGCACACGGTCCACCACCAGACCAAACCGCTGCGCTGGAACCTGCGCCACTGGCTCGAGGTCACACCGCGACCCGATCACAAGGAGCCGCTCACCGTGCTTGCCAAATACACCGGTGACAACGAGTTCGTCGTGGAGTCCGACCAAGTGCGCGAACTGTGCGTGCACTTGCACCCGAAGATGGGCGTCGACCTGGCGCGGCCGGTGCGCGTGGTGGTCAACGGCAAGGAGCGCTTCCGCGGCAAGATCGAGCCGGATCTCGCCGGAATGCTCGAGTTGGTGCGCGAATTCGATGACCGCGGTCGGGTGTTCTGGGGGAGGGTTCGCGTAGCGGTGGACGACGACCGGAAGGTGGAGGGGTTCCGGTAGCGGCGGGGCGGGCGGTCGCGGACTCTCGATGTAGCTGCGCATGGCCCCCGCGCACCTGCCGCGGGCCGTGGCTGCGTGAGCACGATCGACGCGACCGGGGACGAGAGGGTCGTTCGTCTCACGGAAGCAGCGGCTCGCTCGCGATGTCGCATCGATACCACATCTGCACGGCGACCACGATCTCGACGATGGCACCCGCGGCCGTGTCCAGTCCCAATCGTGGAGTGTGTCGAGCATCCAAGGCAGCACCGAGACGACGGACT